>CAWJIH010000009.1:0-873421 GCA_963842975.1 uncultured Actinomycetes bacterium | reverse complement strand
AGCCTCGGTGAAGCCCACGGCTGTGCGGGTGATCGCGGTTCAGTTCCCATGACAGACCTCTTTTCCGTAGCCAACCAGGTCCAGCCTAGCCGCCGCCTCCCCTGACCCCGACCGGACCGCGCCGATCAACTGCAATAGCGCGGCATCCTGTCCACACCGGATCGCTGCAGTTGAGCCGACTCCCGCCGCGAGCGACAACCGCCCACACCGACCCGGACGAACAGACATCAGGGCGAGCGGTATGTTGCGCTCGAAGCGGAAGTCAGTTGCCCTTCTTTTCCACCAAGTATTTGTCCGGCTTGGGCGGTGTCGCTGGCGGCGAGTTGGACCAGCCTCGGCGAAACCCACGGCTGCGCGGAGGGTCGCGGTTGGATTTCCACGAGGCACCTGTTTCTGTTGTCCTGTTTCCTGCCTCGTTGAACCTAGTCGTGCCGGTGGCGGGCCGTCCACTACAGCCCGGAACCGGTCACCCGCCTAAGTCCGCTCCTCCCGGTGGTGTCGTGCCGGAGGGTGATCTCGCTGGGTGTGTGGCAGTTCCAGGGTCGCTCGTTCCCGGCTTGTCCGGGTGTTCGTAGCCTCCGGTGGTCGTGTGGGGAGGTGCGTGCCCAGCCTGCTGCTGACGGTGCCGCCTGCCGACGCGTGGGGTGGGGTCCGCGTGGCGCTGGCTGGGCTGGGGGCTAGCCAGCGGTGAGCATGTGGTGTCCCGCGTGGATGTAGCCGTGGTCGCCGCGGGGTTCGGGGGCGGGGGTTCCGGTGGCAGGGGTTCCGGTGGCGGTGCGTCTGCGGATGACGACGAGTTCCAGGGCCGCGATGGTCACGCGATCGTCGGTGGGCGTGTCGTCGTCGGCAGGTGGTGTGGACCTTCCCGGGACAGTTCACACCAGACGCGGCGTGTGCCCGCAAGTCAGCTTCTTCAACCGTGGACGCTGGGCATCTCAACCGAATCTACTTCCTCAGAGAGCCAGAGGAGGATCAACCACGGAGCAGCGTCCGCTCGGTGGCGGGCTCAACAGGGTCTACCCCAGACCGCAACCCGCTCAAGCAATTCGGGATCGACCAATTTCTAGCATAGGCCGCCAAACCTGGATCAAATCGGATCTAGGACACGCTCCTGTCAAACTAGGACACGCCTAGGACAAGTCGCGTGTCAATAGGAAAAGTCGCTTGTCACTTCACAAAGGCCTACTGAATCAAGTCGAACACCTTGAAGATCGGCATGTATAGCGCGATGATCATCGCGCCGATCATGCCACCGACCACCGCAATCATCAGCGGCTCAATCAGCGAGGTGAGTGATTCCGTGGTGGTCTCCACCTCGGCGTCGTAGAAGTCCGAGATCTTGCCAAGCATCATGTCCAGCGCACCGGTGTCCTCACCCACAGACATCATCTGCACCACCATGGGCGGGAACACGGGGTGATTCGCCAGCGGCCGCGCCAACGGTTCACCCCGCCGCACCGAATCCTGCACATCCTCCACGGCACGTTCGATCACCACGTTGCCGGTGGTCTGGCCGGTGATGTCCAGCGCCTGCAAAATCGGTACACCTGAGTGCACCATCGTGCCGAGGTTTCGGGTGAAGCGGGAGATCGCGATCTTCTGGGCGAGTGGGCCGAATACCGGCGCCTTGAGTTTGAGTGGGTCCACGAAGTTGCGCACCTTCTCGTCACGCTTGTGGCGGCGCCACCAGTAGAAGAAGACAGCCAGGGCGATGACGATGATCGGGGCCAGGAACTTCAGCGTGTTCGACATCCACACCAGGATCTGCGTTGGCAGTGGCAGTTCACCACCCAAGCTCTCGAACATCGAGGCGAACACTGGCACGATGAACAGCAGCATGGCAGTCATGGCCAAAATCGCCATCACGAAGACCACAATCGGGTATGTCATCGCGGACTTGATCTTGCCACGCAGGCGCACCTCTGCTTCAAAGTTCGCCGCCAACTGGCTCATCACCTGATCAAGGAATCCGCCGACCTCACCGGCACGCACCATGTGAATCATGATCGGCGGAAAGACATCGGGGTGTTTGGCCATGGCACCGCTAAGCGACGATCCGCCCTCGACGTCGATGCGCACTTTGCCGATCACCGTGGCCAACGTCTTGTTATCGGTCTGTTCCTCCAGGATGCTCAGCGAACGCAACAGCGACAGACCAGAGTTGACCATGGTCGAGAACTGGCGGGAGAAGATCGCGAGTTCCTTCAGTTTGACGCGCTTGGCGCCACCGAAGCTGATCTCCCGGTTGAGCCCGCCGGTCTTGACCTCTTCCAGCGACATCGGGTTGTAGCCCATTGCCTTCAGCTTTTCGGCGACCACAGCCTTCGAGTCACCCTCGACGCGGCCCTTGGTGACCTTGCCTTCCCGATTACGGACTTGGTACTCATATGTTGACGTCATCTGAAGCACTCTCCTCGCCGAGTCGGCACAGTCCCGCCACTCATCCGAATCATGTGCCCAACCCACCTCATGCGTGGCCACACAAACGGTTGAAATCTTCTGCATGGTGGCACTTGTCGGCGCCCACCTCATAGGTAATCGTCCGGCTCTTCACCAGACTTGCGAGGTGTTGATCCAAAGTGTGCATTCCATACGATGCACCAGCCTGCATCGCCGAGTAGATCTGGTGAGTTTTGCCCTCCCGAATCAGGTTCCGAATCGCCGGCGTCGCCACCATCACCTCGGTCGCCACCACCCGGCCCCGACCATCGGCGGTGCGGCACAACGTCTGACACACCACCCCCTGCAACGTGCCGGCCAGCTGCTGGCGGATCTGCTGTTGCTGATGCGGTGGAAACACGTCGATGATCCGGTCGACCGTTTGCGCCGCGTCTTGGGTGTGCAAGGTAGCGAACACGAGGTGGCCGGTTTCGGCTGCAGTCAACGCCACCTGGATGGTCTCCAGGTCGCGCATCTCGCCGACCAGGATGATGTCCGGGTCTTGCCGCAACACATGCTTGAGCGCCTGGGTGAACGAGGTTGTGTCTGATCCGACTTCACGCTGATTCACCAGGCACATCTTGTGCTCGTGCAGGAACTCGATGGGATCCTCGACAGTCATGATGTGGTCGTGCCGGGAACGATTCGCCAGGTCGATCAGCGACGCCAGAGTGGTCGATTTTCCGGAACCGGTGGGACCGGTGACGAGCACGAACCCGCGCGGCAGCGAGGCGAAGTTGGCCACCACCGCCGGCACACCCAGTTCGGACAGCGGCTTGATGTCCATCGGAATCACACGGAATGCGGCACCGATGTTCTCTTTCTGCTTGTACACGTTCACCCGGAAGCGTGACACCCCGGGAATCGCATAGGAGAAATCCAGTTCAAGGTCCTCTTCGAAACGTTCGCGCTGGGCCTGGGTCATCACCGCATACATCACCCGTTGCACTTCGGCCCCGTTCAAGGTGCTGTAGCCCTCCATCGGCTGCAACTCACCGTTGACCCGAATCGTCGGCGGTGCTCCGGCAGTGAGGTGAAGGTCGGAACTCTTGCTCGCCAGCATCGACTCGAGCACATCGGTCAACGACAAGTCCCCGGACTTCATCCCCTGTTCAGTGCCACGGACGAGAGTGTCGCGGCCACCCGCACCGGCAGGTGGGCCACTGGGCGGTGCCGACGGAGGTGCACTGGGTGGGGGCGCACTGTGCGGTGGGGCGCCATGCGGCGGCGACGGCGGCCCGCCGGCGTATCCAGGCGGCGCAGAAGGCGCTCGAACTTGATACGCACCTGGCGGCGCCACGCCGGACGACGACGTTGGAGCGGCGTACCCACCGGGCCGCGGGCCGCTACCGGCCGGTGGCGTCGCCCATTGCGGTTCAGTCATGATCCACCTCACTGGTCGCCGGATCCACCGTCACCACCTGGGTGCGGCCACCCGGTTGCCTCTCAATGTACTCCGGCACGGCCCCTAGTGCAGTTGTCCTACACCACCACGCGCAGGACCTCTTCCAAACTCGTCATCCCGCTGAGCACTTTAGCCATGCCATCTTCGCGCAAATTCACCATTCCCTCGGCGCGGGCCACCTCCTCGACCTCGTTCGCCGAAGCACGAGCAGCCGCGAGCCGCTCGATTGGCTGGGTGATCGGCATGATTTCGTGCAGCGCCAACCGTCCGCGATAGCCAGTACGCGAGCAGTGCGAACAACCCACCGGCTCGAACAGCGTCGGCAACGGCTCACCAGGGTTCCAGGGAAACCGGGCCGCCTCCAAGACCTCCGGAACCGGCGTGTACTCCCGACGACATTTGGTGCACAGACGTCGTGCCAGGCGCTGCGCCAACACACAGTCCACCGCCGAACCCACCAGGAACGGCTCAATGCCCATCTCCACCAGCCGAGTCACTGCGCTGGGTGCATCGTTGGTGTGCAAGGTGGTGAGCACAAGGTGGCCGGTGAGTGCGCTTTCCACGGCGATCTGAGCAGTCTCGTAGTCGCGCACCTCACCGATCAGCACGATGTCCGGGTCAGAACGCAGGATGCTGCGCAGCGCGGCGGCGAAAGTGAGACCAGCTTTGGAATGGGTCTGCACCTGATTGATGCCCGCGAGGCGGTATTCGACCGGGTCCTCCACCGTGATGATGTTGACTTCGGGCTTGTTCAGGATGTTCAACGTCGCGTACAACGTGGTGGACTTGCCCGATCCGGTGGGTCCGACCACCAGCAACATCCCGTAGGGCTTGGTGAAACTTTCGCTGAACCGCTCATAGTTGCCGGTGCTGAAGCCCAACTGGGCCAGGTCGAGCATCGCCGTGGAGTTGTCCAAGATCCGCATCACCACCTTCTCCCCCCACACCGTGGGCAAAGTGGCCACTCGCAGATCGACCTTGCCGCCGGGCACATTGACCGTCAGGCGGCCATCTTGCGGGATCCGACGTTCGGCAATGTTCATGTCGCACATGATCTTCAGCCGGCTGATGACCCCGGATTGGATCGACTTCGGTGAATGCATCACCTCGTGCAACACACCGTCAATGCGAAACCGCACTCGAAGGTCCTTCTCGGTGGGCTCCAGGTGAATGTCACTGGCACGGTCGTTGATCGCCTGGGTGATGAGCAGGTTGACGTACTTGACGATGGGCGCTTCGTCGCTGAGTTGGCGAACGTTGCTGAGGTCCTCAGGCACCTCCTCCTCGGCATCGATGGCCAAACTGATGTCGTCGAGTTCGCCTTCGGAGCGATAGTGCCGGTTGATGGCAGCGATGATGTCGTTGCGCGTGGCAACGCCGACCACGATGTCGCGGCCGGTGGTGGAGCGAAGATCGTCCAGGGCCACGACGTTCGACGGATCGGCCATCGCGATGCGCAGCTTTTCGCCGGCGAATCCCACCGGGATCAACACGTCGCGGCGACACAGGGCACCCGGAACCATCGCCAGCGCCGATCCATCCACTGAGACTTCAGCCAACTCGAAAAACGGCATCCCCAACTGCGAGGCGACGAACTTCACCAAGGTCGACTCGGGCAGGATGCCGCGATCGACCAGCACTTGGCCCAGCGTGCGCCCGGTTGATCGACTCTCGCTGGCAGCTTGCTCCACTTCGGCGGGCGATACGAGACCGTTTGCCAGCAGGTAGTCCGAGAACTGAGCCATGAAACCATCATGGCCGATGCCACGCCGGCGACGACCGCGTGAGGCGCAGCGGCTAGAGCCCGACGGCTGCCTTCATCGCCGCCACGTTCGGATCAAAGCCCGTCATCAACCGCACCTGGGCCACCGCCTGCCACAACAGCATCGACAGCCCATTCACGATTCTTGGCGACGGCCAGGCTGCCGCCAGCGCGGTGGGCCACGGCTGGTAGACCACGTCCAACAACGCCGCCTGGGAATCGTGAGCCGCAACCGCCGGTGCCCACGCATCCGCGACACCGGCGGGCACCGTGGAGATCACGACATCGGCTTGGGTGCATTCGGTGGCCCGATCCCACGCGACAGGCACCCCGACGCACCCAAGATCCGAAGCGAGCGCAGCCACCGCGCGGGCCGCTTCGGGGCGCCGAGCGTACACATCCACCCGATCAGCACCGATCGCAGCAGCAGCCGCGACTGCGGATCGGGCGGTCGCACCCGCCCCCAGCACTGCAACTCGGCCCGCGCGTGGCACTCCTGCCTCCGCCAGCGCCGAGGTGATGCCGCCGACGTCGGTGTTGTAGCCGGCCCAACTACCGGGGCCAACCGTGGAGCCCGGTCCGCCATGTGGCACCAGAGTGTTCACGGCGCCGGTCTGCGCAGCCACCGGATCCACCCAGTCGGCCAGCCGTAGCCCGGCCTCCTTGCATGGCATAGTCAGCGACAGCCCGAGCCACTCTGGGCCGCGGAGACCGCCGACGAAACCGGGCAGGTCCGCGCCGACCATCTCGATCGCCTCATAGCTCCAATCCTCGTGACCGGCGGCCCGATAGGCGGCCCGGTGAAGTGCCGGAGATTTGCTGTGTGCGATGGGGGAACCCAGCACCGCCGCCCGACGCGGCAGTGGATCGGCCACCCCTACTGCTGCTCGGCCGCTTGCGGCGGACGTGTGGCCAGGTACTCGAGCAACTCGTCGCTCCAACCGAGGAACTCGTCGTAGTCGTCGGTGAACTTGGTGATCTTCAGGTCGGGGTTGGTCGATACGAAGAAGATCCAGTTGCCTTCCTCGGGGAACAGCGCGGCCTTCATCGCGGCCTCGCCCGGCTGGTTGATCGGAGTGGGCGGCAGGCCCGTGTAGAGGTAGGAGTTGTAGGGGGTGTCCTCGTCCAACTGCTCCGGTGTCAACTGAATGTTGGACGAGTCGCTGGCGTAGTTCGACGTGGAGTCGAACTGCAGCGGCATCCCCTGGTCGAGCCGGTTGAGCACCACCCGGGCAACCTTGCCGAAGTCCTCGGCGCCACCTTCGGCCTCCACCAGGCTGGCCGTGATCAGCACGTCGTAGGGGTCGCGGCCCTGGGACTGTGCTTCGCCTTCGAAGTTGATCGCTGCGGCAACCTCATTGAATTTCGCCACCATGCCCTGCATCAGGCCCAGTGCGGTGGAGTCCGGTTGGAACTCGTATCGCGCCGGGTAGAGGAAACCTTCCGCGTTGCCGTAGGCCCATTGCGGAAGTCCGAGGTCAACCGGGTTGTCGACAACCGCCTGGAACTCTTCAATCGGAATCCCGGTCGCCTCCGAAGCAATCTCGATCACACGGGTGAGGCGTGAACCCTCCGGAATGGTGAAGCCAGAAACCTTCCGCGATGCCGGGTCGAGGATCAGTGCGAGGGCCGCTTCGCCGCTCATCTGCTCGCGCAACTCGTAGGTGCCCGGCTGCAGCCCGGTGGCAGCCTCGTTTCCGGAGGCGGCTCGGGTGAAAGCGCTGGCGCTGGCGGTGACCCCACTGTTGGTCATCTGCAGACCAACGTCGTAGAGAGTGTCACCAGGGTTCACCACAATGGTGACCGTCCCGGTACCTTCGCCTTCGTAGTCCGCGACTGGCGGGTCGGAGAAGTATCGAGGAGTGAGGAAACCCGCGACCAGTGCGACGATTCCGAGACCCACCATGCCCATCACAAGAAACGGGAACGCCCCACTGCGTCGTTGATGCGGGGCGCGAGGTTTGCGATTGCTGCCTGGCGACTGCGGCGCCGGGCGCATTGGTAGTCCGACATTGCTCATGGCTTGGTAACCATCCTCCCGGGAGGTTCTCCCGTGCTTTTCTCAAAGTCCACGGCGCTTTGGACTATTAGAGTCGCTGCAGCGCTGTCGATCACGCTTCTGCTGCTCCGCGTGTCGCGGCCAGCACTATGTAGTGTCCGTTGAGCTTGGACGGTCGACAACCGCTCGTCGACCATTCGCACCGGCACCGGCAGGGCCGCGGCCAATTCGGTCGCGAATTCCACCGCAGCCACAGCGGCCGCCTTCTCGTGACCATCCATACTCACGGGTAAGCCTACGATCACCTCGCTGGCGTCGTATTCGGCGACCGCCGCCGCGATTGCTCCGATGTCACCCGGGCCACGCCGGACCGCCGGCAGCGGAGTCGCCAAAATGCCGTCGGCATCACACCGAGCCAAACCCACCCGCACTGATCCGACATCCACCCCGACGCGAACCCCACGGCGAAAACTCATGCGCCTGCCACGAAAGCCTCAACCAGCGCAACCACGTCGTTGAACGCCTGCGGCAACCCCGCCGGGTCCGATCCGCCACCTTGGGCGACGTCGGCTTTTCCGCCACCTCTGCCGGATACCGGCGGCAACGCCGCCGCGAGCAGGTCTTTCGCGCTCAGTCCGCGCCGCTGCGCCTCATCGTTTGTCGCCGCTACGAGCGCCACTTTGCCCTCGTTCACAGCTGCCCCAACAATGGCGACTGGGATCTCGCTGCGAGTCAGTCCCTTGGCTTTGAGAACCACTTCCCGCAGGTCACGGGCCATCATCTCGGCCGGTGCGGTGAAGGTCCACAGCCGCACGTCGCCGATGTCGAGGCCGTTTCCGATGGTTCCTTCGATGTTGGCGGACATCTGCGCGGACTTAAAGCGATTGATCTCTTTTTCCGCATCCTTCAACTTGACCATCAACGTCTCGATCCGCGCGGGAAGATCGTCGGCCCTGGTCTTCACCAGTTCGGTCAGTTGGGTCACCAGTGCGTGTTCGCGGGCCAAGAATCGGTAGGCGTCTGCCCCGACCAACGCCTCCAGCCGGCGCACCCCGGCACCGATCGATCCCTCCGACAAGAACGACACCACGCCCAGTTGGCCGGACCGCAAAGCGTGGGTGCCACCGCAGAGTTCGTGCGCCCAGTCACCGATGCTGATCACCCGGACCCGGTCGCCGTATTTCTCGCCGAACAGCGCCATCGCGCCCATGGCCCGAGCCTGGTCGATTTTCATTTGTTGGGCGAAAACCGGCAGGTCATCCAGCAACACATCGTTCACCCGGGCTTCCACCTCGGCGAGGACGTCGCCGGGAACCGCGGCCGGCGATGGGAAGTCGAATCGCAGCCGGCCCGGAGCGTTCTCCGAACCCATCTGGGTGGCGGTTTCGCCGAGGCGTTCCCGGAACGCCTTGTGGATGACGTGGGTGGCGGTGTGCGCCCGCGAGATTGCCCGCCGGCGTTCCATGTCGATGGTGCCCACCGCCGGAACTCCCTGTTCCACCTCACCGCTGGTCACCGTGCCGCGATGCACCCACAGGCCTGGGACGGGGGTTTGCACGTCGAACACCTCAACCCGGCTGCCATCGGCGAGTTCGATGAGGCCGTGGTCGCCGAGCTGCCCGCCCGATTCGGCATAGAAGGGGCTGCGATCCAGCACGATCTCTACCGTCTGGCCCTGCCGTGCCACCGGTACCGACTCCCCGTCGAGCACGATGCCCGCCACGCTGGCACCGGTGGCGACTTCGTCGTATCCGGTGAAAGTGGTGGCACCCCCGACCTCCATGATTTCGCGGTACACCGTGGTGGAGGTGAGCCCGGCCTTGCGTGCCCGAGCGTCAGCCTTCGCCCGCTCGCGCTGCTCGTTCATCAACCGGGTGAAGCCAGCCCGGTCCACATCTAGGCCAACCTCGGCGGCCATTTCCATGGTCAAATCAATCGGGAAGCCATAGGTGTCGTGCAACGCGAAGGCATCCGCACCGGGCAGTTCTTTGGCACCTTTGCCCCGCAGATTGGCCACGGCGGAGTCAAACAGATTCTCGCCTTTGGCCAAGGTGTCCAGGAAGGCCGATTCCTCCCCCACCGCGACCGTCACCAGACGATCCCGATCATTCGCCAGCTCCGGGTATTGCGGGGCCATCGAATCGACCACCCCGTTCACCAACTGCGCCAAGGTTGGCCCGGATGCGCCCAACAGCCGCATGTTGCGCACCACTCGCCGCAGCAGTCGGCGCAACACGTAGCCCCGGCCCTCGTTGCCCGGCAGCACACCGTCGGCAATCAGGAATGTGCAGGTGCGGGTGTGGTCGGTGACCACCCGCAGTGCCACGTCATCTGACACCGATGCGCCGTAGGTCTTGCCGGTGATGGTCGCAGCGATATCGAGCACCGCACGGCTGGTGTCGATTTCGTAGATGTTGTCGACGCCCTGCAGGATGGCCGCCATCCGTTCCAGGCCCAAGCCGGTGTCGATGTTCTTTGCAGGCAGTTCGCCAAGGATCTCGAAGTTCGTCTTGGAGGTGCCCTCACCGCGGGCGAACTGCATGAACACCAGGTTCCAGACTTCGAGGTAGCGGTCCTCGTCGGCAATCGGGCCGCCCTCGCGGCCGTACTCCGGGCCGCGGTCGTAGTAGATCTCCGAACAGGGCCCGCAAGGCCCGGGGACGCCCATGGACCAGTAGTTGTCTTCCATGCCGCGGCGCTGAATGCGCTCAGCTGGCAGGCCCACCAGGTTCTGCCACAGTTCCATGGCTTCATCGTCGTCTTCGTAGACCGTGACCCACAGTCGTTCACCGGGCAGCCCGTAGCCACCCGATTCAACCGGGCTGGTCAGCAGTTCCCAGGCCAGCGGGATCGCAGTGGATTTGAAGTAGTCGCCAAACGAGAAGTTTCCGCACATCTGGAAGAACGAGGCATGGCGGGTGGTTTTGCCCACCTCTTCGATGTCGAGGGTGCGCACCACCTTCTGGACACTCGTGGCCCGCTTGTACGAAGGCACCGCCTCGCCGAGGAAATACGGCTTGAACGGCACCATGCCGGCATTGACGAATAGCAGTGTGGGGTCGTCGAGGATCAGCGAGGCGCTTGGAACTGGGGTGTGCCCCCGGTTGGCGAAGAACTCGAGGAAGCGTCGTCTGATTTCGGCGGAATCCATGCCCGCAGCCTACTGGCAACGGCTTCGCTTGCTGAGGCTCCCGCGGCGGTTGGTGGCCCCACGGCTTCCTGGTCGCCGGTGCCAGCCGAATCCGGTCCCGCCGCCGCAGCCGCAACCAGGTTCTTCGTGCGCTCCACCAGCGAATTTGCGGTGGCGGTGGCGGCGTTGACATTGCCCACCAAACTGCGGCCGCGGGCGTCATCGACCACCCGGGAGACCTTCTTGTAGGCGTAGATGCCACCTGCGGCACCTAACGCCATCCACACCAAGCGAGCCATGTTTGCGCCTCCAGCGTCTGGGACAAGAGTGCGTCAGCCTACTTCGGCGTCGGCCTCTGGCTCGGCGTCGACTCCGGCCTCCGCGCGTTGCTCCGCGGTGATCGGTGTCGGGGCGGACGTCAGCGGATCGTAGCCAGCGCCGGTCTTGGGGAAGGCGATCACTTCCCGCAGCGAGGACGCGCCAGCTAGCAGCATGCAGATTCGGTCCCAGCCGAAGGCGATGCCGCCGTGCGGAGGTGGGCCATAGTTGAAGGCCTCCAGCAGAAAGCCAAACTGCTCGGTGACCTGCTCGGCAGACAGGCCGAGCACCTCGAACACCTGCTCTTGCACATCGCGGCGGTGGATACGCACCGATCCGCCACCGATCTCGTTGCCGTTGCACACCAGGTCGTAGGCGCTGGCGAGCGC
This sequence comes from uncultured Actinomycetes bacterium, assembly GCA_963842975.1. Taxonomy (GTDB): domain Bacteria; phylum Actinomycetota; class Actinomycetes; order S36-B12; family UBA10799; genus JACJWR01. The sequence goes on along the minus strand of CAWJIH010000009.1, from coordinate 861,979 downwards.
TTCGCCGGGGTTGGCGGTGAAACCGTCCAGCCACTCTGGGGCCGGCGAGGTGAACGGGTGGTGCACGGCAGTCCAGCCGGTGGAACCGTCGGGGAGGTCGATCTCTTCGAACATCGGGGCATCCACCACCCACACGAACGACCACTCGTCGGCGTCGATCAGCCCCAACCGGTCGGCGATCTCCAGCCGAGTGGCACCGAGCAGCCCACGGGCTTCGGCAGGTTTGCCAGCCGCGAAGAACACCGCGTCGCCCACTTCGGCCCCCACCGCAGCAAGCAGCCCGTCGCGTTCCGATTCGGAGATATTCTTGGCCACCGGACCGGTCGGGCCCGCTTCGGTGAACAGCACGTAGGCAAGCCCTCGGGCACCTCGTTGTTTGGCCCATTCCTGCCACGCGTCCAAGGCCCGCCGTGGCTGACTTGCGCCGCCGGGCATCACCACTGCGCCCACGTAGGGCGCTTTGAACACGCGGAACGGGGTGTCTGCGAAGTATTCGGTGAGGTCGGTCAATTCCAAACCGAAACGCAGGTCTGGCTTGTCGGTGCCGAAGCGCGCCATCGCGTCGGAGTACGTCAGGTGCGGGATCTCGCCGATCCGATAGTCCACGATGGATTGCCACAGGGCTCGCACCACGTCTTCACCGACGGCCATGACGTCGGCGGCGTCCACAAAGGACATCTCGATGTCGAGTTGGGTGAACTCCGGCTGCCGGTCGGCGCGGAAGTCCTCATCCCGGTAGCAGCGTGCGATCTGGTAGTAGCGCTCCATTCCGGCCACCATCAGCAACTGCTTGAACAGCTGCGGTGATTGCGGCAGGGCGTACCACTTGCCGGGCTGCAGCCGCACCGGCACGAGGAAGTCCCGGGCGCCTTCGGGCGTGGATCGGGTCAACGTCGGAGTCTCAACCTCTACGAAGCCTTCGTCGTCGAGCACGTCCCTGGCCACCTTGTTGACCTTCGAACGCATCCGCAGGATTCGGGCGGGTTCGGCCCGACGCAGATCCAGGTACCGGTAGCGCAGCCGCGCTTCCTCCCCCACCTCGGAGTGAGCGTCCAAGCTGAACGGCAACGGCGCGGACTCACTGAGCACCACCAGGTCGTCTGTGATCACCTCGACTGCTCCGGTGGGCACCTGTGGGTTCTCGTTACCCTCCGGACGCCGTGCCACCTGCCCTGTCACCTGTACGCAGTACTCGTTGCGCAGGTGATGTGCCACCGAATCGTCGCGCACCACGATCTGCACCAGACCAGAGGCGTCGCGCAGATCAAAGAACGCCACCCCGCCGTGGTCGCGTCGTCGTGCGATCCAACCGGCCAGCGTGACGGTGGCCCCGGCGTCGTCGACTCGTAGTGAGCCTGCCTCACGGGTGCGCAGCATTGTCTCCCTCTTCCCCGGCAGTGATCCGCCGAACGAGTCCGTTGATGTCGTCGTGTGAACATTCGCACTGCTCGCCGGTGCCAAGATTCCGCAAGGTCACTTTGCCGGCTGCCAAGTCCCGCTCACCGATGAGCAGCGCCCAGGCAGCCCCGGAACGGTCGGCACCTTTCATCGCACCGCGCAGACCCCGACTGCCGAACGACATGTCGGTGCGGATTCCGAGTTGACGCAACTCGCCCAGCATTGCCACCAGTCGCGGTTTGGCCACCTCGCCCAGCGCGATCCCGTAGACATCGACCCGAGCCTCCCCGCCGGGCCGCAATCCCTCGGCCTCGCAGGCAAGCAGCGTGCGATCCACGCCGAGCCCAAATCCGATTCCGCCGACCTCGGAGCCGCCCAGGTCTGCCATCAATCCGTCGTAGCGACCACCGCCACCGATCCCTGCTTGGGCACCAAGTCGAGCATGGCTGAATTCGAAGGTGGTCCGGGTGTAGTAGTCCAGGCCGCGCACCAAACGCGGCGCCTCCACCCAGGACACGTTCAGAGCTTCGAGGTATCGGCGCACGTCGTTGTAGTGGGTTTGGCACTCGGTGCACAGGTGATCCACCGGCATCGGAGCGGCAGCGATCATGCCTGCAAGTTCGGGGCGCTTGTCGTCGAGCACCCGCAGCGGATTGATCCGGGCGCGTTCCATGGTGGGCCCGTCGAGGTCGAATCCGGCCAGATAAGTGGTCAGCCGAGCGCGGTAGCTGGGCCGACACTCACCGCAGCCCAGCGAATTGAGCAGCAAGGTGAAATCGGACAGGCCCAAGGATCGGTAGCCGTCGTCGGCAACCGCGATCACTTCCGCATCGAGTGCCGGATCGTCGCTGCCCACCGCTTCCACCCCGACTTGGGTGAATTGCCGGTAGCGCCCAGCCTGCGGACGTTCGGCCCGGAAGAACGGCCCGGCATACATCACCTTCACCGGCAACTGACCGCGGTCCAGACTGTGTTCGATGATCGCCCGAATCGCCCCGGCGGTACCTTCTGGCCGCAAGGTGAGTGATCTCCCACCGCGGTCGGTGAAGCTGAACATCTCTTTGCTCACCACGTCGGTGCTCTCACCGACTCCCCGCACGAACAGCGCGGTGTCTTCGAAGATGGGCAACTCCAGATACCCATAGCCAGCACGCCGGGCGGCATCGGAGAGCGCCTCGCGGACCTCGTCGAAGGCTGCAGCTTGCCCACCTGTGTACTCCGCCACGCCTTTGGGGGCGCGGAACATCGCGTCACTCACAGGGAGGCCTCACCAGTGAGGTACGGGTTCGACGAACGCTCCCGACCCATGGTGGTCTGCGGCCCGTGGCCGGGCAGGACGACGGTTTCGTCGGTCAGGGTCGCCAGACCGGTCTCCAGCGAACGCATCATGGCCGCCGAATCCCCTCCGGGGAGGTCGGTCCGGCCGATGCTGCCGGCAAAAAGCAGATCGCCACTGAACAGTAGCGGCGGGATTTCGGCGGTGCCGGGATGGGTGAAAATGGCCGATCCGGGGGTGTGGCCGGGGGTATGCCGCACGCCGAGGGTGACCCCCACAACGTCGATGGTGCCACCGTCGGCGAATTCGCGGACCTCGTCCGGTTCGGTGAATTCGAACCTGCCGCCGGTCATCTGGCGGACGGCGGCAACCATGTCCGCCGAAAATCCGATGGCCGGGTCGGCCAGCATCACTCGATCGTCGGTGTGGATGTATGCCGGGGCCCCGGCGGACTCGCACACCGGCATGACTGACCAAGTGTGATCCAGATGTCCATGAGTGAGTACCACCGCGGCCACCTTGAGTCGGTTCTCGGCCACAATCTGGTCCACCCGGGCCATCGCATCCATTCCAGGATCGATGATCAGGCACTCCGATCCCTTGGCTGACGCCACGACGAAGCAGTTCGTACCCCAAGGCCCGGCCGGAAATCCGGTGATAAACACGTGTTGCGCCCCGCCCGACCTAGAAGGCCACAGCGGCCTGTGCGTCCGACACCGCAGGGTGTCGGCCACGGTCCTGCTGCTCCTCGGGCTCAGCTTCGGTGACTGGCCGATAGGTGTAGAAGAAGGTGACGCCCTCGTCGCCCACGTCGCTCACGCCGTGCGGCGTGCCCGGCGGCACGTAGAGGTAGGCACCAGCAGCCATCCGCTTGCCGAGCATGGTGGCCTCCCCCTGTGTCACCAAGATGTGGTGTTGGGCTCTGGTGTGGGTGTGCACAGGGTTTTCGCACCCCGCGGAAATCCGAATCAGGCCCAACAGGACAGAGCCGGATTTCCACAGCAATTTCTGGGTTACGCCGGGGTCGTCGCCGAGTTGTTGCCAGGGCTGAGCCTCGACGTCTGCGGCTGTCATGACGATCAACTCACCGAGGTCATCGCGTTCCATGGCTACTCCTCACACGGTTCCGAACATACGCGCCCTAGGCTAGTGCCTGACCGACTCACCGAGCAGGGCGGGATGATGGACGAACAGACCCTTGAAGGCGCGAACGACACCGGACAGCCGGAAGAGGCTGCCGCGGCGTCGCCGGGTGCGCAGACGGCTGGGGCCCCCACACCTCCGCCTCCCCTTCCATCACAGGTAGGACGGGTGCGTCCCGGTGATTCCGGGCCGCGGCCGAACCTGCCAGACGGCCCTTCGCCGTCCGAAAAGTTCGGCCGGATCGACGATGACGGCAACGTCTTCGTGACCCTGCCCGACGGCAACGAGCAGTTCGTCGGGCAGTGGGCGGCGGGCGATCCGCAGGACGGCTTGCGCATGTTCGCGCGTCGGTACGACGACCTAGTGGTGGACGTCGACTTGGCCGGCCACCGAATGGCCGAGGGGCACTTGTCGCCGGATGAGGCTCAGCGTGTGGTGGATCGAGTCCGTGCTGCGCTGCTGGATCCAAAGTGCATCGGCGATCTGGCTGCACTTGCCGATCGGGTGCGCCAACTTGAGATCCTCCTTGAGGTTCGACGCGAGACGCTGGCCGAAGAGAAGGCCGCGGCGAAAACTGCCGCAGCCGAACGTCGCGAAGCCATTGCCGCGGAGGCGGAATCGTTGGCGAAGTCTCACGATTGGCGCAAGACCACCGAGCGGTTCCGCCTGCTGGTGGAGGAATGGAAGTCCATTCCACGCTTCGACCGCGCAGCCGAACAACCTCAGTGGCAGCGAATCAGCACCGCCAGGTCCTCGTTCGACAAGGCCAAGCGTGTTCACTTCGCAAACCTCGAGAAGCAGCACGGTGCAGCAAAAGCGGCCAAACAGAAGTTGGTCGCGGAAGCCGAGGCAATGGCCGACTCGACAGACTGGAACACCACCGCTGCGGCCTACCGCGGCCTGATGGACCGGTGGAAGAAGGCGGGCTTCGCCGGGAAGCCAGACGACGACAAACTCTGGGCCGCTTTCCGAGCAGCCCAAGACACGTTCTTCGACGCCCGCAAAGCTGCGTTGGATTCCCGGGACGCCGAATGGCGAGCCAACCTGAAGGCAAAGCGTGAGGTGGTGGCGAAGGCCGAAGCACTGGTGCCGGTGAAGGATGCCAAATCGGCACGTCGCACCTTCCGTGCGTTGCAGGGCGACTTTGCTGGGATTGGGCATGTGCCGCGGGCAGACAAGCCGAAACTTGACGCCCGGATGGCGAAGGTGGAAGAGGCGATTCGAGCCTCCGAGCAGGATCAGTGGCGCAAGTCCGACCCGGAGCGGAGCGCGCGGGCCCAGAGCATGGTGGCGCTCTACGAACAATCCGTGGCCAAACTCGAGCAGCGACTTGCCAAGGTGAAGGCGTCCGGCGGGGACGTCGCCGAGGTGGAGGCCGAGTTGGCAAGCGCCCGGGAGTTGCTCGCCGCCGCACAGCGCTACGCCTGAGGAACGCCCGGGCGTCCCCTAGGCGGGTAACGTCCGGGCGGGGCTCGGGCTCGTCTCGGTGGGTCAGACCCGGTAGGCGTCGTACACGCCCTCCACATGCCGCACACTGGCCAGCACCGAATCCAGGTGCTGTGGATCAGCCATCTCGAAGGTGAATCGGGAACATGCCACTCGGTCCTTGGTGGTGGAGACGGTGGCCGAGAGGATGTTGACGTGTTGCTCGGACAACGTCCGGGTGACGTCCGAGAGCAACCCGGCGCGATCGAGCGCCTCAACTGCGATATTCACCAGGAACGCGGTATTGCCCGTCGGCGCCCAACGCACCGTGACGAATCGCTGCGGCTGGGCCTCCAGGCTGGGGAGGTTGCTGCAATCTCCTCGATGTACCGAAACCCCATGGCCCCGAGTGACGAAGCCGATGATGTCGTCGCCGGGCACAGGGGTGCAGCATTTCGCCAATTTCACCCACACGTCGTCGGTGCCATCCACCACCACGCCGACGTTGCCGCCACTGGACGACGTGGCACTACGCCGTTGCAGCGACATCGGGTTGACCGCCTCAGCCACATCGTCGCGGGCTGCCTCAATACCACCGCGGGAGGCAATCAAGCGCTCCACAACGGTGTCGACGGATACGTGGTGATCGCCGATGGCCCGGAACAGCGCCGAGATGTCGGCGTAGTGCATGTCGACTGCGATTGCCGTGAGTTCGGGCCCATCGACGGTGCGTGCCACGCCCATGCCACTCTTGCGCAGCGCGCGGATCAGGTTCTCCCGGCCCTTCTCTACTGCCTCTTCCCGGCGTTCCTTGGAATACCAGGCTCTGATCTTGCTCTTGGCGCGGCTGGAGGCCACGAAACGCAGCCAGTCCTGGCTTGGTCCGGCGCTGTCGGACTTTGCGGTGAAAATCTCCACCACGTCGCCGTTGTTCATCTCGCTTTCGAGCGGAACGAGTTTGCCGTTGACTTTCGCCCCCACGCATCGGTGGCCTACCTCGGTGTGCACGGCGTAGGCGAAATCGACCGGGGTTGCGTGTGCCGGTAGCGCGATGACGTCACCGCGCGGCGTGAAAACGTATGTCTCGGAGGAGCCAAGTTCGTAGCTGAGGCCTTCGAGGAACTCGTCTGGGTCGTCGACTTCGCGTTGCCATTCCAGCAACTGACGAAGCCAGCCGAAGTCGTCGGGTCCCTGTTTTCCGCCGACGTTGTCTTGCTTGTACCGCCAGTGGGCAGCGACGCCGTACTCCGCGGTGCGGTGCATGTCGTGGGTGCGGATCTGCATCTCCACCGGTTTGCCGTCCGGGCCGATCACTGTGGTGTGCAGTGATTGGTACATGGTGAACTTCGGCATCGCGATGTAGTCCTTGAATCGCCCTGGCACCGGGGCGAACTGTGCGTGCAGGATGCCCAGCACCGCATAGCAGTCCCGAACCGAATCAACCAGAATGCGCACCCCGACGAGGTCATAGATCTCGGCAAAGTCCCGGCCGCGCACGATCATCTTTTGGTAGATCGAGTAATAGTGCTTCGGCCGTCCGGTGACGGTCGCTTTGATCTTGGACCTGCGGATGTCCTCTTCCACCTCGCGGACCACTCGACCCAAATACTCTTCTCGCCCGGGGGCACGCTGGGCGACCATCACCGAGATCTCTTCGAACAACTTCGGATACAGCGTGGCAAACGACAGATCCTCAAGTTCCCACTTGATCGTGTTCATGCCGAGCCGATGCGCCAACGGTGCGTAGATCTCCAAGGTCTCGCGAGCCTTGCTCTCACGCTTGTGTGCGGGCATGGCTCCGAGCGTGCGCATGTTGTGCAGCCGGTCGGCCAACTTCACCACCAGCACCCGAATATCGCGGGCCATGGCTACGACCATCTTGCGCACCGTCTCCGCTGCGCTCGACGAACCGTACTTGACCTTGTCGAGTTTGGTGACCCCATCGACCAGGGCTGCGACTTCCTCACCAAAGTCGGCTGTGAGCATCTCCAGCGTGTAGTCGGTGTCCTCCACAGTGTCGTGGAGCAAAGCAGCCACGATCGTGGAGGTGGTCATCCCGAGTTGGGCCAGGATGGTGGCCACTGCCACCGGGTGGGTGATGTAGGGGTCACCACTGCGCCTTCGCTGGTCTCGGTGGTAGTAGGCCGCAACTTCGTAGGCCCGTTCGACTGAGTCCCAGTCGCTGCGGGGATGAAATCGTCTGAGGTTCCGGCGAACCTCGTCGAGCATCGGGTCACTGTGCCGACCGGCACCGAGCCGACCGAATCGGGACAACCGCCGACGTTGGGAATTCGATGGCGGCAATACCGGGGGGTCGATCTTTGCCAACTGGGGAGATCCAGCGTCGTGCGTCATCGCCGCCTCCTCACACCGTTGGTGACCTCAGATCCTGGTCAGCCAGTCATCAGTGACCACAGTGTAGTGGGCTAACTAGCTGATCAGCCTCGTTTGCTCCGGGGAATGCGCTTGGGTTGGTTGCGAGGCCCAGTTTGGCGGTGCGGACGCTCCTTGCGCACGGTGGCTGTCGCAGCCCCTGCCCCGGCAGCGGCCAGCCCAGTGGCTGCGGTTGCCGATTCCTGCGACGACAACCCCTCACCGCGGTTGCCGGCTGAGCGCCGGGACATCACGCGGGCGTGCAGCGCCTTGATCTGGGGCTGGCGTTCCTTCAACTGGCACAGGAACGGTGTGGCGACGAAGATCGATGAGTACGTTCCGGCAATCAACCCGATGAAGAGCGCCAGCGCCAGATCCTTCAGAGTTCCGGCACCTAGGAGCCCAACGCCGACGAACAGGATCGCCGCCACCGGGAGCAGCGCCACGATCGAGGTATTGATCGACCGCACCAGGGTCTGGTTGAGCGCCAGGTTGGCGGCTTCGCTGTAGGTCATCCGGCTTTGGCCGATGATGTCTCTGGTGTTTTCCTTGACTTTGTCGAACACCACCACCGTGTCGTACAACGAATAGCCAAGGATGGTGAGCACACCGATCACCGTCGCCGGGGTTATCTCAAACCCGACTAAGGCATAGATACCGACCGTGATCAGCACATCGTGCAGCAGCGCCACCATCGCGGCCACAGCCATCCGCCACTCAAAGTAGAGCGATAGGAAGATCCCGACAGCGATCAGGAAGACAATCAGGCCGGTCAGCGCCTTCTGGGTGATCTCACCACCCCAGGTCGGTCCGACCAGCTGCACCTTGATCTCCTCGGCAGTGGTCCCGCAGGCCTCCGCGACTGCCGACACCATGGCCGTGCTCTGCTCACTCGAAAGTGCCTCGGTTTGGAGTCGCACACGGTTGTCGCCAAGGTCCTGGGTGATGATCGCGCTGGCGCCTTGACCCTCGGCCACCGTTCGCACATCTTGGGACGTGCAGGTGTCGGCGGGCGCGACGAACTCCGCACCGCCGCGAAACTCGATGCCGAGGTTTAGCCCACGACCGAAGATGCCGATCAGCGCGAGCGCCAGGATTGCCGCTGAAACGATGTACCAGAGTTTCGTGCGACCAACGATGTCGTAGGAGACCTCGCCGCGGTAGAGCTTGTTGGTGAAATTGCCGGCCTTAGACACCGTCGGCCCCCTTTCCAGCGGTGGCGGGTTGTGCAGTGGGCGCCGGCGGGTTCGAGTCATCCCGTTCCAGGATGAGTTGATGTTTGACGCCCAGGCGGTTCGGACTCACCCCAGTCAATGGGCCGCCAGCCTGGAACCACGCGGTGCGGGCGAACACGGCCACCAAGGGTCTAGTGAACATGAACGCGACGATCACGTCGATGACGGTAGTGAGGCCCAACACGAACGCGAAGCCGCGCACGTTTCCGACCGACACCGCATACAGAATTACTGCCGCCAACAGCGACACGAAGTCGGCCGCCAAAATGGTGTTCCGGGCACGAGCCCAGCCGGTCTCGGCGGCCGAGCGCAGCGTTCGGCCTTCTCGAATCTCGTCTCGGATGCGTTCGAAGTAGACGATGAACGAGTCGGCGGTGACACCGATGGCCACAATGGCGCCAGCGACCCCCGCGAGGGTGAGGGCCAAGCCGATAGTGCGGCTGAGCACCACAAACACCGCGTACGTCATGACACCGGCCAGCACCAACGAGAAGACCGCGACCAATCCCAAAGCACGGTAGTAGAGCAGCAGGTAGCCACCGACGAGAACCAGACCGAGCGCCCCCGCCAGGATGCCCGCGCGCAACTGATCGCTTCCCAGGGTCGGTGACACGCTCGTAACCTCGGCCACCTCCAATGTCACCGGGAGAGCTCCATAGCGAAGAATGTTGGAGAGGCTCTGGGCTTCGTCGATGGTGAAGTTGCCGGTGATCTGGGCCTGCCCACCAAGGATTGCCTGTTGGAAGACGGGGGCCGACTGAACCAGGCCGTCGAGCACGATTCCGAACTGGTTCTGCGGTGACGGCAGGTTGACCAGTCGAGTGGAAGTGTCTGCCAGGGCGGTGGAACCTTCGTCGTCAAACGTGAGATCCACTTGCCAGCCGCCACCCTGCTGGGAAAGGTTGGCTTGGGCGGTGGTCACATTGGTGCCGCGGATGAATGCCGGTTCCAGCAGGAACTTCGCGGTTCCGTCGGTGTCGCAGGCAACAACCCACTTCTCCGGGTTGTCCGGGCGGCCACCTTGGAGGTTCTCCGGCAGCGTGCAGTCGAGCCGGGTGAGCGCATCCAGAATGGCCGGATCGTCTTGGCTGTCGCCCTCCACCGGGCCGAGCAGCGGTTCGGCGTCAGCAGCAGGGTCGGCCGGTGCGGGAGTGGGTGTGGGGTCCGCCGTCGCAGCAGGATCGGCGGCGGCAGGATCAGTTGCGGCGGGATCAGCTGCGGCAGGATCGGCAGCAGCAGGATCGGCAGCGGCAGTTGCTGGATCCACCTCGGTCGGTGTCGGCGGCAGGATCGTGGTGACAGCGCGGAAGTCAAGCAGGGCAGTCTGTTTGATCTGGTCGGCAATCTGCTGCTGATTCACCCCGGGCACACTCACCACGATCGCGGCCCCGTCGCCACTTCCCTGGGTGGTCACCTCAGCCTCAGCCACACCGAAGGCGTTGACTCGCTGGCGGATGATCTCCACGGACTGTTTGAGCGCGACATCCGTGACGGGCTCGGCATCGGCGATGGGCCTAGGCACCAGAATCACCTGCGTGCCGCCCTGCAGGTCCAAGCCGAGTCGGGGGGTGTGATCGGTGCCCGGCCAGAAGGCCCAGGTGAGCAAACCAACCACGATGATGGCGAGAGCGAGCAGCGTGCGGCCGGGTCGGTAGCGGCGCGGAGGTGTCATTGTGGCTCAGACATTCGGATCGCGGTCGCTATCCGACCCGGCACTGTCTGCTTGCGGGAGCGATCCGGTAGCGGAGGGATCATCGACGATTCTGGCGATGGCGGCTTTGGCGTACTTGATCACGGTTCCGGGAGCAACTTCGATCAGCACCGAATCGTCATCGACCGCACGCAGGGTGCCGAAGATACCGGCAGTGGTCATCACCTCTTGGCCGGCCGACAGTTGCGCTACTACTGCGGCTGCTTCCCGCTGGCGCCGCTGCGCAGGCCGAATAATGAGTAGATAGAAACCAATGACAACAACGCCCAAGAACAGCAAGGGCATAAGGTCTTGCACGGATACCTCCCGGAGTGAGCCGCGTCGATCCTAACTGGTGGGCTACTCAGCCGAAGATGGTCGGCTGGGCGCCGGGCGGTGGAGCCACATCGAAATGCGCCCAAGCCATCGCCGTGGCGACGCGTCCTCGAGGGGTCCGCACCAGCAGCCCCTGCCGCACGAGGAACGGCTCACTGACGGTTTCAACGGTCTCGGATTCTTCCGCAACTGCCACCGCCAAGGTGTTCAAACCCACCGGTCCGCCACCAAATCTGGTCAAGAGGGCCTGCATCACGGCTTTGTCCAGCCGATCGAGTCCCAACTCGTCAACGTCGTACAACTCAAGCGCGGCTTGTGCCACGGAAAGCGTCACCCGACCGTCTCCGTGGACCTCGGCGTAGTCTCGCATCCGGCGCAATAGTCGGTTGGCGATTCTCGGGGTCCCGCGGGATCGGCCGGCAACCTCAGTCGCCGCATCTTGGTCAATGGGTACGCCCAGCAGTTGTGAGGAGCGCCGGATGATCAGTTCCAGTTCTTCCGGCTGGTAGAAGTCCATGTGCCCGGTGAAGCCGAAGCGGTCGCGGAGCGGTCCTGGGAGTAGGCCGGCCCGAGTGGTGGCCCCCACAAGAGTGAAGGGTGCCAACTCAAGCGGGATTGCGGTGGCCCCGGGGCCTTTGCCGACCACCACATCCACGCGGAAGTCCTCCATGGCCATGTACAGCATCTCTTCGGCTGGCCGTGCCATCCGGTGGATCTCGTCAAGGAAGAGCACCTCGCCGGGCTCGAGACTGGTGAGAACCGCCGCCAGATCACCTGCGTGCTGAATCGCCGGGCCGCTGGTGATCCGCAACGGAACCGACAACTCCGCGGCGATGATCATCGCCAGCGTGGTCTTGCCCAAACCTGGCGGTCCACTGAGAAGCACGTGATCCGAAGGTGCCCCGCGCTGTTTGGCGGCGGCGAGCACCAGCCCCAACTGGGCGCGTACCCGCTCCTGACCGATGAACTCGGTGAGCGACGTCGGCCGCAGCGCGCCCTCCACATCCAAGTCGTCGTTGGAGGCTCGGGCGTCCACCACGCGGTCACCGTCAGATTCGCCACGGTCCGATTCGGCACCGCCATTGGTTGCCGGCGTCATAGGCGATCCAACCGGGTGAGGGCCAGCCGCAACAGGGCAGCCACGTCGTTGGTGTCGAGCCCTTCCTCAGCAACTTGGGCGGCGACGGCGCGGACCGCCTCATCCGCGTCTCGGGACTGCCAGCCAAGTCCGACGAGGCCCTCGGCAACTTGCCGTTGCCACCCCGCAAGGCCAGCACTGCCAGGCGTTGCCGGGCTGCCGCGATAGTCACCGCCGGCAAGCTGACCCAGGCCAACTTTGTCGCGTAGTTCCAACACGATTCGTTCGGCTGTCTTCTTGCCGATCCCCGGTACGGAGGTGAGGCTGGCGATGTCCGCGGCCCCGATCGCCCGCACCAGGTCCGCTGCTCCAAGTGCCCCGACCGCTGTCAGAGCCATTCGCGGGCCCACCCCGGTGACGGTCTGCAGGGCATCGAACAGTCCCCTCTCGTGTTCGTCGGCGAACCCGTACAGCGACCACGCGTCTTCCCGCACGATCAACGCCGTCGACAACTGGCACTCCTGGCCCACCTGCGCGGAGGCGGCCGCCGAGGGTGTGCAGGTGACAAGCAACCCGACTCCCCCAACCTCCACCACAACTGTGTCCGGGGCTGCGGACAGACACCGACCACGCAGCGAGACGATCATCGGCCCTGCACCGCCGCTGAGCGATCTCGCAGGGCGCTACCGCGCCACACATCGGTGATGGCCAAGGCCAAGGCGTCGGTGGCGTCGGCGGGCCTCGGGGCATGGGCCAGCGCCAAGATTCGGCGCACCATGAAGGCGACTCCGGCCTTGTCCGCTCGCCCATCTCCGGTGACTGCGGCTTTCACCTCGGAAGGGGTGTAGGTCGACACCGGCAGACCAGCCCGGTGCGCAGCCAATGCGGAGACCCCGGCCGCCTGAGCGGTGCCCATGACTGTGCTCACGTTGTGCTGGCTGAATACCCGTTCAACCGCCACTCGATCCGGCGCAAAACGTGCGATTGCTGCCACCAGAGCGTCGTCGATGTGACTGAGCCGCGCCCCCAAGTCCGAGTCCGGTTCGGTCCGTACCACCGCCACGTGGACCAACGCCAGCGCGCGCCCAGGGGCACCTTCGACCACACCGATGCCGCAACGGGTGAGCCCAGGGTCGACTCCCAGCACCCGCATGGCACCTCCGAGGACAGATCGCAACCGCCTTCGGTCACGTGTTCGAAGAGCCTACCGGACGGAACCGACGATCACTTGGACGCTTTCTCCTGCCCGGGCTTCGCGTGTCGCCGTCGGGTGAGCGGCGTACCCGCGGCGACTGGCGTCCCGGTGACGGTACGGAAGCCGGTGCGAAGGCAACGAATCAACTCTTCGCGATCATCAACCGCGGCGTCGTCGGTGCTGACCCCGATCGAGGCAGTGCCGTTGTACGTGAGCATGGTGACGTTGACCGCCGCACCAATGGTGGCCACCAGGGGGTACATCCGCACCACCTGCGCACCTGCGAGCCACACCGGGATCGGAACACCCGGCACATTTGATGCGGTGAGATCGCTGGCTTGGGCAACCGCAGAAATGAGCTCTGCTGGGATCAGCCTCGACAGCTCAGCTAGCTCGTCAGCCATCCCAAGGGCAGGCTCGGCGCGCCATTTGCTCACCGTCTCTCCGACTTCCCGCATCACGTCGGCAGGTTTGCGCTCCGCCACTGGCAACTCGAACCGAGCAATGGTGACCGCGTTATCTGTGCCATCCGACCCGGGCTTGCGCAAGCTGATGGGCATGTTCACGCGCAGTCGCTCGACCGGTTTGCCCATCCGGCGGTGGTATTCGCCCAAACCTTCGGCGATCGCCGTGAGAAAGACGTCGTTGGCCGTCGCTTTGTTGGCCTTTGCCGCCTTCTTGATCGCGGTGAAGTCGATGTCGAAGGTATCGAAGTGGTAGTTGATGCTGCGCTCAATCATCAGCGGCGACAACGGACCCAGCGGGATCTTGGTGAATCGCAGAATTGACCCAGCGGTCTTGACCAACCGCTGCGCGATGGCGCCTGGGTCCCGCATGCCGGCCAACGTCGCCGGTCCTAGGCCGCGCACGAAGTCGGTGGTGCTGCGCGCCACCCAGCCAAGGTTGTCTTTCACCATGGCGTCCAGACCGCCGCTATCGTCACCGCCGGAGACCGGTTCCGGTGGCATCGGGCCGAGATCGGGGGGTTCCGGAGTGAAGTCGAACAGGGCCGCGCCCAGCATCACCGCACCCTGCCCGTCGGCGATGGCGTGGTGCAGTTTGACGATCAACGCGGCTTTGCCGTCGGGAAGCCCTTCGAGTAGCGTCACCCGCCACAGCGGCCGGTCCCGATCAAAGTCGGTCAATGACTGGCGACGGCAGTCATCAAGCACATCGGCCCAGCGCGACCGCGCGGGCATTCGGAACCTGCGCATGTGGAAGTCAAGGTCGAAGTCCGGGTCCAGCACCATCTTGGGCGACTCGAGCCCACCCGGGCTTTCCACCACTTTCTGCCGCAGCACCGTGAGCGTGCGGCTGACGCGATCAAACCGCTCCCGCAGCAGATCCCAGTCCGGCGCCTGATCCAGCAGCAGCAGCCCGATGATGGTCGAACGCATCACCGGATCGTCGGAGGCAACCCGCCAGGTCGCGAAGTCCCACCCCGACATCTTCTTGGGGGGCGACACCACAGGAGACTCGGTTGCGGACCCCGCGGTTGCGTCCGGAGCAGCAGACTGGGGTGACTTTGCGGCGTTCGGGTCTTCGGTCACCCGAGACACCTCTCAATCCTTGGTTCGACTAGGCCGGTAGGTGATCATGAACCTATCCAAGTTGCCGCTCGGATTCGCTGCAATCGGCCGGTTTACTCGTCCAATTCGGCTAAAACTTCGTCGGAGACGTCTGCGTTGGCATACACGTTTTGTACTTCGTCTGAGTCTTCCAGAGCTTCGATGAGGCGAAAGACTTTGCGAGCCGCTTCGGCCTCCAGTGGAACCTCGACGCTGGGCAGGAAGGACGCCTCGGCGGAGTCATAGTCCACCCCGGCCTCCTGTAGGGCCGTGCGTACCGCCACCAAGTCCGACGCCTCGCTGACGACTTCGAAGGTCTCCCCCAAGTCGTTGACGTCTTCGGCACCCGCGTCCAGTACTGCCAGCAGAACGTCGTCCTCGCTCAACCCGTCCGTCTTGGGCAGCAGCACCACACCCTTGCGGGAGAACAGGTACGAAACGGATCCGGGATCGGCCATCGTGCCACCGTTGCGCGTCATGGCGGTTCGAACTTCGGAGGCGGCGCGGTTGCGGTTGTCGGTGAGGCACTCAATCAGCACGGCGACCCCGTTCGGGCCGTACCCCTCGTACATGATGGTTTCCCAGTCCGAGCCGCCCGCTTCGGCGCCCGACCCGCGCTTGATGGCCCGTTCGATGTTGTCCATCGGAACCGAGTTCTTCCGCGCCTTCTGGATCGCGTCGTAGAGGGTCGGATTCCCATCGGGATCACCCCCGCCGAGGCGAGCGGCCACCTCAATGTTCTTGATGAGTTTGGCAAAGAGTTTGCCCCGCTTGGCGTCGATTACCGCCTTCTTGTGTTTGGTCGTCGCCCATTTGGAGTGGCCACTCATTGGCTGCTCCCTTCCCTTGACTGGTCTAGCCGATCATGTCCCGGAAGATCGCGTGGACTCGGACATCCCCGGTGAGTTCGGGGTGAAAGGAGGTGGCCAGCACGGCACCGGAACGGACAGCGACGATCCTACCCTCAGCCGGGCCAGTCGAGACCCGCCCCAGGATCTCGACGTCCGCTCCGGTCGACTCCACCCAGGGTGCCCGGATGAAGACTGCACGCACCGGTGAGTCCCCCAGCACCGGCATCTCGAGGTCGGCTTCAAAGGAGTCGATCTGGCGGCCGAAGGCGTTGCGCCGCACGGTGATGTCCAACGCTGCGATGGTGCGTTGATCGGGTCGGCCGTCGAGAACCTCACGGGCGAGCATGATCATCCCGGCACAGGATCCGTACATGGGCAGCCCGTCCGCCGCAGCTGCCCGCAGCGGTTCCAGCATCCCCAGCCGCACAGCAATCAGCGACATCGTCGTTGATTCGCCACCGGGGATGATCAGACCATCCACCGCCGCAAGTTCGCCCGGTGTCCGGACCACTGCGGTGTCGGTCCCGACCGCGGCCATAGCCGCTCGGTGCTCGCGAACGTCACCTTGCAGCCCTAGGACACCGACCAGGGTCACCAGCCGCGTCCGGCGTACCGCTGCTCGGGGGCCAGGTCGTCGATGTTGATTCCCACCATGGCCTCGCCGAGTCCCCGGGAAACCTTCGCGATCACGTCCGGATTGTCGTAGTTGGTGGTCGCCGTCACGATTGCGTTGGCGCGTTTGACCGGGTCGCCGGACTTGAAGATGCCCGAGCCGACGAAGACACCCTCGGCACCGAGTTGCATCATCATGGCGGCGTCAGCTGGTGTCGCAATGCCGCCAGCGGTGAACATCACCACCGGCAGTTTGCCGAGGTCATGCACCTCTCGCACCAGTTCGTATGGCGCGCCAAGCTCTTTTGCGGCGTTGAAGAGTTCCTCGTCGCCCATCGTCTGTATGCGTCGAATCTCGCTGAAGATGGACCTCATGTGCCGGGTGGCTTCCACCACGTTGCCGGTGCCGGCTTCGCCCTTGGACCGAATCATCGCCGCGCCTTCGGCGATCCGACGTAGCGCCTCACCCAGGTTGGTGGCGCCACAGACGAATGGCACAGTGAACTGCCACTTGTCGATGTGCAGTTTTTCATCGGCCGGGGTCAACACTTCGGATTCGTCGACATAGTCAACCCCGAGGCTCTGGAGCACCTGGGCCTCAACGAAGTGACCGATGCGGGCTTTGGCCATCACCGGAATCGAAACGGCCTCGATAATCCCATCGATCATGTCCGGGTCGGACATCCGGGCGACGCCGCCTTCGTATCGGATGTCGGCCGGCACTCGTTCGAGCGCCATCACAGCCACCGCTCCCGAATCCTCGGCGATCTTCGCCTGCTCCGGGGTAACGACGTCCATGATGACGCCGCCTTTGAGCATTTCCGCCATCCCACGCTTGACGCGGGCGGTACCGGTGGCGTGGACAGTCTCAGTCACGTCGAACCTCACTGGTGAGTGGATGTATAGGGTCGGGGCCGTGCAACGTCGGCGTCCGGATGAAGTGTACGGGGCTGGCTATCGGCCCGCGAATCCTTCCGGGGCAGTATCGGACATCTCCACCGTCTCGGGCATGGCGGCGCGGCCCTGCAGCCGGAACACGCGCACAATCTGCCGGTTGCGCTGGGCCCGGGTGCCAAGCACGGCGTCGTTGTAGAAACGCCGTCCGATCTCCACCCGGTGGCAGGCATCGGCCAATCTCGCCAACACCTCACCTCCTGGCTCGGCGATGATCTCATCTACCTCTAGCGGATCGGCGAACACCGTGGCCAGCACCGCGGTGAGGTCAGACTCGGCAAGGAAGGTCCCCACCCGATCCGTCGGGCTAGTGGCGTCGACCGCAGTCACCGCGTCGGCGATGAGCAACGACGAAGCCGGGTCGAGTATCCCAATCGAGGCGACATGGTCGGCGAGGTCCCGACGGCGTTGCAGGGCCCCCTGCAGATTGTCCCGCGCCACCTCGACCCGCCGGTGCAGCCGATCGAGTCGGCCTGCCGTGCTGGACAGATACACCACCAAAGCGCCCAAGACCAGCACCACCGCCAGCAGTACCGCCCATCCTGAAGCCGTCACGGTGACACTCCGTCATGTTTCGCTGCGCGATGCGCCCACCGACCGAGGAGTTGATCGCTCAAGTCGGCTGTGACTGGCTGCCCGGGAGTCACCACCGAGTCGTACACCCGCTCCACATCGCGTGCCACGGTTGACCAGTCGTATTCCTTCGCACGCCGCAACCCGGCCCGGGAGAACGCTGCCCGCGCCTCCGGATCGGCCAGCAGAGCCGATACTCCCCGGGCAAGATCGGCGGGATCGCCGGTGCTGAACAGCATGCCGTACTGGCCATCGGCCAGCACTAACCGGAACGCCTCCAAGTCGCTGGCCAGCACCGGTGTGCCAGACGCCATGGCCTCCAGCAAGACGATGCCGAAACTCTCGCCACCCAACTGCGGGGCGACGTAGATGTCCGCCGAGTGGAAGGCTCGCACCTTGTCCGCTTCACTGACCAGGCCCAGGAACGTGACGTGCTCGGCGACCTCGGCAGGTAGCGTCGCAGCCACGTCTTCGACTTCTCCCGGGCCTGCCACCAGTAGTTGCAGGTCGGGGTGGGACGCGATGAGCTCGGGCATCGCTTCGATCAGCGTGGGCAGCCCCTTTCGCGGTTCGTCGATCCGACCGATGAAGAACAGCGTCGGCCCCTCTCGCGGATACCCGGGCAAAGGATCTGAAACCGCAAACGCCGAACAGTCGACGCCGTTGGGGATGAGCACCGCATCGCCCCCGATGTGCTCCACCATGAACTGCCTGGCCTTCTCGCTCACGGCGATCCGCCCGGAGACCTTGTCGAGGGCGGTGTTGACCAGCAACGACAGCGACGACAGCGCCTTGGATCGATCCATCGCCGCATGCTGCGTTGCCACGATCGGGCCATTGGCGATCCAACACGCCAGCACCGACACCGTCGGCGAGGAGGCCTCGTGCACGTGCAGCACGTCGAACTCACCCTGCTTGATCCACCGACGCACCCGAGCCGCGGACACCACACCGATGTTGAGTTTGGCCACCGAACCGTTGTAGGGAACCGAGACTGGCCGCCCGGCACTCGTGACGTACTCGGGCAAGTCGGTGTCGTCGTCGCTCGGCGCCAGCACACTCACCTCGTGCCCACGCCGGGTGAGCTCCGCGGCCAAATCCCGAACATGCGCCTGTACCCCACCGGGGGTGTTCCAGTCGTACGGACACACAATGCCGACCCGCATTACTGCTCACCCGCAGCGTCGTGGTCGTAGTCGCTGGTGCGCATCCGAGACTGGTCCAGGTCGGCCAGCCACAGGGGTTGCAGCATGTGCCAGTCAGTGGGGTGCGCGGCGATTCCCTCGGCGAGCTTGTCTGCTATCGCCTGCGTGGAGCGCCTAATGACCTTGGCGCGATCTGCACTGCGATCCACCGGAATCTGTTGGCTCACCCGCGCATAGGCGAAACTCTTATCTGTCCAAAGATCTGCCACGAACAAGCGAGCTCCGGTGTCGTAGGCCAGGGCAGCAGGGCCCGCGGGCATGCGGGTGGTTTCGCCGAAAAGCTCCACTGGCACGCCGTGACGGGTGAGGTCGCGATCACCAAGGAGGGCGTAGACGTCTCGGCGCGGCGCCCGATCCACCAGTTGCCGGTAGACGTTCTCCCCTTTTCGCAGTGTGACGATGTCCATGCCCAGGCCGCGGCGGAAGTCGAGGAACTTCTGGGTCAATTTCTCCGGTTTCAAATCCTCGGCGACGCTAATCAGGCCGCCATGCGAGATCGCCATGTAGGCCCCGATGTGGTCCCAGTTCCCGGAGTGCGAAACCGCGGCGACGACGCCCTCATTGGCGACGATCGCATCAAGCATCGTCTGCTTGTTCTCCCAGACCGCAGAGTCGACAATCTCTTGCCGCGTCAGATCGGGCATTCGAAAGACGTCACACCAGTACTGGAAGTACTTCTGCATGCCCTCCCGGGACATCGCCCGCAGTTGGCGTTGCGATGCGTCCGGCACGATCCGGGCATAGTTGCGTTCAAGTTGCCGCACGCCTTTGCCTCGCCGCAACCACGCCTGGTCGGCGAGGCCGGCAAACGTGGCGTAGGCAATCCGGCGCGGCATGAACCGGACCGTCCGCCATCCGGCGCTGTAGCCGGAATAGGCCAAGAATTCGGCTGGAGTCTGCATGACTGCCTCAGCCCTCTCCACCAGCAGCGGCAAGCGCCACCGCCTGGCGGTGCACGTGGACGATGCGCTGAATCACGGTGATGACGCTGAGTACCGCCAATAGCCACAGCGCCGCTGGCAACACATAGGGAACACCGAGGCCGTAGATGAAGGCCGCAAACAGGATCAGCACGAGTCGCTCAGTACGTTCGGCAATTCCCACATTGCAGGTCATGCCCAACCCTTCAGCCCGCGCCCGGGCGTAGGAGATCACCATCCCGCCGACCAGACACAGTAGTGCCGCGGCCACGGTAGCGTCGGATTGGGTGCGGGCCGCCCAGATCAGCAGGGCACCGAAAACGAAACCGTCAGCGATGCGGTCCAGCGTGCTGTCGAGGAAGGCGCCCCAGGGTCCCGACCGGCCGAGTTTGCGCGCCATTGCCCCGTCGAGCATGTCGCTGAAGATGAACAGCATGATCACCAGCACGCCAATGGCGAACTGGCCTCGCGGGAAAAACCAGAGTGCGGTTGCACTGACACCGACGGTGCCGATGAGGGTGACCGAATCGGGGGTCAGCCCGATCTTGATCAGCCCGCCAGCGACGGGATCGAGGATCTTTGACGCTGCCGAACGCGCGCCGGTTTGGTTGAGCACGTAAGCGAACCTCCACGGTAGTGAAAGTCACCTTAGCCGTCGCGCGCTACTCCGCGAGTACGACACGGTCACGCCCGGACTGCTTGGCCACATACATTGCCGCATCTGCGCGGGCCACCAACTGATCGGGGTCTTCGTAGGATCGGCCGACGGCTGCCCCGATACTCGCGGTTGTGGACTCTGAGACGTTTTCCCACACCACCGGCTCGGCGATCGCAGCGCGTACCCGCTGCCCAACTTCTTCCAGCATGAGCCGAGTGCCGGTCGACGTGAGCAGCACCAGCAGTTCGTCGCCTCCCATCCGTGCGACCAGGTCCTCGGGCCGAACGCTGGCTTTCACTCGATCTGCGACGGTGCGCAGAATGTGATCGCCGAAGGCGTGACCGTAGGTGTCGTTGAGCCGCTTGAAGTCATCGAGGTCGACGAAGAGCACCCCGATGGCGTCGTGGTCGCGCCCACCAAGATTCCGCTGAGCCTCGGCAATAACGTCAAACAAGGCCTCGCGGTTGAGCAGCCCGGTGAGGTTGTCGTAGCGCGCCCGATGGTCAAGTTCTTCCTCCCGGCGAACGTCGTCATCAATCACCCGGAAGGACACAGCGGTACCAGCGGTGTCGCCGTCTGCGTTGTAGTACTCGGCTACGTGGGCGGCGATCCAGTGAAAAACACCGTTCGCAGCCCTCACCCGCAGCCTCACCATCAACGAGTCCTGCCCCGCGAGGCGCTGATCGATGGCTGCGTAGGTGTCAGCATCGTCAGGGTGGATGTAGTCCTTGATCGGGTGACCCCGGATCTCAGTCGGATCCCACCCGAGGCTGCGCCGCAGGGACGGCGACGCCCAGTGGACCTCGTCATCGACCACATGCATGATCACGTCTGAGGAGTTCTCCGCCAGCAGCCGGTACTTCTCCTCTGAGGCCGAAAGTCGCTGTTCGGCGTCGACCTGAGCGGTCACGTCGACCACCTGGGAAACCCACAGTCTGGTGACGCCGGAGTGGTCTCGATACACCGACGTGCTGAGGTCTCCCCACATCACCGATCCATCGCCGCGCAGGAATCTCTTGCGCAGGCTGAAACCGGGACCGCCCTCGGCGACCGTCGACGCCACCAGGTTCAGGTCCATAGGCAAGTCATCGGGGTGAGTCGTGTCCTGCCAGGTACGCCCGATGAGTTCGTCTTCACTGGTCCGCAGCATCCGTACCAGGGCATCGTTGACAGTGAGGAACTGCCCCGCTCGGTCGACAATGCACATTCCGACCTCGGACATCTCAAACGACAGCCGAAACCATTCCTCGGACTCTTCAGCCCTCGTCAGTGCCGCCACCACATCGGTGACGTCGAAGGCAATACCTTCGATAGCGACGCTACCGTCGTCGTGGCTGATCCGGCGGGCCATCACGTGGACCGAGGCGATGTCGCCGGACTTGCGTCGAAAACCGATTGTCAAGTCCGCGCCCAACCCCACTTCGGCGAGGAAGTCGGAAAGATCCCGCTGGGAGATCGCGTCGGCGATAAGCGTGGGTTCGGCTGCGAGTTCGGCATTCGTGTAGCCGGTGACCTCGGCAATGGCCGGGCTTAGGTAGGTGAACCGCCATGGTGGATCCAGATCGGCGGCGAAGAACACGTGCCCCGTCGACTCAGCCCATTCCTTGAACCACCCACCCGGTGGCGTCACCCAGGTCACGCGGCCGTGCGGTGGCGGCGGTGGACGGGCACAGGCATAGAGGTGATTGTATTCCCCCGTGGAGGACGTTGAACGGTCTGGACGCGGGCAACAATTGACAACTTTGGCGCTTGTGGGCCCTGCCGAGCTCCCCCAGTGGCTGCTGCAGCAAGCGGACGCGACGGCCGACCTCGTGGTGCACGCGGGCAACTTGCACCGCGCTGATCCGCACGCACGGGTCGCAGCGGTAACGACAGCACTGAGCAGCGATCGTGTTGTGGCCGTAATCCCCGCCAACGTCGGGGTCGATCCACACACCGCCGAGGTCTGGCGAGCGGCTGCCGACGCAGACAAACCGCGTGCTGTGCTGGTGACTGAGTTGGGGTCCCATTCCGCAGACTTTGAGGACATCGCGGCTATCGCACACCGGGTGCTCGGCGACGAGTGCACCGTTTGCCGACTCCCCGTGTTTGACGACGACGAGCAGGTGATCGGCACCCTCGATTTGGCCGACGGGTCACTCACCACCAACGACCACTCGATTCCCAGCGGCCGCGCACATCGGCGAGTGGCTGTGGGCCCGCGACTGCGGCTGATCGAGGAACTTGCCGCGGTGGCCGAAGACGACGCCGTGGCCTTGCGGGCCATGTCGGTCGCGCATGGTGCTGACCCTGATGATCCGGATGCCGATGAGATCGTGTGGGGAGCTGCCGGCGACATCTGGGATGTGAGCGCCCCCCTCGCCGCAGCCGGTGTCGCCGGAGCGCTTGCTCCGGTGGGTCCGGGAGTGCCCGGTGGCCGCGAATTGGCTGCCTTGGTTGCAATGCTCGGGGTGTGCGGGTCGAGTTCATCACGAGAGTTGTCACCCACGTTGACCCGTCGCGATGCCTGGGAAGAACCCAGCGACGGCCCGGCCGCTGTCGTACTTGCGGTGAACGGAGACTGGGCGTTGGTGCGCAGACTGTACGGTGATTCGATTCCAACCGAGGGCCTGCTGACGCTCACTCGGACCGGACTGCGGATGAACGATTCGGAACTGCCAGGGTCGATTCTGGCCCCGTACCGAGCCTGGCCGGTGGGTGTGGTCGACCAGCAGTCCGCCGACGGAGAAGCACCCTACCGCTGGGTCCGGCTGACGCTGTTGCCAGAGATAGGTGACATCCTCACGGATCGGTACCTGTGGTTGGTGGATCGAGCAGAAGATTGGTGACGCTCAGTTGCCGGGCCAGTGCTCGGCGAGCAGGTCTCGGGTTTGCTCCAGCAGCATCGGCATGGTCTTGGTCCCGCCGACGATTGGCATGAAGTTGATGTCTCCGCCCCAGCGCGGGACCACATGCTGATGCAGGTGGGCGGCTACCCCGGCGCCGGCAATGTTGCCCTGGTTGATGCCGAGGTTGAAGCCGTGCGGTGCGGCTGCGGCACGTAGCGTAGCCATCGCTTGCTGGGTGAGGTGAGCGATCTCGGCCATCTCCGCATCGTCGATGTCGGTGTAATCGGCCACATGCCGGTAGGGGCACACCAGTAGGTGTCCGGAGTTGTACGGGTACAGATTGAGCACCACGAAGGCGGTGTCCCCCCGGTGCACAATCAGCGATTCCGGCTCGGCCATGGTCGGTACCCGGCAGAACGGGCAGTCGACTTCCTCGGCGCCGCCGGACGGTCGGTTGGCGCCTTTGATGTAGGCCATCCGGTGCGGAGTCCACAACCTGTCCCATCGGTCCGGCCCGGCGCCAGGCGGAGCCGGCACTCCACCGTCGTCGGGTTTCACGCCTGGGCCTTCGCCTCGATGATGCCGCTGATGCGCTCGATTGCCTCAGGCACCGGAATCCCGTTGTCCTGCGAGCCGTCGCGCATCCGGAACGACACCGCCCCGGCCGCCTGATCCTCATCGCCAGCGATCAGGATGAAGGGGACTTTGGACTTGGTCGCGTTGCGGATCTTCTTGGGCATTCGATCCGAACTGGTGTCGACCTCCACTCGGATTCCACGCGCCCGCAACTGGGCAGCCACCTGCTCGAGGTAGTCGATGTGGGCGTCCGAAACCGGCACACACACCACCTGCACCGGCGCCAGCCACGGCGGAAACGCCCCGTTGTAGTGCTCGAGGAGCACTGCGAAGAATCGTTCGATCGAGCCGAACAGCGCCCGGTGGATCATCACCGGTCGGGCTCGGCTGCCGTCGGCTGCGGTGTATTCCAGGCCGAAGCGTTCGGGGAGTTGGAAGTCAACCTGGATGGTGGACATTTGCCAGGAGCGCCCAATAGCGTCCTTGGCCTGTACCGAAATCTTCGGCCCGTAGAAGGCCGCCCCGCCGGGGTCCATCACAAGCTCGAGGCCCTGCGCAACCGCTGCCTCCCGAAGCGCCTCGGTGGCCCGATCCCAGTCCGCGTCCTCGCCCACCGATTTCGCCGGATCACGCGTGGAAAGTTCCAAGTAGAAATCTTCCAAGCCATAGTCGCGCAGCAGTTCGAGCACGAAGGTAAGCAGGTTGGAGAGTTCCTCGGGCATCTGCTCCGGGGTGCAATAGATATGTGCGTCGTCCTGGGTGAACCCGCGGGCCCGGGTCAACCCGTGCACCACCCCGGACTTTTCGTAGCGGTACACGTGGCCGAATTCGAACAGCCGCAACGGAAGCTCGCGGTAGGAACGGCCCCGGGAATCGAAGATCAGGTTGTGCATGGGGCAGTTCATCGGTTTGAGGTAGTAGTCCTGGCCGGGTTTGCGCACGGTTCCGTCGGGACTGGTTTCGGCGTCGAGGTGCATCGGCGGGTACATGCCTTCGGCGTACCAGTCGAGGTGGCCGGAGGTCTCGAAGAGGCCGGCTTTGGTGATGTGCGGGGTGTAGACGAACTCGTATCCGGCTTCCTCGTGGCGGCGCCGCGAATAGTCCTCGAGCTCTTTGCGGATCACACCTCCCCTGGGGTGGAACACCGGTAGACCCGATCCGATGCGTTCGGGGAAACTGAAGAGGTCCAGTTCGGCACCCAACCGGCGGTGGTCACGCTTGGCGGCCTCCTCAAGGAAGGTGAGGTGTGCGCGCAGCGCGTCCTTGGTGGGCCAGGCTGTGCCGTAGATGCGCTGGAGTTGCGGGTTGTGGTCGTCGGACATCCAATACACCGCGGCGGTCCGCATCAGTTTGAAAGCGTTCGCCGGGATGTGCCGGGTGGTGGGCACATGCGGTCCACGGCACAGATCGGTCCACACCGTTTGGTCCCGGCGGTCGACATTGTCGTACATGGTGAGTTCGGAGCCGCCGATTTCCATGATGTCGGGATCCGGCTGGCTGGAACCGTCATTGTCGTCGCTGCCGTTGGCGGCGCCACCCGAACCGCCCTTGGCTGCGATGAGGAGCAACTTGTAGGGCTGGAACTCCAATTCCGTGCGCGCTTCATCATCAGTGACCACGCGACGTTCGAATCGCTGGCCAGACTTGATGATTGCCGTCATGCGTTTCTGCAGTTCGGCCAGATCCTCGGGTGTAAAGGGGCGCGAAACGTCGAAGTCGTAGTAGAAACCGTCCTGGATGGGAGGTCCGATACCGAGTTTGGCGTCCGGGTCGACCTGTTGCACGGCTTGGGCCAGCACGTGCGCGCAGGAGTGTCGAAGCACGGCGAGGCCGTCTGGCTCCTCAGCGGTGACTCCCGCCACCCGGTCGCCGTCGTGGAGCGTCGTCGCCAGATCGACCAGTTCGCCATTCACACGCGCGACGATGACGTCGCGCTGGTCGCGGAACAGGGCGGCGGCATCCGAGCCCGCTGGCAGTAACTGCGACTGGCCATCTGGATCAAGCACAACGGTGATGGTCAAGGGTTTCCCTTCCGGCGGCGGTGCGCTCAGCCTAGCGGTCGGCGCCTGGATGGCTCGACGACCTCAGTCACCGTCTGCCCGCGGCGCGGCCAGAGCTTCGATGATGCCGTTGGCGTCGAGGTCAGCAGGTTTGCCACCCTCAGGTGGGAAGCACACCACAGGTGTCCCCCGTGCCTTGGCGACAGCCGGACTGGTCCGACACTAGTGAGTCTCCAATTGCGGGGAGTAGACCGTTGCCCGCGCTCGCCCGGACCGCTTGCTGGCGTAAAGGGCCACGTCCGCGCGACGCAGCAGGTCGTCCGCTGAATCAGCTGATTCGGCAACGGCGACACCCATGCTCAGACTCATGGTCAACCCGTGCTCGCGTACTGCGATCGGACGGCCAAAGTTCTCCTGCAACTTGTCGGCCACAGTCAGCGCATCACTCAGCTGCCGCACCGCGTCGAGCACGATCACGAATTCGTCCCCGCCGATACGAGCCACCACGTCGCTGCTCCGCACCGTGGAGGCGATGCGTTGCGCCGCGACCCGAATCACCTCATCTCCAGCCTCGTGACCCAGCGAATCGTTGACCGCTTTGAGACCGTCCACATCGACGAAGATGACGACGAGCTGACCTACTGCTTGCTCCCTACGCCGTTCGAGCATCGCCTCCAGCCGGGCAGTGAGCGCTGCCGGCCGCAGTTGGCCGGTCAGGTCGTCGTGCTGGGCGAGGAAGCGTAGGCGCTCGGCGGCAGCCCGAGATTCGCTGATATCAACGAAGTGGACGACGGAGGTCTCCTCCCCTTCGGGTGCTCGAAGTGTTCCCACGGATTCCTTCACCCACACCGTGGCGCCATCCGCCCTGATGCACCGCAACTCGGCCGTCGGAGCTTCTTCGCCGATCTCGGTGCGGGCCTGGTGCAAGGACTGCTCGAGCTGGTCATCCTCGGGATGCAGGATGTCGGCCATCCCATGAGTTAGCAGCCAGCGCTCGTCCCGCTTGAGGATTCGGCACAGTGCCGGATTGACCGCCAGGAACTCCCTGTTTGGTCCGATCAGTGCGACCCCCTCTGGGGCAGAGCGCATCGCCAACCGGAACCGCTCTTCCGATTGGGCCAGAGCCTTCTGAGCGACGACCTCCGCGGTGACGTCGCGCCACACGCCGGCGCGTGCGACGACGGTGCCATCTGCACCGAAGATCGGTTTGACGTGCTGAGCCATCCAGATGTACCGCCCCGACTTTGTGCGGAATCGGGTGTGCAGAAACACTGTCTCGCCCTGGTTGAGGCGGGCCGAGAGGTAGCGGGCCATTTCTTGATCGTCCGGGTGGATGAGGCTCGGGACCGTTACTCCGAGCAATTCCGCGGGAGTCCAGCCGAGCACCCCGGTGACGGAATCCGAAACGTATTCGATGACCCGTTCGGGCGTTGTGCGCATCGCGAAGTCGGCAGAGTTCTCCGCGACTTCGCGATAGAGGTTCGCGGATTCGGCGATCCGGTTGCGCTCCACAACCTCAGCCGTGATGTCACGCGCGGCGCCCACGATGATGGTGGCTCCGGCCGTCGTGCGCCGCAACGTGAACCTGTGGTGCAGCCACACCTGGCCGCCAGTTGCTGTCTGGTGTTCGCAGTTGAGTTCGGTCGATGTGCCGAACTCGGACAACTCCTGCCACTTCGCGAGCAGTTGCGCACACACAAGCAACCCCTCGATTTGCCGGACGTCGTGATCAGGCTCAGCGGGGAACAACTGCTGGCTCAACTGTGGGTGAACACTCACGTGCAGGAGCCGATGCTCGGGTGACATCGTGGCGACGTACCGCAGGTCTGCGAATGAAGCAGCGACCTCGGAGGTCAGACCGTCGTGGTCGTCGACTGATGCCACTCGTCCACCAATGGTTGGAGTTGACTCAACCCTACGCGGAGTGATGCCGATCTCGCACTCTGCAGGTCCGCGCCGGCGGAGGTGAGACGGCGGAGGTGAGCCGGCGGAGGTCCCGAATTCCGCCTGCCGCGGGTCTGGTAGCCTTCCGCAGGTACGTTCGACGTACGAGCAAGGGCGATTAGCGCAGTGGTAGCGCACTTCGTTCACACCGAAGGGGTCACTGGTTCGAACCCAGTATCGCCCACCATTGTTTGTGCAGGTCAGGGGTGGTTTTCAGGCTGCTCGCCGGGCTGAATCGACCAGACACCGCTGAATCGACTGAAGTCTCTGGTCGTTTCGTCGGGTTTCGGTCGAATTGGGTCTCCATCTCTGTGGGTCAATCGTGAGGTCTCGCGATTGGGTCAGAGGCGCCAGGGCAGGCCGCCTCCACCCGTCCCAGGATGTGGCCGCCTTCGCCGCCTATCAGGCCGCGTCAGGATTCGTCTCCGCAGACGCCCGCGCCTAGCCACGAAGATGATCCGGCCGGGAGCGTTCACCGCACTGGGCGATCATCCCCGGCTAGGCCGGAAGGGTCACATGCGAGTCGCACAAGGTGAACTCCGCCACCGAATGTGCTGTCAGGACGCAAGGTCCTGTGCCACCGCGTCCAGCGGCGCCAGGCTCACGTGGATTGGGCCGCCGAACGGGAAGTCCAGCAACAGCACCATAGCCAGGGATAATCCGCCCACGAAGGCCCACGCGTACATCAGCGTCGGCCGGTTGACGGTGGCGGCCGAGGTCCCCATGCCGACCGCCAGCAGAGCCCCGGACAGCAGGATCAAGACGATGATCAACGGTGGCAGCGATCGTTGCGCGACCGCCACCATCTTGCTACGCGCCGCCGTCAACGAGGCGGCCGCGGAAACCATCCCGCTCGCCTCCGGCACCGAATTGCCGCCCGAGTAGGCCACTATGTGAACGCTGTCCTGCAACTCGTCAAACGACGTCGCCGACGGCAGCACGCTGAACTGACCCTCGGCCAGTGCTGGCACGTCGCTGGTGGTGGCCAGTTGAAGGTAGGCAATGAGTGCGGTGTTCACCTCGGCAGCGCCGGCCTGGTCGGCGATGTTGTTGCTGGACCAGGACACCTGCTGTGCCGCCGACGCCTGCAGATCAACCGCGTCCTGGCCGGCGCTCAGGGCCGACCAAGTCATGGTGATGGCGAAACCGACGAGGAACGCGAAGGTGGCGCCCAGAGGACTGAGCAGCTTGCCGGCGTAGTCGGCCAGTTCGTCGCGGCGCTCCTGCGACGTGCGGGTGCGCACCAGATGGCGCGTGACGGCGCAGATACCCGCGAATAAGGCGAAGCAGACGCTGATCAGCAGCCACGCAGGTGTGGCATTCAAGATTCCCCGCATGATGACTCCTTCGACTCGGGCCATTATGCATCTCACAGGTGTCCAGGTTGCGGAATCCGCAGCCGGCCCGCTGTGGCCTGGTTGCGGCACTCGACGGCCTCGGACCCGGGATGCGGCTTCGTCTACGAGTGATGCGGCTTCGCGCCGGCAGGGCCCAACCTCGACGCCGGAACCATGTTGCACCGCGTCTCGGAGTCAGGAACCGACGAGTTCGCGCAGCCTCACGCGGCGCCCAGTAATCAGCAGAGCCCGCCGGCAGCTGGCTGAGCGTTATGGCTCGTGAAAGAGATCGGCGGCCGGCCTTGGACTCCACTGTCCGACTCACCTGGCGGCCATCGAGGAGAATCTGGCCTGGTAGGCACCAGAGGGCAACTGGCGGACCGATCCACTACCCCGTGGGTGCCGCTGGGTCGGCATCAGTGACGACCACGAGTTTGTGCAGGTCAGGGGTGGTTTCTGACCCCCAAATCCGGCCCTGTGCAAATACCGTGCGGCGAGCCATCCGTTTGTCGCCACTTGCTCAACGAACACCCCCTGGGTGTGAGACAGGACTCAGCGCGCTGCTCGCACCCTCCGGTAGGTTTCGGATCATGCCGATCACGCAGGTGGCGTTCGCGACCTCCAAGCATCTACTGACAAGCAGGGGTTTCATCGGAACGCCGACGATAGCGATACCTTCCTCATCTCCGGTTGGCCACTGACATCGCAGGGTGAGGCAATCGTGATTAAGGCGCCCATCAAACCACGCCCAGCCTTAACGCTCGCCGCCGCGAGCATCAGCTACTTCATCGTCATTTTCAACACAACGGCAGTCAATGTTGCGATCGAAGAAATTGCCCGACAGTTCGGGTATTCGGCATCTACTGCCACGTGGTTTGTTGATGCCTATGTCCTCGTACTGGCGATGTTTCTGGTTATCGGTGGTCGGCTCGGGGATAGTTTCGGCCGGAAAAGGGTGTGGACAGTTGGATTGGTGGGCGTGGCGGCAACTGCCGTTGTCATTGCCTCAAGTCCGTCGGGTGAACTAGCGATCGCAGCCCGCGCGTGCATGGGCTTGTTCACGTCTTTGCTGGCACCTGCCTCGTTGTCCCTGATCTCCGTGGCCTACCCGCCGGAACGAAGAGGGCGAGCCCTGGGGATCTGGGCGGCCGTTACCCAAGCTGGGACAGTTGCCGGTCCGATTGTTGGCGGCTACTTCACGACTCACTTGTCTTGGCGGTATATCTTCTGGCTCAACCTTCCTCTTGCGGCCATCGCCTTCCTGTGTGCACTGCGATCGACACCTGAAAGCCGCAACGACAATGCCGATCGCCCTTCCGACTTCTGGGGGATCGCGATGTTGGCGGCCTTCCCAGCATTGATCACGATCGGGATTCACTATGCGGGCACAGGTGGTTGGACTTCACCCATTCCGCTTGGTCTGATGATTGCCGGCGCCGGGGTCATGTTGGCCATCCCCTGGGTTGAGAGAAGAGTACGGAAACCGCTCATCAATATTTCCAAACTCGCCAATCGCATGTTCGCTGGTGCAGCAGTCGTCTCGGCGGTGATGTATTTCGTCTACTTGGGAATCATGTTTATCCAGTCGCTATACCTGCTGACAGTTCTTGACGTCAGTGCCGCTGCATCTGGTCTCCTATTGGCCAGCATGACGGGGACAGCGGCGGTGGTTTCGCTGATGGTGGGTGCTGTCGTCGACAGATTCGGCCACTATTGGCCAATCGTCGTGGGAATGTGCGCTCTGACAGCTTCCCTGATGATGCAGACGCAAGTCACGGTCGGCGCATCAGCGACAAATCTCATCCTTCCGTTGGTTATTCAAGGCGTCGGGATCGGATTGGTGTTTGGGCCAGCGCAACGGGCAGCAGTCAATTCAGTGGATAACCAGGAGCAGGGAACCGCCAACGGGATCATTTCCATGTCTCGACAGCTTGGCGGAACACTCGGAATTGGTCTGCTGAGTGCGTTGCTCACCACCGGGATCGGCCGGGATGTTGCACCGGGTTCGGCTACTCAGACGGAATTTGTCGCTGCGCTCATCCCGACCCTGACATTTGCCGCCGGCGTGGCAGGCATCGGACTCATCGTGGCGATATTCACGCTCAGGCAGAAGCAACCGACAGACAGTTGATGGTCGCCGGAGTGGCGGAATCGATGGTCCTTCGCACTGCGCGGCCGTCGTGCCTTGAGTCGATAATGTTCTCCGCGTTCAAAGCCCACTACCGGCTCGCGGAACTATTTGGGCAATCCCTCATTGCGGCTGGGTGACAAACACGCGGAAGGCTGAAAAGCACCGAGAGAATTGGTGCGTTCATTGCGGGTACCCTGCGGTTCCCCAGAGAAGGTGGACGTCGTCTTGGCAGGTTCTGAGTGTGCGTGCTGGAAGGGTGTCTTGATGTCAAGTAGTCGTCGAAGGTTCACCCCCGAGGACACGATTGAGGCTGCTCACCGGGTGATCGATTCCGGGCGGAGCATCGCCGAGGTGGCCCGTGATTTGAGCTTGCACGAGGTCACGCTTGGTGACTGGGTGCGGGCGGAACGCCGCCGCCTGGGTGCTTTGCCCGGGACTGAATCTGAGCCGTTGAGCGTGGCGCTCCGCGGCTTCACGTCCCAGCGGTCGTCGCGATGCACGATGCGTTGTCACAGGTGGTCGCCTTTGGTAGCGTCACTAGTGTCATGCACCAGCGGAGTTGGGCGGCGTTCCATATCTTGCTGAATCCGATAATGAGATGGAGCCCCACGTGATTGCCAAACTCGACCAAAGTAACGGCAATGTCCTAGGATTCGAAATTTCTGGAGATGTGACTAAAGCTGACTATGAAGTCTTGGTCCCCGAAGTCGAAGCCGTCGTCGCCAAATATGGTGAGGTGAATTTACTGTGCGACCTTCGAGAATTCAAGTGGGAGAAGGTCAGTGCGTGGGGTGCCGACCTTAGATTCGGGCGCGAATTCAAACACCAGACAACCAAGATGGCAATCATCGGCGATAACTCATTCGAGAAGTTCATCAGTACTCTGGCCAAGCCGTTCTACGCCCAGGATGTCAAGTTCTTCACCGAGCCCGAAGCCGCCTGGGAGTGGATCAAAGCCGCCTAGAGAACCAGCGGTGGCCTGGCATCGGATCCGAGGGAGCGGACACTCGTACCCACTGCCGAAGTTCGGGCCGTGTCGGCATCCTGGCAGGGCAGGTAGCGGGGCCGGCCGAGGCATTGCTCGGGTGTGATTCGGTGACGGTGTCGCCGTGACACGCGCGACCACCCGTGCGAACCTTTCACCCATGACCCAGAAGGAGTACCCCGCCGACGGCATCACCGTGCTGTGGGACAGCGGCCTATGCATCCACTCCGGCCATTGCGCTCGAACGCTGTCGTCGGTGTTTCGTCCTCAAGATCGACCGTGGATTGACGTAGCGGGTGCCACCGCAGACGACATCCGCCGAACCATCGATGGCTGTCCTAGCGGGGCGCTGGCCTATCGGCTGCCGGGCGACGACCTTGGGGAGCCAGCCGAAGCAGCGGCCGAGGAAGACGTTGTAGCCGAGGCGATGGGGATCCTGGAAGAGTCCGCTGCCGATTCGGTGATGATCACGGTTGAGGCCAACGGTCCGCTCTGCGTGGAAGGTCGAGTGCGCATTGTGGCGCCGGACGGACGCGTGTTGGAGGAGTCGGAGCGCGCATGGTTATGCCGCTGCGGCCAAAGCGGCAACAAACCCTTCTGCGATGGCAGCCACCGGCGCACCGGCTTCAGCGACCCAGTCGTGCCGACCGACCAGAAGTAGGGCATCGAACAGCGGAACCCGAAACGAATCGGCGGCGACGTACGCGATTTCTTGGACCAACGTCGGTATCAGGACTCCTGGGAATACGGGGCCTCCTCGAATCCACACTGACTCATGAACTCGACATGACAATGGATGTGCCGGTCGGGGTCGTGACCCGAAACTTGACTGACACGACCACCTCCCACACGAGTTGTCCGCCAAAGCGACGGACCTGCGCCCCTCGCCCTCGCCCCTCGCGCCTCGCCCCTCGCGCCTCGCGCCTCACGCCTCGCCCCTCGCGCCTCGCGCCTCGCGCCTCGCGCAAAATCGACCACGGCACGCAAAATCGACCGAGATTCCTGGTCGATTTTGCGTTATTCAGTCGAATTTGCGGGGCGGGTGGGGCGTGGGCGGGGCGTGGCGCGGGCGGGGCGGGTGGGGCGCGGGCGGGCGGGCGCGGGCGGCGCCGGGCGGGCGGCGGGGAGGCGGGCGGGCGGGCGGAGCGGGCGGCGCGCCCGGCTCACGACCGCCCGAGGCCACTCAACAGCGGATCGGCGGCGATTCGGGCTAGTGCGCTGTCCAAGGTGGCCTGTGTGACGTCGGCCTCACGTCCTTGTGCCATGGGGTTGGGCCCCATGGCAGCGATTTCGCGTTTGGTCGGGGCGAACAGGAACACCTTCATGCCAGCTGCCCGCAGTTTGGTGATCTCGCGGTCGACCTGGCGACGCATCACCCGCCGCCACGGCACATCGGGGGCGAGGGTCACCCCGGAGTGAATTGCCATCGGCGCGCTGACGATCACCGTGTCCAAACTCTCGTGCAGCACAGCATCGGCGTTGCAGGCGGACGTCGTTCCGCCGTCCACATAGCGTTCGCCGTCGATGTCGACCGGGGCGAAATATCCGGGGATGGCGCAGGAGGCCGCCACTGCGGGACCCACCGCTGGCGGAGTACCACCCCGACCGCCGAACACAACTGTCTCACCGTCAGCAAGTC
Organism: uncultured Actinomycetes bacterium; assembly: GCA_963842975.1. Classification (GTDB taxonomy): domain Bacteria; phylum Actinomycetota; class Actinomycetes; order S36-B12; family UBA10799; genus JACJWR01. The sequence continues at coordinate 828,049 of CAWJIH010000009.1, read as the reverse complement.
GGAGGGCGGTGATCCGCAACTGCGCCGATGGCCACGAGCCGGCACACAACTCGGTCATGCTGCTGGCGATGGGTGCGGTGGAGACTCGCCCCTCCGGTAGTGCCGCCGCCACTACTTTGCCCGGATGGGCACCGAGAGGGTTGCGCGCCATGGACCGCAGGAGCTCGGGCGATGCCGGCACCCGCGATGTGGCCTCCCCTGCGGCGACATCCCGAGCGTCAGGAGACACCCTCGCGAGAATCGATGCGCCAACCGGGCTCAGTGGCTGGCCCAGGTGTCGAGCGGCGAGATCCGCCGGCGGCATGCCGGCAGCCAGGGAGGTCGCGGTGATGGATCCGGCAGAGGTACCGAGCAGGACGTCTGCAGTTCGCGCATCCCACCCAGCGGCATCCGCCAACGCCGCTACCACTCCAGCGTGGAACGCCCCACCTGTCAGCCCGCCGCCGCCCAGCACAAGTCCGATCCGCATAGCCCTGCCTCCTCATGTCTCGGTCAGCATGACAGGTCAGCCCATCAGGTGAACATGAAGCGACCCGATCGACCCTGGACCCGCTGGCATAGACCCGCTAACTGAACAGCGACCCCAGCCCGGTCGAGTTTGAGGTGTTCGACGTCGGTGGTGGCGGCGGCCCCTCCGACGGCTGCACCAAAACCCACCCTGGTTCATTGAAGGCGTATTGAAATGCCTCCCCGCTGCCACCGAAGAACATCGACTTCATGTTCATCGACGATTTCAGCGATGGCGACATGTGCCCGCCCCACCCGATCGTCGCGTCGGTGTCAGTGAATGTCGGCACCCGGCCGGTCTCCAACAGCAGCGGCACCCCGTCGGCCACCACCGCCACCATGCCGTGGCCGGAGATGAACGTCGACCACACGCCACCGGAAACGAATCCGGAACCTTTGTTGAGTCGAAGGTCGTACTTCAACGACGACTGAAACGCCAACAGCGAACGACCGTTGATGCAAACCGAATCGCCCTCGAGTTCGATCAGGTGGACGTCGTAGGCCAGGCTGGCCAGAAACACCTCAGCGTTCCCGGTGACCTGCATCAGCGGAGTGTTGTCGGTGGACACGGCACGCTTGACCATGCCGCCGAATCCCCCACCGCCGCTCTTATGGGCGAATTCGACGTTGCCCTGATATGCCACCATGGACCCCTTGGCCGCAAACAGTGGACTGCTCGGCTCCACCACGACGCGAAGCATTTTGCGTTGGTGAACCGCCCAGGACTGCGACGGCTCGACACTCTCCTGATTGAAAAGGTGTGATCTCACAACTTCACCGTGGAGTCCCGCAGCCTGCGTGTCAAGTGCTCGATTCCGAATAGCCCGAACCCGGCGGCTTCCCAGCGAACAGCGCCCCACGGAAACTAGAGTCACCTCGAGAGGAGTCCGCGTTGAACGAGGTATCGTCACTACTGACCTTTGTGGTGCCCGCCTCGTTCGGAGCAGCCTGGAGCCCATTCATTCTGGTGACGGCGACCGACATCGCCTCTGGTGACCAACGATCCCGCTCCCGAGGGCTGGCGTTCTGGCTCGGCGGGGTTCTGGCCCTATTGGTGTGGGCAGTGATTCTGGTTTCCGCTCTGTGGGGCTGGTTCCAGGCGACGGCAAGGGATCTTTCGCGCGATCTGCCGCTACTGGAGACCGTCCTTGGGGTCCTGCTGGTAGTCATCGGTCTGGCCGCCCTGTTCCAGTGGCACCTGATGGTGGCAACCTTCGACCAGGCCCGCCGACGCCTCAGCCACAGCCAAAGCCAAAGCCACACCAGCGAGCCAAGCGGCAAACCCGCCCACGACAGCAGCCACGACAGCCTCGGTCGAATCACCGCACTCGGAGCAGTGTTTCAAGGCCGCGACGTAAGTTCCCTGATTCTCTACGTGGCGATCGTGGGTCGGATCGCCGCGACGGACATTCCCCTCGCCGGAAAACTCGGCGTGCTGGCAGTGTCGATCGGAATCATCACTGCCGCGTTCTGGGTCCCCATCATTGCTCCCATCACCATCCCGCGGCGCGCGCGCGGATGGTTGCGCCCGGCAGGTCGCTGGATGGATCATCATGCCCGGGCGATCACAGTGTCAATTGCGTGGGCGATGGCGGCGCTGCTGCTTTACCACGGCCTCGTACTCGGTCGCTGAGCACGCGCACCAGCCGTCACCGAGCCAAGTTCACCGACCCAGGCTCACCGCAGCCAGAGATAGGCCGTCACGCACACCGACACCAACGACACCGCTACTAGCGGAATCCCGAAACGCACAAAGGACGCGTTCGAGTAGCCGCCAGGACCCAGAACCATGATGTTGGACTGGTGACTGAACGGGTTGATGAACGTGAAGGAAATGCAGGTTCCGACCAAAGCGAGCAGCAACACTGGATCGGCCATGCCCAGGTCGGCCGCGATGGCAATCGTCACCGGGGTCAGGATCGAGGCTGCGGCCGCGTTGGTGGTGATATTGGTCAGGATCGCGGTGAAGACCGCAATCACGATGATTACCAGCGGCAAACTGCCAGCGCCGAGGGCCCGCATCGCATTCGCAATCTCGGTCGACAACCCGCTGCTCACCACGATCGCACCGAGACCCACCGAACCAGCGAGGATGAAAAGCACGTTCCAGTCCAGTGCCTTTGCAGCTTGACGCGGCCCAAGAACACCAAATGCCACCATTGCCAAGGCACCGGTGAACGCCACCACCTCCACCGCAGCCAACCCGAAGCTGGCAGCGATGATCACGGCGAGCAACACCAACAGAGCCCGCCTGGTCTTGGCCGGCTGCGGGGCCTTCCCGGCCGCGTTTTGCCAGAGCGAAACCGACGTACTCTCGTCAAGGGCTCGAAGGTCATCGGTGGTGACGAAGCAGGTTTGTCCCGCCCTGGCGGGGGTGTCTCGCAGCGGCTTGTCGGTCCTCGCCGCGATCACAGTCATGTCTCCGTCGGCACCGAGTTCGCGGATCGTGCCATTGAATCCAGACGCGACCGAGGCCGCGTAGAGCCGGTTGGCCGCGAGCCCGAATCGCGGACTGCCCCAGAGCGACGTCACCCCGGCACGGGTGGTGCGGAACACCAACGTGTCACCGGCCTCGATGGGCGTCGTCCGCTCCAATACGACCCCGCTACGGCGCACCCCCATCAACTCGAACTCCTGGGTGCTCTCAACTCCAATCGCGGCTGCCGTGCGACCAATCGCGTTCGCACCGGGGGCAACTTTGATCTCGGTACGCCAATTCTTCGCTTTGGTGCCGACAGTCTCGCCGGCGGTGAACATCCGCGGCGCCGTAATCAGCAAGACCACCCAACCCACGAGCGCCACCGGTAGGGCGATGGGGGCAAAGTCGAACAGGCCGATCTCTACCCCGGCAGACGCCGCAATACCGGCGATGAGGAGGTTGGAACTCGTGCCAACTAGCGTCACCGACCCTGCCAGTGTGGTGGCATGAGCCATCGGCAGCAGCACCTGACGGGCGGGGATCCCGCGGGTCTGCTGCAACTCTTGCATCGCGGGGATCAACATGGCCACGATTGGTGTGGTGTTGATGGTGGCGGACAGCACGCCCACGGGTGCGATCAACTTGGCGAGCGTCTGTTGCGCTGTGGTGACCCCTGAGAGGATCCGCCAAGTGATCCGGGAGACAACGCCGGTATAGATCACTCCCTGCGCGATCACGAGCATGCCGGCCACCGTGATTACGCCGCCGTTGCTCAATCCGGCGAAGAGTTCGTTCACCGGCGCCAAGCCGGTGATTGCTGCCACCGCGATGGCGGATCCAAGCGCCATCACTGGCGGCACCCGCCCGGAAGCCATCGCGATCAGAGTCGCGACAACTAGCAGGGCGGCAAAAACCATCACGTGACCCTGACCTCCAGAAATTAAATGCTGGAAGTCAGGTTAGTGAACGAAAAGTAAACAGTCCCGGTGAAGCGGGCGACTCAGCCAACCGCAGTGATGATGAATCCACCGATAGTGCTCAGCACGCCCACGACGACGACGAAGAAAACGTTTTGACCGCCGGTGGAGCCGCGCTCCTGCCACAACGCCATCGCCGCCACGACGAACAGCATCACGGAAATCAGAATCAGCTCAAACATCATGTGCTCCTTGTCGCAGTTAGCCCATACCCTAACGGCTCGCGATCCTGACCTGGAGGCACATCACTGCTGGCCATGTTCGTGCGGATCGTCGAGGAATCCCTCCCACTCGTGCAGACTGCCGAGGCCGAAGGCGACCTCCAAGTGCGTGCGTGTGCACACCCGCTCCGGGGGGCCGTAGGCCACCACCGCGCCACTGACCAGGATCACCCAATCCGCGGCGCGGGCCTCGTCCAAATCGTGTGTGGTGAGCACGACCGCGCAGCCATCGGCGCGCTGGCCGTGGATCAGCCCATCGATGGTCTTGGCTGAGTTCACATCCAAACCAGTGAGTGGCTCATCCAGCAGCAGCACCTCGTGGTCTTGAGCGATACCTTGCGCCACCATCACCCGTTGGCGTTGTCCCCCGCTGAGTTCGTGCAGGTGACGATCTGCCAGTTCGGTGATGCGCATCGTCTCCATGGCAGCGGCCACCGCCGATCGGTCGGTGGCGGAGAACCGCCGAAATAGACCAGTCGACGGATAACGCCCCATCCCCACGGCTTCCCTCACTGTGATTGGGGCACCAGGTGACACCGGCGTGGACTGAAGCACATAACTGATTCGGCGTCTCGCCTGTTCCGGCGACGTTCCGAGCACCTGCAACGATCCTTCAGATACCTCCACGAGCCCGGCCATCGCCGACAACAGCGTGGATTTGCCGGAACCGTTCGGGCCGATCACCGCGGTGACGCCGGTGGGAGGTACCTGGAAGGTCGATGCTCGCAGCGCAACGTGAGTGCCATACGTCAACACCAGGTCGCGCGCCTGCACCAGAGGATTACTCACGTCGGCACCGGCACCTTCCGGGGCACAATCTGACGAAAGCCCAGCACTATGAAGAACGCCACGATCGGAACGATCGCCATGGTGGCCGATCCGGCAGTCCCGAGGTGATAACTGAGCGTCAAGCCCAGCCATACCGAGGCGACCGACAAGAGCGCGGCGCCGAGCATCATGCGCGGCACGGTGCGGGCAATGAGGGCCGCGGTCGCGGGTGGCCCGACGAGTAAGCCGAACACCAACAGCGTTCCCACCGACTGGTAGCTACCGATCACTGCCGCAGCGATCAACACCAGCAACGCCGCGTGAGCTCGGCGCGGACGCATGCCCAAAACCTCCGCCTTGTGCTCGTTGAACGAGAGCGCCAAGAACGGCCGGTAGAGCACGACAGCGACCACGACAACGAACACAGCCAGCACCGCTTGCCGAACCAAGTCGCTGTTTGTGACGCCGAGGGCGTCGCCGAACAGGATTGCGGTGAGCGATCCACTGTAGGAACTCACGCTCGAGATGATCACCACCCCGAGTGCGAGCATCCCCACGAATAGCAACCCAATCGCGGTGTCTTCGCTGAGCTTCGACTGCCGCGACACCCATTCGATGCCGGCGACCATCACGGCCGCGGCCACCGCCGCGCCAAGCGCTGGATTGATGTCGAGCACCACCGCGGCGGCGATGCCCGGCACCACGCCGTGGACAAACGCATCCCCGAAGAAACTCATCCCTCGCAACACGAGCCACGTGCCCACCACCGCGCACATGACACCGGCGAGGATCCCTCCCATAAGAGCCCGCTGCTGGAAACCCAGGGCGAACGGCTCAGTGAACCAGTCCACGGCAACAACGCGACCTTCCAGGAGTGTCAGCTGGACAACGCGTCGGCGATCCGGGTCGCGTTGGTAGTCATCATGCCCTGATAGGTGCCGGCGTCGCTGCCGGGCTCACCAAGGCCTCCGACGTACAACTCGACCACCTCAACATTGCCCACCTCAGCTGCCAGGGCATCAACCAGTGCGGTCGGGTTGGCCGTGTTGGAGAAGACCGCCGGAACCCCGGTTTCCTGGATCGTTCCGGCCAACGCGGCCAGCTCAGCCGAGCTCGGTTCGGCGAGGGTCGATCCCCCGGGAATCACCACGCCGGCCACCTCGAAGTCATACGCGGAAGCGAAGTACTCGAAGGCATCGTGGTCGGTGACCATGATGCGTTTGCCGGCGGGAACTGCAGCCAGCGTTTCGACCAGCTGTGCGTTGAGCGCCCTCATCTCCTCGGCCACCTGCACCCCGCAGTCTTGGTAGGCCGCGTCGCCGCTGACTTCTGCCATCTCAGCGCCGATGAGTTCGGCGGCGTTGGCAACTCTGTTGGCATCGAGCCAGACGTGCGGGTCCTCGCTGCCGTGGGTGTCGCCCTCTTCCTCCGAGTGCGCCTCGCCGTCCGCCTCAGCCTCGCCCTCTTCCTCGGAGTGCGCCTCGCCCTCTTCCTCGGAGTGCGCGTCACCCTCTTCGCCAAATGGGATCGGGTCGAGCAACGGCGCTACCTCAAACACCACCGCGCCATCCTGCTCAGCCGAGCCCATCGCAGACTCCAAGCCCTCCTCGAGTCCGAGCCCGTTGGCAATCACCAAATCCGCGCCCACCATCGTGGCAACCTGCTCGGATGACGGCGTGAAATCGTGGGGGTCGGCGCCGATCGGCATCAAGGTGGTCACCGAGCCACCAGCGCATTCGGCGATCTGACTGGAAATGTCACCCCAGATAGTGGTGGTCGCCACCATCTGTGCGCTACCCGCGGCGGTCAGCGGATTCTTCTGAAGTGGACGTCTCGCCGCTAGAACCGCACGCAGACAAGCCGAGGGTGACCGTGGTCAGGCCGACAAGAACAAGTGGTAGGCGTTTCATGGCTCGAACCGTATCAGTAATGACAATTGTTCTCATGTAGAGGGTCGCTACGATAGAGCCATGCCAGCGCCAGTCAGGGTGACCCGTCAACGTCAGGCGGTCAAGAAACTCCTCTTGCGCCAGGACGGCTTTCGCAGTGCCCAGCAGATACATGCCGACCTGATCGGCACCGGCCAACGGATCGGCCTGGCCACCGTCTATCGCAACTTGGGACTCATGGCCAATGCCGGTGAGCTTGACACCTTGGTCCGCGACGATGGCGAAACCTTGTACCGGCATTGCAGTCCCGCACACCACCATCACCTTGTGTGCCGGGAGTGTGGACGCACCATCGAGATCGCCGGGCCAGCTGTCGAGACCTGGGCGGCAGGCGTCGCCGCAGAGCACGGATTCTCCGATGTCCACCACAGCCTCGAGTTGGTTGGACTCTGCGGTGAATGTGCCTCGACGAGCTAGACACTCACGACGCGCCGCCCCCTGCTGGACCAACTGACCTCGCTGCACCCGCATGATTAGGGGCGTGAAACAGAGCACTTGGGTTGAAACACCTTGGACCGCCTTGCGCGGATTCGCGATGGGCGCCGCCGACCTTGTACCAGGCGTTTCCGGCGGCACGATCGCGCTTGTCTTCGGCATCTACCGCCGACTCATCGAGGCTGTGCGCACCGGATCCTCTGCTTTGGGCCGATTCATCAAGTTCGACTTCGCCGGCGGATTCGCACTGCTCAAGACCGTTGAGTGGATCTTCTTGATCCCCCTGGTTTTGGGCATCGGCACCGCCGTCCTGGTACTGGCGGGTCCCATCGAACATGCCCTGGAGACTTATCCAGTCCAGATGGCTGGCCTCTTCCTCGGCCTAGTCGCAGGCTCTGTGGTGGTGGCCTGGGGGCTGATCGAACAGCGCACCGCGAAACGCTTCGCGATCATGTTGGGGGTGGGTGCGGTGGCATTCATCGTGCTGGGTTTTGGCGGCAGCAAAGACGCTGGCCTGACCGATCCACCCCTCTGGGCTTACCCTGCGGCCGGCGCCATCGCCATTTGCGCCATGATCCTGCCCGGGATCAGCGGGTCCTTCATCCTCGTCATGCTGGGCATGTACCAACCCGTCCTCTCCGCCGTCGCGGACCGGGATGTGCTGATTATCGCGATCTTCGGGTTGGGCTGCATCGTCGGTTTGGCGCTCTTCTCGCAGGTTCTGCACTGGGCGCTGCACAACCACTACGACACGGTGATGGCGGCCTTGGTGGGCCTCATGCTTGGTTCGGTGCGTGTGCTGTGGCCCTGGCCGAACGGGGTGGAAAGCACCGACCTGGCGGCGCCAAGTGACTTCATCGGGATCACCGTCGCACTTGCGGTGGTCGCGGCTGCTTTCGTGGTGGGCTTCAATCTGCTCGCAACCCGCCTTGAGCACCGCAGCACCGCCGATGAGGTCGAGGATCTGCGGGTCTAGCCCGGGGCCCAACGGCGCCAGGCCCCGCTCAGCCCAAGCTGGATGCTCACGGCGCCACTGCCACTCCTCGGATCCCGGCACCGACCGGCCCCAGCGCCGGGATCAGGAAGTCCACGACCGCGCTGGTGTCGAATCCACCGCGCTCCAAGTCTGCCCTGGTGTTGCGGTCGCAGCGGCATCCCCCGGAGAACTTCGGCCACACCGGGGCGAGCAACGACTGCGACCTGCGCACCCAGGTTCCCGATGGTCCAGCCACGTGTTCCAGCACCGCTACTGGCCCGCCCGGTTTGAGTACCCGACGGGTTTCGGCGAGCACCCCCGCCGGATCGTCAACACTGCACAAGACGTACGCGAAGAGCACCGAATCGACGCTGTGATCCGCCAGCGGGAGGTCCTCACCGACCGCGTCGATGACCTCCACAGTGAGACCGGAAGTCCGGGCCTGGGCCACTGCGGCCTGCGCCGCGTCGCGCATCGAAGCACTGGGTTCCACGGCCACTACCTCACGCACTGCAGCTGGCAGATGGTGCAGGTCCTCCCCCGGACCCAATCCCACGATCAGCAGCCGACCGTGCAGGCCGGCGCAGACGTCCGAGCGCACCTTTCCCACTGGTCCGGCGTCTTCAAGTTTCACCAACATGCGGTAGAGCAGCGTGAAGATCGGGTGATCGTGTCCGGCCATGGTTTCCACGCTAAACCCTCACCAGCGGGCGCACCCGTCAACCCTTGTCGGGCCTATTGTGAGGGGCTCCAGGTGGGCACGGATCGGAGCAGAAGGTGAGCTTTGGCGGCGACATCACAGGATTCGGCGCGGGTGTGATCGGCGCGGTGGGCAAAATCGTGGTGGACGTGGTGCTGATGTGCGAACGCCTGCCGGAGGCCGATGAGCACCAGAACGTACAGCGCTTGGTGACCGCTGGCGGTGCAGCCGCCAACGTCACCGCGCAGTTGGCCGCCCGCGGCCGGACAACGATCCTGGCTGGATGGCAAGGTGCCGATGCCGACAGCGCCTCGGTGGCGGCCGATCTCCACCAGCGAGGCGTGACGCTCCGGACAGTGGCGCGAGGCCAGGCTCCGGTGGCCACGGTGTTGGCCTGGGACGGTGACCGCGCTTTCTTGGTCGATCAAGGTGACCTGTCTGCGCAACTCGACGACGTCGACGATTCGTGGCTGGACGGCATGTCTGTGGTGCATTTCAATGGCTTCGAACTCCTCGACTACTGCTGGCCAGGCGTGCTGGTGGAGGTGGCACGGCGTGCCCACCGCAGGCGGATCGCGGTGACCGTGGATTGCCCGTCCGCTACCAGGATCGCCGCCCAGGGCGTCGGGAGTTTCCGACACGCCTTAGCTTCATTGGCGCCCGAAGTGGTCTTCGCCAACCGCAACGAAGCCCGCATTCTGGGTCTGCTCGAGGGGCCGCTGATCGCGGCCGAGGCGGTGGTCGTGCACGCTGGCACGGACCCCACCATCTGTCTGACGGAAACCGGACGCTGGCCGATTCCCGTCCGAGACGTCATCGACGATGCCGAAACCACCGGCTGCGGTGACGCCTTTGCCGCCGGCTTTTTGGCGTCCTGGCACGAAGGTGAGCCCGCTGCGGTGGCAGTCGAGACCGGACATGCCTGGGCGGCCGAGCAAGCCCTCGTGGTGGGTGCCCAACCGGCCAAGGTGCAGCGAACAGAACCAAGTGCGAGTTAACCCACAACTGCCCGGCGAACCGCGCCTAGCCGATCGAGCGGGTGCCGCCGACGGCCTGCATCTGGGTGTTGAAGGCGAGCAGCTTTCCACCCGGCGAGTGCAGGGTACGAATCTCGGTGAGGTACCCGTCGGTGCCACCAACCACATGGCCGCAATGCCATAACCCGGTGGCCCACACGTCAGGCTCGTCGACCAACCGTTGCGGAAACGACAATGCGAAATCCAGCGTGGCCACCGGCGGAGGCCCCTCGGGGAAGCTAGCGCCGTCGATCCCGACAATCGATGTGGTCCACCAGGCATCGGAGAGCGCAGCCACAAGCGCCGGCGTCAGCGGTTCGCCATCCTCGGGTTTCAAGCCCACCCAGCCGGCGGTCACCAGTTCCGGCTGCCCGCTGTAGGGAAACCCGGTGACCGGCATAAATCGCAATTGGGAGGTGAACTCCGGCGCCAGCGGCGGACCCAGCGGCAGCGCAGTGCCGGCGGTTGGTGCCACGAGCGGCGCTGTTGCGGACGCCTCCGACACCGCGGTCGGATCACGCGGGATGCCGTAGACGACGGTGGCTCTGGTGAGTAACGCACCTTCAGCGTCGGTCAGGGTGACCTCCCGGGCCACGGTGGCTTTGCCTGATCTCAGGTTGGTCACCGCGCACGTCACCGGGCCGACCTTGACCGGGGCCAGCATGGACACCCAGACGCTGCGAGGCACGAGCCGCACATCGGGCAATTCGTGACTGGCGGCGGTCACCACTTGGCCCACCACCAAACCGCCCCAGGCTCCTCGACCCTGCCGCCACCCCTTCGGTACCACCCAGGTGGCGTCGGTGGTCCACATATCCGACAGTGAAGTCATCAGCCCAGAATAACCGCGGGGACTTACGCCTGCGGTTCAACCGAGCGTGATGGCAAAGCCAACTGCTCCTGCGGTTGCACGTAGACGGATGTGTGGAGGTCGCTGTCTTTGGTGGGTTCCCGGCCACCGTTGGCCACGACCACAGCCAAGTAGGGAAGCACCACGGCCCCGGCCACCAACGCCCACCGCAGCCAACCGTCTGCGATCACGGCCCCGAGGAAGCAAATCGTGCGCAACGCCATCGACACTAGGTATCGGCGGGTCCGTACCTGTTGGTCCGCAGTGAGGCCCTGGTGCGCGGTTGTGATTCGATACACCTCGGTCCTGGCTGCCATGGCCATACCGTAAGCCTGAGCCGACGCATGCACCAGCGGACCCTGGTTTTGCGAGAGAAGAGGTACACCGATGTCCAATCGAACCTACGCCCTATCGGAGATCGTGGGAACGTCACCGGAAAGCGTCGACGACGCGATCCGCAACGGGGTGCGACGTGCCAGCCACACCCTGCGACACCTGGACTGGTTCGAAGTGACGGATATTCGCGGGCACATTCGCGATGGCGACGTCCGCCACTTTCAAGTGACGATGAAGGTGGGTTTCCGACTCGAGGATTCGCCGATGGACTGAGGCCGACTACGCTCGGGTACGTGTTGACGCTGCTCCGAGAGCCCAAATGGGTGATCTTCACACTACTTGTGCCAGTCGGGGTAGCGCTGTGCCTGCTAGCGGCGAACTGGCAATACACCCGGCATGTGGACCGCAGTGCCGAGGATGCCCTGATCCGGGCCAACTCCACGGTCGAGCCGATACCGCTGAGTCAGGCGGTCAGCCCTGGTGCCGAGGTCGGCTCGGATCTGGAGTACCGACCCGTTTCCGTGACTGGCCGCTTTGATGCTGATTCGACTGTCCTCGTGCGTCGGCGCGTCCTCAATGGTTCGGCGGGCTTTTGGGTCGTGAACACACTGCGCACCGCGGGCGATTCGAACGTCGCGGTGTTGCGCGGCTGGATTCCGATGACGGCAGGTGCCCGCGACACCCCCGCGGTGCCACCCCCACCGACTGGTGAAGTCACTGTGGTCGGCTGGCTACAGCCCAGCCAACAGACGCCGCAACCGCCACCGACGGACCTGCCAGCGGGTCAGGTGGCGGCGCTGGATACCGCTGCTCTCGACGGTGGATCCCTGGACTACCGCCCCTACCTGGTCGCTTCCGCCATGGCACCGCCAGACTCTGCCGAACTCACGTTGGTGCCAGTACCCAACCTCGGCTTGGGACCCCACTTGGCCTATTCCTGGCAGTGGCTGTTTTTCGCCGCTCTCTTCCCGGTGGGCTGGGTGATCCTCGCACGGCGGGAGATCAAAGACTTGCAGGCGGAGGCAAGCGACACAGAGCACGGTTCGGCCACCGAGAGCCTTCCAGACCGCGCAGAAGCGGCAGGGTGACCGCGTGGATCTCCAACTGCGTGATCAAGTCTTCCTGGTGTCCGATGGCGGACGTGGCCTGGGACTCGCCACCGCGAGGGTGCTCGTCGCCGAAGGTGCCAAAGTGGTGCTGCTTTGCCGCGACTCACGAAACCTCGCCAATGCCTGTGAGCAACTCGGCGAAGAGCACGCTCTCGGCTTGAGTGGTGACTTGTTGGATCCGGAGTTTCCTGCCCGCGGGATTGCCACCGCAGCGGGTCGCTTCGGGCGACTCGATGGCGCTCTGATCAGCACTGGGGGTCCGCAATCGGCGAAAGCCTCCGCCCTGTCCGACGCGGACTGGCGGCAGGCGTTCGAGGCGGACCACCTCGCACCGGTGCGCCTGGCACGAGCGGTCGCGACCGCCTGTGCTGCCGGCCAGGACGAGGCCGAGGAGTCCCAGCCTCTGGCCGCGCTTCGGCCCGCTCGATCCTGCTGGTGCTCAGTACCTCGGCTTTTCGACCCCTGAACCACCTCACTCTCAGCAACGGGCTGCAACCGGGGTTGGCCAATCTGGTGCAGGAGTTCGCGCGGGAGTGGGGCCCCACAGGCATCCGCATCAACGGCATCGCCCCGGGCCGCATGGCCACCGAACGCAAGGCACAGTCCGACGCTGGTTCTGGATTATCCGCAGCGGCGCGCCAACGCCGCCGGGCGCGGATACCTTTGGCTCGCTATGGGCAACCGGTTGAGTTCGCCAGGCTCGCCACATTCCTACTCTCGCCTGCGGCCTCCTACGTCACCGGCGCGATCGTTCCGGTCGACGGTGGCGCAGCTCTGCTGGAATAGCCGAGGTCTGTGGAAACCGTCCAGGGCCCAGGAGACCGCACGGGACCAGCGGTTGCGATGCGTGGCTCAGGAATCGCGAAACTGGGTGGCGTAGAGGTCGGCGTACAGGCCGCCGGCTTCGATTAGCTGCTGGTGGGTCCCTACTTCCACGATCCGCCCGTCGTCCACTACGAGGATCTGGTCGGCGGCTCGCACGGTCGAAAGTCGGTGCGCAATCACCAACGACGTGCGGCCTGCCAAAGCATTGTCGAGGGCACGCTGCACGGCAGCCTCGCTTTCGCTATCGAGGTGGGCAGTCGCCTCGTCCAGAACCACAATCCGTGGACTCTTCAGCAGCAGCCGGGCCAGCGCCAACCGCTGTTTCTCGCCGCCGGATAGCCGGTGGCCGCGATCACCAACCACAGTGTCGAGTCCTTCTGGCAGACTCCGCACGAGCGGCGCGATCTGGGCGGCTTCCAATGCCTGCCAGACCTCATCGAGGGTGGCACCGTCATTTGCGTAGAGCAGGTTGTCGCGAATGGTCTCGTGGAACAGATGTGCTTCTTGGGTGACATAGCCGACGGCCGCTCGCAGCGATTCCCCAGTGGCCTCAGCGACGTTGACATCACCGACCCGGACGGTCCCGGAGGTGGCATCGTAGAGCCTCGCGACCAGGGTGGTGATGGTGGTCTTCCCTGCGCCGCTTGGGCCCACGAGCGCGGTGAGCGTGCCAGCCGGCGCCACAAAGGACACCCCTTTGAGTACTGGTTCGGCCGGATGGCTCTCGTTCCGCGCGATCGACTCCAGCGATGCCAGCGACACTTCCGAGGCGTGCGGGTAACGGAAGTGCACGTCGTCGAATTCGATCCGCAGCGGCCCCTCGGAGGGCAGCGGACGGGCATCTGGAGCGTCGCGCACCAGGGGTGGCAGATCGAGGACTTCAAAGACCCGATCGAAACTCACCAGGGCCGTCATCACGTCGACCCGCACGTTGGACAGTGCGGTCAGCGGACCGTACAACTGCGCAAGAAGGCCGGTCAGCGCGATCAGCGTCCCGATCGTGAGGGTCCCTTGGATGACCGCATTGCCGCCGAAGCCGTAGGTGATCACGGTGGCCATCGCCGCGACCAAGGTGAGGGCGGTGAAGAAGTACCTGTTCGCCATCGCGATCTTGACCCCGATATCGCGGACCCGACCGGCACGACCGGCAAAGGACGACAATTCGCGGTTCTGATCACCGAAGAGTTTGACCAGCAACGCCCCGGCGACGTTGAACCGCTCGGTCATTTGGGACGACATGTCTGCATTGAGGGTCATTTGCTCCCGGGTGAGCGACTGCAGCCGCCGGCCCATCCAGCGAGCAGGTAGCAGGAACAGCGGCAGCAGCACCAAGGCACCGAGGGTGATGCGCCAGTCCAGCAGGAACATGGTGATGAGCACCACCACCACGCTAATGAGGTTGCCAAGCACCCCGGACATGGTCGAGGTGAATGCCTGCTGCGCCCCGATCACATCAGAGTTGAGCCGGGACACCAGTGCCCCGGTCTGCGCCCGGGTGAAAAATGCCACCGATTGGGTCTGCACATGGTCGAACACTTCGGTGCGCAGGTCATAGATCAAACCCTCGCCGATGCGCGCCGAATACCACCGGCTCCACAGTCCCAGACCGGCATCGAACAGCGCCACTCCCCCGGCGATGATCGCCGTGGTGGTGACCACGCTTGAGTTACCGGGGGTGATGCCGTCGTCGATGATGCGACGAAACAGCAACGGTTGGGCCACCGTGAGGCCAGCATCAACCACCAGCAACACCAGGAAGACCGCGATCAGCGGTTTGTAGGGTCGGGCGTAGCGGAGGATCCGCCGCCAGGTGCCGGGTGCGATCTTGGCTTTCTTGACCGAGGAGTCACGGGTGAAGGAACGCAGCGTCGCAAACGGGCTGCCGTGCATTGACACCTGGTGGTTAGCCCTCCATCAAGGCGGCTAGTTCGGTGATCCGGCCGTATTGGGCCCGCCGCTCGGCTGCAGTTTGGGCCGCCAGCGTGCGGCCCTGCGCACCGCGGATCAACTCCAGCACAGCTTTCGTGGCATTGGGCATTGCAGTGGTGATCGCCGCGACCAGGTCGTCGGTGGCCTGTGCCAAGTCGTCGTCAGGCACGCAGGCCAACGCCAACCCGATGTCGACCGCTTCGGTGCCGGAGATAGGGCGGCCGGTCAGACAGGCTTCCAGCGCCCGCTGATATCCGACGGCGTTCACGAGTGGCAGGGTGCCAGCAAGATCGGGCACCAATCCCAACTGGATCTCTTTCATGCTCAGCGATGCCCCATGAGTGACGATCATCAGGTCGCAGGCCAGGGCGAGTTGGAATCCGGCGCCGATTGCGTGTCCTTGCACAGCCGCGATCGTGACGACTGGGCGCTCCCGCCACCAGGTGAAGGCCCGCTGGAAGTGCGCGATGGCCGCATCGACTTCGGGCTCAGGCAGCGCAGCCAGGTCCATCAATGACGGTTCCCCGGGGATACCTTCAACGAACATCCGGCGATCCAAGCCGGCAGAAAACGACGGCCCATTTCCGCTGAGCACCACCACTCGGATGCCCTCGGGAAGATCGTCTCCCACCGCAGCGAGTGCCGCCCAAGTGGCCGGGGTTTGAGCGTTGTGCCGGTCTGGCCGGTCGAATGTGATGCGCATAACCGGACCTTCAACGGTGGCAATCAGGCCTGCCGTTGAAAGTAGGTGCTGCGTGTGGGCGCTAGTCAGTTTTCGACCCTCTCTTTGTGTCACCTCCCCGCGGGCGCAACTCTACGCCGTTCTCCGCAAGGACGCGGTGGACGAATCCGTACGAGCGCCCCGAGGCATCGGCGATGGCCCGAATACTGTCGCCGGATTGGTATCGGGCGACATACGTTTGAGCCAGACTTTGGCGCTCATCACCCACGATACGCCGTCGCGATTCCTGTTTGTCCATAGCTGTACCTCCGTTGATTCCTACCAACGGCCCCCCGCAGGGCCTGGTGAGCAAGGGTCGATTCGTGACCACTCCGCGTGGCCGACGTGTCGAGTGTCACACAATAACCCATGATGTGCTATCCGTACACCGACGATCGCAGTACTAGGCGAGCTCCACCAGTTCCATGTAGTCCTCCCGCCAGAGATCCTCATCCCCCTCTGGAAGGATGAGCACCCGCTCCGGATCGAGCGCCGCCACGGCGCCGTGATCGTGAGTAACCAACACCACTGCGCCGGCGTACCTACCTAGAGCCCCCAGCACCTCGTCTCGGCTGGCCGGATCAAGGTTGTTCGTCGGTTCGTCGAGCAACAGCACATTGGCTCCGGACACCACCAGCATTGCCAGCGTAAGCCGAGTCTTCTCGCCGCCGGACAGGGTGCCTGCGGGCTGTTCCACGGTTTCGCCCGAGAACAGGAACGAACCCAAAACGTTACGCGCCTCCTGCTCAGCCAGCGCGGCCGAAGAGTGCAGCAAGTTCACCAGCACTGAAGCATCCGGATCCAGGGTCTCGTGTTCCTGTGCGTAATAGCCGATCTTGGCTCCGTGGCCGGGGGTGACCTCGCCAGTGTCCGGACTCTCTACGCCGGCCAGGATCCGCAACAGTGTCGTCTTGCCGGCACCATTCAAACCCAGGACCACCACTCGGGCCCCACGATCCACCGCCAGGTTCACGTCGACGAACACTTCCTGGGACCCGTAGGACTTGCTCAGCGCCTCTGCAGTCACCGGCACCCGGCCGCACGGAGCCGGGTCCGGGAATCGAAGATGGGCCACCTTGTCCAGTTGGCCGGCCTCCTCAACCGCGTCGCGTAGCCGCTCGGCACGCCGCAGCATCCCCTGCGCGGCCTTGGCCTTCGTGGCCTTTGCCCGCATCTTCTCAGCCTGAGTTTGCAGCGCTGAGGCTTTCTTCTCGAGATTCGCAGCAGACTTCCGACGGCGCCGTTCCACCGCTTCACGCTCGGCCAAATAGGCCTTCCACCCCAAGTTGTAGACATCCAACTGGGCCCGCGAGGCATCGAGGTACATGACTTTGGTGACGGTCTCGTCGAGCAGGTCGGTGTCGTGACTGATCACAATCACCCCACCTGGGTAGTTGTGCAGGAACTGGCGTAGCCACACGATCGAGTCGGCATCCAGGTGGTTGGTCGGCTCGTCTAAGAGCAGGGTGTCATCGCCGGAGAACAGCAGTCGAGCCAACTCCACCCGCCGCCGCTGCCCACCGGAAAGCGTTCCCAGGTGCTGCTCGAGGAAGCGATTGTCGATCCCGAGGCCCGCGGCCACCGCTGCGGCCTCAGCCTCGGCGGCGTAGCCACCTGCGGCCACGAATTCCGCTTCGGCGCGAGCGTAACGACGCATGGCCGCTTCTCGGGTTTCTTCGTCTGCCGAGGACATCCGCTGCTCGGCTGAACGCATCCGGCGGATCACCTCATGGAGGTTGCGCGCCGAGAGGATGCGGTCGCGCACTAGTTGCTCCGGATCCGCCGACCGAGGATCCTGCGGCAGGTAGCCCACCGATCCGTTGCTCACCACCGTGCCGGCGGTGGGTTGAGACTCGCCGGCGAGTACCCGCATCATGGTGGTCTTTCCGGCACCGTTGCGCCCCACGAGACCCACCTTGTCGCCATCCGCCACTCGGAAGGAGGCATCGCTGACGAGAATGCGGGCACCGGCCCGGAGCTCGAGTCCGGCTGCAGAAATCACACGTTGAAGCCTAGAGCCCGCAACATCTCCCGACCTTCATCGGTGATCTTTTCCGGGCCCCACGGCGGCATCCACACCCAGTTGATCCGATAATCCGCAACAACACCGTCCAACGCCGCCCGGGTTTGGTCCTCAATCACGTCCGTGAGTGGACATGCCGCCGATGTCAACGTCATGTCGAGAGTCACAGTTCGATCGGTTTCGACATGAACGTCGTACACCAGGCCTAGGTCCACAACGTTGATACCTAATTCCGGGTCCACCACGTCGCGCATTGCTTCGAATACGTCGTCCGGTTGGAGGGTCTCGCCTGTCGGGTCCACCTGCGCCACTGCGTCGGTCATGCTGTCGTCTCCTTCTCCTCTTCGACTGTCGAACCAGCCGCGGCGAGGCTCTGCGCCACCGCGTCCTTCCACGCCATCCAGCCAAGTAGGGCGCATTTCACCCGAGCTGGGTATTTGGCGACCCCGGCGAAAGCCACGGCGTCGCCAAGCGTTTCTTCGTCCGGTTCGTGTTGATCCGTGCCGGATTGCAGCAACGCCAGGAACTCTTCGACGGCGGCCATCCCCGCACTCACGGTGGTTCCGTTGAGCTGCGAGAACAGCACGCTCTCCGACGCCTGCGAAATCGAACAGCCCGTGCCGTCGTAGGACATTTCCACGGTGGGGTCGTTCGGGTCCCCAGTGGCGCCCGGATCTGAGGAGTCCCCGCGGCGCAACTTCACGCGCAAGGTCACTTCATCCCCACAGGTCGGATTGATGTGGTGCACCTCCACATCGAACGGCTCCTCGAGTCCCTTGCCCTCCGGGTGCCGGTAGTGGTCAAGGATGATCTCTTGATACATCTGCTCCAGGTTCACCGGCGCACCCCGAAGAATTCCTGCGCGGCGACAACGCCGGCGGCCAAAGCGTCGATGTCGTCGGTGCCGTTGTAGATGTAGAACGAGGCCCGAGTGGTGGCTGGCACCCCGTAACGTCGGCACACCGGCCAGGCGCAGTGATGACCCACCCGAACAGCGATTCCGCGATCATCGAGCACTTGGCCAACATCGTGTGGATGCAGGCCAGCCACGGTGAAACTCACCGCCGAGCCACGATCGATCGGTTCCGTTGGGCCGATCAACTCAACCCCCTCGATGGCTTCAAGCCGCATCAGGGCATATGACGTCAGCGCATGCTCATGTTCGGCCACCTTGGCCATGCCGATTCGGTCCAGGTAGTCGCACGCTGCCGCGAGCCCAACCGCCTGGGCCGTCATCGGCACGCCCGCTTCGAATCGCTGCGGCGGCGCAGCGAAGGTGGAACCGGTCATGGTGACATTCGCGATCATCGACCCACCAGAGATGAATGGCGGCATGGCTTCGAGTACCTCTGGTCGTCCCCACAGCAACCCGATGCCGGTGGGTCCCAACATCTTGTGCCCACTCCACGCCACTAGGTCCGCGCCCAAACTCCACACATCGATCGGTTGGTGTGGCACCGATTGACAGGCGTCGACCAACACCAGCGCGCCCACCTCGGCGGCCCGCCGAGCCAGGAATTCCACCGGATTGAGGGTGCCCAAAATGTTTGACTGGTGCACCACTGCGACCACCTTGGTGCGATCAGTCAGCAGGGTGTCCAAGTCGCTGAGGTCGAGCCGGCCGTCATCGGTCAGCGGGATCCAGCGCAACGTCGCGCCAGTCTTGAGCGCCACCTGCTGCCAGGGCACCAGATTCGCGTGGTGCTCCATCTCGGTGATGAGGATCTCGTCGCCTGGGGCCAGCACGAACCTGGGATCGCACGGATGGCCCAACCGGGCCAGGTCGGTGGCGTTCGTGAACGCATACGCCACCAGGTTGATCGATTCGGTGGCGTTCTTGGTGAACACGATCTCGGGCGGCATCGCGCCCACGAAACCCGCGACGGTGGCGCGGGCAGCCTCGTAGGCATCGGTGGCTTCTTCGGCCAACTGGTGAGCCCCACGATGCACCGCAGCGTTGTGCATCTCGTAGAAATTGCGCTCGGCTGCGAGCACTTCGCGGGGCTTCTGCGACGTCGCGGCACTGTCGAGGTACACCAAGGGCTTCCCGCCGCGCACGGTGCGTGCGAGCAGCGGGAAGTCAGCCTTGATGGCCGCGACGTCGAGCACGTCCACTGCGGTACTCATGCAGTCGCGACTGCGAACTGTTCGTAGCCGTTGGCGTCGATCTGATCGGCCAACTCCGGGCCGCCGGAGGCCACGATCCGACCATCGAAGACCACGTGCACGTAGTCGGTCGGGATGAGCTTCAACAACCGGGTGGTGTGCGTGATCAGCAGGATTCCGGTGCCGGTGGCCCGCACTCGGTTGACTCCCTCGGAGACCACCTTCAGAGCGTCGACATCCAAACCGGAGTCAGTCTCATCGAGCACCGCGATCGAGGGCTTGAGCAGTTCCAGTTGGAGGATCTCGTGGCGCTTGCGTTCGCCGCCGGAGAAGCCTTCGTTGACGTTGCGTTGGGCGAATTCGGGGTCGACTTTCAGGTCGGCCATCGCCTGCTTCATCTCTTTCATCCAGGTGCGAAGCTTCGGTGCCTCTCCCTGCACGGCGGTCACTGCGGTGCGCAAGAAGTTCGACACCGACACTCCCGGGACCTCCACCGGGTACTGCATCGCGAGGAACAGCCCGGCACGCGCCCGCTCATCCACACTCATGTCGAGCACGTCGGCCCCGTCGAGCGTGACCGTACCGGAGGTGACTTCATAGCGCGGATGGCCGGCGATCGAATAGGCCAGCGTGGACTTGCCGGATCCGTTCGGGCCCATGATGGCGTGGGTTTGGCCCGATTCGATGGTGAGGTCGAGGCCGCGCAGGATTTCCTTGGCGCCGCCGTCGGCCTCAACCGAGACGTGTAGATCGTGAATAGCAAGGGTGGTCATGGCTGGTGTGACTCCTGTCTGGGTTTAGGCAATGCTCACGAGCACGCGGGCGTCGGGGCCGCTGCCGGTGATGCTGGTGGTGAAAGTGGCGATGGGTTCGTTCGCTGGGAGGCAGGTGGGGTTGCCGGTGCGTAGGTCGAATTGCGAGCCATGCAGCCAGCATTCGATGAAGCAGCCTTCAACGTCCCCTTCGGATAGCGAGACGTCGGCGTGGGAGCAGCGATCGTCGACGGCGTAGACATCGCCGCCGGTGAGGACCAGGGCGACGGCTCGGCCATCGATCTCGATTCGGACAGCTTCTCCCTCCACGAGATCCCCAAGCCGCGCCACGTCGTGGAAACTGGGCTCACTCATCGGCCACCCCCGGCTCCGTAGCGGAATGATCGAAACCGAGTTCGGTCTCGACCGCCCGCAGCAGTCGCTCACGCAGCGCCGGCGCCGGAATCCGATCAAGTACCTCGGCGAAGAACCCGATCACCACCAGGCGGCGGGCGGTATCGGCGGTCAAGCCGCGGGATTGCAGATAGAACAGCTGTTCGTCGTCGAATCGTCCGGTGGCACTGGCGTGGCCCGCCCCTTCGATTTCGCCGGTCTCGATTTCCAGGTTCGGCACTGAGTCTGCGCGAGCCCCATCGGTGAGCACCAGGTTGCGGTTGAGCTCGTAGGTGTCGGTGCCGACCGCTGCAGCTCGGATCAAAACGTCGCCGATCCAGACCGTCCGCGCCGACGCACCCTGCAGGGCACCCTTGTAGGTGACTCGGGAGCGGCAGTGGGGTGTGGCGTGATCCACGAATTGACGGTGCTCCAGGTGCTGGCCGCTGTCGGCGAAGTAGACACCGAGCAACTCCGCATCACCACCCGGACCGGCATAGTCGACGCTGGAAACGATGCGCACCAGGTCGCCACCGAGGGTGACGTTGATTCCGGTGAACGATGCATCTCGGCCGATCCTGGCGTGTTGGTGGGCTGCGTGAACGGCGTCGTCGTCCCAGTCCTGCACCGAGATCAACGAGAGCTTGGCACCCTCGGCGAGGTCGGCTTCAACGATGGCGGCGTGCGCCCCACCACCGGCGTGGTCGAGGACCACTACGGCTTGGGCATAGGCGCCGAGTCGAATCAACGTCCGCGCCGCCGAGGTAGCGCCGTCACCCACCTGCGACACCACTATGGGTTCGTCGACCTTGGTGTCGGCCGGCACCTCCACAAGGACAACCGAGTCGATCGCCTCGGCGACGCGGGCCGAGATCCGATCCGTGGGCACCCACACGGCCGCCACGGACGGATCTGAGGCAGGCAGCACCGTGGTTGTGACGGACGCATCAGCGGTGAAGACGACTTTGGCTTCACCGACCAATGCCGCGTCCGCGTGGAGTCCGGCGAGTCGGTCCAGCGGGGTGAACCGCCACTGCTCTTCCCGCCCGGTGGGGACGGGGAAGTCTGCGGCGCGGTCAGAGACAATTGACGGTGCCAGGTCCGTCGGTGGTGCCTCGGGGGAAACGGTTGCCGACATCAGCCGACGGCTCCTTCCATCTGCAGTTCGATCAGGCGGTTCAATTCCAGCGCGTATTCCATGGGCAACTCGCGGGCGATCGGCTCAACGAAACCACGCACAATCATCGCCATCGCTTCTTCTTCAGTGAGCCCACGTGACATCAGATAGAACAGTTGATCTTCGCTCACCTTGCTGACCGTGGCCTCGTGGCCCATCGAGACGTCATCCTCGCGCACGTCCACATATGGGTAGGTGTCCGATCGCGAGATGTCGTCGACTAGCAGGGCGTCGCAACGCACGGTACTGGCCGAGTGCTTTGCCCCCTCCTGCACCTGCACCAAACCGCGGTAGGACGTCCGGCCGCCGCCGCGAGCCACGGATTTGGAAACGATGGAGCTTGAGGTGTGGGGGGCTGCGTGCACCATCTTCGCCCCGGCATCCTGGTGCTGACCTTCACCGGCGAAGGCCACTGACAGGGTCTCCCCCTTGGCGTGGGCGCCGGTCAGCCACACGGCCGGGTATTTCATGGTCACCTTGGAGCCGATGTTGCCGTCGATCCACTCCATCGTGGCGCCTTCCTGGGCCACTGCGCGCTTGGTGACCAGGTTGTAGACGTTGTTCGACCAGTTCTGGATTGTGGTGTAGCGGCAGCGGGCGTCCTTCTTCACGACGATTTCCACCACTGCCGAGTGCAGCGAGTCGCTGGAGTAGATCGGCGCGGTGCACCCTTCGACGTAGTGCACGTAGGCGCCTTCGTCGACGATGATGAGCGTGCGCTCGAATTGACCCATGTTCTCGGTGTTGATCCGGAAGTAGGCCTGCAACGGAATGTCGACGTGCACACCCGGAGGCACGTAGATGAACGATCCACCGGACCACACCGCAGTGTTGAGCGCGGCGAATTTGTTGTCCCCCGGCGGAATCACAGTCCCGAAGTACTCCTGAAACAGTTCCGGGTGTTCCTTCAACCCGGTGTCGGTGTCAAGGAAGATGACGCCTTTCTCCTCCAGGTCATCGCGAATCTTGTGGTAGACCACTTCGCTCTCGTATTGGGCTGCCACCCCTGCCACCAAACGCTGCTTCTCCGCTTCCGGGATGCCGAGTCGGTCGTAGGTGTTCTTGATGTCCTCCGGGAGTTCCTCCCAGGACGTAGCTTGCTTCTCGGTAGAACGCACGAAGTATTTGATGTTGTCGAAGTCGATCCCAGACAGATCCGAACCCCAGGTCGGCATCGGCTTGCGGCCAAACAACTTCAGCGACTTCAGCCGCATGTTGAGCATCCACTCGGGTTCATTCTTGATTGCGCTGATATCACGTACCACCGCCTCATTGAGTCCGCGCTGAGCGATGGCTCCGGCTGCATCTGGATCGTGCCAGCCGTACTCGTAGTTGCCGAGGCCCTCAAGCTCCGGGTGCGCCACATCAGTCATGCGGAGTTCCTCTCGTTCGGATAATCAGCCGGCGGCCGGGTTCCAGCCACTGGGACGGTAGGGGTGGGAATGATCGTGGTACAAACACCATCACCGGAAGCGATGGTGGCAAGTCTGGTGACGTGCACGCCCAGCAATTGCGCGAAGGCCTCCTTCTCGGCCTCACACAACTGGGGAAACTCCTCTGCGACGTGGGCTACCGGGCAATGGTGCTGGCACAGCTGGAGTCCCCTCGGGCCAGGTGTGGCATTGGCCGCGAAGCCATCATCGGACAACCGCTGGGCCAAAACCTCGACTCGCGCAGCCGCATCCGGCGCCTGGGCGACCTCAGCGTATCTGCGCACCAAATCGTCGGCACGTAGGCGAGCAAAGTCGGTCACCGAGTCGTCGCCGAATCGGTCCGCGAGGAAGCGCAAGGCGGCCACCGCCACGTCGTCGTACGACGATTCGAAGGTGTCTCGGCCCTGGGAGGTGAGGCTGTAGTAGCGGGCCGGACGACCACGACCCCGGCGCGGCGTGGGGCCGAAGGGTCGTTCGTCACTGGCTTCGACGTAACCGATGTCAATGAGTGTCTCAAGGTGCTTGCGGACTGCAGTCGGAGTCAGCATCAGCCGGTCTGCCAACTCGTTGGCGGTGAGCACACCTTCCGCCTGTAACGCCCGAGCCACCCGGGCATTGGCATCGCTGAGACCTTGCGGACCTGTCAAGGCAGGTCCTTTCGCAGGCGACTCGGCGATTTTCACAACTCCATTGTTACGTATTTTCGATGTAGTGCAACACCGGGGTCTGGGTGCGCTAGGTTTCCGAACATGGCCCGTGACTTGGAGTGGAGTGAACGACCCACCGCGGAATCAGTCTCCCGGTTGCTGAACTTCACCGACGCCATTGCTGGTATCGCGGTCACTCTGCTGATCTTGCCGGTGTTGGATATCGAACCACCAGCGGAGGGTCAGTCGATCTGGTCGGTCATGGGCGACAACAGTGGCATCTTGCTGGCGTTCCTGCTGTCGTTCGTCATCACGCTGAGCTACTGGCGGCGACATCATCGGATGCTGGACGGCCTGGAATCATTCACGCCGCGACTTGTGTGGCTCAACGGCCTGTGGCTGCTGGCGCTGGTCTTTCTGCAATTCCCCACCGAAGTACTGGGTCAGATTGGGGCCGAAGGCGGAACTCTCACGCTGTACGCCGCGGTTCTCGCTGTGCTTGCCTGGGTCGGCATGTTGATGAGCATCTATGTGCGAAAGAGCGAAGGTCTGATTCCAACGAACCGTCAAGTTTCGTCGCTGCAGATCAAATGGACGGCGCTCACAGCCGCCTATCTGAGTCTCCTCGCGATCGGCGCACTCTTCGCTCCCAATCTCGCGTTGTGGGCGCTGCTCGGACTCGTTCCGCTGGGTTGGCTCGAGTCGTGGCAGCTGGCCCGACGCCGCCGCAATGCCGAGCAATGAGGGCCACCTAGACTGCTGACCCGTGGTCACTGATGCAGCCGTCGCCGTGGTGGACCTGCGCGTCTCTTACGGCGAGGTTCGCGCCGTCGACGGGCTCACGATGACGGCCCCACTCGGTGGAATCACCGCCGTGGTCGGGCGCAACGGACAGGGCAAGACGACCACGATCGAGGTGTGCGAGGGCGTTCGCCGACCGGACTTCGGATCAGTGCGAGTACTGGGTTTGGACCCGCAGGCCGACGCGGAGGTCCTACGGGCCAAGGTCGGGGTGATGCTGCAGGACGGCGGGATCCCCACGATGGCCAAGGCGAGCGACTACCTGGGCACCATGGCGCGTTTCTACGCCAATCCCCGCGCACCGCAGGAATTACTGGGTTACCTCGACCTGACTAAGGCGTCCAACCGGCCCTACCGCCGACTCAGCGGGGGTGAGCAGCAGCGCGTGAAATTGGCGGCAGCATTGATTGGGCGCCCGGCTTTGGTGTTCCTCGACGAACCGAGTACCGGACTTGATCCAGCAGCCCGCCGCGGCATGTGGGAGTTGCTCGATGCATTGCGTCGCGATGGTGTGTCCGTGGTGCTCACGACCCACCAGATGGCAGAGGCCGAGACCCTCGCCGACCACATCGTGGTGGTGGAGGCGGGCAAAGTGCTCGCTTCGGGGTCACTCGACGATCTCGTTGGTGGTTCCGATGATGTGCTCACCTTCAACGGGCCCATGCACTTGGAACTAAGCGCGCTAGGCGGCGTACTGTCCCCCGGCTCCACCGTGGCTGAGCCCTCGCCTGGGCGCTACCGAGTCACCGGCGACGTCACGCCACAGACCATCGCGACCGTCACTGCGTGGTGTGCCCAGCACGGTGTGACTCCGCGGGACCTGCATGTGGGACGACGAAACCTGGAAGATCTGTTCATCGATCTCGCCGATTCCGAAGAGCCCCAACGATGACCATCCAACGCAACTATCCGCCTGGTACCTGGACCCCCGAACCAGCGGCTGCCGGCCGTTGGCGACGGATCTGGGCGCAGGCAGCCAGCGACTTCCGATCAACCCTGCGCAACGGTGAGCAGCTACTGCTCACCATGGTGATTCCACTACTGCTGCTCGTCGGCTTGACCTTGTTCGACGTTGTCTCGGCCGACGAAGGCGAGACAACGATCGACGTGGTGGCTCCAAGCATCGTTGCCCTGGCCGTGATGTCCACCGCTTTCACATCGCTGGCGATCGCTACCGGTTTCGACCGCAGATCCGGGGCGCTGAAGCTGCTGGGCACCACACCGTTGACGCGGGGCGAACTCGTGAGCGCCAGGGCCTTGAGTGTGCTGGGAATCGAATTGGTGCAAATCGTGCTGATCGTGTTGGTCTCCCTGATCCTGGGCTGGCGACCGAGCGGCAATCCAGTTGCAGCATTTCTCCTCGTGCTGCTGGGCACAGTCGCATTTGCGACCTGGGGGGTTGCCTTGGCCGGCGTGCTGCGGGCCGAAGCGACGCTCGCCGTCGCCAATGGCATCTACCTGCTGCTGCTACTCGCCGGCGGGGTAGCAATCCCCCAATCGTCGTATCCGCCCGCGATGGGCGCGGTGGTGTCGTTATTGCCTTCCGGGGCACTTGCAGGGGGCCTCCGGGAGGCGCTCGCAAGTGGCGCCGGATGGCCATGGGCGGCGATGGCAGTGCTGGTGGTCTGGGCGGTGGCCGGATATGCGTTGGTGACACGCACCTTCCGCTGGGATTAGCGAGGACTGCACGGCGCAGTAGCTTCCGGCCGCGGTCGCCTGTGCCGGGCGCGGGATCGCCAATTACGATCAATGCCATGGCCGTTGTCGAGGATCGCCCCGTCATCACCGCACCGCCGACCGACCGCACCGCACCGCCATGGCTACGCCGCATCTTCATGGCGAATCTGGTTGTCCAGACCGGAATTGTGGTGACCGGTGGCCTGGTACGGCTCACCGGCTCTGGGCTTGGCTGCCCCACCTGGCCGCAGTGTGCGCCCGGATCCTTCGTCCCCACCGAAACCCAGGCCGAGTCTTGGCATAAGTACGTGGAGTTCGGCAACCGGTTGCTCACGTTTGTGCTGGGCATTCTGGCAATCGCGGCCATCGTGGGTGCCATCGCGTGGGGCAAGAAGCTGAAGAAGCGCGGCCTGGCTCCGAGACGACCGATCACCCTGCTTGCGGCGGTGCCGCTGCTGGGCACCGTCATCCAGGCCGTCCTGGGCGGCATCACCGTGCTTACCGGCCTCAACCCCTACACCGTCGCGGCACACTTCCTACTCTCCATGGTGATCATCGCGTTCGTGCTGGTGCTGGTGTGGCGAGCCCGCGAACCTGCTGATGAACCCTTGGTCAAACTCGGCGCACCGGCTGTGCGCGTGCTGACGAAAGCCCTGGTTGTGGTGGGCTTCGTGGTACTCGTGATGGGCACCGCAGTGACTGGTGCCGGGCCTCACTCCGGCGACGCCGAAACACCGGCCCGCTTGCCGATCGACCCCGCACAGATGTCGTGGCTACACGCCGATGTCGTGATGCTTTTCGTCGGTCTCACAATTGGGCTGCTGGTGGCTTTGACTGTCACCCATGCCCCAGCGAGGGCTATCCGGGCCGCCTGGATCCTGTTCGGTGTATCGATGGCCCAGGGACTTGTCGGCTACGTTCAGTACTTCACCGGCCTGCCGTGGCTGGTGGTGCTGTTCCACCTGCTGGGAGCGTGCCTGGTGTGGATTGCCCTGCTGCGCATTCCGCTGGCTCTTCGCACTCGTGGCGTAGCCGCCGTCGAGCCGGCCGCCGCACCGATCCGCTGAGGGGGTCGGCATCGCCGGGATCCCGCCGGTGGAGGTGTCGCTACCCCACGAAGGGGTCGACGCCAATAGCGAGGAAAAGCAATGACAGATAGCTGATCGATCCGTGGAACAGGCGCATCGGCTTGACGTCCGGCGGCCCACCCCGTTCGGCCCGGCGGATGCGGAACATCAACGCGTGGGCCTCGTACAGCCAGAGCACGCCCAGTGTGGCCGCGACCACGCCATACACCCAGCCCATGGGTGCCACCGGGATGAGCAGCAGCGAGGCAGCCACCATCACCCACGAATAGATGAGGATCTCCCAGCCCACGCGCGTCTTTGACGCCACCACCGGCAACATTGGGACGCCGGCGGCCGCGTAGTCATCTTTGAATCGCAGCGACAGCGGCCAGTAGTGCGGAGGTGTCCAGAAGAAGATGATCGCGAACATCACCCACGGCGCCCAACTCAACGAACCGGTCACGGCAGACCAACCGATAAGCACCGGGAAACACCCTGCGGCCCCACCCCAGACGATGTTCTGCGGAGTGCGTCGCTTCAATCCAAGGGTGTAGATCACGACGTAGAAGAAGATGGCGCCAGCGGCAAGGGCTGCGCTGATCAGGTTCGTCGTGAGCGCCAGCCAGCCCACAGATAGCCCGGAGAGCACGAGACCGAAAATGAGTGCCGCTTTGGGCGTCACTTGCCCGGTGACCAGCGGACGGCGGCCGGTCCGCACCATCTTGGCGTCGATGTCGCGGTCAATGAACGAGTTCAGGGTGTTGGCGCCCCCAGCCGCAAGCGCACCCCCAATCAGCGTCGCCACCATGGTCCACACTGGCGGGAACCCGCCAGCGGCCAAGAACATCGTGGGAACTGTGGTGACCAGCAGCAACTCAATAATGCGTGGCTTGGTCAGGCCCAGATACGCAACGAATCGACCTCGAACCCCCGACTCACTCACCGTGCTCGCGGCGGACATCGAATCGGCAGTGGTCACCGCCTCAGTGTATTGCCGCAACCACCCATCGGCCCGCACTGGCCTATACGCTTCGCTAAGGCTACCCAACCGAAGGGGATTCACGATGGTCTTCCAGTGGACTGACCTTGATCAACGGGCAGTGGACACCGCTCGTGTGCTCGCGATGGACGCTGTGCAACACGTAGGCAACGGACACCCTGGTGCGCCGATGGCGCTGGCGCCGGTGGCGTACCTGCTTTACCAGAAGACGATGGCGACCGACCCGAACGATTCACACTGGTTGGGTCGCGATCGATTTGTGCTCTCCAACGGCCACGCGAGCCTCACCCAATATGTGCAGTTGTACCTCGGCGGGTACGGCCTCGAACTCTCCGATCTGGAGACGTTCCGCACGTGGGGCAGCCTCACACCCGGGCACCCCGAATACGGCCACACCGTCGGAATCGAGACCACCACTGGCCCCCTCGGCCAGGGCATCTCCACTGCCGTTGGCATGGCGATGGACTCTCGTTTCGTGCGCGGAATGCTCGATCAGTCTGCGGACCCGGGCACGAGTTGCTTCGACCATCACATCTATGTGATCGCTGGCGATGGCTGTATGGAAGAGGGCATCTCCAGCGAAGCCAGCAGCCTCGCCGGGCACCAGCAGTTGGGCAACCTGATCGTCATCTACGACGACAACCACATCACCATTGAGGGCAACACCAACGTCGCCTTCACCGAAGACGTCTTGGCCCGATACGCCGCCTACGGCTGGCACACCCTGCACGTGGACATGTTGCCGAATGGCGACGTCGACGTCGCTTCGCTGCACGAAGCGCTCGTTGCCGCGAAAGCCGTCACCGACCGGCCCAGCATCATCAAGACCCGGTCCGTCATCGGCTGGCCCGCCCCAAATCTGCAGGGCACCGCGAAAGCGCACGGTTCCGCCCTCGGTGCCGCCGAAGTGGCTGCGACCAAGGAGGTGCTTGGGTTCGATCCGGACAAGAGCTTCGAAGTCGATCCCGAGGTGCTTGCGCACACCCGTGCGCTCCGGGAACGTGGAGCCGCCGCTCATGCGGAGTGGACCACCCGGTTCGAAGCCTGGCGCGCCAGCCACACGGCCCATGCCGACCTCCTCGACCGTTTGGTCGACCAGCGCCTGCCGGAAGGTTTCACCGAGGCGATTCCCAGCTTCGCCGCTGGGGATGACATGGCCACCCGGGCGTCATCGGGCAAGGTGATCAACGCGATCGCCGCTGTGGTTCCCGAGTTCTGGGGTGGCTCCGCGGACCTCGCGGGTTCCAACAACACCACGATCGACGGCGCCAAATCGTTCGAGCCGGAGTCCGCGCTGGTATCGGTGCCGAACATGTCCAGCTTCGGTCGGCTGATCCACTTCGGTGTTCGCGAACACGCCATGGGTGCGGTGCTCAACGGCATCGCATTGGGCGGGCTCACCAGGCCATACGGCGGAACCTTCTTCACCTTCTCCGACTACATGCGCGGCGCCGTGCGGATGGCTGCCTTGATGGACATCCCGGTGACGTTTGTGTGGACCCACGATTCGATCGGGGTCGGCGAAGACGGGCCAACCCACCAACCCATTGAGCATCTCGCTGCCCTCCGGGCCATGCCCAGGCTGGAAATCGTCCGCCCCGCGGATGCGAACGAGGTGGCGATAGCCTGGCGAACGATTCTGGAGCGTGGCAAACCTTGTGGGCTGATCCTCACCCGGCAGACCGTTCCCACGGTTGACCGATCGGTGTTTGGTTCCGCCGAGGGCACTGCTCGGGGCGGGTACGTGCTGGCCGACACCGACGGCACCCCGGATGTACTGCTGTTGGCCACCGGGTCCGAGGTGTCGCTTGCCTTGTCTGCTCGGGAGGAACTTGCCGCCGAGGGAATCGCTGCCCGGGTGGTGTCGCTGCCGTGCTTCGAATGGTTCGACAGCCAAGACGACGACTATCGGGAATCCGTGCTCCCCAGCAACGTGCGGGCGCGAGTGTCCGTTGAGGCCGGGGTGGCCATGCCCTGGTACCGGTTGCTTGGCGACGCTGGCCGGCCGATCTCGATCGAACACTTCGGCGCCTCGGCTAGTGGGCCCTTGCTGTTCCGCGAATTTGGCTTCACCACGGCAGCTGTCGTGGCGGCCGCCAAAGAATCCATCGCAGCCGCCCAAGGAGGGATCTGATCATGACGACTGACACGCTTGCTGAGCTGTCCGACATTGGGGTGTCGATCTGGCTGGACGACCTGGATCGCACACGACTGGCGTCCGGTGGGCTTGCTGAGCTGATCGCCGGCAGCCACGTGGTCGGCGTCACCACAAACCCAGCCATCTTCGACCATTCAATCGTCTCCGGGGCCGACGCCTACGCCGATCAAGTTGCCGATCTCGCGGTCCGCGGAGTCCAGGTTGACGAGGCGGTGCGCGCGCTTACGGCTTTGGACGTGCGTTGGGCCTGTGATGTCTTTGCCGACGTGTATGCGGCGTCGGGTGGTGCCGATGGCCGGGTCTCAATCGAAGTGGACCCACGGCTGGCCCGCGATACCGAGGCCACCATCGCCGAGGCCAGGGCACTCTGGTGGCTCGTGGATCGGCCCAACTTGCTGGTGAAGATCCCGGCCACCGAGGAAGGCCTTCCCGCCATCACGGCGGCGTTGGCCGAGGGAATCAGTGTGAACGTCACGTTGATCTTCTCGGTGGATCGCTACCGCGCGGTGATGGACGCCTACCAGGCTGGCCTTGAGGCGGCGGCTCGCAACGGACACGACCTCTCGACAATCCGTTCGGTCGCCTCCTTCTTCATCTCGCGGGTGGATACCGCCATAGATGCAGCACTTGCGAAGATCGGCACCGATGCGGCCGCCGAATTGGCCGGTGCTGCCGGGATTGCCAACGGCCGACTGGCGTGGGCCGCCTACCAAGAAGTGTTGGCCTCGGATCGGTGGCAAGCGTTGGCCGCCCAGGGCGCCAATCTTCAGCGCCCCCTGTGGGCGTCCACCGGGGTGAAAAACCCTGACTACCCCGACGACCGCTACGTGGTCGAGTTGGCCGCCCCCGGATGCGTCAACACCATGCCGGAAAAGACCCTCAACGCTGTGCGCGACCATGGCAACGTCCAGGGCGACACCGTCTCGGGCACCGGGGAGGCTGCGGCACACGTGTTCTCCCAACTGGCCGAGGTCGGAGTTGACCTTGAGGAAGTTTTCGTCGATTTGGAGTCCGAGGGCGTGGACAAGTTCGTCGTCGCCTGGGACAACCTCTTGGACAACTTGAGCGCTGCTCTGACGTCCGCTCGGGCGGCTGCTGGTCGAAGTTGAAACCTTTGGCTAATCCTGACCACGACGAAAGGTCGGCCGCATGACGTCCAGCTACACCCCGGGGCACAACCCGCTGCGCACGGCCGCCGACAAACGACTGCCACGGATCGCCGGGCCCTGCTCCCTGGTGATCTTCGGCGTCACCGGCGACCTTTCCAAGCGCAAATTGATGCCAGCGATCTACGATCTCGCGAACCGTGGCCTGCTGCCCCCCAGCTTCGCCTTGGTCGGATTCGCCCGCCGCGACTGGGAAGATCAGGATTTCGCCAAAGAAGTCCACGATGCCGTCCGGAAACACGCCCGCACAAAGTTCGACGAAGACGTATGGGCCCAGCTGAGCACCGGCATCCGCTTCGTGGCCGGGGAATTCACCGACGATGCCGCCTTCGTGACTCTGGCCGAAACCCTGCGTGACCTCGATGAGCAGCGAGGAACCGGCGGCAATCACGCCTTCTACCTCAGCATCCCGCCCCGCTTCTTCGCCACCGTCACCGAACAACTCAAACGATGCGGACTGAACAACAGCGTCGCCGGGGCCTGGCGCCGGGTGGTCGTCGAAAAGCCGTTCGGACATGACCTGGCGAGTGCCCAAGCCCTCAACGAGATCCTCGGCCAGGTGTTCCCATCCGGATCGATCTTCCGCATCGACCACTACCTCGGCAAGGAAACGGTGCAGAACCTGCTGGCTCTGCGCTTCGCCAACTCCATGTTCGAACCCCTGTGGAACAACCACTACGTCGACCACGTGCAGTTCACCATGGCCGAAGACATCGGCATCGGCTCGCGGGCAGGCTACTACGACGGGATCGGCGCCGCCCGAGACGTGATCCAGAATCACCTGCTGCAACTGATGGCGCTCACCGCCATGGACGAGCCAACCTCCTTCGATGCCCGCTCGGTTCGGTTGGAGAAGGAGAAGGTCCTCGCCGCAGTCGAATTGCCGACAGACCTCGACGCCCACACCGCGCGAGGGCAGTACCTGTCCGGTTGGCAAGGTGGAGTGCCGGTGAAGGGCTTCCTCGAAGAGGACAACATCCCGCCTGATTCCATCACCGAAACCTACGCCGCAATCAAACTTGAGGTGGGCAACCGCCGCTGGGCAGGTGTGCCGTTCTACCTGCGCACCGGCAAGCGATTGGCCAAGCGGGCGTCGGAGATCGCGGTGGTGTTCAAGCGGGCGCCGCATTTGCCGTTCCAAGCCACCGATACCCAGGAACTCACTTCCAACGCCCTGGTCATCCATGTGCAACCAAACGAAGGCATCACCATCAATTTCGGCTCGAAAGTCCCGGGTACCCAGATGGAAGTGCGCGATGTGACCATGGACTTCAGCTACGGCGATTCCTTCACGGAGAGTTCCCCGGAGGCCTACGAGCGACTGATTCTGGACGTTCTTCTCGGCGAGGCGCCACTCTTCCCCCGTCACGAAGAAGTGGAGATGTCCTGGCGGATTCTGGACCCGATCCTGGATCATTGGGCCAGTCGAGGCCAGCCGCCCGGCTACGCATCCGGTGGCTGGGGCCCCGTGGAAGCTGACGAGATGCTCGCCCGCGACGGGCGTGCCTGGAGGCGACCATGACACTGCGACTCGAAGGCACAAACGCCGGCGAGGTGACGAAGGCCATCGCATCCGAGCGCCGTCGAAAGGGCGCCAGCGCCAGTGGAATGGTCGTCACCTTGGTGATCATCGCCGACGAGGAGAACC
Organism: uncultured Actinomycetes bacterium; assembly: GCA_963842975.1. GTDB lineage: Bacteria > Actinomycetota > Actinomycetes > S36-B12 > UBA10799 > JACJWR01. Next base: position 794,263 of record CAWJIH010000009.1, on the reverse strand, counting down.
AGGCCGACGCCACCCAAGCTGCCGCGTATTCGGCCCGCGAGCACCCGTGCCGGATCTTGACAGTCATCCCGCGCCCAGGGCGGGGCGAGCCGCGGCTCGATGCCGGGATCAACGTCGGTGACCGCGAAGGGCCTGGAGAGATGGTGCGACTGCGGCTGCGCAACAGCCTGGCCGACCACCCCGAGTCGGTGGTGTTGCCACTGCTCCTGGCCGACACACCTGTGGTGGCCTGGTGGCCCGCCGGGCACCCCGCGAGTCTCGCCCACGACCCCATCGGCCGTCTCGCCACCAGACGGATCGTCGACACGACTGCGGCCGAGAACTTTGAAGTCGCCCTCATCGAGCGGAAGGCTCACCTCGCATTAGGCGACACCGACCTCTCGTGGACTCGGCTGACCCCTTGGCGAGCTGCCCTGGCGGCCACCCTCGATCAGCCCTACGACCCCATCGTCGGCGCCGTGATCTACTCGGAGCCGATTCCCGCCGCACCCCTGGTGCGCACCTGGCTCGAGGATCGCCTGGACGTGCCGGTGCGCTACTTGGAAAGCGAAGGTCCCGCGATCAACAGAATCATCTTGCAGACGACTTCCGGCGAGATCAGCATCAGCCGACCTACCGGACACATGGCCAGCGTCGAACGCAATGGGGTCGCAGTCAAGGAGCTGTACCTGCCACGACGCGAAGTGAAGGACCTCATCAGCGAGGAACTGCGTCGCCTCGACCCCGACGAAACCTATGAAGAGACCATGCACCGACTCGACCCCACCCGGCTGGTTCCAGATGATGAGGGTGCCGCCGACAGCAGCCCGGACCTCACGGTTGCGGAGGAGGACATCGAAGTATGAACGCCCCCATGCAAGCCATCGTGCATCCGGATCCGGATTCCCTCGCGGCAGCCATCGCAGCCCGCTTGGTGACGACCATCCTGGACGCACAAGCCGCCCGCGGCAGCGCCTGCGTCGTGCTGACCGGCGGCACGATCGGGATCGCCTCCCTGGCGGCCGTGACTGCCGAACCTGCTCACGCAGCGGTGGACTGGTCGAAGGTGGATTTCTGGTGGTCCGATGAACGTTTCGAACCGGCTGGCAGTGACCTACGCAACGAAACGGGGGCGCGCGCGGCGCTGTTGGACAAAGTCGGCGTGGACCCGGCAAGGGTTCATCCGATGCCGGCCCGAGGTGGTGCGGGTGGCTCCGACATCACGGTGGCAGCCCAGGCCTACGCCGACGAGCTCGCCCGTGCTGCCCAGGGCGACAGTCGCTACCCGAACTTCGATGTGGCGATGCTTGGTGTCGGCCACGACGGCCATGTCGCGTCGCTTTTCCCCGGATTTGCCGCTCCACCGGCGGATGCCACCGTGATCGCAGTCTTGGATTCGCCCAAACCACCGCCTACGCGCCTCAGTTTCACCCTCGAGGTCATCAACTCGGCCGAGCAAGTGTGGTTGGTGGCAGACGGGGCGGTGAAAGCACCGGCCCTCGCCGCCGCGCTGAATCCAGCGCCTGGGGCTTCCGACGTACCAGCCGGGATGGTGCACGGTCGGCGCCGTTCGCTGGCGCTCATTGACGTCGCTGCGGCAGCCGAACTCACCAACCGCTCGGTTTAGTCCGCGCGGTGTAGCCGCTGCAGTGCTTCGTCGAGGATCGCTTTGCTCTCCTCAGAGCTGCGGCGTTCCTTCACGTAGGCAAGGTGGGTCTTGTACGGTTCCACTTTCGGCGGCCGCGGCGGATTCTCAGGATCAGGCCCCGCGGGGTAGCCACAGTTCGGGCAATCCCAGATCTCTGGAACCGTCGCGTCGTGGGCGAAACTTGGCCGGGTTTCGTGGCCATCAGCACAGAAAAACGAGACAAACTGCCGAGGTGCTGAGTCACCCCGTTCGGCCTCACCCATTGGGCCAGCGCCTACTCGCGTCCCCCTGATGGCACTACCACCAGCCACGTTTCATCCTCCTCGTCACCTGCACTGTCGCAGCGAATCGTACGCCGAGCCCACAGAATGTGGGAAACGGTACCGCCTGATTGTTGCCGACCGAAGTCGAATCACTTGGTCACGTGCGCGACACGATGATGCCTAGACCGACGATGGTCGCAGCCCAAACGATCGCCACGGCAATAGTGATGCGGTCGAGGTTGCGCTCGGCAACACTCGATCCGCTCGCTGTGGAGGAGAAGCCGCCGCCGAACATGTCTGACAAGCCGCCGCCCTTGCCCTTGTGCAACAGCACAAGGGCAATGAGCAGCAGGCTTGTCAGGACGAGCAGAATCTCAAGTGCCAGGATCACTGAAACGCACCTTCCGGTTCAACAACGCCCTAACTGTACCCCGTGGGCAATCAAGGCGTTGCGAGTCGGTAGCGCGCCATGGCTACGAATTCGTCCGGATCCAGGCTCGCACCGCCCACCAGGCCACCATCGATGTCTGGTTGGGACATCAGGGAGGCGACGTTTGAGGCCTTCATCGAGCCGCCATAGAGGATGCGGATCTTTGAGGCGACATCGCTGTCGAAGTTCTCCGCCAGCCAGCCGCGGGTTGCGCCACACACTTCCTGGGCGTCCGTCGGCGATGCCGTGAGGCCGGTGCCGATAGCCCAGATGGGTTCGTATGCGAGCACCACTGCGGCTGCTTCTTCGGGCGTGAAGTCCGCCAGGCATTCCCTCACTTGCTCCAGTGAATACAGGACCTGGTCGCCGGCTTCCCGGATTTCCAGTGCCTCGCCGTAGCAGATGATTGGGGTGATCCCGTTGGCCAATGCGGCCTTCGCCTTTGCGTTGATGACCTCATTGGTCTCACCGTGGTACTGGCGGCGTTCGGAGTGGCCAACAACGGCGTAGGAGCAACCGAGTTTGGCCAGCATTGAGCCCGCGACCTCACCGGTGTATGCGCCCTTCTCGTGGCGCGAGATGTCCTGCGACCCATAGCCAATCTTGATCTTGTCCGCCTCGACCAACACTTGGATGGAGCGTAGGTCCGTGAAGGGAGCGAGGACTACCACCTCACAAGCGTCGTAGTCCTCCTCCTTCAGGGCGAACGCCATTCGCTGGACGTGCGCGACCCCCTCCAAATGGTTGAGGTTCATCTTCCAGTTGCCCGCCATCAGCGGGGTGCGTTCACGTGACACGTCGGTGTCAGTCCTTCCTCAGAGCAGCGATACCGGGCAACGTCTTGCCTTCCAGGAATTCCAGGCTGGCACCGCCCCCAGTGGAGATGTGAGTAACCCCATTGGGGTCGAATCCAAACTGCCGGTAGGCCGCAGCCGAGTCGCCACCGCCGATTACCGTCATCGTGTCGTCGTCGAGGTCCACAAGCGCTTGGCCGACAGCTTTCGTTCCGGCGTCAAACCCCGGCACCTCGAAGACACCCATCGGGCCGTTCCAGACCACGGTGCGGCAGTCAGCCAAAGCGCCGGCGAACAAGGCCTGCGTGTCCGGGCCGATGTCCAGGCCCTTCCAGCCAACGGGGATACCGTCGGTCACCGAAACGACGCGGGTTTCGGCATCGGCAGCGATGTCCTGGGCGATCACCACATCGATCGGCAGGAGCAGGTTGACCCCGCGGGCCGCTGCATCGCTGATGATGCCCTTGACCGTGTCGATCTGGTCTGACTCCAGCAGCGAATCGCCGACCTCGTAGCCCTGTGCGGCGAGGAACGTGAAGCACATTCCGCCGCCGATGAGGAGTTTGTCGACGTTGGGGAGCAGGTTGGTGATGACGCCCAACTTGTCGGACACCTTGGAACCGCCCAGCACCACCGCATACGGCCGATCCGGATTGTTGAGCACCCGGTCGAACACGACGGCTTCTTTGAGCACCAGGTAGCCTGCCGCGTGCGGCAAGCGAGAAGCAACGTCGGTGACGCTTGCTTGCTCCCGGTGCACCACGCCGAAACCGTCACTGACATAGACATCTGCCAGCGCGGCGTATTCGTCGGCCAAAGCCGCTCGTTCCGCGGGGTCCTTCGAGGTTTCCCTGGCGTCGAATCGAACGTTCTCGAGCAGTGCCACCTGACCGGGTTGCAGTTGCTCCACGACGGCCTTGGCGCTGTCCCCAGTGACGTCCTGGGCCAACACCACTGGTTGACCCAGCAGTTCAGCGAGCCGGTCTGCCACCGGAGCCAAACTGAACTCCGGCGATGGCTTGCCCTTCGGGCGACCGAGGTGGGCGGCCACCACCACCCGGGCGCCGCTGTCCAGCAGCGCCCGGATGGTGGGGAGGGCCGCGACGATCCGACCATCGTCGGTGATGCGCCGGCCTGCGTCCGTGGTCTCCAGCGGAACGTTGAGATCCGCCCGAAGCAGGACAGTCTTGCCAGCGACGTCGAGGTCCGAAAGTTCGTAGACGGTCACAGGCGCTCGCCCACGTACTCAGCGAGGTCCACCAGCCGGCAGGAGTAGCCCCACTCGTTGTCGTACCAGCCCATGACCTTCACGAAGGTGCCCATGGACTTGGTCAGCGGCGCGTCGAAGGTGCACGACGCCGACGAAGTGACGATGTCGGTGGAGACGATCGGCTCTTCGGTGTACACGAGGACCGTACCGTCTGCGGCGGCCTTCACTGCGGCGTTGATGTCTTCGGCGCTGGCTTCCTTCTCCAGCAGCAGCGTGAGGTCAGTCGCCGAGCCAGTCGGTACTGGTACCCGCATGGCGAAGCCGTCGAGCTTGCCCTGCAGGTTCGGCATCACCAGGCCGATGGCCTTTGCCGCACCGGTGGAGGTGGGGATGATGTTCAGCGCTGCGGCGCGGGCGCGACGCAGGTCCTTGTGCGGGTAGTCCAAGGTGTTCTGGTCGTTGGTGTAGGCGTGAATGGTGGTCATCAGGCCCTTGACGATGCCGAACTCGTCGTCAATCGCCTTCGCCATCGGTGCCAGACAGTTGGTGGTGCAGGAGGCGTTGGAGATGATGTTGTCGGTGGCCGGGTCGTATTCGCCTTCGTTCACACCCATCACCACGGTGACGTCCTCGCCCTTGGCAGGGGCGGAGATGATGACCTTCTTCGCGCCCGCGTCGAGGTGCTTCTTCGCGTCCTCGGCCTTGGTGAAGAAACCGGTGGACTCAATCACGATGTCCACGCCGAGGTCGCCCCACGGCAGCACGGCCGGGTCGCGCTCCGCCAGCGCCTTGATCGGCTTGTCTGCGACGACAATCGAGTCGTCGGTGAAAGTAACGTCCTTGCCGAGCCTGCCCAGAATGCTGTCGTACTTCAGCAGGTGCGCCAGCGTCTTGTTGTCCGTCAAGTCGTTGACGGCCACGATTTCGACTTCGCCGCCGCCGTAATTTTCGACAGCACGGAAGAAGTTGCGCCCAATGCGACCGAAACCGTTGACTCCTACGCGAATTGCCACGTTATTGCTCCCTCACGCCAGGCCGGAGGACGTCCCTCCAGCGACGTGCCTACCCTAGCGAAAGTGAACCGCGGTCGCGCTCGCTGAAGATGACAATTACCCAAACCAAATCCGACTCCTCGGGATCTGGTGTCAGCCGTCGTAGAGCTCGGGGGTCAGAGCCGATTCGGTGTCCGGGATTCCCAGTTCGTGCGCTCGCTTGTCCGCCATTGCCAACAGTCGCCGAATCCGACCCGCGATCGCGTCCTTGGTCAGTGGCGGATCGGCCTGGGCACCAAGCTCCTCCAGACTGGCCTGCTTGTGCTCGAGCCGGAGTCTGCCCGCCTCCGCCAGATGGTCGGGAACATCGTCTCCGAGAATCTCCATCGCCCGCGACACTCGCGCCCCGGCAGCGACTGCAGCCCGCGCCGAACGACGCAGATTCGCGTCATCGAAATTGGCCAACCGGTTCGCCGTGGCCCGCACCTCGCGACGCATGCGACGTTCTTCCCACTCCAACAACGACTGGTGCGCCCCCAGCCTGGTGAGCATCGCGGAGATGGTGTCACCATCGCGAATCACAACTCGGTCGATTCCGCGCACTTCGCGGGATTTCACCTGCATGCCCAGTCGACGGGCCGCCCCCACCAGCGCCAATGCGGACTCTGAACCGGGACATGTGATTTCCAGACTGCCTGAGCGCCCCGGTTCGGTGAGCGACCCATGCGCCAGGAACGCTCCCCGCCAGACCGCCTCGGAATCGCAGACGCCACCCCCGACCACCCCGGCCGGCAAACCACGCACTGGGCGTCCGGCGCCGTCGACGAGCCCGGTCTGGCGGGCGAGTTGGGCGCCGCCAGCAATCACCCGCACGACGTACCTGGCGCCTTTGCGAATCCCCGCCGGCTGAATCACAGTCACTTCGCTGTCGTGGCCATAGATGTCCTTGATCGTGGCGCGCAACCGTCGGGCAGCCGCACCGGTGTCGAATTCTGCCTCCACGATGATTTGCCCACTCACCAGATGCAAGGCACCGCCGTATCGGAGCATCGCCACGGCTTCCGCCTTGCGGCAGCACACCTTGGTGACCTCGACCCGACTCATCTCGTCCTTGACCGCTGCCGTCATTGCCATGAGGTGATCCTGCCACGGTCCATCATGGCGCTGAATGCCGCGGCCAACAGATCCGCGCTGTGCGCCGAAGTCGGCAAGGTATCCGAGTACGCCGGTGCCGCGAGGCGCTCGAACTGCACCACGGCGCCGACGTTTTGCGCTGACTCCACGAGGGCGCCTCGGTCGGTGACTGCTCGAGGATCAGCCAGCACCACGTCGAGGCACACCTCCGGGTACCGCTGATGCAGCACGTCAAGGTGTGTGTTTGGGCCGAATCCTTTGGTCTCGGCGGTGTCGGAGGCAAGATTCAGCACCAGGATCCGCTTCGCCGAAGTTCCGGCAACCCCAGCGCGTAGAGCTTCGATCTCGAAGTGCGGTAGCACTGAGGTGAACCAGGAGCCAGGTCCCAAGACGAGGTATTCGGCCGCGGCAATCGCCTCCAGCGCTTCGGCGCAGGCAGGAACATCGGGCGGAGTGAGGTCGATGTCGATCACGGTGCCACCGCACCGTGCCACATTGGCCTGCCCGACCACCCTTTCGGCATGGTCGGCGCCGGTCGTGGCGAGTGGATCGGCATCGGACTCAGCGGCGAGGCCCACCACCGTGGCGGCCAATTCCATCGGCTGGGTGGTGGACGGCAGGACCCGGCCACGAGCCTCCACCAGGGCACCGAGGTAATCCAACCCCGCCACCACGTCGCCGGTTTCTTCCCACAGCGCCGAGATCAGCAAATTGCCCACGGCGTGCCCACCAAGCGGACCATCGCCGGCGAAGCGGTGCTGCAGCATCCGACTCCATGAGCGCCCAATCGGGTCGTCACCGCACAGGGCCGCAACTGCCATTCGCAGGTCGCCTGGGGGCGGAATCGCGAACTCGGCTCGCAGCCGACCGCTGCTGCCGCCGTCGTCGGCGACTCCCACCACCGCGGTCACGTTGTCGGTCAACCGCCGCAGCGCGGAAAGCGTGGCCGACAGTCCGTGGCCGCCGCCCACCGCGACCACGCGCGGTCCGTGTTCGAAAGGCTGGAACATTGATACCGCACCCCCGGGTCGGGAGGCCGGCACGTCAGCCGACCTCCGGCATATCGCGATGCATCACCAACGTCTGCACACCTTTCTTCTTCAAACGGCGCCCAAGACTCTCCGCCATGGCCACACTCCGGTGCTTTCCGCCGGTACACCCCACCGCTACTGTCACGTACCTTTTCCCCTCTCGCAGGTAGCCGTCGGCCACCACATCAATCAACTTCGCGTACTGCTCCAAGAACTCGCGCGCCTCAGCATGGCTGAACACATACTCCGCGACCGGCTCATCGCGGCCAGTCAGCGGCTCCAGTTCGGCCACCCAGTGAGGGTTGGGTAGGAATCGGACATCGGCCACCAGATCCGCGTCCACTGGGATGCCGTATTTGAAACCGAAGGACATCACGGTGGCCCGCAGCCGAGTATCGAGATCCCCCTCGAAAGCAGCATCGATTCGTCGGCGCAGGTCATGAACGTTCAGGGTTCCGGTGTCGATCACAAGATCGGCCTCCGCGCGCAGTGATCGCAACACCTCGCGCTCGCGGGCGATCCCGTCGAGCAGGCGCCCACCCTGCTGTAGCGGATGCGGGCGCCGGTTCGATTCGAATCGATGCACCAGCACGTCATCGCTGGCCTGGAGAAACAGCACCCGCACATGCTCGGACTCGTGCCGCAATTGTGCGACGGCGCGCGGCAACTCCTCAAAGAAGAGCCCGGATCGAACGTCGAGCACGATCGCCAAACGGTCCACGGCGTTTTTTCTGGCCACCTGATCCACGGCCTCCGACAGCAGACGCTGGCGGCAGGTTGTCGATGACGAACCATCCTTGATCTTCCAGCGCGCGGGCGGCGGTGGATCGTCCGGCACCGGACATGCCGGTGACCAGGAGTAGCTCGGGCTGCACGGCGCCTTCGGCTGCCGCTGACTCCTGCGGGAGCATGGAAACCCTTTCAGTTGTCGGCGAGGATCTCGCCAGTGGTGACGTTTACTGCCGGTGATACAGCGTCGCCTGCAAGGGCTTGGACCACCGCGGCGGCCGTGGCTGGCCCGAATCCCGGAACTGAGGCTACTTCGTCCGCGGAGGCTTGTCGCAGTTTCCGCAGCGAACCGAAATGCTTGAGCAGTGCCTTGCGTCGGTGCTCGCCCACACCGGGGATGCTGTCCAAGGCACTAGCCGTCATCCGCCCGGAGCGTTTTGCTCGGTGGCCTGCGACCGCAAACCGATGCGCTTCGTCGCGCGCCCGTTGCAGCAGGTACAAACCCTGGCTCTGACGGTCCAGGATCACTGGGTCGGAGTCACCAGGGAGCCACACCTCCTCCAGTCGCTTCGCCAGCCCACAGACGGAGATGTCGTCGATCCCAAGTTCAGCCAGCGCAGCAGCTGCAGCGTTCACCTGCGGGGCACCGCCGTCTATCACCAACAGGCTGGGTGGATATGCAAACGAGCCCCGCGAACTGGCCGACTCCTTGGTGAGGTCGTCGTTGGCGTCGGTGGCGTCAATTTGGGATTCGGTGCCTTCGTGTCGCTGCTGCAGATATCTGCGGAATCGACGTGTGACCACTTCAGCGACAGCGGCGGTGTCGTCCCGCGGTTCGCGAATGTTGAAGCGCCGGTAGTCCGACTTCCGTGCGAGGCCGTCCTCGAACACCACTAGCGACGCCACGACATCGGTTCCCTGCAGATTCGACACATCGATGCACTCGATTCGCAACGGCGCCTCGGGAAGGTCCAATGCCTCCTGCAATTCCGAGAGCGCCTGGCTGCGGGTGGTCAAGTCGCCGGCCCTTTTCGCCTTGTGCATCACGAGCGACTGTTCGGCATTTCGAGTGAGTTCGGACATCAAGGCACGTTTGTCGCCCCGACGTGGCACGCGAATATCCACGTTGGCGCCGCGATGGCTTGTCAACCATTCCCGCAACCCTGCGAGATCGGGAGGGTTGTGCGATACCAGTACCTCTTTTGGCACCTGCTCGGGTTCCTCGCCGCCGTAGAACTGTTGCAGCATGGCCGCGATCAGCCCGCCCGGGTCCGTGTCCTCCACACGCTCGACCACAAAGCCGCGCTGGCCCCGAATCCGCCCGGCGCGCACGTGGAACACCTGCACCGCGGCCTCCAACTCGTCGGCGCAGAGCCCGAAGAGGTCCGCATCCGTGCCGTCGCCGAAAACCACCGCGTTGCGTTCCAACACGCGAGTGAGCGCGCCGAGGTCATCACGTAGTCGAGCAGCGCGTTCGTAGTCCAGTTCCGCTGCCGCCTGCTTCATGTCGGCCGTCAACGCGTTGATCACCGGCGCCGTCCGACCGTCCATAAAGGCTACGAAGCCGTCCACAATTTGGCCGTACTCTTCGGCGTCGACCCGTCCGACGCAGGGCGCCGAGCAACGGTCGATGTAGCCCAACAGGCAGGGTCGGCCGACTGCAGCCGCCCGTCGATAGACGCCGTTTGAGCAGGTCCGGATGCCAAACACCCGCAGCAACAGGTCGACGGTTTCCCGAATCGCCCAGGCGTGGGCGTATGGCCCGAAGTAGCGGGTGCCCTTGCGTTTGGCCCCACGCATCACCACCGCCCGCGGGAACTCCTCGCTCAAGGTCACGGCCAGGAAGGGGTAGGACTTGTCGTCCCGGTAACGCACGTTGAACCGTGGGTCGTACTCCTTGATCCAGGAGTACTCGAGTTGTAGTGCTTCGACCTCAGTGCCGACCGTCACCCAGTCGACATCGGCGGCCGCGGTGACCATTGCCTGCGTCCGTGGGTGCAGCGATGCCAGATCGCTGAAGTAGCTACTCAGTCGGCTACGAAGGTTCTTGGCCTTCCCAACGTAAATGACCCGGCCGTGCTGGTCTCGGAATCGATAGACCCCAGGTTCCGTCGGGATACTTCCGGTCGCTGGTCGGTAGGTACGTGGGTCAGCCATGGAGGGAGTCTCGAATGGGAGTCGCCGGCGGAATCGGTTGACTAGGTGATCTGCAGCGTGCCGTCGACCACTTCGACGCTAGCCGGCGCCAATCCCCTCGTGGCCGGGCCCTTTTCGACTGCACCGGTGTCGGCGTCGAACTCGCTGCCATGGCAGGGGCAGATCGCCTTATTGTCGGCAAGCACATTGCACAAACAGCCTTGGTGCGGGCAGACAGCGCTATGCGCCACAAACTCCCCTTCGTTGGGTTGCGCCACGACGTAGGCGGTGTCGCGGACTGCCACGATTGCAGCGCCGCCCACCGGAATCGCCGACGCCGGACCGGCATCTCCTGGGGTGCCAGCGCCGCCCGAATCGGCACCCGCGTCGGCGGCCCCAGACTCAACTGACTCCCCCGACGCACCGCCGCAGGCGGCCAACGTCAACCCCGCTACGCCGAGGGCGCCCATACCGAGCACTGCGCGCCGCGGCAGTTCCTGCCGGGGTGTGTTCTCGCTTTGGCTGTCCATGTGCGCTCCTTCACCGATGTCCACGAGTCCCTTTCGGACCTTTCCCAAGAGTTGCAGTCGGATAGTCGTTGTGACCCGAGTGCCACGCTACGCCGTGACCCGTCAGCGAGCCACGCCGAGGAGTTGGCCCAGGAATGCTCCGGTGTGGCTCTCCGGCACCAACGCCACCTGTTCCGGAGTCCCGGTTGCCACCACCGTCCCGCCCCCGGATCCGCCTTCCGGGCCCATGTCTATCAACCAGTCGGCCGTTTTGATCACGTCTAGGTTGTGTTCGATCACCAACACCGTGTTTCCGGTATCGACGAGGCGGTGCAGCACCAGCAGCAGCTTTCGAATGTCCTCGAAATGCAGCCCAGTGGTGGGTTCGTCGAGCACATAGATGGTGCGTCCGGTGGCGCGCTTCTGCAGTTCGGCGGCGAGTTTGACCCGCTGCGCTTCGCCACCGGAGAGGGTAGGTGCCGGTTGGCCCAGCCGGACATAACCGAGACCCACATCAACCAACGTGCGCAGGTGCCGGGCTATCGCTGGGACCGCCTCGAAGAAGTCCGCAGCAGCCTCGATGGGCATGTCCAGGACTTCGGCGATGGTCCGGCCTTTGAAGTGCACCTCCAGGGTTTCCCGGTTGTAGCGCGCCCCGTGGCACACCTCGCATGGCACGTATACGTCGGGCAGGAAGTTCATCTCGATCTTGATCGTGCCGTCGCCGGTGCACGCCTCACAGCGACCACCTTTGACGTTGAACGAGAATCTCCCCGGAAGGTATCCGCGAACTTTGGCTTCCTCGGTTTGGGCGAACAGTTTGCGGACGTGGTCGAACACTCCGGTGTACGTGGCCGGATTCGAACGTGGCGTGCGTCCGATCGGGCTCTGGTCAACGTGCACCACTTTGTCGAGGTGCTCCAGACCTTCCACTCTGGTGTGGCGGCCAGGTACCGTCCTAGCCCCGTTCAACTCCCGGGCAAGTACCCGGAAAAGCACATCGTTGATCAGGGTGGATTTTCCGCTCCCACTGACTCCGGTGACCGCAACGAGGCAACCCAGGGGAAGCACCGCATCCACCTTGCGAAGGTTGTGCTCACGCGCACCCACGATGCGCAAGGACCGGTCCGGGTCGGGGTCGCGGCGGACACTCGGAACATCGATGCGTTGCCGGCCGGCAACGTAAGCACCGGTGACCGAGTCCGGTGACGCAAGCAACTCCGAGACCGGCCCGCTTACCACCACTTGCCCGCCATGTTCGCCGGCCCCGGGGCCGATGTCAACGACCCAATCCGCGGCCTTGATGGTGTCTTCATCATGCTCCACCACGATCAAGGTGTTGCCGAGGTTGCGCAGCCGTACAAGGGTCTCGATGAGGCGACGATTGTCTCGTTGATGCAAGCCAATGCTTGGTTCGTCGAGCACATAGAGCACCCCGACCAATCCCGACCCGATCTGAGTGGCCAAACGAATACGTTGGGCCTCGCCGCCGGCCAAAGTGGCCGCTGGTCGATCCAGCGACAGGTAGTGCAACCCGACGTCCACCAAGAACTGCAACCGCTCGCCAATTTCCTTCAGCACCCGCGAGCCGATCGCTGCGTCCCGATCATCAAGTTCCATCGACCGAAGCACCACAAGGGCCTCACCAATCGGCAGCGAGGCGATCTCCGCTATCGATCTGCCTCCAACCGTGACCGCAAGGCTCACTGGTTTCAGCCGCGCACCCTGGCAGGCCGGGCACGGCACCTCCCGCATGTAGCCGGCAAAACGCTCCCGACCGGAGTCAGTCTCGGCCTCCGCATGTCGCCGCTGGATGTACGGGATCACCCCTTCAAAGCCCGTGGTGTACGAGCGTTCGCGGCCATATCGATTGCGGTACTTCACCGTCACCGAAGACTTCTGGCCAGCCAAGATTGTCTTGCGGACCTTTGACGGGAGATCGGCCCACGGGGTGCCCAAATCGAAACCCTGGTCCTCCGCGAGGGCCGCCAGCAGGCGCTGGAAATAGTCCGCGCTCGCCCCCGATGCCCAGGGCGCAACCGCACCATCTGCAAGCGGCAGATCAGGGTCTGGAATCACCAAGTCTGGGTCGACCTCGTGCCGCGTGCCGAGGCCGGTGCATTCGGTGCAGGCGCCAAACGGTGAGTTGAACGAGAACGAGCGGGGTTCGAGTTCTTCGAAACTGAGCCCGTCGAAGGGGCACGCAAGGTGCTCGGAGAAAACCCTGATGCGGTCTTCGGCATCCTCGGGTCGATCAACGAAGTCCAACGTGACGGTGCCACCAGCAAGCCGCAACGCAGTCTCCACCGAATCAGTAAGTCGCTGTTTGGCTTCCGGCTTCACCACGAGTCGATCAACAACCACCTCGATGGTGTGCTTCTCCTGCTTCTTCAACGAGGGTGGGTCCGCAAGTTGAACAATCGCCCCGTCCACCCGGACTCGGGAATACCCTTGCGTCTGCAGGGTCCGGAACAGATCCACAAATTCGCCCTTGCGCTCCCGCACCACCGGGGCCAGCACCTGAAATCTGGTGCCGGTTTCGAGCGCAAGCACTTGGTCGACGATCTGCTGCGGATGCTGCCGGGAGATGGGACGACCACATTTTGGACAGTGCGGCCTACCGATCCGGGCGAAGAGTAGCCGCAGGTAGTCGTACACCTCGGTGATCGTGCCGACCGTGGAACGAGGATTTCGCGAGGTGGACTTCTGGTCGATGCTGACAGCCGGGGAAAGGCCTTCGATGAAGTCGACATCTGGTTTGTCCATCTGGCCCAAGAACTGCCGGGCATACGCGCTGAGGCTTTCTACATAGCGGCGTTGTCCTTCGGCGAAGATCGTGTCGAATGCGAGGCTGGACTTGCCGGATCCGGACAGCCCGGTGAACACAATGAGCGCGTCCCTTGGGAGATCTAGGGAAACGTCTTTGAGGTTGTGTTCGCGTGCGCCTCGCACGATCAGCCGTTCCAGCACGACCCCAGCCTATGCGGGGGTCCCGACAACGACATCCGCAAGATCCTCCGTGGGGCCCTTGCCCTAGTCAAGTACCGGTATGGTGAGGCACCTGAGCACATCGTTTCACCCAGGGCTCGACACACTCTGCGGCGGAGGCGAATGGGAGGAGGCGGCACCCATGGCCACCAGCCGTGACGAGGCAGACACCCCAGGGCGTCCCCATCACGATTCCCCGGCCGAAATACTGGTGGTCGACGACGACCCCACAGCCATCATGATCTTGGGCCGCATCCTGGCCGATTCGGGGCGTCTTCGATACGCCACCAACGGCAAGGAGGCGATCGAACTGGCTCGGCGCCAGCGCCCAGATCTGGTACTGATGGACATTGAGATGCCTGACATGTCCGGTCTCGACGTGTGCCTCGAACTCAAGCGCGATCCCACCTGGGATGACGTCCCCGTGATCTTCATCACCAGTCACCACAGCCACGCCGACGAACTTGCCGGATTGGCGGCCGGCGCGGTGGATTTCATTGCGAAACCGCCCCTCGCTCCGCTGGTGCGCGCTCGAGTCGCAACCCATCTCCGACTCAAGCGTCTGACCGACCTACTGAAACAAAGCGCTGTGGAGGATGCCGTCACCAACATCGGGAATCGTCGCGCTTTTGAGGAGCGGCTCCCCAAAGAGTGGCTGCGTGCCCTTCGTGAGCGCACCCCACTGACAGTCCTCATGATCGATGTCGACCACTTCAAGGAATACAACGACACGCTCGGGCATCAACTCGGCGACGACTGCCTGCGAGCAGTCGCCACCGGCCTCACCGATGCAGTTGCCGAGTCCGGCGCCCAGCTAGCCCGCTACGGAGGCGACGAATTCGTGCTTGTGGCGCCAGATCTGGGACCGCGCGAAGCCCAGACTCTTGCTTCTCGGCTGCACTCAACTGTCCGCCAACTGCAACTGTCGCATCCCGCAAGTCCGGTCGCCGACATAGTCACCGTGTCCGTTGGGGGCGCAACCTACGTTCCAAGTGGCCGTGGCGACGCGCTATCGGAGAGGGGTAGTGACACCGGCCTGCTGAGCCCAGACCTGCTTCTGCTGGCTGCTGATCGTGCTCTCTACGCTGCAAAAGCAGAGGGTCGGGACCAGGTCCGGGTGGAGGCGCTGACGAATTACCGACCCGCTGCCGGCGACGGGACGGCCCACGCCCTTGGGTCCCCGGGCGGTTCGGAACTCAATGGGTGAATCGCGACGGATATGGCTCATCACCCTATCCGTCCTGCTCATCGGGCTGCTCCTGTCCGGGGTTGCGGTAGCGCTTGATTCGGCTCACAACCGGTCGGAGCTGCGCAGCGCATTCACGTCCGCCTCGGCGGAATTGAAAGACGAACTGGTCGATGCTTTCGGCATTTTTGAATACGGCCTACGCGGCGCCCGTGGGGCTGTGGTGGTGGCCGGTGGCACGAGTGTCAACCGAGAGAATTTCGACTCCTACAGTGCCACTCGCGATATGGCGGTGGAGTTTCCCGGCGCCGGTGGATTCGGCTTCATGCGCAAAGTCCCGACCGAGCAGACCGAAGCATTCCTGGCGGAAGCACAAGCCGACGGCTTCCCCGATTTCGAGATCGTGGAGTTCAGTCCCAACACAGGTGACTACCGCTACATCGTGCAGTATCTGCAACCGCTAGAACCAAACGCAGCTGCACTCGGAGTTGACGCCGCGACCGACCCGATCCGAAAGGCGGCTGCTGATGCTGCCGCGGCAACGGGTCAAGCGTCCATTTCCGCGCCACTGACTCTTCGCCAGGCATCAGAGCAGCCCGGCGAGGCACGACTGATCTACCTACCCGTCTACGCGCCCGGGGCGCCCACGAACACGCCTGCCGAGCGGGAAGCCGCCACGATCGGCTGGACCTTCGCCCCGGTTCTCGTGAGTGAGGTCGCCGCTGGGGTCAACACACAGGGCTTGGCCTATTCGCTCACTTCCCAAGTGCCCGACGGCAGCACGGAGGAGTTCTTCCGTACCGCTGACTTCAGCGGCGACGGCGGAGTTGGTGGGTTGTCGTCGGAGGATGAAGTTGACATCTATGACGCCGAGTGGACACTGCGCATTGAGGCCACGCCTGCCTTTGTCGGCGCCCAGCAGTTGGCCTCACCATTGCGACTGTTGGCGGCCGGGGTGCTCGCATCCTTGCTGGCCACATTGGCCACCTGGGTCATGCTCACCAACCGCCAGCGCCGAAGTCGGGACAAGCTCGAGGCCGCGGAACTGGAGCAGGCCCGCGCTGAAGCCCTCCAACGCCAACGCTACGAATTCATCCTCATTGGGACAAACGCTGGCACCTGGGAATGGAACGTACAAACGGGTGAGACCCGCTTCAACCAGCGCTGGGCAGAGATCGTCGGCTACACCCTCGCCGAACTCGAACCCACCACCATCGAAACTTGGGCACAGTTGACCCACCCGGGCGATCTTGGCGCCTCAGAGTTCCTGCTGGCGCAGCACTTCGCCGGCGAGTCCGACTACTACGACTTCAAAGCTCGCCTAAGGCATAAGGACGGAAGGTGGGTGTGGGTCCACGACCGTGGCCGAGTTGCCACCTGGACCCCAGACGGCAAACCGGAATGGATGTTTGGCACACACCTTGACATCACTGCGGAACGGGAACTTGCCCGCCGCCTCGCCGAGAGTCAAGAGTTACTACAACGCGGTGGCGAAATGGCTCGACTTGGTGGGTGGCGGATGGACGTTCCCCAGCCGGGCACCGACCCCGCATTGATCCCCATCGCTTGGACGAATGCCACCTACCGGATCCATGAGGTACCTAACGATTTCCAGCCCACTTTGGCCAACAGTGTCAGCTTTTACACGGAGGAGTCCCGCCCGATTCTTGAGGCCATGATGCAGCGAGCCTTGGCCACCGGGGAAGGCTGGGAATGCGACCTGCAGATCCGCACCTGGAACGGGCGCATCATCTGGATTCGCACACTCGGTGAAGTCGAACGCGGCGACGACGGCGGAGTAATCGCTATGCACGGGGTGATCCAGGACATCGACGATCGGCGCCGCATCGAAGAAGACATCAAGCGGGCGAAGGCCGAAGCCGACGACGCGAACGCCGCGAAAAGCCGGTTCCTGGCCAACACCAGCCACGAAATTCGCACACCGCTGAACGCGCTCATCGGCCTGACCTACTTGCTCGACAAGTCCGATCTTTCGCCCGAACAGCGAGATCTGCTGTCCAAAATCGAGTTCGCCGGGTCCTCGCTGGCCGCGGTGATCAACGACGTGCTCGACCTGTCCAAGGTGGAATCCGGGGAGATGACACTTGAGGAACTCCCCCTCAACCTCGGAGCGATGACCTCAGAAGTGGTGGCGGTGATGGCGAGCACCGCCACCGAACGCGGAATCGACCTGCAGTGTGAGCTTGCGTCCGGACTACCTACGCTCGTGTTGGGCGACGTCACCCGCCTACGTCAGATCCTCACGAATCTGCTCAGCAATGCCTTGAAATTCACTGAACGAGGCGGCCAGGTGACGGTGTCACTGAGCAGCACCGGCGTCGTGGACGGTGCGGCCAAATTTCGGATCAGCGTCAAGGACACCGGCATCGGAATCCCGGACGAAGCGCTGAAGCGTCTATTCACGCCTTTCACGCAGGTGGATTCCAGCACCACTCGCACACACGGCGGCACCGGGCTGGGGCTCTCCATCGTGCAGCGGTTGGCGGAGATGATGGACGGTTCGGTGGAAGTGGCGAGCACCGCAGGCCTCGGCAGTGAATTCTGGGTGGACGTGTCGTTGCGCGTCCCCGGCGACGACTCGGCGTTGGTGCCCCGCAACTCCTCAAGCGCGATCCGAGTGTGCGTGGCGACTCCTGATGCAGCGGAACGTCGGGACCTTGTGGCGCTGTGCCGCTCGCTGGGATGGCAGACCGACCAGAAGGAGTCGGGAGCGGCCCTGATTGCATCTTTGCGCGCCGCCGCCCGCACCGGCCAATTGCCCCAGGTTCTGGTGATGCGCTGGCACATGGGCGATTCGGACGCCGCAACCATCATGGCCAACGCACGTGCGGCCCTGGGCGAGCGCGCCTTGCCTTCGGTGGTGCTGGTCGGCGATCAGGAGCAGAGTTTCGCCGAGTTGCATCCCTCATCCGCGTGGGCGGTGCGCACGATACGGGAGCCGCTGGATGCATCGCAGTTGTTCAATGCTGTGAGCGAGGCTGCGGCCAGTGTCGTCGCGGACCGTGATGGCACTGAGGCGACCTCGAACGCGCTGGGTGGTCTGACAATCGCGGTCGTGGACGACAGTGAACTGAACCTGCTGGTCGCGCGCCGGATTCTGGAGTTGCACGGCGCTACCGTGGCAGCGGAGACCGGTGGCTTCGCCGCCCTAGAACTGCTGCGAACGGCCGATTTTTCCATCGATGCGTTGCTGCTGGACGTGCAGATGCCCGATATTGATGGCAACGAGGTGGCCCGTCGGATCCGATCCGAGCTCGGACTCACCCAACTGCCGATCATCGCCCTGACGGCCGATGCGCTGATCACTGAGCGGGACGCAGCCTTTGCCGCCGGGATGAATGCCTTCCTCACCAAACCTTTTGAAACCGCGGAACTGGTGCGGACAATTGTGGAACTCACTCGCTCAGCCAATTCGGTTCCGACCGGCGATGACGACGCCGGATTCTCATATGAGCCCGGCGCCGAGCAGCCGCGGGGAGGTTCCGGAGATTGGCCTGACATAGCTGGTATCGACGATCCAGCTGCCATCAAGGACATCCTCGGCGGCGATGCCGAGACCTTCCTGTCTTTGGTCGCAGCCCTGCTCGCCGAACACGACCCCGACCAGTTGCGCGCCAGCGCAACCCGAGTGGGCTCGGCCGACCGTGACGACATCCGGCAGCAGCTGCACAAGCTGCGCGGCAGCGCAGGCTCGCTCGGCGCCACTGCAACCGCCGAAACCGCCGGCCGATTGGAGACTGGCATTCGAGGTGGCGAACTCTCCGACGCCGAATTGCACGATGGCCTACTCCTGCTCGCCGACCAACTCGACGACATTCGCGACCACCTCCCCGACGACACCGGGCGCATGCCGTCATCCGACGATTCCGACGCCTCCGGCGGCGGCACCAACACGCAGTTACCCCTCGACACCGGCGAACTGAGGTATTTCCGCGCGCTCCTGACCAACCATGACCTGGCCGCAGACAGTTGGCTGAACGATGCCGATGACCAGTTGCGCGCCACTCTCGGAAGCGCTGATCACGCCGCCCTGCAGTCTGCGGTGCGGAATCTGCAGTTCGACCGCGCCGCAGAACTTATCGACCGACACCTTGCGGCCTCAAGCTGAGCGAAGGCCCCATGGCTGACTCCGTCAGAGTTCGTAGGTGGCTTCCACCTCGGCAGAAACCTCCTGCGGTTCCGGATCAAGTTCAATGACTGGTGCGCCAGGCGCCGCAGCGCGCATCAGCGCGATGCCACGCGGGGGCGCCGCTGCTCCCCCGGCATGCAACAAGCCGGAGTCCGCCAGCGCCACGATTGGGCCAAGCGGCCGGTCCAACGCTTCAGCGAAGTCCTCAGCCGCTCTGCGTGCCGCGGCGACGGCATCCTTGCGTACCTGCCGAAAAACCGGGTTATAGGTGTCAAGCAGCCACGAGACCCCCAGCAGCGCAGCCCCAGCGGTGACCGCAGCGGCCATCACTTTGGACGCTTGGTCGCATTCGGCGTCCGCGCGACCTTCCACCGACGACATCCACCCAATCGGGTGATGCGTCTGCGACTCGTCATCCCAGCGATAACGCTGCTCGGTGTGCATCCGCGAGATCACGATGCTGCGGATGCCCGAAATGTCGGCCAGCGCGGGCCTCAGTGCCGTGAGGACTTCCTCAACCCGCGACACGGCGACGTCTCGGTCGGGGTCTTCTGCGCTGATCCGCAGGGCCAACCGCGCGAAATCTGGTGACACCTGGGTCGTCGCTGACCCGCGCACGTTGAGTGTGACCGGCCGTGTGCTCATGTCGCCCTCCTGACAACCCGGATAGGGCCAGGGTAGTGCCTTGCCAGCGCCTACCTGTGCCCCTTCATCATCGTTCTCGTTTGGGTTCACTCCCCACTACTGATCCCCTAGGGTGGCGAAATGGACTACACCGGACGCACGCAAGTGGGCGGGGCGCCCGCAATGCGCGACCTTGGCACGTTGACGCTGCACAAGCTCTCGGTGGGCCGGCTCGACAACAACGTCTACCTGTTGGAGGGCCGATCAGGCACCCGAATGCTGGTGGACGCGGCCGCAGATGCGCCCACCATCTTCCATCACCTGCTCACCGACGGTCGGTGCGACGTCGTGGTCACCACCCATCAGCATCGCGATCACTGGGAAGCACTAGGTGAGGTGGTGGCCACCACCGGTGCGACCACCATGGCCGGTGCCGCAGATGCTCACGGGATCGACGTCCCCACAGGTCAGTTACTTCACAACGGCGACGTTCTGGACCTCGATGGCACCGCGATCAGCGTGATCGAACTGCGCGGCCACACTCCGGGCGGGGTTGCCCTTGCGTTCTCCGATGACGCCGGACGCCAACACATCCTCACCGGTGATTCGCTGTTCCCAGGTGGGATCGGCAGGACCACGCCGGAGACCTTCGACCAGCTCTATGACGATGTGTTCACGCGCATCTTCGACGGGTACGGCGACGACACCTGGATCTACCCCGGACATGGCTGGGACACGACTTTGGGTGTGGAGCGACCAGACCTCGAAGCCTGGCGGGAACGCCGCTGGTGAGCACTCCCGGGGTGCCGCTGGATCGCCGGACCACCCTGTCCTACGCGCTGGGTTCGGTTGGAACGGCCGGATTCTCGACAGTGCCGGGACTTCTGTTGGCGTACTACCTGACCAACAGCCTCGGTGTGGCCGCCGGAGTGGCGGCCCTGGTCTTGCTGGTGCCAAAACTGTGGGACGTCATCTTTCTTCCCATCGTCGGCAACCTCTCGGACCGTTCGATGTCGCGGCGAGGCAGCCGCAGACCCTTCCTACTGGTGGGCGGATTGGTGCTTCCCCCCGCCTTCGCCCTGATGTTCTCGGTGCCGCTGGGACTTGGGCCTGGCGCATCTGCGGTGTGGGTTTTCGTGGCCTTCCTGGCCGCAGCGTCCGCCTTCGCGGTGTTTCAGGTGCCCTACATCGCTACGCCGGCAGAAATCACCAATTCGCCACCTGCCCGCACAACTTTGATGGCATGGCGGGTTGCATTCCTCACCTTCGGAATCCTGCTGTTCGGCGCCGGGTCACCGAGCATCCGCGATGCCTTCACAGACCAGACCGTGGGCTACCTGGTGATGGGTATGGTCGTCGGAGCGCTCATCGGCCTGGGCATGTTGGGCTGTTGGTGGGGGCTGCGTCGCACCCCGATCGTCTCAAACACCGAGCAGGCCGAACGCTCACTCCGTGCGCAGTTCAACGTTGTGCGCCGCAATCCCAACTTCGTGGCGCTGCTGGGAGCGTTTGTGCTGCAGGCACTAGCCACAAGTTCCATGCTTGCCGGGGCCCAGTACTTCGCCACCTACATCTTGGGCCGCGAGGGCTTCGCCGACGTGCTGTTCGCCTGCCTGGTGGGGCCGGGAATCGTGTTCGTGCCGGTGTGGGCCAAGGTCGCCCATCGATTCGGAAAACAGCGGGGCTACTACCTCGCCTCCGCAGTCTTCATTTCTGGGGCATTGTTGTTGCTTGGTTCCCGAGCGCTTCCGATTCCCCTGGTGGCGGGATTCGTGGCGATTTGTGGCGCCGGCTACGCCGGGATGCAAATGTTCCCGCTGTCGATGCTGCCGGACACCATTGCAGCAGACGCCGAGGCCCGCGGCACTCAACAGGCCGGAGCGTTCACCGGCTATTGGACCGCAGGCGAGACGGCCGGATTCGCCGTCGGCCCAGCCTTGGTGCTCACAGTGTTAGCCCTCACCGGTTTCGTGTCCTCCACCGCGAATGTGGATGTCGCCCAGCCAGCGTCGGCGATCATCGGAGTACTGCTGGCGTTCACGATCGTGCCCGCCACCCTGACCGCCCTCAGTCTGTTGCTCTTGCGTCGGTATGACTCCCCCGAAGCCGCCTTGCACATCGCCACATCCACCAACGAGCGCACGGCATAGTCCAGGAGCTGCCCCTATGAGCCTGCCCAACCTCGCCGCCGAACCCGCCGCAATCGCAGCGGAGCTCGCCGACTTCCGAATCGACGATTCCCCAACCACGGGCGGCCAAGTGCTGGCCTATGTCTACGACTCCGGCATCCCCGATCTGGAGGAGGTGGCAAATGCCGCGTTGTCGGCCTTCAGCGGGGTCAATGCTTTGGATCCGACCGTGTTTCCGAGTGTGGCCCGGATCGAAAACGACCTGGTCGGATGGGGGCTCGACCTTGTGCACGGCGGACCCGCAGCGGCGGGTTTGGCCACCAGTGGCGGCACCGAATCGTGCATGCTGGCGGTGAAGGCGGCTCGCGAACAATGGCGTGCACGCCACCCGGATTCGAACCAGACTCCGATTGTGATCATGCCGATCACCGCCCACTCCGCCTTTGTCAAAGGCACGTACTACTTCGGGCTGGAGCGGGTGATGCTGCCGGTCGATCCAGAGAGCTTCACTGTTCGCCCGGAACAGGTGCTCCAGGCACTTGACGAGGCAGGTGAACGTGCTGCGCTGGTGGTGCTCTCGACACCCTCCTACGCCCATGGCGTGCTCGACCCAGTGGCAGCCGTGGCCTCCGAAGCAGCAGCACGCGGCGTGCCGGTGCACGTCGATGCCTGCATCGGTGGATGGATTCTGCCCTTCATGGACGATCTCGGCTTCGACGTGCCCCAATTCGATTTCCGAGTCCCGGGAGTGCGAAGCATCTCGGTGGATCTGCACAAATACGCCTACGCCCCGAAAGGAGCATCGCTGCTGCTGTTCAGCGACCCCGACTATCGGCTCAACGCCTTCTTCGCCTACTCGGATTGGCCTGGCTATCCGGTGGTGAACACCACCATGCAAAGCACCAAGTCTGCTGGCCCGATGGCCGCTGCCTGGGCCGTGTGTCGTCGGATCGGGTACGACGGTTACCTCGCGCTGGTGGCCTCGGCCCGAGAGGCCACAGAGCGGATAGTTGCCGCCGTCGACGAAATCGACGGCCTGCGCGTCCTAGGTACGCCAGCGACGACGTTGGTGGCCTTGGCCGCCGACGGCCCAGACGGCATCGACCCCTTTGTGTTGGCCGACACCATGAAGGCCCGTGGCTGGTTCATCCAAGCTCAACCTGGCGTTGCTGGCCTGCCGCGCACGGCTCACCTCACCGTCCAGTCCACCACTTTGGGCCGAATGGACGAATTCCTCGACGCCCTGCGTGCCGCAGCGGCCGAAGCCAGTCAGCACGCCCGGGCGGCGGCGGACCCCCAGTTGCAGGCGGCCGCCGAGGCGTTGGACCCGGACGCCTTGGACTTGGACACGGTGAACGCACTGCTGAAGTTCGCCGGCCTCGACGCCAGCGAGTCACCGTCTCTGCCAGCCGAAGCTGCCGGGATTCAAGCCCTCATCGAAGCGCTGCCGGCCAAACTGCGTGACCGCCTGCTTGCGGGCTACTTCTCCGCCATCTTTCAGCCGAACCGAGATGCCACTAGCCCGGAGCCCTAGAAATTCTCCTTGTTGGGGTCGGCTTCATTCAAGGCAACGAGATGCCGCGGTGGCGACGTGAGTCCAAGCCTGCTGGTGATTGTCAGATTCGGATCGACCGTGATGAGTTCGCCTGGTTGCAGCATCCACCAATCGTCAGCGTCGTCGATTCGTTCGCTCGCCACCACCACGATCGGCGTTTCCTTGTCCGACAGCACCTGATGGGCAGCAACCGCGGAACTGCCGCTCCAGCCCGCCGCTGGCGCGCCCGTGGAGGGTGTGACAGCGCGGCGGGCGAGGTGCAGCGCGCGTTCGTCTGGGTAGCGCAAAGCCCACAACCAGCCGTCACGAATCACCACCGTATTCAATGAGTACATTGGCACGTGCCGCGCCAGCCATTGCGCCGCCGCAAGGATCCCGAGACCAATGTCGCCGCCGTGGTTATCGGCTTCCTTGACGATCAGCGCTGCATAGCGTTCCGAGTCTGTGTCGCCAGCTACCAACTGCCGATAGTCGCCCAGTTCTGCATCGACCTTGGCAAGATCACCGAAGCCGCCGTTGTGCGCCATCAGGGTGCCCTTGATCTCGAAGGGGTGCGTGTTTGCTTTCGTGTCCTGGCCGGCGGTGGCATCCCGTACGTGGGTGACCACGGTTCGGGCATGGATATCGGCCGCGTGGCGCAGGACATCCGAGTCCTCATCCAGGGCCCCGGCCTGCTTCACCACATGTGGCCGGCGTTCGGCGTCAAACCAGCCGATCCCGGCGCCGTCGGGGTTGCGCTGACCTTCCGCCGCCATGCTGTCCGGGGCCTGTGTCAGCCAATACTTGACCGAGACGGCGGTCTGGCCGGCGTGCATTCCAAAGAGTCGACACATGGGCTATTCCTCTCGCTGATCAGGCTGAGGCGCAGATTCGACCTCGCTGGTTTTTTTGGGTTTGGTGATCGTCCCCGCGTGCGCCACCACTGTGGGATCCTTGCGAACCTTCAGCCAGCTTGCGACCCCTGTGATGGTCAGCACCCCGATGATCACCGCGAGCGACGCGAGGGTGTCGATCTCTGGAACCCACGACCAGACCCCGTGCGCCCAGTGCAGAATCAGTTTGACGCCGATGAATCCCAGCACGACCGCTAGGCCGAGCGACAGGTAGACGAGTTTGTCGAGGAGGCCGTAGAGCAGGAAGAACAGCGCTCGCAGGCCGAGGAGGGCGAAGGCGTTGGCGGCGAAGACGATGTACGGCTCGCTGGTGATGCCATACACGGCAGGGATCGAGTCCAGCGCAAACAGCACGTCGGTGCTGGCAATCGCGATCATCACCAGCAGCATCGGGGTGAACAGCCGGCGGCCCGCCTCGCGCACTGTCATCTTCCCGTTGTTCCACTCGGTGCTGAAGGGCAATCGACGCTCAGCGAACGCGACTATCTTCGAATCCTCGACGTCTGGGTCCTCGTCTTTGTGCCGAGCCAACTGCACTGCGGTCCAAATCAGCAGCCCGCCGAAAATCAGGAAGGTGAATGAGAAGTACTCGAGCAAAGCCGCGCCCACCAGAATGAATACGGTTCGGGCGATCAAAGCGAAGACGATGCCGAACAGCAGCACCTTCTGCCAGTAGGCCTTCGGCACGGCGAAGCGGGTCAGAATGATCACGAACACGAACAGGTTGTCGACGCTCAGAGCCTTCTCAACCAACCAACCGGTGAAATATTCAGTGCCGTAGGTGGAGCCGTAGATCTGCCAAATGCCGACCCCCCACGCGAGTGCCACGCCGATGTAGAAAATCGACCACCCGGCGGCCTCCTTCATGCCCACCTCGTGCGGTTTGCTCGACACGACGAGGAAGTCCATTGCCACCAGGAGCAGCACAGCCGCAACTGTCACAAGCCACGCAGTGAGGGTCACGTCCACCTGACCATGCCTTTCGAATCATGAGGCAACGTCTCGGACCGAGGCGGTGCGAAGCGGGATCCGCTACAGCCTCACACGATAGCCCCACACCGGGCTATCAACCGTTCTGAACCCCCGCGTCGTACATGGCTCGCAATTCCTTCTTCAACTCGGCAACTTCATCGCGGTACCGGGCGGCCACTTCGAACTGCAACTCCTCCGCGGCGGTGTGCATAGCCTCAGTGAGTTCCGCGATCAGTCCCGACAATTCGTCTGCCGGTAGCGGCGACGCACCCTCGCCGCTGCGCCGATCCATCAGCCTGGTCGCACCCAGCGCCGCCCCGGCAGCCTCCCCGCGGCCGCGACGACCCGCGGCCTTGCGGGTGGCAAGCAACTCTTCGGTGTCGGCTGCTTCGGAGGCGATGAGGTCGGTGATGTCGGCAATCTTCTTGCGCAACGGAGTCGGATCGATGCCGTGCTCGGTGTTGTAGGCGATTTGCCGAGCCCGGCGGCGATTCGTCTCGCCGATCGCGGTGGCCATCGAATCGGTGATTCGGTCGGCGTACATGTGTACCTGCCCGGACACGTTCCGCGCCGCGCGGCCGATGGTCTGGATCAGCGACCGTTCGGAACGAAGGAAGCCTTCTTTGTCCGCATCAAGGATGCTCACCAGGCTCACCTCCGGAAGGTCCAACCCTTCTCGCAGCAGGTTGATGCCCACCAGAACGTCGTACTCACCCAGCCGCAGTTGCCGCAACAGCTCCACTCGTCGGAGGGTGTCGACCTCTGAGTGCAAGTAGCGCACCCGCACACCTTGATCGAGCAGATAGTCGGTCAGATCCTCGGCCATCCGTTTCGTGAGGGTGGTCACCAGCACACGTTCGTGGCGTTCGGCCCGCTCGTTGATCTCCGCCAGCAGATCGTCGATCTGCCCCTTGGTCGGCTTCACCACGATCTCTGGATCGACCAGGCCGGTGGGACGAATCACTTGCTCCACGACGTCGCCGTCAACTTTGGCTAGTTCATACGGTCCCGGTGTGGCCGACAAGTACACCGTCTGACCGATACGTTCGGTGAACTCCTCCCAGCGCAGCGGCCGGTTGTCCATGGCACTGGGAAGTCGGAAGCCGTGATCCACCAGACTGCGTTTGCGGCTCATGTCCCCTTCGTACATCCCTCCGACCTGTGGGACCGTGACGTGTGATTCGTCGATCACGAGCAGGAAGTCCTCGGGAAAATAGTCCAGCAGGCAGTTGGGTGGGGATCCGGGCCCGCGACCATCGATATGGCGGGAGTAGTTTTCGATGCCGGAGCAGAAACCAACTTGCGCCATCATCTCGAGGTCATATTGCGTGCGCATGCGGAGCCGCTGGGCCTCCAGCAGGTGCTGCCCACGTTCGAGTTCACGTAGCCGAATCTCGAGTTCGGATTCAATCTCGCCTATTGCTCTGGCCATCCGTTCCGGACCAGCGACATAGTGGGTGGCCGGGAAGATGTAAAGCTCCGGATCGTCCGTCAGGATTTCGCCGGTCACCGGGTGCAGCGTCATCAACCGCTCGATCTCGTCGCCGAACATCTCGATTCGCACCGGATGCTCCTCGTACACCGGAAACACCTCAACGGTGTCGCCCCGCACTCGGAAGGTGCCACGGGTGAACGCCGCATCGTTACGGGAATACTGAATCTGCACCAGCCGCCGCAGCAATTGTTGGCGGTCGGATGACTCCCCCACCCGAAGTCGAATCATGCGATCGACGTATTCCTGCGGAGTCCCTAGACCGTAGATCGCCGACACCGTTGCGACCACCACCACATCGCGGCGAGTCAGCAAGGAATTGGTGGCACTGTGCCGCAGTCGCTCGACCTCTTCGTTGATGCTGGAGTCTTTTTCGATGTAGGTGTCCGTCTGCGGGATGTATGCCTCAGGCTGGTAGTAGTCGTAGTAGGAGACGAAATACTCCACCGCATTGTTGGGCAGTAGTTCCCGGAACTCGTTGGCCAGTTGGGCGGCCAAGGTCTTGTTCGGGGCCATCACCAGGGTGGGTCGCTGCAGTTGTTCAATCAGCCATGCGGTGGTCGCCGACTTGCCGGTTCCAGTGGCTCCCAGCAGCACCACGTCCTGCTCGCCGCGTTGGATCCGGCGAGCGAGTTCGGCGATCGCGCTAGGTTGGTCGCCGCTGGGCTGAAAATCGCTGATCACTTCGAACGGCGCGACCCGTCGTTGGAGGTCGGTCACCGGGCGAGCCATGGCTCTACGGTAAACCACACCCTAGGCTGGCGTGTCATGACCACAATCGGGCTGACAGGTGGAGTCGGATCAGGCAAGAGCACCGTGGCGCGGATGCTGGCAGCACGGGGTGCGC
This sequence comes from uncultured Actinomycetes bacterium, assembly GCA_963842975.1. GTDB lineage: Bacteria > Actinomycetota > Actinomycetes > S36-B12 > UBA10799 > JACJWR01. The sequence goes on along the minus strand of CAWJIH010000009.1, from coordinate 766,572 downwards.
TGGTGGTGGACGCCGATGCAATCGCCCGCGAGGTTGTGGCCCCAGGAACACCGGCCCTGGCAGATATCGTGGCGCGTTTCGGCCCCGAGGTGATCCAGCCCGATGGCACCTTGAACCGGGCTGCTTTGGCTGCTGTGGTGTTCTCGGACGACGACGCCCGAGCGGCGCTGAACCACATCACCCATCCGCGGATCGCCGCCCACACCGCGCACATCGTTGCCAGCGCAGCTCCCGGCCAAGTGGTGGTGCACGATGTCCCATTGCTTGCGGAAAACAACCTTGCCCCGGACTACGACCTGGTCGTGGTGGTTGAGGCACCCGAACCGATCCGGCTCGAACGGCTGGAGTCGCGCGGGATGCCAGAAGCGGAGGCCGTGCGCCGGATGGCCAGTCAGGCCACCGACGAACAACGACGCGAGGTCGCCGACGTGGTGTTATCCAACGTCGGCGACCTCGCGTCTTTGCAACGTCAAGTTGACGTGCTCTGGGACAGTCGGATCAGCCTTCTCCGGTGAGCTTCTCGCGCAGGGCGCGGAGCGCTTCGTTGTCGTCCTCAGCGAGCGCACCTGACGGCTCCGGCGCGGTCGCGGTGTAGCCACCGGATCCCGCCTGGGCTTGCGCGGTGGAGGCTTCGGCGTCGGCCTTGCGAGCGTCTGCGATCTGGTCCTTGTGCTGCTGCCAACGGGCATAGGCCTCGTTGTACTGGCGCTCCCACTCGGTGCGCTGCTCCTCGAAGCCTTCCTTCCACTCGCCGCGCTCCGGGTCGAACCCTTCCGGACCGATGTAGTTGCCTTCTTCGTCGTAGGACAAAGGCATTCCGTACAGGTACGGGTCGAACTCGTCGGTGTCGTCACCGGAGCCGGACTCGTTGGCTTGCTTGAGGCTCAACGAGATCCGTCGGCGCTCAAGGTCGATGTCGATGACCTTGACGTAGATGGAGTCGTTGACCTGCACAACCTGCTCGGGAATCTCGACGTGACGCTCGGCCAGTTCCGAAATGTGCACCAGGCCTTCGATGCCATCGTCGACCCGGACGAAGGCGCCGAATGGGACCAACTTGGTGACCTTGCCGGGCACAACTTGGCCGATGCCGTTGGTGCGCGCAAAGTGCTGCCACGGGTCCTCTTGGGTCGCCTTCAGGCTCAACGACACGCGTTCGCGGTCCATGTCGACGTCGAGCACCTCGACGGTGACCTTGTCGCCAACCTCCACGACCTCGCTCGGGTGGTCAATGTGCTTCCAGGACAACTCGGACACGTGGACGAGTCCATCCACTCCGCCGAGGTCGACGAACGCACCAAAGTTGACGATGCTGGACACGACACCTTCGCGGACCTGGCCTTTGAGCAAGGTGTTGAGGAAGTTGTGACGCGTCTCGGATTGGGTCTGCTCGAGCCAAGCGCGACGGGACAGCACCACATTGTTGCGGTTCTTATCCAACTCGATGATCTTGGCTTCGATCTCTTTGCCAACATACGGCTGCAGATCGCGGACCCGGCGCATCTCCACCAGCGACGCCGGCAGGAAGCCGCGTAGGCCGATGTCGACGATGAGCCCACCTTTGACGACCTCGATCACCGTGCCGGACACCACGTCGTCGGCGTCCTTCTTCGCCTCGATATCGCCCCAGGCGCGTTCGTATTGGGCGCGCTTCTTGCTGAGAATCAGCCGTCCGTCTTTGTCTTCTTTTTGCAGCACCAGGGCTTCGACATGATCGCCAACGCCGACCACCTCGGAGGGGTCGACATCGTGCTTGATGCTCAGTTCGCGAGAAGGAATCACCCCCTCGGTCTTGTAGCCGATATCGAGCAGAACTTCGTCCCGATCCACCTTCACGATGATGCCGTCGACGATGTCGCCGTCATTGAAGTATTTGATGGTCTGGTCGATGGCCGCGAGCATCGCATCGGAGTCTCCGATGTCGTTGATGGCGATTTCGCGTGCGGCGGGTGCTTCAGAGAGGTCGGTGGACGACATGTAGAGGTGGACTCCGGGACTGGTTGCGAGAAATGGAAAGCCGTCTGGGCAGACGGACCTTGTGAGCATATCGGTTGCGCGCAGGCATACCAAAGCCCGGGGCGCCTTGCTGAGCCCCGGGCTTTGGTATGTGCAGCGGTCCCCGGCGATCCGGGGCCTGATGCGCTGCGTCAGGCGACTGCGGCCTTCTTCTTGCGGCCTCCCAAGACGATCAGCACGATGCCGACGATGAGGAGCAGCGCACCGAGCCCGAGCAGGATCGGCGCAGCCAAGGTGACCATGGCCAGTTGGTCGGCCGACGACTTGATTTCAGCGGCACCCTCTTCGATCCGTTCGGGGTCCGAACCGGCGATTGCCTCAACCTTGGTGACGATGTCCTGGGTGCCACCATCGAGGCGGAAGGTAGTGAGTTCCTTCAGATTGCCCTCGACGATCTGGCCAGTGATGGGCTCCACCAGGAACTCGTTCTCGGCGGAGTAGAACTCGTAGAGGTCGATATTTCCTTCAGCTGGCACCTGGTCGGCCAGTTCGGGGGCGAGTTGAGCGACCAAACCGGCAGCCAATGAGGCCGGAACAGATGTCGGCGGTGCAGGGGTCTGAGTGGGCTCAATGGTTTGGGTGTAGCGGTGCAGGGTCATGTCGTACTTCTGCACCTCGTCCTGGAACTCAGTCGGCACCGGCGCCTGAAGCGTGGTGTTGAACACCTGGACAGTGTCCTGCGGCGAACCGAAGGGGAACTTGAGCGGCATCACGCCTTGGAAGTCGACGTTGACGTTTTCACCCAAGCTCGCGCTACAGCAGTTGATCAGTTCGCTGTTGGCCGGATCGAAGGCAAAGGTCGCCTCGCTCACGGAGAGATCCTCGTTGGTGTCCGTGCGAGTTGTGGTGCTGTCCGTCACGAAAATGGAGGCGCCTGCATCCTTGGCATCCTGCTGCTCCATGGCAGCGGTGTCGGCCTTGGTAACCCGGACGCTGGTCACGGGAACATTCTCGTCGTACGGGCTGCTTGGGCTCGCCACGAGTTTGCCGGTGTTGAGCACCTTCACGAGCTCGCCGGTGCCGTAGGTGGTGCTGTCGGTGCTGTTCACTGCGCTGACGCCGGCGTTCACGCCGACCACAGGAACGATAAACCCAGCGACCACGGCGAGCACGCCAATGATCGCCAGGATGATGCCGGTAATCTTCATGGGCACTCCTTAGTTTGAAACATAACGAAAGCACAACGCCTCGGACACTAGTGCACCGGAACATGGGTGCGACGCAAGCCCGTACGAAGTGCGCTCAACTGCTCGTGATTCCCCTGGCTGAGTGAGCATCTGGGACGTCGCCTTCGACGCCAGCGGCCATACCCTACTCAAATGCCTCCGGGGCAGGGCAGGCACACGCAAGGTTGCGATCCCCATAGGCGCCGTCGATGCGACGCACCGGCGGCCAGTATTTGGCGGCAGAGTCAACTGCCCCGGGAAAAACGCCTTCCGCCCGGCTATACGGACGCTCCCAGTCGCTCACCACGCAGGCGGAGGTGTGCGGGGCCTGCCGCAGCGGCGAATCCGCCACCGGCCACTCACCGCTGGCCACTCGCGCGATTTCCGACCGGATTGCGATCATCGCCTCGATGAAGCGATCGAGTTCGGCGAGGTCTTCGCTCTCGGTTGGTTCGATCATCAATGTGCCCGCCACTGGAAAAGACATGGTGGGTGCGTGGAATCCGTAGTCGATCAGGCGCTTGGCGACATCATCGACGGTCACTCCAGTCTCTTTGGTGATCGGTCGAATATCGATGATGCACTCATGTGCCACCAATCCGGTGGGACCGGTGTACAGCACCGGATAGTGGTCACGCAGTCGAGCCGCAATGTAGTTGGCCGAAAGGATCGCCGTCTTGGTGGCAGCCGTAAGCCCAGATGCCCCCATCATCCGCACATAGGCGTATGGAATCGGCAGTACCCCGGCACTGCCCCAGGGGGCGCCACTCACCGGACCGACACCGCCGTCGTCGAAACCTCTCCCCACGGGTCCGGCGTCTGCACGCAGTGGGTGCCCCGGAAGGAAGGGCGCCAAATGCGCTCGTACACCGACCGGACCAACACCGGGGCCACCGCCGCCGTGCGGGATGCAGAAAGTCTTGTGCAAGTTGAGGTGTGACACGTCAGCGCCGAATTTGCCGGGAGCGGCCAACCCGACCAGGGCGTTGAGATTTGCACCATCGAGGTACACCTGCCCGCCGGCATCGTGGACCATCGCACACACCTGCTGGACTTCCTCCTCGAACACCCCGTGGGTGGAGGGGTAGGTGATCATCAGCGCGGCGATCCGGCCTTGGTGTGCCTGGATCTTGGTGGCCAAGTCCGCTAGGTCTATGTTGCCGTTGTCATCGCACCCGACTACCACCACGCGCAGCCCTGCCATGACCGCGCTCGCTGCGTTAGTGCCATGTGCGCTCGACGGGATCAGGCAGACGTTTCGGTCGGTGTCGCCACGAGACGTGTGATAGGCGCGGATGGCGAGTAGCCCGGCGAACTCTCCCTGGCTGCCGGCGTTCGGCTGAACCGAGACCGCGTCGTAGCCGGTGATCTCGACCAGCCAGGACTCCAACTCATCGATGAGTTCGGCGTATCCGAGGCTTTCATCGGCCGGAGCGAAGGGGTGTACATCGGCGAACTCGCTCCAGGTGATTGCCTCCATCTCGGCCGCCGCATTGAGCTTCATCGTGCACGAACCCAGCGGAATCATGGTGCGGTCCAACGCCAGATCAGCGTCGGAGAGCCTGCGCAAGAAGCGCATCATGGACGTTTCGCTGTGATGCGTGGTGAACCACGGGTGGGTGAGGTAGCCGGTAGTACGCGCTACCGACGCCGGGATTGCGGGAACTGCGTGTTCCGGCAGTCGCAGCTCGAGGCCGAGGGCCTCGCCCAGGGCAGCCGCGAACGCCTCCAGGGTGGCGTCGTCGGTGGTCTCGTCGGTTGCGATGCTGACGTGATCGGAGTCGATCAGCCGGATGTCGAATCCCGCGTTTCGTAGGTGGCCAACCACCTCAGCCGCGCGCCCGGGCAGGTTGCAGCGTGATCGTGTCGAAAAACGACCTGCTGGTGAGTGTGACGCCCGCTGCGGCCAAGCCGTCGGCCAGCCGGGCGCTGCGTTGGGCTACCTGCTCAGCGATGCTGCGCAGTCCCTCCGGCCCGTGATACGCGGCGTACATCGCGGCAACCACGGCGAGCAGCACCTGGGCGGTACAGATGTTGCTGGTGGCTTTCTCCCGCCTGATGTGCTGCTCCCGGGTCTGGAGCGCCAGCCGGTAGGCCAGGGCACCGTCGGCGTCCTTACTGACCCCGACCAGTCGACCAGGCAAGGAGCGCGCCATGTCCGATCGAGTCGCGATGAAGCCCGCATGCGGCCCACCAAAACCCATCGGGACGCCGAATCGCTGCGCCGAACCGACCGCGATGTCGGCCCCCATCTCGCCCGGCGGGGTGAGCATAGTGAGCGCCAGCAGGTCGGTGGTGACGACAGCCAGGGCGCCGGCGTCGTGCGCCGCAGCGATGAGACCAGAGAGGTCGGTGATTGCGCCAGAGGAACTCGGGTAGGAGGTCAATACCCCGTAGATGTCGGCCGGGAGCGACTCCGCTTGAACATCGAAGAGGACCAGTTCAATGCCGAGCGGTTCGGCGCGGGTGGCCAACACAGCCAGCGTCTGCGGGTGGATGTCGAGGTCGACCGCGAAGCGATTGGAGTTCGACTTGGACACCCTGCGGGCGAGTGTCATGGCCTCGGCGGCAGCGGTCGGTTCGTCGAGCATCGATGCGTTCGAGAGTGGCAGTCCGGTGAGGTCGGCGACCATCGTCTGGAACATCAGCAAGGCCTGCAGGCGCCCTTGGGAGATCTCCGGCTGGTAGGGCGTGTAGGCGGTGTACCAGGCCGGGTTTTCGACCAGATTGCGTCGAATCACGGCAGGCATCCGGGTGCCGTAGTACCCCATGCCGATCAGCGCTTTCCGCGGCTTGTTCGCGGCGGCGACTCGTTGAAGTTCGGCCAATACCTCGTGCTCACTGAGAGCCGGGGGCAAGTTCAAGCCAGCTGTACGGATTCCCTGTGGCACGGCCGCGTCGATGAGGGCGTCCAGGCTGGGGAAACCCACTGTGGCCAACATGGCGTCTTCGTGCTCTGCCTGGGGACCGATGTGGCGAGCGCGAAAGGATGGATCGTCGGCGGCAGCAGTCCGCACGTGCGGTGTCGTTGTCATCGCCGTCCAGAATACGCCGCAGGTTCGGATGCCGCCGCTCAAGGCTTCCGTACAACCGACGGCCCCGACAGGACGCCCAGCTGCGCTTCGACGAAGGTGATAGTCAGCCGGTTCGGCGGGAGCGCCGTGCTGCCAATTCGTCGGTGACGCCATCGGGCACCACGACATCACCATCAATGCTTTCCTGCGGGAAACGAGCCAGCGTTCCCGCGACTTCGGAACGAACGCGGCCAATCGCGATGCCGAACACGCCTTGTCCACCGCGCATGATGTCGATGACTTCATCCTCGGTGACACATTCGAAGATCGACGCCCCGTCGCTCATGAGGGTGATCGCAGACAAGTCCTCTACACCGCGTTCCCGGAGGTGTTCGACCGCCTTGCGCACGTTTTGCAGTGAAACGCCGGTATCCAACAACCGCTTGATGACGCGCAACACGAGGATGTCGCGGAACGAGTACAGACGCTGACTGCCCGACCCAGTTGCGGAGCGGATACTCGGCACGAGGAGCCCGGTGCGAGCCCAGTAGTCAAGTTGGCGATACGTGATACCCGCCGCCGCGCAAGCGGTTGCTCCGCGATACCCCATGTGCGGCGAGTCGGACGCATCGCCCGAGTCGAACAGAACAGCCTGTTCGCCACGTCCGGAAAAGCCTTCACCGGCTCCGAACGTGCCCTCAAACTCGGACATCTTCCGCCTCCTCGTCGGTTGACCGCACCTCACGCGGGCCAACCCCTTGAACCGCAGGCTAGGCAGACCCCATGACTTCGTCAACGACATTAGCCGAGGACACGCCAAATGAATTCCACTTTTGCAAGTATCAATGTCTAGTAGAGACTGATACCTAATACGGTATGCGTAGAAAACTACGTGGATTCTTACGAATCTCCTCGCTCGAAGTCCTCTGGTGTGACGGTGTCCAGGAACTCCCGGAACGCCTCGACCTCGTCCTCTTCCTCGTCCGGCACTTGGATGCCAGCCTCCGAGAGGACATCCTCGGCACCCAAGATTGGCGCACCCGACCGCATCGCTAGGGCAATCGCGTCACTCGGACGAGCGCTGATCTCCACCCCGTTGCCGAGGTCCAACACGCTGTAGAACACGCCATCGCGCAACTCGGTGATGCGCACCTCCTGGACCGGCGAGTTGAGGGTCTCGAGCACGTCGCGCAAGTAGGTCATGGGTGAGCGGCCGGGGCGGCACCACGCCCTGCTGTGCGAAGGCGATGGCCGTTGCCTCCACCGCACCGATCCAGATTGGCAGATAGCGATCCCCATTTCGCTCACGCAGCAGCACCAGAGGTTGATTCGACGGCATTTCGACCCTCACACCGACAACATCCAGGGGTTCCATAGTCCTGACTCTAACTCCCCACAGCAGGCTGGGGAAGTCAGCGAGGTTCCCGGTAGGCATCACGGAGGTGCGCGGCGATAATCGCGTCCTCCAACTGTCGGGTGAGTTGGAACAGCGGAATGGCCTCATCTGCTGTCGCCGGCCCGGTTTGGGCTGGCGCGGCAAGCAAGATTTGATCGACGAAACCGATGTGCCGATCCGCTGCCAAGCGAATCGTGCGCAAGTGCCTGGCCGACATCCCATGCTGGGCCAGGCCCGCGACTGCACTAGCCGCTGCCAGCTCAGCCATCCCATAACGACCGTCTGGGCCAACCGCGAGCAAGCCTTGGCCTAGCGCGTCGGCGAGTCCGGCCTCGGTCAAACCTGACTCCCGCAGAAGCTCGTCCTGGGTCAACCGAACCGTGGGGTCGTTCGAATCGAGGCTCGCGTCGGCGCCGGCCGCAGCCACCGAATCAGGTGGGCGCGGCGTCGGATCAAGGATCTCTGGGGGCTCTAACCCCCGACTCATGGCCTCGAGGTGCTCGGCAATCACCTTGAGCGGCAGGAAATGATCACGCTGCGTGCGCAGGATGTAGCGCAATCGCTCCCGATCGTTTTCGGAGTAGCGTCGATACCCGGAAGGCGTGCGAATCGGCGAGAGCAGCCCCTGCGCTTCCAAGAAGCGCACCTTAGACACCGTGAGGTCCGGGAACTCAGGCGAGAACTCCGCAATGACCCCGCCGATTCCAACCAGGTCGCTCAACGACCTCCGCCTGCTCCGGACATGAACCAAAATCGGTACTTGCCGATCTGGATCTCATCGCCACTGTTGAGCATGACGGACGTGACGGGCTCTTGATTGACCCGGGACCCGTTGAGCGAACCTAGGTCGATGAGCTTCCAGCCACCATCCACCCAGCGCAACTCCGCATGCTGACGCGACACCGTGATGTCGTCCAGAAACACTTCTTGGTCAGGGTTCCGCCCTACTTTGACCAGCGGCGGAGTGAGGGTGTAGGCCATGCCTTTGTTGGGCCCCTGGTTGACCACAATGACCGCGAATTGCGGCCCCGCCCCGTTTGCCTCGTCCGCAATCGCGGGGCCACCGACTGGTGCTAGGGCGCCGGTCGCCTGCGTTGCGTCGGCACTAGTCGCCGCGCCGCAATTGCTGCAGAACTTGGCACCGGCATTCAATGCCACTCCACATGCCGAACAATGCATAGCCTTCAGCCTCCTTGAGCCTCCGACACGACTGACGATTAGGTCTTGACGATGCCCTCGTAGCCCGCAGCATCGAGGAACTCAGCCTGGTCAAGTTCCGACGCTGGTTCGATCTCCACTAGCCAGCCCTCACCGTAGGGATCTTCGTTGATGGTTTCCGGAGCGGTTTCGACTGCATCGTTTCGGCGGGTGATTCGGCCGGTGACAGGCGCATACACCTCACTTACGCTCTTGGTCGACTCGACTTCGCCAATTGCTTGGCCAGCATCGCAATCGTCGCCCACTCCGGGGAGCGCGACGAACACGATGTCCCCAAGGCTGTCTTGGGCGAAATCAGTGATACCGACACGGACGGAACCATCAGGTTGCACGGCCAGCCACTCGTGCTGGGACGTGTAGATGAGCTCAGCGGGAATCATGGTGTCACTCTACCGGGGTCAGATTGTCTGCGTCACCGTCCTGGGCAGCCGACACCACCTGCTGCCAAGAACTGAGCAACTCGTGGGCTTCCTCTTCGCGTGGCGATTCGGCCCAGATCCGAATCGCAGCAGCGCTGGGGTCCGGAGCGACCAACACCCAGGCGCGGTCCGGGAGCATGATCCGCAGACCTTCCGTCTCGTCGATCGGCAAGTCGGCTGCGGCCTCACGAACCGCACGCATCACCGACGCTTTCCGCGCCCACGGCATCGGGATCTGACCTCTCAGCAGCGTGGTGGAGGGGATCCTGGTGTCAATTTGGCGCAGGGTCAGGCGGGTCCGAGCGACCAGGCCGAGCAACACCACCAGCGCAGCCATCGCATCGGCCGAGCGACCCACTGCCGGAATCACGAACCCACCGTCGGCATCACCTGCGAGGATCAGCCCCTGCGCAGTACTGGCCTTCGACAGCGCCTGTGCCCCCGTTGGACTCCAGATCATGTGCACGCCGTGGTATTCCGCCACCTGCTCCGCAACTCGAGTCGTCGTGACCGGCACCGCGACCACACCATCGCGCCGTTCGGCTGCGAGTAGGTCAAGAAAGACCAGCAGCGCGCGGTCGTCGCTCAGCACCCGACCGGTCTCGTCAACTATTGACAGTCGCTCGCCGGTGGGACTGATGCGCACCCCGAGCGCGGCTCGAGATGAAGCGACCAGCAGGCCTAGTCGGCGCAGTGATTCGGCGCGTTCCGCTGCGGTGCCGGTCGTGCGGTTCGGAGTTAGCCGGGAATTCACGGTGATCACGTCAACATCGGCCGCGGACATCAAGGCGGGAAGGATCATTGCCCCCACACCCCCGGCGGTATCCACCACGATGCGCAAACCCGCCTCGGCGACGCTTGTCATGTCGGTGGCCGCCATCACCGAAGCCACGTAATCCTCAGTGGCCCCCATCGGCGCTGACACCGATCCGACCTCCGTAGGGGCGGCGCGCATGATGTCGTGCCGACTGACGATGCGCTCGAGGTCTTGCCGTGCGATGTGGTCGATATCCACCCCGTCAGAGTCGAGGAACATCAGCCGCAAGCTCTCGGGCCGGCCAGGCGCAGTCCGAACGATCACACCACCATCGCAACTCCGCCCCACATGGCTTCGCGCCACGGGGACCGGGATCATGCCGAGCACGTTCACCTCAAGACCAGCCGACGCCAGTGCTCCGAGCAGCACCAGCGAAACAGCATGGGCAGCAGTGTTGTGATCGCGTGCCACCGCGACTCGACCGCCTTTGGGAAGGATGGTGGCAAAGGCCCCCGCTACCCTGGCCGCGACCTCCGGTGTGATGTCAATGTTGACGACCCCGCTGAAAACCTCGCCCGAGAACATTTGCCGCGGCGATCGCGACTCCCAGACGACCGTTTCGTTGATGACCTCACCGGCGGCAATCGTTTTGTTCGGATAGATATCCGCGCCTGAGGTGATGACTGCTTCGGCTTCCAGTCGGCAACCGTCGCCGATGCACGAACCTTCCTCCACCCGTACGCGATCCAGCAGATCCGAGTCCCGCCCCACCACACAGCCATGCAGTTGCACGCCGGGACCGAAATACACGTTGTCCATTACGACCGAACGCTCAATCTGGGTCTCCGGCCCAACGATGCTGTGCCGACCGACGACGCTGAGGGGTCCGACTTTGGCTCCGGCAGCCACTCGAACGTTGTCCCCCAGTACCACCGGGCCCTGCAACTGTGCCTCACTGTTGACTTCTACTCCGCTGCCAAACCACACACCGGGGGCGACTTCTTGACCGGGGATATTGAGCTTGACCTTGCCCTCAAGAGCGTCGATCTGCACGGCTCGGTAGGCATCCAACGTGCCGACGTCGGCCCAGTAGCCCTCCCCGACGTGCCCATAGATGGGAGCCCCGCGAGCAAGTAGCCTCGGAAACACATCGCGCGCCCAATCCGCCGGCTCGTCGTCTGGAATCTCAGCCAGCACCTCCGGCGAAATCATGTAGATCCCGGTATTGACCGTATCGGTGAAGACCTGCGACCACCCTGGTTTCTCCAGGAACCTCGTCACCCGCCCTTCGTCATCGGTGACCACCAACCCCATGCCCATTGGGTCGGCACGACGAGCCAGGCACACCGTCACCAAAGCACCGGTTGCTTCGTGCGCCTGCGCCAGACGGCTGAGGTCCATGTCAGTCACACCATCGCCGGAAATGACCAGGAATGGCGCATCCTGCAGGCGCGATTCGGCGAGCTTTACGCTACCCGCGGTTCCCATCGGTCGGGATTCGGTGGCGTAACTCAGTTGTACCCCGGACTCGGTGCCGGAACCCTGATGCGAGCGAACCATCTGCGCGAGGTAGTGCACAGTGATGACCGCTTCGGACACCCCATGAGAGCCGAGCAGTAACAGCAGGTGTTCAAGCATCGTTCGGCCGACTACCGGCAACAGCGGCTTGGGGGTGGAAGACGTCAATGGTCGCAGTCGAGTGCCGGACCCCCCGGCCATCACGACTGCTTTCATACCGCTGCTCCTCTGCGCGACGCCCAAATTCGCCGCGCTTGTTCTAGATAGAGTACCGCGGCCCACCAGTAGAGCGCTGTGCCCCAGATCACGAAGGCCCAGCCGAAGATACGTGCTATCTCGGCCCAGACCCCCGTTCCGTCACCCAACAGCAGCAGTGGAAAGGCATACAACAGATTGAACGTTGCGGCCTTGCCGATGAAGTGGACTGGCAGTCCGGTGATCCCCACTCGCTTCAGCAGGGCGAGCACGATCGCCATGATCACATCCCTGGATACCAGCAGCAGCACCAGCCACAATGGGATGATGTCGCGCACCAGCAGGCCAATCAGGGTGGCGAGGATGTAGAGCCGATCCGCGACGGGATCAAGCAATTGGCCAACTCTGGTGATCTGGTTCCACTTACGTGCCAGGTATCCGTCAAGGTAGTCCGTGGCACCAGCCACAACCAGCAACAGCACCGCCAGGCCATCGGCCTTCGGCACCAGAATCAGCCAGAGAAAAAGCGGAACGCCGAGCAACCGGGCCAGGCTCAAGACATTGGGCAGCGTCACCACGCGGGAACTGGTGACCTCGGTCTGCTGGACCTCCATGGGGTCACGGTAGCGCCCCGGCAATCGATCTCGTTCAGCACGCCGAGTGGACGTCAGCGGGTCGAGCGACTGACGCTGGCCAGGATCGCCGCCCCCAGCAGCCCCACAAGCAGCGACACGACCAGGAGCACCGCCATGAGCGGCACCACGCGCGGTGATTCCAGGGTTGCCGTCAATTCGGCAGTCACGCCGGCGGAACCGTCGGCGTTCATGACAACGAACACGCCGCTGCCATCTTGCTCGTTCCACGACAGAATCGCGGGGTTACCCGCCGCCGAAACCTGCCACAGGGTCGAGTCCTGGGGGGCGGGAGCGGGAATTCTTGAGCCTGGCACCGACCGCAACACAAAGGCCCCGCTGGCGAGGTCCGAGGCAGCATCGTAGGGAACACCCAACAAGAGATCCTGCACGTCGTTGGCTGCGCCCACGCCGATGAAGAGATCCTCTGGGCCGGGATTCGAGGCCACCACGTAGGTGTCGAGCAGCCCATCCGGCAGGTAGGAAGCGGGATCGACATCAAACAGGTTCACGTACAGCGCAGCACCCGGAACCGAAACCTCTGCGACCGGGACTTCGTACTTGCCCTCAGTGCCGAAGACCGACAACAGCCATCCCCCAAGCAGCGCACCCAACAACGCCACAAGCACCAGCAGCCCGCCAATGGCACTCCCCACCACCCTGGTCAACGTGATGACTCCCTCGTGCCTAGAGCCCCCGAAATGTGAACGCGCCAAGGCTACACACCTCGGCTCGCCACCTTGGTCGCCGCGCCCGCGGAAACCCTCCCCGGCAGGCTCAGTCGTGGCAGAGTACGGCCATGACACTGGACCGTACGCGCCCGCCGAACCCGTTCGACCATTTACCCGAACTGCCCACATTTCAGGTGACCAGCCGCGACATCGCCGATGGCACCGAACTGCCGATGACCCACGTGTATTCGGGTGCTGGGGGCCAAGACCTGTCTCCCCACTTGACGTGGACCGGTTTCCCTTCCGAGACGAAGGGTTTCGCAGTGACCTGCTTCGACCCGGATGCCCCCACCACCTCTGGCTGGTGGCACTGGCTGCTGGTGGACTTGCCGGCAACGACCACGGAGTTGCCCACGGGTGCTGGCACGGCGCGGTGGAGACCAACTACCCGCCTCGGCCCTGCAACTGCGCAATGACTATGGCACCTGCGACTTCGGCGGGGCGGCGCCACCGGTGGGCGATCACTACCACCGCTACCTGTTCACGGTGTACGCCCTCGACACCGATGACCTCGGGCTGGGTGCGGACACCAGCGCGGCGGTGGCAGGTTTCACTATCAATGCGCACGCGCTAGCGCGCGGACACCTCATGGCCACCTTTGCTCACTGACACCGGATCCGAGCCCACCGTGCTACTCGCCACTGCGGACAACCTAGTTTGGGTGGCGGTCGTGGCAGTCGCACTGAGCCTCATCCTGCGCAGCCGCGGGATCGGCACGGCGCTTCCGCTGATGACTGCTGGGATCATCTTCGGACTGCTGCCGGTGGGCCCGGACTCGCCAAATGAGCCGGAAGTGATTCAGGCCCTCGTGTTGGCACCGTTGGTGTTTGGCGAAGCCCTGTCGTCGTCCTACATCGACCTGAAACGGGTGCGCAGACCCGTACTTGCGCTGGCGATCGGCCTGGTCGCGGTCACCACGCTTGTGGTGGGCGGCGTTGTTTCCGGCCTCGCCCCCGGGGTGCCGCTGGCCATGGCCTTTGCCCTTGGCGCGGTACTCGCTCCGACTGATGCCGTGGCCGTGGCGGCTGCCGCGCGGCGAGCCAACCTCCCGCAGCGGATGGTCTCCATCTTGGAAGGGGAAAGCCTCGTCAACGACGGCACCGGGCTCACCGCCCTGCGCGTCGCAACCGTGGCCGCTGTCGCCGGCACGGTGACGGTCGCTGAGGCCGGCCTCATTTTGGCCCAGTCGGTGTTGGTCGCAATCGTCGTGGGTGCCCTTGCAGGTTGGGCCCTCATCTTGGTGATCCGGCACAGTTCGGATGTGGTCGGCTTTGGTGGCCTGTTGCTGATCGCACCCTTCGCGATCTACCTCATCGCCGAACAACTCGACGGATCGTCGATCCTGGCCATCGTCATCGCCGCCCTGATGGCTTCCCACGCCTCAAGTTCGGACCCCACGTATCGAGGCCGGCTGCACACTGCCGCGGTGTGGAAGCAAATCACGTTCATCCTGCAGTCCATCGCTTTCCTGCTGCTGGGGCTGGAGCTTCCATGGGCGATCCGCGCACTTGCCCCGAATGAACGCGACCAGCTGTGGCTGCTCGTTCCGGCAGTGGTGGTGACCCTCATCGTGGTTCGGATGGCCTTTGTCTTCGGCGCATTCGGGATCGATCGCATGCACGGCGGCCAGGACAGTCGCAGCCTGCGCCATGCCACTGTTGTCGGTTGGGCCGGTGCCCGCGGTCCGGTCTCAGCCCTGGCAGCGTTTTCCATCCCGCTGTTTGCTGCGAGCGGCGGCGCCCTACCGGCCCGCGACTTGGTGATTGCGGTGTCACTCAGCGCGATTGCGATCATGCTCACCTTGTCGACCACTCTTGCGCCATTGGCGCGAGTGCTCAAGGTCGGTTCCCCGGAGACCTCCGGGCTCAATGCCCGGGTGGATGCCGCCTTGGCCCGCGCCGCGCTGAATGCGCTTGAGGATGCCCAGACCGACGCCGAGCGAGTTGGCGAACCGTTGGCGCCCGAGGTGGTGCGCGGTCTTCGCCGCAGCATCGAGCATCGTTTGGACCCCGACGCAAGCGATCCCGGGCCGGACGAACGGATCGCCCAGGCTCGCTCATTGGGCATCGCGATGGCCATCTCCGAGCAACAGGAACTGCTGCGGCTGCGCACCGACGAGGGTCTGCCGGACAACCTGGTGAGGGTCAGGATGGCCGAACTTGATCGACGTATCTCCACCCTGCGGTCGGTATTGTGACCACAGCAATCCCCTCGGCCACTTCGTCGATACCTATCTGTTACCAATACTTACCTCGCCGTCATCGCACCTTTACCCCTGTTTGACGTCTATCGTTCCGCTTATGGCAACGACTTCCGCGCCCAAGTCGAGCAGTGATGATCGCGCATTCTTGGGTCAGCCTCGCGCCCTGAGCACGCTGTTCTTCACCGAGATGTGGGAGCGGTTCTCCTACTACGGCATGCGCGCTCTGCTCGTGCTGTACCTCACGGCACCACTGATCAGCGACGACGGGTCTAACGAGGGGCTCGGTCTCGACAGCGGCACTGCGATCGCTATCTACGGGGCCTACACCGGGCTGGTCTACCTGACGCCCATTGCGGGTGGTTGGATCGCCGACCGAATGCTCGGGGCGCGCAACACGGTGCTGTACGGCGGCATCATCATTGCGCTCGGCCACTATCTGATGGCCGTCCCCTTCGAGACGAGTTTCTGGATCGGGCTGCTGCTCATCGCACTGGGTACCGGCGCCCTGAAACCGAACATCTCCGGCATGGTCGGCGACCTCTACGACGCTGAGGACACCCGACGGGACGCTGGTTTCTCGCTGTTCTACATGGGTATCAACCTCGGTTCTTTCCTCGCACCGCTCATCACCGGGTACGCAGCCGACCGCCACGGTTTCCACTGGGGATTCGCCATCGCTGGGCTGGGCATGACGTTTGCCGTTATTCAGTACGTCCTTGGCTGGAAGAACTTCCGCGGCGTGGGCGCCACTGCCCCGGACCCGGCCACCAAACAACAGCGCATCCACTTCCTGCTTGTGGTCGGCGGCTCGGTGCTGTTTGTGGCAGTGCTCGCCGTTGCAATCGGGCTGGTGGCATCCGGCAGCTTCATCGACGATGTTGCCACCGCCATCACTTTGTTCATCTTGGTCGTGCCGGTGGTCTACTTCTACCAACTGTTCAAACGCAAGGACTACACCCCGCAGGAACGCCGCCACGTGCGGGCTTTCGTGTGGGTGTTCCTTGCGGCGGCCTCGTTCTGGATGGTGTTTGAGCAATCCGGGTCGACGTTGAACATCTTTGCCGAGAACGTCACCGACCTGAGCATCGGATCATGGGAGATGCCTGCCGCCTGGCTGCAATCGGTGAACCCGCTGTTCATCATCATCTTCGCCCCAATCTTCGCCGCGGCGTGGACCAAATTGGCCGATCGGGCTCCCCGAACGTCGGTGAAGTTCGCGATCGGTCTGATCGGTGTGGGGATCTCGGTCCTCATACTTGTGATCCCGATGTCGGCATTCCAGGACAACGGCAACAAAGCCGCGATCTGGTGGTTGCTGAGCACCTACCTGCTGCAAACGTGGGCTGAGCTTTTCCTCTCGCCCACCGGGTTGTCGGCAACCACGAAACTCGCCCCTGCCGGCGCCAGCGGACAAATGCTGGCGCTGTGGTTCCTCGCGACCTCAGTCGGCACCAGCGTCGGAGGCCAAATTGGCAAATTCACCGCGGACAACACTGTGATGACCTTCCTCGTCAGCGGCACCATCCCGATCATGATCGCGGTGATCACTTTGGGGATGCGCAAGTGGATCAACAAGGCAATGGATCCGGTGCACTAGCAGGGGTGCATTAGCAAGGCGTCCACTAGCAAGGCGTCGTGGCCGGCGCGCAGGCCCCGGCCACGACGTTTGACGGCTCAGGCTACGAGGTCAGCGGATTCCACTCCGGGATCTCAACGCCGGTCACCTTCGAGAATCCGTGGCGCATGCACTCAATGAGGAGTTCGTGATCCACAACGGCTCGATCGTCCATGGCCACACCAATGGTCGCCTCGCCGTTGTAGGTGAGCATCGCCACGAAGACCGCGGCACCGATTGGCGGCGGGAGCGGCACGATCTGCTGCACCGCTGCCCCAGCAAGAAACACCTGCACTGGGGGACCTGGAACGTTCGACGCGGTGACATCGCTGGCTGTTGCTGCCGCCGAAATCACCTCGAATGGGATGAATCGGCTGATCTCGGCGAGTTGATCCGCGAACCCCAGCGCTGGTTCGGCCCGCCACGCAGCCACCGTTTCGCCGATCTCCGCCATCAGAGCTACCGGATCCTCTGCCGCGGTATTGACTGTGAAGTGGGCGATCGTGACGGCGTTCTGGCCGAAATCGTCGGACTTGCGCAAACTGATGGGCATGTTCAGGTTCAGTTGGTCCACCGGGGCGCCTTTGCGCCGGTGGTACTCCCCCATCGACTCGGCGACTGCTGCCAGATAGGCGTCGTTGACCGAGTGCCCCACCGATTTGGCTGCCGAGCGAATGCTTTGGAAGGGCAACTGGAAGGCCCCGTAGTGGTAGTTGATGCTGCGGCCGGTCATGATCGGCGACAGTTGCGTGCTCGGCGGCCGAACAAATCGGAACACCGAGTCGCCGAAGTCCATTAACTTGCGCACGGCGTCCCCGGGATCCTGCAGGAACCTTGCTGCCACCGGCAGCGCACCCTCGGCGATCTTCTTTGTGGTCCCCAGCATCCACTCGACGTTGTCCCGGATCATCAACTCGGCGAAAGACAGCGATGAGATGTGCTCACCGCGGGGTGCACGAGGCATCGGACCTAGGTCGAACCCTTCCGGGCTGAGGTCCACCAGCGCCGCGCCCAGTTGAATGGCGCCTTGGCCGTCCGCTACGGCGTGGTGCAGTTTGGTGATGACTGCAGACTTGCCCCCTGGCAGGCCTTCAAGCACCGTCACCTTCCACAGCGGACGGTCCCGGTCAAAGTCGGTCATGCTCTGGCGACGGCACTCATCGAGCACCTCCGCCCACCCGGAGCCCGACGCAACCCGGAATCGGCGCAGGTGGAATGACAAGTCGAAGTCAGGATCAATAACCAGCCTCGGGTTCGCCCACGGGACTGGTCCCTCGACGACCTTCTGCCGGAGAATTGGCACCTGCCGACTCGCCCTTTCGTAGCGATCAACCAGGCGCTCCCAGTCGGGCTCGGACTCCAAGATCAGCAATCCCAGCATGGTGGAACGCATGATTGGGTCCTCGCTCGCAGCACGCCAGGTGGCAAAGTCCCATCCCGAAAGTCGGACAGGGGCGAGTTGCTCGTCGGTCACGTCGGACTCCTCAACTCCACGCCGGCGGCGATCGCTGGCAGGCTCGATTCTGCCCTATCTGGACTCGATTACGCTGGCCGGGCCAATACCTCGGAGGGCGATGTCGGCGAGGCACCACAGCGGCCAGCGTCGATCACGTCGGCTTCGTCACACAGTTTGGCTGTGCCGTCTTCAGGGGCCCCGGTCAGCAGCACCGTGCCGACCCGTTCGGTTACTTCTGAGAGAACCCCCGCGAGCACCTGATGATCCGCCGGCGCCAGGTGTGCGACCGCATCGTCGACCAGGAAAACCTCGGCCGGCCGGCAAAACGTCGCCGCCAACGACAGCACACTGACTCCGCGAGGTCCAAGTTCGCTGACGGGCACATCTGGGTCGACGTCGAAGCGTGCCAGCAGCGTGCGACAGCGAGGCGGGTTCGAATCCCCGGTCAACCGATGCAGGAAGGCAAGGGTCTCACCGCCGGTCAGCGTCGGCCAATGGTCCAGATTTGGCCGAGACGAGACCAGACGGTGCAGAGCCACCGCATCCTGCCAGCAATCCAGACCCAACACTCGGGCAAAACCAGAGTCCGGTTGCACCAATCCCAGGAGCACTCGGACCAACGCCGTGCGCCCGCTGCCGACGCCACCTAGCACTCCCCGCACCTGCCCGCGTGGGACCGCCAAGCAGGCGTCCTGAAGTACCGGGGTGGGTCCCGGGGTCCACCACACCCGCGACACCTCGATCGCCGGTTCCATACTCCGATAATCACCGCTGCCGGTGAGCGACGCCAGGGACCATCGTCCCTATTGCAGGTGGACCGAAGTCACCTTTTCGACTACGACGAATGGCCCTGCTCGGCCTTGGGGTCGCGGTTCATCAGATTGCCCAACATCTCCCGCGCAGACATCCCCTCGTGGACGACCTTGACCACCTCTGCAGTGATCGGCATCTCGACGCCGTTTCGGGTGGCGAGGTCGAGGATGCTCTGGCAGCTCTTGACGCCCTCGGATGTTTGTTTTGTGACCGCGATGGTCTCCTCGACCGTCATGCCCTTGCCCAGGTTCTCGCCGAATGTGCGGTTGCGCGACAGCGAAGAGGTGCACGTGGCAATCAAATCACCAATACCGGCCAGTCCTTGAAACGTCATCGGATTTGCCCCGAGCGCAACTCCAAGGCGGGTCATCTCCGCCAGGCCGCGGGTGATCAGACTTGCCTGCGCATTTTCACCGAAGCCCAGCCCCACTGCCATGCCGTTGGCGAGTGCGATGACGTTCTTGACCGAACCGCCAATCTCCACGCCGACCATGTCGGTCGTGTAGTAGGGCCGGAAGTAGGACGTGAAGATAGCGTCCGCAACATTTCGGGCTGACTCTTCACTGCTGCAGGCCACTGTGGTGGCCGCGGGCTGGCGATAAATGATCTCTCGTGCCAGGTTTGGCCCGGAGATCACGGCGACCTGCGATTCGTCCACTCCAGAGACATCCAGGATGACCTGGGACATGCGCATCACACTGCCGAGTTCGATGCCCTTCATCAGACTCACCAAGACCACACCTGGTGCGAAGTAGTCACGCCAGATGGCCAAATTCTCGCGCAGGGTCTGTGCTGGAATCGCCAAGATGACAATGCTGCGGTCACGAAGGACTTCTTCGGGGTCTGAACTGGCCCACATCGACAGCGGCAGTTCCAGGCCCGGGTGAAAGCGCTCGTTTGTGTGCCCGCGGTTGATCGACTCGACAACGTCTGGTTCCCGGGCCCACATGGCGACGTCTGCTCCGGCGTCGGCAAGGACCATGCCCATACCGGTGCCCCAGGATCCACTTCCCATCACTGCGACTTTTCTCATTGCTATTGCTCCTTCTGTTGGTTTTTGGCGTCTTTCCATGCTTTGAAATCGAGCCGTTGCTTCGGTGGTTGTTCTCCCCTCAGGTCAGCAAGCAGCCCCGTGATGTCGTCGATTATCCGATTCGTAGCCGTCTTGAGGGTGTCCGTGTTGATCGGACCGTCGCGGAGGTCGTCGAGGTTGACCGGTGGCCCCACCAAGAAGTGCATGGTCTTACGAGGCAACAGGCGAAACTCCTTGCGGTAGGGCCTCATCACCTGCTGCGGACCCCACTGCGCGACCGGGATCACCGGCGCACCTGACTCCAGGGCAATCCGAGCAGCCCCGGATCGTCCGGACATCGGCCAGAGGTTCTCATCCCTGGTGATGGTGCCCTCGGGATACACCACTACAGCTTCCCCATCGGCCACTGCTGAAACTGCTGCCTGCACCGCAGCGGCAGCGTCACCGGACTCCCTGGCGACTGGGATCTGACCTGCGCCGGAGAGCACCGCACCCAAGAACGGTGTGCGAAACAGCGTGTCCTTGACCATGATGCGAGGTGGCCGACCGTTGTCCCACAGCAGTTGGCACATCGGGAGGGGATCGAACCAAGAAAGGTGATTCGCCGCGACCACGATGCCGTCTGTTGGGGGGTAGGTGCGCTGCAAGTGTTCGGTGCCACGCCAATCGCGTTTCGTCCACAACTGCAGAGTTGGCCACAGCGTGGCCACAGCGAACCATAATGTGGGCGATAGCTCCCTCCTACCGTGACGCTCCACTCCGGTGTGACCTCCTGTTATGCACGCACGACACCCACGGTTGGAATGCCCGCCCAATCCTGCCGCTGCGACTGGTGGGGTGTCCTGCTGGCGAGCGCTGCTCGGTGCTGACACACTCAACGCCATGATCCCGCGTTCCGACTGGTGCATCATCATCCCGGTCAATGGCGTTGACGTGGCCAAGTCGCGCCTGCAGCAACTCGGCGAAGCCCGTGCGGCCCTCGCGCGGGCTTTCGCGCAAGACGTCGTGGCTGCGGCATCAGCAGCCCGCTCGGTCGGGAGGGTCGTCGTGGTCGGCGACGGCTCGTTGTTGTCGGAGGCTGACCGCGGCCCGGCGGTTGAGGTATTCGCTGGGCCCGCCGAACTCAACACCGCGATCGCCGCCGCCGAGAGCAGCGCCCGCAAAGCGGGTTACGAACGCATCGCCGTGGTTGTTGCCGATGTCGCCTGCGTCCGCCCGGCCGATTTCGACGAGGTTTTGACAATGGCCCGCGCCATGGCGCGATCCTTCGTCGTTGACCACCGCGGCCGCGGCACCACCTTGTTGACCACCACTGGACCTGGACTGGCTCCGTCGTTCGGGTCAGACTCTGCAACTCGCCACCGGGCCTCCGGAGCCCAACCGCTGGAGGTCTCGATCCGGCTGCGCTTCGACATCGACGATCCAGCCGACATCACCATGGCCGTGGCCTACGGTGTCGGTGTGCACACGGCCGCTGTCCTCAGCCGTCTGAGTTAGCTGGCTTTGCGGCTGTCTTCTTTGCCGTGGTCTTCTTCGCTGGGGCCTTTTTGGCGGTGGTCTTCTTCGCCGCCGGGGCCTTCTTTGCAGTGGTCTTCTTCGCTGGGGCCTTTTTGGCGGTGGTCTTCTTCGCCGCCGGGGCCTTCTTCGCGGCCGTGGCTGTCTTCGCGGCCGTGGCTGTCTTTGCTGGTGCGGTCTTCTTCGCTGGGGCAGCAGTCGCCGCCTTTTCCTCGGCGGGCGCGGCGTCATCGTCTGATCCACCGGTCACTCGGTTGGTCAGGTCACGAGCCCCGGCGACGATGTTCTTGAACTCGGTTCCCGGACGGAACTTCGGCATCGTCACCGCACCGATCTTGACGGTCTCGCCAGTACGCGGGTTGCGTCCGGTGCGGGCCGCCCGGAACACCTGTTCAAATATGCCGAATCCCGAGATGGCCACCCGTTCCCCCTTGGCCACACTTTCGGTGATCGCCTGGATCACGGCTTCGACCACTTCGGCGGCGTCCTTGCGGCTCATTTCCAGCCGCTCTGCGACTTGCTCCACCAATTGTGACTTGTTCATCACCACTCCTAGCTCTGGTTGTTCGACGACCCGTGGCGATCCTCGCGCCATATGGTTGCCTAAACCTATTGATCCTCGCGGCGTGTTGCCTGCCCGTCGGCCATCCCATTGCCGTGCATTTGGTCGAAATCTTCAGCGTCGGAGTGCCCACCGCAAGCTGCCAACTCAGCATCTGTGTCTGCGACCGAATCGCTGCGCCGCAACAACTGGTCCAACTCCCCCCGCAATCGCCGAAGTCGGCGTCGAAGTCGAGCGGCATCGGACTTGGGTTGCTTGATCGCGTTGGTGAGGGATACCCAAGCAGACTCGAGCCTTTCGCGTGTCTCCTCGTCCGGGGCGACCACTATCGCGTTGCGCAGTGAGGCAGCCAGTTTCATGAGATCGATCTCTGGGTGCGGCAGCCAATGGTGATCGCCGGCGCCGTCCCCGGCTCCAGCGTCCGGTTGGGCGTCCGCGTGCAGGTCGGGATCAGCGTCGGCTACCGACTCGACGTCGGCGTCGGACTGGGGAGGCAACGCTGCATCCGGCATCACGGTGCCTTAGGTCGTCTGCGGAAGCCAGGATTTGCGCTGCGACTCGTACTCAGAGATCTCGTCGGCGTGCTGCAACGACAGGGAGATGTCGTCGTAGCCGTTCAGTAGCCGCCAACGGACATGCTCATCGATCTCGAACGGCGCCACCACGTCGCCACAGCGCACCTCACAATCGGTGAGGTCGACGGTGACTTCGGTGCCGGGGCGAGACTCCAACTGCTCCCAAATCGCTTCGATGACATCCTGATCCACCACCGCGGCGACCACACCCGCCTTGCCGCAGTTGCTGCGGAAAATGTCTGCGAATCGGCTGGATAACACTGCAGCGAAGCCATACGACTGCAGCGCCCAGACTGCATGCTCGCGGGAAGATCCGGTGCCGAAGTCCGGGCCAGCCACCAGCACGGACGCGCGGGAGTGGTCCGGGTGGTTCAACACAAAGTCGGGGTCCTGGCGCCAGGCGTGAAAGAGTGCGTCCTCAAACCCGGTGCGGGTGATCCGCTTGAGGAATTCCGCCGGGATGATCTGATCGGTATCGACGTTGCTGGCTCGCATCGGCGCCGCGACACCTGTGTGACTGACGAACGGTTCCATTTCAGGTGGTTTCCTTCTCGAGAACTTAGGCTGACTCGGCCAGGGATGGCGCCACCGGACCAAGGTCGGACGGTGACGAAAGCGTGCCTCGCACCGCAGTTGCGGCAGCGACCTGCGGCGACACCAGGTGGGTGCGACCACCTGGGCCCTGCCGCCCCTCGAAGTTGCGATTAGAGGTCGAGGCACTGCGCTCCTGCGGCGCCAGTTTGTCCGGATTCATTGCCAGACACATGCTGCAACCTGCCCCGCGCCACTCGGCCCCCGCAGCCAGGAACACCTGGTCGAGGCCCTCGGCCTGTGCCGCCAACCGCACCCGGGCGGATCCCGGCACAACGATCATGCGGACGTCGTCGGCAACCCTGCGTCCCCGCAGAACCTCGGCCGCAGCCCGCAGATCCTCCATCCGACCGTTGGTGCACGACCCGAGAAACACCGTGTCCACCGCGATCTCGCGCAGCGGCATCCCCGGGGTGAGTCCCATGTAGGCCAACGACTTCTCCGCAGCCGCACGTTCGGTCGGATCGGCGATTTCGGCCGGTACCGGGACCGACGCTGCCAACGGCAGCCCCTGGCCGGGGTTGGTGCCCCAGGTGACGAACGGCGTCAATTCCGCGGCGTTCAACGTGACCTCGGCGTCGAATCGCGCGTCGTCGTCGCTCGGCAACGAACGCCAATACTCGATTGCGGCATCCCACTCGGCACCGACGGGGGCGTGCGACCGGCCTTCTAGATAGGCAAAGGTGGTCTCGTCCGGGGCGATCATCCCGGCCCGCGCACCGGCTTCGATGCTCATGTTGCAGATGGTCATCCGGCCCTCCATCGAGAGGTTGCGGATGGCCTCACCGCGATACTCCAAGACGTAGCCCTGGCCACCTCCGGTGCCGATCTTGGCAATAATCGCCAAGATGATGTCTTTGGCTGTGACGCCCTCGGGCAGCACACCGTCAACATTGATGGCCATGGTCTTGAACGGCTTGAGCGGAAGTGTCTGAGTGGCTAGCACGTGCTCCACTTCGGAGGTGCCAATTCCGAAAGCCAACGCCCCGAACGCCCCGTGAGTGGACGTGTGTGAGTCGCCGCAGACGATCGTCATACCTGGCTGGGTGAGTCCGAGTTGCGGCCCGACTACGTGCACGATGCCCTGTTCGGCGTGACCCAGCGGGTAGATCGGCACTCCGAATTCGGCGCAGTTGGCTCGCAGCGTCTCCACCTGCGTGCGTGAGATCGGGTCGGCGATGGGCTTGTCGACGTCCAAGGTTGGGACGTTGTGGTCTTCGGTCGCCAAAGTGAGGTCTGGGCGGCGCACGGTTCGTCCAGTGATCCGCAGACCCTCGAAGGCCTGGGGACTCGTCACTTCGTGCACCAAGTGAAGGTCGATGTAGAGCAGGTCAGGCATCCCCTCCTCGGATCGCACCACGTGGTCGCGCCACACCTTCTCAGCCAACGTCAATCCCATGTTCACGCTCCTTCCGACACCACTCTTCACCGCGATCCACCGATTCACCAGAGCGGAATACGTTGCTATGCCAGTCGTAACCCGCTCGCTTGACGTTCCACTATGTGAGACGGCAGTATCACCTTGTGGAACAGACTACAGGAGTCGGAGTCTTCGACAAGATCGACCTCATCCTCACGTCCCTTGAGGCGCAGCCATGCTCGTTGGCCGAACTCAGCTCGACCACCGGCATCCCCAGGCCCACCGCCCACCGGCTAGCCACCGCCCTCGAACAACGTCGGTATCTGAGCCGTTCCGACGACGGACGCTTCTGTCTGGGCCCACGAATCACCGAACTGGCAGCGAGTGGCGGGGATGACTGGCTGGTTCAGGTATCGACGCCGATCCTTGCCCGGCTCCGGGACGCGACCGCAGCCAGCGCCCAGTTGTACCGGCGCCGCGGTTCGGAGCGACTGTGCGTTGCGTCGGTGGAGCCGGTATCCGGATTACGTGATTCGGTGCCAGCCGGCACCGTGTTGCCAATGTCCGCGGGCTCTGCCGCTCAGGTGATGGTGGCCTGGTCGGAGCCGGAGGAGATCTTGGATACCTGCCGAGTAGCGCGCTACAGCCCGCAGGACTTGGCCGTGGTCCGCAAACGCGGCTGGGCACACACCGTAGGTGAACGCGAGTCAGGGCTGGCGAGCGTTTCAGCGCCGGTGTGGGGTGAGGACGCTGCGGTGATGGCGGCGGTTTCTGTCTCCGGCCCGGTAAATCGAATTGGCCGCACCGTGAAGGCGCCGCTGGCAGCTGCCGTAATGGCAGCCGCCGAACACATCAGCGAGTTGGTGGCGGCGCGGTGAGCGGCTGGTGATCTCCGGTCAGGTGACGTGACGCTAATCATGCACCTCGGGGCTACGAAAGCCAGGTGGGACTCTGGCATGCTAAGGAAGTGACTCCCGACATCGACCACACCGCAGGCCTCGATGCCACGGAGTCGCCGTCCGGTCGCTCGCCGGATGCCGCCGTCCATCCGGTCTTGCTACGCGCGGCCATGGACACAATGCTCGACCCGATGGTGATGATGGAACCCGTGCGTGATGATTCGGGGAAAATCATTGATTTCACCATTGTGGACGGAAATGACGCCTTCTTCCGTTTCGTTGGCCAGCCCCGAGACGAATACCTCGGCACTCGCCTACTGACCACAGTCCCCGGGCAAGAAGAAGCTGGACTCCTGGCGGCGTACTCCCAAGCCTTCGATGGCACCGAGCCGTTCCGGGCGCTTGAGGTGCCGTACGAAGATGAGGTTTTCGGGGGAGAATTGCGGCGCTACGACCTGCATGGCAGGCGAGCCCTTGACCGTCTGGTACTCACTTTTCGTGACGTCACGGAGCGTGTTCGCGAGCGGGACAGACTCGAGTACCTCGCCTACCACGACCCCCTCACTGGCTTGCACAACCTTGCCTGGGCCCGTGGGTGTCTTGAGCGCGAACTGCGCCTGGCAAAGGCCAAGAACTCATCCGTAGCAGTGTTCTTCCTCGGAATCGACAACCTCAAACTCGTCAACGATTCACTTGGCCACACCACCGGGGACGAGTTGCTGCGTACGGTCGGGACGCGCGTCGCAGACAATCTGCCGGCCGGCGCCTCGTGCGGACGAGCCAGCAGTGACGAGTTCATCGTGATCGTGCCCGAACTGAACGATGATGCGGTTGCCGATGTCGCTGCGGCACTGCAGGACGCAGTGTCACCTGAGACCGCCGTGGCTGGCCACACGCTGGTGCCCTCTGTCACGATCGGTGTGGCCCTCTCCGACCTCGACTCTGATACCTCATCGCTCCTGCGAGACACCGACACTGCACTGGCACGCGCCAAGACCACCCACCGGGGCTCCTGGCGACGTTTCGACGACGAGATGTTCTCCGAGTCGGTCAATCGCCTCACAGTTGAGGCGGAACTGCGCCTAGCGCTGGCTCGCGACGAATTCGTCGTCTACTACCAACCCATCGTCGAACTCGCCGATGGCCGGGTGATCGGCCACGAAGCTCTCGTCCGGTGGCAGCATCCGACCCAGGGACTGCTCGGGCCCTTCGCCTTCCTCCCGGTGGCAGAGGAGAGTGGCCTCATCACCGGCATCGGCCGGAAAGTTCTCACCACGGTCTGCGCGGATATCGCCGCCGGGCACCTGAGCGGCTCGGTGAGCGTAAACGCCTCGGCTGTGGAGTTGGTCTCGCCCAACTGGTTCGAAGACTTCCAATCGGTGCTGGCGGAGTTTGAGGTCCCACCTGAGCGCATCATCGTAGAGGTGACCGAGACTGCAGTGCTCAATGTGTTGGACACCGTCAGCGCAAACCTTCACCAACTGCGCGCACTGGGCGCCGGAATCCACCTCGACGACTTCGGCACCGGGTTCTCCTCGATCGCCCTTTTGCGCGACCTCCCAGTGACCGGACTCAAACTCGATCGCCGATTCGTCCAGGACCTCACCACCGAACCGGAGGACGGCTTCGCTCATGCGCTCGCCGACGGTGTCGCCGCCTTGATGACCGGACTGCATCTGGTGGGCATAGCCGAGGGCATAGAAACCCGAGACCAGGCAGATGCTCTGCTCGGCCAGGGCTGGACCTTGGGACAGGGCTATTTGTTCGGCAGGCCAACTCCCTTGTCCGCAGTTGGACCGGGGTCAACCGACTGACCTGCTACCTCTATACTTCTTCACGTCGCCGCACAGGCGGCCCCATGGGGTATGGGGTAATTGGCAGCCCGACGGATTCTGGCTCCGTTAGTTCAGGTTCGAGTCCTGGTACCCCAGCGATTGAGCACCGGCGTCAGCCGGTACGCTGATCAACCGCGGCCCCGTTGTGTAGTGGCCTAGCACGCCGCCCTCTCAAGGCGGTAGCGCGGGTTCGAATCCCGTCGGGGCTACAAGTACGACCGAAACGTCAAGGTGGCGGGACTCCTGAGGAGTCCCGCCACCTTGACGTTTGCCCGCCCCAGCCAGGGCAGGCGCATCTCAGCCGCCTTCGGTGGCCGTCATCGACTCGGCGCGCGCTCGGGCCGCTGCGAGTCGACGCATCGACTCGGTCTTGCCGAGCAGTTCCATCGACTCAAAAAGCGGCGGCGACACCCGTCGACCAGTCACCGCAACCCGCACTGATCCAAACGCCTTGCGCGGCTTGAGACCTAGCCGGTCAATGAGCGCTTCCCGCAAGGCTGACTCGATCGCCGCCGTCGTCCAGTCCGCAGTGTCGGCTAGGGCAGACTCCGCAGCCGCGAGCGCCTCTGCGGCACCGTCGACCATCGCGGCAGCATCGGGTTCGGCCATCACGAAATCGTGCTCGGAGGCGAAGAGGAATCCCACCATTCCAGGTGCTTGGTCGAGGGTTTCCATCCGCTCTGCGACCAGTGGAGTCACAGCCCGCAACAACTGAGCCTGGGCTTCGCTGACTGTGTCTCCGAGTACCCCGGCCCGCTGCAGGAACGGCATCATTCGCTCGGCGAGGTCATCAGTTTCCAGCGTCCGCATCCAGGCCGCATTCACCGCGGTGCACTTCTTCAAGTCGAACCTGGCCGGGTTCGGATTCACCCGGCTCACGTCGAATCGCTCGGCCATTTCCGGCAATGAGAAGAACTCCTGATCGTCACCGAAGGACCATCCCAGCAGCGCCAGGTAGTTCGCCAACCCTTCGGCGAGGAAACCACGCTCGTGATACAGCGACAGGCTCGATTCGGGGTCGCGTTTGGAGAGTTTGCGATTTCCCTCCCCCATCACGTACGGCAGGTGCCCAAAGCGGGGTGTCACGCCAGACCCCACACCGATGGCGGCCAGGGCAGCATGCATCGCCAACTGGCGTGGGGTGCTGGAAAGCAGGTCCTCGCCCCGCAACACGTGGGTGATACCCATCAGTGCATCGTCGACGGGGTTGACCAGCGTGTACAGCGGGTTGCCGTTGGCCCGCACGATCACAAAGTCGGGCACGTGTTCGGCACCAAAGGCCAACTCACCACGGACGAGGTCGTCCCAACTCTGGTCGTCGTCCGGCATCCGGAAGCGGACCACCGGGGTGCGGCCCGCTGCCCGGTGCGCGGCAATCTGAACGTCCGTGAGCTGTCGACAGAAGCCGTCGTAGCCAGGTGTGCGCCCCTCTGCCTTTGCCAGTTCACGGCGCTCTGCTAGTTCTTCGGGGCTGCAAAAGCACTCGTAGGTGAATCCGGCCTCGGCCAGCCGGGCCGCTACGTCGGCATAGATCGCGCCCCGTTCGGATTGCCGATACGGGCCGTGGTCGCCACCAACTTCGGGGCCTTCGTCCCAGTCCAGACCGAGCCAACGCATCGCGCTGAGCAGGGCCTGGTAGGACTCCTCACTGTCGCGTTCAGCGTCGGTGTCCTCGATTCGAAACACCAGGGTGCCACCTGTGTGACGGGCATAGGCCCAGTTGAACAGCGCGGTGCGCAACATGCCCACGTGCGGATTTCCCGTCGGCGAGGGGCAGAAGCGCACACGCACACCAGTTGTCGCCGAACCAGCTTCGGCGCTCACGCGACTGCACCTCCTACTCGACCACGGCGCAGCAGGCCGAAGTCGATGGCATCTTGCAGGGCCATCCAGGAGGCCGCCACGACGTTGTCGTGGACGCCGACGGTGGTCCAATAGCCGGTGCCATCCTCAGAGCCAACGAGCACCCTGGTGACGGCATCCGTGCCCCGGACACCTTCGATGATGCGCACCTTGTAGTCGGCCAGGCTGATCTGGTCGAGTTCGGGGTAGATCTGCGACAGGGCCAACCGCAGGGCCCGGTCCAACGCGTTCACCGGGCCGTTGCCCTCGCCGGTGGCCACAATCCGTTCCCCAGCAGCGTGCACCTTGACGGTTGCCTCACTGAGCACCTCACCATCCTCGCGCTGCTCGACGATTGCGCGCCATGACTCAACACTGAACCCGCGTACCTGCTCGCCTCGGGCAGTCCGCACCAGCAACTCGAAGGATGCGTCGGCAGCCTCGAATGTCCAGCCTTCGGATTCCAGATCTTTCACGTGCTCCACCACATCGGACACCACCCCAGGCTCGCTGGCCAGATCGATGCCAAGTTCCTTCGCCTTCAGCTCAACTGAGGCCCTGCCAGCCATCTCGGTGACGAGCACCCGCATGTCGTTGCCTACGAGTTTGGGGTCCATGTGGTTGTAGAGGTCCTGGTTCACCCGCAGCGCACTGGCGTGCAGGCCTGCCTTGTGCGCGAACGCGCTCACTCCCACGTAGGGCTGATGCGTGTCCGGTGGCAGGTTGGCGATTTCCGCCAGCGCATGCGAGGCCCACATCAAGTTCGCTAGCCCCTCCGGCGGCAACACCGGGATTCCGAGCTTGAAGGCGAGGTTGCCGGCCACCGCGAAGAGGTCCGCGTTGCCGGTGCGCTCGCCGTACCCGTTGGCGGTCACCTGTGCATGAGTCGCGCCGGATTCGACCGCGGCCACAGTGTTGGCGACCGCGCAACCGGTGTCGTCCTGGCAGTGGATCCCGAGTCTCGCCTCGGGCAGCTCGGCAGCCACCCTGCTGACCACCGCGGCGATACCACTCGGGAGCATGCCGCCGTTGGTATCGCACATCACAACCGCCTCCGCCCCGGCCTGGTATGCGGCCCGAGCCACAGCGAGGGCGTAGTCCGGGTTGTGAGCGAATCCGTCAAAGAAGTGCTCACAGTCGACGAACACCCGTCGACCTTCGGAGATCAGATATTCCACCGTCTCTCGCACCATGGCGAGGTTCTCGTCGTGGGTGGTCTTCAGCGCCTCGGTCACATGCCGGACGTCAGACTTGGCCACCAAAGTGATCGCAGGGGTCTCGGCGGCCAACAGGGCGGCGACCTGAGGGTCGGTCTTCACGTCGGCTCCGGCTTTCCGGGTGGCACCGAACGCAACCAGGATCGCGTTGTTGAGTGGTAGTTCGGCGCGGGCTCGGGCGAAGAACTCGGTGTCCTTCGGTAGCGCGCCCGGCCAGCCTCCCTCGATGAAGCCGACTCCAAGGTCATCGAGGATGCGAGCCACGGCCAACTTGTCGGCGACCGAATACGAGATGCCTTCTCGCTGGGCTCCGTCGCGCAGAGTGGTGTCGTAGAACTGAAAACCGGTGGCTGCAGAGTCGAAATTGGTCACCGGCGGATATTGCGGGTATTGCGCTGACATGTGAACTTCCAAGTGTGTGATGGGTCTGGTGCGGTGTGTTCAGGCCGTGATGCGTTGCCCAACCCCGTAGCGACCGGCCCGCGGCCGCCGACGGGGTCACCCAATTCGACGCACCCAGCCGTGCGGATCGGGCGCCCGTCCAGTCTGAATGTCGAGCAATGCTTGCCGCAACTGCATCGCGATTGGTCCGGGGGTGGAGTCGCCCACCTCCCAACTGTGGGTACGCGAACGCACCGATCCGACCGGGGTAATCACCGCGGCGGTGCCACATGCGAACACTTCCGTGATGGCGCCGGATTCGCAACCCTCGCGCCATTCCCGCCGGTTGATCCGCCCTTCGCCGACGTCGTAACCCAGGTCTGCAGCAAGGGTGAGCAGGGATTCGCGGGTGATTCCAGGCAGCAGCGTGCCGGTGAGGGCCGGAGTAAGTAGACGAGCGTGGGGACCTTCGCCGTAGACGAAGAAGAGGTTCATCCCCCCCATCTCTTCGATCCACACTCGCTCGGCGGCGTCGAGCCACACCACCTGATCGCACCCGCGTTCCGCTGCCTCGGCCTGCGCCAACAGTGACGCGGCGTAGTTGCCTGCGCATTTGGCCTCACCGGTGCCACCGGGGGCGGCCCGCACGTAATCGTCGGTCAACCAGACCGAAACCGGGGTGATGCCACCGCTGAAATACGCGCCGGCGGGAGCCGCGATGATGAGGAACATGTATTCGTTCCCCGGGCGGACCCCCAAGCCCACCTCGGTGCCGATCATGAACGGGCGGATGTAGAGCGAGCGTTCTGGGTCCTCTGGCACCCACCTGCTCTCCAGCGCGACCAGCGCCTCAACGCCGGAGACGAAGATGTCCTCGGGGATCTCGGGCATCGCCAAACGCGCAGCCGAGCGGTTGAATCGAGCGGCATTGCGTTCCGGGCGAAACAGCGCCACTCCGCCGTCGGCAAGGCGGTAGGCCTTGAGCCCCTCAAAGATGCTCTGGCCGTAGTGCAACGAATTGGTGGCGGGGTCTAGCACCAGCGGCTCGTAGGGGACGATTTCCGCCGGACCCCAGCGACCTTCCCGGTACACCGCACGCACCATGTGATCCACTGGGAACTTGGCGAATCCGGGATCGCGCAGAATGCGACTCAAACCGTCATCTGTGGTGGGGGTGGCGGTGTGGTGGATAGCAATTTCGTGCGCGGTCATGCTGCTCCCTCCGCAACCGCAGCGGCGATGGCGTCGCCGATGTCGCGTGTGCTGCGCTGCTCGTTGCCGCGGTTGGCGAGGTCGCCCGCAACTGCAGCCTCGACCGCTGCTGCAGCAACGTCCAAACCGAGATGGTCCAGCATCATCGCAACACTCAATGCAGTCGCGGTCGGATCTGCCAGACCTTGCCCAGCGATGTCGGGGGCGCTGCCGTGAACAGGTTCGAACATGGACGGATTGACCCTCGTCGCATCGATATTGCCGCTGGCAGCTCGGCCGATACCGCCGGCGATCGCGGCACCGATGTCGGTGATGATGTCGCCGAACAGATTGTCGGTGACCACCACGTCGAAGCGGCCGGGGTCGGTGATGAAGAACATCGACGCGGCATCGACGTGGACATAGGCAGTCTCGACATCGGGGTATTGGGCAGCAACGTCGTTGAACACCCTGGTCCAGAGCGACCCGGCGTTAGTGAGCACATTGGTCTTGTGCACCAGGGTGACGTGCTTGCGTCGGCGTTGGGCCCTGGCGAAGGCATCATTGACGATGCGCTCAACGCCGAAAGCGGTATTCAAGCTCTCCTCCACCGCCACCTCCTGTGCGGTGCCGGTGCGCAGCGAACCACCGGCACCCACATAGGGACCCTCGGTTCCCTCCCGGCACACCACCATGTCGATATCGGCCGGGCCTCTGCCAGCCAGTGGCGTGGCGACGCCCGGGTAGAGCTTGACCGGGCGAAGGTTGACGTGGTGGTCCAATGCGAAACGAAGTTTGAGCAGCAGGCCGCGCTCCAGCACCCCGGGCGGCACGGTGGGATCTCCTACCGCGCCAAGCAGGATCGCATCGTGGCCAGCGATTTCGGTCAGCACCGAATCGGGCAGAACTTCACCGGTCGCGTGGTAGCGCCGCGCCCCGAGGTCGTAGTCGGTGGTCTCGAAGGAGGCACCGAATCGCTCCCCTGCCGCGTCGAGGACCTTCAGCCCTTCGGCGACCACCTCGCCTCCGATGCCGTCGCCAGGGATAACCGCGATGCGGTAGGTAGTAGCCACGGCCCTAGGGTAGTCGTACCGGCGAGTCGCTGGCGCCAAAGGTGGGGGTACCGCGGGTGTCGCCGCGCAGGTCTGCGCAGCGACTGGTATTTTTGCCAGCATCATGTTGCACAGCCTGCTCCTTCGTCGCCGCGGCGAGGCCTAACGTTCCCGGCCCCCTCGTCGCGGAGTCTCCTGTGCGCCGGAACCAAGGCACAACCCACCAGGAGAAGCAGTGAACAGCACCACCGAACGCAACGACTTGAGCGAACGCAACCCACAACAACCCTCCGGAATGGTCTTTTCGCGCTACTCCGGCTATCCGCCGATCGCGTTGTCCGACCGGACCTGGCCGGACAAGGTCGTCGAGCGCGCTCCACGCTGGTGCGCAGTCGACCTGCGCGACGGGAACCAGGCGCTCATCGATCCGATGTCACCGGCTCGCAAGCGCCGCATGTTCGAACTGTTGGTCTCGATGGGCTTCAAGGAAATCGAAGTCGGTTTCCCCTCAGCCAGCCAGACTGATTTCGATTTCGTTCGCGACCTCATCGAATCTGAACTGATCCCCGACGATGTCGTGATCCAGGTGTTGACGCAGTCGCGCGACCATCTGATCGAGCGCACCTTCGAGGCGATCCGGGGAGCCAAGCAGGCGATCGTCCACCTCTACAACTCAACCTCCACGCTGCAGCGCCGGGTGGTGTTCGGCCTGGATCGCGACGGCATCAAGGACATCGCCGTGCATGGCGCGCAGCTGTGCCTCAAGTACGCCGATACGGTGC
Organism: uncultured Actinomycetes bacterium; assembly: GCA_963842975.1. Classification (GTDB taxonomy): domain Bacteria; phylum Actinomycetota; class Actinomycetes; order S36-B12; family UBA10799; genus JACJWR01. Next base: position 732,588 of record CAWJIH010000009.1, on the reverse strand, counting down.
CCGAAACCGAGGTGTACTTCGAGTACTCCCCTGAGAGTTACACGGGCACCGAATTGGATTTCGCAGTCGAGGTGTGCGATGCGGTCACCGAGGTCTGGGCGCCCACGCCGGAGCGAAAGGTGATCATCAACCTGCCCGCCACGGTGGAAATGGCGACTCCGAACATCTACGCCGACTCGATCGAGTGGATGCACCGCCACCTGGCGCGGCGGGATTCGATCGTGCTGAGTCTGCACCCGCACAACGACCGCGGTACCGCGGTGGCTGCGGCAGAGTTGGGCTACCTGGCAGGGGCCGACCGCATTGAGGGATGCCTTTTCGGTAACGGCGAGCGCACCGGCAACGTCTGTCTGGTGACGCTCGGACTGAACTTGTTCAGCCAGGGAGTCGACCCCCAACTTGACCTATCAGACATCGATGGGGTGCGGCGTACCGTCGAATACTGCAACCAACTGCCCGTCCACGAGCGGCATCCGTACGGTGGCGATTTGGTGTATACCGCGTTCTCCGGCTCGCATCAGGACGCCATCAACAAGGGCCTCAAGGCCATGAATGCCGACGCTGCTGCCGCCGGTGTGGCCGTCGATGACTTCCGCTGGGAAGTGCCCTACCTGCCGATCGATCCCAAAGACGTTGGGCGCACCTATGAAGCGGTGATCCGGGTCAACTCCCAGTCCGGCAAGGGCGGGGTCGCCTACATCATGCGCACCGAACACAACCTGGAGTTGCCGCGGCGGCTGCAGATCGAGTTTTCGCAGGTTATTCAACACGTCACCGACGACGCCGGTGGCGAGGTCACACCGGAGCAGATGCGCGACATCTTCGGCGATGAATATCTACCGGACGGTCCACGCCGCTGGGGCCGATTCAAACTGCTCGACTACGAACTGTCGAGCGTCTCCGAAGGCGAAAGCCATGTGGTGGCCCGAGTACTCGACGGCGACTCCGCGATTACGCTGACCGGCGACGGCAACGGCCCGATCGCGGCCTTCTGCAACGCGCTGTCCGTGCACGGAGTGGACGTCCGCGTGCTTGACTACGCTGAACACGCCCTGTCCGCCGGTGGCGACGCCAAGGCCGCAAGTTACTTGGAGTGCGCGGTCGACGGGACGCTGCTGTGGGGAGTGGGGATTTCGTCGTCGATCGTGACGGCGAGCCTGCGGGCCGTGATCAGTGCGGCCAACCGAGCCCTGCGCGCGGAGTGAACCGCCGGTAGCACCGCCACGGGCCTGGGGTAGCGGCCCCGGCCCGTGGTCTGCCACGGTGAGCCTATGGAATATGAGATTGTGCAAGTCGAGTTGACGGCGACCCCCACGGCAGTTGTCCGGGGGACCACTCCAGAGGCGGAGATTCCGGACTTCCTCGGGTCGGCTTTTGGGGAAGTGATGCGGGTGCTTATTGCCCAGGGCGTGCAGCCGACCGGCATGCCCTACGGCTGCTACTCCCCGCCGGCCGATGGGGTCTTTGAACTCGAGGCTGGCTTCGCAACGGGCTCCCCGGTGCAGCCGACAGGGCGGGTGGAAGCCTCGGAACACCCTGGCGGCTCTGCCATCCAGGTGCTCCACCGCGGGTCTTACGACGAGGTCGGCGCCGCCTACGAAGCCGCCGAGCAGTGGATGTCGGAGCAGGGTTGGGAAGCAATCGGTGCGCCCTGGGAGGAGTACCTTGATGACCCGTCGGTGCCGGAACCGCGCACCCTCGTCACCTGGCCAAGCCAACCTCGGACAGGGCTGGCCTAGCCGCGATTCCGGACATTTCGGTTTGGAGGCCTCGATGGTGTCGACGACCGTCGACGCCGGGGGTCGACGCCGGGGGTCGCAATGTGGCCGCATTCAGTGGATGGCACGACTTCCACGTAGTGCGGTCATCACGGGTACCGCAAACCTACGTCAGGCGGCAGCCATCCCGGCGAATCCCAACCACAACAGCACAACAGCAAAGGTCCCCATTCCCGCGACCTGGCTCCAGGGCCGGGTGCGCTCCGGGGCCGGGGTAGCCAGCAGCATCACCGCAACGCTTGCCAAGTAGCTGCCGAACACCAGGAAGGTCGCGGCCTCGACTGCGAGGCCCCAGGAGAAGAGCACGGCCAGGATCGCCACCACACCCCAGGCGAGATTGGCCAAACCCACCTCAATCTGGAAGTTGTTCTTGACACCGATCCCCCAACCCATCCGTGCCGCATCCGAGGCGTGAAAGATGGAGTGCCGCACGAAGGACAGCAGACCCGCCGCACCGACGGCGAGCAGCGCACCGATGGACAGTGAGGGCGGATCCTGGTTCAGTTCGCCGAATCCGATGAAGATCCCGACAGCGCCGACCACGTAGGTGGCCAACATCAGATACGTCGCCGGCCGCGGGCTCACACTGGCAACTGTCGAATCACTCATCTCAACAACAGTACCCCAGCGATCACGAGTGCCGCTGTGACGACGATGACCATCGAGGCCAGCAGCGGGTTGTAGGTCGGTCCTGACTCGGCTGCTCCAGAATCTGTTTGCCGAGTTGGTGACTGCGAGGGCGCGTCGCGCTTGTCGGATCGATGATCGTGGTCATCGTGTCCATCGGCGGTGTCGGCCATCGCGGTCCTGAACTGCGGGGGCAGGACTGTGTCGTCTGGTTCATCAGGAGTGTCGCCTGCTGCGACGTGCTCGGCCCCATCGGCCATGAGCAGGGATCGCACAATGGAGAGGTCGGTGTGGCACTCGGGGCAGGAGCGCACGTGTTCGCTGACCTCATCAGGCACCTCGGCCTGCATCGCGAGCAGCGCGAGTTGCTCACCGGTTACGTGTTGTGACCCCATGATGGTCAATTGGTTCGGGTGGGCCTTATTGCCACACTCGCGCTGGCCACTGGTGGCTATTCTTCGCCGAGGTCCACCGCGCGGGCGATAGTCGCACCGATGCTGGCAGCAATGAGGTCGACAACACCGTCATCGACGCTGGTGTCCACACTCAGCACCATGGTGACAGCATCGTCGGTGCGGCTGACCTGCATGTTCGCGATGTTGACGCCAGCTTCGCCGAGGCCGCCACCGACTGTACCCACCACGCCAGGCTTGTCTGCGTAGCGGAATACCAGCATGTGGTCGCTCACCGGAACGTCAACCGCGGCATCATCGATCTCGACCAGTTTCGGTTCGTCTCGCAATCCCGCGACCGTGCCCGCAACGGACAACCTGCAGCCGTCGGAGCAGGAAACGGTCACCTTCACCAGAGCTCGGTGATCGTCGTACTCACCTTCGGTGGTGAGGGAGGTCTGCACACCCCGATCACCTGCGAGTACCGGAGCGTTGACATAGCTGACGGGTTCGTCGATGACGACCGAGAACATGCCCTTGAGTGCGGCTAGTTCAAGGATGCTCACGTCGAACTCCGCGAGTTCTCCGAGCACCTCAACATCCACCCGAGACACCGGCGCTGGGGCCAGCGCTGTGGCCAGCAGGCCCAGGTGTTCGGTGAGTTCCAAGTAGGGGCGCACGGGCTCGGCAATCACGCCACCGCGCACGTTGACCGCGTCCGGCACCAACTGACCGGCCAGCGCTTGGCGGACCGAACGGGCAACCGCCACACCCGCCTTCTCCTGGGCTTCATCGGTCGATGCGCCCAGGTGCGGTGTGGCAACAACATTGTCCAGCGTGAACAGGGGTGAGTCTGTGCATGGCTCTTTGGCGTACACGTCCAAACCGGCACCGGCCACCCGACCGTCCACAAGGGCGTCGAACAGCGCCTGCTCGTCGACGATGCCGCCACGTGCGGCGTTCACAATGTGCACGGTCGGCTTCACCTTGTGCAGTGCCTCGTCGCCGATGAGGCCGAGGGTGTCTTTGTTCTTGGGCAAGTGGACGGTGATGAAGTCACTTTCGGCGAGCAGATCGTCGAGTTCGACCATCCGCACACCCAGCTGGGCCGCACGGGTCGGGCCGCACGAAGGGGTCGTAGGCGATCAGTTTGACGCCGAAGGCGCTGAACCGCTGCGCCACGAGCAGGCCGATCCGCCCAAGACCCACCACTCCGACTGTCTTGTCGGCAAGCTCAACTCCGGAGTATTTGGATCGCTTCCATTCGCCGTTGGCGTAGAGCAGCATGTGCCGGGCTGATGTTGCGCGCGCTGGCGAGCAAAAGGCCTACAGCCAATTCAGCCGCACTGACGATGTTCGAAGTCGGTGCGTTGACCACCATGACGCCCGCGTTGGGTTGCCGCCGACACGTCGACGTTGTCGAGGCCCGACACCGGCTCGTGCGACGACCTTGAGGTTCTTTGCCGCCGCGAGAGCCTCAGCGTCCACCTTGGTGGCCGATCGAATCAAGATTGCGTCGACGTCGGCGATGGCGGGAACAATTCCGCCCGGTCAGAGCCGTCACAATGACGGATTTCGAAGTCGGGCCCGAGAGCGGAGATGGTGGCTGGGGAGAGTTCTTCGGCGATCAGGACGACGGGCTTCGACACGTAGGGCTCCAATGGGGTGGTTTTGACTCCACCAGTGTATCGGCGGTTGGGATCGCGTTGATCCCAACGCAGGGTGAGATTGGCCACCACCGCGACCGAGCGGCCCGCCGCAAAATCGACCACCGCGACCGGGCGGCCCGCTGCAAAATCGACCAAAACACGCATAATCGACCGGGATTCCCAGTCGAATATGCGATTCCTAGTCGATTTTGCGTCGGCGCCAGGCGCTGAAGGAGGTCAGCGATCCAGCATTCGGGCGGGAAAGCCATGGCCACGGGTACACCGCGACCGGCGCCACCACTTGCCGGAAGCGGCGCCACCCCGGCACCGGGGTGAAAGTACTCGCCACCGCGCGTCCTGCCAGGACCGCGGGCGGACTCCCCCGCCACACGACTAGTTCGCGTTCCGCGGCCAACTCGGCGAGGCACTCGGCGAGGAATACCAGGCGCTTGCTACTCAGGCGCACCCGCGCCAAAAGGGCCTCATCAAAGATGAATTCCACGGGTAGGTCCGGATGCGCCGCAAGGGCAGGATCATCCATGCCCAGCGATTCGGCGGTGATCCACACCAACTGCGGATCACCGGTGATCTCCGGAGCTGCCGGCCCTGCGGTGGCCTGCGGGTCTGGATCGTGGCGCACCCGTGGATCCGGATCCTCCACCGGCTGCAACTTCTCGGAATCCGGCCAGTCAGAGATCGGGCATTGACGCACGAGCGCGCACGATTCGCACACCCCCGGAGCCCGCTTGCGTACCTGCCACTGCGAGAAACCGTAGGGCTTGCCGGTGCCCGCCCCGATGGTCCACTGCCACCCCAGGCGGTTGGCCGCCCGTGATCCGTCAAGCAAGTGGCTGAAAAAGTAGTCCTCACCGTCGCGCCAGTCCCATCCCAGACGCACGGTCCAGTGCGAGGCGAACCACATCCGGGTTTGGTTGACCAACCAACCGTCGGCTTCCAACTCCGCAGTGACCATCGCCACACACGCCATGGCCGGATCAAGCCCAGCGGCTGCCGGCGGCTCGCTGCTTCGCGGTGGACGGAACCGCAACGGCTTGCGGTTGTCTGAGCCGAGTCTGGCGTAGACGTGGCGGGCGTATTCCTGCCACAACAGTTCGTCGCGGAACTTGGCCACATCTCTGGGCGGGCCACCGGCAACGTGCTGCCACACCTCGGGCAGGGTGATCAGCCCATGCCGGATGAACGGACTCAAACCGGACGCCCCGCGGCGCCGTGGAGGTGCCACCTCGTTGCGACGGGCCGCATAGCCCGTCACGTCGAATCGAGCCAGCGCGGCGTCGGCAGCGGTCTGGCCACCGCGCACAGTGGCACTGGGTGCCACTGTGTCGCAGCATAAGTCAGCCAGATGCTCGTTGACCCAGGCAGCGATGGCCCCAACGCCACCCGCGGTTGGCAGCGGCGGCAGACGGTTCACGGGACCGACCCCTTCGGTCAGCGCGCGGCGGTGCCTTCGACGTAGTCGTCGTCACCGGAGTCGACCCAACTCATGAGTTTGCGCAGTTCGCGGCCGGTCTCCTCGATCGGGTGGGATTCGGCCTTGCCGCGCAGGGCTTGGAACTCCGGTGCGCCAGCGTCCTGGTCGGCGATGAAACGCTCTGCGAAGACGCCGTTTTGGATGTCCGCAAGCACTGCCCGCATGTTCTCTTTCACACTCGGGTCGATCACTCGCGGGCCGGACACGTAGTCGCCGTACTCAGCGGTGTCCGAGACGCTCCAGCGCTGCTTGGCGATGCCGCCTTCGTACATCAGGTCGACGATCAGCTTGAGCTCGTGGAGGCACTCGAAGTAGGCAACCTCGGGTTGGTAGCCAGCCTCGACCAACGTTTCGAAGCCGTACATCACCAACTGCGAGGCGCCGCCACAGAGCACTGCCTGCTCGCCGAAGAGGTCAGTCTCGGTTTCTTCGGTGAAAGTGGTCTTGATGCCGCCGGCGCGCAGCGCACCAATGCCCTTGGCGTACGACAGGGCCAGGTCCCAGGCTTCGCCGGTGGCGTCCTGTTCGACGGCGATGATCGCCGGCACACCGCGGCCAGCGGCGTACTCGCGGCGCACCAGGTGGCCGGGGCCCTTCGGCGCCACCATGATGACGTCGACGTCGGCCGGCGGGGTGATGTAGCCGAAGCGGATGTTGAAACCGTGGGCGAACAGCAGCGCCTTGCCGGCGGTGAGGTTCGACTCGATGGCCTCCGCGTACAGGCCGCGCTGAGCGGGATCCGGCACCAGCACCACGATGACGTCGGCCTCGGCACAGGCGGTGGCTGGGTCTGTGACGGGCAGGCCCTCAGCCTCGGCTTTGGCGCGACTCTTCGAACCCGGCGCAAGACCCACTCTCACGTCCACCCCGGAGTCGCGCAGACTCAGTGCGTGGGCGTGTCCCTGTGATCCGTAGCCGAGCACGGCCACCTTCTTGGATTGGATCAAGGCTAGGTCGGCATCGTCGTCGTAGAACAGTTCGGCCACGGAAATACTCCTGCGTCAAAGGGGTGAGGTCAGACTTCATCGGTAGCGTATACGTCAGCCGCGACAGCGATGTCAACGGCATCTGCGAGCAGCAGGCGCGGCTGCCAACGATGTCGCCGAACAGCGCCGCGATGGGGATCGTGGTCCAGCTGCGACTGGCTCGCCTGCGAGCGGTCCCTACGCGATCTGACGGGACGCGCTACGGTCGGTGATGCTGCGGCTGCCACGTGCCACCGCGACTATGCCCGACTGTGCGAGTTCGGCGATGCCATGTGGAGCGAGCATCTCCAAGAGGGCGTCCAGTTTGTCTCGGGTGCCGGTCGACTCGATGGTGAGCGACTCAGTCGCGACGTCGACGATCCGGGCACGGAACATCTGCGCGATCTCGAGCACATCGGATCGGGTAGTTGCGCTGGCTCGAACTTTCACGAATACCAATTCGCGCTGTACCGAACTCGACGAGTCCAACTCGACAATCTTGATCACGTTGATCAACTTGTTGAGCTGCTTGGTCACCTGCTCCAACGGCAGCGAATCAACTGTGACGACGATGGTCATGCGCGAGATGTCCGGGTCTTCGGTGGGACCGACGGCCAGTGACTCGATGTTGAATCCGCGTCGGCTGAAAAGCCCGGAGATCCGGGCCAGCACGCCGGGCTTGTTCTCGACGAGGACGCTCAGGGTGGTGGTGGTCATGGTTGTCTCCTACTCCATCCGGTCCCAGGCCGGCGCGAGGTCGCGGGCCATGGTGATCTCGTCGTTGCTGGTGCCTGCGGGCACCATCGGCCACACCATTGCGTCCCGATGCACCCGGAAGTCGATCACGACCGGCGCGTCATTGAGGCTGAGCGCCTTCTCGATTGTTCCGTCGACTTGCTCTGGGGAGTCCACGTGGAAGCCGTAGCAGCCGTAGGCGTCCGCTAGCTTCACGAAATCGGGGAAGTTGTGGCTGTGCAGGTCGGTATTCGAGTAACGCTGGTTGTAGAACAGTGTCTGCCATTGGCGCACCATGCCCAGCGACGAGTTGTTGATGATCGCGACCTTGATCGGGATGTTGTTGATCGTGCAGGTGGCCAACTCCTGGTTGGTCATCTGGAAGCAACCGTCACCGTCGATCGCCCAGACGGTAGCGTCCGGACGGCCGACTTTGGCACCCATCGCGGCGGGCACCGAATAGCCCATGGTGCCCAACCCGCCCGAGTTCAGCCAGGTGCCGGGGTTTTCGTATTCGATGAACTGTGCTGCCCACATCTGGTGTTGACCCACACCGGCGGCGTACAGCGCTTCCGGACCGCTGATCTGGCCGAGCCGCTCAATCACGTATTGCGGCGAAAGCGTGCCGTCATCCGGCAGGTCATACCCCAGCGGGAATCGCTCTTGGAGATCCTCCAGAGTGCGCCACCACTCGACGTAGTCACCAATCCGACCTGCCTCGTGTTCCGCGGCCAAGACATCGATCAGAGCGGCCATCACCAGGCGGGCGTCGCCGACAATCGGCACATCCACCCGCCGGTTCTTGCCCACTTCGGCGGGATCGATGTCGGCGTGGATGACCTTCGCGTTCGGCGCGAACGAGCTGAGCTTTCCGGTGACGCGATCGTCGAATCGGGTGCCGATAGCGATCAGCAGGTCGGCCATCTGCAGCGCCGCGACCGCCGGGACGGTCCCGTGCATGCCGGGCATCCCGAGGTTCAGCCGGTGGCTGTCCGGGAAGGCACCTCGGGCCATGAGCGTGGTGACCACTGGGATCCCGGTCATCTCGGCAAGTTGGTAGAGCTGGGCAGCACCACGCGAGCGGATAACGCCGCCGCCGATGTACAGCACCGGCTTTCGCGATTCGATCATTAGCCGAGCCGCGTCGCGAATCTGGCGGGAATGCGGCTTCACAGTTGGCTTGTAGCCGGGCATGTCGATGCCCTTGGGCCAGTTGAACTCAGTCGTGCTTTGCAGCGCGTCTTTGCTGATGTCCACCAACACTGGTCCGGGTCGGCCGGTCTCGGCGAGGTGGAAGGCTTCCTTGATCGCCCGTGGGATGTCGGCCGGGTCGGTGACCAGGAAGTTGTGTTTGGTGATCGGCTGGGTGATCCCGGAGATGTCGGCCTCTTGGAAGGCATCGGTGCCGATCGCCATGCTCGGAACCTGGCCGGTGATCGCAACGATCGGAACCGAATCCATGTGGGCATCGGCCAGCGGCGTGACGAGGTTCGTGGCGCCCGGACCGGAGGTGGCCATGCACACCCCGACCCGTCCGGTGGCGGACGCGTAGCCCTCCGCGGCGTGGCCTGCGCCCTGTTCGTGGCGGACCAGGATGTGGCGAATCTTCGACGAGTCCATCATCGGGTCATAGGCCGGAAGGATCGCACCGCCGGGAATGCCGAATACGGTGTCTACGCCGACCTTCTCCAAAGCCTGGACGAGGCTTGCTGCGCCGGTCATCGCGTTGTCGGAGGCTGTCATCTGATCCTCATTGCTTGTCGATGGTGCGGTTGATGTTCATGCGGGCGTGGCCATTAAAAAACCCCTCGCCCCGCGTGGGGTGGAGGGGTTCGCGCAGCGGCTTGGGTTTAGCCGATGCGCGAGGAAAGTACTACCGTGATCACGTTGCCTAGGGTAGCGCGCGGGCACACAGAGCGCATTCGCGGGGGGCCGAAGTGCTCGAGGCTGGTGCTCCCGTGATGCTTCAAGTGCCCCCGCGATCACGAGCCGCGCAACCAGTCGGCCGGGGTCAGACGCATCGGCACCGGCGCCGTGACCTCGATGGACTCGTCGCCCTGGGCGCGCGCCACCTCCTGATACCGCCCGTCCGCCAGCTCCAACACCGTGATCGATGGGCCCGCCGGATCCACCAGCCAATACGACGCCACCCCTGCCTTCTCATACAGATCTCGCTTGATCACCGCATCAACTGTTGCTGTGCTCCGCGAACGCACCTCCACCACCAACAGCGGCGCACCAGGCAGATCCTTAGCCGTGAACTGCTCCCGCCGCGCCGCCAGGATGTCCGGGACCACCACCGTGTGTTCGGCAAGCACCACGTCAAAGGGGCCTGTGAACACCACGAGGTCCGAGCCCCCGATCACCTGACGGAGTTGGACGAACAGAGCACCAAGCACATCTTGATGCCCGAACCCCGGCGACGGCGTCACGACAATGGCGCCGTCAAGCAACTCATGACGACGCCCGTCGTCCGGTAGGGCATCGAGATCAGCCCGGGTAAGCAGTGCGTCAGCGACCATGACAGACATGATGACCCCCCTGGATTCATTTCTCTAGTAACTCATGAACCCATCCTGAGCCGCGTGGAGTTTTCCACAGGGCGAGGAGTGCCCCCGCGCCCCAGAACCGTCAGTCGCAGACCGCTCCTCGCGACGCCGAACCCACGAGCTTCGAGTACTTGGCCAGCACACCGCGGGTGTAGCGCGGCGGCAGCGGTTCCCACTCGGCCCGGCGGCGGGCCAACTCGTCGGCCGGCACGTCAAGATCCAGCGTTCGTGCTTCAAGGTCGATGCGAATCGTGTCACCGTCGTTGACCAGCGCAATCGGGCCACCGTCGGCGGCTTCCGGCGCGACGTGACCCACGCACAGCCCAGTGGTGCCGCCCGAAAATCGGCCGTCGGTGAGCAACAGCACGTCCTTGCCGAGGCCAGCACCCTTGATGGCTCCGGTGATCATGAGCATCTCGCGCATACCGGGGCCGCCCTTGGGACCCTCCCAACGGATCACCACCACGTCACCGGCCTGGATTGTGCCGTCCTCCAGCGCAGCCATCGCTGACTGCTCACGTTCAAACACCCGCGCACGCCCTTCGAACGTGGTCACAGGCACACCAGCGTTCTTGCAGACGGCGCCCTCTGGAGCGAGTGAGCCGCCCAGGACGGTGATGCCACCGTGCAGATCAAGCGGGGCGTTCATGGCGCGCAGGATGTCGCCGTCGGGATCCGGCGAGTCCAAGTCTGCGAGATTCTCCGCCAGCGTCTTGCCGGTGACGGTCATGCAGTCCCCATTGAGCAGGCCAGCATCGAGCAGAGCCCGCATCACCACTGGGACTCCCCCGACCCGGTCGACGTCGCTCATCACGTATCGCCCAAACGGCTTGACGTCGGCGAGTAGCGGCACTTTCGATCCGATCCGGTGGAAATCTTCCATGGTGAGGTCCACGTCTGCTTCATGCGCGATGGCGAGCAGGTGCAGCACCGCGTTGGTTGATCCGCCGAAGGCCATCACCACCGCGATCGCGTTCTCCAGCGAAGCCTTGGTGATGATGTCGCGGGTGGTGATGCCCTGTCGGATCAACTCCACCACGGCGACGCCCGAAGCCCGGGCGATGCCGTCACGGCGACGGTCCACCGCCGGCGGGGCAGATGATCCGGGCAAAGCCATACCCATCGCCTCTGCCGCACTGGCCATAGTGTTCGCGGTGTACATACCGCCGCAGGCGCCCTCACCTGGGCAGATGGCTCGCTCGACCGCGTCGACTTCGTCGCGGGTGATGAGCCCGCGAGCGCAAGCCCCGACGGCCTCGAACGCATCAATGATGGTGACGTCTTTGTCCCCCAATCGGCCCGGCAGAATCGACCCGGCGTACACGAAAACGCTGGCTAAATCGAGCCTGGCGGCAGCCATCAGCATGCCCGGGAGCGACTTGTCGCAGCCAGCGAAGGTGACCATGCCGTCGAGCCGCTCAGCTTGCATCACCGCCTCGACCGAATCGGCGATGATCTCACGGCTCACCAGCGAGAAGTGCATGCCCTCGTGGCCCATCGAGATGCCGTCCGAGACGCTGATGGTGCCGAACTGCATCGGGAAGCCACCGGCGGCGTGCACCCCCTCCTTGGCTGCCTTGGCCAGCCGCTCGAGGCTCAGGTTGCAGGGGGTGATCTCGTTCCAACTGGAGGCGATGCCGATTTGGGACTTGGGCCAGTCGGCGTCGGTCATACCCACGGCTCGGAGCATGCCGCGGGCCGCGGCGCGCTCGAGGCCATCGGTGACGTCTTTGCTGCGGGGCTTCATGTCGGTCATGGGCCCATCCTAATGCGACCCAGACTTCCGCGATGGCACCCAATCGACCGCCACCCCACGCACGGCCTGGTATCGCTCGGAACGCACAATGGTTTGCGTGGAACCGCACCTGAACTATCGCCGATTCCGGTTCCAAGCTCACGATGGGACCTCCCTGGTCGGCTGGACCAACGACGCCACCGACAAGCCACCGCTGCTGGTGGCCAACGGTCTGGGCACGCCCCCGGAGGCGTGGCCGACGCTACTGAGCGACGAGCCGGACTACTTCGTCGCGGGCTGGAATCACCGTGGCGGGCTGGGCTCGGACAAGCCTGCGGACCCCGAACGCATCGGGGTACCCGATCACGTGGACGACGCGTTCGCGCTGATGGAAAAAATGGGCTGGGATCGCGCAGTGGTGGTGGGCTGGTCGATCGGGGTAAACGTCGCCTTCGAGATGGCAAAGCGGGAGCCCGACCGGGTGGCCGGGATCGTGGCCCTGGCCGGCGTGCCGGGGGGCACCTTTGAATCAGGATTCGCCAGCCTGATGGTTCCCAAGCCGCTGCGCCGACACGTGTCAATGGGGGTGGTGCACGGCGGACGGATGTTCGGAACGCCCCTGACCGCACTTGCACGCACCGTGCCCAAGGGTCGCCCGTTTGCGGAGGTCCTCCGCTGGACCGGGTTCATGATGCCGCATTCCGACCCCAGCCACACTGTGCCGTGGATCAAGGCGTTCCTGGAGCACGACTTCCACTGGTATTTCACTTTGGGCATGGCAGCGGCCAAACACGAACCGATCGATCCGTCATTCGTCGAGGTTCCGGTGACTGTGGCCGCCGGCGGATTCGACGTGATGACCTCGGCGCGGGACATCATGGCCTTTGCCGAGAAGATCCCGCACGCTGCGGTGCACCTGCTGCACGGCACCCACATGTTGCCACTTGAGTTTCCCGACAAAGTCCTCGAAATGGTCCACGACGTCTACGACAAGGCCCGTGAGAAGGGCGCGTCGGCCCACCCGCCTGCGAACACCAGCGACGCGGCCTAAATAGCCCCGAGTCGCGCGTTGAATCGACCCTCCGCCTTGCTCATTGCAACGGATTGATCCAACGACACCCTGGGAAGCGTGCAAAGTCACGCATCGGCGCTTGCCACCGCAACTCCGTGCTCGATGGCCAGTGCGGCGAGTTGGGCATCGGGAACCAGGTTTCCGGTGATGTCCGGAGCCTCCAGCAATTGCCCCAAGACGGCGGCCGTGCCTGGACCAGTCGGAGGGATCCACACGTTCGGGGCTGCCAGCCACTCCTCGACGTAGCTCCATGCCTGAGCAGAGGTGAGGGGTCGCTCGTAGACGCGCGGATGGGTGGCGATGCGTACGAAGGCACCAATCGTCTGCCACGGCAGGCCGACTCGCGAAGGTCCCGACAGTTTCTCCTCTAGCCACTCGGTTGCAGCAACATGTTTCGCAGCCTCGACATCTACGGCGTAGAGGAGCAGGTTGGCGTCGAGGAGCATCAGTCGTGGTCCAACTGCTCGAGAACCCCGCCGATGTTGTCGACTGGGATCTTGGCCCCCATCGAAGTTGAGCGCTGACGAAAGCGCTGTGGTGGCTTCGGGCCAGATGCCATCCCACGCCGGGCAAGCAGGTTGATCGCCTCACTCACTCCGATTCCCAACTCTCGGCGTAGTCGCTGAATTTCTACCTCTACATCAGGCGCCGGAGTGTAGGTAGTTCGCATGTCACCAAAGTAGCATCATGATGCGACTGTGTGAGCATCACGATGCAAAGGAGGCTTTAAACCGGCGCGCTGATCACGTCCATCGCCGCCGCCAAGTCGGCTGGGTACTCCGAGGCGAACCGCACCCGCTCCCCCGTGCCCGGGTGCTCGAACTCCAACTCCTTGGCATGCAACCACTGCCGGGTCAGCCCGAGTCGCTTAGCCAGCACCGGGTCGGCGCCGTAGGTGAGATCCCCGCAGCAGGGGTGGCGCAGCGCTGCGAAGTGCACCCGAATCTGGTGGGTCCGGCCGGTTTCCAGGTGGACCTCGACAAGCGTCGCGTAGGGAAAAGCTTCAATCGTGTCGTAGTGGGTGATGCTTGGCCGGCCGTCGGACACGACTGCGAAGCGGTAGTCGGCGGTGGGGTGGCGTCCGATCGGCGCATCGATGGTGCCGCTGGTCGGATCCGGATGACCCTGCACCAGCGCGTGGTAGACCTTGTCCACGGTGCGGTCACGGAATTGGTCCTTCAAACTCGTATAGGCCCACTCAGAACGGGCGACCACCATCAACCCACTCGTACCGACATCGAGCCGGTGCACGATCCCCTCACGTTCCGCAGCGCCCACCCGGGCCAGTTCGATCCCCTGCGCAGCCAACCCACCAGTCACAGTCGGCCCCGTCCAGCCGGGGCTGGCGTGTGCGGCCACCCCCACCGGCTTGTCCACCACCACCACATGCTCGTCGAGGAACACCACGTTGAGCCCGTCGACTGGCTGGGCCTTCACCTCGGACTCTTCCGAATCGCCGTCGAGCAACGCCGCCTTCGGCTCTGGCAACTCCACCTCGACCACGTCGCCGTCGAGCACCCGGTGCGACTTCGCCACCACCCGATCCTCGACGCTCACCGCACCAGCCCCCACGAGATCGGCGGCGGCCGACCTCGACAGTCCCAGCATCCTGGCCACCACGACGTCCACCCGCTCACCAGCCAGCGACTCCGGAACGGGCAGATACCTGCGCGTCACGCCGACGCCTCCGGCGCAGACTCCGCCGTCGAGCTGCCGGTTGCGGTGCCCTTGTCGTCTTTCTGCCGAGTGCCGTCAAAATCGATGCCCAGCAGGGCCAACACGATCATCAGGATGGCGGATCCCACCACGGCCATGTCGGCCACGTTGAACACCGGCCAGAACGGCAAGGCGAGAAAGTCCACCACGTGCCCCCGCAGCCCGCCCGGCTCCCGGAACACCCGGTCAGTGAGGTTTCCCACCGCGCCGCCGATCATGCCGCCCATGGCAATGGCCCACCACACAGAACGCAGGTTGCGCGCCCGATACATCAACACCACGACGATCACGAGAGCGAGCAGACTGACAAAAAGCGTCGAGCCAGCACCGAGGGAAAAGGCAGCGCCGGGGTTGCGCACAAACGTGAACTGGAAAACGCCGTCGATGACATCCACCGGTGGCTGATTTTCTAGCCGTGCGACCGCCCACACCTTGGTGAGTTGATCCACCAGCAGAACCACCACCGCCGCAACGGCCACCAGCCAGGTGGTCTTGGCTCGCTGCGAAGGCTCGCTGCTGATGTCAGCCCCCCTGCGCAATCTTGCAGCCCATGCACATCGTGGCGCGGGGGTACACCTCAAGCCGTTCACGCCCGATGAACTCTCCGCAGCCTTCGCAGATGCCGTACGTGCCGGCATCGATCCGACCGATGGCGTGCTCAATCTGACGCAACGATTCCCTGACCTGCTCAACCAGGAACATGTCCTGCTCGCGCTCAAGGGTCTTGGAACCGATGTCGGCGAGATCGTCGCCGCTACCGTCACCCGAGTCGTTGATCAGGCCGGCGATATCGGACTCTGAGTCTGCGATGTCTCGCCGCAATTCGGCTGCCTCCGACTCCAACTCGGTGCGTAGGGCCGCAAGTTCGGCCTCATCGAACAACTCCGTCGCCGAACTGGTCATGCCGGCCATCCCTTCGCCTGGTCGGTTCGTGCTGAACTCCGAGGGTACCTGAGAGGGCAGGCGGGGACGCCATTCGGCATTCGGTCTCCGCGGTATTCTTGGCTACCTGTGTGGGGCTGGGCTTTCCACCCACGCCGCTCGCTTGCGCTGAACCCAACCCTGGAGGTGGGATGTACCGGCCTGTCCCCGCTCGAATCGATCTTCCTGCGATGGAGCTGGAGGTATTGCGGCAGTGGCGTGAGCAGAACACCTTCCACCGCAGTTTGGCCGCCACCGCGGATGGCACCCCGTGGGTATTCAACGAAGGCCCACCAACTGCCAACGGCAATCCCGGCACTCACCACATCGAGGCCCGGGTGTTCAAAGACGTGTTCCCACGCTTCAAGACCATGCAGGGCCGTTATGTTCCGCGCAAGGCCGGCTGGGACTGCCACGGCCTGCCTGTGGAACTGGCCGTGGAAAAGGAGTTGGGATTCTCCGGCAAGCCCGACATCGAGGCGTATGGCATTGAGGCGTTCAACGCCAAATGCCGTGAATCGGTGCTGCGCCACGTCGACGAGTTCGGCGTGATGACCGAGCGCATGGGCTACTGGGTGGACATGGACGACGCCTACTGGACCATGTCCGGGGACTACATCGAAAGCGTGTGGTGGTCGCTGGCGCAGATCCACAAGTCCGGTCTGCTCGTCGAAGATCACCGCGTCTCGCCTTATTGCCCGCGCTGCGGCACCACCCTCAGCGACCACGAACTGGCTCAAGGCTACGAAACCGTGCACGACCCGTCGGTGTTCGTCCGGATGCCGGTGACCTCTGGTGAACTGCTCGACCGTTTCGATGGCCTCACGCTGCTGGTGTGGACCACCACCCCTTGGACGTTGGTGTCCAACACCGCAGTCGCGGTCTCGCCCACTGCGGACTATGCCGTGATTCGCACTCCGGAGGATGAGACTCTTGTGGTGGCCGAGGCGCTGCGGCAGAAGATCTCGCCGGATGCCGAGGTGCTGGCGACGGTGTCGGGCAGCGATCTGGAGCACCACAGCTATCGGCCCCCCTTCGACCTTGTGGACGTGCCGGGGGCGCACTTCGTGATCCTCGGCGACTACGTCACCACCGACGATGGATCCGGCCTGGTGCACATCGCTCCGGCGTTCGGCGCCGACGACCTCGCGGTGGCTCGCGGGTACGACCTCCCGGTGGTCAACCCGGTCCACGCCGACGGCACCTTCGACGCTGACCTACCCCTTATCGGCGGGATGTTCTTCAAGGACGCCGATAAGACTCTGGTCAGCGACCTGCAGGCCCGCGGATTGCTGTTCCAGCTGCTGGACTACGAACACAACTACCCGCATTGTTGGCGATGCCACACGCCGCTGCTCTACTACGCCCAACCTTCCTGGTACATCAAGACCACCGCGATCAAGGAAGAGTTGGTACGCGAGAACGCCCGCACGAACTGGATCCCGGAGACGATCCGGGACGGCCGCTACGGCGACTGGCTGGCCAACAACATCGACTGGGCGTTGTCGCGCAACCGCTACTGGGGCACCCCGCTGCCGCTGTGGCGCTGCCCAGCCGGGCACATCACGGCCGTCGAATCACTCGCAGACCTTTCCGACAAGGCCGGGCGCAACCTTGAAGGTCTCGACCCGCACCGACCCTTCGTCGACGATGTCACGATTGCCTGCGCGCAATGTGGCGACACCGCCCACCGCGTGCCCGAGGTCATCGACTGCTGGTACGACTCCGGTGCGATGCCGTTTGCCCAATTCGGCTACCCACACCGCAATGTGGAACTGTTCAAGTCCCGCTACCCGGCCGATTTCGTGTGCGAGGCGATCGACCAGACCCGCGGCTGGTTCTACACCCTGATGGCAGTGGGCACTTTGGTATTCGACCAGTCGTCCTACCGCAACGTGCTGTGCCTGGGTCACATCCTCGATGCCCAAGGCCGCAAGATGAGCAAGCACCTTGGCAACGTGCTCCAACCGATCCCGTTGATGGACGCCCACGGCGCCGACGCGGTGCGCTGGTTCATGCTGGCCTCCGGATCGCCCTGGCAGGCCCGCAGGGTGAGTCACGAGGCAATCGACGATGTAGTCCGCCGCGTGCTGCTGACCTACTGGAACACGGTCAGTTTCCAATCGCTCTACGGGCGTATCGCCGGCTGGGATCCGAGCGCTGATCGCCAGGACCTGGAGTACACCTCGCTCGACCGGTGGGTGAGTTCCGAGGGTCAACGCACGATCCGCGAAGTCACCGCGGCGCTGGAGGCCTTCGATACCCAAGTCGCAGGACGGGTGCTCACCAGCTTCGTCGACGACTTATCCAACTGGTACGTGCGTCGGAGTCGGCGCCGCTTCTGGCAGGGCGATCCGGCCGCGTTAGCCACCCTGCACGAGGCGCTGCGCACCGTCACGCTGCTGATGGCCCCGTTCACCCCCTTCATCACAGAGCGAGTCTGGACCGACCTGTTCGCCGAGGAAACTGGCCTGGACTCGGTGCACCTCGCGCAGTGGCCGCAGGTGCGCGAATCGGATATTGACGACTCCCTGGCCGCAGATGTCGCGGCCGTGCGATCGTTGGTGGACCTTGGCCGGTCGGCTCGTGCCGAGTCCGGCGTGCGCACCCGGCAACCGTTGGGCAGGGCCCTTGTGGCCGCCACTCGCTGGAGCACAATGGCCGAGGATCTGCGGGCACAGTTCACCGAAGAGGTCAACGTGCTGTCGGTGGTGCCGCTATCCGAAGAAGCCGGCGACTTGGTTGAAGTGAGTGTGAAGCCGAATTTCCGCGCACTGGGAAAGCGATTCGGCAAGCGGACGCCGGTGATTGCAGCGGCGCTGGGCGAGTTGGCTCCGGCCGAGGTCGCCGAATCGATGCGGGCGGCAGGATCCGTGACCGTGTCGACCGAGGAAGGCGTCGAAACTCTCAGCCCCGATGAGGTGATCATCACTGAGCGTCCGGTGGCTGGCTGGAGCGTGGCCAGCACGGACGGGGCCACCGTTGCGCTGGACCTGGAACTCACCGAAGATCTGATTCGGCTTGGCAACGTCAGGGAAGTTGTCCGAGCCTTGCAGGAGGCCCGTAAGAGCGCCGGATTTGATGTCACCGATCGGATTGAGGTGGCCTATCGGACCGACAGCGATGCCGCCCGCGAAGTGCTCAGTGAACACGCCGACGGCATCGCAGAAGAGGTGCTGGCAGTACGTTTCGCGCCTGGCGATGTGACTGCAGCGGCCGTGACGCTGGCGGACTTGGGCATGGCTTTTTCGTTGACGAAAGCCACCGGCTGACCTCGGCCAGGGTGGTTGCGCAAGCCGTCTGCACCAGCGACTGAGGTTCAGGCGCCTGGAATGGCCGCCTACGCTACCCGCGCGGCGGTGGAAACGACCAAGGATTCCCCGCCGCTGCCTGGCCGAGTCCGGGCGGCGGCGGAAGGTTGGCGGCGGGCCTGCCGCTAGGAGGTGGCGCAAGTGCGAGGGGCGCCTGTTGAGCTGCGCCGCCCGGCATCGCGCCAACTGTGGGGCCGTTTATTACAGCGCCGGCGCCCGGCATCGTTGCAGGGGCCGCATTCGGGTTGTTCCACACCGGTGGCGGGGTGTTGGCGGCTCGACGCGGTTGCATCTGCGGGGGCTGCGGGGCCACGAGTTGAGGCTGCTGACCCACGCTCGGGGAACCGGAAGCGCCGGGTGTTCCGCCCAGCATAAGGAGCAGATTGTGTGCGGTCATCCGGGCCTGGTCCAGGCTCGCGGCGTGAGCTTGGTCGATATCTGCGATTTGACGCTGCAACCGAGTGATCTCGGCGACCATCTGTTCCATGCTCCACTCGACCTGATCCAGGAACGAGTCGACCTCTTCTACGTCGTAGCCCAGGCGCATTCGGGTGGTCGTGAAAACTACCGACCGCACCTCACTGGCGGTCACCGGCCGACGATGGGGCCCGGCTGACGCCGATCTCGAGGAATACGACACTCACACCACTCCTGTACGGTCTGCTGCGCGCTAGAGGGCAGACGCAACCGCGATGCCCACCTGCAACAGTATGAGCAGCACCAGGAAGGAGAGGTCAAGCGCCACCCCTCCCAGTCGCAGTGGGGGGATGAAGCGACGCAGAAAGTTCAGCGGTGGATCAGTGAGGGTGTAGACCGTTTCAGCAACGATCAGGATCGGTCCTTTGGGAGTCCAGTCCCGGGAAAGCATCTGAATGAGGTCGAAGGCGAACCGTGCGAACAACACCAGGATGTATAGCCAAAGCACCGTCGCAATGATTTGCCCGATGCTGCTCATGCTGAATCTCCGTAGGGTGGTGGGGAATCAGCGCGAGTGGTGAGCGGTACCGCTCACTTGCTCGCGCGCGATTGCCGAGACATCAACACCGTCCGGCGAGAGAAGAAAGACCTTAGGCGTGATGCGCTCGATACTGCCGTGTAACCCAAATACTAGACCGGCGGCAAAATCGACGATTCGCTTGGCATCAGCATCGGACATGGAAGTGAGGTCCATGATCACAGGAGCGTTGCTACGGAACTCCTCGCCGATCCGACGGGCGTCGTTGTAGGTGGTGGGGAGAACGCTGGCGATCCGGTAGCCGGGACGCTCCCAGGGCCGCGCCAGTTGGTGCACGTCCGCGTTGGGTTTTTCCTCATGAACCGAAGGGTCCGCCGAGTGCTGGTTCACGGCCACACGATCGACCGGACGATGTCCGTCGTGGTCGGTGTAGTACTGGTCATCCTCGACTAGACCGAGGTAGGTGGCCATCCGTCGGATCGCACCAGCCATGAAAGTCTCCTCCTGCACCGAATGTGGAGCGTTGTCTGCACTGCTTACGTGAATGTCTAACGGGGGCGGTGGTCCCGCCTGATCCGGAGTCGTGCACCCGGCCTGCGAGATACCTGCACGTTACCCGACTTGGGGGCGCTCCCCGAGGATCGCCGTGCCTAGTCTTACGTGTGTCGCGCCGGCTGCGATGGCAGCTGGAAAATCGCCGCTCATCCCCGCGGAAATGTCGGTCGCATTGGGGTGCGCTGCACGGATCTGATCCGCGACCCGGGCCAGCAGCGCAAAGGCCTCCGGTGGATTCTGGTCCAGTGGAGCCATCCCCATCACGCCACGCAGCCTTAGGTGCTCCGATGTGTCGATGGCAGCAGCGATCGCCAGCGCATCGTCGGGAAGACAGCCGCCACGGTGCATCGAAGTGTCGGGGTTGGGGTCGAGGCTCACCTGCACGAGGCAATCGATGATGCGGCCGTGAAATGCCGCCCCACGCTCCAGGGCTGCCACCAACGCTAGCCGGTCAACCGTGTCCACCTGGTCGGCGAAACCGGTCACAACGCGAGCCTTGTTGGTCTGCAACTGGCCGACGAAGTGCCAGGTCAGGCTGGCGTTCGGCACAGCTATGCGCTTGGCCGCGCCCTCTTGGTGCCGATTCTCCCCCACATGGGTGATGCCCAACTCCGCAAGTGCGGACACGTCTGAGGCGGGGAACTTCTTGGTGACCGCGACGATCTCCACGGAACCCGCCGCTCGGCCGGCCGCTAGAGCTGCGTCAGTCAATTGCCGACCGCGCGGCTGTGACGGCCTGATCAAGTTCGCTGATTCGCTCGCCGGAAACGAAGTGTCCGTCGGTCATCGCTGCGTCCACCACACGGCGACTCCTTGGCGGCCAGTGAGCCCATCGCGACGGTAGGAAAACAACTGGGGATCTTCGGCAGTGCACCCGCCAACAAGTTCCACCTGCACTCCTGCGCCCTTGAGTCGGGCGACAAGCCCGGCCCGGACATCGATTCCGGGTTGACCGTCTGGTGCGGTGGCAGCACACGCGGGCTGGGCTTCAGCCGCCTCGCGGGCACGCTCGGGCGGCACCGGATAGCACGGACCACAAATGGCCGGCCCGAGCGCGACTCGGATGCGTTCCCGCTTCGCGCCGAGGTCTTGCATCGCCACCAAAGCCGTACCAACGACGTCGGAGACCATCCCCTGCCAGCCGGAGTGGACCGCCGCAACGACGCCAGCCTCGACATCCACCATGGCCACCGGCACACAGTCCGCGGCCAGCGCCACCACAACCAACCCCGGTGTGCTGGTGACCAATCCGTCGACCGCCTGCACCTCACCCACCGCGCCGGAGTCGACGATCTCCACATCGGCGCTGTGGCACTGGCGCATGAAAACCACGCGATCGGCGGCGACCTCCGCCAAATTCGCTATCTGGGCACGGTTGGCCGCCACGTGCGCCTCGTCGTCGCCAACGTGGGCAGCCAAGTTCCAGTCGTCAAAAGGCGCCTCGGAGGTTCCGCCGAACCTAGACGTGAACAGCCAGTGACCAGCGCGGTCGGGTGGTTCCCCAGTCTGCTCCAACCGAGAAACTTGGCCGTACCAATGCGTCACGCCCCTGTCGCCTCGCTACTTCAGAAAGTCGGGGACGTCGAGATCTTCCGTGCCAGCGGAGTCGGAGTCGAACTTGACTTCGCGGACAGCAGAGTCGGCCCCTGGCCGACCACTGGCCGAGCGCGCTGCTGCGGCAGCCTGCGCGGCCGACGACGCGCCGCCAGCGGCCTGGCGGCCCTGACCCTGCTGGGCGGCTTTGGGCTTCAGTGGCTGCGGTTGACCGCCGTCGAAGCCGGCGGCGATCACGGTGATGCGCACCTCATCGCCGAGGGTGTCATCAATGACAGCACCAAAGATGATGTTGGCTTCTGGGTGAGCCGAGTCCGCCACCAACTTGGCTGCTTCGTTGATTTCGAACAGACCTAGGTCGCTACCGCCGGAGATGCTCAGCAGCACGCCGTGGGCGCCTTCGATGCTGGCCTCAAGTAGCGGCGAGGAGATTGCCTCTTCGGCAGCGGCAATCGCACGGTTCTCACCGCGCGCCGAGCCGATACCCATCAGCGCCGAACCGGCGCTGTGCATAACCGACTTGACGTCGGCGAAGTCGAGGTTGATCAGACCCGGCGTAGTGATGAGGTCGGTGATGCCCGACACACCCTGGTACAGCACCTGGTCGGCCTGCTTGAAAGCGTCGATCACGCTGATCTTGCGATCCGAGAGCATCAACAACCGGTCATTGGGGATCACGATGAGGGTGTCGACCTCGGTGCGCAGCCCGTCGATGCCACTTTCAGCTTGGGTGGCGCGCCGGCGGCCTTCAAACATGAACGGTCGAGTGACGACGCCGATGGTGAGCGCACCCATCCCCTTCGCGATCTTGGCGACCACAGGGGCGCCGCCGGTGCCGGTGCCACCGCCTTCGCCAGCCGTCACGAAGACCATGTCTGCGCCCTTGAGGACTTCCTCAATTTCCTGCTGGTGATCTTCGGCGGCCCGCTTGCCGATCTCCGGATCGGCACCTGCCCCGAGACCCCTGGTCAGTTCGCGACCGATGTCCAGCTTCACGTCGGCGTCGCTCATCAGCAATGCCTGGGCATCGGTGTTGATCGCGATGAACTCGACGCCCTTGAGACCGGACTCGATCATGCGGTTTACCGCGTTGACACCGCCCCCGCCGATACCGACGACTTTGATGACGGCGAGGTAGTTTTGCGGAGACGCCACGTGTTGTTCCTTCCGAGGTTGTCGCGTTGCCGGCGACGAAGACTGGTCTGCGTTGAGGATCGCTGTGAGCAGAGCCTACGCGGCACCCTCCGGGCGCGTTCGGCCAACCTCACAAACCGGACTGGAAACCGCTCCGTGAACCTTCAACATCAAGTTCACGGTTTGATTCAAGGTCCGTCAATCCTGCCACCACGCTAGTCATTGCGGGCAACATAGGGCAAGACGCCTCGCGGCTGGAGCCTGGAAAACGGATCACATTTTTGCAACATCTTTACTGACTGAGGGGCCGCAGAGATCATCCCGGCGAAGACACCAGCCAGGAGGCCAATCTGACGCCTACTCTCAATGTCAAGTTGACACTTATTGTTGCACCGTGGCCGGCTTCGCTAATTGCTCCCCATAGGGCTGTGCCGGATCCTGGGCGGGCATTGGCTCTGGCAGCGTCGACGGGAGCGGCCCGCCGGTTGTGTCCTGCGATTGGTCGTTGGTCGTGCTTGGTGCTTGCTCAACAGACGTGTCCGCAGCGCCGCCGGTGGCGTCGTTGGCCTCGGTGCCAGGCGCGGCAGAGGGGCTGGCACCTCGAGTCGGCCGCTCAAGGGCCGTGACCGGAGCCCGGGCAGACGACAGATCAAACCACCTGGCCTCGGGTGCCGAAATGAGCAGCACCGCTAGCACGTCCGCCTTGGTCGCATTGTCGGCAGGAGCACCCCAGACCACCGTGCCCGCACCATTCCGCAGTTGCAGTTCGATCCGACCGTCGTTAAGGGAGGCCCACTCGGTGACAGCCAGAATCTCACGCGTCAGGTGCGACATCGCCTCGGTGAGAATCCCGATGTCCTGCACGCTCGCGCGGAGCTCGGGCAAATCGGCAGGTTGCGTGGGCACTGTGGCCATGGAACCTCCGTCGGAGCCCAACACTTCGGTCTCCCCACCGGGTGCTGGCACCACTCCCACGGGCATCCGCTCCTGGACCTCTAGCACGATGGTGCCCGGCCACGCTCGGACTACCCGAACTGACTGCACCTCCACCAGGTCACTCACCCGATCCTGGACCGCGCCGGTGTCCACGCGAATCATCGGCACACCGGGCTCGATGGCTGCGGCCGCTTCGATGGGCCCACGCATCACCGGTGAAGCTCCCCGAACGTCCACAGTGTCCACCCGCAACCACGGCGAACCCCACAGCATCCACGCGGCCCCGGCAACGAGCAGCACCAATGCACCGATCCAGATGGCGAGCCGTCCACGCCACCAACCACGTGCGGCACCCTCTGTTGCCTCCGGTGGTGCTTCGTCGCCCACCGATTTTTCTGCGTGCGGTTCGGGGGGCGATTGGATCAGCGTCATTGATCCTCAGCCCGAACTTCGAGCAGATCCAGAATCGCCGGCGCCATCAGTGCCACGTCGCCTTGCCCGATCGTCATGATGATGTCGCCTGGCGACGCACGATCCACCAGGTGGCCCGGGACCAGCGGTGAGCTCGGTTCGAACAGCACCTGCTCGGCGGGGAGCGGAACCTCGGCGGCCATGGTCTGGCCACTAGCCCCCGGAATTGGTTCCTCGCCTGGGGCAAATACTTCGAGTACCACCACTTCATCGGCAAGACCCATGGCGGCGCCGAACTCTTTGACGAACATGGCCGTGCGGTAGTAGTGATGGGCTTGAAATGCCATCACGATGCGTCCTTCACCTGCGACTTCGCGGGCTGCCCGCAAAGTCGCCTCCACCTCAGTGGGGTGGTGGGCAAAGTCGTCGAATACCCGGATCCCACCCACTTCGCCGCGAAAATCGAATCGGCGTCGAGTGCCGGTGAAGGCTTCCAAACCCTTGGCCGCATCGGCATCGGAGAACCCCAGCCCGATTGCGGTGGCCAACGCTGCGGTGGCATTGAGCACGTTATGCGCACCCGGCACCTGCAGTGTGACCCGAGGGGTGCGGACGCCGTGGACAGCCACATCGAAGGTCCATCCCGTTCCGCTGCGGTCATGCACGGTGATGTGGAAATCGGCCTCCTCCGAGAAGCCGTAGGTGCGCACGTCCACCCCAGCTTCTTTGCCCACCCGAATCACGCTGCGGGTTTCTTCGTCGTCGACGCAGGCGACCACAAATCCGCCGCGTTCGCCAATGTCAAGTACAAACTTCTCGAAGGCTTCGATGAGACTTTCGAAGTCGTTCCAGAAGTTCAAGTGGTCTGGTTCGACGTTGGTGATGATCCCGGCGATTGCGCCAAGCCGCAGGAAGGAACCGTCACTCTCGTCGGCCTCGGTGACGAAAACGTCACCGGAACCGCGGTGGGCATAGGCGCCGGTCTCGTGCAGTTCGCCACCGATCGCAAAACTCGGTTCGGCTCCGCAGTCCTGCAACGCGACGGTCAACATGGAGGTGGTGGTGGTTTTGCCGTGGGTGCCCGTGACTGCGACCACCCGCGAACCTTCCATCACCTTGGCCAGAGCCTCCGACCGGTGCAGAATCGGCACGCCCAATTCGTTGGCACGCACCACCTCTGGATTGTTGTCCGCAATGGCGGTCGAGCACACCACAACGGCGGTGTCATCGCGAACGTTGCTGGCGTCATGACCGACTGCGATGTCGGCCCCCAGCGCCCGCAGCGCCGTCAGCCGCCGGGAATCCTTGGCATCACTTCCGGTGACGATGACCCCCTCAGCCAGCAGAATGCGGGCGATCCCGGACATCCCGGACCCTCCCACCCCAATGAAGTGAACTGGCCCAGTGCTCATGTCGATCTGCTGGTCATTGCTGGACATTCGATCCTCCTGCGGCTGCGGCGCTCAGCGTCATCTGCACCAACTTCTCGGTGGCCCCTCGGGTGCCTTGTGCAGTGGCTGCCCGCGACATCGTTTCGATGGTGTTTGAGTTCGAAATAAGCGGAACCACTATGTCCAGCAGCGTAGTGACATTCAGGTCTTCGTCGGCAATGGCCACGCCACCACCAGCATCGATCACGCCAGCGGCATTGCGGCGTTGCTCGCCGTTGCCGACCGGTAACGGTACGTACACCGCCGGCAGCCCGACCGCACTGAGTTCAGCAACAGTCATCGCCCCGGCTCGACACAGGGCCAAATCTGCAGCTGCGTAGGCGAGGTCCATCCGGTCGACATAGTCGACGGTGACAAATCCCGCCGGCGCTGGCACCGGCCGTTGGTCTGCGTTCTTGCGTCCCACCGCGTGCAGCACCGCGACACCGGACTCGGACAGTTCCGCGGCTGCCGCAACGATGGTGTCGTTGACCCGCCGCGCACCCTGAGAACCGCCGAACACAAACAGCACCGGCTGCTCGCTGGGAAGGCCGAAGAACTCTCTGGCCGCAGCTCGTTCCGCCGGGCGGTCCAGGTGTGCGATCACTGGCCGCAGCGGAAGACCCACGACGCTCGCCCCCGGGAGCGAACCTGGCACGGTCTCGGCTACGTAGGTGGTGAACTTGGCGCCGATCCGATTGGCCAAACCCGCTTTTGCGTTCGCCTCATGGACCACGATCGGCACCCGCTTGCGGGCAGCCAAGTAGGCAGACAGGGCGACATAACCACCGAAACCGACCACCACGTCGGCCTGTCGTCGCTCGAGCACGTCGCGGGCCGAACGCACCGAGGAGCGCACGCGAGCTGGCAGCGTCACCAACTGGCCGTTGATGGTGCGGGGCATCGGGATGGGCTCGACGATGTCTAACTCGTAGCCGCGCGCCGGGACCAAAGTGGTCTCCAAGCCCTTGCTGGTACCGATCGCCGATACCGTGATCGACGGATCGTGGGCCACTAGCGCGTCGGCGAGATTCAGGGCGGGCTCAATGTGCCCGGCGGTTCCCCCGCCTGCCACCACGACGTGCATCACGACCTACCCATCGCAGAGCCGGACCCAGATTGTGCGGCGGTGTTTCGAGCAGCAGCCTGCGCCCGGGACACGTGCTTCATGCGACGGCGTTGCAGCGAACGTGCTCGAATCGTGGCAGCGGCGGCGGGCTCCTGGCGAGCGAACGCCAGCAGCACACCCATTGCGCACAGCGTGAACAGCAGTGACGTACCCCCGTAGGAGACCAGCGGCAGCGGCACGCCGGTGACCGGCATCGTGCCGATAACCGCCCCAATATTGATCATCGATTGGGTGACGATCCAAGCCACCATCGCCACGGTGGCCAAACGCACGAACAACGAGTGGGTCCGACGGGCGACCCGGATGCCAACGAGCCCGAAGAACAGGAACAGCAACATCACCAACAAAGTGCCGATGAGTCCGAGTTCTTCACCGATGATGGCAAAGATGAAGTCGTTGTGGGCCTCCGGCAGACTCCCCCATTTCTCCCGGCTGGCCCCCAGCCCAACACCCCACCAGCCGCCAGTGGCCAACGCCATCCGACCGTGAATCACCTGCCAGCCGGCACCTTCCGGATCGGCCTCTGGGTTCAACCAGGTGGCAAAACGCTGCATTCGGTAGCCCTCAGTGACGGACATGTAGGCAATCACCAATAGCAGCGAGGTTCCCGCCACCGCAAACAGCCGCAGCGGCACACCGACCACCAGCAGCATCATGGCCACCATCGGTATGAACACCAACGCAGTACCCACGTCGCCTTCCAGCAACACCAGCAGAACGATCAGCGCCGACATCGGCAGGAACGGCAGGGTGACGGCTTTCCAGTTGTCCCACGATCCGGAGCGCATGCTCAGCAGCCGCGCACCCCAAAGAACCAGGGCTAGTTTGGCAATCTCGCTGGGCTGCAGGTTGAACCCACCGGGCATGCGAATCCAGTTTTGCTGGCCGCCGACGTTGACGCCGATCCCGGGAATCAGCACGAGTACGAGCAGGATCAAGGCGACAGTCATCAACAGCGGCGCCGCGCGGACAAAGAAGTGCAGCGGCCTCCGAGACAACCACAACATGGCTGGCACGCCCAGGAGTGCGGCGAGCAGCTGTTTCTGGAACTGGCTGAACATCGAACCGCCGTCGGCGATGGAATCCACCGACGAGGCGCTGAACACCATCACCAGGCCGATGCCGAGCAACGCCACGGTGATGATCAGCAGCAGCGTGTAGTCCGCGAGGGGGTGATCCAGGAATGCGAGGCGCCGGTCGGATTCTTTGGATTCCCCGGTACGGCGGCGCAGTCGCGGTGTGTCGGTCCACGACACGGCGTCACGACCCCCCGAGTGCGCGGACTGCCTGCGCGAAGGCGTCACCTCGTTCGGCGTAGTCCACGTACATGTCCCGCGAGGCGCACCCCGGGGCCAGCAGCACAGTGTCACCAGGTGTGGCGAGGTCGGCGGCGGCTCGTACCACGGATGTCATCGCACCAGTGTCGGTGTCGGGGACCTCAACTATCGGCAAATGCGGCGCGTGTCGGGCAAGTGAGTCTGCAATGACCGCGCGGTCGATGCCCAGGAGCACGACGGCCTTCATTCGGTCGGCGGTGGCGGTCACAAGTTCATCGAAATCTTGACCTTTGGCCTGCCCGCCAGCCACCCACACCACCGAGTCAAACGCCCGCAAAGACGTCAGAGCAGCGTGCCAATTGGTGGCCTTCGAGTCATCGATGTACGCAACCCCATCGACCGTCCCCACATCGGCGATGCGGTGCAGCGCTGGCTCGAAAGTCCGCAGGCCCTGCCGGATCGCGCCCGAGGACACCCCAAAGGCACGCACCAAAGCTGCCGCTGCCAGCGCATTTTCGACCTGATGCGGCGCTGGCGGTCGCACATCGGACACCGAAGCGAGTTCCTGCGCCGAGGTGGCACGTTCAGCGACAAAAGCTCGATCCACCAGCAGGTCTTCGACCACCCCGAGCTGACTGGGCCGTGGGATGCCAAGAGTGATTCCGATCGCACGGCACCCCTCGACTACCTCGGCGTCACGCACCATCTGCTCGGTGACGGGGTCCGCGGTGTTGTAGACGCAGGCAACTTTGGTGCGTTCGTAGGCGGTGCCCTTGACTGCCACGTACTCCGGGTAGCTACCGAAGTAGTCGACGTGATCCGGAGCAACGTTCAGACAGACCGTGGCCAGCGGCGACACCGAATAGACGAAGGGCAGGTGTGGCGCTCCGACCTCCACGACGAGCACGTCGTAGGGGTCTGGGTGAATCACCGCGTCGATCAGGCTGACGCCGATGTTGCCCACGGCCGCTGTCCGCAGGCCGGCGGCAGCCAGCATGGACGCCGCCATGATCGTGGTGGTGGTCTTGCCATTGGTCCCGGTGATGTAGAGCCACTCGGCAGCCCCGGTCGCTGGTCGCAGCCGCCAGGCGAGTTCGAACTCCCCCCAGATCGGCGTGCCGCGTTCTCGGGCAGCGGCGATCCACGGCGACTCCAGCTTGATGCCGGTGGACACCACAAGCACGTCGCCGGGAGGGAGTTCACTTCCAGCGCCCAGCCGGACGTCCGCGCCGAGCACCTCCAGGATCCGCGCTTTCTCAGCCAACTCGTCGTTGTCGAACGAGTCGATCACGGTGACGCGACCACCTCGCCCGAGCAGCGCCGCGGCGGCCGAATAGCCGGCAACCCCGAGTCCGGTGACGATGACGTGCAGCGATTCGGGTGGTACGTCGAGGCCGTATCCGGGACCGTCCTGCTGGCTCATGTGCGCACCCATTCCGCGTAGAACAGTGAGAGTCCGGCTCCGACGAACAAGCCTTGGAGAATCCAGAATCGAGTCACAATGGTGACTTCTCCCCAGCCCTTGAGCTCAAAGTGATGGTGCAGCGGGGCCATCCGGAAAATCCGCTTGCCAGTCAGCTTGAACGACGCCACCTGCAGGATCACCGAGACGGTGGTGAGCAGGAAGAGCCCGCCGATGAAGATGAGCAGCAGTTCGGTCTGGCTGAAGACCGCCAACGCTGCGATCGCCCCACCGATCGCCAGCGAGCCGGTGTCCCCCATGAAGATCTGCGCTGGCGAGGTGTTCCACCACAGGAATCCCACACACGCGCCGGCGCAGGCCGCCGCGAACACGGCAAGATCGAGTGGATCGCGCACCTCGTAGCAGCGTTCGAATCGGGTGAAGGAGCAGTTCTGCCCGTACTGCCATACCCCGAGCAGCGCGAAAGCCGCGAAGCTCGCCACCGCGGCCCCGGCTGCCAAACCATCTAGTCCGTCGGTGAGGTTCACCGCATTGGTGGTGGCGGTGATGAGCAGCCAAATCCACAACACTGCTAGAAACAGCGGCAGCACGATGGGGGTGTCACGGACGAAAGAAATGGCCTGCGAAGCTGGCGTGCGCCCGTATGCGTCAGGAAACGACAAGGCCATGATCGCGAACGAGATGCCCACGAAAGCCTGGCCGCCGAGTTTGGTGCGGGCCCGGACACCAGTGCTGCGCTGCTTGAAGATCTTCAGGTAGTCGTCGACCATTCCGACCAAACCCAAACCCACGGTGAGGTAGATGGCCAACAAACCACTGACTGTCGGTGGTCGCCAGACCACCAGGTGCGCGACGAGGTACCCCAGCAGCACCGCGATGATCACCGCGAGCCCACCCATGCTGGGTGTGCCCTTCTTCCCCTCATGCTCTGGGTACTGGATGCCATCCTTGGAGACTCGAATGGCCTGGGAAAGCCGATGGCGGCGCAGGATGTAGATGAGTAGCGGGGTCCCCAGCAGGCTTACTGCTAACGCGACCGCAGCCGCCAGCACGACTTGAATCATGCTAGGTCCTCCGCTAGCAACTCCATGGCGATCCGTTCCAGTCCAGCGGCTCGGGAGGCCTTGACCAGCACCAGATCACCTGGGGCCAGTTCGGCTCGGAGCACGGCCAAGGCGCCTTCGATGTCGGGCACCCACATCGACTCGTTACCCCACGATCCTTCGTGTGCGGCACCCATGTGCAGCGTTCGAGCGCCTTCCCCGACGACCACTAGCCGATTGACATCGAGGCGTACCGCGAGTCGCCCAATGCCATCGTGCTCCGTCAGCGCCGCGTCACCGAGTTCGAGCATCTCCCCTAGCACCGCCCAGGTGCGCCCACCGGACGCACGCCCCATGGCTACCAGAGCCTTAAGCGCGGCCCGCATCGATTCCGGATTCGCGTTGTACGCATCGTTGATCACCGTGACACCGTCGTCGGTCTGGCGGATCTCCATCCGCCAACGACTTTGCGAGATGGCCGCCGACAAGGCGGAGGCAACCGCCGGCAGCGGCATCCCCAGCCCCAGCGCCACCGCTCCGGCTGCCGCCGCGTTGGCAGCCATGTGCTCCCCGGAAACCTGCAGCGACACTTCGGCCTCATGTCCGTCGTGGTGCAACACGAATGATGCCCGAGCCAGGGCGTCCAACGTGACATCACTGAAACGCACCGCGGCACTCGGCGACTCGCCAAACTCGACAACTCGAGCCGGCGTCCGCGAACCCATCGCCCGCACAAGCGGATCATCGGCGTTGAGCACTGCCAGACCGCTGGGTTTCAACCCTGTGACGAGTTCCGACTTTGCCTCGGCAATGGCGGCCTGGCCACCGAATTCGCCCACGTGGGCCAGTCCGACGTTCAGCACCACACCCACATCAGGCGGGGCAATGCCACATAGGTAGGAGATGTGACCTTTTCCCCGGGCACCCATTTCCAGCACCAGATAGCGGGTGTCCGCATCGCAGCTGAGCACGGTCAGGGGCAGGCCCAGTTCGTTGTTGAACGACCCCTGCGGAGCGACCGTCGGCCCATAGGTGGCGAGCACTTGGCCGAGCATGTCTTTGGTCGACGTCTTGCCAGATGATCCAGTGATCCCGATCGTGACCAATTCCGGCAGCCGACCCAACACCGCAGTGGCGAGTTGTCCCAGAGCGGCCACACTGTTTGCCACCACGATTGCTGGTCCGACCGGGATCGGCCTTTCACACAGCACCGCCACGGCCCCAGCGGCCAGCGCGTCTGCCGCGTGGTCATGGCCGTCGGTACGTTCCCCGGCAATCGCGATGAAGAGGTCCCCTGCGGTCACTTTGCGGGAGTCGATCGCCACCCCGGTGATCACCCGGGAGGCAGGGTCTTCCGCTGCAGGCGTGTGGGGCATGTGCAATTGCCCGCCGACTGCCGCAACCACCTCTGGGAGCGTCATTGGGATCATTTCCCGGTCACCTCCAGCGCCGAAGCGAGTTCCTCAACATCATCGAAGTGGTGCGTGACGGAGCCTACTTGCTGGCCGCGCTCATGCCCTTTGCCCAGTATCAGCACCGCGTCCCCGGGTGCGGCCATCGCCACCGCCGCACGAATGGCCGCCCGTCGGTCGCCGATCTCGTGGACCTCGGCACACTCGGCAGGTGGCACAGCCTGAACACCTGCCATCATCGCCGCTCGGATCGCCGCCGGATCTTCGGATCGCGGATTGTCGTCGGTCACGATCAGGACGTCGGCCAATCGGGCCGCGGCCGCTCCCATCTGCGGACGCTTGGTGACGTCGCGATCGCCACCGCATCCCAGGACTGCGATCACCCGCCCACCGGGCGCGCTGATCGCCCGCTCGACTGCGTCCGGAGTGTGCGCATAGTCGACGTAAGCGCGCACCTCACGGCCGTTCGGCACGGCCTGCATCCTCCCAGGCACCCCGGGACACGCAGCGACGCCTGCCACCGCGGTGGGGGCGTCGACGCCCAGCACCGCAGCGGTGGCCAGGGCACCGAGTGCATTGGCGACGTTGAATAGACCGGGCAGCCCGACGTGGGCGGCTGCCGTGTCGCCATCTGGGGTCACCATTGTGAAGTCGCTGCCATGCCCGCGGGGTTCGATGGATTCCGCCCGCCACTGCGCGTCGGAGTTGTTGACGCCGTAAGTGATCGCCGCTGGCCAGCGCTGCGCCAACTGCGAGCCCCAGTCGTCGTCCACACAGATGATTCGCTGCCCAGCGAGTGCGAACAGTTGAGCCTTCGCTTCGAAATAGGCTTCCATCGTGCCGTGGAAGTCCAGGTGGTCTTGAGTGAGGTTGGTGAACACCGCGACATCGAAATCCACCCCGACGACCCGACCGAACGCCATGGCATGCGAGGACACCTCCATGACCACCGCAGTGGCACCCTGCTCGCGCATGTAACCCAAGATGGCGTGCACATCGACTGCTTCCGGCGTCGTGCGCTCGGTGGGCACACTCACATCGGCAATCCGGTGCCCAGTCGTGCCCATGACACCGGTGGTGTGCCCAGCCGCGACCAGCACCGCCTCGATGAGGAAACTCATGGTGGTCTTGCCATTCGTACCGGTGATGCCCACGACGATCAGTTCCGACGAGGGGTTTCGGTAGATTGCCGAGGCCACGAGACCGGCCTGGGCCCGTGGATCCGGCACCACCACCGTCACAACACCTCCGGCGTGGTCTGACCGCCGGATGATCTCCGCGCCGACCGCGTCGGTGAGTACCGCCCGGGCACCGCGCTCGACCACTGCATCGATGAAGGTTGCGCCGTGCACATTAGCGCCGGCTACTGCGACGTAGAGGTCCCCAGGCTGTACTGCGCGGGAGTCCATCGCGATCCCGGTGACACTTAGGTCGGAGCCGAGGGAGGCGTCCGGGAAGAGATCTGCGAGGGCTACGGGTCGCGGCTGTGGCCGGGGCGAAGGGATAACCACGGCGTCAGGATTTCGAGTTCGGCTGATCGTCGACGAAGATCGGTAGCAAGGGCTCGTCGTTACCAGTGGGCGGAATGCCGAGGGAGATCAACGCTGCGGTCATCACTTGTTGGAATACCGGCGCTCCGTTTGTCGAGCCCATGTAGGTGCCCTTGGGGTCTTGCACGATGACTGCCGTGACGAGTTCCGGATCATCCGCCGGCGCCACTCCGATGAAACTGGCGGTGTAGCCCCGGTAACAACCGCAACTGTCGTCGATCCGGTTCGCGGTTCCGGTCTTGCCACCGACGCGGTAGCCAGGGATGGCAGCGTTGGCGGCGGTACCATCCTCGCTCACCACGCCCTCCATCATCTTCAGCACCGCCTCGGCCGTTTCTGGCTCCACAACTTTGGTGGTTTCGGCGTCCTCCACGACGACCTCGTCGCCATCGCCTTCGATGATGGCCTCCACGATGTGCGGCTGCACTCGCACGCCTTCGTTCGCGATGGTTTGGAAGATCGAGGTGATCTGCAGGGCCGACACGGACAGTCCCTGTCCGAAGGAGAGCGTCGGGAAGGTTGAGTCAGTCCAATCCTTCAGCGGCGGAACGTACCCGCTGGCCTCGCCGGGGAAGCCGGCTCCGGTGGGGGTGCCGACCCCGAATCGGCGCAGGTACTCCAGGAACTTCTCCTCCCCGATGAGTTCCGCAGCCTCGATCGAAGCGGTGTTGCTGGACTTCGCCAAGACACCTGCGAGTGTCATCTCATAGGTCGGATGGGGGTCGTGATCCCGGAAGGTGTTGGTGCCACGTTCGATGCTGTCCTTGACCGTGAATTCCGTGAGCGGATCAGCCTTACCTTCGTTGATGACTGCTGCCATGGTCATGATCTTCGACGTTGACCCCGGCTCGAAAGCTTCGACGACGGCTCGATTCTGCAGGTCCTCCTGTTTGCCTGCGCCCGGGTCGTTGGCATCGACGGTGGGCACCGACGCCATCGCCAGAATTCGGCCGGTCTTGACTTCCATCACGATCACGGTGCCGCTTTCGGCCCGTGACGCAGACACCTGCCGACTGATTGCGTCTTGGGCCAGGTACTGCAAGTCACGGTCCAAGGTCAGCCGAATGGAATCACCCGGCACGGGAGCGACAAGCTCATCGGTGGCAGTCGGGATCAGCCGACCGTTGGCCACTTCCACCCGGCGCACCCCGTCCACGCCGGCCAAAGTGTCCTCGTATGAGGCTTCCACACCTGCCAGCCCGTGCCCGTCCAGCCCGACGTACCCGATGACGTTGGCCCCGAGTTCTCCGCCCGGGTAGTCGCGGCGCTGCGTCGGTTCGAAGCCGAAAGCCGGGTTTTCGAGTTCGCGGATGGCTGCCACTTGCTCCGGGTTGACGAATCGTGCGAGATAGGCGAACTTCGAATCGCCGGCCATCGAGGCCTGGAGTTCGTCCACGGGCAGGTTCAGAATCGGAGCAATCTGATTCGCGAGCGCAGGCGCATCCTCGATCAAGGTCTGATCGACAGCAAGGTGGTAGGACTCAACGGACTGTGCTAGCGGCATCCCGTTGATGTCGTAGATGGTGCCTCGTTCGCCCGTGAGTTCGGTCTTGGCAAGGCGAGCGATCTCGGCCCGTTCGGCCATCGCACCGGTGTCCACGATCTGAATCTGGATCAGTCTCAGCATCGAGATGACAGTCACGATTACCAGTGCCAGCGACACCCCTCGCATCCGCCGGGTCGGGCTGCCCCGTCGATATGTGAGGTCACCAGTCCGAAATCGCTGGAAGATACTTCGCTTTGGCCGCCCGCCGGAACCCTGCTGAGCACGCCCAGAGTGAGTCGGCGGTGGAGTGCGGGTGGCGCTCATCCAGTGGGCTCCCCGGCTGTCAGGGTCGTCGAGTCGAACGGTTGCAGGCCGAGGGGAATTTCGCCGCCGATGTCGGTGGTGGGGTTCACCTCACCACTCGTTCCGAAGTCGCGGGCCGGATCCGGTGGCTCAGCGAAGGCGGGCTCACCCAGCAGTTGACCTGTGCTCAGGTCGATGAAGGCCGGGTTCGGATTCATCACCATCCCCATTGATTCCGCTCGGGTCGCCAAGGCCGCAGGGGTGTCCAGTGAGGCAAGGGTTCCCTCCAGCGACTGCTCGGTGATGACCAATTCGGACTTGGTCATCATCAGCTCGTAACGTTGGAAACTCCCCTGTGCCATGAGTGTGTTGAGCGCGAGCATGAGGCCCAAACTCAGAGCCAAGGCCGCAGCCACCAGCAGCAGGAAAGTCTTTGTCCCAATTTTGGCCAGTGGGCGCACCTGCAGCACACGCGCTGCCAGATTTCCGCTAGGGCGGCGCTGGGCCTGTTCGGCACGTGCCGAATGGCCCGCTCGAGCTGAAGTGCGACGCATTGTGGGGACGCTCATTGCCAAGGGCCGCGAGGGGTCGTGTGGCATCGCGGTCACGGATTCTCCCTCACTCGTTCGACTGCCCTCAACCGGACTGATGCCGACCTCGGATTCATTGAAATTTCCGACGCTGACGCTACCTCCGCACCCCTTGTCAGCCGCCGGAAGCGAGGCCGCGAGTCGTCGGGAATCACAGGAAGATCCGGTGGCGCGCTCACCTCACAGACCGAAGTGAAAGTTCTCTTTACGATTCGATCTTCGAGCGACTGGTACGCCATGACCACCACCCGACCTCCAATCGGGACCAAATCCAGTGCTTGGGGCAGCGCCCGCCGTAGGCCTCCGAGTTCGTCGTTGACCTCGATCCGAAGGGCTTGGAACGTGCGTTTGGCGGGGTGGCCGCCGGAACGTTGGGAAGCTGCCGGGATCACCCGGGTCAGCAGCGACACAAGATCGGCGCTATTCCTGATCGGATCGTCATCGCGTGTCTCCACGATCGCCTTTGCGATCCGACCGGCATACCGTTCCTCGCCGTACTCGCGAAGGATTCGGGCCAGGTCCGGTGCGGAATAGGTGGCCAAAACTTCCTCGGCAGTCAGCCAAGACTCGGGGTTCATTCGCATGTCCAGCGGCGCATCTACGGAGTAGGCGAATCCACGCTCGGCACGATCGAGTTGCATACTCGACACGCCGAGGTCGAGCAGCACAGCTTGCACCCGGTGCGCCACCCCATGATGCTCGGCGACTTCGGCCATCTGGTCGTACCAGGCGTGGGCTGGGATGAAGCGATCACCGAATGGCGCGAGCCGAGCCGTTGCCTTTGCCAGCGCGTTCGGATCGGTGTCAATGCCAAGCACGGTGACCGCAGGCGACGCCTGCAGAATCGCCTCGGTGTGACCGCCGAGGCCTAGGGTGCCGTCAATCAGCACCGGATTGGGCTCATGCGCCCATGCCGGAAGCAACAATTCGACGCATCGTTCAAGCAACACCGGAACGTGTTCGACCATGGTGAGACACCTCCTGGAGATGCTGTCGGGCGCGGACTGTGTGGTGGTAGAGACAGTCATGCCGTCTGGTCCCATCCCGCCTGCGGACCACAACTGGTGTGCACCGGGGAAGTGTGCACACCAGTGTGTCGGGGATCGGGGAAGTACCCCCGACACATGAGGTCAGCGGGAAGGGGCCACACGGCACGAACCGCTAGAAGAGTCCGGGAACCACCTCCTCGGAGAGATCTGCAAATTGGGGTTCCTGCGAGTCCAGGTAGCGCTCCCACTCTGTGGCATTCCAGATTTCGACCGTGGCGTGGTTGCCCACCACCGCGCAGCCGGAATCGGGGTCCAAGCGGGCATAGTCGCGCAGCGCCGGCGGGATGGTGACGCGGCCTTGGCGATCCGGCACCTGGTCGAAGGCACTGGAGAAGAACACCCGCGAGTAGGCGCGAGCCCTGGCATCAGAGCGGGAGGCCTCCCGAATCCGACTGGCATGGGAGGCGAACTCCTCGACCGGCCAGACCACAAGCGAGCGGTCCTGACCTTTGGTGAGCACGATTCCCTCCGAGAGTTCGTCGCGGAACTTGGCTGGCAAGGTGACTCGGCCCTTGTCGTCCAACTTGGGGTGATGCGTGCCGAGGAACACGACCGACCACCTCCATAGCACCAGACCCGCTCCAGTGCGCCCCACTTTACCCCACTTCCCCCCACAATCAACCCCTTGAGTGGGTCGAAGCCCCACCTAGGGGCGCAGGCAGTTCAGGTGGGAAACACAAAACGCGCCCGACAGTCGCCGGAAGGCCCTTGGGACGGACCTTCGACGGCGATTGCCGAGCGCGTGAAGAAGCGAGAACGACCTAGGCGGTCGGGTCTACTCCGGATCACCTTCGTGACGTTGACGCCAGCGGTCTTCCATCTTGCCCATGAAGCCGCCAGGTTCTGAAGCGGTGCCCCTGCGACTGCCGGACTGCGGAGTGGATTTGCCCTCGGCCGCGGCCGGCGTTGCATCGGTTGCGGCCGAGCCGCCCCCGGTGAAGGCAAGCACTGCGCCGCCCAGCATGACTACGAAACCGAGCACCCCCACCGGAGCGAGTTTGAAGGCCACACCTGCGAGCAGGAGGCCGAGACCTGCGGCTGCGACCAGTACCCCCAGGATCATGCGTTTGCGAGACCCCTGCCGAACAACTGGCTGGCGCAGCGTCGAGGCAAACTTTGGGTCCTCGGCGTAGAGCGCCCGCTCCATTTGTTCAAGCAGACGCTGCTCGTGCTCGGATAGTGGCACGGCCCACCTCCACGTCGTGATTCATGATGTCGGCCGTTGGTCGGCTGAGAACGCTAGGATAGGCGCGTTTGCGGCGATTGCGAAACCCGAAGCCAATAATTGCTCATCGGATGTTGCGCCAGCACCTCTACATTCCTCACCGACGCCACGACCATGGCGTCACTTAAGTATCCTCCCAGGGCCGCGGAACTACCAATCGGGCGGGTTTGATTGCATCGTTTCCGTACCGATTCGTGGCCCTGTCCACGGCTTGTTCAGCTTCGCGCCATCCGCGTTCACGTTCCCCTAACGACAACTGCCTCGGAATGCCGTGAGCATCACGCAGGTTTTCGACTCGAACGCCCACCAATCGGATTCGTGCACGCTGCAGCGCCAGCGCATCCAAGAGGCCCTTTGCCGTGCCGAAGATCTCTTGGCCCACGTCCACCGGCTCGGGCAGGGTGCGACTTCGGGTGATGGTGCTGAAGTCTGCGAATCGCACCTTCAGCACCACTGTGCGCCCCGCCATCCCGGCGGCGCGGAGCCGGGCCGCGACCCGTTCGCTCAGGCGCAGGACCTCCGCGGCCACCACCTCTGGATCGTCGATATCGGTTGGGAAGGTCTCCTCGGCTCCGATGCTGCGATCCGGTTCGTCTCGGCTCACTTCACGCGGATCACGGCCCCACGCCAGTTCATGCAGGTGCCGACCGGCGGCATCGCCGAGGGCACGCTGCAGCGTTGCTGCCGGCGTCCTGGCCAAGTCACCCACTGTGCGGAGGCCAAGCCGGTGCAACTGCTCCTCGGTACGCTGCCCGACTCCCCACAGCGCCCCCACCGGCAGCGGATGCAAGAACGCAACCACGGTGGCCACTGGCACCAGCAGCAGGCCGTCGGGCTTGGCCTGGGCGGAGGCAAGTTTGGCGACGAATTTGGTGCTGGCCACACCCACCGAAGCGACCAACCCCTGCTCGTCGTAGATCCGGGCCCGCACCAGTTCCGCAATGTGGCGGGGGGAAC
This sequence comes from uncultured Actinomycetes bacterium, assembly GCA_963842975.1. Lineage (GTDB taxonomy): Bacteria > Actinomycetota > Actinomycetes > S36-B12 > UBA10799 > JACJWR01. The sequence continues at coordinate 693,227 of CAWJIH010000009.1, read as the reverse complement.
CCAACCGGCGGCGCGCGCCAGCGACGTCAAGGAACGCCTCGTCGAGAGCGAGTGGTTCGACCAGATCGGTGATGCTGCGGAAGATCTCCATGATCCCTTCGCTGGCTCTGGCGTAGCGACGATGATCCGGGGCGATCACCACAGCCGTAGGTGCCAGCCTGCGGGCCCGCGCCATGGGCATCGCCGAATGCACACCGAGTTCGCGGGCCTCATAGGTGGCGGAGAGCACAACGCCGCGGTTGCCGGCCCCGCCGACGATCACCGGCTGTCCGCGCAGGTGGGGTCGGCTGAGCAGTTCGACTGAGGCGTAGAAGGCGTCCATGTCGACGTGCAAGATCGTGCAGCCGGTGTCGTCACCGTCAGCCGACGACAGCCTCGGACCCCGGTTGAGTTGCGAGCGACTCATGTCCTCCTCCTTTCACGATCGTGGCCTTCATCGTCCGGGACTGCCATGGCTGCTATGCCACAGTTTGGCCGGTGCAGCTTCGGCAGTCGCCGCATCGGCCCCGGTGATCCCTCGGGCGTTGGCAACATCGCCTCCGGCTGGACGAATATCTGCATACGGCGACTTCCGGAAACCGCTTGCGTATTGCCACACCCGCCCAGCCGCTGGGCTAGCACTCCTGCCACGTTCGGCCGGGCGCGGCGAATCCGCGATGATGCCAGCCACCGCGGCGGCTCCGTCGGTCAGCCACACTCGGTGCATCGCAGTGAGGTCCCAACATCCAGTGGCCCGCAGCGACACCCCTTTGGGTCCGGTGCGACGTACCCGTCCGCGCACCATAAGCAGCCAAGATCCGAATACCACCTGGGCGTACGGATCTTGAGCGTCTGGGAAGAAGGTGGCATCGATCGGGCCGGCCCCGTCGTCAAGGGTGAGGAACACCACCCGATGGCCGGTGCGGATCGGTGGGGTTTGGGTGGCTACCTTCACCCCACCCACCACAATCTCCTGGCCAGACCGACAATCGAGCAACCCAGTCGAGCGGGTGGCGCCGAGCGCCGACAGCATCGGCGCGTAGAAGTCGATCAGGTGGGCGCTTGCGTCGAGGCCAAGGATGGCAAGCTCAGCTTGCACTCGATCCGACGGTGTCATCTCGGGCAAGCCACTCGGGGTGGTGACCACGCACGACTCCCCCAAGTCCAAACTCAACTGCACATTCGGCTGCGTCCCCAGCACCGCCGGGGCCTGACTCTGACGTCGGGCGGCAGCGACTGAATCGATCATCCTGGTCGGGCCTCCTCCGCCCGCGCCGACAGCAGCACCTGCGACGGGCCGGGTGCGGCCTTTGCCGCCACGCTGACGCCGGTCGAGTCGGCTGAGGCGGTCAAGGTCCGCGGTCTGCAACAACAGGTCGCGGCGCGTGAGTCGGCGCTGACCGTCGACGCTAGCCGCCACCGTTATGCCGTACACCGAATCGAACCCACCGGTGACGATGAGTCCCTCCACCGTGGATCTGCTCGCACCGGAGCGGCCCCAGAAATCAGGCAGGTCGCCGTAGGGCTGACCAGCCATGATGCTCGCCACTTCGGCATCGCTAATCCCTTTGACCTCTGACAGCGCCAGTCGGATGCCGTAACGACCGGTCGTATCGTCGCGCTCCACGTGATACCGCCCACCGGAGCGGTTGATGTCCAACGGCAACACCTCGATGCCGCGGTGGCGTGCGTCGTCGAGGATGAGCCGTTTGGGGTACATCCCCGGGTCATGGGTGAGCACCCCGGCGTAGAACGCCGCCGGGTGGTGAGTCTTCAGCCACGCAGAGTGATACGTGGGCAATGCGAAGGCGGCGGCGTGGGCTTTGCAGAAACCGAATGAAGCGAACGCACGCAACACCTCCCAGGTCGCCTCGATGGTGGCGACGTCATAGCCGTTGCCGTGCGCCAACCGGTAGAACCATCCCCGCACCTGCTGCTGGCCGTCCGGGCTGCCCATCGAGCGGCGCACCTCGTCGGCTTCGGCATAACTGCAACCGGTCATCACCGAAACGATGCGCAGCACCTGCTCGTGGTAGACCACCACGCCATAGGTTTCGGTGAGGGCGGGGCGTAAATCTTCGTGGATGTACTCCGGTGCCGCCCAGCCCTGGCGAGCGGCGAGAAAGGGAGTGATCATGTCGCTCTTCACCGGCCCGGGACGGAAGAGCGAAATGTCGATGATGATGTCGTCGAACGTTTCGGGGGCGAATTTGCCGAGCAACTCGCGCTGCCCGGGTGATTCGATCTGGAAACAACCCAGCGTGCGGGTGGAGCGGATGAGTTCGAAGGTGGCTGGGTCATCCAGGGGGATTTCGTCGAGGGCGATGTCGGAGTCATCGACCCTGCGTACTTCGGCCACCGCGTGCTGGAGGGCGGACTGCATGCGAATTCCGAGTACGTCAAGTTTGAGAAAGCCCAGCGCCTCCACCTCATCCTTGTCGAACTGACTCATCGGGAAGCCTTGCCAACTGGCCTCCACCGGGGTGCGGTCGAGCATTGTGGCGTCGGAGAGCAGTACCCCGCACGGGTGCACCGCGATGTGGCGTGGCAGCCCGTCAAGGGATTCGACCAGATCGAGGAAAACGTCCAACTCACCTGCGGCTGCTAGCCGACCGACCCCCGAACCGCTCAGTTCAGGCAAATCTTTCAGCGCCGATCGCACCTCGGCGGCCCTGATGTGGGGGAAAGACTTCGCGAAGGTGTCCACCTCCCCTGGTGGCATGCCGAGCGCGGCTCCGACGTCGCGAATCGCATGACGTACGCGGTAGGTGTCACGCATCGACACGCACGTGCATCGGTCGCCACCGAATCGGGCCAGGATGTGTTCGTACACCTCGGGGCGGCGGGCCGATTCGACATCGACATCGATATCGGGCAGCGACCGTCGTAGGGGCGAAAGGAATCGTTCCATCAGTAAGTCGTGGCGCAGCGGATCAACCCCGGAGATGCCCAACAGATGGTTCACCAAACTTCCAGCACCTGATCCGCGTGCCGCTGCCCGCACTCCCAACTCGCGGATCAGGTCGACGACTTCGGCGACGGTGAGGAAATACCCGGCGAATCCGAGGTCGGCGATGGTGGCGAGTTCGGCTGTGAGCCGATCAGTGGCGTCACGGCGGTGCCCCCAACCCCGCCGATTCAGTTCCGCCTCGCATCGGCTGCGCAGCAATTGGTGGGCCTGGGCGGCTTCATCGTCGATCACAGCACGGCTTCGCCGACGGCTGTCGTAGCCGGCCAGCACGTCACCCACGGCAGTGGATCCGCCAGCACCACGGCCACTACGGCGGCGCACCACGTCAAGTTCCGGCACGTGGATGTCACCCAGACCCACGTCCGCGATCGGATCAAGCAGACACTCCTCAGCCACTGCCACGGTGGCATCAAGCAGTTGCCGTCCAAGTGCAGCGACGCTGCCGAGGTTGGCGTGCGCGGCGATCTCGGCCACCACTGGCCGCATCTGCTCCCAGTTCTTGAGATACCCCTGGGCGTTGGCACGATCGAGGTGGCGCAGGTCGAGGGGCACCAAGCGTCGAATCGCATCGAGGGTGTCTGCCACCGGTGCACGGGCAGCGTCGGAGTAGCGCACCGCATTGCTCAGCACCGCCGCCACACCGCATTGTTCGGCGACCATCAGCAGGCCGGCTGCTGCCCGCGCGGACCGGACCACGCCACCTGTTGGGTGCTGGCCAGTTGCGCGCTGGCCGGTTGCGCGCTGGCCAACGAGGCCATCGGAGGTTCGGTGGGAGGCGACTTCCACCCTTACTGCGGCCGGACCGACTCGGCTCAACCACCACCGGAGTTCGGCCGCCGCCAGATCCGGACGCCGCCTGGCGACCGCCTGCCCGGCCACCGAGTCGGCACCGAAAGTGACGATGAGATCACCGTGGCGAACATATTCGGCGATCAGTTCCGCAGTCGCTGCTGGCCTTCCCCGCTCACCAGTGAGGTGAACTGCCGACACCAACCGGCACAAAGCCGCCCACCCTCGCCCGCCCCTGGCGAGAACCACCACCCGGGAATCGGACTCCCACACCGCTGCCCCGCCACGCACCGGAGTGCGTGGGCGTGAGGCCGCTGCGCTGCCGTCGGGCGCGGACACCACAGCCAAATCCACCCCGAGAATGGTGCCGACACCAGCATCACGACATGCCTGGGCAAACCTCACCGCACCGTAGAGGCCATCACGATCCGTGAGCGCGATTGCTCGCTGACCCATCTCGGCAGCGCGGTTGACCAACTCCTCGGGCGTTGACACGCCATGACGCAACGAGAAGCTGGACACCGTACGTAGGTGAACGAAAGGATCCACCATTACCCCGTCTGCCTCAACTGCAAAGGTGCAGCCACCACCAGCGGGCCAGTGAGCCCGGGTTGATGCGCCACTCCCAATTCCTGGCATACCAACCCCAGAAAGCACTCGGCATCCCGAACCAGATCCGAGGCCTCACGTGGTGTCACATGGCCCAGGCCAGCTTCCGCGGCAGACCGCTTGGCTGCGCCGGCTGCGAAAAAGGCAGCCCATTCGGTGAACTCGGGCGCCACCGCGGTGAGCAACTCCCACGCGCTGCGCGGCCGACGGCGACCGGTCGGCTTACCCCTGCACGCCAGTACTGCAGCAGCCGCCCGAAGCGCCGCCAGATGCGCCAGCGAATACTGCTCGCGAGGATTGTCGGCGACCGCAGCAGCCGAGATCCCCCGAGCTGAGGCGGCGAGTAGATCCATAGCCGCGGACGGCACCCGAACCGGGGCAGTCACGTCAATCATGATCGTTTCCTCCTTGAGATTGTGATGAAGACCCCGTAGTCAGTCCCAGACCCGCACCAGCCACCACTGCTCGGACGCCGGCTCGTGTACGAGGTCGTACGTGCCAATCGACGACTCCGTCTGCCTTGATCTGTGTTCCGCTCTCGCGTTCACTCGCCACACCTGATGCTCGGCCAACTCCCCCTGCCCAGTGAGCGGGATTGCTCCCGGGCCGAGGCATTCCCTCGCTGCCACCACGGGATCGCTTCGATCCAATAGGCCAGCACCTCGACCACTAGGTACCAGCGCCTTCCCCGACGGAATCGCACTGGCTCGGCCGGATGCATCACATGCTTCGGGTGCGGCTGGGCTTCCCGTTGCACCACACATGCGTCTCGCCTCCTCCTGCTCATGTGCCCTCCTCGTATGGCCCACCGATCTGGCCTGCTGATCTGGCCTGCTGATCTGGCCTGCTGATCTGGCCTGCCAACGACTACACACGCATTGTCGAACACAGGTACGACACATCAAGTGGAACAGCCTTAGTTCGGCTTCGTCAAGACGCTCGAGCGAATTGGTCGAACATATTTACTAATTCATGGTGTTAGCCTGCGACCCATGACTGACACCCCCACAACGCCGCAGCCCGACCTGCCACCGGCTGCAGTCCGCTTTCGTGAGCTTCTGCTCACTGCTGGGCACGCCGACACCGTCGTGGCCCTGCCAGACAGCGCCCGCACCGCAGCCGAGGCCGCCGCTGCCCTAGGCACCACAGCCGATTGCATCGCCAGTTCACTGGTGTTCGGCATCCGCCCCGAGGCCGAGACGCACGCCACACTCACCCCACTACTCGTTGTCACCTCCGGCGGGCACCGCGTCGATACCGCGCGGGTGGCCGCAGATCTCGGCACGCCCAAACTGCACCGGGTCGATGCCGCCTTCGTTCGGGCCGCCGCCGGACATCCCCACTGCGTGTTTCGCACCACTTATCCAGAACTGGTCAGACTCACCGGGGGCCGCCCATCGACCGTTGCCTGACCGACGGCCGCATCCCCTGCTTGCGCGACACCCTTGCACAACACTAAACCCGTTGCGTTCCAACGGGTTTGGTGAGATCAGAATCACGCCGAACAAGGACCTTCAGACCCTAGCGTTTTCGCTGCCGCGTCGTACCGTAGAAGCATGGCTCCACACCTTCGCAGTGCACCCGCCACCCGTGGTGCGTCCGCCTTGGGCAGTCCGGCGGTGGGCGGCTGCGTACGCGTGCAGGGTCTCCTGGTCCGCACCGACCTGGGCGCGCTCGTGGCTGGCCCAGTGACGTTCACCATCAATCCGGGCACTCTCACCCTGCTCGAAGGAGCCACCCCGGCCAGCCGCTGGGCGATTGCCGCTGCCCTCACCGGCAGACTCCCATTGGATCGAATGCAGGCGTTGGGATCATTATCGGTCGGCGGTATGACCACCCCGCCGCTGATCCGCGTCGTGGCCGTGCTGGCCCAGTCCTGGCGAATCCACAACGTACCGGACTCCAGCCAACGGCGTCTGGCTGCACTCGCCTGGACCCGCCGCACCGACGCCAACCTCATCGTGCTGGCCCCCGGCCTGGACGGGCTGACGGCCGAAGAGCGAATCCTGGTGCTGGCCGGTGCCCGCGAACTCGTCGACGACGGCCGCACTGTGGTCGTCACCGCACCCCTAGGCGTGATCGGAGCGCAGGAGCACACCCTGGCCGACGATACGATCACACTGACAACCCCCACCCGCGGGATCTCAGTAGCCTGAGGAGAGCGATGGACGCGCGAGATGTGCTGCTGGCGAGCATGTTGCAGCCGGCAACAGCCTTGATGGATCGGCTCACCCCGACGCCACACGGTTCAAGGATCCCCGCCACCCCGGCTCCCGACTTCGCCGCCGGGATGGCCTTTCACAGCCTCGGACACGGCGCACCCGTGGTGGTGCTGCACGGGCTGGGCTCCAGCAGAAGTGCATTCAACCCGATCTTCACCGATCTGGCGCGCCACTATCGCGTCATCGCAGTCGACCTTCCGGGGCACGGCGATTCCAACGCAGCGCCCATCGGCGAGCCGCTCACCCCGCGCGCGCAGGCCTTCGCCGTCGGCGAGTTCCTTGATGCCCTCGGTATCGAACGCGCCCACATTGTGGGCAATTCGATGGGCGGCTGGGTCGCGCTGGAATTGGCAGCGGACGGACGGGCGCTCACCGTCACCGGGCTGTGTCCGGCCGGGCTGTGGCGTCCGCTACGCAACCGCAGCCCCATCATCGAATTCAACCGCCATGCGGCCCAGGCCACCGGTGTGCTCGGCGAGTTCCTGATGCTCATCCCGCAACTGCGGGAACTGGTGTTCGCGGGCGCGCTCTCCCGGCCCTACCGGCTGGACTACTCCACTGCCCGAGCGGCCTTGGCCGCCCAGCGACTCGCATCGGGTTACGAGGAGGCCCACGATGGACTCGTGGGGACCAAGTTTGAGCGGGCCCAAATGATCACCGCAGACATTCCCGTGACGATCGCCTTCGGGGACAACGACCAATTCCTACCCGCGGCGACCTGCCAACTGTCGCACCTGGCTCCGATCCACTCTCGCTGGGTGGTGATGCCCCGAGTCGGCCATGCCCCGATGTGGGACGATCCGGAAGGCACTGTCGCGCTGATCCGCTCGACCATCGCCGGCTGAGGCGAACTACGCAAACGGCAGTCTCCGCGCCGACCTCTACGATGCTCAGCATGGGTGATTCACTGGTCCAACTGCGCGTGTGGCGGGTGCCCGCACGCAACCTGCCGGTGGCGCTGACCCATATGGCGACCCAGCGCCGGACCGTACGCCGCACCGACGGCGTCAACTTCGCCAAACTCCTCGGCACTGGGTCCGGGGCGACCTTCACCACCAGGGATGCCGATCTGGGCCACTGGGCCATGCTCACCGTGTTCGATTCGGTGCTGGCTGCCCAGAGGTTCAGCGGGTCAGCACCGGTGCGCCACTGGGGCAGGATCGCCACGGAGTCAATCCGAATCGACCTGCGCCCGCTGTCCAGCAAGGGCAGCTGGGCTGGGCATGATCCCTTTCAAGTCGATCAGCCACCAGCCCGGTGGGGTGGACCGGTGGCTGCATTGACGCGAGCACGAATCAAACCGCAGCTGTGGCGGCGGTTCTGGGCGAGCGTCCCGCCGGTGGCCAGCGACTTGCGACGCCGACGGGGCGTGCTGATGAGCCTGGGCATTGGCGAGGCTCCGATCGGCCTGCAGGGCACCTTCAGCGTGTGGGAGTCCAACCGGGCGCTCACCGAGTTCGCCCAGCGCGGCGCGGCCCACCGGGCTGCGATCACCGACACTGCGCGGCTGGACTGGTACTCCGAGGAGTTGTTCGCTCGATTCGCCGTCACCGGCAGCGAGGGAAGCTTCGACGGGGTGACGTTGCCATCGGCGCCGGGCGAACCCACGGCTGCCGCATGACTGCGAATTCGGCGCGCATCCCCTGGGCCTTCGCGATCGCCGCGATCCTGGCCCAAATCGCCTGGCCACTGACCAGTGGAACAGGACGGGTCATCAACACCACGGTCGTAGTGGTGCTGTTCGCGGCGGCCTCGGTGAGTCACGCAGCCGTCACCCGCGGCGCCCGATGGGCGGCTGGCTACACCGCAATCGCCCTCGGAGTTGGGCTGGGGGTGGAAGTTCTGGGCGTCTCCACCGGTTTCCCCTTCTCCGCCTACGAATACACCGACGCACTCCAACCGCAACTGTTCGGCGTGCCGGTGCTGATCCCGGCAGCATGGACGATGATGGCCTACCCCGCCTGGCTTGTGGGTCGTCGGCTGGCAGGCCCCCGCACCATCTCGGCGGTGGTGATCGGTGCGTTCGCATTGGCTGCGTGGGACGTCTTCTTGGACCCGCAAATGGTGGGCGAGAACTACTGGGTGTGGCTCTCTGATGCTCGCGGGCTGCCCGGTATTCCGGAGATTCCGTTGGCCAACTACGCCGGATGGCTGCTGGTATCGCTGGTGCTTATTGGTGCGGTGAGCCTGCTGCCGACCGATCGGGCTGTGCGGCCGTGGTCAGTAGCATCGGAGGGAGTGCCGACGCTGCTCTATGGCTGGACTTGGCTGGGCGGAATCATCGCAAACGCGGTTTTCTTGGGCCGCCCGATCGTTGCTTTGTGGGGCGGACTGGTGATGGGCGTAGTTGCCGTGCCCTACCTGTATGGCGCGTTGCGTGACACCCGCGCCGCACAGGCGGACACTCGCACCCCCGCGGGCGGGGCATGAACGGCGAGATTGGCCGCCCCGGCAGCCGCGCGCGCACCGCCTGGCGGGTCATGCTCGGCGCAGCCGCCGGACTCGCAGCAGCCGGCACTGCCAATAGCCTGCGCAACCTTGCCGTGGTGCCGTCACCGCCCGGATTGCCTTTAGCCAATCGACGAGCAAGCCAGCGCGACCAAACCTCGGTGTCCCTGCTGCTGCCGTTGCGTGATGAGGCGCACCGAGTCGCACCTTGCCTGCAGGCACTGGCACTTCAGGACTGCGACGAAATCATCGTGCTGGATGACAATTCCAGCGACGGCACCGCTGAGGTGGTGCGCGACGTGCTGGGTGCCGATGCGCGGCTGCGACTGCTCGCAGACGGCTCGGAACCACCTCCGGGCTGGCTGGGCAAACCATGGGCCTGCGCCCGGCTGGCAGCAGAAGCCTCGGGTGAGGTGTTGGTGTTCGTCGATGCCGACGTGGTGCTGGCCCCGGACGCAGTCAGCCGGGCGCTGGCGATGCTGCGGGCCGCCGACTATGACGTGATCTGCCCGTACCCGCGGCAACTCACTGCCGGTGTCCTGGGCAGGCTCGTGCAGCCGCTGTTGGAGTGGTCGTGGCTGACCACGCTGGTGTTGGATCGAGCCGCTGTCAGCCGACGCCCCAGCACCGCCACCGGCAACGGGCAATTCTTGCTGATTCGACGCCGTGCCTACGCTGCCGCGGGCGGACATGAAGCGGTGCGGGATCAGGTGATTGAAGATGTCGGCCTAGTGCGGGCGGTGAAGTTCGCCGGAGGCACCGGCGGTATGGCCGACGGCACGGATCTGGCCACTTGCCGCATGTACGACTCGGATGCTGAACTCGTCGGTGGCTACACCAAGAGCCTGTGGGCCGCTTTCGGCTCCGGCGTCGGAGCAGTGGCCGCGGTTGGGTTTCTGGGCGCGGTGTACCTGCTGCCGGCAGCCGCGATCCTCGTGGGTCCCGCCCGAGCCGACCGGATACTCGGGGCGGCCGGCTACTGCGCCGCCGCAGCCGGCCGGGTCGCGGTGGCGCGAAGAACTCGACAACGAACGCTGCCGGATGCCTTCGCCCATCCTGGGAGCATCGCGGCGTTTGCGGCGCTGGTGGCCGAATCGTTCCGTCGTCGACGGCAGGGACGGCTCACGTGGCGGGGTCGTCCGGTGGCCGTGGCGCAGCGTGATACCGAGGGGTCTCATCGGTGACCGCGGCCCAAAGCCTGGTGCCGTATTCGAAATGCCACCACTCTCGGGCTAGCACCACAAATCCCTGAGCGCTCATCACCGAGTACAGCAGCCGACGCAAGTCTCGCGCCAGGGCATCCGCGACGCTCAGCTCCTGGTCGGTGCCATCAGGGCTTGTGGCATCTGGGCCGGTAGCACCTGCCGCACGTGAGGCATCACTTTCCAGGGCTCGGGTGAACGCCCGCACCGTGAATTCGTCGAAATCGGTTCCGAGTCCCAGCGGCTGACCTTCGTAGGTGAGGGTGAGGTCGACCGTACCCCCGGTGCTGTGAGGTGTGGGGCGGGCTGGATCTCCGGTGGGCGGGGCAACGAAGCCCTGCGGGAGGCCGGGTTCGGCGTAGGCGCGGTCGTACAGGAACTGTTGCAGCCGCGGATCGCGCCAACCGTCAAATACGGCGAGCCCGAAGGGCGCTGGGAGTTGGTTCGCGGCCGCACCCAACCGCTCGGCGACCTCGGATCGAAGGTAGGCGTGATCCACCGAGTAGGGGAAATCGTGACGCCGGTAGACCGCCACCGTGCTGATCCCAGGCACCACAACCAGTGGGTCATCATCGCCTGCAGCCTGCTCGGGCACAGCGGGTAGTTCTGCTGCGCCCGGGGAGTCGGCATCCAGCAGCCTCGGCACCGGTGCGACTCGCCCAGGAACGTCGGGCACCAGAGAATGTGCAGGCACGGTGGCCCATGCGTATTCGGACATGGCCACATCGTGCCCGATGGGTGGTCTCTGGCACGCTGGGTCCGTGGCACGAGTCGTGGTGATCGGGGCAGGTATGGGCGGCATGGCCGCCGCCGCACGGCTTTCCGTCAAAGGCCACCAGGTGACGATGTTGGAGCAGAGCAGCACCTACGGCGGGAAACTGGGCAGCTACCGCCGCGACGGCTTCGTCTTCGACACCGGTCCGAGCCTGCTGACCTTGCCGGCGGTGTATCGGGATCTGTTCATCAAGACCGGCCGATCCGAACTCGACGACGTGGTGGACCTGCGAGCGGTGGAGCCTGGCTTTGCCTACACCTGGGCCGATGGCGCCCGGGCGGTGCTACCCGGTGCCGGCACCGGAGCGGTGGCCGCAGCGTTGGGTGATGCGCTCGGGGGATCCGCCGCCGACGACTGGCGCGGGCTCATGCGGCGCGCGGCCGAGGTCTGGCGACTCACCAGGAGACCGGTGCTCGAATCCCCGCTCACCGGCATGCGGGACCTGCTTCCGCTGGCCCGCAACGCTTCCGATATCCGAACCGTCGCACCGTGGCAGACGCTGCGCGGTGCTGGCAAGTCACACCTGCGGGACCCGCGGCTGGTGACCCTGCTTGACCGCTACGCCACCTACACCGGATCGGACCCGCGCAAAGCACCGGCGGCCCTGGTCACCGTGCCATACGTGGAGCAGACCTTTGGGGCATGGCACCTCGGAGGTGGCATCCGGATGCTGGCCGAAGCGCTGTACGCCCGGGTCCAGGAGCGATCCATCAACGTACATTTCGACACGCTGGTCAGCCGGATCGACACCGATGCCGGAGCCGTCCAGGCGGTACACACCGCAAACGGCCAGCGATTCGAGGCCGACGTGGTGGTGGCCAACGCGGACGCCGCAGCGATCTACTCATCCCTGGTCGATGATCCGGCGGCGAAGCCGGCAGTCAAGTCGCTGGCCAAGGCGACGCCATCATTCTCCGGATTCGTGCTGCTCCTTGCTGTGCGTGGTCGCACACCTGGACTGCAACACCACAACGTGTGGTTCCCTGGCAACTACGACGCCGAATTCGACTCGCTGTTCGGCCGCCACGCCACACCCGTGGACGATCCAACGATCTACGTGTGCGCCCCAAACGACGACCTGATGCGTCCAGATGCCGAGCATGAGTCATGGTTCGTGCTGGTGAACGCACCGCGTCAGGGAAGCGGGCCAGGATGTGTGGACTGGCGGGCACCAGGGGTGGCCGAAGGGTACGCCGATCACCTCATGGCCGTGATGGCCCGTCGAGGCATCGATGTGGCAGACCGAGTGCTGTGGCGAGTGGTACGAACTCCGGCGGATCTGGAGGACGAGGCCGCGGCCCCGGGAGGGGCAATCTATGGCACCTCGTCGAACGGCACTCGGGCTGCTTTCCTGCGACCCGCAAATCAGTCGCCGGTGAAGGGCCTCTACCTCGTGGGCGGATCCTCACATCCAGGCGGTGGGCTGCCCCTCGTGGGCATGAGTGCCGAGATCGTGGCCAATCTCATCGGCCGAGCGTAGGTGGGCGTCCCTAGTCGACGGAATTCCGAACCACGGCACCACCACCTACGGCATCGCCACCATCCGTTTGCGCACCGCGATCAGTACCTGCAGCAGACCCACCACTGCCAACGCCAGCGAGACCCCCGCTGCCACTGTGACGAGCACTTCCACATAGCCGGAGTAAAGTCCGGCCGCCACCAGGAACAACCCCACGACCAGCACCCGGCTGGGTCGTTCCCACACGCTCACCACACCGATCTCGCTCATCCCAGCGGCACCGGCCCTGGCCCGGGCATACTCCTGCAGAAACGTCAGTCCGCCTGCCAGCACGCAGACCCACGCTGGCGCCCCGGCCAGCCACAGCGCCACCAGGAAGAACATGTCGGCCACTCGGTCGACCACCGAGTCGTAGACATACCCCCATTTGGTCACCCGCGACGTCATCACCGCCACCGCGCCGTCGAGGTTGTCCACCAGTCCGGAGAGCAGCACGAGCAGCCCGGACACCAGCAGCAACCAGCCACCGGCGACTGCCCCACCGGCAGCGCCGGCCGCGGCCACCGCAGCGGTCAACCATCAGCAGCCCCACCGTCGTGACCGCATTCGGCGACGCGCCCACCGCCACGAAGGGCCGGGCCAGCCCGTGCACCAGCGATAGCCAGAACAGCACCAACCGATTCGACGCCGGGTCCATCCCGCCGTGCAGCTCCGACCACCGGCGCAGGTACTCCTCGCGGCTCACGGCGGGCATCAGCGTGCGGCGAGCCCCAACTCCCGAAACACCTGCAGCGTGGAGTTGGACCGGTTGAGCGTGTAGAAGTGCAGCCCCGGAGCGCCATGATCAAGCAGTGTCTGGCCCATTTCGGCGGCAACTTGGACGCCTAGGTCGATCACGGCCTCCGGATCGTCGCCCAGGGCAGTGAATCGCTCCGCTAGGTCAGCCGGGAATTCGGCGCCGGACAGTTGCGCGAATCGCTTGATTTGGCTGACGTTGGTCACCGGCATAATGCCGGGCAGGATGGGGATCTCCACCCCAATTGCGGTGGCCCGCTGAACCAGGCGGAAGTAGTCGTCGGCGTCGAAGAAGAACTGGGTGATGGCGAAATCCGCGCCTGCTTGCTGTTTCGCAAGGAGCACCTTCGCATCGTCATCAAGACTCGGCGCCTCCGGGTGGCCTTCGGGGAAAGCCGCGACCCCGACGGTGAAGTCCCCGCGGCTCTCCACCAGCGTCACCAGTTCGTCGGCGTGTTCCAGCCCACCTGGGTGCGATTCCCACGGGGCCCCTAAACCGCCGGGCGGATCACCGCGCAGCGCCAGAATGTGGTGGACTCCAGCTTCCGCGTAGGAGTCGATGATCTCGGCCAGTTCCTCCCGCGTCGACCCCACACACGTGAGGTGCCCGACCGGCAGCAGGTCGGTTTCCCCCGCGATTCGACCGGTGAGCCGGATGGTGCGATCACGGGTTGATCCACCGGCTCCGTAGGTCACCGATACAAAGGTCGGCGCCAACTGCTCCAGATCGTTGATGGTGTGCCATAGATTGCGCTCGCCCACGTCAGTCTTGGGCGGGAAGAACTCAAACGAATAGGACTTCCCTCCCCCCGCCACGTGTTGGGCCACTGAAAACGACATGGCCGCAAGGATACGCCGCTCCTCGGCTGCCTGCGTGCCGCCCGCTCCGGTGCGCCGTAGGCTGAGGCCATGCCCGCTGCCGATCACCCCTCCCCGCTGGACACCGAGGACCTGCGAACGCGAGTGAGTAAGTCGCTGCAGGGTTTCCTTGCAGGCCAAGTAGACGTGCTCGACGAGGTCTCTGCCGACGTAGCTCCGCTTTCCGATTCAGTCATTGAACTCCTTGGCGGCGGCAAGCGCCTGCGCCCCGCTTTCTGCTACTGGGGCTGGCGCGGAGCCGGCGGTGCCGATATCCCGGAAGCCCTTGACGCGGCCGCCTCGTTGGAGTTCCTGCAGGCGTGCGCCCTCATCCACGACGACGTGATGGATGGCTCAGACACCCGACGTGGACTGCCCGCGGCGCACCGTCGATTCGCAGCTTTGCACCGGGGCAACTCCTGGCTGGGCTCCTCCGAGTCGTTCGGGGTCGGGGCGGCGATTCTGGTCGGCGACCTGTGCCTGTCGTGGGCAGACCAGATGCTGCTCAGCTGCGGCCTGCCGTTGGAGTCGCTGGCACGAGGTAAGCCGATCTACGACGAAATGCGCGTCGAACTGATGGCTGGGCAATACCTGGACCTCCTGGAGCAGGCCCGCGGCGGTGGTTCGGTGGAGCGCGCCATGCAGGTTGTGCGCTTCAAATCAGCCAAGTACACGATCGAGCGGCCACTGCACCTGGGCGCGGCCCTTGCCGGCGCTCCACCTGAGATCCTGGCCGCCTACACCGCCTACGGGCTACCGCTCGGGGCCGCCTTCCAGCTCCGCGACGACGTGCTTGGGGTCTTCGGCGATCCGGAGTTGACCGGGAAACCGGCCGGGGACGACCTACGCGAAGGTAAACGCACGGTGCTGGTAGCCAAGGCGCTGGAGGCAGCCTCCCCGAGCCAAACCCACGTGCTTCGCACCTACTTGGGCGATCCCACGTTGGACGCCGAACACATCGACTCGCTTCGCGAGATAATCATCGACACTGGTGCCCTAGCCGACGTTGAGGCGATGATCGAGTCGTTGGCAGCCGAAGCTCTAGCAGCCCTCACGCAGGTCGAACTCAACCCGCCTGCCGGGGCCGTACTCAGTGAACTTGTAGTGGCCGCAACATCGAGGAAGGTCTGACATGGCGTCATTGCGTAGATGGATGCCGGGCATGGGTCCGCGCACAGTGTCTGGCCCGACGGATCGAGTGGTGGTGGTCGGTGCCGGACTCGCCGGATTGTCTGCCGCTATGCGCCTGGCAGGCGCCGGCCGAGAGGTCACCGTGGTGGAGCGGGAGGCGGTACCCGGCGGCCGGGCCGGGGTGATCGCGGATTCCGGCTACCAATTCGACACCGGCCCCACAGTGCTCACGATGCCCGACCTCATCGCCGACGCTTTCGACTGTTTGGACGAGGAGATGTCCGACTGGCTCACCTTGGAGCCGGTCAGCCCCCTGTACCGGGCGTTCTACCCGGACGGGTCGCAACTCGATGTGCATTCCGACACCGAGGCCATGACCGAGGAGATCAACCGGGTGATCGGACCCGGGGAAGCCGCCGGCTACCGCCGCTATGTCGATTTCGTCTCGGCGCTGTACCGCTACGAGATGCGTGACTTCATCGACCGCAACATCGATTCCCCGCTGGACTTGATCACCCCTGACCTGGCGAAACTGGTGGCGATCGGCGGTTTCCGCAAACTTGCGCCGAAGGTCGAGCAGTTCCTGCAGGACCCACGCACGCAGCGGGTGTACAGCTTCCAAGCGATGTATGCCGGGCTATCGCCCTACGACGCGCTGGCCATCTATGCGGTGATCGCCTACATGGACTCGGTCGCTGGGGTCTACTTCCCCAAAGGCGGTATGCATGCTGTGCCGCAGGCGATGGCCGCCGCTGCGGAGAAACACGGAGTGAACTTCCGCTACAACACCGAGGTGATCCGGGTCGACCTCGACGGTGACCGCGCCACCGGTGTGATCACCGCCGACGGTGAGCGAATTCCGGCCGACGCGGTGGTGCTCAACCCGGACCTCCCGGTGGCCTACCGTGATCTGCTCGGCACCGAGCCGTGGTCGGTGCGACGACTCAACTACTCCCCCTCGTGTGCGCTGCTCCTTGCCGGATCCACTGCCGAATACTCCAAGATCGCCCACCACAACATCCACTTCGGCCGCATGTGGGAGGGGGTGTTCACCGAGTTGATTGACGAGGGTCGGCTGATGAGCGATCCGAGTCTGCTGGTCACCAACCCGAGTCGCAGTGATCCGTCGCTGGCACCGGACGGCAAGCAGATCTATTACGTGCTGTTCCCGACGCCCAACCTTGACGCCGGAATCGACTGGGCCTCCGAAGGTCCCCGCTACCGCGACGAGATGGTGGCCACCCTGGAGGCGCGTGGTTATGTCGGGTTCGGTGACAGCATCGAAATCGAGCACCTCACCACTCCGCAGGATTGGGCGGATCGGGGCATGGAACGAGGAGCGCCGTTCGCCGCGGCCCACTCGTTCGGCCAAACCGGTCCGTTCCGCCCCGGCAACCTGTGGGGCCGCAATGTGGTGTTCACCGGGTCGGGCACACAACCTGGGGTTGGCGTTCCGATGGTGTTGATCTCCGGGCGGTTGGCTGCCGAGCGGATCACCGGCGTCGACGGTGCCTATTCGTCAAGGGCTCTGCGGCGGGCGGGGCTGGTCTAGCGGTGACGGCAGCGGCCCGGTGATGATCCGGTTCGCTGCTACTCCGGCCGCTACCGGATTGTCGGGGAGCAACCCATGGTCGCCTGGGGCGCCCAACAGCAGTCGGCGTTCCCGCGGGCTGGTCATCAACACCACAGCGATGATGCCGGCCACGATCAGCAATCCGATGCCCTCGGACAGTTGCAGGAAGGTGTCTTGGGTCGAACTTGAGGTTGCCAGCGCGTGCAGAGTGAACACCGCCGTGCCCAACAGCACAATTCGGAACTCGTTTCGACGCAAACCCGCGGCCACCAGCAGCGGCAGGCACCACAACACGTACCAGGGCTGCACGACTGGCCCGAGGAAGACAACCGCAACGAAGGCCAAACCTGCTGCCCGGGTGGCCGAACGCCCCTCCGGTTTCAGCGCCAACCAGGCGATGAACCCAAGCGCTGCCACCTGACCGATCATCCGAGTGATCGCCACCATGGTGTCCACCGAGGCGATCCCAAGCCAACTGGTCACCTGACCTGTGATCATGCCAAGCGCTGTTGGTGGCGACAGCCAGGTGCGCACCTTGCCGGGTGTCGCCAAGGCTTCCAGCCAACCCAAACCGGTGCGGCTGAGCAGGCTCAGCACGGCGAACACGGCCACCACAATCAGCCCTGAATACACCCACTTCATCACCCGGGCCCGGAATCCGGCCCGAGTTCCCGCCCAGATCAGTCCGATGAACGGCAGCGCCAACAGCCCGATCGGTTTGACTGCGGCAGCCATCGCGATAAGCACCACCGCGCTGACGCATCTTCGGTCAAGAGCCAACACGAACGCCACGGTGATCAAACCCACCATCAACGCATCGTTGTGAATCCCGACCACGAAATGCATGTAGACAAGCGGATTCAACGCCACCAACCAGAGCGCTTTGGACTTGTCGATGCCATGCATCTCGGCCAGCCGGACCACACCCCAGGCCATCATCACCACACCGGCTACGGCCATCAGTCGGAACACGTAGGCACCGAACAGCGGATCGCCGTCGGCGAAGTCGGCGACGCCGCGCTCCAGGATCAGAAACAGCGGGCCGTAGGGCGCCGGTGATTCTCCCCATAGCGGGTCGGCACCAGTGCCGAACCACCCAGGAATCGCCACCACCCCTGAGGTGTAGGGATCCTTGCCCTCCTGCAGCAACAGGCCCTGGGCGAAGTAGGAGTACACGTCTCGGGAGAACAGCGGAAAGGCGAAAAGCAGCGGCGCGGCCCAGGCCGCCATCGTCCCCCACAGCCGACGCGAGCCGCGCAACGACGAATGCATCACCCCGAACCCAAGAGCCAGCCACGATTGCAGCAGCAATCCGACTCCGAGCAGCACCGAAATCTTCGACACGATGGTGCCAGCGCTGGACCCCCGCAAAGATTCCACCAGCGGCCAGGAGTTCAGCGAGGAACTGACCGGCAGCCAACCCACCCCAAGCGAACCGAGCGTGATGAGCAGCGAGGCCACCACTCCGGGGACCACGTAGCGCAGGGCGAAGGCAGACGGCGGCTCAACGTCCACTGATTCGGGTTCGCGCTCGAGTACCGCCACCGCACCAGGGTAACCGGATCATGGGCTGACAAGATGAGCGCGTGAGCGCGCGGGAACTCGATGAAGCAGGAATCACGGATCCACGGCTGCGAGCGTCCTATGAGCGGTGCCGGGAACTCAACGCCGACCACGGCAAGACCTACTATTTGGCCACGTTGCTGCTGCCAGCGGCCAAACGCCCCTTCGTGCACGCCCTGTACGGGTTCGCCCGCTACGCCGACGAGATCGTCGACGACCTCGGCTCCACCCAAACCACGGCGGAGAAGGCGGCTGCCCTCGATGCGCTGGGCGAACAGTTCTTCGCCGATGTTGCCCGCGGCGAGTCCGATCACCCGGTGGCCGCCGCGGTGGTCGACACGGTGCTGCGCTGGAACATCCCAACCGAACACTTCGAGGCCTTTCTGCATTCGATGCGGATGGACCTCACTGTCGGCAGCTACGAGACCTACGACGATCTGTACGAGTACGTGTATGGCTCAGCGGCGGTGATCGGTCTGCAAATGGTGCCGATCCTGGAGCCCGCCACCGACGACGCCGCCGCCCGGGCGGTCGACTTGGGCGTGGCGTTCCAGTTGGCCAACTTCATCCGGGATGTCGACGAAGACCTCGACCGTGGTCGGATCTACCTGCCGCTGGCCGACCTGGCCGAGTTCGGTGTGACCCCGGAAGTGCTGGCGCAGCGGGTTGCCACACCTGAGGTGAAGGCCGCGTTGGCAGCCCAGGTGCAGCGGGTGCGAATGCTGGAGGAACGTTCCCGGGCGGGGATAGCCGCCCTGCACCCGTCCTGCCAGCCGTGCATCGAAGCGGCCCGAATCTTGTACTGCGGGATTGTCGATGCGGTCGAGGAGATCGACTACGAGGTGTTCGACCACCGCGCGACGGTGCCGATGCGTCGGCGACTCGCGGTGGCGCTACCGGCCTGGCGGCAGGCCCGGATCGCCCGGCGCCGCTTCGGACCCGGCCGGGTGCGGGTGCAGTGACGGCAGGTCCTCCGGGCGCCGGGCGCCCGGGAACCCCTTGATCGGGGGGCCTGAGTACGGCAGCCGCTGCACACCACGGCGGCCCCACCAGACCCACAGACTGAGCGTGAGCACGATCAGGGCGAAACCGAACATGAGGTCTTCGACCGGGGCGTATATCAGCCGACCGTCGCCGATGAATGGTGGTGGCCCGTCGGTCGGGGTGGTCGATCCGATGATGACTTCCCCGTCGTAGCGCACGATCCGAAAGCCCGTGAGCACCCCGTTGGTGAGCAGCTGGAAGAAGACGATGATCGCGTACGAAACCCAGAATGCGGTGCGGGTGAGCAGGCGGGTACGCGCAATCCACAAGTCGAACACGACCGCAACGACGATCCCGAGGACGGCGAGTTGGGTGTAGGTCACCGGTCCTCCAGGCGGATTCCGTCGACCACTGTGCCCGGCGGCTCATCGCCGACCTGCCAGCGTTTCACCCCGCGCACAGCCTCCAGGGTGAGTACCGCCGCGATCGGAATGATGAGGAAGAACAGCACTTCGTCGAGCGGCAGGCTCCCCGGTAGGTACACCCCGGTGATGCGGTCGGTGTCGAACCACCAGTGCTCCTCGCTGATGGCATAGAGATCCCACACCACGAATACCGCGGCAGCCGGCAGCACCGAAAGCAGTAGTCGCCGCCAGCGTCGGTAGACCCGTGTGCGGACCACGAACTCGAGCCACACCGAGCCGAAGACGACGAAGATGAGGACGGCGAGGTAGGAGAACCTCGCCATCAGCCGGAGGCGCCGAGTTTGCGATGGTCCCAAGAAGTCACGTGGAAGTCGGCCAGGCGCATGGCGACCTGCTTCGGGGCCCGCGGCCGGTAGGCCTCAGCCGCGTTGTCGCGGTGGGCCGGATCAAGCCCCTCGTACTTCACCATCAGATCGGCGACGATGCCGCAGATCTGGTCTGGGTCGCGGACGATTTCGACCTCGCCGGTCAGTTGCACGCCGCGCAGTTCGGCGTACCGCTCGCCCATCTCCGCAAGGAGTGCACACCGTGGATCACGCTCCAAGTTGCGGACCTTTTGCGAGGCGCCGTAGGTGCGCATCCACAACGCACCGTCATCGCCTCGGATGAACCACATGGGCACTGGATCGGGGTAGCCGTCCGGGCCGTTGGTTACCAGGATGATGTTCTTCGCCGCCGCGAGGAAGTCATCCACTTCATCCGGGCTCATCTTGATCGACTCGCGTTGACTCGCCATGGGCCTATTGTCCACGCACCGCGCTCAGGCACGACTTGAGTGGGCGATCCGGGTCGCTTAGCGCGTCGACGTTGGCCCACGGGGCGCCCTGCGGCGCGGCTGCCTGCGCCTTGCGGGCGGCGACGGCATCGCGCGGGCGGTCGCACGCCAGCAGCGCTGCAAGCCGGTCGTCGTCGTCCAGCCAGGACATCGACCAGGAGGCGCCTTCGGGATCGCCGCGGACCACGAGTCGGGCGGTGCGGTAGTCGGGCAGATAGCCGGTCCATTGCAGCGTTCGGCCGAACATCTCCGACCAGAAATAGGGCACCGCGTCGTAGGGTTCGGGGTCCGGCGCACCTGGGGTGAGGCCGGCGATCAGTGAGCGAGCAGCCACCGCGGGCGCATCCATCGCATCCTGCCAGTGCCCACCGGGCAGCAGGGCTTGGTATTTGGGCGACCATCGGCTGATCGCGTCCCCCACCCCGAGCACTCGCGGATCAGCCGACCGCAGCCATTGATCTACCCGCATCGCCTGCGTGCCCGGCATCAGCGTGACTCCTGATTCGGCCAACCAAGCGGTGGCAGGACGCACACCGAGGGCAATCAGCGCTGCGTCGGTGTGCAGTTCGGTGCCGCCGAATCGGACCGCTACCGGCAGCTCGCGGGGCTGGGGCGGCTGCGGAAGCCGCGCGGCCGGCTCGGCTTGCGTTACCGACTCGACCGGCAATCCCAGGTGCACCTCTATGCCGACTTCGTCACACCAGGTGCGCACCAGCCGTCCCACCTCCGGCGGCAGCAGCGGCAACAGCCAGGCCGCACGCTCCACCAGCGCGACGCGCACACCCTGCGCCGCCACCCGGGAGGCCACCTCAAGCCCGATCCAGGAACCGCCCAGCACAGCGAGCGATTCGAACTGGCTTGGCTGCCCAGTCCCGTCCAGACAACTGCCCGAGTGCCAGTGCATCGGCCCGGGTGCGCAGCACCCGGATGCGTTCGGAGGTGCGCCACCCCGGCGGGATGATCGGTGCGGCACCTGTCGCCACCACCAGTGCGTCGGCTGGGAGTTCGGCGCCGGCGTCGGTGGTGACGCGCAACGGTTCATCCACACCCACGGATGCCCCCTGCAAGCCGACTGCCCAGGTGTGCGGACGGAAATCGACATCCAGGGCTTCGAAGTCGAATCCGAGGTCGCCGGTCGTCTCGGTCACAGCTGCTTTCGACAGTGGCGGTCGGTCATACGGCAGGTCCGGCTCGGCTCCGAGCAGCGTAATGGCACCGGCGAACCCGGCGGCCCGCAATTCCGCGCAAGTCTGGGCTCCGGCCAGGCCGGCCCCGACCACCACTACTTCGGCGGCGGGGGTCGTGGCGGTGCTCGGCTGGCCGTTGGCAGTCACGGGACCAGGGTAGGGCTGGGATCGCGTGCAGGCAGATTGGACAGGTCTACGCCTGGGGGTGAACGTACAATCCGATGTTGTGACCACCCGGCCCGATACCAGCAACCGAGACGACGCTCGGCGTGACGACGCTGGGCGCAGCGGTGCTGGGCGCAGCGGGCAGGGCGACGACATCGTCGGCCGGCTGATCGACGGGCGCTACCGGGTGGTGTCACAGATCGCTCGCGGCGGCATGTCGACGGTGTACTTGGCAAGCGACATCCGGCTCGATCGGGTTGTTGCGCTGAAGGTCATGCATCGTTCATTCGCTGAAGACCCTGGCTTCGTCGCTCGGTTCGAACGCGAGGCCAAGGCTGCCGCCCGGCTGAGCCACCCCAACGTGGTGGGCGTGTTCGACCAGGGCGCCTACGACGGCCTGGTGTTCTTGGTCATGGAGTACGTGCCGGGGCACACCCTGCGCGATGTGATCCGTACCTATGGCGCGTTGGAACCCGCTCGTGCCCTGGGTGTGGTGGATCAGGTGCTGCTGGCCCTTACCGCTGCTCACAAGGCGGGCTATATCCACCGGGACATCAAGCCGGAGAACGTGCTCATCACCGACGATGGGGTGGCCAAAGTCGCTGACTTCGGCCTGGCTCGGGCAATCACCGGCCATGATTCGTCGGCCCAGACACGCGGATTGCTCATCGGTACGGTCGCCTACCTTTCCCCCGAACAGGTCGAAGGGGGTGCGGTGGACGAACGCAGTGACGTCTATGCGGCCGGAGTGATGCTTTTCGAACTACTCACCGGTCGGGTGCCGTTCACCGCTGAGTCCCCGCTGGCGGTGGCCTATCGGCATGTCAATGAAGCCGTGCCAGCGCCGAGCACGGTTTCCCCGGACATCCCCGGCTACGTCGACGACCTGGTGCTCACCGCCACCGCCAAGAAGCCGGAGGATCGCTTCGCGAACGCCTGGGCATTTGAGCGCGCCCTGGCCGCGGCACAGAATCGGGTGATGGGTGTATCACCGCCGATCGCCCCCGAGGCCCTGCTCTTCAACGGCGAGGTCCCAGAAGACCTCACCGAGGTGCTGACTCCACACCACGGAACCGCCGTGCTCGCTGACGATCCAGACCGCACCACCGTCCTCGGGCCTGACGCTGGTGTTGGTGCTGCTGGGGTCGGTGGCGGAGCGGGCGGTGGTGTCGCGGCCAGCGCAGCCGCCAATGCCCCGGTGATCCCGCACGGACGTTCCCAGCCGAGCCGGAGGAACAAGAAGATCCGCTCGTCGCGTCGGAGCACCCGCACGCTGTTTGTCGTCACGGTGCTGGCGCTGGCCGCGGTGGTGGGTGGCTTTGCGTGGTATCTCGGATCGGCCGACTACGTCAGCGTGCCCGACGTCACCGGGCAGAGTGTGGCCGATGCCAACCTTGCGATGGCCGCTGCGAACCTGACTCTGGAAGAAACCGCCCGGGAACCCAGTGAGACGGTTGCCGAGGGGTTGGTGATCCGCACCGACCCTGCGCTCGGCGACCGCGCCCGATCCGGATCGACCATCGACGCTGTGGTCTCCAGTGGGCCGCAACTGTTCGCCGTGCCGAATGTGCAGGGCGCGACGGTGACGGTGGCCACCGAGACGCTGCAGGAAGCTGGCTTCACAATCGGAGGCACCGAGGAGGCATTCAGCGGCGAGGTCGACCAAGGTCTGGTGGTGGGCACCAACCCGGCGGCCGAAACCGCCCAACGATCCGGCACTCCGCTGACCCTCATCGTCTCGCTCGGCCTTGAGCCGGTGGTGCTGCCCAGCATGGCCGGCCTCACCACGGCCGATGCTCAACTGCGGCTGTCGAATCTGGGTCTGCTGTCCGTGGTCCGCCAGGACTTCGACGAAGCCGCCGCCAACGGAACCGTGATCACCACCGAACCAGGCGCCGGGGCCACGCTGGTTCCCGGCGACACAGTGACGGTGGTGGCCTCAAAGGGCCCGGCTCCGTCGGTGGTGCCTGATGTGGTGGGTATGGGCCAGCAAGAGGCGGTCGCGGCGCTGCAGGCCGCCGGTCTGGTGCCTGCCACCCGCAACCAGTTGCCCATCGTGGTACTCGATCGGGTCTATTCGCAGGATCCGGCTGCCGGAACGGAACTGCCGCGGGGCAGCACCGTGACCATCACAATCGTGTAGGCGGCTGGGGTGGTTGGCCGGGGGCGCTGCCTACAGCGGCGGGCCGTCGCCGGGCCGTTCCTACAGCGGCGGGCCGTCGCCGGGCCGCTCCTGGTAGGAGTACCGCTGCTCGTCCCATGCACGACCCTGGTTGTGGTAGCCGCGATCCTCCCAAAATCCGCGCCGATCGCCCACCAGATACTCCACGGCGCGCACCCACTTCGCGCTCTTCCAGGCATACAGGTGCGGGCAGATGTAGCGCAGCGGCCAACCATGCTCAGGAGTGAGGTCCTCCCCGTTGCGACCGTTGGCGAAGATCGATCCGTCGGCCAGGAAGTCTGTGAGGGCGATGTTGGCCGAGTAGCCGTATTCGGCCCAGATCATCACGTGCGTCACTGATTCGTGCGGTGGGCAGGCTTGCGCGAGATCCAGCGCCCGCACTCCCCGCCACAGGTTGTCGAGCATGCTGAACTTGGTCACGCAGTGGAAATCGGCCAACACTTCGGACTGCGGCAGGGCCAGCAGGTCGGGATAGTTCAGCCGCCGATCGGATCCATCGGCGGTGGCCCCGAAGATCCGCAGATCCCAAGTGGCGAGGTCCGCGCGTGGCACGCGCCCGTAGTGCAGCACCGGCCATCCGCGCGGCACGTACTGGCCCGGCGGGAGTCTGCGGCGCGACACCCCCCGCGGCGGATTTTCTGGCCCCAACACCGGTATCACCGACTCCCCTCGCTCACTGGCGAAGGTACCCCTCGTGGCGCAGCAATTCAGTCTTGGTGTCGAGGCCGTAGCCATACTTGCCGAGGGCCCCACCGGACCGCACGATCCGATGACACGGCACGAAAGGCGCAACAGCATTGGTGGCGCACGCGGTTCCGGCGGCCCGAGCGGCCCCGGGTCGACCAGCGTCGGCGGCTAGTTCGGCATAACTGCGTACCTCGCCGGGTGGGATTCGGCGCATCGCCTGCCACGCCTCGACCCGAAACGGCGAACCGCTCTGGGCCACCGGTACCCGATCCAGGGCTGCGGTGTCGCCGGCGAGGTAGGCGGCCAAGGCTTCGGCGATCTCGGGGAGGTCGGCTTCGACGAGGTCGGTCTGGTCTGCGTGGATGGTTTCGGAAGCGGCCAAAGCCGTTGCGGCGGTCGGGGCATCGGGCTCGGCTGACGCACCTGCGGACCCGAGTATCTCCGACAGCGACCCGAAACCACTCGCCACCACCGGACCGCTGGGCCACTGCTGGCTGGGTGCACCGTTGCTGCTGCCGCTCACCGCGACCTCCTCGGCAGCCGACGGGTCGCACACCACCGTCAACACCCCGAACGGTGTGTCGAACTCGCGATAGCGCAACGCCGCCGGTGCAGCGACCTGTGCCGCCTGAGATTCCCGCGGCACCGCCTGCGAAGCGACCGGCACCGAATCATCGCCCACCGAGCATCTCCGCAACGTCGAAGGCGAGCTCCAGGGACTGCTCGCGGTTCAGCCGCGGATCACACGCGGTCTCGTAGCGATCACCGAGTTGGCTCTCCAACGGCCCCTCGGTTCCACCGACACACTCCGTGACGTCATCTCCGGTGAGTTCGATGTGGATTCCGCCGGGGTGCGTGCCAAGGTCTCGGTGGACCTCGAAGAACCCGGTCACCTCATCTTCGATGTCGTCGAATAGCCGGGTCTTGTGCCCGGACGACGCGGTGCGGGTGTTGCCGTGCATCGGATCGCATACCCACACCACTGATCGGCCGCTGGCTTGGACCTTCTCGATGATGGGCGGGAGGAGGTCGCGCACTTTGTCCGCGCCGAGCCGGGTGATGAGCGTGAGCCGCCCCGGATCGCCATATGGATCAAGCTGTTCGACCAGTTCGGCGGCAGCCTCCGGGGTGGTGGTCGGCCCGAGTTTGACCCCGATCGGGTTGTGGATGCGCTTGGCGAAATCCACGTGGGCGCTGTGCGGATCGCGCGTGCGCTCGCCCACCCAGAGGAAGTGACCGGACACTGAGTACGGCAGCCCGGTACGCGAGTCGATTCGCACCAAGGGCTTCTCGTAGTCGAGCACGAGGGCTTCGTGGCCGGCGTAGAAGTCGACCCGGCGGAACTCCTCGGGGTTGGCGCCGCAGGCCTGCATGAACGTCAGCGCGCGGTCGATGCTGGCAGCCATGGCCTCGTAGCGCTGTCCGGCGGGGCTGTCGCGGACGAAGTCCTGATTCCAGGCGTGGACCTGGCGAAGGTCGGCATAGCCGCCCTGGGTGAAGGCGCGGACCAGGTTGAGCGCGGCGCTGGAGGCGTTGTAGGCGGCCAGCAGGCGGTTCGGGTCCGGCCGGCGTGAGGCCGGCTCGAACTCGATCGCGTTGACCCCGTCGCCGAAGTAGCTGGGCAACTCCACGCCGACGTGCGACTCGGTGGGTTTGCTGCGCGGTTTGAAGTATTGGCCCGCCATCCGGCCGATCTTCACCACCGGCATTCCAGCGCCGTAAGTCAGCACCACCGACATCTGCAACAACGTCTTCAGCCGGGCCCG
This sequence comes from uncultured Actinomycetes bacterium, assembly GCA_963842975.1. Lineage (GTDB taxonomy): Bacteria > Actinomycetota > Actinomycetes > S36-B12 > UBA10799 > JACJWR01. Next base: position 666,622 of record CAWJIH010000009.1, on the reverse strand, counting down.
GATGGAGTCGGCGGTGTTGGCCTCGAAGGTCTCTGCGCAGTCCCCACCCATCAGCACGAACGCCTCGCCGGCGGCAACGCGTGCGAGGTCGGCTCGGAGGTTGTCGCTCTCGCCGGCGAACACCAGCGGGGGCTGCAGGCAGAGTTGGGATTGGACCCGTGCAAGCTCGTCGTGATCCGGCCACACCGGTTGCTGAGCGGCGGGGAGGTCGGGCCAATCAATGACTGGCGTCATCGCGAGTCCGTCGGGTTGGGCGGTCATGGGGTAAGGGTAACGATGCGGCTAACTTCCCGCGGCCGGTGGCTTCGCCTCCGCGGCGCTCTGCTCGGCGATCTTTGCGAAGAAGGCGCGCTCAGCGTCGCGACGCGGATAGGCGATCAGGACAAAGATGGTCGACCCGACGGCCATCACCAAGGCAATGCCCACCGCCCACTGCTTACCGTCGGTGAACGCGTTGGCAGCAGCGTCGATGATCTCCTGCTGGATCGACGCCGGATACGGCTTCGCCACCGCTTCGGCGCCTTCAAAGGAGGACACCATCTGCTGGGCGGCGTCGTTTCCGAGGGTCTGGGACTGTTGCGGGGTGAGCGTGGCCAGCACCTTGGTGATCGATGCGCTGTAGGCCACGGCCAGTGCGCTGCCCATGATGGCGTTCATCACCGAGCCGCCGAAGTCGCGGGTGAGGTCGGTGAAGGCCGATCCCATGCCGGCCCGGGACGCGGGCAGCGACGCCATGAGGGCTTTGGATGCCGGCGTCACGGACAAGCCGACGCCGGTGCCGACCAAGGCGTAGGCGAACAGAATGTGGATCCACGCCGCGCCCGGCTTCCAGAACACCAGAATCCAGACGAAGGCAAGCGCCATCACTGTGAGCCCACTGGCCAGCGTCAGCCGACCGCCGTGTCGGGCCACCAGCGCCCCCGCCACCACCGAAAACGAGATCATGAAGATCGACAGCGGAAGCTGCAGGGTGGCCGCGGTCAGGGCGCTGTCGCCGAGCACGTTCTGAGTGAACTGCTGGCCGATCAGCATGGTGCCCATGAGTGATCCGAAGGTGATGGTGCCAGCCACCGCGGCGACCCAGAAGCTGCGGGCTTTGGCGGCGTCAAGATCCACCAGCGGACGGGGTGCGCGGCGTTGGCGACGCAGAAAGAACACGACGGCGAGGAAACTGATCGCGATACCGCCGCCGACCACAGCCCAGCGGTAGTTGGCGATGTTCTGCAACGCGATCACCAATGCGGCCACGCCGATGACGCTGAGGATGCCGCCGATGTGGTCGACTGCCCCGGCATCCTCGCCGGCATGGTTGGGCAGCACCCACCAGCCGAGCACCAGGCAGACCGCGGCGATCGGGACTGTCAGGAGGAACACCGAACCCCAGTCGAATCGCTGCAACAGCAGCCCGCCGAGGAGCGGTCCGAGCGCGGCGAAGCCACCACCGATGCCCGACCACAACGCGATGGCGTGGGTTTGGGCGCGGCCGGTGTAGAGGGTCGACGTGAGCGACAAGGTGGTGGGGAACAGCAGGCCAGCGGCCAGCCCGGCGAGGAAGCGCCCGCCGATGAGCACCTCGACGTTGGGGGCAAAGGCGCTGAGTAGGGCGGTGGGGATGGAGAAGAACGCCCCGAGTTTGAAAAGGAGTTTGCGCCCGTAGCGGTCACCGATGGCGCCGAAGTAGAGCACCGAGCAGGCCAGCCCGAGGGTGAAGGCGTTGGCTACGGCGGTGAGTTGGGCTTGGGTGGCACCGAGTTCTCGGCCGATCGTGGGCAGCGCAACGTTGGCGATGCCCAGGTTCATGTTGGCCGCGATGGCACCCAGAATTAGGGAGGTGAGGACCAGCCCGCTGCGGGGTGGTTTGGTGCCGGCGGGGACTTCTGCGGCTTGTGCGGATGAGGCGGCGGACGTCACGGTCGGATCATGTCAGGTTGCCCGGTCCTGCGCGCGGGATGCGCGCGGTGTCGGCCCCCGGTGCCGGCCCCCGCCCGGTCCGCCGCCGCCGCCCCGGCCTCCGCCCCTGCCGCCGCCCCTGCCGCCGCCGCCCGCCGCCCCTGCCGCGGCCCTGCCGCCCCTGCCGCCCCTGCCGCAAATTCGACCAAGACTCGCAAAATCGACCAGGATTCGTGGTCGATTTTGCGCGTCTCAGTCGAATTTGCGAGGCGAGGCGGGCCCCACCAACCCGACGAGGCCACCCCAACAAGGCCACCCCGACGAGGCCGGCCCCACCAGTCCAGCCCAACGATGACGACCTAGTCGAGCAACGGTTCACCGACAACGGGTCGTCTCCGCCGCCAGCCAGTCGTTCTAAGCGTCGCCCACTGACTGGGAAGCCTGGTCAAGTGCCCCAATGGATCGATGAGGTCGATTCCGGTGTTAGCGAAGTCCCCGCTGTTCCGCGGGGCGTTAACGGCGCCATGGAATCGGCAAGCCGAGGCGATCTGGGCATCGGCAATGCTGACCGGGCGCCCTATCCGCTCGCGAGTGGACGAAAGTCTCCGTTTAGTGGACTGCGGCGGTCAACTCATCGCCATTGAACCGTCGCGTACCCGAGAGCGGATGCAAAATCACTACTTCAGCCATCGGACCCCTCTCGATCTCCGCCGCTAATCCGCATTCCGAGGTATGCCGGGCCTGGCCGATCGTCTCGCCTGGCGGCGTTCACAGCAGAATCTGCATTGCGCGCAACAGCGGCAGTCGAGCGTGAGGCCATGACTTGGCCATACTCAGTAGGCGACTGGGTTGAGCGCTAGAACTAGTCAGCCAACGTCGCAGAGACTCCTCCGCGACGTCACAGCCTGACCCGATTCCCGGATTGAATGCGTCGATGATGCTGCGCTCAGGTCCGTAGAGTCAGATCTTGAGCCGATCCACCATCCGGATCTCGTCAGTCATGAAGTGACAACCAAGGCCGACCAGACGCAAGTCGTCGCCTGTGGAGACCGGAGGGCAGCCGCACGAAGGCCAGGCATGACGCCTCGCCCGGATTGCGACGCCCGGGCGGCGGCGAGTTCCGCCTCGGCTCGGACCGGTCAATCCCCGACCTGCCCCGGGGGGCGTCGGATCAGTCAAGCCCAAGGTGACCGCGTGGTCGCGCAGGTACTCACGCAAGCAAGGGAGAGCAAAGTCGAGCCGGTGCCGGGTCCTGTTCCGCCAGCAGTGCCCGGATTGCGCCGCTGATTCGGTTGGCGACACCTCGGGTCGCCGTTTCGTGACTGACGAGCCAGCCTGTGCCTGACTGAGTTCTCCCACTTCGTTGAGCATGACGGTCTTGCCAACCCCGCGGGCTCCGGTGAAGACCGTTATCCGTCCAGGCGCTCCAGGACCATCGCGATGGGACTCCTTCCACTCACACAACACGTCCTGCCGCCCGACCAAGAGCGGCGGATTTGCGCCGGCAGTGGGTTTGAAAGGGTTGACTCGGTTGGCCGCCATGTGTATCCCTTCGGGACCCATATTTTCCTCATACTTCTGGCGCGATGTGAAAGCCGGCCCAGCGAGTGGCCATGAGGACCCAGGTGACGTTGCGCCGATGTCGGCTATGGCCGCGTAGACGCCGTCGTCGGGGGTATAGCCCGTTACCTGGGACGGATCGACGCCAACCTTGCTGACGAGGCGGGTGAGTTGTCAGCATGTTGCCGAAACCCACCAGGGCACCCGGCGCGGCCAGGTCCAGCGCGACCTGCAGGAACTGCCCGGCTGAGGGGGTGGGCATTGATTCGTCATCACGCCATGGGCAGGTGCTTGCCGAGGCTGCGGACGGGGTAGGCCACAACAACCGAGACAGCGTTCGTGGTCGTCCGAATTCGGACCGCTCAGCACATGTAGGAAACCCGACCCAACTGACCCGATCAGCGACCCGCCGACGCCTCCCATGACAACCCCGGTGTTGAATGCGCGGACCAAAACGCGGACCCGTACTCCCTCAGGACGAGGATCAAGACCAGCAGGACCGGGACGACCAGCGCGGGCAGCCGAATCTGGCCGCCTCCGCGTGACCGTTTCCGCGGGCCTAGGACTTTCGTCTCGTCTTCCCTATCTATTGGGATGAGCCCGGCCGGTCAATGCCGGGCAGATGTTAGGACCTTGGTCCACTCAACTAGCCGTGGAAACCGACCGATGGCCAAGAACAGGAGGAGCAAGGCAGGCCACGACAGTCGCGACCCGACCCCTCCGCAAGGGAGTGAGAACGATGAATAACGGATTCAAGGTTGGCATGGCACTCGCGGGCGCGGCGACCATTGCGGTTGGTGGCACGGCGTTTACGAGCGAGCAACACGGGCATGGTGACGGAAACGCCTACAGGGACTACGGCTCACCGCGTGTGCGGCGACCGGCACAAACTTGCAGCGCACGAACGCCGACGAACGCTTCCACTAACCTGACGTCGTGGAGTACACGATCACTGACGACCTCCCGACACGCACCTGACGTGCACTGAGTTGACGCGCTGGAATGCAGCTCCGACGACGCTGCGATCGCGTAGACAGTTGTGCGGCAACACCGTGTCACCTGCGACACTGGGATGGAGACAATGTCGCTGTGCGACAGCGCGGACGACCTTGGGACTGTCACGGAGAACGACGCAACTGCTGAGCCTCAAGTCAGCCTTGAGCACATCAGGCGGTGGACAGAGTTTACGATCTCCAGCCGCGTAGGTATCGGTCCAGCGACTTGCCTGGTGGCAGTGGCTCGCTGATCGAGTGTGCAACTGCCCGGCTCCGCCAGGTGATCAGATTATCGGAGTGCGACGTGCATGCGCTTCGGTGCCCTCGCGTTTGCGCTGCAGCAGTTCTGCTGTCGTGTTCGCTCCTCCTCGGCCCATCCGACCTAGGCGGACCCGCGACCTACGTCTCCACCTACGGCATCTCGATGCAGCCGTCGTTCAAGGCCGGGGACCTCGCAGTCCTCAAACCCGCCGCCACCTACTCCGTCGGTGACGTCGCTGGGTATGAAGCCGACAGCCTCAACCGAACCCTGGTGATGCACCGGATCGTCGAACTCGACGGCGACCGCTTCGTATTCCAAGGCGACAACAACTCCTGGCTCGACCCCGACAAGCCCACCGAAGACCAAATCGTCGGCAAACTCTGGTTCCAGATCCCCGGCGGCGGTATCTGGCTCACCAGACTCACCAGCCCACCAGTCGTCGCAGCGATGTCGTTCCTGATCCTGCTCACCCTTAGCGGCACGGCAGCGTACGCTCGTCGGGGACGACGAAGGAGGCGCACGATGGCGGGGGTTCAACCCACAAGCCAGTTCGACCCCTGGTGGTCACTGCCATCGGGCGCGCGCACCGCCATCAGTATTTTCGGTGCCGTCGCTGGCCTTGGCCTCCTGCTCGGACTGTTCGCCTGGACTCGACCCGTCACTACTGTCAGCACCGAAGAGGTCGAACAGCCCAAAGATGTCGTCTTCTCCTATGCCGCGACCGTGCCACCGACTCCGGCGTACGAATCAACCGAAGCCCGCTCGCCCAACCCGATCTTCCGGTCGGTGGCCAACGACGTCAAAGCCACCTACACCTACCGCGGCGACCCCGGCACCGTGGAGGTGGTCGCTCGACTGTCGACCGGCGGTTGGCAGTGGACCATCCCGCTCAGCACACCCACCGAATTCACCGAATCACCCCACGAGCAGACCGTCCGCCTGGACCTGGCCGAACTCGAACGCCGCGCGAAGGAAGGCACCACCGCGGCGGGCATCTCTATGGGCACCGTCGCCGTGTCGGTGATCCCGATCATCACCACCGCTGACGGCGAGTTCCGCCCGGAACTCAAGATGAATCTCTCACCTGCCGAGTTCAGCCTCGCCGGAGACGAAGCGTCGCTCACGGTCTCCGAATCGACCACCGTCACCAAGCAGACCACCGAACCCAACCAGATCACGTTCCTGACCTGGTCGATCGACGTCGGCCTGGCCCGAATCCTGAGTTTGGTGATGCTGCTGATCGGCGCTGCTGGCGTCGGCATCGCGTTCTTGGCGGCCCGCAAAGGCCCGGCGATGCAGGAAAGCGACGTCATCCGCAACCGCTACAAGGAACTGCTGGTCACGGTCCGGGAGTTGCCCGCCGCTGACGGACGGGTCATCGAAGTGCCGGATATTGAGAGCCTCGCCAAGATCGCCAAGCGCTATGCCCTCATGATCCTGCACCTACCCGAACCAGGCTCGGACACATACGTGGTGCAGGACGAATCGACCACCTACCGCTACCGCTCCAGCCAGTGGGCCGCCCCGCACCCCTTCACCGCTGCCCACGCGGGGCCCGGCGCAGCCCCACCGCCGAACGGGGACCCTTTCCTCCCGCCGAATGGGGACCCCTTTGCTCCTCCACCCAACGGCGATCCCTTCCCCCCGCCGAACGGCGCAACCGAGGCGCCGGCGCCGCATCACGCTGCACCAGCCCACGCTCCGGCGGACACCCGACCGGCCGGCCCGGAATCCTGGCCACCACCTCCCCCTGGGTCGCCACCATTCGGCACAGCGGCAACGTCGGGACCGCCAGCCGCGCAGACCCCCGAGCCATAGCCTCGCCGATTGGATCTGAGGAATCCCACGCTCCCCAGGGGATGAACCGTCTGCGAGAGGCCCCGAGCTTCGTGGCCAAGTACGCGGCAAAGTCTCGTGCGACCACAGCGTGATGGCAAAGGAAGCTGTGAACGACCGGATGACGGCCTGCGGACTTCACCTCAGGCACCGACACTATGCAGGTCAAGCGCAGCGGCATCCGCAGTGGACAGTTGCATCGCGTACATGGTCCCTGCGAGGACGTTTTGTGTCGATGCTTCGGCTGCCACGCGGCCAGAGCGTGCCTCCGCTTTCATCCCCGGCCGGGTGGATTCCCCGAAACCCCGTGTCACGAGCCTCATACCCTCAGGCAAGGATTCGTCCCGCAACCGGTGGGGCGCAAATACCTGGCGATCAATCCCGACTCGGTGCTGACGGATGAACGCCTCATCGGCGTCAGGCACGGCAACGGTGTCCTGGTGGACTGTGATTGCCACGAGAACAACGGTGGGTGACCCCGGCGGAATTCGACGACTGTCCTCCACAGCGCTGCGCAGCCTGAACTGCTGATCAGAAACGGCAAGGGTGCCAAGAGCAACTCCAGTACCCGTTCCCGGCTGTTCGCCGTCCCGCACGCCCACCGCGAAACCCGCCCCTCGACAAACTGAATAACGTCGGCCCCTCGCGGTACCGTGGCTGGCATGACTCTGCTTGCCATCGACGTCGGCACCACCGGCGTCACAGCCCTCCTCGTCTCCACCGACGCCAGCGTTGTCGCACGCGGCTACCAGGAGTTCCCCCAACACTTCCCGCGTGAAGGTTGGGTGGAGCACGATCCGGCGGAAATCTGGGATGCCACCCTCTCGGCCTGTTCGCAGGCCCTGGCCGACGACGAAATCCCCACCGCCATCGGCATCACCAACCAGCGCGAAACGCTGGTGCTGTGGGATCGGGAAACCCTCGGATCGCCAATGAAGGCAATCGTGTGGCAGGACCGCCGCACTGCTGGCATCTGCGCCCAACTCCGCGCCGACGGCCACTCCGACATGGTCGCCGAACGCACCGGCCTGCGCCTGGACCCCTACTTCACCGGCACCAAGGTCACCTGGGTGCACGACAACGCCCCCCACGTCTACGCCGGCATCGAGGCTGGGCGCACCGCGATCGGCACTGTCGACTCCTACATCATCGCCCGACTCACCCGCGGCCTGCACCACATCACCGACGCGAGCAACGCCAGTCGCACCCTGCTCTACAACCTCGGCACCGGCGACTGGGACGACGACCTCTGCGAACTGTTCGAGGTGCCTCGCGACGCCCTCCCGGAAATTGTGCCCTCCTACGGCGAGGTCGCCGTCACCGATCCAGACTGCTTCTTCGGCCTGTCGATCCCGATCGCGGGGATCGCCGGCGACCAGCAGTCGGCGCTCTTTGGCCAAGCCTGCTTCGTGCCAGGATCGTCCAAGTGCACCTACGGAACCGGATCGTTCGTGCTGGTCAACACCGGTGAGGAACTGATCCGATCCCACAATGGTCTGCTCACCACCGTGGCCTGGCAGCATCCGGATGGCACTCGCGAATTCGCCCTGGAAGGTTCGGTCTTCGTCACCGGATCGGCGGTGCAATGGCTGCGCGACGGACTGGGAATCATTCAAAACGCCGCCGAAACCGAGGACCTCGCGCTCAGCGTGCCGGACAGCGGTGGGGTGGTGTTCGTTCCAGCCCTCGCCGGCCTCGGCGCCCCGGATTGGGATCCGCACGCCCGTGGCACGATCCTGGGCATCACCCGCGGCACCACCCGAGCACACATCGTGCGCGCAACACTGGAGGCCATCGCCTACCAAGTGCGCGACGTGGTCGACGTTATGGTCCACGAATCGGGCGTCAAGTTGCCCAGGCTCGCAGTTGACGGCGGCGCCTCGGCCAACAACTTCCTGTGCCAGACGCAGGCGAATCAACTGCAGGTGCCAGTCGTACGGCCCGCGGTGCTCGACACCACCGGGATGGGCGCGGTGTTCCTTGCCGGTCTCGGCACCGGAGTGTGGACCTCCCAGGAAGAGATCGCCCGCACCTGGCGAGAAGACGCGAAGTTCTCCCCCGGCGCAATGGACGCCAAGGGTCACCGACGTTGGCGCACCGCAGTGGAACGCTCCAAGGGCTGGGCATCCATGGAGTGAGGTGGGGTCAGTCCCCCGCCCTGCGCTCCCGAGCCAGGTCCCGAAGCCACGCGGTGTCCATTCGCTCCATCACGGCCGCGATCGATGCATTGGCGTGCACCGACTTGTGCGCTTCGCACAGCACCGACGCTCCGAGCGCTCACGCACGTCCAGCATCAGCGCAGGTCAGCGCCTACCGTGGCACATGTGACCCCACGCCCCGGCGACCTCACCGGCCAGCCCCGGTTCGCCGTGCTCATCGATGCCGACAACGCCCAAGCCGCCTTCATCGAGGCGCTGCTCGCCGAGGTGGCCCGCTACGGCGAAGCCACCACCCGGCGCATCTACGGCGACTTCACCTCCAACCAACTCGGGCAGTGGAAGAAGGTGATCCAGCCGCACGCAATCAAGCCAGTCCAGCAGTTCGCGTACACCACCGGCAAGAACGCCACTGACGGCGCGTTGATCATCGACGCGATGGACATGCTCTACACCGGCCGCTACGACGGCTTCTGCCTGGTGAGCAGCGACAGCGACTTCACCGGCTTGGCGCTCCGCCTGCGGGAAGCCGGTCTGATGGTGATCGGCTTCGGCGAACGCCGCACCCCCGAGGCCTTCCGCAAGGCGTGCCACCGTTTTGTGTTCACCGACCTGCTGGTCGGCGAGAACGAAGTCGAGACCGCTACCTCGCCCGCCGCGACGAAGATGGCCAAGCCTTATCCGAAGAAGCAACTGCTGGCGGCCGTGGACGAATCAGCCGATGACAGCGGTTGGGCCAACCTCGGCACCGTCGGCGCCTACCTGAGCAAAGTGCAATCCGACTTCGATTCGCGCGACCACGGCTTCCGCAAACTCTCCGACCTGGTGGCGGCGCGGCCCGATGTGGTGATGGTGGAGCGCCGCCGGGTCAACGGTCAGGACGTCGTCTACGTCCGCCGAGCCGGGTGAGCCCCGCGCCGGGTGAGCCCGCGCCGGGTGAGCCCCGCGCCGGGCCCCGCTCCCCTCAGGCCGCGATCTGTGCCGGCTGCTCCGGTGATCCGATCGCGTCGGTGCCAGCGCCTGCTTCGAGTGCCGTCGATTTGGCCCGCGCGGCATACATGTCGACGTACTCCTGGCCCGACAGTTCCATCAACTCGTACATGATCTCGTCGGTCATCGAGCGGAGCACGAATCGATCATTCTCCATACCCTCATAGCGCGAGAAGTCCAGTGGCTTGCCGATCTTCACCCCCACGCGCATGATCCGCGGCCGCTTCGAACCGATCGGCTGAATCTTCTCGGTGTCGATCATGGCCACCGGGATCACCGGCACCCCAGCCTCCAAGGCCATCCGTGCCACCCCGGTTTTGCCGCGATACAGGCGACCATCCGGAGAACGGGTGCCTTCCGGATAGATGCCCAGCAGGTTTCCCTCACCCAGAATGCGCAGTCCGGTATTCAACGCGTCCTCTGCCGCATTGGCCCCGGACCGGTCGATCGGCACCTGCCCGACGCCTGTGAAGAACATCCGGGAGAACCAACCCTTGAGACCCTTGCCGTTGAAGTATTCGGCCTTCGCAAGGAAAGTGATGCGACGGGGGCAGACCAGGGGGAGGAAGAATGAATCCGAGAACGACAGGTGGTTGCTCGCCAAGATCGCCGCACCGGTGGCCGGGATGTTCTCGAGGCCCTCCACCTTGGGCCGATAGAGGAGGCGCAGCAACGGCCCCAAGAGGACCTTCTTAAGAAACCAGTACAGCACCAGTTCTCCTCGACGTTGAATGACCCGACCACGGCTGCGTCCCGGGGACGTTCTGGCAAATCTTACGGGCACCCAGCCCATCAAGTCGATGCCACGGCCGAGCGGAGGTCAGGCTGTGCGGGAATGGACCGGGGCTCATGCGACGATACCGTTAGCGGGAGTGGCTCTAGCCGGGCAACGATTCATGTTGCTCCGAATACCCACCGCCCGAATGTCCTAAACCTCGACACCTGAATTCCCCAGCAGGCGAATTCACCACCGAACGCGGAGGAACCGCCCATGCCGTTGATGCCCGATGCCGAACCCTTCTACTTCGACGGTGGGCCGATCGGTGTACTGCTGGTGCACGGCTTCACTGGCAGCCCCCGATCCATGAAGGATTGGGGTCGCTACCTCGCCGACGCCGGATACACCGTCTCTGTCCCGCGCCTCCCCGGTCACGGCACCTCGTGGCAGGAGATGAACAAAACTCGCTGGGAGGACTGGTACGGCGAAGCTGAGCGGGAGTTGCGCGACTTGATGGGCCGCTGCGACCAGGTGTTCGTGCTGGGCCTGTCGATGGGTGGTTCGTTGGCGCTGCGACTGGCCGAAAAGAACCCTGACATCGCTGGCCTCGTGATCGTCAACGCCGCCGTGCACACCGAGCGTCCGGATCGGCACCTGCTGCCCTTCATCCGACACGTCGTGCCGGCATTCCCCGGCATCACCAACGACATCAAGAAGCCCGGTGTGGACGAGGGCGGCTACACCAAGATCCCGCTGCAAGCGGCTTTCTCACTGCAGCAGCTGTGGGCTCAGGTACGCAACGACATCGGCGACGTCACGCAACCGTTGCTGGTGCTGCGGAGCACCGACGATCATGTGGTCGAGGCGTCGAACACCGAGTGGATCCTGGAGCACGTCGCCAGCGACGACGTGACCTTCGTGGAGTTGGAGAACTCCTATCACGTGGCGACCCTCGACTACGACGCCCCGTTGATCTTCGCCGAGAGCGAGGCGTTCATCGCCCGTCTGGTCACCACCTCGGCCTGAGCCAGGCACCTTCGGAACGCGCGCCCATGGGCACCCCGGATCAAGACCGGCCTGAGTTGGTCCCCCTCATCGATCTGCAGCCGCACGAGGCCGAGGCGGTGATCGATGCCATGAGCAACGTGGGTCTGGAGGGGGTGCCCTACCGGCTCGACACTGGCGCCCGGGAAGGCACCATGGCCAAGGCATTGGTGCGGCTCTACGTGCCCCGGAGCCAGTTGCGCGATGCCCGGGCCGTGGTCCGCGGGGTGCTGCCGGAGTACGGCGGGACATCCGCGGAGAAACCCCCGGAAACCCTGCCATCTGGGGAGGAGAAGGCCTGGGCGGACATCGTTGCCGAACTGCGCTCGGACGGGTTTGACGAACCTGCCGCACCCGCGCCGGTGTACCACCCGGATCCACCCGAACGCTACGTCCCGCCAGAGCCGCCGCCGATCCCGCGCTTGCACCGGCACACGATCCTGTCCTGGATCGGGCTCCTGGGCGGGATCGCTGTCGCAATTTTCGGAGCTTCGGTGTTCGGTGGTGGTCCCGTCGCGCTGCTGGGAATGGGCATGTTCATCGCCGGCTTCGTGTCGCTGATCTACCGCATGCGCGAACGTGATCCGGACGACTACGACGACGGTGCGGTGGTGTAGCCCGACCCGCCTTCCGGGGGTTTGCTCGGCCACAATGGCACGCACAGCACTCAGGCTTGGCGACGCACCCCGTCCGGGCGCGGCGCCCAGGCTTGGCACACGGATCAACCCTTTGCAGACTTCCCACCACCGGACACCAAGGAGCACGCAGCCACATGAGCACCGAGAAGATCGAACTGCGCGGACACGTCATCGACTCCGGACAACTCGGCCGGGTGCTCGACGAGATTCTCGAAGCCGGCGGGGACTACCTCGTCGAACGCTTCGTGTTGGGCAAGACCAAGGAAGACGAATCGTATGCCCGGATCGAGGTACGAGCCGACGACCCTGAGGTGATGCGCGAGGTTCTGTTGCGAATCACCCAGGAGGGTGTCACTGCGGTCGATCCGAAGGACGCCATGCTGGAGCCGTCGCCCAGCGACGGGGTGTTCCCCGAGGGGTTCTATGCAAGCACCAACCTGGAGACATTCGTGCGGATCGCCGGTGACTGGGTACCGGTCGCGCATCCAGAGATGGACTGCGCGGTGGTGGTCGACGGGCTCACGGCTCGGACCGTGCCGATGTGCGATGTGCGCGCCGATGACCTCGTGGTGGTGGGCAGTGACGGGGTCAAGGTGACGGCGCCGAAAGTCACCGCACTTGAAGACGAGACTGTGTTTGAGTTTATGAACTCGGTGGTGTCCTCAGAGAAACCGCAGGCGCTGCTGGTGCGCCAGATCGCCGAGGAGATGCGGCAGACCAAGGCCAACGGCAAGAAGATTCTGTGGGTGGGTGGCCCGGCGATTGTGCACACCGGCGGTTCGGCGGCCATGAGCGCGCTCGTCCGGGCGGGCTACTGCGACGTGTTGTTTGCCGGCAACGCGCTGGCCACCCACGACATCGAAGCCGCCATGTACGGCACCTCACTGGGCATTGACCTGTCCAGGGGGTCCGGCGTCGAACACGGGCATGAACACCATCTCCGAGCGATCAACCGGATCCGTTCCTACGGGTCAATCCCGAATGCCGTGGCCGCCGGAGCACTGACCAGCGGCATCATGCACTCCCTGGTCGAGCAGGGCTGCCCGTTCGTGCTCGTCGGATCGGTCCGAGACGACGGTCCGCTGCCCGACGTCTACACCGACGTCATCGCAGGTCAGCGAGCGATGCGCGGAGCAATCGCCGATGTCGGCTTCACCATCATGGTGGCCACCATGCTGCACGCCATCGGCACCGGAAACCTACTGCCCGCCAGCATCCCGCTGGTGTGTGTGGACATCAACCCCGCAACCGTGACCAAATTGGCCGACCGCGGAAGTTCGCACGCCACCGGAGTGGTGACCGACATCGGGCTGTTCCTGGAACAACTCGCCGATGTGCTCGTCCCGGAGCGCGACCACAGCTAGGGCCCGCACCGTCCTGCTCTCGGTGGCGGTTGTCGCCGGGGTACTCATCGAGTTTGGCGCCCTGACCGATGCCGAGTGGTTGGCCTGGGCACGCGGGCCGATCCTGATACCGCTAGTGCTGCTGTCTACTCTGCTCACCCGACCTTCACCCCAGCCTCGGGTGCTGATCCCGTTGTCGACGGCGCAAGTCTTCGCCTAGTTCGGCGACATCGCTCTGGCCAGCGCAGGTGACTACGTCGTGCCCGGCGGAGGTGTACTGGTGTCTCTTCCCCTATGCACCCTTACACCCCCGCCGGGACTGGTTCCAACCCCCATGGCCGGCCACCAGGCTCCAATCCCCCGCTGGGGCCTGCCCCCCATCGCGACCGCGCCTTGGAACTGACAACAACCCTACGCAGATTCGCCGGATCGACCGTCAACGTTGTCCACAGGCCGCTAGATCACTCGTAGAGCCGCACGACCTCGTCGGCGAACTCGGACATGACAACGTTGCGCTTGAGTTTGAGTGAAGGCGTGAGTTGACCGCCTTCCTCGGTCCAATCCGTAGTGAGGATGTGGTACCTCTTGATGGCTTCGGCATTGGAGACCGCCTTGTTGGCGTTCGCCACAGCTTCGGCGATCTGCGCCTTGATGAGCTCGTTGTGGGCAGCCTCGGCCGCTGTGATCTTCTCCGGCAGGTCGTTCAAGCCAGCCCACGCGGCCAACGACTCCTGATCAAGGGTGATCAGGGCTGCGATGTAGGGCTTCTGGTCGCCGACCACCATGCATTGACTAATGAGGAAGTGCGAACGCAAACGATCTTCGAGCACCGCGGGTGCCACGTTCTTGCCGCCGGCGGTGACGATGAGTTCCTTCTTCCGTCCCGTGATGCGCAGGTAGCCATCCGAATCAAGCTCGCCGATGTCGCCGCTGTGGAACCAGCCGTCGGCCTCGATGGCCGCCTTGGTGGCAGCCTCGTTCTTCCAGTAGCCCATGAAGACTTGACCACCGGAGATCATCACCTCGCCGTCGTCGGCGATCCGTACCCCGGCACCCGGGATCGGCTTACCAACCGTGCCGATCTTCACCTTGTCCGGCCGGTTGATGGTGGAGGCACCGGTTGTCTCGGTGAGGCCGTAGCCCTCAAGGATCGTCACGCCAACCCCGCGGAAGAAGTGTCCCAGCCGCTCACCGAGTGGTGCCCCGCCGGAAACCGCATACCTCACCTTGCCGCCCAGGGCGGCACGCAACTTGGAATAGACCAGCTTGTCGAACACCACGTGCTTGACCCGTAGCACGATTCCCGGGCCACCGGTGTCCTGCGCCCGGCTGTAGTCGATGGCGGTGTTGACCGCGGCGTTGAAGATCTTCGACTTTCCGCCAGCGGCGGCCTTCTGCTCCGAAGAGTTGAAGACCTTTTCGAATACCCGTGGCACCGCGAGTAGGAACGTGGGCTGGAAGGAGGCGAGGTCGTCCAGAATGTTCTTGATGTCTGCCGAATGACCCAGCACGGTGCCCGAGTTGATGCACCCGATCTGCACGACCCGGCCGAAGACGTGCGCGATCGGCAGGAACAGCAGCGTGGAAGCATCGTTGCGAAGGAACAATTCGGGCATCGAGTTGACCACGTTGCGCACATCGAACATGAAGTTGCCATGTGTGAGTTCGCACCCCTTGGGACGCCCGGTGGTGCCCGAGGTGTAGATGATGGTGCACAGGTTGTCCGGGCCCACCGCGGCTCGGCGCTGCTCGACGTCGGCGTCTGGCATGTCCGATCCGGCGGCCACGAGAGCGTCGACGGCCCCGTCGTCGATTACCCATGCTGAGCCAACGGCGGGCAGATTCGGCGCCGCCTCGTCGAACACGGCCTTGTGTCGGTCGCCCTCGAGGAACACTGCCACGGCACCGGAATCGGACAGGATCCACTCCACTTGCTCCGCCGAGGAAGTTTCGTAGATCGGCACCGTGACACCGCCGGCGTACCAGATTGCGTAGTCGACGAGGGTCCATTCGTAGCGCGTGGACGACACCACTCCCACACGATCGCCGGGGCCGACACCGGCGGCGATGATTCCCTTCGCGACTGCCATGACCTCTCGGCGGAATGCAGCAGTGGTGATGTCCACCCAGTTGGCGCCGAGCCGACGACGCAACATGACCTCGCGCGGGTTTCGACTCGCCCGCCGCTCGACGTCGTCGGTGAGATTGCCGAAGGAAGGGTAGTCGACGAGGGCGGCTTCTTGGAACTCCCGCATGGGTTGGGTCCCTTCCAAACGTTCAAATGGCCTGGCTGTCAGGCGGTGTGGGGCTAACCATGCCATGTGCATCCGACATGTGGCCAATGTCACACGCCAACGGCGCCATGGCAGGCTTAGCCCATGGCTGGGGTGAATCTCGTCGACGAGACGTTCATCACCGTTGCACCCGCAGTGCTCGCACCGGTGGTCGCGGATCCCGCTCGATGGCGCGAGTGGTGGCCGGATCTGCAGCTCACGGTGTTCATGGACCGTGGAGTGTCCGGCCAGCGCTGGTCCATGACCGGGGCTCTGTTCGGATCGTGCGAGATCTGGCTCGAGCCGATGCTGGACGGCACGTGTGTTCACTACTATCTGCGCGGAACCCCCACGGATGGTGATCCAAAGGTCGGCATCGAACTCCCGGACACCCCGGCCGGATGGCGCCGGGCCGATGCGATCCGGCGGCGACGCGCGTTGGATTGGAAACGTCACGTGTGGGCCCTCAAGGATGAGCTCGAATCCGGCCGGGCGCCGGGCCAACCTGCGGCTTTCATCGCGCATGAAACGGCTGCGCCTAAGTAGTGTCGGTCCGTGCGGCGTTTCAAGGACGTCACCTGCGATCACTGTTGGACGTCCACGATGAGCCGAACCGTGTGTACGACCAGGATTCTGGAGGATCCCCATGCCTGAACTAACCGAGCAAAACATCGTCATCGACGCACCGGCAGCAGCGATCATGGACGTCATTGCTGACCTTGAGAACTACCCGCAGTGGAGCGATGGCGTGCGCAAGATTGACGTGCTCACCCGATTCGACGACGGTCGACCGAAAACCGCGCGCTGGACCGTGGACGCCGGCCCGATCAAAGATGTGTATGACCTCGAGTACAGCTGGAACGGCAATCACTCCGTGTCCTGGACCCTGCTGCAAGGGCAGGTGCTCAAAGTGGACGACGGCACCTACACGCTCGATGAAATCGGTGATTCGACCAAGGTCAACTACAAGCTCAAGGTGGACTTGAGCATCCCCATGCTCGGGATGCTCAAACGCAAGGCTGAGAAATCCATCATCGACACCGCACTCAAAGGGTTGAAGAAGCGCGTCGAGGGAAGCTGACGTGGAAGCCGCGCCGGAACCGGATCAACCGCCCTGGTGGCGATCTGACGATGAGACCTTCGCGGGGGCCACACCGTTGTTCCCACGTGAGGAGCGCGGCGACACCGACCAGCCGAAAGGCGAGTCGGCGGATAGCCCGGAAGGTGGATCCGCAGGGCCCTCAGCAGGGCGATCGGCCAGCGATGCCACCCCCGACGACTACGGGGTCGGCTCGGCCATCGCCGAAGGGCTCAAACTGGCCGCCGCGGTGTCGGCCTGGTCCAACGCCTCCGGACTCACCGACACGCTCCGCAGCATCGCCACAGAGGCCACCGAGGCCTTGACGACGCTCGAAACCGACGACCCACCCACCTCGGCGAGCAGTGAAGCTCCCGAGGAAATCCCGCACGAATCGGTCTGCGACTACTGCCCGCTGTGCCGCGGGCTCGACGTCATGCGCACCGTGCAACCACAGATGTCACGCGGCATGGCCGAATCGATGGCGTCGCTCACCTCGGCGCTCAACTTCGCCCTCGAATCGCTGGCAAGTCGGAATCAACCACCCAGGAAGCAGACATGACCCTCACAATCGGCGTTGACATCGGCGGAACCAAAATCGCGGCAGGCGTTGTCGACGACGATGGCAAGATCCTCACCCGCACACGCCGACGCACACCCAACCGTGACCTCGATGCGGTGATGGGTGTGGTCAACGATGCAATCGCGGAATTGACCGCCCGCCACAAGGTGTTCGCGGTTGGGGTGGGCTCGGCCGGCTTCGTCGACACAGACCGATCCCGCGTGCTGCTGGCACCGAATCTCGGTTGGACCGACGCACCCCTGAAGATTCTGATCGAGCGGGCCAGCGGGCTTCCTACCGTGATCGAAAACGATGCCAACGCGGCGGCTTGGGGCGAACGCCGCTACGGCGCCGGGCGCGGCGCGGCGAACGTGATCGCGGTAACGGTGGGTACCGGAATCGGCGGTGGGCTGATCTTCGGCGGGGTGCTGTATCGGGGAAGCCACGGGATGGCGGCCGAGGTGGGACACATGTGCGTGGAGCCCGGGGGGCGCCGATGCGGCTGCGGGTTGCGGGGCTGCTGGGAGCAGTACGCCAGCGGCAACGCCTTGGTTCGCACGGCCCGAACATTGGCGTCGGACCGTCGCGACGAAGCCAAGATCCTGCTGAGCCTCGGCGACGGCACCCCGGAGGGTGTGGCCGGCGGGCACATCACCGAAGCAGCCCGCAAGGGCGACCCGGTGGCGCTCGATGCCTTCGCAGTGACCGGCGGATGGCTCGGCCGTGGCATGGCCGGCCTGGCCGCCGTGCTTGATCCGGAGGCCTTCGTCATCGGTGGCGGCGTGAGCGAAGCAGGCGACCTTCTCTTCGTGCCCACCCGGGCCTCGTTCCTGGAACACCTCACCGGCCGCGAGCAGCGCCTACCACCAGAACTGCGCCTCGCCGAACTCGGAAACGATGCCGGCATCGTGGGAGCCGCCGACCTGGCACGGTCCTAACGGGGCAGCCGGTGGCCAAGCAGGAGCCTCACGCCTGTGGATAACTCCGGCGGCCATGAGGCGGGTTTGTCCTAGCCTTGATGCGTCGGCACCAACCCGGTGCCGCGTGAATCTGGGGGACGTCGATGTATGAACCAGGCCGGTCGGGCGTGGGCCGTTCAATCGTGTTGTTCTCGCCACGGGGCGGCACCGGGACCACCACCATCGCGGTGGCCGTTGCCACCTGGCTGGCGGCCTTCGCACCGGGACGATCCACGGTTGCGTTGCTGGACTTCACCTTTCCGTTCGGCAATGCAGCTGCCTCCATGGGACTGACGCCCGTTGCCTCCCTGGGTGACGCGGATCCGCAACTGACCGAGGCCTCGATGCGGTCGTTATTCACCCCCTCGCAACTGGGCGTCAACGTGCTGGCCTGCCCGCTTGATCCGATGATCGCCGAGGGCATCGGCGCGGACGAATGCAGCACCGCTCTGCGCTATGCCACCGGAGTGCACGACTTCACCGTGGTCGACATCGGCTCCTCACTCAGCGAGGCGGGCCTCGATGCAATCGAGGCCGCCGACGCGGTCCTGATCGTCACCACCGGCGATCCGCATGGGCTGTACTCCACCGCGGCGTCCCTGCACACGCTGACCTTGCTAGGGGTGTCGGCGCATCGCGTCATGGTGGTAGCAAACCGGCTGGGGGAACCGCACCGCCTCGACCGCGACGCGATCAGCACTGCATTGGGCCACCCGTCGCTGCGATGCGTGCCCGAGACTGACGACCTCGCCCTGGCGGCGAGCAAGGGCAAACTGCTGGTCCGCGATTGGCCAGACCATCCATGGTCGATGGCCGTGGGACACATCGCCGAACTGTGCCTGGCCGCGACAGCTGCACCGGCCGAACCCTCGCCGGTCGCCATACCCGCAGGCCACGGACTCGAACCGACGATTTACCCAGTTGCTGCACCGCAATCCACAGGCAGTCGATGGTCGTGGCGGCGAAAACGCTCAACTGGGCCGATCGGACCACCCTCGGCACTGATCGGAGGCTCCAGCATCGGCTAAAGGTATGGCCCTCATCGGCCAAACGTGGCACTCTGGCGTTCATGACCGAACACCCCGCACCGACCTGGGTGGACGTGGTCATCCGAAGCGGCGGGGTTTACCGCTGGGAGTGGCGCTGCGCATTGCCGTGGTCCTTGTTGGGGTGGGCGTCTCAGCGATTCAGGGCACCTTGGACCAGAGCTGGAACCTGGCGCTCCTGCTCGGAGCATTGGCCCTCATTGTCGGGCTGAAAGGACTGCGGTGGGGTGATTCGGCGCCCTGGTGGGCGCTGCTGGAACTCGCAGTCGCCGGAGCCTTCCTGGGCATCACGACACCGTTCAATCCGGCATTCATGCCATACCTGCTGGCAGCCGGAGCCACAGCTGCAGTGCTCTACGGCATCGCAATCGGGTTGGGCGGCCTCGCGGCTGCTGGCGTTGGGCTCGCCGCTGCACTCACAATCCAAGGCGGCGGGTTGGATTCGGCGGACCTCATCACCATCGCCCAGTGGTTCCTGATCGCGATCCTGGGCGTGCTGGCGGCGGGGTGGTCACGGGTCCTCCACCGACGCCGGCAACGGGTAGATGATCGCTACCAAGCGGCCTACCAACTGCTCGTGCGGCTCCGGGAGGTCACCCGAGCGCTACCCACCGCGTTGGACGATGTGACGGCCGCAGCCACCCTGCTCGACCTGATCGGACGATCGGTCACTTTCGATCAGGCGGCCGTGCTGCGGATCGACGATGATGGGCCGGCCCAGCCGCTTGCAGTCCGCGGCGGCGATTCGATCCCCTGGTACCCGGACTCCGAATCGTGGTTGATGCGACGGGTCAACGAGCGGGGTACCGCCGCCCAGTCGATGGTGTGGCTCGCTGGCGGCACCGGCGGTGATCCAGGCGCACACCGAGTGTTTCGTGCGGTGATTCCGGTCAACGTCGGGCGCACCCGGGTGGGTCTGGTGACGCTGCAGCGGGGCACCGCCTGGACCGAAGAGCAACTTGCCGCAGCCGTCGACATCGTTGATCGTTCCGCGCTGATGCTGGATACCGCCTTCGTCTTTGGCGACGTGCGTTCGATGGCCACGACCGAGGAGCGCCGCCGGCTCGCACGCGAAATTCACGACGGTATCGCTCAGGAGATCGCCGGATTGGCCTACGTCGTCGATGACGTCACCCATCGAGAGCAGGATCCAGAACTGCGGCGGGACCTGAGCAAGATTCGGGACGACCTCACCCGCCTGGTGTCCGAGTTGCGCCTGAGCATTTTCGAACTGCGCAGCAGTGTCGAACCCGGCCTAGGTCTAGGCTCGTCGTTGTCGACCTACGTGCGCCAAATTGGTGCCCGAGGTGGGATGACGGTGCATCTGGTGCTTGAAGAGGATGCCACCCGATTGCCGGCCGACATCGAAGTGGAAATCATGCGGATCGTGCAGGAAGCAATCACCAATGCCAGGCGTCACTCGCGAGCCAAGAATCTCTGGGTGACGCTGCGCACCGCCCCACCGAGGGCATTCGTCCGGGTGGCAGATGATGGAGTCGGGCTGCGCGGAAAGCGGGGCGACAGCTACGGCATGGACATCATGCGAGAGCGGGCCACACGCATTGGTGGACGCCTGGATGTCCGGCAGCGCGTTGGGGGTGGCACAGTGGTGGATCTCACAGTCGGCGACAGCGTCGTCACGGCCGTACCCCTTCCAGACGCCGAAGTGGATGCCAGCACGCCAATGCAACGAGGAGCGACCACGTGAAGACCACAGTCCTGCTGATCGACGACCACGAGATCATCCGACAGGGTCTTCGCCGCGCCTTTGAACGGCAAAAAGACTTCGAAGTGATCGGCGAAGCAGCGACCGTGGCCGACGCTGTGCGGCAGGTCGAACGGCTCTCCCCGCAAGTGGTGATTCTCGACGTGCGACTGCCTGACGGCTCCGGAATCGACGCCGCCCGCAAGATCCGCAAGACGCACCCAGAGATCGGCATCGTGATTCTGACGATGTACGCCGGCGACGAACAACTGTTTGAGGCCCTGGAGGCTGGTGCTTCGGCGTTCGTGCCGAAGAATGCACCTTCCGATGACGTCGTTTCGGCCGCCCGCCATGCAGCTTCGATGCCCGGATCATTCAGCGCCAAAGACCTCGCCGAGGCCATGCGCCGGCGACTCAGCCCGCAGGGCCCGCACCTGAGCCCGAGGGAAGCAGAAGTACTGGGGCTGCTTGCCGACGGCTTATCCGTAGCCCAGATTTCCCGCCAGCTGTACATCTCCGACTCCACCACGAAGACCCACATATCCAAGCTTTACGACAAACTCGGTGCAGCCAACCGGGCGCAAGCCCTGATGACCGCGCTGCGCCTGGGGCTGCTCAAGGACCACACCGAGCCACCCATCTAGCCATCACAGCTGTGAGCCCCCGCACCAGCATCCTGGGAATCCTGGCCCTCTTCGTCGGCACCAGGATTGCGGCCTTCCTGATCCCATTCGGCGTCACCTCGTACCCGGATGGGCATCTTGTGATGACTGATGTCACTCGCTATGAGATCTGGTCGGGCACCCTGGCCGACGGCGAGTTCCCGCTCGGCGACCCGATCTGGCAATACCCGCCACTGGCCGCGCCGCTGTTCCTCGTGAGTCGGGCCGCTCCCCGCTACGACGCCGGGTTCATGTCCGGCGCGCTCCTGGCCGATGCCCTCACGTTGCTGGCCCTGCTGATCGTGGCGCACCGCAGACATCGGTTCGCCGGCGCCTGGCTGTGGGCCGGAGCCGCGGCCATCGTGGGACCGGTGTTCCTCACCCGATTCGACGTGTTTCCCACTGCTGCCGTGGTGATCGCGCTTCTGGTGGTCGCGGCGCACCCGAGGGCATCCGGTGCTCTGATGGGTCTAGCTGCGGCGCTCAAAGTGTGGCCCCTGCTGGCAATTGCTGCCTTGCGCCGCGGCCAACTAGCAGTGGGGCTCTCGGCGTTCGCCATAGCCGTGGTTGTCACCACTGCGCTGATGTGGTGGTGGTTCGGTTCACAGTCACTGACCTTCCTAGATGGCCAGGCTAAACGTGGACTACAAGTTGAGAGTGTGGCGGCTTTGCCGTTCGTTGTGGGCAAGGCATTTGGGCTGGATGTCGACGTGACTTTCAGATACGGCGCCATGGAACTCGATGTGGCCGGAGCCGGCGTTGCAGGCACGATCGCCACAATTGCGGGGCTCCTGGTGCTTGGTTGGCTCGGCTTCCTACGTCTGCGCGGACGCCTCGATCTGATTCCAGGCCCGGATGTTGCGCTGACGGCGGTCCTGGTGTCGGTGGTGGCAAGCCGGGTGTTCTCACCGCAGTATTCGATCTGGCTGGTGGGGATTGCTGCTGCCTGCCTGGCGACCTACGGCTCCGCGATGCGCGTCCCGGTGGTGCTGATCTGCGTTGCGGCTGCTCTCACGCAAGTGATTTTTCCGCCGTTGTACACCGAACTGCTCGGTGGAGCGCCACTGGCCACCGCACTGCAAGTCGTGCGAATCGTTCTGATCGTGCTCGCAACCGTGTTGGCGCTTCGGTCTGTTGCGCGAGGCCAGGGTTCAGCCGTGGCTGCCCGAATCCGGATCAACACCGGCGAGAAGGTCTGACAAGCGGTCAGAGATGATCTCCCAACGCCACGTGTCCTCGATCCACTGCCTACCTCGGTCTCCCATGGCCCGCGCACGTTCCGGATCGGCCAGCAATTCAATGATGCGTCTGGCGACGGCGTCCGGATCGCCGCCCCGCACGACGTAGCCGGTTTCTCCTTGCAGCACAGCATCCGGCGCGCCGCCGGAATCTCCAGCGACCACCGGCAGCCCCGTCGCGCTAGCTTCTAGGTAGACGATTCCCAATCCCTCAACGTCCAGTCCACGGTTACGCGTGCGGCACGGCATCGCAAAGACGTCCCCGGCTGCGAAGTGTGCGGGCAACTCCGACCAGGGAACTGTCCCGGTGAGGAACACCCGCCCATCGAGTTGGTTGTCGGCCACGAGCTTCTCCAACTTCGGCCGGTATGGCCCCCCACCCACGATCAGCAGGGCCGCGTCCGGAATCTTGCGTCGAATCAGCGGCATCGCTTCAATGAGGGTGTCCTGACCTTTGCGTGGCATCAGCCTGGAAACGCAGACCACCACTGGCCGGTCGCCCAGCCCGTACGCCTCCCTCACCGCTTGGCCATCGGGTGCGTTCCGAGGGTGGAATGCTTCGTCGTCAACCCCTGGCACCAACCGGCGCATCCTTGCTTGCGCCGCGCCCGACATGGCCCGAGCGATCCGACTGCGGGTGTACTCCCCCAGATATGTGACCGTATCCACCACATTGCCGATCCGACCCAAGGCTTGGCGTGCGCCTGGGAGCATCGCCCACCCGGCCTCGTGGCCGTGGGTGAGGGCAACGATCTGCTCGGCCCCGGCCTTTCGCAGCGATGGCGCCATAAGTCCAAGCGGAGCAGCAGCGCCGAACAGCACTCTGGTGGCACCCCGGCTGCGGACCAACTCCGCGGCGCGAGAGATCACCATGGGCTCAGGCAGCATGAGCGACGTTGGGTGCCGAATCACTTCAAACGGCTGCGCTGCATCAAACTCGTCCGCGCCCCGCCACTTCGGCGCATAGACAGTGATCGACTCGGCTGGCTGGCGTGTGACCAGACCCTGCACAAATGCCTGAATTCCACCGGCCCTTGGAGGGAAATCGTTGGTGACGACAAGCGTGCGTGCGCCGTCGCGGGGGCTACTCACGCGACTCGACCCGTCACGCAGCCGGCCGCGAGGCGGCCACCAGGTTGTCCGTGTAATAGCCGGTCAGCGAGTCGAGCCGAATACCGTCGGTCGGATTGGCTGCGTGCACGAACTGCCCGTTGCCGACGTAGATGCCGACGTGTTGGTGAATCGAGTAGAAATACAGCAGGTCCCCGGCTTGCAGGTCACTGAAGCGCACCGGCAGCGTCTCGGTGTATTGCGTGCCGGAGTAGTGCGTCAGAGCGACACCAGCCTGTGCCCAAGCTGCCTGCGTGAGTCCGCTGCAGTCGTAGGCATCTGGGCCGCTGGCACCCCAGATGTAGCGACCGCCGACTTTGGCCAAGGCGAAGTTCACGGCCCGATCAACGGCTTCGGCCCGATTCGCCGGAGGTGACGTGAGCGGCTCGGGGAGACGTGTGAGGGGGCCGGTGGCCCCGGGATTCAGGGCGACGGAAGGCCCCGGGGAAGCAGCGTTGGCCTGCCGGGCCGCTTCCTCCCGGGCTGCCAGCAGGGCGGCAGCTTCCGCCCGGACCCGCTCCTGCTCCGCCAGCGCTTCGGCCAGAAGCCGTTCACGTTCCTGTTCTTCCAGCGACTCCAGCAGCGTCTTTGCCTCGGCGACCCGCGCGGCCGCTTCGGCCTGCAACTGCCCAAGTTGTTCGGTGGCGGAACTGAGTCGTTGCTGCTCGCGCTCGAGCGCGTCAGATGCGGACTTCAGCGAAAGCGCTTGGCTGCGGGCTTTGGTCACCACAGCAGACTGATTCGACGAAGTCGCTGCGAGCCGGTCGAGGTCTTCGAGGAACCGGTTGGGATCGTCCAGAGAGAAGGACAGGACTGCGTTCCCGCTGACCCCGTCCACATAGAGTTGGCGGGCCATCTGTTCCAGCGTCCGCTGCTGACGTTCCAATTCAATCCGGGAGGCGGTGACCTGCCGACTGAACAGCGACAGCCGCTCCTGAGACCGTGCGAGGACGGCTTTGGCGCCATTGACCCGTTCCGCGGCAGCACTGCTGGCTCTTTCGAGTTCGGCCAACTGCTCGCGCACCTCGGAGATGGTGACTGGATCAGCATGCACGATCGGTGCCACCCCACCGAGCAACATGCCCGCCGTCAGAATGACACCCGCCGCTCGCATGCCTTGTCGGTTCGGGTCACTATGACGTCCGGTCACCAGAGCCCCCTTTCCACACGGGTTGCCCCAGCCTAACCCGTGCTGACGCGTGGACGCCGTCGATACCGACTGGAACTGTGGACGGCGCCCAACTTTGCTAGCCTCCGCCGCGCACGAGGCGCAGCGGCGGAACCAGCCCAGACTCCGCCAACACTCCGATGGCGCGCTGCTCTTCGTCCTCCCAATCCACTGGTGGACCCCCAAGCAGCACCGACACCACGCAGTCATCACAGGCGATGTTTCGCATCGTGCAGTCGCCACAGTCGATGTGCATGGGCCCCGCCGGCGGGTCAACTGCCGACGTGGTGACCGCCTCCGGTGGCGCGGATGGCGCCTCACCAGCCCAGATTTCGTTGAATCGGTGCTCCGCTTGCTGCGAGCGACTCATGATGCCTCCTCTGCCTGACCATGTGACGCTGCCGCTGCCACCTGCTGAACAGTTCGGTGGCAACCGCAGATCCAAGACGCGTCAGACGCTAGGAGACACCTCCGACAACACCATGTTCTTGCAGGTCAGCAACTTCTTCCGGAGAAACTCCCAGCCAACTGAGCACGGCGAGCGCATCAGCTCCGAGTGCTGCCGCCCTGCTGCCCGGAACCTCCGGCAACCAGGGCACAGCGCGCACCACAGGGGCGGGGCCGCCGTCTGCTCGGCTGGCGGTCACCACCACCTCCCGTGCAGTCACATTGGGATCCGAAAAGGCCTCGGCCAAGTCGTTCACCGGCGTCACGCAGGTGTCCTCCGCCAGCAGCAGGTCCAGCCAATGCGCCCTCGGCTCGGCTGCGAACACAGCGGCCAAATCCGCCCGCAGTTCCTCTTGCTGAGACAGGTCATACTGCCGGGCGGCGAATTCGGGCACACCCATGCAGGCTGCACATCCGGCCGAAGAACTTCGGTTCCAGTCCCCCGACCGCCAACCAGCGACCGTCAGCGCACTCGTAGACGCCGTAGCAGGCCAAAGCGCCTGTGAGCATGTCCCGTTGTCGGGGCAGCGTCCCACTCCCAGCAGCCAGATGCCCGGCCGCCAAGGTGGTCAGCGACAGCGCCGAGTCGGCCATCGACACATCTGCCCGATACCCCTGGCCGTCCAGCGCAACCGCTCGCAAACCGGCGAGCACGGCCAAGGCGGCCTGCATTCCGGTGGCTAGATCCGCCGACTGCACTGCCGGCATGGCAGGCCGACCGGAGTCGTCAACGCTGAGCCCCACCAGTCCGGTAAGGGCCTGCACGTTGAGATCGTGCGAGGGCAGCACCCGGTACGGTCCACCATCGCCGTAGGCGGTCAGACTCACGTGGACCAGGGTGGGGTTGGCCGCGGCCAGCGCTTCTTCGCCGAGGCCAAGCCGCTCCAGCACACCGGGTCGAAACGAATCAAGCAGCACGTCGGACTTCGCTACCAACGCCAGCAGGAGGTCAACGCCACGCTCGGTCTTTCAGGTTCACAGCGACCGAGGCCTTGCCGCGGTTGAGCACCACGTTGGGTCCTGATTCACCGGATTCGGCAAACGGCGGGGCGGCGCGGGTGCCATCCCCCGTCAACTCTTCGATCTTGATCACCCGGGCTCCGAGCCCGTGGAGTAGCAACGTGGCGTAGTTGCCTGGCAGCAACCGCGTGAGATCGAGCACGGTGACGTCGGCCAGGCTGGGTCTGGCGGCTGCCAGGTGAGGGGTCACCGGACAGGTTCCTCCGACGGGCCACCCGCATCCGGGCGCGCCACCAGTTCGATGGCATCGTCGGCACCGCACCAGCGGCAAACGACTTGTTCGATTACTTCGCGCAGCAACTCCGAAGACTCGACCTCGACATCACCGCCCAGGTCGAAATGCCAGTACTCGCTGGTCCGGCGACTGCGCACAACGTCGAATCGGGTGAGGTTGCCGCACCCCGCACACCGCCACCGCGTCGTTTCACCAGGAAGTGAAATTGCCATTGCGTCCTCGACCTCTCATGTCATCGTGTGGTCGCGTCGTCGCCCACTTCTCGCAGCAGCGGCGACGCCTACCCAGCCTAACCAGGCCCGGTCAGGCACGCGTGTGACCCCGCTCGACCAAGTCCGTTCAGCACGTCCGCGCGCGCATCCAGATGATGTCGGAGGTGTCGCCTAGCGTGAAACCCATGGCGGCGCACCAGATCTCCAACCAGATCTCCAAGCAGATCTCCCACCAGATCAGCATCGACGACATCGGCACTCCTCTGAGCGCGGTGGAGTTCTGCATCGTTGACCTCGAAACCACCGGCGGGTCGCCCGCCTCGGATGGCATCACAGAAATTGGCGCGGTCAAAGTTGTCGGCGGGCAAATCGTCGGCGAGTTTGCCACGCTCGTGAACCCTGGCACCCCGATCCCTGCCTACATCGCAGTGCTCACAGGCATCTCCGACGCGACCGTCGCCAGCGCACCCCGTCTCGACTCCGCGCTGCCCGCCTTCCTGGAGTTCTCCCACGGCTGCGTCATGGTCGCCCATAACGCACCCTTCGACATGGGATTTCTGCACCACGCAGCGGACTCGTTGGGCTATCAATTCGCCCCACGCGCAGTGGTCGACACCGCTAGATTCTCCCGTGCCGTGCTGCAGCGCGGCGAGGTCCCCAACCACAAACTCGCCACCCTGGCCCAGTTCTTCCGCACCTCCACGCGGCCCACCCACCGAGCCCTTGACGACGCCCGGGCAACTGTCGATGTACTTCATGGACTGCTCGAAAGGGTGGGTAGCCTCGGAGTGGACACCCTGGAGGAGGTCCTGAACTATTCGGGTCGGGTCACCGATGCCCAACGCCGCAAACGCACTCTGGCCGACGACCTCCCCGACGCCCCGGGGGTCTATGTGTTCGCCGACGAACGTGGAGAGTCGCTATACGTCGGCAAGTCCACCAGCATCCGCACCCGGGTGCGCAACTACTTCACGGCCAGCGAAAAGCGCACCCGGATGGCCGAAATGGTGGCCCTTGCCGATTCGGTGACACCCATCGTATGTGCGACCCCGCTGGAGGCGTCGGTCCGAGAACTCCGCCTCATCGCCGAGCGCAAACCCCGCTATAACCGCCGCTCTCGATTTCCCGAGCGCGGCCGTTGGCTCAAACTCACCGTCGAACCCGCCCCACGACTGAGCCTGGTGCGCACCCCCAAGGATGATCGAGCAGATGGGGCGGCCTACCTCGGCCCGATGAGCCGTCGAACCGCTGACGACATTGGCGAGGTCATGCAACTGGCCTCGTCCTTGCGCACCTGCACCGAGCGGATCACTGGCGGCTCTCGACGAACACCCTGCGGACTCCACGAGCTCGGCAGATGTGCCGCCCCGTGCACCGGCGGGGCAGCCGTCGACGCGTATCAAACCGCGGCGGCACAGGCCCGGCTCATCCTCACCAACAACAGCAGCTCAGCCACGGACGCAGTCCTCGACAAGATCGCCGACTTGAGCCGCGACCAACGCTACGAAGAAGCAGCAGTCTGGCTGCGACGACTCGAAACCTTTCTGCGGGTGCTGGACCGCAGCACCCAGCGGCAAGCGCTCGCCGACTCCGGTCAGGTGGTTGCTGCCGAACCTGTCGACGGTGGATGGCAGCTCCATCTGATCCGCTATGGCCGGCTGGCTGGCGCAGCCGTCTGCCCACCAAACGGGGACCCGCCGGCAGTCTTGGAGTCGTTGTTGGCCACCGCCGAGCACGTCGCTGCGCCGAGTGGGCCTGGGACTGCGGGGTTACCCGAAGAAGCCGACATGATCCTTACCTGGCTGACCGCGCCCGGGGTGCGACTGATTTCGATCGATCAGCCGTGGTCACTACCGCTTGGCTCGGCCGCGCGGGATCGTCACCGTCTGGTGATGCGCTCAGCCGGCGTGCGCGGCGGAGACCTCCACCCAGCGCCGCAGCACGTCGCGCGCTCGGCCTGAATCGATCGACTCGGCTGCCACCGGCACCGCTCGGCCGAGTCGGGAGATCGCCGGATCGGTGACCGCGCCGAATCGGCCCTCGCCGACCGCGGCATCCCACACCACCAACGCCAGACCAGCGTTGAGTAGCACAGCCGAACGGATCGCAGCCAGTGCGCCCTCCTGCGAGGAGTCGAGTACCTCCCGCAGCAACTGGGCGTTGCGGGCAGCGTCGCCACCGGCAAGCAGTTTGACGTCGTAGCGAGTCACCCCTGCGCCCAACGGATCGACCCGAGTGGTCCGAACGTCGCCGTCGGTCACATCCCACACCGACGAATCACCACTAACCGTCACCTCGTCGAGCCCGTCAGCCCCGCGAACCACCATTGCGTTCAGTTCCCGGTCGGCAAAAACCTGCGCCATCAGCGGCGCCATCGCTGCATCGGCGACTCCGACCAAGGATGCCGCCGGCTGGGCCGGGTTGGCCAGCGGCCCCAGAATGTTGAAGACCGTGGCGATGCCGAGTTCACGCCGTGTTGGGCCGGCATGGCGCATCGCCGGATGAAACACCGGAGCGAAACAAAATCCGATGTTGGCCTCGTCGACACACGCCAGAACCCCTTCCGGCCCCAAATCGACGCGCACACCGAGCTCGGCAAGCACGTCGGCTGATCCGCAAGCCGAAGAAGCCGCACGGTTGCCGTGCTTGATCACCGTGGCACCCGCGCCAGCCGCCACCAGCGCCGAGATCGTCGAGATGTTGACCGAGTTCGATCCGTCGCCCCCAGTTCCGACGATGTCCAGCGCGGGCCCTTGGTAGTCCAGCGGCACTGCAGCCTCAAGCATTGCCTCAACCAGGCCGATCACCTCGGCCGAAGTCTCCCCTTTGGCGCGAAGGGCCACGAGGAAGCCGGCGATCTGGGCGGACGAAGCCTCACCTGCCACGATCTGGGCCATCGCCGACCTGCTGGTCTCCGAACTCAGCGAATCGCCTGCGATCAACTCTCGCAGCAAGGACGGCCAGTCGAATGAGGTAGTCATGCCGATGGCGCCGAGGCGATCCGCCGGCGCAGCAATTCCGCGGCAGCCCGGGCCAAGTCGAAGGGCGACAGCGGCCGGGGAACCACCGCGTCCGCGCGCGACCAGGTTGCCAGCCAGGCGTCCTGCGGGCGCCCGGTGAGCACCAGGACCGGCGGGCACTCGAAAATCTCGTCTTTCAGCGTCCGTGCCATTCCCATACCCCCGGGGTAGGCCTCGCCGTCCAGAATGACCAAATCAACCCCGCCTGCGTCCATCGCGGCCGTCGTGGCAGCCACCGTGGCCGTTTCGTGAAACGACACCTCCGGCAGATCGGCCGCAGGGCGCCGCCCTAGTGCGGTGATGACGTGCGCACGCACCTCTCTATTGCTGCTGTAGACGAGGATTTTGAGTGTCTTGCGGGCGTCCTCGGGGTTCATCGTCAGGCCTCACGGGTGGGGGTCAGGGCAAATCGGCTCGCGCGGTCAAGTCCGCGCGCACGCTGGCACGCCGGATACCCCTGGATATTACCCCGTGCTGGTCCAAAACATCACCGAGTCGGGGGGTCGAACTGTCTAATCGGCTGATACCTGCCAGAATGCGCCCGTGGCTACTGCAACTGCTGTCAAAAACCAGACACCGCCAGAGGCTCCGGTAAACCGCCCGA
This sequence comes from uncultured Actinomycetes bacterium, assembly GCA_963842975.1. Taxonomy (GTDB): domain Bacteria; phylum Actinomycetota; class Actinomycetes; order S36-B12; family UBA10799; genus JACJWR01. The sequence continues at coordinate 635,851 of CAWJIH010000009.1, read as the reverse complement.
ACATGGTGGCGATCGGCACCATGGTCTGGCTGAGCAGCGAACTGATGTTCTTCTCAGCGCTGTTCGCCATGTACTTCACGTTGAGATCGGTGAATCCCGAGGTGTGGGCCACCGACTCGGAAATGCTGAACATCCCGTTCGCGGCGACGAACACCACGATTCTTGTGCTCAGTTCGGTGACCTGCCAGCTTGGTGTGTTCGCCGCGGAGCGCGGCGACGTGAAGAACCTGCGCAAATGGTTCATCGTCACGTTCATCATGGGCGCGGTGTTCATCGCCGGTCAGGTCTTCGAGTACGCCGAATTGGCACACGAGGGCCTCACGTTGAGCAGTTCGGCATACGGGTCGGCCTTCTTCCTCACCACCGGGTTCCACGGACTTCACGTCACGGGTGGCCTGATCGCCTTCCTGTTCGTGCTCGGCCGCACGTATTCGGCCCGAAGATTCACCCATGAACAGGCCACGTCGGCGGTGGTCGTGTCGTATTACTGGCACTTTGTCGACGTCGTCTGGATCGCGCTGTTCACCGTGATCTACCTGATTCGGTGATTCGGATGCGCACAGCGAAGACACGCTGCAGCCAAGCATCGCCACACCCGGGTTTTGCAGCCAGTATGTCCAGGATTGTTCAAGGATTCGTCGAAGCAGAATGGGGCAGCCAGTGAGCAGCGCAACGACCGTGCGACGCAGTCGGTGGGCAGCACTCATCGCAGTCGTCATTGCACTTGTGGCGGTGGGGGTGACGTATGCGGTGTTGAACGCCAACTCCAAAGCTTCTGCTGCCTCCGCAGCCTCAGCCACCTCCGCCCAAATCGAGGAGGGACGCAAGCTCTTCGTTGAAGGCTGCTCTAGCTGCCACGGCATCAACGCCCAAGGAATCGACGGGGCCACCGTCAACAACGGCGGCAACGGCGGTCCGAGCCTGATCGGCGTGGGTGCCGCGTCGGTTCACTTCCAGGTATCCACCGGCCGTATGCCGCTGGCTGGCCCCGCCGCCCAGGCTCCGGTCAAGGAAGTCGACTACACCGCAGAGGAAACCGAAGCCCTCGCCGCCTACGTGGCCTCGCTTGGGCCCGGCCCGGCAAGTCCCACCGAAGAAGAACTCGACTTCTCCGAAGCCGACCTCGCCGAGGGTGGCGAGCTTTTCCGCACCAACTGCTCGCAATGCCACAACTTCGCCGGCCGCGGCGGCGCACTCAGCGACGGCGCGTACGCTCCCAGCCTGATGGATGCCACCCCGCAGCAAATCTGGGAGGCCATGGTCACTGGCCCACAACAGATGCCGGTGTTCAGCGACGCGTCACTCACGGTGGAAGAGAAGCAGGCCCTACTGGCCTACATCGACGACCTGCGCAACGCTCCCAACCCAGCCGGTCAGGACCTGGGCAGCCTTGGACCGGTCGGTGACGGCCTGTTCGCCTGGCTGGTGGGCATCGTCTTGTTCGTCGCTGTTGCCGTCTGGATCGGAGCGAGGGTTCGATGACCGACAACGCACACACTCCAGCCGAACTTGGCGATGCCAAGGGCGGCGCCGGAACCGAGGTAGTGGCCACGAATCAAGGCCACGAGTTGCCCGGTCTACCACCGCACCGGCCACGCCAGACGGACATTGACCCGAAGGCAGCCACACGGGCCGAACGTCAAGTGGCGACAATGTTCCTGCTGTCGGCAGTGATGACGGTGCTTTTCGTGGTGGCTTTCGTCCAGATTCCCACCACCGACACCTGGCCGGTTCCGTTCTTCAACGCCACTGTGAACGCCAGCAACACGGCGCTCGGCGTCACTTTCGGCCTGGCAATCTTCTTCATCGGTGCCGGCGCGATCCAATGGGCCAAGAAGTTGATGCCGGACAAGGAAGTCGTCCAACTACGGCACCCACTGTCGAGCACCCAGGAAGAACGCGACGAAGCGAAAGAGGTGTTCTGGACCGGCGCCGACGAATCGGGTTTCGGTCAACGCAAGATCATCCGTCGTAGCCTGCTGCTGGCCATGGGCCTGTTCCCCATCCCCCTGGTCGTGATGCTGCGCGATCTCGCTCCAGGCCCGCTCGACTTCGGCGTGCTGAAGGAAACCCTCTGGGAAGAGGGTTCCCGGATCGTCACCGACCCGCTGGAGCGTCCAGTGCGTCCGGCTGACGTCCCGATCGGTGGGGTCATCTCCGCCATGCCAGCGAACCTCACCGAAGTCCAGCACGAAGAGGGCAACCTCAACGCCCGTGCCAAAGCCGCCATCATCCTGGTGCGGATGGCTCCTGAGGACATTCAGAGTCAACAAGGGGAAGGCTGGGACTACCAGGGCATTCTCGCGTTCTCCAAGATTTGCACCCACGTGGGATGTCCGATTGCGCTTTACCAACAGCGGACCCATCATTTGTTGTGTCCGTGTCACCAGTCGACATTCGACCTCAGTGATTCCGGAAACGTCGTGTTCGGGCCCGCGGCGCGCGCATTGCCACAACTGCCGATTGCGGTGGACGAGGAAGGCTTCCTGATCGCCAGGAGCGACTTCGACCAACCAGTCGGCCCGAGCTTCTGGGAGCGTGACCGCTGATGAGCGCCACAGTCAAAGCGGGTGAGAAGGCCGCGACGTACGTCGACGACCGGCTCGCCTCGTCCAACTTCTTCAAGCGAAGTTTGGGCAAGGTCTTCCCGGACCACTGGTCCTTCATGCTGGGTGAGATCGCCCTGTATTCCTTCATCATCATTTTGATCTCCGGAACCTTCCTCACCTTCTGGTTCAAGCCGAGCATGGTGGAGATCGTGTACGACGGCTCCTTCGCGCCGCTCAAGGGTGTGGAGATGTCGGAGGCCTACGCTTCGACGTTGGACATCTCGTTCGACATCCGCGGCGGTCTGTTGATGCGACAGATCCACCACTGGGCGGCCCTGTTCTTCGTCGCAGCCATCTCGGTGCACCTCCTGCGGGTGTTCTTCACCGGAGCCTTCCGCAAGCCGCGTGAGTTCAACTGGCTGATCGGTGTGGGACTGCTCACCCTGGCGCTGGTGGCCGGCTTCGCGGGCTACTCGCTCCCGGACGACCTGCTCTCCGGCACCGGTCTTCGAATCGCCCAGGGCATCATGCTTTCGATCCCACTGGTGGGTACGTACCTCTCCTGGTTCGTGTTCGGCGGCGAGTTCCCCGGAACCGACATCATCTCCAGGCTCTACGCCATCCACATCCTGCTGGTCCCAGGCATCATCCTGGCGCTGGTCACCGCACACCTGATCATGGTGTGGTACCAGAAGCACACGCAGTTCCCCGGACCGGGACGAACCAACGAGAACGTCGTCGGCTACCGCCTCATGCCGATCTACATGGCCAAGGCTGGAGGCTTCTTCTTCGCGGTCTTCGGTATCACCACGCTGATCGCAGGCCTCGTGACCATCAACCCCATCTGGGGCTATGGGCCCTACGTTCCGGATCAAGTCACCGCCGGTTCGCAGCCTGACTGGTACATCGGCTGGCTTGAAGGTGCGCTCCGACTCATGCCCAATGTGGAGACGGTGATATTCGGCTTCACGATCAGCTGGAACGTCCTCGTGCCTTCCGTCGTCGTGCCTGGGTTGGTATTCACGGCCATGGCGCTCTACCCATGGTTCGAGAATTGGGTGACTGGTGACACCAAGGAGCACCACCTCCTTGACCGTCCGCGGAACAACCCGACCCGGACTGGCATCGGTGTCATGGCGCTGACCTTCTACATCCTGTTGTGGATCGGTGGCGGTAATGACCTGATCGCGCGCTTCTTCGACGTGTCCGTGAACGCAATCACCTGGTTCCTACGGTTTGCGATCTTTATCCTTCCGCCGATCGCGTTCGTGATCACCAAGCGCATCTGCCTGTCGCTACAACGACGTGACCGCGACAAGCTGCTGCACGGCCGCGAAACTGGCCAGATCCTGCGTCTCCCGCATGGAGAGTTCATCGAGATCCACGGTGCCATCTCGGTCGAGGAGCGTGCCGTGCTGCTCTCCAAGCCGGATGTCGCCCCGCTCGCCCTGCCAGCGGCGGAGGATGCCAACGGTGTGAAGAACAAGAAGGCAGGCCTCAACCGGCTCCGCAGTCGAATGTCCAACTGGTTCTACGGCGACAACATCCCGTTGCCGTCGCCAGCTGAACTCGCGGCCGCGGATGCTCATATCGCCCACGAAATCGAGCAGACGACGCCGGTGTTGGATGAAGCCACCGCGCTGCGTGTGGGTACGCCAGGAGTCATCGCTGACGAGGGCGTGTTGCACGACGATCCGCAATTGGTGGCTGCCGCGCGTGATGCGGCCCGCACCATCGAGGCAGAGCGGGACGGCAAGTAGCCGCACCACTCGAGCCGACCACGGAAGGGGTGGTCCTCCCCCACAGGGAGGGCCACCCCTTCCGTTTGTGTGGGTTGCCTTGGCCCTGCGGCCCTGCGTGCCCCAGCGCCAAGGCAGGCAGAACGCCCGTCGGACACGAAGGGTGGAACTAGCAGAACTCGCCAGTTGCAGAGGTGGAACTAGCGCAGCGCGCTAGCAGAAGGCTACGAACGTTGAACTACGAAGCGACCGGAGTCGAACCTTCCGGACCGACCATCTGGGCACCGAGTTCGGATCGGCTCAGCCAGTTTTCCCAGGTGTAGTTCCATGCGGTCACACCGTTGTCCTGTTGCCAGGGAAAGCCGGTCCCGAAGGTGGTGATGACATCGCCTTCGTTCGATTGGCTCCACAGCCAGCCGGCGTTTTCGGTGGTCATGCTGATGCAGCCGTGGCTGTTCGCATAATTTCCGAAGGCCGCATTCGACCAAGGCGCAGCGTGTAAATATTCGCCGTGTTCGGTGAGGCGCATTGAATACTGAACGTCCTCGGCGACGTATGGCTCACTGGAACCTGGCGCTGAACGCATGGTGATCGTCCCCTCCTTGCCGGTGATCACCTTCACACCCTCATGCGTCTCGAAGCCATCTTTTCCGATCGTGACCGGGATCGTCTTCAACGGCACGTCATTCTTGGTCACCGTCATCTGGTACGTGTTCACATCCACGTTCATGATGACCTTGTCGCCGACCGTGAAGTTGATGCTAGGGCTCGACGCGCCGTAGGCGACATCATTGAGCTTCACTCCGTAGAGGTCGCTATAGAACGACACAGACGTGCCACTCGGCCAGAACTCGGTGGGCCGGAAGGTGACGCGCGTGTTCGCTTCGTTCCAGGACCACGCTCCCTCGATCGGGATAGAGCTGGTGACGAAGAGTCGCTCCTCCACTGCCTTCCGCTCGGTGATCGGAACATTGAAGTTCACGATGATGGGCATTCCCACGCCGTAGGTGTCGTAGTCGAACATGTACAGCACTGCGGGCTTGATCTGCTCCTGCGGCGTGACCGTGGTGAAGGAGTCGTTGATGGTTTTGGAGCGCCCCTCACCATCCACCGCAACCGCATTGATTTGGTAGGTGGTGCCAAAGGGGAACTGGAGGCCCTCCTGAGAGGTCCAGGAACGCCCGTCAGCCGCCAACTCGCCTGGGATGCTACCCATACCCCCAGTGACGCTTACGGTCGTTAGACGGCCGTCGTCGACCTTGACCACGATGGGCTCATTCACTGGGACGTTCCGAGTACCAGCCGGCACCGCGACCACAGCACTGCTTTCGTCGCTACCGGTGCCCGCAGATGCGCTCAGCATGGGACCACAGCCGGAGACCAACATCGTCGCCCCCAGGCCGCCGGCGACAAGTGCCATGAGACTAGCTCTTGACTTGAACTCCACGCCTGAACTCTCCTTAGTGATGAACTGATGGGTTGACCTGAAAGGCTCGGCCTTCAACTACACCAATTGTACGGGGCTTTATGGTAACCCGAAGGTGAGAAAAAACACGTGACCCCTGCACCGTATGTCCGGTGCAGGGGTCACGTGAGAAATGTGCGTCCGCTCGCTAGTGCGCGTGGTCCCCGCGGTAGTACTCGAACACGAAGCCCCAGGCCGAAAACAGCAAGGCTGCGACTCCGAATGCCACCATCCAGGCGGCAAAGACGAATCCGAAGGCCACGATCGCGATGCTCGCGCCGAGCGCCAACGGCCACCACGAGTGCGGACTGTAGAAACCGTAGTCCGGGTCGGCCTCTTCGATGTCCGCGTTGCCGTCGTCTTCGGGCAGCGCGCCGATCCGACCGGCAGTGAACACGAAGTAGAACCCGACCAGAATCGCCAGGAATGCGGTGAAGGCAAGCACCGTGACGCCGATTACGTCGATCATGCCGTCGTCAGCGAACGTCCACCAGCCGTACAGCACAGCGACGAAGCCGTAGAAGAGTGCTCCCCACAAGAAGAGCTTGCCATCGATCTTCATTGGTCAGTTACTCTCCTCGTCCTTCACAGCGGTGGCGGGAGGGTCCAGCAGCGCTGTTCCCTTCGCAGCCTTGCCATGGCTGATGTCTGGGCCGCCGACGAGGCCATCCAACCGGTTCTTCCCAACGGGCAGGTCTGTCGCCGCGTGCTCCGGGTGGTGCAGATCGAAGGCGGGCCGCTCGGAACGGATGGGCGGCAACGAGGTGAAGTTGTGCCGTGGCGGCGGGCAACTCGTGGCCCACTCCAAAGAACCTCCCCAGCCCCACGGGTCGTCGACCTCCACCTTGGGCGCGTACCGCCAGGTGCGGTAGACGTTCCACAGGAAGAAGAGAGTCGAAATCCCAAGCAGGATGGCGCCGATGGTGGAGATGATATTGAGGGTTTGGAAGCCGTCCGACTCGAGATAGTCCGCGTAGCGTCGAGGCATCCCCTCCGCGCCCAGCCAGTGCTGCACGAGGAACGTCACCTGGAAGCCGATGAACAGGATCCAGAATTGCACCTTGCCGAGACGCTCGTCGAGCATCCGGCCAGTCCACTTGGGCCACCAGAAGAAGAAGCCGGCGAACATCAGGAACACCACGGTGCCGAAGATCGTGTAGTGGAAGTGCGCCACCACGAAGTAGCTGTCGGACACTGCGAAGTCCAGCGGCGGCGACGCCAGGATGATGCCGGTGAGGCCACCGAAGAGGAACGTGACCAGGAAGCCCATAGTCCATAACATCGGTGTTTCGAATGTCACCGATCCTCGCCACATCGTGCCTATCCAGTTGAAGAACTTCACCCCGGTAGGCACCGCGATAAGCATCGTCATGAGGGCGAAGAACGGCAGCAGTACGGCACCCGTGACGTACATGTGGTGCGCCCATACCGCCACCGAGAGGCCGGCGATCGCAATTGTGGCGAACACCAAACCCTTGTAGCCGAAGATTGGTTTCCGGCTGAACACGGGGATGATTTCGCTCGCCACACCGAAGAATGGCAGGGCAAGGATGTACACCTCGGGGTGGCCGAAGAACCAGAACAGGTGCTGCCACAGAATCGCGCCGCCGTTCTCAGCGGCGAAGACCACCGTTCCGAGTTTCCGATCGGATTCGAGCACGATCATGATCGCTGCGAGCACCGGGAACGCCACCAGGACGAGCACGCTGGTCAGCAGCACAGTCCAGGAGAAGATCGACATCCGGAACATGGTCATGCCGGGGGCGCGCATGGCAACGATGGTGGTGATGAAGTTCACCGCTGCCAGGATCGTTCCCAGACCACCAATCGTGAAGCCCATGATCCACAGGTCGGCGCCGGGCGACGGGGTGTAGATCTCAAGCGACAGCGGGGTGTAGGCGAACCATCCGAAGTCGGCGGCACCGGATGGCGTCAGGAAGCCCGACATCACGATGAGACCACCGAAGAGGAACAGGTAGAAGCCGAGCATGTTCAGCCGGGGGAAGGCAACGTCCGGGGCGCCGATTTGCAGCGGCAGCAGGATGTTTGCGAAACCCACGAACAGCGGTGTAGCGAAGAGCAACAGCATGATGCTGCCGTGCATCGTGAACATCTGGTTGTACTGCGCGTTGCTCAGGAATTGCATACCCGGCTCGGCCAATTCGGCCCGGATCGCCAACGCCATCACACCGCCGATGAGGAAGAACGCGAAGGAGGTGATCAAGTACATGTAGCCGATGACTTTGTGGTCGGTGGACGTCATCCACTTGACCACGGTTCGACCCATGTTGCGCTTGCGCGCTTCGGAGCGATCAACGGGGGAACTGATTGCCGCTTGCGACTCTGGGCGCTCATTGAGAATGGTCATACGTCACTCCACATCCTGTGCCGAGTCAGTGATCCGGCCTGAGTCTGGGTTGCCAGTCTGGCCTAGGGCGCGCAATGCGTCCATCTGCGCGTCGAATTCTTCCCGCTCAACCACCTTCACGTTGAACAGCATCCGTGAGTGGTCGACACCGCACAACTCGGCGCACTTGCCAGCGAACGTGCCCAGTTCGTTGGGTGTGACCTCGAAAGTATTGATTCGACCGGGCACGACGTCCATCTTGAAGAGGAACTCCGGCACCCAGAAGGAGTGGATCACGTCGGGGCTGCCCAGTTTGAACTGCACCTTCTCATCGACCGGCAGGTACAGCGTCGGGAGGAGGTCTGTCTCCAGGCTCGGTTCGCCGGTGTCGTAGACGTCCTGCTCGGCGTAGTAGAAGGTCCAGGACCAACGGAAGCCAGTCACCTCGACGGTTTCGGCCTGATCGTTGGAGACTTCGGTGAGGATTTCCTGGTCGCGCACGGTGAAGAAGACCAGCGCAAGAACCATGGCGATCGGGGTGATGGTGTACATCACCTCAATCGGAATGTTGTAGCGGAGCTGACGGGGCATGCCATCGCCCTGACGACGCCGATAGGCAATCGACGCGTACAGCATCAGACCCCAGGTGAGGATTCCGACCGCAAAGGCGGCCACCCAAGTGCCATTCCAGAAGTGCAGTGTGATGGCCGATTCTTCGGTGATTCCCGAGGGGAACCCGAAGTTGTACTCGTAACCCCACCAGACCAGGCCTGCCATGACGACACCCATGACGATGACTGCCGCCCAGCCTGCGCCGCTGGGTCCTCGCTGCTTACCGGACGATGCCACAGCTCACCTTTCGTCTAGGTTCTAGGCGCATCCACACCTGGATAAGGCACAGAGCACGAGGGGCACGGACAACCCCACGGGGGTGAGAGTAGCGCAGGAGCCCCCAACGCGGGATTCGGGGCGCGCGTTCGGAGTGCCGCGACGCCCGAAATCCCCTTCCTGTGCGCGGCCTCACCCGCGAGTCGCGCCGCACACGGCAAGATGTGTTGGTGTCCAGAGTGTTCCTGGCTGCCGAAGCCGGTCAGCGACTTGCTCCGCAGGTGATCGCTGCCCGCGCCAAAGCCGCGGAGATCGGTTGGGCGGCCCCGAGCCTAAGGGCCCACGAGGGACGCGCTTCGCGAGCCTTGCTGGAATCCGCAGCGGCGTCCATCGCAACCTCCGTGGGTGCGCCCGTCGGCAGCCGGGTGATGTTCTTCCCTGGGGCGCCGATCGCGCTGCAAACCGCGATGGCCCAACTCGGCCGCGAAGGCACCGCGGCTGTGACCTCCGCGGTCGAACGTCAAGTGATTCTCAATGCCGCAGCCAAACGCAACGCGGTCCACGGGCTAGCAGTCGGCAACCCCACCGGCACGATTGACCCGATCAGCGTCGATGCCCTCGGACGGCCGCGACTCGCAGAACTCGCCCGGCTACTCCCCCACGCCGCGGGGGCCCACACCCGCCACACCGGCGTGGCAGGAAGCCACGGCCAGGCGGAGGTGGGTGTGGTCGTGCTCGCCGTTGGCAACGCGGAGGTGGGTACGCTGGCGCCGCTGTCCGAGGTGCATGAATTGTGTCGGGCAGCCAACGTCGCGCTGCTCGTCGACGCCACGATGGCCGCTGGGCGCACACAATTGCCGCCCTATTGGGACGCGCTGGTGGTTGAGGCCCGGTCGTGGGCGGGCGGCGAAGGAGTCGCCGCCCTCGTTCTTGCCCCGCAGACGAGTTGGCGCGAACTGGCTGACGCCGACGTGCTGGCGCTTCCCTACTCCGCACCCTCGGTCCCGGATTGTGCCGGCGCGGCCCTCGGGTTGGAGGTGGCAGTGGCGGGTCTCGATGCGCGCGAGGCCACTGATCGGGCACTCATCGAACGCCTGCGCGCCGAACTCACGCAGATTCCCGACGTACTGCTCCACGGAGACCCTGACGCTCGGTTGCCGCACGTGTTGGGATTTTCATTGGCCTACATCGATGCCGAGGCGCTGCTGCTGGAACTGGATCGCCATGGAATTGCGGTGGCCAGCGGCTCGGCTTGCGCGGCCAGATCCGGCCAGCCAAGCCATGTACTCGCCGCAATGGGCGCCCTGACCAGCGGAAATGTTCGCATCACGCTACCGATCGGCGCCGATGCCAGCGACGTCGACGAGCTGCTACGGACGCTGCCTGGAATCGTGGCGCGGATGCGCTCGGAGGTCGGACTGTGACCGCGGAGCCGATTCTGCTGGACTATCGGGGCCAGCGGTGTCCGGCACCGGTGATCGCGCTCGGCCGCCAGGCGCGTGCCACCCCGGGCGCCGAGGTCGAACTGCTCGCCGACGACGTTGCCGCACAGTTTGATGTCCCGGCCTGGTGTCGAATGCGAGGGGCGACGCTGGTGAGCACCGAGAATCACACCGACGTCCCGCAGTCAGGCGACCTGATCGAATCGACGTCCGGCTGGACCGTCTTTCGCGTGCTACTGCCCGGCTGAGTTCCCGGCGAAGGCCCCAGGCACGCGAAGTAAGGCTGGCAAAGCGGCCAGATACTGCGCGCGCGGCATCTCCGTGAAACCGAGCGATGCGAGGTGATCGGTGATCCATTGGGCGTCGATCATCCGGTGCTGGCCCCACCGACCGGCGAACATCAGGTCAGAGAGTCCGGCAACCGCCGCTTTTGAGGCATCGGTGACCCGACGAAACTTGGAGTCGGCACAAAACAGCCCACCGCGCTCCACCCCGATCAACCCGCCAACGAGTTCCCCACCTTGCCAAACCTCCACGGAGTGGGCGTACCCGGCGCGAAACAGTTCCCGGTAGACCCGCTCGTAGTCTGCGGTGATCCAACCGTGCTCACGCTTCGGATCGGCACAGCCTGCCAGCACCTCGTCGAAGGCGTTGTCATAACTCAACGTGAATCCGCGCAAAGATCGGCGCAGAGAGCGAGACACGTGCATTCCCGGGTAGCGCAGCACCGCTCGGGTGGCCGGGGAATACCACGCGGTCACCCGACGGCCGCGGTCGATGTCGACATCCATCGGGAACTCGGCGTGGGCGTAGGCCCGCAGCAGATTCGATGCCGTCAGCACGCCGCCGATGGCCACGATGTCGGTGGCCGCAGTGACCTCCGCTGGAACCGATTGCCGGGGCACCGAGATTGCGACCATTTCCCTGCCCTACCGCAGTCCCCGTCCGACTTCTATCCCACCCGGGGGGTCAGGCTGGCGTCAGCACGGCCGAGATTTCCGCCGCAGCCTCGGCGCCGTACGCGTCGGCGAAACGCTCGGCAAACTCGCTGTGGTCCAGGGCATATTCCTGCGTACCGACAGTCTCGATCACCAAGGTCGCCAACATCGAGCCAATCTGAGCGCAACGTTCGGCCCCAAGGCCCCAGGCGACACCAGCCAGATAGCCGGCGCGGAAGGCGTCCCCCACTCCGGTGGGATCGGCCAGACCTCGTTCCGCGGGCACTGCAACCCTGGCCAACTCCCCAGCCGATGATTCGACCTTGGCCCCGTTCTTGCCCAGGGTGGTCACCCGGACCCCGACCCGGTCCAGAATCTCCGATGCACTCCAACCGGTCTTCTGCTCGGTGAGGGCAGCTTCGTATTCGTTGGTGAACAGGTAGGCGGCACCGTCGATGAGTTGTCGGATGGCCTCACCGTCCATGCTTGCGAGTTGCTGTGAGGGGTCGGCCGCGAACGGGATACCTCGCTCACGGCACTCCTCGGTGTGCCGCAGCATCGCGTCCGGATCGTTGGGCCCCACGATCACGAGGTCAACTGTGCCGAACCGTTCCAGCAGCGGCCCGATTTCGATGTTGCGGGCTTCGACCATCGCGCCGGGATAGAACGAGGCGATCTGGTTGTGGGCGGAGTCGGTAGTGCACACGAAACGCGCAGTGTGGCTCACCTCGGATTCCAGGACAGCGGAGGTGTCGACACCGTGGCGGTCCAGCCAAGACCGGTAGTCGGCGAAATCGTGCCCCACGGCCGCGAGCAACACCGGGTGCAGACCTAGGCTCGCCAAACCGAAGGCGATGTTGGCGCCAACCCCACCACGCCGGACCTGCAAATCGTCGACTAGGAACGACAAACTGATCGCGTGGAGCTGATCGGCCATCAGCGAGTCGGTGAAGGAGCCCGGGAACGTCATGAGGTGGTCGGTGGCGACCGAACCTGTGACACAGATGCGCATGGGTCGAAAGTGTGTCAGACGAAGAATCCGGCGCCGGAGTGACCCGGCGCCGGATTTTTCGTGGATGCTGCTGGATGTCTAGGAAGCGGCCTCAGTGGAACGAGTCGCCGCAGGCACAGGACCCGGATGCGTTGGGGTTGTCGATGGTGAACCCCTGCTTCTCAATGGTGTCCACGAAGTCAATCACCGCACCGCCGAGGTATGGCGCGCTCATGCGGTCGGTGACGACGCTGACGCCGCCGAAGTCCTTGGAGACGTCGCCGTCGAGGGAGCGATCATCGAAGAACAGTTGGTAACGCAGGCCAGAGCATCCGCCGGGTTGCACTGCGATCCGCAGGGTGAGGTCGTCGCGACCTTCCTGCGTCAGCAGCGCCTTGACTTTCGAGGCCGCAGCCTCGGTGAGGATGACACCCTCCATCGTGCTGGTGCCGTCCACGACGCTCTCAGTGGTCATGTCTCTCCTCCCGGGGTCGTGGGCACCGCGCCCGCGACATGCTGGAAACGAAAGGTAAGCCTAACTTATTCCTCCGGCTTCGCCTTTCCGCGCTCCCGCTGGGCCCGAGACGAGCCAGCCGACCAGGTTTTCGCGATCCGTGCCGCTGCCGCGGCCAGCGTCGCCGCCGGGTCCGCCATGGATTCCTCGACTCCCCCGGCGATATCGCTGACGCTGTAGGCCGCCGCCACCCCGGTAGCCGAATACTCCCGACGGCCCACCAGAACCTGCCCGGCCACGACCACGCACGGTTTTGCTTCGGCAAGCGCCATGGCCGCGACCCCGCTGACCACCTTCCCGCGCAACGACTGCCAGTCAAACATGCCTTCGCCGGTCACCACTAGGTCAGACTGAGCCACCAAGTCGCCTAGGCCGACGATGTCCATGACGGTGGAGATACCCCGCACCCGGGTGGCGCCCAGCACCATCAGGGCGTAACCCAGACCGCCGGCAGCACCTGCACCCAACGCCACTGCTGGATCCTTGCCGTTCGGCCGCACGTCCAGCAGTCGGTGGAAATGCTCGAGGGCGCCCTCCATCCGCATCACCTGCTCCTCGGAGGCACCCTTTTGTGGTCCGTAGGATCGGGCGGCTCCGCGCAGGCCGAGGAGGGGGTTGTCCACGTCGGTGGCCACCACGAGTTCAACGTCGGCGACGCGCTCGAGGGCACGGCGCACATCCAGTTCTCGAAGCCGCGTGAACTGTCGCGGTCCACAATCCAATGGGCCGTCCGCGGTGGCGCCCAATGCCGCCAGCATCCCGGCACCTGCATCGTTGGTACCGGATCCGCCCAGCCCGATCACGACCTTTTCGGCACCCTCGGCCAGCGCTGCGGCTAGCAACTGCCCGACGCCGAACGTGGTGGTGTATTCGGGGTCCCGCTGGTCGCGCGGAACCAGCGCCAAGCCGCAGGCCTGCGCGGCCTCCAGATATGCCGTCGAGCCGTGCATCGCGAACTCCGCTGGCACTTCATTACCAAGGGGCCCACTCACGGAGGTGTCGACGATCTCGGCGCCCAGCGCGGACGCGACCACGTGCACGAAGCCCGGACCCCCATCGGACATGGGGCGCTCGATTGTCTGGTCGTCGGGCGCCACCGAGCGCCATCCGGTGGCGATGGCATGGGCGGCCTGGACTGCGCTGAGCGTTCCAGCGAACGAATCTGGAGCGATGAGAAGACGCACGGATGACCAATGTACCCACCTGCGTGCGAAGATGTGGCCATGTCGTCGATCGGCGGATTCACCGAACCTGATGCCACACCGCTGGCGCTGCTGCTGCTTGGCCAAGAGTCTGACCCTCGCTCGGAACGAGGTGTGGACTGCCCTGGCGAGCTTCCGACCCCCAGCGATCCGGACCTGGTGGAGCGCGCGCGTGCTGCGAAAACTGCCCTGGGCGACCGGGTTTTCGTGCTCGGCCACCACTATCAGCGTGACGAAGTAATCGAGTTCGCCGACGTCACCGGGGATTCGTTCAAGCTTGCCAGGGAGGCCGCAGCCCGCCCCGACAGCGAGTTCATCGTGTTCTGTGGTGTGCATTTCATGGCCGAAAGCGCAGACATTCTCACGTCGGATTCCCAGCAAGTCGTGCTGCCGGACTTGGCGGCCGGTTGCTCGATGGCCGACATGGCCGCCATCGACCAGGTGGAGGCCTGCTGGCGAGAGCTCGAGGCAGCGGGTGTGGCAGCCGGGACGGTGCCGGTCACGTACATGAACTCGTCCGCAGCGATCAAGGCCTTCACAGGTCGCCACGGCGGCACCGTGTGCACTTCCAGCAACGCCAAGACCTCGCTGGAATGGGCGTTCTCGCAGGGCGAACGGGTGCTTTTCCTGCCGGATCAACACCTAGGCCGCAACACCGCGGTGCTCGACTTGGGCCTGTCGTTGGACGACTGTGTGGTCTACAACCCGCACCGCCCGCGAGGTGGACTCAGCGACGCCCAACTACAGCGAGCCAAAGTCATCCTGTGGCGTGGGCATTGCTCGGTACACGGCAGGTTCACCACCGAGTCGGTGGCCGACGTGCGCGCCCGAATCCCCGGGGTGAACGTGCTGGTGCACCCCGAGTGCCGCCACGAAGTGGTGCAGCAGGCCGACTATGTGGGCTCCACTGAACACATCATCAACATCCTGAATCAGGCCGAGCCCGGCAGCGCCTGGGCGATCGGAACCGAACTCAACCTGGTCCGCCGACTCGCAAAGGCGCATCCGGACAAACAAATCGTGTTCCTGGATCGCACCGTTTGCTACTGCTCAACCATGAACCGGATCGACCTCCCGCACCTGGTGTGGGCGTTGGAGAGCCTGGTGGCAGGTCGGGTGATCAACCAGATCACCGTCGCACCGGATGACGCCCACTACGCGCGGGTGGCCTTGGACCAGATGCTGGCGCTTCCGGGACTAGCCGCGAAGCGCGACTAGCGAGACCCGCAGGGCACCCCATCACGCAGGTCCCCCGAACCCGGCCCGCACGGCCCCGTTCGCCTTGGGCCCCAGGGCCCCGTTCGCCTTGATCAACACGCCCCACAGTCGGGCCCAGGAAGATCAACACGCCCCGCAGTCGGGCCCAGGAAGATCAACACGCCCCACAGTCGGGCCCAGGAAGATCAACACGCCCCACAGTCGGGCCTGGAGGTGATCATCCGGACCCAAAACCCGACTGGCAGCCGCGTTGATCAAACGCAACCCGACTGGCAGCCGCGTTGATCACTGCTGGTCGGAGCTGGATGAGGTCAACTCGGCTTGGGTGATGATTGGCCGACCGATCGAACGCTGATCCGATCAACACGCCCCACAGTCGGGCCCAGGAAGATCAACACGCCCCACAGTCGGGCCCGGGAAGATCAACACGCCCCACAGTCGGGCCGGAGGTGATCATCCGGGCCCAAAACCCGACTGGCAGCCGCGTTGATCAAACTGCACACCCGACTGGCAACCGCGTTGATCACTGCTGGTCGGAGCTGGATGAGGTCAACTCGGCTTGGGTGATGATTGGCCGACCGATCGAACGCTGATCCGATCAACACGCCCCACAGTCGGGCCCAGGAAGATCAACACGCCCCACAGTCGGGCCCGGGAAGATCAACACGCCCCACAGTCGGGCCGGAGGTGATCATCCGGGCCCAAAACCCGACTGGCAGCCGCGTTGATCACTGCACACCCGACTGGCAACCGCGTTGATCAAGCCAAACCCCGCACGAAACCGGCACCCCGCACGAAACCCGGGACCCCGCACGAAACCGGCACCCCGCACGAAACCCGGGACCGGGCCGGCTCTCCGGGACCGGGCCGGCTCGCCGGGACCGGGCCGGGCAACTGGCCGAGCCCGCTGCTAGTCCAGTCCCGGAGCACCCCAGATCGCGAACCAACGGGTGAGGTCGGCCTCGACCCGCAAGTCGTCGGTGACCAGATCGCGGACTTGAAGTTCGACGATGTTGTCGCGTCGCTGGGGGCCGGAGTCAGGGTCCGGCACGAAGGGGTAGAAGGTTCCCTGCTTGAACAAGTAGACCAGCGCAAGTTTGCGTTGCCGTTGATCCTCGAAAGTCACCAACGTGCACAACAGGGTGGGGCCGAAGCCGGCATCTACCAGGCTGACGTTGACCGCATGCAGATCCGTGACCAGCGTCGCCATGTCGGGTGGATCCGTGGTGAGCACCACCCAGGTGTACCCATATTCATCGGCGGCGACCTGGATGGGGAGTTTTCCACTGCCGCTCACCAAAGCCTCAACCTCGGCCTGCAGGTCAGCAAACGCTTTGCCTTCAGGAGCTCGAAACGCTACTGCGCCGCTGCCAGTTGGGACAAATCCCACTGCGGCTTCCAGGGTGATAGCGGCGCTCGGCAGTCCGAACAGGTTGTCCAGATCTGGTTTCGGCGGCTTCTTGCGGCCCATGATGGCATCGAACATTCCCATAGCCGCACCCTACGCGGTCGGCCCTGCGGCTAGTCGGCAACTTCGGCTGCGACAGAACCGCCGCCGCCCTCACTGCCCGAGTTGGGCGGCAACCTTGGCCAGATTCTCCAACCGCTTCTCCAGCGGCGGGTGGGTGGCAAAAATGGAGGCCAGACTCTGGCCAGGGGCCAACGCCGGGGCAAAGAAGAACGCGTTGAAGTTCTCCGCGGTGCGCAAGTCCCGAGCCGGGATTTGCGCCATGGTCCCGGATATCTTCTGCAGCGCGGTGGCCAGCGCGGTCGGCCTCCCGGTGAGCAGCGCCCCTGCCCGATCGGCCGCAAGTTCGCGGTACCGCGAAAGCATGCGGGTGAGCACGAAACTGAAGAAGTACACCAGCACCGAGACAGCCAAGACGGCGAGCACCATAAGTGCGGCGTTGCCGTTGTTGTCCCGGCTGCGCCCGATACCGCCCCACATCACCATCCTGGTCATGAAACCGGCCACCACACCGGCCACCGAGGCCATCGTCATCACCAGCACGTCCCGGTGCGCCACGTGCGACAACTCGTGCGAAAGCACCGCCTCCACCTCGTCGGCATCCAGGCGCTGCAGCAGGCCGGTGGTGACGCACACCACGGATCGCTTCGGGCTGCGGCCGGTGGCGAATGCATTGGGCATGTCGACGTCGGACACGGCGACTTTCGGCTTTGGCATGTCCGCCATCGCGCAGAGGCGGTCCACGATCGCGTGCAGTTGGGGTGCCTGTTCCGGAGTCACCACTCGCGCCCGCATACCGTGCAACGCCAGGGTGTCGGAGAAGTACCACTGAGCCAACAGTCCCCCGGAGGCCAGCACCATGGCGAAGAACCAACCGACTCCCAGCGCGATCAGCAGCCCGATCACCACCACATAGAGCAGACCGAGCAGGAACATGGTCATGCCCATGCGGGCACTGAGCCCACGGTCCGGTGCGTAGCGCGACTTCATGGCATCAACTGTTCTGCTGTTACTCCGGCTTGGGCGCCTCGACCGCTGGTTTCTCTGGTGCTGCGTCGACCTCGGCACGCAGTTTGGCGAGGGTGTCCTCCACGTCGGAGTTCGACGACAACCGTTCCAGTTCGGCGGTGATGCTGTCCTTCGAGCTGCCAGTGGCATCGTCGAGGGCACCAGAAGCGAGCAACTCGTCGATAGCCCCGGCCCGCGCGGTCATCTCCGCGGTCTTGTCCTCGGCGCGCTGAATCGCAAGCCCGACGTCACCGAGCTCGTTGGAGATTCCGGAGAAGGCTTCGTTGATCTTGGTCTGTGCTTCGGCCGCAGAATACGTCGCCTTGATCGTCTCCTTCCGGGTCCGGAAGGCCTCAACCTTGGCCTGCAGTTGCTGCGCGGCGCCGGTGAGTCTCTCCTCTTGATCCTGCAACGTCGCCAACTGGCCCTGCAAATCGGCGATCTGGTTGGCCAATCCGCTGCGCCGGGTCAGTGCTTCCCGCGCGAGGTCTTCCCGGCCGTGACTCAGCGCTGCACGCGCTTGGTCCTCCAGTTTCGCCGATTGGGTCTCAAGGCCCTTGATCTGCAGTTCCAGCCGTTTCCGCGAGGTGGCCACGTCGGCCACTCCCCGACGAACCTTCTGCAACAGGTCGAGCTGCTTCTCGTAGCTGTAGTCGAGGGTCTCGGCCGGGTTCTCCGCCCGGTCTAACGCCTTGTTGGCCTTCGACTTGAAGATCAACTTGAACCGCTGCCACATACCCATCGGAATCCCTTTCACGTGTGTGGGCGGAGTTCCGTTCCCACCGCAAAGTTCCGCGGTGGTAGCGTCCCGCTTCGGCGTCAAGCCTAAGCCATGGCTGCCGCGTCCCACCAAGACATCAGCAACGTTGCTCGCGCGCGGCGGCTGACCTTGCACTCACGTCGTAGTCTTAGGTGGTGTTTCGCCGAACAAAGACCAGCGACCAGCCCTCGGAAGTCGAACAATCGCCCGAGGAGACCGACAAACCCCAGGGCAAGGGACACCCGACGCCCAAACGCCGCGACGCCGAGGCAGCCCGCAAGCAGTCGCTGAAGATTCCGTCCGATCCGAAGGCCGCCCGGAAAGCCATGCGGGAGCGCGACCGGCACGCCCGCGCCGAGCAACGCGAAGCGATGATGCGGGGCGAAGAAAGCGCGCTGCCCGCTCGCGATCGCGGTCCGGTTCGCAGGTTTGTCCGGGACTGGGTGGATGGCCGGCGCCTGATCAGCGAATATTTCCTACCGCTGGTGTTGGTGATTCTGGTTCTCACCTTGCTGCCCAACCCCACGCTCCGCTACTTCGCGTCACTGTCGTGGTACGCGATCATGCTGCTGATGATTCTCACGTTGGTGTTCGTTGGGTTCCGGCTCAAGAGAGCATTGGTCGAAAAGTGGCCTGAGAAGTCTGACCGCAAGGGTGCGGTCTTCTACGGCGTCATGCGCAGCATGCAAATCCGGCGCCTGCGCGTGCCAGTGCCGCTGGTGAAACCAGGCGGATCCTCGGACAAGACGAAAGGCGAGAAATAACAATGGAGCACCGTCGACTGGGTCGTAGCGGCCTCAAGGTTTCGGAAATTGCCTACGGAAACTGGATCACGCACGCCAGTCAGGTGGCTGAAGACATCGCCGTGAAGTGTGTGCACACCGCCCTCGACGCCGGGATCACCACCTTCGACACGGCCGATGTCTATGCCGGTACGAAGGCCGAGGAAGTCCTTCGGCGGGCCTTGGCCGGGCAGCGGCGCGAAGGCCTCGAAATCTTCACCAAGGTGTTCTGGCCGGTCGGGCCCGGGATGAACGACCGTGGGTTATCCCGCAAGCACATCATCGAGGCGTGCAATGGATCGTTGCGCCGGTTGGGTGTGGACTACGTGGACCTCTACCAAGCTCACCGGTACGACTACGAGACGCCGCTGGAGGAGACTCTGCGCGCATTCGACGACCTGGTGCGCCAAGGCAAGGTCCTCTACATCGGCGTATCCGAGTGGCGAGCCGAGGAGATCGACGCGGCCATGACACTTGCCGCGGAAATGGGCTTCGATCGAATCGTGTCGAACCAGCCCCAGTATTCGGCGCTGTGGCGGGTGATCGAATCCGAAGTGGTCCCGACCTGCGACGCTCACGGCATCGGGCAAATCGTCTGGTCGCCGCTGGCGCAAGGGGTCCTCACCGGCAAATACCGCCCAGGCCAAGAACCACCGGCCCAATCCCGCGCGACCGACCCAACCGGGTCGGGATTCCTGCGCCATTGGTTGACCGACGACGTACTTGCGGCGGTGGCCAACTTGGAGCCGATCGCCCGCGACTGCGACCTCAACGTGGGCCAACTATCCCTGGCCTGGGTGCTGAACCATCAATTCGTCTCCGCGGCGATCATCGGCGCGAGCAGGCCAGAGCAGATCGCTGACAACGTGCGCGCATCTGGCATCACCTTGGACGACGACGTGATGGCCGCCATCGATGACGCCCTGGCTGGGGTGATCTTGACCGATCCCGCTCTCACCACCTCGCCCGCCACGAGACCCTGACCGCCGTCACCCTGGCGACATCCACCACCCCATCGCAAAGGAGAAGAATCATGGCCTACGCCTGGCGCTACGAGCGCTCGGATGGAACCGTCATTGTCGACCTGCCCGGCAGCGCGACTGGGGAGTCGTTCCCTTCCCAATCGGACGCCGAAAATTGGGTCGGAGAGACCTGGCGGACGCTACTAGCCGACGGCATTGACGCTGTGACCCTGCTCACTGATGGCGAGGTGGTGTACGGCCCGATGAGCCTGCACCCGGCCAGTTGACTTGCCCCACGGCGACTCCACTCGGCGTCCGCGCGGCAGGTCGGCGCGGACGGTGTGGTGCAATAGTTGCCATACGTGATCACACGCTGATCACGCACAACACGGCATCGTCCATGCCAGTTCAGGGGAAGTCGGTGAGATTCCGACACTGTCCCGCAGCCGTGTGCCTCCCGTCGATACCCTTCGGGCGGCGAGTCGGAACACCTGAGGACGATGCGACCCATTCACCGTCGCGGCTAGCGGTGGCGGGCTCGCTGATTTCCCGGCGGATCCGTTCCCCGCGCACCGGAGGCCCAGCGAGAGGAACCAGATGAATCTCCGCCGACTGCTGGTGGTGATCCTCACCACGCTTGTCGTGCTGCCAGCAGCGGTTTTCGGTGCCTCGACCGCTCAGGCCGACCTCTACCGCT
Organism: uncultured Actinomycetes bacterium; assembly: GCA_963842975.1. Lineage (GTDB taxonomy): Bacteria > Actinomycetota > Actinomycetes > S36-B12 > UBA10799 > JACJWR01. The sequence goes on along the minus strand of CAWJIH010000009.1, from coordinate 614,941 downwards.
ATTGGTCCTTCTGGGAGCGGGAAAGTGGGTCCTGGGTCTTCGTCGAAACCGACCCAGCAGCGGTGGTACCTGCGGACGGTTCGGTCAACGGTTGGCGCTTCGGGGCGGGAGGGATCGACGGAGCCACCACTCGGGCACCACGGACCACTGCCTCATTTACGGAGATCTGCGGCGACCAACTCTCCCCGGCCGGGCTGAAACAGGTTGCTGTGATCATCGACACCGGCACCACCGATGACGCTCCAAGCGGCACAACACCGCCAGAACCATTCGCTGTCTGTGCAACGGTGCCAACCAACAACAACGCGGTGCAGGTCTTGCAGGAGGTAGCCGACACCCGTGTGGACGGCGGTTTAGTCTGCGCTGTCGCCGGCTTCCCGGAAGTTGGGTGCGGTGAAATCGTCAGCGACATCACCACCGTGCCCAGCGACACCCCGACCGAGTTTGCGCTGCCGACCGAACCGACACCCGCCGACGCCGACGCCTCCGAGAATTCAGCATCGCCGATACCCACCGCACTGATCGCGGTGACCGCGGTGACCGCGGTGGCGGTCATCATCGCCATCGCGGGTGTCCTGATCGCTCGCAACCGGCGCAGCTGAGTATTGCGTGCTGGCAGCATGTCGGCCCTGATCACGACCGAGCCGCGGATGGTCGCCACCACCCGCGGCCGCTGGCTGCATCCGGTGGCGTGGTGGGTGTGGGCGCTCGGTCTGGCGACGGCCGCCTCCCGAACCACCAACCCAGTCATCTTGGTGCTCATCATCGTGGTGGCGGGAACAGTGGTGGCCGCCCGGCAACCTGAGGCTCCTTGGTCGAGGGCCTTCTCGGTGTTCCTGCGACTCGGACTGTTCATCGTCGCGATTCGTGTCGTGTTTCAAGTCGTTTTTGGACTTCCCCAGGGCACGACTGTGCTTTTCACGCTGCCGTCAGTAGACCTTCCCGGATGGTTGGCGGGCATCCGACTCGGGGGCAGTTTCACCGCCGAATCACTGCTCTTCGCCCTGTTCGACGGCATGCGACTGGCCACCGTTCTGGCCTGCTTGGGTGCCGCATCCTCCCTCGCCTCTCCTTATCGGCTGCTGAAGACCATGCCCGCGGCGCTGTACGAGGTCGGGGTATCGCTGGTGGTAGCGCTGTCCTTCGCACCCGCGCTGGTCACCGATGTGCAACGCGTGCGCACGGCGCGACGACTGCGCGGGCGACCCGTCAGCGGGGTGCGCGGCTTGACCGGTTCGGCGATGCCAGTGTTCTCCGGCGCTCTTGACCGGTCCATCGCACTGGCTGCCGCGATGGATTCGCGTGGCTATGGACGATCCGCGGATGTGAGCCTCCGAGACCGCCGAATCACCGGCGCGTTAGTGCTCGGTGGCCTGCTCGGCACCTGCCTCGGGTTGTACGTCCTGCTCGACGGTTCCACCGCGTCCACCGCTGGCCTACCGGTCTTCGTGATCGGCATCGCAGCGGCCATGCTCGGCCTGCTGCGCGGGGGTCGGCGCAACACTCGCACCCGCTACCGCCCCGACCCGTGGAAACTGCCCGAGTGGTTGACGGTAGGGGCTGGCATCGCAGCCGCCGCCGCGGTGCTGGTGCAGGGACTGGTGAACCCCGTCGCGCTGAACCCCCAGGTCACCCCATTGGCGTGGCCGCAGGTGCCGCTGATCGCGATCATCGGCGTCCTGATCGCCCTACTCCCTGCCTGGGTGACTCCAGAACCGCCGGGCATCGCCCGACGACCAACTGCCGCCGGTCCAGCCGGGCACACAGGATCGTCCGATAACGGAGTGACCACATGATCGACTTTGATGACGTCACGTTCCGCTACCAGCCCGGGGCCGCTCCCGTGCTGGAAAACGTCGACCTTCACCTGGATGAGGGTGAACTCTGTTTGGTGGTGGGCCAGACCGGCTCCGGGAAGTCAACCCTGCTGCGCGCTATCAACGGGCTGGTGCCCCACTTCACCGGGGGTGAACTGCACGGCCGGGTGACCGTCGCTGGCCGGGACACCAGGAGTCATCCGCCGCGCGAACTTGCCGACGTTGTGGGCGTGGTGTTGCAGGATCCGATGAGCGGCTTCGTCACCGACATGGTCGAAGACGAACTGGCCTACGGGATGGAATCACTCGGCCTGCCCACGGACGTGATGCGCAAGCGTGTCGAAGAGACCCTGGACCTCATGGGGCTGGCGGAGTTGCGCAATCGCCCGCTGCTGTCGCTTTCCGGCGGCCAACGGCAACGCGTGGCGATCGGCTCGGTGCTCACCACCCACCCCCAGGTCATTGTGCTCGACGAACCCACATCGGCCCTTGATCCCGGAGCCGCCGAGGAAGTGCTCGCTGCCCTGCAACGGCTGGTTCACGACCTTGGCATGACGGTGGTACTGGCCGAACACCGGCTCGAACGGGTGGTGCAATACTCCGATCGGGTGGTGGTGCTGGAACCTCAGAGTTCCCCGTCATCGGGCACACCACAGGCGATGATGGCGATGTCGCCGGTGGTTCCGCCGGTGGTCGAACTGGGCAGGTTGGTGGGGTGGTCGCCGTTGCCGGTTTCAGTCCGCGACGCCCGCCGGCTGGCTCGCGATTTGCGTGCCGACCTGGCCGAAGTCAGCGCTGGCAGGACGCCGCCGTCGACGCCGACAGCCGCTCCGGCTCCGGCTCCGACAGCCGCCCCAGCTCCGGCTCCGGCGGATCGCACCGCAGGCGCTGCGGGCCACACACCCGCACCCCCGGCACAACGGCGACTCAAACGCCCGCGACTGCTGCGACGGAAATCTGCCCAGCACCTCACAATCCCGGCTGCTCCCCCAGTAGTTGCGACCGCCCTTGCCTGCCGACGGCTCACCGTGGCCTACGGCCCAATCCCGGCCCTGACGGAGGCCTCGCTGGAGGTGCACGCCGGCACCGTGGTAGCGCTGATGGGCCGAAATGGGGCCGGCAAGTCGACGCTGCTCAAAGCCGCAGTTGGACTACTCACACCAAACGGCGGCAGCGTGCTGGTGGGTGGCCGCAACCCCGAAGGGCTCAGCGGCGCCGACCTCCTGCGGCTGGTCGGGTTCGTCCCGCAAGAGCCCGCCGATGTGTTGTGTGAGGATTCGGTGCACGCCGAATGCACCGCCGCCGATGCCGATAGCAACCTCGCTGCCGGCAGCACTGCTGCGTTGCTGGCCAAGCTCTCCCCCGAGGTGGGGTTGGACGCACATCCAGGGGATCTGTCCGAGGGGCAACGCCTCAGTTTGGTGCTCGCGCTGATGCTGGCCCCCGCACCGCCGCTGCTACTCCTCGACGAACCGACCCGGGGGTTGGACTACGGATCAAAGGCCCGCCTGATCACAGTCCTGCGCCAACTCGCAGCGAACGGCACCGCCGTGCTGATGGCGACCCATGATGTGGAATTGGTGGCCGAAGTCGCCGACCGCGTTGTGATCATTGCGGAAGGAGAAATCGTCGCCGACGGCCCCACCCGCGAGATCGTCACTGCCTCGCCGATCTTCGCTCCGCAAGTGGCCAAGATCATGGCGCCGGAGCCGTGGTTGACGGTCGAAGACGTGGCCGAGGCAATGGCAGTCGCCCGGTGACTCGACAAGAAGTCGTGAACCCCGCGTCGGCACTGACGATGCGCACTGCTGCCCGACCGGGACGGTTGCGTTGGCGATCCGCTTTGGTGCTCGCAGGTGTCTCCGGCATCGGCATCATCGCCTTCTTCTGGCCCTTCCTTGCACAACCGGGCAGCGCTGTGCTGGGCCATTCCGCGGATGCACCCTGGGTCTTCGCCCTGGTGTTGCCGCTGCTGTTGGCGTTGGCCCTTGCCGAAATGTCCGACGGCGGACTGGATTCCCGCGGAATCGCACTGCTGGGAGTGCTCTCGGCGGTGGCGGCGATCCTGCGCCCATTCGGCGCTGGCACGATCGGCTTCGAACCCATCTGGGTGGTGATCATCCTTGGTGGGCGGGCGTTGGGGCCGGGATTCGGCTTCCTGCTGGGCAATATTTCGCTGTTTGCCTCGGCGTTACTCACCGGCGGCGTGGGGCCCTGGCTGCCTTTTCAAATGATTGCGGCCGGCTGGATCGGCTTCGGTGCCGGAGTGCTGCCGCAGGTGCGTACCCGCTGGGAACCAGCACTGCTGGCCGCCTACGGCGCGATCGTGGCGATTCTCTACGGCTTCCTGCTCAATCTGTGGTTCTGGCCTTGGCTGGCACCTGCGAACTCGGCTCTGGCATTCGTCCCAGGGGCAGAAATCACCGAAAACCTCAGCCGCTGGTTTGTGTTCAACTTCAGCACTTCGCTGGGTTACGACATCCCGCGTGGAGTCGTCGTGGCCGCACTGCTCGCAGTGAGCACTCGACCGATCCTCGGCGCGCTTCGTCGCGCCACCCGCAAGGCTTCGTTCGACGCGCCGATCGTTTTCGCCACGGCCGATCCCTGCGCCGACGCGGAGCGCCGATGAGCGCCGCCAGCCCACAACGTGCCACCGGCGCTGTGACCACTACTGCGATGGAGGTGGTGGTCCTGGGCACCGGGGCCGCCGACGGGATTCCGCAACCTTTCTGTAGCTGCGCCACCTGTGCTGAAGCCCGATCCGCCCGCCGCCCCCGACTCCCCGGCGGTCTGCTCATCGACGGCACCATCCTGATCGATGCGCCAGCCTCGATCACCGCCACCGCCGCGACCGCGGGCGTAGACCTGCGAGGAGTGCGCCTGGTCGCGGTTACCCATGCCCACCACGACCATTGGGATCCCTCCATACTGCTGCACCGGAACTGGATAGCCGCCACCGACGAAGAACTGCAGGCGACCCCAGTGATCGTGCTCGGCCCGCCTGCGGTGCTCGACTCGGCCCGCGATTGGCTGCCGCCGGAATCGAATGTCACCCTGCTCCCGGCCGTCATCGGCGACACCCATGAGGTCGGCGCGCACCGGATCACGGTGTTGCCCTCCACCCACGGCATGACAGCCACCGGCGAGGCACCCGATCCGTGGGCGGCCGAAGCGGTGCTCTACGAGGTTCGCACCGAGCATGCGGCCCTGCTGTACGCCGCTGACACCGGGCTGCCCGACGCCGCCCTGCTGACTGCCGTTTCCGAGGCGAACTACGACACCGTGCTGCTCGAACTCACCTTTGGCGCCGTGGCGCACAGCGGGGACACCACACCGCGACCCAGCACGCCGGGCCACCTCGATCACGACACCTTCCCGAGGGCCTTGGAGCTGCTTCGAGGAGTCGGCGCGGTGACGGCCGATACGGACGTGATCGCGACCCACCTGGGCCACCACAACCCACCGGCGGCTGAACTCGCAGCGAGCCTCGAACGTTGGGGGGCCCGCACGGTGGTCGACGGAACCCGATTGCACGTCGGCAGACCGAAGCAGCCACCGCACCGGGCGAGGCTGGTGCTGGCCACCGGCGGAGCCCGATCCGGCAAGTCTGCCTATGTCGAGCGGCGGGCAGCCGCCAGCGGCCGTCCGGTGGTCTACCTGGCGACCGGGTTTCCGGCCTCCCAAGGCGACGCGGATTGGGCCGCTCGCGTGGCTGTCCATCAGCAGCGTCGTCCAACACACTGGCAGACCGTCGAATCAGCTGACATCCCCGACACTCTGGGCTCAGTTGCGCCGGGTCGATGCGTGATTGTGGACTGCCTGGCGCTGTGGCTGACACGTTTGGTCGATCAGACTGAAGGGTGGACCGACCCTGCTGCGGCGGTCACGCTGCTGGACAGCGAGATTGCGCGCCTGTGCGACGCCCTGGGTGAAGCTTCCGCGCGCGACGTGGAGGTGTTCATAGTCACCAACGAGGTTGGCTCCGGGGTGGTGCCGGCAAGCAACTCCGGGCGCCTCTTTCGTGACTTGCTCGGGCGGCTCAACGCCGAACTCTCGGCGGTCTGCGACGAGGCCGTACTACTGGTGGCGGGGCGAGCGTTGGTGCTGCCGAAGGTGCCGGAACAACAACTATGGGAGGGACAGGCATGACGGACCACCCCTTCGATCTTGAAGCTCTCGCTGCGCGGGTGGGCCTGCCTGACGAAGCCACGCAGATGGCAGCCATCGCCCGGGGGCAGGTGTTGACCAAACCCGCGGGTTCTTTGGGCCGGCTGGAGGAGCTCGGTGTGTGGTGGGCTGCCGCGCGGGGTATGTGCCCGCCTGGTGTGCCTCAACACCCACGACTGGTGGTTTTCGCCGGCGACCACGGAATCGCCGGGCGCACGTCGGCATATCCGCCTGCGGTGACTGCCCAAATGGTCCTCAATCTCCTTGGCGGTGGGGCCGCTGCAAACGTCTTGGCAGCACAGGCGGGGGCGCAGGTCCGGGTGCTGGACATCGCCGTGGACATTGATTGGGAGGCAGCTGGCCACAGCGTGCCGTCGGACTTGGTCCGGCACAAAGTGCGCAGGGGCAGTGACCCGCTGGATGAAGGTGACGCGATCTCGGCCGCCGACGCCATGCAAGCGTTCGCTGCTGGTGTGGCGGTGGCGGATGAGGAGATTGATGCTGGCGCCGATCTGCTCATCGCCGGCGACATGGGAATCGGTAATACGACACCGGCCGCGGCCCTCATCGGCCTGATTTGCCGCAAGAACGCCGCCGAGGTGGTCGGCCGGGGCACCGGCATCGATGACAACACCTGGATGGTCAAGTGTGCCGCGGTGCGCGACGGTATGGCGCGTGCCCGCGACCGACTCGGCGACCCGATGGGCCTGGTGGCTGCGGTGGGCGGTGCCGACATCGCCGCCATGGCCGGTTTTCTGCTCGGATCGGCGGCCCGCGGGGTCCCGGTGATCCTCGACGGTGTGGTGGTCGGGGCCGCCGCCCTCGTGGCGAACTCGATGTCGTATCGGGCTCGAAACTGGTGGCTGGCTGGGCATCAGTCGGTGGAACCGGCACATGGCTTCGTCCTTGACTGGTTGCGTTTGGTGCCGGTCGTCGATTTCGGCATGCGCCTGGGTGAAGGAACGGGGGCCTTGGTGGCGCTCAACATGCTGCGTGCCGGAGCCGCGACGCTTTCTGAGATGGCAACATTTGCCGATGCCGGCGTCTCCGGGCCGGTGTTGGAATCGACGTGACCTCGCAGGGGCCGGCCGACCGTGCTGGTCTGCTCGATGGACTCAAACTTGGCGCCGGCACTTTCACCGCGATCCGGGTGCCGCCACCGAATCAGGTCGATCAACGATCGTGGAAGGTGGCGCTGCTCACGGCACCCTTCTGGGGTGCGATCCTCGGGGTGCTCGCAGCGATCCCGGGGTTGGCAGGATGGTGGCTGGCCGGGCAATTCGACACCAGAACCGGGCTGGCCGCGGTAATCACCGGAGGCCTCAGCATGGCCGCCTACGTGCTGCTCACACGAGGCTTGCATCTCGATGGGGTGGCTGACACCTTCGACGGCTTCGGATCCGCGCGTACTGGCGCAGCGGCCTTGGCTGTGATGAAAGATCCAGCCCTGGGCGCGCTGGGCGGCGTCGCCGTGGTGCTGGTGGTGCTCCTGCAGGTCGCTGCGTGGGGGCAGATCCTGACCTCAGGGTCGGCGATATCCGGGGTGCTGGCGGTTTGCGCAGCGATGGTCCTGGCCAGGGCGCCACTGATGTGGATGACCCGGGCCGGCACCCCAGCGGCAGACACCGGTTTGGGTCGGGCAGTCGTAGGAGCCTCCGGTAGCGGCACAGCAGTCGTCGCCGGTGGGATCTGGACACTGGTTGCCGCGGGTCTGCTGGTCACCGCAGGTGTGCCGTGGATCATGATTGCCGTGGCGGCAGTCAGCGTGTGGGCGCTAGGCGAAAGGCTGCGGCGAGCAGCGATCAGCCGATTCGGCGTAGTCAACGGTGACGTGCTGGGTGCGGTCATCGAAATTGGCGGCACCACCGCGCTGGTGCTACTGGCGCTCGCTGGCAGGTGATTCCGCAGGCAGGTGTGCGGCGGCGGCAACGGCGTGCGGCGACGGCAGGCCCCACGCCGCACATCACCTCAGCCGGCGGTCTGTACCTGTGACATCTGCTCTGGGGTGAGGGTGCCGCCATTTGCCGCAGCCGCTTCGAACAGCGGCAAGTGGGAGTCCTGTGAGGCCCGACGCAAGTTCTCGAGCACCCGCAGGAGGCTCTGGTCAGTGGTCTGGGTGAGCAGCACGTCGTACATCTCAACGTTGAGGACCTCACCTTTGGCCCACGCGGCTGCGGCTGCTTCCAAGTTGTCCGGAGCCGCGAGCTTGCCAAGGTAGGGGTTGGGTGGTGGTTCGACGCCGAGCCGATTCAGTTGTCGCACCAGAGCACTGATATGGCGCTCTTCGCCGGACCTGATGTCCACGTAGGGCTGCACTTCACCGAAGGTGTCAATCACCGCGGCGTAGCTGGCTGAGGCAGCATATTCGCCGTCGGGTCCCATAAGTGCTTCCCAGGCCACGGCTGCCGGTGTGCCGGCCTCCGGCCCGGGTGGCTTCTCCACTGCCGGGGCCGCGGACTCGGTGGCATCTGGTGTGGCGCTGGCGGACTGCTCAGTCTGGGTGGCTGACGCAGACTCCGTGGGACTCACTGCCTGCTCGGAGGTCGGCGTCGGGCTGCCTTGAGTCGGTGAGGCCGGGTCCGTCGCGGCGGATCCCCCGCCACCACAGGCGGCCAAAACGGTCGCAACCCCAAGAGCAGCAACTGTTGTCACTAGTTTGCCAGCCATCTGGACTCCATTCATCGTTGCCCTGATCCGATGATACCCCCCGGGGTATAAGTCCAGGTGGTCGGACATCAGGGGCCTCGCGCCGCTATGGTCAAAGGCCACGAGAGTGTCCGTTGCGGCCAACAGAAACGCGCCCTCCCTAGGGGCAGATCACCGCGATGGAGGGTCATTGCACATCACAGAATCGAGATCTGAGGTCGTCATGACACAGGTGCACCACCTCATCAATCCACCACGCGCGGCGGAACTCGTCGCCCGCACCGCCGCCAGCGCGGTGCTACCAAGTCAGTTGTGGGGTGGTGGCTCGGCACTGCCCGATCAGGTCCTGCAGCAGTGGGACCTCCGACTCGACGACGCCCGCCTAGATGCCTACTGCGACGTCACTGGATTCCCGCCCGGCCCGACCTTGCCGGACACCTACCCGTCACTGTTGGGATTCGGCCTAGCGCTGCGTTTGATGACAGCTCGCGGTTTCCCGCTCAAGGCCCTCGGAATGGTTCACGTCTCCGACCGGATCGACGTGCTGCGACCCCTGCTGCGCGATGAAACGCTGTCGCTTTCGGTGAGCGCACGGAACCTGCGGCCGCACCGCAAGGGTGCCCTGGTGGATCTCGTTACGGATGTGAGTACCCGGGGGGAGGTCGTGTGGTCCGAGACAAGCACCTACCTGAGCCGGGGCAGCCACGCTGGCGGCGACGGACCGCCAGCTCCCGCGGATGTGATCCCGCCGGTGCCGGATGCCAGCTCCACCGAAGTCGTCGATGTGCCGGGGGATGTGGGTCGCCGGTTTGCGGCCGTGTCCGGGGATCGCAACCCGATCCACCTGCACGCACTGTCGGCCCGCGCTTTCGGGTTCCCGCGAGCCATCGCGCATGGACGGTGGACGATGGCCAGGTCGTTGGCGTCAGTGGCCGTGTCGTATACCTACCCGGCCCAGATCCAATCCTGGTTCCGGGCGCCGGTAGATCTGCCATCGACCTGTCTGCTGGTGACCGCGGAGTCCGCAGGGCTCACCGAGATCTGGCTCACCGACTCCGAGCGGGCCACGATCCATGTCTACACCCGGATCAGCGCCGCACCGGGTGACCTGCCGCAGCCAACGCTTCCTTGACCTCGGCGATTGTGAAGTCGCCGAAGTGAAAGACGCTGGCGGCCAGCACTGCGTCGGCGCCGGCGTCCACCGCCGGGGCAAAGTCGGCGAGGGCCCCCGCACCGCCACTGGCGATCACCGGCACTGGCGAGATTGACCGCGCAGCCGCGATCAACACCGTGTCAAACCCAGCCTTGGTGCCATCGGCGTCCATGGAGTTGAGCAGAATCTCACCGGCTCCAAGGTCGACGGCCTGCTCGATCCAGCTCAACGCGTCAATTCCGGTGCCCCGGCGACCACCGTGAGTGGTGACTTCAAATCCGCTCGCGGTTGGCTCGGATCCGTCCGGCACCCGGCGGGCATCAACACTGAGCACCACACACTGGGAGCCGAACCGCTCGGCTGCCTCCCGAAGCAACTCCGGCCGAGCGATCGCAGCCGTGTTGACCCCCACCTTGTCGGCCCCGGCCCGCAGTAGCCGATCGAAGTCGTCGACCGAGCGCACTCCCCCGCCAACCGTCAGCGGGATGAAGACCTCTTCGGCGGTCCGGGTCACCACGTCATACATGGTGGCGCGATCTCCGGAGGAGGCTGTGATGTCGAGGAACACCAACTCGTCGGCCCCCTGAGCTCCATAAGCGCGCGCCAGCGCCACCGGGTCGCCCGCGTCGCGCAAGTCAACGAAGTTGACGCCTTTCACCACCCGCCCGGCATCAACGTCCAGGCACGGGATGACTCGAACGGCGAGCGTCACGCCGATGCTCCTGGGGCCACCGCAGCCAACGCCTCCGGCAGGGTGAAGGCTTGCGCGTAGAGGGCCTTGCCCACAATGGCGCCTTCCACCCCGATGTCGTGCAGCGCGGCCAGCGTGCGCAGATCGTCGAGGCTGCTGACCCCGCCGGAGGCGACCACGGGTCGATCCGTGGCTGCACACACCCGCCGCAGCAACTCGACATTCGGCCCGGTCATGGTTCCATCTCGATGCACGTCGGTGACGATGTAGCGGGCGCAGCCTTCGGCGTCGAGGCGGGCCAAGACGTCGAAGAGCTCGCCGCCGTCGCGGGTCCAACCGCGGGCCGAGAGGGTAGTCCCCCGTACGTCGAGGCCGATTGCGATGCGGTCCCCGAACTCGGCGATGGCGGCTGCGCACCACTGCGGGTGCTCCAGCGCAGCGGTACCAATATTGACCCGGCGGCAGCCGGTGTCGAGGGCGCGGCGCAACGATTCGTCGTCGCGAATGCCACCGGACAGTTCCACGTCGATGTCCAGCGCACCCACCACGGCGGCAAGCAGTTCCGCGTTACTTCCCCGACCGAAGGCCGCATCCAAATCGACCAAGTGGATCCATTGGGCACCTGCTGTCTGCCAGGCCAACGCGGCGTCGAGTGGGTCGCCGTAGTCGGTTTCGGTGCCTGCTTCCCCTTGCACCAGCCGCACCGCCTTGCCGGCCGCGACGTCAACTGCTGGCAACAACTCAAACATGGTCACACTCCTTGTTGTGTGTTGGTCCCTGCGGCCCGGCCCGGCGCCTGCCTGGCCGATTGCCTTGCCACCTGGCCGAGCGCTTCCCCGGAACCGCCACCGCAACTGCGAAGTTCATCGCAGCGTGCCGAGCCAGTTTTGCAGCAGCGCCAGTCCCGCATCACCGGACTTCTCCGGGTGGAACTGGGTGGCGCACAGCGGCCCGTTCTCCACTGCCGCTATAAATCCGCCGCCGTAGTCGCAGGTGGTCACCAGGGGTGGACGCATGCTGGATTCGGCATACTCCAAGCGGCGGGCCGCAAAAGAGTGTACGAAGTAGAACCGCTGATCGGCGACGCCGGAAAACAGCACCGAATCTGCCGGGGCCACCACCGTGTTCCAGCCCATGTGGGGCAAGACTTCGGCCTGCAAGCGCTCCACCCGTCCGGGCCACTCCCCGAACCCAGGCGTCCTCGCACCGAATTCATCGCCCACTTCGAACATCACCTGCATCCCGACGCAGATCCCCAACACCGGCCGGCTACCCGCAAGCCGAACATCGACGATTCGAGGCCCATCCACGGCTTCCAGACCCGCCATACAGGCATCAAAGGCGCCCACTCCGGGAACCACGAGACCGTCACAGTTCAAGGCTTCGGTTTCATCGGCGGTGACCACCACGTCCGCGCCGACCGCGCTGAGGGCCCGAGCCGCGGAGTGCAGATTTCCGCTGCCGTAGTCGAGGAGCACCACCCGTGGTCGCACCCGGGCGGTGCTGCCAACTGGCGCTGCCGCGTCGACCATCACGCTGGATCCCACCACAGCACTGCACCCAGCAGACTCAACACCGTCGCCACGGCCATCGCCACCACCAGGATCCAGCGGCGGGTGCGGGCAAACGAGATCAGCCCACCGATGAAAAATCCGGCCAGAATCAGTAGGGCGAAAGGCAGCCAACTCACAGCTACAGCGCACCCTTGGTCGACGGGATGCCGGCCACCCGGGCGTCGCGGGCGATGGCGTCGCGCAGCGCCCGCGCGAGGGCCTTGAACTGCGATTCCACAATGTGGTGGCCGTTGCGGCCCGACAACACCCGAACGTGCAGGCAAATCTGCGCCGAAGATGCCAGCGACTCAAAAATGTGACGGGTCATGGTGGTGTCGTAGTCGCCGATCATCGGCACCATCTCGGGTTCCTCGTGGACCACATACGGCCGCCCGGAGAGGTCAACAACCGCCATTGTGCAGGCCTCGTCCAGCGGCACGGTGGCGTCGCCGAATCGCCGAATCCCAGCCTTGTCCCCGAGCGCTGCCCGCAGCGCAGCGCCGAGGGCGAGAGCGGTGTCTTCGATGGTGTGATGCGAATCGACTTCCAGGTCGCCGGTGGTGCGCACAAACAGGTCGATGCCACCGTGTTTGCCCAACTGGTTGAGCATGTGGTCGTAGAACGGCACCCCGGTGTCGACATCGGCAACTCCGGTGCCGTCAAGGTCGAGTTCCACCACCACACTTGACTCGTTGGTGGTGCGCTCGACCCGCGCTGTGCGACTCATGCCAAAACCTCCTGCAATGCATCAAGAAAGGCGTCGTTTTCCTTCGGTGTGCCGATGCTCGCTCGCAACCAACCAGGCGGGCCGGTCTCCCGAATCAACACCCCACGGTCCAACAATTGTTGCCACAACGCGTGCCGATCATCGAACACTCCGAACAACACGAAGTTGGCGTCAGACTCGGCCACGTCCAGCCCAGCGCTGCGCAACCATCCAACCACCCGATCCCGTTCACTGCGCAGCAGGTCCACCGCTGCAAGCAGTTCGTCGGTGTGGCGCAGCGCCGCGGAAGCGGTCGCCTGGGTCACGGCCGAAAGGTGGTACGGAAGGCGCACCACGCGCAGCGCATCGATCACCTGCGGGTGGGCTGCCGCGTACCCGAGCCGGGCGCCGGCCAGCGCGAAGGCCTTGCTCATCGTGCGGCAGACGATGAGATTGGGGTGCTCGGCCAACCAGCGCAGAGCTTGCGGACTGCCGTCCCGGGAGAATTCCGCGTAGGCCTCGTCGATCACCACGATGCCCGGGGCCGCCGCCAGCAGCGCGGTGAGCAATTCGTTGCTGGCCGCGGTGCCGGTTGGGTTGTTTGGGGAGGTCACGATCACGACGTCGGGTTTCGTCTTGCGGATGTGGTCGGCGACCTCGGAAGGGTCCAGGCTGAAGTCTGGGCGGCGAGCGAAAGTGCGTAACTCGGTGTGCGTGGTCCGGGCATATTCCGGATACATCGAATACGTCGGAGGGAACGTCAGCACAGACCGCCCGGGCCCACCGAACGCCTGCAGGATCTGCACCATCACCTCGTTCGAGCCGTTGGCCACCCAGATCTCGGCTGGGCCAAGGGGACGGAATTCGGCCGGGGGCATGGCCTGCCCGCGCGTCGGGTTCGGAGTTCGGTCCAGCGAACGGTTCAGATAGTCGGCCAACTGCGTGCGCAGCTCGGTTGCCTCTCGATCTGGATACCGGTTGAGGTTGCTGGCTGCGTGCGTCACCGCTGAGGTGATGTCCTTGACTGCTTCCGGGCTTGGACCGTAGGGGTTCTCGTTGACGTTGAGCTGCACCTCAACGTCAAGTTGAGGTGCGCCATAGGGGTGAATGCCGGCGAGTTCCGGGCGGATCAGCGGGTGTGACCCACCGCTGGCTGCGCTCACCCGCGGGTCCGCACAGTGATCGCCGCGCCGTGCCCGGGCAAGTCCTCGGCGGTGGCCAGAGTGGTCACCACATCCGCGATATCGGCCAGCGCCGACGGCGAATATTCGACCACCTGCACACCGCGCAGGAAGGTCTGCACGCTCAGTCCCGCGGAGTGGCAGGCGCAGCCGCCGGTGGGCAGAACGTGGTTGGAACCTGCTGCGTAGTCGCCCAAGGACACCGGAGTGTGATTGCCGACGAAGATCGCCCCCGCGTTCCGCATCGTCATCGCACGCTCGCGAGCATCGCGAGTCTGGATCTCCAGGTGTTCGGCGGCGTAGGTGTTGGCAATAGCCACCGCGTCGTCGATCGAGTCCACCAGAATGATCCGGCTCTGCGGTCCGCCCAGCGCTTCGGTGATTCGGTCGGAGTGGGCAGTGGCCGCCACCTGGGCGGGCAACTCCTGCTGCACCGCGGCGGCTAGTTCCGGCGAATCGGTGACCAGCACGCTGGCCGCCACCACGTCGTGTTCGGCCTGACTGATGAGGTCGGCAGCGACATAGGCCGGGACCGCCGAATCGTCAGCGATGATCATGATCTCGGTGGGGCCGGCTTCACTGTCGATGCCGATCACCCCGCGCAGCAGACGTTTTGCGGCCGTGACGTAGATGTTGCCCGGGCCGGTCACCATGGACACCGGGGCGCACCGAGGTTGGTCCGATCCGAGGTCCGCGCCGTAGGCGAACAGCGCCACCGCCTGCGCCCCGCCCGCTGCGTACACCTCGTCGACACCGAGCAGCGCGCACGCAGCCAAGATCACCGGGTGGGGCCAGCCACCGTTGTCGCGCTGGGGTGGGGAGGCCACCGCGATGGATCCGACGCCGGCCAACTGGGCCGGAACCACATTCATCACCACGCTGCTCGGGTACACCGCGCGACCACCCGGGACGTAGAGGCCGACCCGGTCCACCGGCACCCAACGCTGGGTGATTGTGCCCCCCGGAGCCACCTCGATGGTCTCCGTAGACCGACTCTGGATTCGGTGGGTAGCGCGGACCCGCTCGATGGCCTGGCTCAGGGCATCACGCACCGCCGGGTCCAAGTCCGCCAGCGCGGCAGCGAGCACTTCAGCGGGCACCCGAAGCGACTCAGGTCGCACCTGGTCGAAGCGTTCCCCAGCGTCCAGCACCGCGGCAGCACCGCGTGCTTTGACGTCGGCAACCACCGGGGCCACCAGCTCCGTGGCCTGTTCAACGTCCATGCCAGCGCGCGGCAGCGGGTGCCCAGCCGGATCAGCAGCACCGCGGAGATCGGTCACAGTCATGAGGGGTTGGGGTGTCACGGGTTTATGGTACGCGGGGCCCAGCGGGGCTAGAGTTGCCTACAAGGGTCTAGCTCGCGGGCAGGTGTACCAACCCAAGGTTTGATTCGACTGCGGCAGGCACAAATGTGCACCCAGGAAGGATGGCATGACTCTCGATGCGCCATTAGCGGCCGCGGCGACGCTGCGCACAAGTAGCGGAACCGACCTGGCCGGCTGCGACACCGTCGACGCCACCCGCCAACTGCAACTGGCCCACGTGTTGCTCGACGGCGGCTACGACGGCGTGACCACCCTCGAGGAGGCCCTGGCAGGCGGCGATATCGGTCTCGGCACCCTCGACCGGCTTGACGGCGAACTCGTCGTGGTGGACGGCGAACCCTGGCAGGTGGACTACACCGGCCGGGCCAATCTGGTTCCGCTCACCCGGCGCACACCGTTCGTGGTGGTGTCGACGATGGATTCGCCGAGCACTGCTCGACTGCGCGACGTCGACCGGGCCGGAGTAGCCGCCGCGATTGACGATTTGGCCGACGATCCGGCGGCCATCGTGACGGTGCGCCTGGAGGGAAGCTTCAGCCGGGTGCTGTTGCGCAGCGTGCCACCGCAAGA
Organism: uncultured Actinomycetes bacterium; assembly: GCA_963842975.1. Lineage (GTDB taxonomy): Bacteria > Actinomycetota > Actinomycetes > S36-B12 > UBA10799 > JACJWR01. Next base: position 599,132 of record CAWJIH010000009.1, on the reverse strand, counting down.
CCCTCCGTATCGGCCCTATCAGGAGGTGTGTGCGGCCGATGAGGTCCGCTGGGAACACCATCGCTTCTACGGGGTGTTCGTTGGATTCCGGTTTCCCGACCTCACCCCTGGAGCCACCATCCCCGGATTGCACCTGCATGGCCTCGATCGGCTGCGCACCACCGGTGGACACAACCACGAACTCCACGTCGACGATGCCCTGCTCAGTGTGAGCGTCTCCCGGAATGTCACGGTGCAGTTGCCGGAGCGTTCGATGACCGACCTGCTGGAGACTCCCGGTCCGATGCGGGCGATCCAACGCACTCTGCTGCGCACCGGCGGGGCCACCACCGCTGGCGTTGCAGCGATCTTGGACATCAGCGAGTCGCTTGCGCGGCAACGCCTGACGTGGCTGGCCGAACGTGGCTACGTCGCCGAAGAAACGCCTGGTGGTTCGCTGGCCGAGCCGTTGTGGCGGACCTCGTTGCGGGTGCCCGCGTCACGTTCGTCGGGTCGGGTTGCGGACCTGCTGGACTCGTTGTGAGCACCGACGCCGCTAGCTACGTCGAGCTGTATGCGGCCGAGAATCAGCCGTAACTCAGGGTGCGCGGCAACCATCCGTGCGGGTACACAGCGCGCGCGCCGAACGGTGGCGGCATACCGTGGGGGCATGGCCGCCACAGCCTTTATTCCGCTGTTTCCCCTCGGAAACCAACTGGTGCCCGGACTCGTGATGCCGCTGGTGCTCTTCGAACCTCGATATCGGGAACTCGCCAAGGACCTCGCGACGCTGCCCGACGGCGAACGGCACTTCGGCATCATCGGGATTCGGGCTGGTCGAGAGGTCGGGGTGGGAGGTGCCTCTGCCCTCTTCGATATCGGCACTATGGCGGAGGTCAGCGAGCTCAACGAAAACCCCGACGGCACATTCAGCTTGCAGGCTGTCGGCTCCCGGCGCTTCCAACTGCTGGACCTAGACGACTCCCGCGACTATCTGCAAGCTGAGGTCGAGTTCCTGGACGAGCCCGATGGGGAGGAACCGGAAGATGCGGCCGGGCCGGTCCGACGGGCGTTCAGTACCTATCGGGAGTCGATCGGGTTGCAGGTCGACCCGTCGCTGCTGAGCCCACGGTTGTTGAGCTACGTCGTGACCGCAGCCATGATCCTCACCCCGGAGCAGAAGCAGGAACTGCTCGCCGCACCGGATACCGCAGCCCGGCTGCACCTGGCCCGTCGTCGCTTGCGGCAGGAACTGCGGATCATGTCTGCATTGGCCAGTGTGCCCGCCGTCGATCTCGTCCACACCCCCACATCGGCCAACTAGGTGGCACGCCAACCCCGGTCTCGCGCCGCCCGCGGCACTCGCGCCACCACCATCCTGACCGACGCCGGCATCGACTTCACCACTCACAGCTATTCGGTGGAATCGACGGGCGACTCCGGCTATGCCCTGGACGCCGCGGCCGCCCTTGGCGTGCCGGCCGCTGCGATCTTCAAAACCCTGGTGGCAATGGTGGACGGCGACCCGACCCTGGCGCTGGTGCCCGCTGACCAACAACTGGATCTGAAGGCCCTGGCCGATTCCGTGGGCGGATCCAAAGCCACCCTGGCCGAAGCCAATGACGCCGAACGTGTCACCGGCTACGTCGTCGGCGGGATTTCCCCGATCGGCACCAAGCGGCGGCTGCCCACGGTCGCAGACACCTCGCTGGTGGGGCAAGACGCGGTCTACGTATCGGCCGGCAAACGGGGGCTGCAGGTGCGGCTTGCACCATCAGACCTCATCGACGTGCTCAACGTCCGCACCGCCCCGATCGCCCGTCGCCGCTGACCGGCCGGGGCCAGTCAGCGCCACTGCGAATACCACGGCCACCACCGTGGGCCACCACACCATCATCGCCCAGGAACGAAACTGCAGACCGGCCTCGACTTCGAATCCGTCTGCCAGCCCCACCGCCGAGGTCGCCGAGACGCTGATGCCTTGACCCACCAGCACCGCGATGGCGATCGCCACCACCCCTCCAGTGATCAATCCCAGCAGGCTTGCCATCGGCCGGACCTGCCCACGCAGCGCCCAGAAAAGCGCCAGACCGAAGCCGGCACAGGCGAGCATCACCCCGAGCACCAGGTCGGCGAAGTAATACTCCTCGGGCTGAGCGCTGGTGCGGATGAACTGCTCCCCGGCCACCACGAAGATGGCCTGCGGTGCAGCAAGCGCCCAGGCCATCCCCACCACGACACCCACGACGGCCGAGACGATCACCCAGCCGCCCCAGGTACGTGCGTTCACGCCGCCCCCACGCAGCCTGGACCGAGCAGGGCCTTGAGGTCGCCGAACAGCGCCGGGGTGGGATCCACCCGCAGCGAATCCGGCAGCCGCATGACGGTGGTACGCGGGCCGTGCACTAGGCGCAACTGCACCTCAGAGGTACCGGGATGGGTGGCCAGGATTTCTTTGAGACTCTCGATCGTCTCGGGCACACAACGTTTGGATTCCATCCGCACCGACACCGGCCCGGCATGATCCACGTCGAGGTCCGGCAGCGCCACTTCCATCGCGATGAACTTGACCGCGTCTTCTTCCCGCTTGTCCAACCGGCCCTTCACCAGAATCACGGCGTCTTCGACACAGTGCGGGCCCACCAGTTGGTACGTCTTGGGGAACACCATCACGTCGATCGAGCCAGCCAGGTCTTCCAGGCTCACGATCGCCCAGGAGTCCCCCTTCTTGGTGATCTTTCGCTGCACCGAGGTGACCAGCCCGCCGATGGTGAGGTTGGCCCCGTCGGCGCGGTCGTCGGAGTGCAAGGCGGCGATCGGCGCATCAACCTTCGCCGACAAGATGTGCTCGACTCCGTTCAACGGATGATCCGACACATACAGCCCGAGCATCTCGCGCTCGTAGGCGAGCAAGGTTCGTTTGTCCCACTCCCCTGCTGGCACCTGAATCTCCGCCCCGGGCACCTCGCCGCTGGTGAATCCGCCAAACAAGTCGAATTGGCCCGCCGCGCTGGCCTTCTTCACCTCCACCACCGCGTCCACGGCTTCGGCGTGCACTGCAACGAGCCCGCGCCGGGAGTGCCCGAGCGAATCAAACGCACCCGCCTTGGACAGGGACTCCAGCACCCGCTTGTTGCACACAACCATGTCGACTTTGTCGAGGAAGTCCGGGAACGAGGTGTAGGCCCCAGATTCGGCCCGAGCCCGGACGATGCCTTCGACCACGTTCGCGCCCACATTGCGCACCGCATTGAGGCCGAACCGGATGTCGGTGCCGATGGTCGTGAAGTTCGCCGACGATTCGTTGACATCCGGCGGCAGCACCTTGATGCCCATCTTGCGGCACTCGTTGAGGTAGATCGCCGACTTGTCCTTGTCGTCTTTGACACTCGTGAGCAGCGCCGCCATATATTCGGCCGGGTAGTTGGCCTTGAGGTAGGCCGTCCAATACGACACCAGCCCGTAGCCAGCGGTGTGGGCCTTGTTGAAGGCGTAGTCGGAGAAGGGCACCAGGATGGCCCACAAGGTGTTGATCGCGTCGTCGGAGTAGCCGTTGGCTGCCATGCCGTCGCGGAACGGGACGAACTCCGCGTCCAGAATCTCCTTCTTCTTCTTTCCCATTGCCCGGCGCAACAGATCGGCCTTGCCCAAGGTGTAGCCGGCCAACTGCTGCGCGATCGCCATGACCTGTTCCTGGTAGACGATCAGCCCGTAGGTGTCGCCCAGGATTTCCGCCAGCGGTTCGGCCAGGTCGGGGTGGATCGGTTCCACCGGTTTGCGGCCGTTCTTGCGGTCGGCGTAGTCGTTGTGGGCGTTGGCGCCCATCGGCCCGGGCCGGTAGAGCGCGAGTACCGCCGAGATGTCCTCGAAGTTGTCCGGCGCCATGCTGCGCAGCAGCGCGCGCATCGGTCCGCCATCGAGTTGGAACACCCCGAGGGTGTCACCGCGGGTGAGCAGGTCGTAGGTGGCGCGGTCATCGAGTTCGAGGCCCTCGAGCACCACCGTCTCGCCCCGGTTGGCAGTGATGTTGAGTAGACAGTCGTCGATGACCGTGAGGTTGCGCAGACCCAAGAAGTCCATCTTGAGCAGGCCCAAGGTTTCGCAGGCGCCCATGTCGAACTGGGTGATGATGGCGCCGTCCTGATCGCGGCGCCAGATCGGGATCACGTCGAGCAGCGGTTCACGGCAGAGAATCACCCCCGCGGCGTGGACTCCAGGCTGACGTTTGAGGCCCTCCAAGCCCTTGGCGGTGTCGACCACCCGCTTCACGTCATGGTCTGCCTCGTAGAGCGCCCGGAATTCGCCAGCCTCCGAATACCGCTTGTGGTTGGAGTCGAAGATGCCGACCAGCGGAATGTCCTTGCCCATCACCGCCGGCGGCATAGCTTTGGTGATCTTGTCACTCAGGGCGTAGGGCATGCCGAGGGCGCGGGCAGAGTCCTTGATCGCAGCTTTGGCCTTGATCGATCCGTAGGTGATGATCTGCGCGACCCGGTCTTCGCCGTACTTCTCGGTGGCGTAGCGAATCATGTCGCCGCGACGACGCTCGTCGAAGTCCATGTCGATGTCGGGCATGGATACCCGCTCCGGGTTGAGGAATCGTTCGAACAGCAGACCGTGGGCGATGGGGTCGAGTTCGGTGATGCCGAGTGCGTAGGCGATCAGCGCACCGGCGGCCGATCCACGGCCGGGACCGACCCGGATGCCGTTGTCCTTGGCGTACTGAACGAGGTCGGCAGTCACCAGGAAGTAGCCCGGGAAGCCCATCTGGCAGATCACGCTCACCTCGTACGCGGCCTGCTTGCGATGCGTCTCCGGCACCGGATCCGGCGCGAACCGCGCAGCGAGGCCCCGTTCGACTTCCTTGACCAGCCAGGACTCCTCCGATTCCCCAGGAGGCACCGGGAACTGCGGCATCAGGTTGGCGCCCTCGTTGAACTCCACGTTGCAACGCTCGGCGATCAGCAGCGTGTTGTCACACGCCTCTGGGAAGTCCCGCCACAGGGTGCGCATCTCCTGGGCGGACTTGAGGTAGAAGTCGCGGGCGGAGAACTTGAAACGCTTGGGGTCGTCCATGGTGGTGCGGGTGCCGATGCACAGCAGCACCTCGTGCATGTCTGCGTCGTCGGGATACACGTAGTGCAGGTCGTTGGTAGCCAGCAGCGGCAGGTTGAGGTGTTTGCCGATCTGCAGCAACTCGTCACGGTGACGCTTCTCGATGCCGATGCCGTGATCCATCAGCTCCACGAAGAAATTGCCCGGGCCGAGGATTTCCTGGAAGTCGGCCGCAGCTTTCAGCGCGCGTTCGTATTCGCCAGCCTGCAGCCACCGGTTGACCTCACCGGACGGGCAACCAGTAGTGGCGATGATGCCCGTGCCATACGACTCGAGCAGTTCCCGGTCGAATCGGGGTTTGCGGTAGTACCCCTCCAACGACGCCAGCGACGACAACCGGAACAGGTTGTGCATCCCCTCGGTGGTCTCGGCCACCAACGTCATGTGCGTATAGGCCTGCCGGCCCCGGCCCGGGTTCGGCTCGCCGTCCTCGCCGGTGCCCTCGTCGTAGCCGCCACCGAAGTCGAACGGCGCTTTCTCCCGGCGGCCCTGCGGGGCGTAGTAGCCCTCCATCCCGATGATCGGTTTCACACCGGCGGCTTTGCCGCGCTTCCAGAAGTCGTAGGCGCCGTACACGTTGCCGTGGTCGGTCATCGCCACCGCCGGCATACCCATCCGCGCGGCTTCACTGAACAGGTCGTCCAGGCGCGCGGCACCGTCGAGCATCGAATATTCGGTGTGCACATGCAGGTGGACGAAGTCCCCGGACGAACTCATAGGTCATAACCCATAGGTCAGTTGCCTCCCTAATCGCCCACCACGATCGGCCTGGTCGGCCTGCCATGGCCGTCCTGCCATGGCCGTCCTGCGAGGATACCTGGGCCTTCCGACGGGGCCGTGCAGCGCGATGCTCGTCGTTTCCCTGCTCGGCCGGTTCCAGCCTTGCCACCTGGCCCTCGGCAGTGGCGAACTCAGCGACCGGCATGAACAACTGAGGTGCGTGGCTTTGTGCCTAGATCCGTGTCCTGAGTCCGCCAGTAGCCCGCTCAGTCAGCGCTCACATTTTGGACCGACCCGGTGACCGCGGCTACTTCGTCAGCCGGGTACTCAACGGTGCACGGCCAGCCGGAATCGTCGAAGTCGATCTTGGACGCATCTTTGGTGCTAAAGGCGTAGAGCACGGCATTGAAGTAGTCCAGGCCGCTTGATTGCAGACCGGGCACGCTGGCCACAGCCTGCTCGAAACTCACACCTGGGCTGGTGACGAAGGTTGCCTCGGTGACAGGCTGCTGAATCTGCTCGCACGTCAGTCCTGTCGCATAGTAGGCCACGGAGATTTCCTGCCCAGATTCCCGCTGTTCGGTGGCCGACGGCCCGACGATGAAACCGCCGTCGCCGTTCACCACGACCACAGCGCTAGCATCCGCTGCACTGTTCAGCCGGGGGGCGCAGGAGAACGAACTGCCCCTCGTTACCGGCCCGGCCAACGAGCAATCAACTTGGGTTGCCGGCGCTGGCATGTCGTCGGCTTCGGCCAGAGTGGTGCGGATCTGAAACGTGGTGATGGGCGGGTCAGTCCAGACGACGTCTTCGGCCGTGCCACTGACGGTGATGGGATCAGCGAAGAAGGCATCGACATCGGCGGCATCGTATGCGTCGCTGCATGGACGGCCCTCCCCGCTCGGATCAAGTTCACTGGGTTGGCCGCTGTCAAACCAGTAGTAGACGACTTGGGGGTAGGTCAATCCTTCCTGTTCCCAACCGGAGGCAGTCGAGGCACCTGCCGGTGGTGCGAAGTCCGGCCCGGGCAGCGTGTCCGCTGTCGGCGGGCTGACCAACTGTTCGCACGTCAGGCCATCGCGATACAACCACTCTGGTGCCGCTTCCGCAGCTCCCGCTTCCTTCTCCTCGAACATCAGCTTCTTCACTGCGGAATAGACGTATGAGTCGTCGGTCACCATCACCACCACCACATCAGCCCAGATGATTTCATCGGGCTCACGCACGGTGACATCGCTCATGTAGGTGCACTCCACGGCATTACCTTGACGCAAGGGGCCGCTGGCGAATCCACCGCTGAAGGGGTCCGACATTCCACACATCAGGTTCGCGTCGCCAAACTCCGACGCCAACCGCGCCTCCAGGTCAGTGGAGACGTCCTGCACCGTTACGGCGCTGCCGTCGCCCGGAGCAGTTCCGTCGGACGAATCCGCGCCGCCGGTGGATCCCGTGTCGCTACACCCGGCCGCCACCACCAACGCCGCGCAACCCACCATGGCCCCAAACGCCAAGCGGTTCTTCTTCATAATCGCCACCTCCCTAATTCCCACCGTACGCCGGAAAACCTGCTGCGGCGGAACCGATTACGCCGTCAGGACCAGAACATGGACGACTCCCGCGGCGACCTCTGGCCTACCCTTGCCCCGTGTCCACCACGACTGCCACTCACGCAGGCCGCGGCCTGCTCTGGCCAGCGCCACAGTGGCTCGCCCTGTTCTACGACCTCGCCTTCGCCGCGGGCATCATCGCCATCGCCGGAAGCTACGGCTACGACTATTCGTTGCTCGGCGCGGTGTGGTTCGCGACTGCATACGGCATCATCGCCAGCGCGTGGGTCCTCACCGGCGGAGCCACCGGCTCTTTCGCGACCCAACAGCGGACTGTGACGACGCCGGTCGTGGTCCTCATCGTCATCCAAATGGCAGCGGTGCTGATGCTCGCGGTCGCCTCGGGCGACACCATCGCGTCGTCGAGCGGCGTATTCGACATCTTGCTCGCGGTCCTGCTTGCCACCTGCCTTGCGCTGGGATGGCTGACGCGCGACGGTGCCCACGCCATGCCATTGAAATCAATGATCCTGACCGTGGCCGCGATGCTCACGCTGGCGGGGGCCTGGATAGTGCCCGATCCACTGGGGCTGGCGACTTGGCTCCTGGCGCTGGTCGCGCTGGCCGTCGCTGCTGGCCTGGTGTCGTTGGATCGGCGCATCGACGTCCATCGGTTGGCACATCGGCTTGGTGAGTTGACGCTCATCATCATCGGGGAGATCCTGGTGAAGATGGTGCTGACCGCGGAGAATGAATCGCTCTGGTCGGTCCAAATCATCGAGTTGCCTGCGGCGCTTGCGCTGCTCGTGGTGACGTTCTGGGCCTACTTCACCGGTCCCATATCCGTCGTGTCCGTGGCCGGGCCGCGACGGTTGCTCTGGGTGTCGACACACTGGGCCCTGCACGTGGGTTTGCTCGGCTTGGCCGTGGGGCTATCCAAACTCCTCGTGGAATCGGCGGCCTTGGACGACTCGGTCACCGTGCTGGCGCTATTCACCGGGCCCGCCGTCGTGGTGGTGGGCGCCCTGGCGATGCTGGACTGGGTGACGGGGTCCAGGCGCTGGCCGATGCTGGCCGCTGCCACGGTGGGGGTGGCTGCGGTGGCTGGCGTCGCGCTCATTGGGGAAATCGAGGCAACGTTGGCGGCCTACGCAGTCGCAGCGGTGCCGCTAGTCGCTTTGGTCATCAGTAACCGTGGCGGCGGTGCGGGCCGGCTTGCTGCCGAGGTCCCGCCCGAGTCAGGCGAGGCGCACCCGTGACCGGCCACGTTTCGGGGCGGGCCCAGCGAGCGGAGCCGTTCCACGCCATGGCGATGGGCCAGCGCGCTGCGGAACTGGCTGCCGCCGGTCGCAGCATCGTGCGGCTCAGTCTCGGCGAGCCGGACTTCGGGGCTCCGCCGGCAGTGACCGCAGCCATGCGAGCCGTGATGGACGGCCGACCCCTTCCCTACACTGCGGCGCTCGGGATGCCGGAACTGCGAGAGGCGATCGCCGGGTTCTACGCCGACCGCCACGGCGTGACGGTCGACCCGGGGCGCATCATCGTCACCTCCGGAGCGTCGGCTGCGCTGCTGCTAGCGGTCGCTGCCACCGTCGATCCCGGCGACGAAGTGATCATGGCTGACCCCTCGTACCCGTGCAATCGCCAGCTTGTGGATTCGTTTGGCGGCCGTGTCGTTTCGGTGCCGACCTCGGCTGACCAGCGCTACCAGCTCGACGTGGCGTCGGTGGCGCAGGCGTGGACCGCCCGTACCAGCGCGGTGATGGTGGCGACGCCGGCGAATCCGACCGGCACCAGCGTGCCACCTGCCGAGTTGGCCGGGATCTGTGACCTTGCCCGCGACCGCGGCGCGTGGCGAATCATCGACGAGATCTACCTGGACCTCGCCGATCCTGCCGAGGACGGAACTCCGCCCGCCACGGTGCTTGCCAGCGACCCGGACGCGATCGTGATCAACAGTTTCTCGAAGTACTTCGGCATGACCGGCTGGCGACTGGGCTGGGCGGTGCTGCCCGAGGTGCTGGTGGGGCCGGTCGAACGACTGGCGGTGAACTACTTCCTGTGTGCCGCCGCGCACACGCAGACCGCAGCGCTGGCCTGCTTCACCGACGAGTCGCTGGCAATCTGCGAGGACCGCCGTCTGGAGCTGCTCGGCCGCCGCCGAATCGCCCTAGGCGGCCTTGCCGACATCGGACTGTCCGTGCCGGTCGTTCCGGATGGCGCGTTCTACGTGTACTTCGATGTGTCTGGAACCGGTATGGATTCGTGGAGCTTCTGCGAACGGGCGCTGGACGAGGTCGGGGTGGCGCTCACCCCGGGACGGGACTTCGCCCGCACGACTGCGGATACCCACGTCCGGCTCTCCTATGCGGCCTCGCGGGAGGACCTGCGCGAGGGCTTGGCGCGGCTGGCGGCCTTTGTTCGCTCTGTCCGGCCGTGATCAGCGGCGCTGCGCAGCGGTCCACAGGAACTGTTGAGAAGCGCCGCTGGGGGTGATGTGGGTGTGGGTCATGGAGTCGCGCACCTCGAAGTCAACTCCGAGGAAGTCCGCTACGTCCTCAGCTGACCAGCGCCGGACGGTCAACCCTGAACAGGTCGTGGGACCCTCCGGGCCGAAAACGCCAAGCACCACCGCCGATCCCGGTGAAGTGGCGGCCAGCAGCGTCGTGCGATAGCCGTGTAGGGCCTCCTCGGCGGTCATGAAATGCAGTACCGCACGGTCGTGCCACAGGTCGAATCTGCGCGGTGGTCGCCACTCGGTGACGTCAGCCACCACCCAGTTGATGTCTGCGGCAGCCGCACCGAGGCGGCGTTGGGCAATCGTCAGACCCTCGCCGGAGATGTCCAGGATCGTCAGGTCGGAATACCCGATGCGGACAAGGTCATCGACCAGCGTCGAGGCGCCACCACCGACGTCCACCACGGCCGATGCTGAGCCGGCGACGTGGGTGTCGATGAGTGCCACGGATAGTTCTGCTTGTGGTTGGTACCAACTGCGTTCGGTGTCTCCACCTTCATAGACCCGATCCCAGTGTTGGGCGTTTGCGGACATGCGGGTCAGCGTAGTTCCGCAGCCGTGATCATCGGGCCAGCGGCAACTCCCGCCGCCAGGTCGTGAGGTCGGCGAGCACCTCAGGGATCGGATCGACGCCGATTCCAGGGCCACTCGGCACCGGCAGTTGCCCGTCGGCGAGCACGAAAGGCTCGGTGATGTCCTGGGCGTAGTAGCGACCCGAGGCGCTGGTGTCGCCGGGCAGGGTGAAGCCGGGCAAGGCGGCTAGCGCCAGATTCGCCGCCCGGCCGATGCCGGTTTCCAGCATCCCGCCGCACCAGACGGGGACGCTCCGCTCGAGGCACAGGTCGTGGATGTCCTTCGACGTGAGGTAGCCCCCGACCCGTCCGGGTTTGATGTTGATGATCGTGGTGGCACCGAGACTGATCGCTGACTCGGCTGACGCCACCGAAAGGACCGATTCGTCCAGGCAGATCGGGGTGCGCACCTGCTGTGCCAGCAGCACGTGTCCGTACCAGTCGTCCTCGGGCAAGGGCTGCTCGATGAGCAGCAGGTCGAACTCGTCAAGGCCAGCTAGGAGCGTGCCGTCGGAGCGGTGGAAGGCCTGGTTGGCGTCGACTTGCAGCGGCATGTCTGGCCATTCAGCGCGCACCGCGGCCACAGGTTCGAGTTCCCAGCCCGGTTCGATCTTGAGCTTGATTCGCCGGTAGCCTTCGGCGACGTAGCCGGCCACCTCCTCGAGCAGTTCGGTGATCGACTCCGACGTCGGAATCCCCACCGAGACGCCACAGTCCACCCGGTCGACAACGGCCCCGAGGTAGTCGGCCAGGGACTGTGCGCGGTGGCGCAGCCAGAGGTCGAGCAGGGCCGTTTCAACGGCGGCTCTTGCCATCGCGTGGCCCAGAATCGGCGCCATGCGGGCGCGGATCTCGGCGGGTTCGGTCGATTCGGTGATACCAGCGAGACGAGGTAGGAGGAACCGTTCGATGACGTCGATCGCACCGTCGGTGTATTCCGGGGAGTAGCCGGGCCAGTCCATCGCCACGCACTCCCCCCAGCCGCTGACACCGTCGCTGCTCACGGCTTCGACCAGGATGAGATCGCGTGCGGTTTCGGTGCCGAAGCTGGTGCGGAACGGGCGCACCAGCGGCACGTCGACCCTGTGCAACACGAGGCGTTCGATACTCATGCGGGGTTCCTTTCTTTCGTAGCCGGTTGCGGTGTCCCGACCGGCCGCTCCATCACATAATCGCCGGCCTCAGTCAGGTTGGTGACGACGTAACCCCTGCCCAGCGCGTCCTGCATCTGTTCACGGACCTTGATCCGCCACCGGTGCCCGGCATCCGGATCGGCCGCGCGCAACGCCACGATGTCGTCGGGAATGGTGATCACCACCGCATCGGGGTGGGCCTCGAGTTCTTCGTCGGTCAGGGCACGCAACTGGCCGAGGGCCGCGGCATTTGCCCGCTCGGAATCAACCACCCACCAGGCGAACACCCGGTCGGATTCGTCGACGAAGTCGTAGTCGTCGTCCATCCGGCCGTAGAAGTTGCACTCGTAGCCACGCACTTGCGCGCCCAACTTGAGCATGTTGAGCCGCAGATTCCTACGCACCAACGGATCAAACGTCCAGGAAATCACTTCAATCCCCTGCTGCAGGGCCCACAGCCGTTGATGGCACTTCATCGCGGTGCCAAGCGATCGATTTCGATAGTCGGCCAGCACGGCGGCCATGTGGGAATGCAGCAGCACCAGCGGCCGACCGTCGATGTCCGGCTCGCGGGCGATGAACGCCACCGTCGATCCCACCATCTGCTCTCCGACGTAGGCACCGCAGGCATACGCACCGGCGTGCACCAGGGCTCGGAAGAGGTTCGACGGCAGATTCGAGCCGCCCTCAACCATCGGCCACGTCGCATCGAACACCATCCTTGCCTGGTCAAGTTCGGCCAGGTTGGTCAAGGTGCGGACCTGCGCTCCGGAGCGCTCCTCGGCTCGGGCGAGTGCCTGAGCGGCGATGTCCATCGACGTCACACCTTGACCGTAGCCGTGAGTCCCCTGCAAAAGGGGTCGAAGCAGAGGTCATGAACCGCTTGTGGCTCCGAAACGCGGACTTTCGACTACATTGCCGAGTCTTGCGACGGTGGCATCGGCCAACCGCGGTTTTTGTTGATACCTTCAGACCGTTCCGAGGGGTCCAAAGTGCCGATGAAACCCGCTGTTCACCCGACCGCCCCCGGCAGCCCCATCGAATGGCATACAAACTCCGCGTATTGCTGACTGCGGCCACGCTTTGGCCGGGGTGTCCCCTGCGCCCGCGCAGGTGAGGCTCCATTCCCAGATTGCGTGGATGGCCGAGGTTCGACTCGGCACCTTCTGCCACGCGGGTGGTTCAGGTACGTTGCAGAGGAACCACAACGAGTGGAGTCCGGCGGGATCGTCCGCCTGATGGCCCCCGCGGACGAAAGGAAACACACATGCCACGTTGCTCGTTCGGCACAGCAACCACAGAAGGGCGACGCTGCCACCGAGGGAGCGCAAGGTGACCGTCAAGCCTTCGACTCAGAGTGTTGTCCAGGTCGGTGTGTGGGCCGAGATACCGGTGAGTGCGGAGGCGACAACGTCACGGGCAGTGGTCAAGAACGACCTGCTCAACGTGGTCGAGTTCGCCATGGACGCGGGGCAGGAGTTGACCGATCACACCTCGCCCCGCCCTGTCGTGGTGCTGGTCGGCAAGGGGGAACTGCGCGTCAGTCTCGACGAGGCCACCTACGAACTGGTCGCAGGCGACACGGTGTATCTGGCACCCGGCCAGCGGCACGCGGTGCTGGCACGCACACCCGCCAGATTCACCCTCGTGATGCTGACCGCCCCGGCCATTTAGCGGCCCGGGCTGCGGGTCGTCCAACGACCTCGGGGCGGCAGGCGAAAATCGCCCCGGCCAACGGTTGCTCGTCTCGCTGCTGCGCGGTGAGGTCGAACCAGGACGTGGTGATGAAGAGTTCCCCGTGGTCGGCGCCGCCGAAAGTCACTGAGGTCGGGTTGCTCACTGGCACCTCCACTACCCCGTCCAGGGTGCCATCGGGCCGGTAACGCCGCACAGATCCGCTGCGTCCGAGCGCGAGCCACAGGCACCCCTCTGCGTCCACCGTCATTCCGTCCGGCCAGATCTGCTCGTCGCCGAAGTCGGCGAAGCGCCTGCGCGCGCCCAGCGACCCGTCGTCGGCGTCGAAGTCGCACACGTCGACCACCATGGCCACGGTGTCGGCGAAGTAGATCCGACCCGCCTCCTCGTCGATCGCCGGGCCGTTGGAGATCGTCAAGCCGGCAATCGCGACCCGCGGTTCACCGTCGGTCACGCAGTACAGCGCGCCGGCGCCGGGGCTGCGGTCGTAGGCCATGGTTCCCACCCACACCCGACCGGCGCTGTCCGCCTTCAGGTCGTTGCTGCGGTTCCCCGGTAAGTCCGCCTCGACCGGCACCACCAAGGTGGTGGCTCCCGAGTTGTCCAGCACCCCAAGCCCGTCGGGCAGGCCCAGCACCACCTGCCCGTCGGCGCCGAGCACGACACCTCCGGGTTGCCCGGCTGTGCCCCAGGAACAGTCCTGCGCGGTGGCCGGGTCGAATCGGTGCACTCGACGCCCGGTGATGTCCACCCACCAGAGGCAACCCGCGTCCGCGTCCCACACCGGGGATTCCGCGTGTTCTGCGCGAACCTGCAGGGCCAACGACGCCTCGACATCTCCCATCCGGCAAACCTACGTGACACTCCCACCCCCGAATGCACAGGTTCGTGACACTCACAAGGCGACTTGGCGCCCCTAGCGCGACAAACCTGTACACCGCCGTGCCGCACCGACACCGCGTCCCCCACCCGCACCCCCCACCCGCGCCCTACACCGACGCCCGCCACACAGCACTAGCCTGTGCGGGTGCTGAACCCCCTCAAGACGGCCGGCGGTCTGGAGCAGCAACAGCGCCGCCTCGTGGCGGCCATCGCCGTCGCGGCCGTCACTCTGTTGACGCTGACGGCCAGCTACAACTACATCATCACCGACATGCTGCAGGGGCTCAACGCCACCGAAAGCCAGACCGACATAGCCAGGCAGGTGCCCTCCATCGGCGCGCTTCTGGTGATCTTCGCGGCAGGGACCCTCGGCACCCGGCTCGGCGTGCGGCGAGTGATGGTGTGGTGCGGGGCCATGTATACGGTCGGCAGCCTGATCGTGGCCGTGGCACCGGTGATGGGAGTCGCGACGCTGGGCCTGTTGTTGGCGAGCATCGGCAAGTCTGCGGTGTTCGTCATCGGCCTGGCCTACATGAGCGCCAGATCGCCGATCCGGACGGGCGTGCCACCGCCTTCGCCACGTTCTCCGCGGTCACCGCCATCACCTACCTGATCATGCCGATCCTGGCGGGTTGGCTCGTCGACAACACCAACTGGCGCTGGGTGGCAGTGGTGTGGGGAGTCAGCGGCGTGGTCGGAACCGTGGTGCTGCGGCGAATCGCGAATCCGTCACTCTCGCTGGCGCCCCTGCGCCACGGCGGTTTGGTGCTCCTGCTGATCGTGCTGGTGCTGTCCCTGCTGGCCACCACCGGACTCGCACTCCTGGCGAGCTCGCTGATGACGGTCGAGACCCCGATCTGGGTTGCGATCCTCATCATGTGCGCCTACGCCGGCTCGGCCATCGGCGCCGGCGTGGCCCTCACCAACGGCATCATGAACCTGGCTCCACCCGAGGAGTCGGGCAGCGCGGCCTCCTACCGAAGCGCGGCCAGCAACCTCGGAGGTGCGATCGGGGTCGCTCTCATGACCGCGGTGGTATTCGGCGCCGCGGCCACATCCCTGCAGGAGCAGAGCGCCGCCTCGGGCCTCGACCAGGCAACGGTGCCGGCCATCGGCAAGGACATGCGGTCGGGCGCGACATCGGAGGAAGCCTCCTCCCAGTTCGCAGTACCGATCGAAGAGGTTGACCAGATCGACGAGATGCAGCGCAACGCCTACATGTCCGGGTTCCAAGCCCACGGTCAACTCGGCGGCCTCGTGACCCTCATGGCTGCCGCAATGTTCTTCCTGATTCGACGCCGCCAGGAGTCCGCGGTGTTCGCCGGCGCACCGGATTCGAAAGTGGGAACTGGGCGTGGGTAACCGCGGCAGTGGGCGCTGTCGGCATTGATCTCCGGCAAGGCCAGGTAGGGCCGCTGCACAAGCATCGCGGCCAAGTCGGTGCGCCTCACCAGACCGTTGGCGTGCCGAAACTCTGCGTCCAGTAGTGCTTCCAGTCGCTGCTGGGACCATAGATGTACCCCACGCCCAACTGCTCCAAATTGGGATCCATGATGTTGCGCAGTGGCCTGGGGAGGCCAGCCAGCCGGCCACTGCCGCATCCGATCCCCTGGTCCGTTCACGCCGGTGTAGAGCGTGTCTGCTGCGCTCGGCTATGGCGCGTCATCAGACGTTGCGCCCACGCCTGTCGACATGCTGGCGGGTTCAGGTTTGATGCCACTGGCCGCGCCGTACCAGTCGGGAACACCGTGAGGAACGTCTGGCTAGTGGGCCGCACGGCCGTCACATTCACGACGACCGCCGCCACGCCGGACGATGGCACCCCACCGCGGCCGGCCACCTGTACCCGAACGGTCGAATCGGGTCCCGATGCCCCACGCGGACCGCCACCATCCACCGTCGTTGAGCCCTCGCGAGTATCGGCTAGTCGTCCAGGGATCAGCGGTTCGTATTGCCCACCGGCAACGAAGTAACCGAGCACATCAACGATCAGATGAGCCTCGCCGCTGCGGTTGTAGACACTGATCGATCCGTCCGCACCCAGCGTGGCGATCACGAGGTTCGGCGTCGTCTCATCCTTGACCGGGTTGAGATTCGACGCGGTCGGTTGAGTTTCCCCAGTCGGATAGACAGTCAGATAACTTCCTGCTGATGGCTTCACAGCGGTCACGTTCACCACGACCCCGACCGCGTCGGTAATCCCCGCCCGGCCTTCAAGTTGAACTCGCGTGACCGAATCGGGTGCCATGGCGCCCTTCGGACCAGCACCATCGATCGTGTCCATACCCTCACGCGTGTCGGCCAACCGAATCGGCTCCAGCGCCCGGTACGTCGACTGCGACGCCGACGCCGTCTCCGGCTGCGGCTCCGCCAACCAGCCGAGGACGTCGACCACAAGGTCTATGGCACCGTTGCGGTTGTAGATGCTGATCGAGCCGTCCTCACCAAGGGTTGCGATCACCGCGTTCGCCCGCGTCTGACCGGCGATCGGGTTGAGGTTCGACGCCACCGGCCTTTGCGTGCCGGTCGGGAAGACCGTCACGAAGGTGGTGAGCGAAGGCTGCACCGCTGTCACATTCACCACCACCGCAGCCACGCCGGATGTCGGCACCCCACCGCGGCCCGCCACAGCAACGCTCACCGTCGAATCTGAACCAACCGCCCCACGAGGACCACTACCATCCACCGTCGCAAACCCTGAGCGAGTATCGGCCAAACGAGCCGGTCCGACCGGCGTGTAGTGAGCATCTTCGGCCAGTGGCTTTATTTGGGCCGCCGGAACCGAGGCAGCCTGCGCTGCAACCGAAACCCCCGTCAGACTCGCAAGGACCCCTAGAGCGAACGCAAGTGCCAACAGTCGCCCTAGACCCGCCCGATTCACCGTCATTCGATCACCCCGGGCTCAACATACCTGCCTCTTTGGAGTGGCGGTAGTGCGCGGCGCAGTGTTCTCCGCCACGGGCCGCGCGGATTGCCTAATCCAGGCGCCCGACACGGGCAGCGCGGATTGCCTAATCCAGGCGCTGGACACGGACGGCCGCCTCGTCGAGAACTCGACGGACCGCATCCTCGGGCGAGTCCGCTCGGATGATCGCGGGCTCGGGAAGCTCCCAGCCGTGCAACGCCACGACCGGAACCCCGGTTCGTATGGCCAGGGCTACCTCGCTCAAGGTCCCCCAGCTGCCGCCGATCGAGATGATCGCATCCGAAGCTCGGACGACGAGGCCGTTGCGGAGTTCGCCGAGGCCGGTCGGGATGGCAATGCTCAGGTGGTCGTTGCCATCGCTGCGCCGATCACCCGGGAGAAGCCCGATCGTTTGGCCCGAAGCTTCGCGGGCGCCCTCACAGGCGGCTGCCATGACGCCCCCGAGGCCACCCGTGACGACGATGCCGCGGGACTGCGCGATGAGCAGGCCGACCATGTGGGCAAGTTGGCGATGTTGCTCTGCCGCATCCTCCCCTGGTCCGATAACGCCGATGTAGAGCGTGTCTGCCGACGCTCGGCTATGGCGCGTCATGAAGTTGCTCCCTCGCCTATCGCAATGCGGACGTCACCAGTGTGGCCGCTGGCGGCGCGTATCAACCGCACGCAGAGCCGAAGTGCCACAAGACCCCGATCGGACGGCCAAGGGTCTCGGTAGCGGGTAGGCGCGAATCGCTTCTGCAACCATTGTGTGCGACTTGTCGAGGAATCATCTGAAACCTTCCCCCAACACGATGGACCCGGGCGCTATCCGCAGTTCTAGCTGATACCTTCGAGCGCTTCTCGCGGTGACAGGGTGTCACAAAGCGCGCGCTTGTCGGCTGAAACGAAAAAGCCAATGCCAATGCCAGCAATATGTCCGCCGGTTGGTTTTCGCATTGGACCGTCTCATCCTCGCATAGCAGCGTGCGGGTTCTCATGGATTCGTGCTACCGGGAAAAGACGTCCTTCCCGAAGAAGTTAGGGCAGCGCGGGGGTGGTTAGCCCGGATCCCCTGATGTGCCGCGATTCCTTTCTCCGAGCCACTTCGCGGCGCTAAGGATCGCCATGATGGTGGAGGCGGCCACGAGGGTGATTATTGCAGTCGTTCCAATCGGAGACGCGCCTGCGCTACCGCCCGAAACCTGGGCCTGAGGGCTCAGCACCCCCACGACCACAAAACATCAGCACCCATTCCCCCGTCATAATCGCCGCAGACACAATCCAGTATTTCGACCGCTTGATGAAGGCCGCGACTATGGAAGGTCTAGGAGGAACGAGTCCGCAGCAAAGCACGGTAGGACCAAGCCACATCTCCCCCGCCAGCCAAGGGTTCAACCCTTCCTTCGCTTCCTGCATCTCGGGGTTCGGCTGCGGGTAGGAGGCCCCAGCGCTGAAATTGGAGGAACCCGCCGGCCCGTTTCCGACATGGGAAATCGGCGGCGGAGGCTCGGGCAGGGGTATGGCCGGATGGTGGTTGGCTGATCTGGCCGGGTCGAATGGCTGATTGGCATCTACCGGAGAAGCCACTGCAGGCCCCCACCATCCGGGTCCAACTCCGTTGGTGGTCGGCTGCTCTCCAGTAATACGTGGGCTGCCATGGCAAGGCTCTGTAGATGCTGTTCCATGGGCTCGGTGATTGCGTCAAGCCAATACGTGCCAGCCAGCACGTACTGGAGCGACGAGTCCGGATCGACGTCGTCAAGGCGGAGTGGCAGGATCGGCAGACCACTGTTCACTGCAATTTCGGCCTCGCGCAGGACGTGGTTCGAGTCCCCAGTCCTTTCCGAAAACACAAGAACAACAAGCCGACTGGATCGAATGGCGTTGCTGATAGCGCCCATGTAGTTGGTTCCAGGCATGAGGTCCCGGGGCGAGACCCAGCAGCGAATCCCCTGCGCCTCGAGAGCAGCTACTGCCGCGTCCGCTACGGACTTGTCGGACTGCACGTAGCTAACAAATGCATCGTGAATCACCCAAACCTCGAGCTTTCGAAGCAATATGTGGGAGAGTAACGCGAGTATCGCACCAGTCGATCATCGTAGAGGCGAAGGACGCTCAGGGGCTGCGGCTGGCTGGACTGCCGCTGGCGGCAGCGCGCGGGGCGGAACCGGTAGGCCTTCACGGTGACTGCGGCCACAGTGAAAAGCGCTGTTTCTATCAGTCAGGTGCACACGTTGGATTGCTGGGGACTCACTCAACTCAGCAAGCCACCGGGCTTCACCGCGGCGCCCTTGGCGCAACCATCCCAAACGCTCCTGGTACCTCATCACGCCACACCGCTGTGCCTAATCACAAGGTGTGGCAGTCCCCTTCAACGCTCGGTCCCGAAGGTGGAGGTGTATGGCCCCGGGTCGTCGGTGTGCCTGGCAATAGGGTTTCGTAAGCCAGAACCTCAAACGCGGTAAGTCCACCGACGCCATCACCAGACCAGTCCCTACCAGTGGGACCTTCCTGGGAGAAATGGGCTTGCCGCACGGCTCGGTGATCACGCCCCGGCAAGTCTTCTTGACGAGATCGAAGGCGGTGCAGCGCGCACGTTGTGGGCAATGCCGGCGTCCGTGGTGCCATGCCCGGCTCTGACCCCGCGAAGATGAGCTATGGCCCGAACTTCCGGATGGACGTCCAGGGGCGCCACTCATTTCGCAGTCCACAGCCATAGGGTGGTGTCGGGCTCAGTTTCGTCAATCTCAACTGGGGGCACCGGACAAGGCTCCAGCTGGCTTTGCAGGGACGCAGCCAAGTCCCACGCTGGCGTCGGGCGAACAGTGCGACTCCATCTCCAGCCGTCATGTTCACGTTCCACCTCGGTGCCGTTGACAAACGCATCGAACAATTGGTTGATTTCCCCCGTCACGGCATTGAGCAGCGCAACCCGACTGCGACTCCCAAACTCTTTCTGATAGTCCCCAGGAGGCCCTAGCGAGACCCCAATGAGAACGTCATTGGTATCTGGCGACACGCACGGATAGGAGATGAGATGCCGCCGCAGGTCCAGATCCTGCTGCAGCGGTAGGCGAACCTCCGACACAGCCGTGTGTGTATCCGAGGACAGGTCCAAGGCGCTCACCTGATAGCTGCCATCCCTGCCGCCAAGCATGAGAATGCTGGCTGAGCCGCGATCCGGCCACCAGTCCACGCGAGTTTCGTAGGGGTTTTCCGACCCAGACAGGGTGAGTTGCAGTCCGGAATTCACATTGATCACGACCGCCGGACAGGTGCTCACCAAGATCCACCTGCCGTCCCCGCTCCAACGCGGATACTCGTTTCCAGCAACGTGATCCACACCGGCCAACTCACGTCGAACACCTGAGGCGATATCGGTCACGGCGAGTACAGACAAGCCTCGACGGTATTCGAGCACTGCTGCATGACTGCCGTCAGGCGAGATGGCGAAGCCGCATATTCCGAGCCCACTCCAGGAAATCTGCTTCAAGTTTTCGATTCGGCCGAAGGACCGGCCGTCGGATGCCTCAGGGTAAACACCAGGTGGGTGGACCACACTGAGCAACGCCCGTCGCCGATCCGCATCCAGTTCAACAGCCTTCACGCTGGAACCCGCCCATGCCACGGGGTTCCGGCCGGTGTTCGTGCGTACACCCTTGTTCGCCGGATTGACGATGTTCTGCAATTGAGGGGTACACGGACCTCTCCGCTGTTCGATCCGGAAGTCCGTCGTAAATGTGAACACGTCATCTGGACCGAGCGTCCACGGAATCCCCGATGCCTCCTGGCTACGTGCTTTGCGACTAAACCATCCCACCACAACCCCAATCCGCTATTGACAAGCATTTCCGGCGACAACACTCACAGTCCGCCATGGGCTCATGAAGTGCCCAAGGATCGCCGACCGAGACTCGAAGTCCGCGAGATAGGAATACCCACGCTCACGGCGTGCCGAGTCAGATCAGTCTGCGACGTGATCCGTCCATTGCGAACCGTCCCAATACCGAAGCCTTGCCGTACCCTTGGGATCGGAGTACCAGTCAGCGGGAGTGCTTTCCGCGCCTTCTGCTGAGGACTCCGCCGCCTCGCCCGGAGCCAACACACGCACCGAGAGCGGATCCAATTTCTTCACCACGGCGTTGATCTTCGCCACAGCCAACTTCAATCCAGTCTGGTCCCGCAGCACCCCCAAGAGTCGGGCATCGGCGTAGTCCGCCACGGCTAGGCACACCAACGTGCTCCCGTCCCTTGCACCCATCTTAGGGTTACCAGGGCTACGGAAACGCCCTTGCTCATCCCCATCGGAGGCGTTATCTCGGTTTCGTAGACGGCCGCACCGTTGACGTAGTCGTCGAGAAGTGGACCCATCAATCCCATTGCCGCCAGTCGTCCATCAAGAACCTTGACTCGGTCTTGAATGCATCCGCGCGAGATTTGCGTGTGATGACCTCGACTTCCGCCCCAGCCGCGAGGTCATCCAACTCAGCGAACGACTTCACAATCGAACCAACCGTCTCACGAGCAGTTGCCCCACTGGCAGGAGTGATTGGAAGTGCTCTTCCCGCCCGCGATCGCCTCTTTGCACCACGCGCACGGTTCCTTTCGCCCTGCATCGACACAGGCACATGACATGGTCCGCCCTCTTCACTCGCGCGACGCGAAGGAAGTCCGCGACGCTGCCTATTAGACGAGGAGAGACCCGCAACTCCGAGCCTCAGCCGTACCGTCCAGCACCTGATTGGGATGCCATCTGAAGGCTATTGGCCGGGCAGGGGCGCCGCCACGATGATTTGTCACCAGATCATGTGACACCGCTCGCTGATGGTGTGGTCGCGATGGCAGGGCGGTAGATGTCGTCGATGAGGAACCGGACGCGCATGAAGCCCGCTTGCCAACAGGAGTTGACTGTAAACATTGGCATTTCGCTTGCCACCAACCGGCGTCGGAGGTCTGCCCAGCGCTTGATCGGGTCGGGCTTCCCAGGTGGCTGTGTGCTGCTATTGGTCAGCTTCGCGTTTGGAGCAAGGTCAGGATCGGCGAAGCCGATTCGTGCGAGTTCTCCACCTTGATGTGGACCACGAGATGAAGTCGGTGCAGGCAATGCCGAGTGTATGGTTCACGTGGCGCGGTCGGGGTGACCGGCGCTACCAGTTCGGCGGGGAGGTCAACGGTGCGGGCAGATCACGATGGGTCGGATGACGAGGGTCCATTGCGCACGAGCAATGTCCGGCGGTGCGACGGCGCTATTGTGCGCAAACATTGGCGCGGGGTCGCCCTCACAATGGCCATTCCGAGCCTGCTGGCAGGTCTCACCGCATGCTCATCAGGCCGATCTGTTGAGGCCTTCTGCTCGACTTGGGAGACCGAGACCACCGCTTTCGCCAACGAGTACCAAGAAGCGGGCGATAACGTTGCGGCGGCGAGCGAAGATGATCCCCTCGGAGCCCTCCTCGGAGGCACTTTGGCGCTGACTCAGAGCGTGGGCGACGTCATCATCGTGTTCGAAAGACTCCAGCGGGTCGCTCCAGCGGACATTGAACCGGACGTCACCGCGATTAGGGATAGCCTCGAGAGCCAGCGTGACTCAGCAGGGGACATGCTCAACAACCCGCTCGGTGCATTGGCAGGCGGCCTATTTCAGGGACTCACCACTGGCGGCTCCTGGCAGCGAGTCGGAGAGTACGTCGAGGCCAATTGCGCTCTGCAGTGAGGCCTGGGTCCACTGGTACAACACCAGCCCGCTCATGCACCGCCTCGGACTGATCCCACCCGCGGAAGCCGAAGCCGCCTACTACCATCAACAACAGAACAACCGCCCGGTTGTTCACACGTAACCGAGCGTGCACAAAACCCGGGACAGTTCATAGTGCGCGATCACTGCGACCCACAACGCTTGCGAATTGCAGGCGATCAGGACCGTGTCCAAGCAGCCGGGGATGACCGTTCAGACGTTGCGCAAGTGGAACCGTCAGGCCACGATCGACGAGAGTGCGTCCGCCAGATTCACGACCGATGTCGCCCGCCAGATCCGTGATCTCAAGGGTAGGAGCGTTGAACTGGAGTGCCCAGTTGAGATCATGAAGGCGGCGACAGCTCTTGTCGCCCAAGAGTTCGAGTGGGAAACGTCGCTGATGTGCTTGCTCATCGTCGGCACAAGCGCCCTTTTGCGTCGCGCTTGGGAGGAGCGAAGCGACGGTGACTGTCTGGTGCTCACCGAGCACGGATGGGGTGATCACGCCGAGGTGTTGGCCGCGATGGTTGCTTCTATCGGTTCGATCGATCACGCCTCCGACCCTGCCGTGGCCGAGACCATGATCGGGCTATACAACGCCGAATGCCCCGCCCGAATTCGCCGTTTCGGACCGGGCCGCTGAGCCGGGTGGCCGACCTTGAGGAGGCCACCGGGGCTGGGTGAACTGGCACAACACGAGCGGGCTCACCTACTGCCTCGGGATTCCACCAACGGCCGCAGCCGCGCGCATACGATCAATTCCAGAACGGTGGTCCTCACGTTTGACAAGACGGCACGAAGCCCCCGTTCAGTGCCGGGTCTTGCAGTGGGGGCACTCCCAGCCACCCATCTTCTTGGCGTCGAGTGCACGTACGTATAGCTTCGCGCCGCAGCCGGAGCAGGTGACTTTGGTGTTGTTGGTGAATCCCGACGGTTTGACTGTGGCTTTGTAGACCATGACGGTGCTCCTCATGCAGGTGCTGGGTTCAGCGCGAGTCTGCCCGTGCCGCGATGAAACTCCAACTCGTTGGTGTCACCTATTCAGGTGACACCAACGAGTCTCATGAGAAGCCTGCGTCGGTCTGCTCGGTGGAGTCATCAGCGGAACGAGCCGGGTCGGAGCCGTCATCGTTCACCCTGTTGGCGGCGAGAATCTCGGCCGCGTTTGCGCGCAGCTCATTTTGCAGTGCGGCCATGACCTGCCGCGTGATGTCGGCGTTGTCGGGGGCGTTGCCTTAAAGCTCAGCGGTTCGCTGCCAGTTCGAGACCTAGACCCAGACGATATGGGGGTCAGGGCTGAGGCCTCGCTGGCAAGTGTTCGTGGGTTGCCGGGCAGGGGTTGGCTTATCCGGTAGAGCCACAGTTGGCAGGAGGCCCCAGCAATGTAGGAGCGTACGAGTGTGGGTTTGGATGTGCATGCCCGGTCGGTGGTCGCATGAGCCATCGATGGTCAGACCGGGGAGTTGACGCGGGCGCGGTTGTGCCCGGATCACGGCGAGGTCCACCGCTGGCTGCTGGATTTGAACGGCCCGTTGCGGGTGGTGTTCGAGGCGGGCCCGACAGGGTTCGGACTGTCCAGGTTCCTGATGGGAGTGCGCATCGACTGTGTGGTGGCGGCGCCGTCGAAGCTGGTCAAGGCCTCAGGGGATCGACTGAAGACCGATGCCCGTGATGCGCTGCATCTGGCCCGACTTCTTCGTTTGGGCGAGGTCACCGCGGTCACGGTGCCCTCGATCGAACAAGAGGCGGCCCGGGATTTGGTGCGGGCCCTCCGAGGATGCTCGCGGGGATCTGATGCGCGACCGGCGCCGGGTGTCCAAACTGCTGCTGTGCCATGGCATCGTCTACTCCGGCGTGCGGCCTGGACCGGCAAACACCAGATGTGGCTGCGCACCCACCGCTTCGACGCGCCCGGTTTGCAAGTCGCCTACGACTCGGCGGTGGAGGCGATGCCGCTCACCACCGACCGCCGTGACCGCCTCGACGCCCCGATCGTGGAGATGGCCGCGGACTCCGAGTTCACCGCCGTGACCGACCGGGTGTGCTGCCTGCGTGGAATCTCCACGCTGACCGGGTTCGGGTTAGTCGTCGAGGTCGGGGACTGGCACCGGTTCACCGGATCCACCATCGGGGTATACCTGGGGCTGGTCCCCACCGAGTCCTCCTCCGGGGCATCCCGCTCACAGGGCTCGATCACCAAGACCGGCAACACCCACGCCCGCCGGCTGCTGGTCGAGGCCGCCTGGCACCACCAGCGCGACTACCGCACCCCCGGTGTGACGATGCGCGCCCGCTGGGACAAAGCCCCGGCCGCGGCGAGGGTCCGCGGGCATCAGGGCAACCAGCGCCTGCACGCCCGTTGGGAGGTGTTCCGGACCCGCAAGAAACGCCCTGTGGTTGCCAACGTCGCGATGGCCCGCGAACTGGCCGGCTGGTGCTGGTCCCAGGCCACCCTCCAATAGCTGACCCAACGCGACCGGGCCTCACAGATGTCCGGCCGGTGCACCGGGATGGTCGCAGTGCGTGGAACGAACCGGCGATACAACTATGGGCAGCCCCCGCAAGGAGGCCACGCCCGATCTCTAGACCAGCAGAACCGTTCCAGCCGAACAGCCCGTCCTGCGGTTAACCAACCCGCGCATATCTCCTCTGACCGCGCGTCGCCAAAGACACGCTGGCCGCCCCACCGCACCGGCCGGTCAACAGCACAACGGTAATCGCCGCCCACGCAGAAATGCAGGCGGCGATTACCCATGACCACTTGACAAACACCCCCCAAATATCAGTTGTCTGGCGCGGCCTCATTTCGGGCACGGTGGGACGCGTCAGACCTCGCTGATCATGATCTTGAGCATGGCTTCTTCTGTGCTCGCATAGACGCCGTTGATGTTCTTTGAGACCACAAACGCCGAGCTGCCGAGCTTGCTCTCCAGGATGGTGGCGGCCAAATCCCAATCCCCATCTGAGATGGCAGCTTTGTAGTGCTTCCTCGCACCCCATGGCACAAAGGACGCTGCGCCTTCCATTACTTCACCAGCCTGGCTACTGCACATTCGATAGGCCAGGACCCAGGGGGTGTCGGGTCCATCCGATGCGGCCGCTACCAACATCTGACCGATCTCTTGCTCGCTAAAGCCAAGCTTTTGGCACAGATACACTGCTTGGTCGCCCGGAGTGCGAAAACCGAGCCGTTGCGCTGCATTCGGATCTGGGGTGTAGTTGGCCATCGTGACCTCTCTCTCGTCGTTGGCCTTCACGTTATGCCAGCAGCCGGGAACGGCACCAACGCTTGATGTCACCAAACCGGGGGACATCATGGTCCACGGCAGAGCAGCGAACGCCTGCGAGTGTGAGGTGATTGCGAGAATCGTCAGCGCCTGACTGGGTTCACTGCTGCACGAATAGGCGATGCCCAACGACGAGTCAACTTTGCGAATTCTGTTCGCAAGGCAGGCGACCTGGCCCAAAGATCCACGCGTCGACAACGGATTCCGCTACGCACAGCGCGGCACAAGGCGGTCGCCGCAGCGGTCTCGAAGCAGACGAAAATGGGTCTGGAGTTGGTGCGCTTCAGTCACGAACACATGCTCGACCCCGAGTGCGTGGCTGCCCTCCGGACAATTGGATTCGAAGTTCGAGGTTTTCGAGCGAAATGACGAAAGACTGAGGTCGACCACGGCAGACTCGAACCGGAGCAAGATTGACTAGAGTTGAGCCAACAAACCGAGCATGAGCCACGAGCGAGGGGGGCCTCTTGAACGAGAGCGATGAGCCGGCGGCGACGTCCGACCTCAACACCGAATCGGACGAGCGGGCCGATGTGCGAATCACGGCAAAAGCGATAGACCAGTGGTACTGGGCGGCCTCACACGCGGGCATCCCGCAGGTATGGGACATCGAGGTCGAGTCCTCCGTCGATCTGCCGAAGGCGCGTGTCACAGCCACTCTCCGCGACGGTTCAGAGACGATCGCAAGCGCGATAGCCCTCGAAGGACCGTTGAGTTCCGGCCGGACAGGCCCGCTTCCACCCGTTCTGCTGAACCTCTCCCCTGGATACATGGTCGGTGTCGACGAACGCCGACCGGCCCAACTCGCGCTGCAGGTCGAAGCACTCGACGGCGACGAGCCGGCCGAAGTGGCGGCATTCTCGATGGACATCGACGTCATGCCCCGGGACCTCTTTGCCTGGTCAGGGAACCCACGGATCGACATTGCCCGGCGCGAGGTCAACGTCTACCTCGACTCCATGACGATCGATACCGAGGACTTCAACAGCGAGGAGTTCTTCGCCCAGGCACCCGAGGACGTGCGAAAGAACGTCGACTACATAGTTCAGCAGGGAACGGTCGGCTTCTCCCCTACTGGCGAGTTTCGTCCGGCCAAACCATCCAGAGGTCGGCAAGATCGCCCGTGAGGCGGCCGAGATCCTGCGCACAACCACCGGAGACGGTCGCTTCTACGCCTCGCAGATCGAAGGCGATCCTGCCGAGCAAACTCGCAAGATCGAGGCCACCGTCGATGCCGTATACGAGGCCTTGCGGCTGCGACGTATGAGCTACTCCGAGCCTCCCCCAGGTTGGGACTACACCAGCGTCGGGCAACGAATCCGCGATCACGGCGAGGTAGCACAAGCGGGACTGGGCACGTGTATGGACACCACCGTGCTTATGGCCGCAGTCCTCGAACACGTGGGCCTTTGGCCGCTGCTCGTCGCGATTCCAGGTCACATCCTCATCGGCTACTGGCGGGAAAACCCAAGCGACGGCCGACATCAGCCACAGGCGTGGTACCCGAATCTTCCCGTCATTGACTCCTGGCCGGAACTGGTCGCACTGCGCAACCTGAACAAGCTCGGGATCATCGAAACAACCACGCTGGCTGAAGGCCCCGGTCAACTCGACGCGGCAAGAGCAAGGAATGCAGGCGAGCGCCAGGTGGCCACCCAAACAGGAAATGAACCCTTCCGCCTGATCGACATCACGTCCGCCCGTAAGGCTCGCGTTCACCCTCTGCCCACTGTCTTTCCGAAAACTAACGGCGGATTCGAGATCACCGTCTATCAGCCAGATACCGCACCCTCGGAGACCGTCGAAGTCCGTGAGGAGGTCGCAGCCGTCGATCGCGGTGTTCGCATCGTCGACTCGCATCCGCCGCGGCTCAGGCAATGGAAGTCCGCACTGCTGAGCCTCAACGCGACCAGTCCACTGCTCAATCTCAAGCCCGGCCCTAGTTGTCAGCCGATACTGCTCGAAGAGCAGGGCCTGGCCAAGCTGGAAGACAAGCTTCACCAAGACCACACCATCGAAGTCCTTAGCGGCTTCGACCTGCCCGAGGTCTACCGCGCCCGCGAGCAACCCAATGCTGCCTCACTCCCGGAGGACGAGCGGATGTCCTTCCTCGCGCAACGTCAGGTATTCGTGCAGCGGAAAGCCAAGTCCCGAGGCGAAGCAACGCTGGTCACTCTCGCGAAGTGCCTGGCCGAACTTAGAGCCATGGCGCGCAAGGCCAAAGATGCCCGCGACGAAAAGGGCATGAATCCGCTGTTCCTCGCAATCGGGTTGCTGCGCTGGAAGGACGACAACCAGGCCGAGCACGAT
This sequence comes from uncultured Actinomycetes bacterium, assembly GCA_963842975.1. Classification (GTDB taxonomy): domain Bacteria; phylum Actinomycetota; class Actinomycetes; order S36-B12; family UBA10799; genus JACJWR01. The sequence goes on along the minus strand of CAWJIH010000009.1, from coordinate 570,735 downwards.
GCCCCACTCATCCTAGTTCCGGTGAACCTTCGGGTCCCGCTGCGCAGCCGCACAGCACAGCTCACCATCGACACGACCTCCCAGGTGGCACCCAACTTCGCCCTGCTCGAGTGGCTTTCCCGCGAGCACGGCCTCACCATCCCGGAACTGCAGGAACCGACAGCGGACAAGGCCGGAATCGATGTCCACGCGACCCTGGCGGCAGTTCGCGTCGCAGTTCGACGGGCCGGCCTTCCCTTCAGTGTGCGGGCCGAGGGGCGGCTAGCCCTGCTGGATCTCGCGGCATTCCGCATGTGGCAGGACCTCAACTTGCACGGCGAGCGATTCCTGAGCAACCCGCTGGTCTCGCACCTGGTGCACACCCCGCTGGAGCGGTTCGTCGATCCCGCTGCAACCGGCGTCGAGGAACCGGATCTGGAAACTCTGCGACTGCCGGTCCCGGCGGATTCCACGCAAATGCAAGCAGTCGCGTGGGCCGCCCAGGGACGCACGTTTGTGTTGCAGGGACCTCCTGGCACCGGCAAGTCCCAGACGATCACGAACATGGTGGCCGAATGCGTGCTCAGTGGTTTGAAGGTCATGTTCGTTGCGGAGAAGCAGACCGCGCTGGAAATCGTGCGACGACGTTTGGCTGACGTAGGCTTCGCGCCCTTCATGCTCAATTTGCACCATGAAGGCTCGTCAGCCGCGCAGGTGCGCCTGCACCTGAAGGACTCCCTCAGCGCCCGAGCGACACCGGATCCGGTGGCCATGGCGGCCGCCCAGCGACGGCTGCGACAAGCCCATTTCCAGTTGGCCAAGTACCCGAGGGACCTGCACGCCACCAACGACGCCGGGCTGTCAGCCTATTCGTCGCGGGACGCGCTGCTGGCCCTCGGTGACGGTGACGCCATCGACGTCCCGCCAACCACGGTCGCTCGGCAGGCGGATCTACTCGACCGCGTCGGTGCTGCCCTTCGCGACCTGCAACCCTGGACCGCAGCCGCCCAAGCGCGGCCCGAGCACCCCTGGCGCCTAGTGGGGGCGCAGCCACCCGACAAGCCCGACCTAGCGAGCGTCAAGGCCGCCATCAAGAGTCTGGCCGACGCCCTACCAGCCTTGGACGCTTGCCCGGCTGCGGTGCGCTCCCTCGTGGAGGACGCACGGGACAGCTCGGCGCTAGCGACTCTGGCACGGTGCGCGATGCCGGACCTGCCGACCGGCGCCCTGTTTGATGCGGTGCTGGCAGCGGACTGGAGGTCGCAAGCCGAAGGCTCGATCGAAGAGGTGGCCACGGCCGCGGATCAGTGGCGACCCCAACTGGGCAACTTCACACCCCGAATCTTCGCCCGCGACCTCACCCGCGATCGGGAGGCTCTACTCCCCCTACTGAGTTGGGGGCCCGGCAAGGCCAAACGTCAAGCCGCCTTCATGGAAACCCTGAAGCCGTACACCACCGACGGCACCTTGCCCGACGCGCGCGCAATGGGAGAGGTGCTCGATCGTCTGATCGCAGCTGGCGGAGCCGATTCCTGGGGCCTTGGCAGGCTGAGATCCATCCCCGGCGTCAACCTGCCCGACGGTTGGTCAATCTTCGACCCCGAGGCCCTCGACACGGTGCGAAGTCAAGTCGGCCACCTCGATTCGGTCACGGCTCCACTGCGTGTCTCCTCGCCCTGGCACGAGAGCTTGCGCACCGAGGTGCGCTCCGGACGCCTGGCGCAGTGTCAACGCCAGTTGGCCGCGTTCGCTAGCGCGTGGCAGGACCTGCTCGAATGCCTTGCCGTGACGGAATCAGACTTGGCGGTCTGGCGCGCCGACGCCACAGTCGTGGCAGCCGTGGGACGCCACCTGCCGACCTGGCAAGACGACGCCAAGCATGAAGACCTGCGTAGACTGCGGCACTGGATTGGCTTGGTCAACCACGTCGACGTGCTAGACGAGGTGGGCCTAGAAGACTCGCGGGCTGGCATTTTGGATGGATCTGTTGCCGCCGACCAAACTGAAGAGGCGTTCCAACGAGGACTTGCCCGAGCGTCGCTGGCCGAGCGAATCCAGGCCACTGGACTCGACCGATTCGATTCGATCGCCCACGACCAGCGGGTGGCCTCGTTCATCACGGCGCAACGCGAAGTGCGCCGTCTTTGGGTCACGGACGCGCCCGCCCGAGTGTTGGATCGTCGCGAATCGGATGGGCAACCCACCACCGGCGGCTTGGCTCGCGAGCTTGCCAAGACCCGTAAACTGCTCGGCACCCGGGCTCTGCTGCGCAACTACGGCCGAGCAGTCCAAGAACTCACGCCGGTGGTGCTCACCAGCCCGTCCGCTGCGGTGGACCTCATTGAGCCGGGGGTGATGGACTTCGACGTGGTGATCTTCGATGAGGCATCACAGATCACGGTGCCGGAAGCGATCGGCGCCATGGGGCGCGGCTCGGCAGTGGTCGTGGTGGGTGATTCGAAGCAGATGCCACCATCGCGCCGGGTGGGGTCCACCTCCGACGCCGACGTGGAACTCGACGATGAAGAAGATGAGGTCACCGAAGACCAGGAGTCGATCCTGAGCGAGTGTGAACTGGCGCGGGTGCCAACAGTTCAACTGGATTGGCACTACCGAAGCCAAGACGAGTCACTGATCGCGTTCAGCAACGACGCCTACTACGAGGGCGCCCTCAGCAGTTTCCCCACCCCGACATTGCGCTCGAACGATACCGGAGTTGAGTTTCGCCGCGTGCAGGGTAAGTATCTACGTGCCGGCAGTGAGACCGTGGAAATGGCCGGCGGGGTCAAGGCAGGACCGAACACCAATCCGGAGGAAGCTCAGGCGATCCTGGCGGAGGTGATCGCGCTGGTCGAAGCTCACCCAGAGGGCCGGCCCAGCATCGGCATCGTGACCTTCAACGAACAGCAGAAACAGCTCATCGACACCCTCATCGGACTGTCGGAGCATCCTGGTGTTGCATTCATTCGCGATGAATCAAAGATGGGCCGCAGCGACTACCTGTTCGTCAAGGCACTGGAACAGGTGCAAGGCGACGAACGCGACTACGTGCTGTTCTCCATCGCGTTTTCCGAGCAACAGCGGTCGAACGGCAATTCCTACATCCCCTTGAACTTCGGTCGGCTGAACAACCTGGGTGGCGAACGCCGCCTCAATGTGGCTGTCACCCGGGCCCGACGCAAGAACGTGGTCTTCTGCAGCTTCGATCCAGCGCAGTTAGAAGCCGAACGGTCGGCGTTCTTGGGCGTAAAGCATCTGAAAGAGTTCCTCGTGTACGCGAAATCTGGCGGCCAGCCGGCGGAATCCACCCGGGAGTCGACCAGGGACCGCCATCGAGACGAGGTGGCCGAGGCGTTGCGTGCCCAAGGAGTGGTGGTGGCAACCGACGTGGGCTTGTCCGACTTCCGGCTCGACCTGCTGCTTTCGCATGCCGACGACCCTTCGACGCCGCTGCTGCCGGTGCTGCTGGACGGCCCGTCGTGGCAACGACGGCGCACCGTATCGGACCGAGATGTGCTGCCGGTCGAGGTGCTGACGCAGGTGATGAAGTGGCCCGATGTGGCCCGGGTGTGGTGGCCGCAATGGCTTGACGACCCCGAGACGGTGCTGGGCTCGTTGCAGGAACGGCTGGCGGAACTGAACACTGAGCGGGTTGCGCAGGTGGCCGCGGAAGTGGCGGCTCGGGGGGCCGCTCTGGAGGCGGAGCCGTCCGCCTCAGGCGAGACCCAGGCTGCGAAGGAGGCGGAGCCGTCCGCCTCAGGCGAGACCCAGGCTGCGAAGGAGGCGGAGCCGTCCGCCTCAGGCGAGGAAGAGGCAGCTTTGGTCGCCGAAGCGGAAGCAGTCCTTGCCGCCGCGGCGATCGACGACCATACGCCACAGTCGACCAGCGTCGACCGCGAGGCACCGTCGGCAAGTCTGCCCCCTGCGGGCACAACCACTGCGGCAGCGAAGCGTTCGGTCCCTGCAGAAGCGGCCCCACCAGAAGCTAGGCCGCCGACTCAGACCGAGCACTCGGGTGAGTTCCATCCTGCGCCCGATGGCCTCGCACCCTACCGCCAGTGGCACGCCCGAACTGTTCTGCCGGCCGATGAGGTGTCAATCGTCGACCTGGCCAATGTGTTAGCCGAGATCGTCGAGGCGGAGGGGCCCATGCTCGCGGAATTGGCGTATCGACGCTACCTACGGGCCAGCGGCGGGCAACGGCTTGGCGGCGCGCTGAAGACCGTGTTCAACCGCGCGGCCGCCCGGCTTGTGCGCGAAGGTCGTGTGCTGCAACTCGTTGATGATCTCCCCGGACAGATAACCAAGACCCTGTACGCACCTGAATCACCTCCGGTGGTGGAGCGGGAAAGAGGTGGCCGCGAGTTGAAGGAGATCCCACGCAGCGAGGTGCAGGTCGTGCTGCGACTCAACGGCCTCAAAGACGAATTGACCGAAGATGTCATGCGCGCAACGTTGGACACCTACGGGCGCTCATCCCTGACCAAGGCGACTCGAGAACTGCTGCAGGGTTGCGCGAGTTATCGCTGGTCAGCGACGTAAGCGAACTCAACGGAGCCAGGTACGAGCGCGGACTCCCCTGATTCAGCAATGCAACGCGTTGCCCACACCAGACTGCGGTGATGTGCTGCTATCGGCGGACTATTCGAGGAGCCTCCATTGGACCCCTCCGCCGATGTCAACAACCGTTGCCTCTACGTCGCCAGACTGTTGCTCTCCGTCAGCGGTGGTTCCGGTGACCTCGCAGATGAACGTCGAGCCCACGGGGGCCACATAGACCCCACCCGAGGCTCCCTCCGCAAGACACTCGGTCTGCCACGTACCCCCGAGATTCCTCGACAAATCGTTGGAAATGTCGGTTTGCACCTTGTCAAGACCTACGACGGCGGATTCCGATTCGTAGACCACATCGCCCTGGTCATTGGTTTGGGTCACTTTGATGGTGGCCTCCTGACCGTTGATGAGCGCCGTGCAGTCGAATGTCACACCTTCTTGAACTTGGACTTCGCTGGGGCAGGTCACCGATACCGTACTGCCCGGAATAATGTCCGTGACCTGGGTCTGGATGTCGGACTGCAACTTCTCGGTATCCAATAGGTCTTCGCCGCTACTTACGGAGACCCCGCAGCCCGCCAGCGAAACCGTGAGGGCGACCACCACACACGTGGCGCCGCAGACCCGCCGACCTGTTCTTGCCGTTGCACTTCGCATGGGGACGACCTCCCACCTCAAACCAACACCACTGCTCTCTTTCAACCTCCCACTGAGCGGCGGGTGGGTCAAGGCGCTCAGCCGGAGACCCGGCAAACGGGTGGTTAGTCGATGCGCCAGTCCTCGGTGAAGAGTTTGGCTTCGGTGAGCGCGGCGAACACCTCGCCGGACAGCAGTTCGTCGCGGAGGCGGGACCGTTGCCCGAGCGCCGCACCGCCTAGCGTGTCAGCAACACCAACCACACCCCACCTGACCAGGCAAAACACCGACGAGGCGAAGGATTCACTCACACGCCCCCTGAGCGCCGGATGCTCCGCAGGATGTGCACTGCGAGGTAGGCCGAGACGCCAGTGCCTACCAGACCAGGAACCGACACCTCCCGGTACGTGGGCGCGGTGCCGCGCGACAGCAGTGAACTGGCACCCTGAATCGTCGCCGCAGTCACCAGTGCGTATGCCATGCGGTTGATCGGCCGATCCAACCCCTCCACCGCCAGCGGCACCTTCAACTCGCTGCGGCTTCCCGCCTCGACGATTCGGGCCAGATCGCCGGGCAGCACATCGAGCAAATGCTCCCACCGGTGTGCGCGCCGGGTGGCGCTGCGCCACAACCGATGTGGGGACAGCCGCTCGCTGCGCAGTCGCGCTGCGTAGGGCAGCAGCAGTTGGGACAACCGCAGCGTCGTGCCGGTCTGCTCAAGGATCCCCTGCAACTCCACGACCACCATGAGCATCAGGGCCACGTCGTTGGGCAACTGCAGCTGGTAGCGGTTGGTCAAGTCCAGCAGGGCCGAAACCGCGGCACCGAGATCCGCATCTTCACGCTCTGATGCGGACGCCGGGAAGAACCGCGCCTTCCAAACCGCCAGCTCGCGGGTCAGCAGGTCGGTGTCGAGGGTCACCGGGCCCGGCGCCACGAGCAGCAGGCAACGAGTCACCTCATCTAGATCGTCACCAAACACCGCGGCGAGAAAGTCGACGAACGCCTCGCGCACGTCGTCGCGCAGGCGCCCACACTTGCCAAAGTCGAGCACCCCGAGCCGACCGTCGGGCAGCAACAGCAGATTCCCTGGATGCGGATCGGCATGAAATATCCCGTCCTCGAAGATCATTTTGAAGTACAGCCCGGCCAACTGCTGGATCACCGTGTCCCGGCGCGCACCCAGGTCGGTGATTACGCGCGACAGCTGAGTGCCGTCCAGGACGGTTTCGGTGAGCACAGCCTCACCGCACAACTCCGGTATCGCCTCTGGGAAGGCATACTCGGTTGACCTGGCGAAGTTGGCGGAGATCACCTGCAGATTGAGTAACTCATGGTGAAAGTCCAACTCCTGCTCAAGGCTCTCGGCGAGTTCCCTCACAATGCGCGAAATCCCGTATGCGCGTGCCTGGGCGCTCTCGCGTTCGGCGACGTCGGCCAGCGCCTGCAGAATCTGCACATCGGAGCTGACCTGCTCGACGATGCCGGCATGGCGCACCTTGACCACCACGTCACGGCCCTCGACGGTGGTCGCGCGGCAGACCTGACCGATCGATGCAGATGCGATCGGCGTGGTGTCGAAGGAACCATAGGCGCTGAAGGCGTCATCGACGCCAACGTTGAGGGCGTCCGCCACCGTGGCGGCTATCTGCTCCGGGGTGTCCGCGGGATCGTCTGACTGCAGGGCCTGCAGTGCCTGTGCAACATCCGCCCCGACTAGGTCGGCTCGGGTGCTCAAGATCTGGCCGATCTTCACGAAGACGGTCCCCAACTCCTGAGCTGCCGCGCAAAGCCGCTCGCCGCGGCTCATCGCGACGAGCGCGGGATCGGGTTTGGCGTGCCCAGCGAGCCTCACCAACCACCGGTGCCCCTGCACGTCCCCGCTCAGGTCGGCAACGCCATACCTGACGAGGACCGCGACGATTCGTTCCACACGAGCGCGCTGCTCGTACAGCACGACTTCCGGATCATTCTCGAAACGCCTGAGCACCATGAGTCGAGACTAGCCATTCCGTGCTGCCGAGGTGGCGAGCTTCGCAGACGGCTGGTGGCCGGGCCCTCGCTTCAACGAGTGTGGGTTCGAGGCCGGTTTTCGGTGCTGAACCCACACTCGTTGTGGGACTCGGTCAGACCCGCCGCACCGAATCGCCCAGCAGCCACGCAACGAAGTGACGATTGAACAGGGCATGCGGGGAGCGACGAGTGCGAATGTGACCGATCGCCGCGGCCGGATCCCAGCCGTGGAGAATCAACACCAGCGCGGTCACCAGGCCCGAACGGTTCAACCCCGCCTGGCAACGGATCAACACCCGATCACCGGCCTGCCAGCGTTGATGGGCCCACTCGGCAGCGCGGCGCACCCGGGCGATGTCGTCACCCCCGAAGACGCCATCACCGAAGCCGTAGCGCAACTCCTCCACCTCCCAGCCCACCGGCTGCGCCGACGCGTACAACGTGACGACCGCGTCGTAGTCGCGCGCCGCACCAAAGCCGTTGAGCCGAGCCGGATAGTCGATAGTTGCGTCGTCGCAGGTGCCGCCCATAAACAGGCCCGGCAAAATCTCATCAGCCTGCCAAGACGGGAAGGCGTCATCGGCCCCCGACGCCCAAAACTGCTCGACCTCGGGCTCATACCCCTCGTGTTCGATAGAACTGCGCATGGTCGCTCCTCAGTGCTTGTGTGACCGCCGACCAGATGGCCAGCGGAGTCCGTGCACCTACCCCGACGAATGAAACCGGCGACCGTTAACTGCGACCCGTCCGGGTTTTCGCCGCGCCCCGTCCGGAGTGAACTGCGACCCGTGTCGGACCCCTGTCGGAAGATCTTCGACAACAACAAGGAGGCCGCAATGGGCGCAACACCCACCGACGACGACATTGCCCGCGCACGCACCGTCGCTACGGTCACCGCCAGCCGGTGGCTGAAACACCACAGCCACGAGGGCATCGGGGTGGAGGACGTAGTGCAGGAGGTACTGCTGCGATTCGTCCAACTCGACCTAGCCGAGATCCGCAACACCGATGCCTGGATCGTGCGCGCGACCAAGAATCGGTGTGCTGATGTCTCCGCCGCTGCCAGGCGCCATGGTCAGGTGCCGATCCCCGGCGACGACGCAGCACCCGATGACCCTGCCTACGGTCGGGCACGCGCCGTCGGCGTGCGACCCGCGGAGGTGAGCATCGCGATGACCTCGATCGGTCCCAGCGCTGGGGCCATGGCGCCGATGATGCTGGCTCATGCGCTATCCGGACTGTCGGAGCGGGAGAGGGAACTCCTACTTCGCCACTCCGAAGGCTGGAGCAATTCCGAGATCGCCCAGCGACTCGGCTACGCCTCTGCTGGCAGTGTTGCGGTCAGTGTTTCGCGGGCCAAAGCCAAGATCCGGCAGAGGTTCGCATCCGGCAGCTCGCGGGCGGAACTGCTGAACCCGCAGCGGGTGTACTGACCCGAACTGCACCGCTGATCTACGCTGGCACCGTGCCCAAACTCCCCGAATCCTGCGAAGTGCTCATAGTCGGGGCCGGGCCGATCGGGCTGGAGACCGCGGCAGTGCTGACCGCCGAAGGCCGTGACGTGGTCGTGGTCGATGCCGGACCGGTCGGCGCCACTATCGCGCGTCAGTTCCCGCCTGCCACTCGATTTTTCACCTCTCCGGAGCGGCTGATGATCCGGGGCTGGCCGCTGCCGGCCACCGAGCAGGAGAAGACCACCGGAGAGGAGTACCTGGCCTACCTGCGAATGTTCGTCGTTGGCACCGGCTTGCGAGTGCGGACCTTCACCACAGTGGTCGGAATCGACGGAGTGCGCGGCGATTTCGCAGTCACCACCACCACACCTGACGGGATCACGGCGACGATCCGCTGCCAAACCGTGGTGCTCGCCACCGGCGGCACCAGCCACCCGCGGCGGCTCGGGGTTACGGGTGAAGATCTCGCCCACGTGCACCGAGCACTCGGCGATCCGCACCGATTCTTCGGCAGACGTGTGCTGGTGGTCGGTGGCCGCAACAGCGCCGCGGAATCGGCGCTGCGGCTGTACCGGGTGGGTGCTGATGTGCACTTGGCGCACCGCGAAGCGGAACTGCATCCCAGGGTGAAGCACTGGATCCGTCCCGAGGTGATGTCGCTGCTCGCCGAGGGTCAGATTGTGGGGCACCTGCCGCGGGTGGTCACACGGATCGAGCCGGGGCGGGTCACGCTGGCCGCACCAGAATCGACGGGCCCGCCGACACCGCCAGCCGCACCGAACACCACCGACGCCGCACACGCCGAGCACGACCCCGCTGAAACCCTCGAGGTCGACGACGTGCTGCTGCAGATCGGCTACACCCAGGATCACACCATCTTCGACCTAGCTGGGATCGACACCCAAGGACCAGCCGGCGCGCCAGTTCTCGATGCGTCCACCATGGAGTCGGCCGTGCCCGGCATCTACGTGGTGGGTACGGCCAGTGCGGGCACCCAGGACAAGTTCGAGGTGTTCATCGAAAACAGCCACCAACACGCCGACCGAGTCGCGGCTGCATTGGCTGGGCGACCGGCGCCGGCGCCGGTCGCACCACGTCCGCTGCCAGAGACATAGCCAAAGCAACGACCGGGTGGCGCCAACGAGGCCAACACCTCGCCACCCCTAGGCCATCGTTCGAAGGGCATCTCCCAGTATTGCCAACCGCCGCCGCAGGCCCAACGCATCGTGGTCGAGTTCATATTGGACGGCCGCACCAATCAGCAGGGTGACCGCCAGCTGCGCCATCGTTTCCGCCTGCGACGCGATCCCTTCGAAACTGCGCATCCGGGCAGCGATCATCGACTCGCCTTGGCCCTCAGCGCGTTCCAGCGCTACCCGGACCTCGTCCGACACGGGAGCGACGAGCAGCACCGACCACGCGAACACGGCCAGCGGGCGCTGCGGGCTGAGGATCAGCTCCTCCCATCGTTCCAACGCCACCGGCAAGGCCTCCTCCAGCCGCGCCGCGTGGGGCACGACCGTATCGAGCTGCGCCAGCCACCGAGCTACCAAAACGTCCACCGCTGCGGCTAGCAAGCCATCTTTACTGCCGAAGTGGTGGTAAAGCGTCGGCGGACTCACCGACGCTCGACCACAGATCGCGTCTACCGTGAGGGCCGCCGGATCCAACTCGATCATCCCGGCGACTGCTGCGCCGAGTAGTCGTTCCCGGCCTGATTCAGCCATGGATCAGGCCCGCTGACCGGTCGTTGTGGTGCGAACGGGCACCTGCTGCGGGCCATTGGATCGGTACGTCTGCGTACGCACGGTCATGCCTTCGCCGCTTCTTGCCGTGATCACTTGGGCACTATAGCGATCGCTATAGTGCAAAGTCTGCAGCGGCTGCCGCCAGGCCCGCAAATGTGTCAGGCTGACCCCTATGCCTGTGACCGCCACCCCACCGGCCATCGTCGGGAAATCGATCGATCCGCCGGCCAAAGCCACACCGAAAAAGATCCGGGAACTGGCCGAACGGCCCGGCCCACTCGGCACCCTGGTGGGTGCCGGATATCGCACTATGTTGCGGTTCACCACGGCCAAAGTCCCGCTGCTGGCCGCTGGCACCACCTACTACCTATTCTTCTCCATCTTCGCCCTCCTAGCGTTCGGTTACGGTCTCGCCGCGACGCTGGGCAACGAGCAACTCTCCAGCTACCTGACCGAAGCCGTCGGAGAGGCGTTTCCCGGCCTGCTCGGTGATGGCAGCCTCGACCCAGACACGCTGCGCGCTGCGGGTCAAACCGCCTCGGTACTGGGGCTCGTCGGACTGCTTTACGGTGGCGTGGGAGGGATAAGCGCGGTCAACCAATCAATCCACTTGGTGTTCGGAGCACCGAAGGATCCGCGCAACTTCCTGCTCGGCAAAGCTCGACTGCTCGCGTGGCTGCTGCCGCTGGCGGTGCTGGTGATGCTCTCCTTCGTGGCCTCCACCATCACCTCCACGTTCGCCACAAATGTGTTCGAAATGATCGGATTGTCCTGGACTGGACCGTCAGCCTTGCTGCGACTGGTATCGATCGTGGTGACATTGGGCCTGAACTTCGCCGCCGTCTACCTGGTGTTGAGCCACTTCGGCGGGATCCGGCCGGAACGTCGGGCCAGGGTGGTGGGCGCGGCATTCGGTGCGGTCGCCATCGAAATCCTCAAAGGCGCGATGACGCTCATCCTCGGGTTCGCCCTCGACAAGCCGCAATACGGTGCTCTCACCGCACCGATCGGGATCCTGCTGGTGCTGTATCTGCAGTCCATGGCTGTGTATGTATCGGCCGCACTGGCGGCTGGATTCGCCGATCGCGGGATCCCGCTGGACCAACTCGACGGGACAGCTACCGCTGACTGAGCCGGGCGAAGCCTTCGTCCAGGCTCACCCGGGGCGACCATTGCAGCACCTCGCGCACCCGCGCCTGGTCGAACCAATGCGCGGTACCCAGTTGGGTGGCGAGGAATCGAGTCATCGGAGGGTCATCCTTGCGTCGGGTGAGGCTCCAGACTGCCTCCGCGACAGCCCCTCCGGCCCAGGCGACCGGCCGCGGCACGGATCGTGCGGGAGGCGTCACGTGGGACGCCCGGCAGATTCGCTCGAACAACTCGTTGACGGTGCGTGGTTCGCCGTTGGTGACCACGAACGCCTCACCATGGCCGGCTTCGGCACGATCCACCGACGCCACAAGAGCATCCACGGCGTTGTCGATGAAGGTGGTATCGATCAACGCTCGCCCGCCGCCAACCAGCGCCAACCGACGGTCTTTGGCACGTTCCACAATCCGTCCCACCAGTTGGGTGTCCCCCGGACCCCACACCAGATGTGGGCGGATCGCGATGGTGGCGAAACCTGGAGTATCCGCGGCGAGCACGTCGATCTCCGCCTGGGCCTTGGACTTCGAATAGTGGCTGCCCGCTCGGCGCGGATTCGCCGGATCAGCCCCCGCCCCGGCGATCGCAGCCCCAGCGTGCGCCACTGATGGGGAGGAGACAAACACGAATCGGCCAACCCCTGCGTCTTGGGCTGCCTCCAGCACGGCGAGTGTGCCGCGCACGTTGGTTTCGTAGAACTGCGCAGGTGTCCCCACCACCCCGACCCGGGCCGCAGCGTGCACCACCACATCGACCCCGCCGGCCACGGCGCGGGCCACCGTCGCTGCATCGGTCACGTCACCGAGGTATTCGCTGAGGCCGCATCGCTCCGCGACCTGTGACGGCCGCCGCTGGAGCACCGCCACCTCATCGCCGCGCCGATGCAACGTCTCGGCGACACCAGCCGCGATCAAACTGCTCCCGCCGGTCACCAGGACCTTCATAGCGAACCGACCCGTTCCCCGTTGAGCACCTTCGTGGCCCACCGGGCGACGGCCACCCGGTCGATCTTGGAGTTGTGTCGGATGTCGACTGGCAGCGCCTTCGTGGTCAACACGGCCACTATCTGCGGCGCTTCGGGTAACCCATGAGCCACCGCCGACCGCACAGCCTCACGAAGTCGGGAGTCTGCAAGTTGCGCTGAGGCCTTCGATTCCTGCTCCGAATCGCTGACTTCCACTACCACCGCCACTTGGGCCGCTCCTCGGGGTCCGACACCCACGGCCGCAGCGCGTGCGACGCCGGCCACGGATTCGGCCTGCCGCTCAATTCCGACCGGAGTGACTGGCCCGTCAGCGGTGACGATCACGTGCACCAACCGGCCTTCGATCCACAGCCGACCATCAAAGTCGAAATGCCCGACATCGCCGGTGCGGTGCCAGCCGACGTGTTCACTAGCCGCCGCCTCGGTCACCCACAACCGGTCGTAGCGCTCCTTCGTATGCGCGGCGGCCACGCACACCTCACCGGTGATTCCGAAGGCGTCGATGGGTTCGCCGCCGTCCGGGCGGCCAGTGACGTCCAGGGGCGCGACACCGACGGCCACTCCGGGCACCGGGTGGCCGACACAGGTGCCATTGCCGACCCCAACGTCGACCATTTCGGCCAACTCAATGTCGGCAACCGGAAGGACCTCGGTCATTCCGTAAGGGGCGTGCGCCTCAGCGGTCGGCATCAACCGATCCCTCACCTCGGCCAAGAGTTCGGCGGGGACCGGCGCACCGGTGGAAAGCAGCAAACGCACTTGGGCCAGCGCCGCGGCCCCAGCCGTGGACACCTGCTCTGCTGTCGCGGCCACATTCGCCAACGCCGCCGGCGAGGCAAACACCATGGTTGCCTCAAGACCTGCGGCAGCATCCCCCAAGGCCCGCGCGGTGAGGGTGCTCGGGCTGGTGAGATCCATCGCGGGCACGGCCGATGGGATGCCCAGTGCAGCACCGAAAAGCGCGAATACGCCAAAGGCCGCCACCAATGTGTCATCGGGGCCGATGCCGTACAGGCTGGCCAAAGCGTCACGCTGGGCGCACAACTGCTTGTGCAGATACAACACACCCTTGGCCGGACCTGTCGCACCGGAAGTGAAAGCGATCGCGGCCGGATCGTCGTCGAAAGGCGGCGGTGGTACCTCACAGGCCGCACCACGCTGCTCGATTTCGGCCAGCGACCAGCGCACACCAAGTGCTCGACTGGCCTTCGCCGAGATCGAACCGACCGAAATCAGTTGCGCACCAGTGGCCATCAGCCGGGCCGCGGCAAGCCCTTTCGTGATGCCCATCAGGTACTTCGGGCCGGCACTGCGCAATGCCACCCGCATCCCCCGCAGGCCGAGGCCAGCATCAACAACCACAGCCACGGCTCCGGCACGCCAGATCCCATAGAGCGCGGCGGTTAAATCAGCTCCGGGCGGGATCAGCAGGGCGATTCGTTCGCCAGGCTGCACACCGATCGCCCGCAAGCCGGCCGCAACCGCCGCGGTCCGGCGCTCGAGGTCGGCGAAGCTGATTGCGGTTGCGCGTCCATCGGCTTCGAACTCGGTGACCGCGGGGCGGTCGGCCGTGCTCGGATCGGCGGCGCGGTCGGTGATGGCCGACCACAGGTGACGTCCGAGGGGTGATTCGACAGTTGGCTCGGGCGCCGCCGAGGCAACGCCAACGGCTCCGGGGCCGCCAGCGGCGTGGCTATCGTCGCGGCCCGCCTGCAGACTCCGCGTCGCCACCCAGGTGGCAACATCCGCGGCGAAAGTTGGCGCATCTTCGGGCACAAGATGGCTGGAGCCTTCATATCGATGCACGTCTGCATGCGGCAACCGGGCGATGAGGTCGCGCAGGTAAAGGTCCGAAAACACCGGATCGCGCGGCCCCCACAGCAACAGCACCGGGACGTCTGCCAGCGACGGCAGGCCGTCGGCGATGGCATCGAGTGCCGCAGCGCTGACGTCGGTCGGATCCAACGGGATGTCGCGAACGAAGGTTTCGATGGCCGCCCGCCGCTCGGTTCCGGCGTAGGGCGCGTAGTACCCCTTCCGGATCGCTGGCGGCGGTACCGGGCGGGAGAGGAACATTGCCGAGCGGATGAACATGCGGCTGCGCGAAGTGACGCTGGGCAACATGCCGGGCAGGCGAGCTGCGCGAATCACCCGCGGTGCGGGAGCGTGCGCTGGCTGATGTACTGCGGTGTTGGCGAGCACCACTCCGTCGAGTTGGTCCACGTGCCGTTCGGCCCACCCGAGCGAGATCGGACCACCCCAGTCGTGCGCGACCGTGATGATGCGCGGTTTCCCCTCGGCCCGGGTGCCCGCGCCACCTGCGGCGCTCGCGCCGGCGCCGGTGAGTCCAAGCGCGTCGGTCAGGGAGTCAAGGTCATCAACTCGCTGGGCCAACGGCCGGACCGTGCCGGTGCGATCCGAATAGCCCATGTCCAACTGGTCGACCGCGATCACCCGCCAGCCGTTCGGCGGTGCAGCCACGAGCCTGCGCCACAGATACGACCAGGTGGGGTTGCCGTGCACACACAGCAAGGTGCCGGCAAGCCCGTCCAGTTCGGCCTCGGAAGCGCCAGCATGCGAATCGAGCACGTGCCAGGTTCGGGTGGCGCCAGTTGAATCGATCCCCGTGACCTCCCGCGACCAGCGTGGGTCCAGTCCGTGTAGTCCAGGCGGTGGCAGGCTCACCAGACGAGCTCGAACGCCGCGGCGTTGATCCCTGAACCCATGCCCATGAGCATGACTCGCTCACCCTTGGCGATGTTGGCCTGATGCAGTGCCAACGTGATCGGAATAGCGGCCGGGCCGATGTTCCCGCGGTCGGGAAACGTCAGCGGGACCTTGGTGGCGTCGAGCCCGAGACGCTGAATCATCGCATCACAGTGGACGGTCGAGACCTGGTGAATGATGTAGTGGTCGATGTCATCCCAGTCGAAGTCCTGCCGGGCTTCCTTCATCGCGATTTCGGCGACGTCTAGGCCGGCCAGCAACAAGCCGCGACTGTCGGTGACCATCCGGTTCATGTCGCCTTGGCACAGATGGTTGTGCTCGGTGGCCGCGCGGCCGATGCCGCCGACGAATCGGTGCCCCTCCGGGTGGCGGTCGGCTCGACCCATCACCATGCCCGCCCCGCCGGAACCCAAGGTGAACGAGGCGAAATCAGCCATCACGTCGGCGATGGTCGCGTCTTCGGACTTCAGCCGCTCAAGGGTGCGCAGTTGCAGGTCTCGGCTACCTTCGCCATCCACGATCAAGGCGTATTCGATCTGACCTGTGTCAATCATCGTCGACGCCAACTGCATGGCGTTCACAAAACCGAGGCAGGCGTTGGAGAGGTCGAAGTTGAGGCACGACGAGGGCAAGCCGAGATTGTGGTGCACCGACACCGCGGACGACGGTTCGAGTCGGGCCCGGGACACCGAGGTGTCCACCAGCAGCCCGATTTGGTCTGGGGAGATCCCGGCTGCATCGAGTGCCGCCTGACCTGCCTCGGCTGCTGCGTCGGTGTAGGTGACGCCTTCCGGCCACCAACTGCGCTGCTTGATTCCAGCGACGTTCTCCAGCATCCCCGGCCGCAGCCCGAGACGATCCAACGTGTCAGCCAACTGCTCGTCGAAGTACGACGAGGGAACAACCTCGGGCGCGTCCACCGCGGTGACGGACAGGACTGCGCTGTTGTGCGACCGATAGATGCTGTTTCCGCTCACGCGAACTCCATGGGGTAGATCCCTGCTGAGAACGTATTCACAGCGACGAGCACAGGAATGTGCAGTATGCGGAAACCCATTGCATGGTCCGAATACACGCCCCGATTCTAACAATGCCGGTTGGCCACTGTGAACGACCGAGGCTGTGATGTGTAGCGCATACGTTGAACGGCGGCTTGTGCGACCCCCGACTTGCGGGATCACCCGATGTGGTGCAATACCCACGTGGCGGCGGTATGTCTTCGACTCAGCGTTGCCACCCCAACGTCCATGTAAGCCAGGGGAAGTCGGTGCAACTCCGACACTGTCCCGCAACCGTGACGTGGCCCCACACCGGAGCCGCGAAGTCGGATCACCTGGGGTCGTTGTGAATCCACCATTGTCGAGGCAACGATGGGGAGTCGGCCGATTCGGCCGGGTCCGACCCACACGTGCCGGAACTCGTCCGAAAGGTATTCGCATGTCTCACAAACGCAAACTCCTGGCCCTGATCGCCGGAGTCCTCGCGGTTCCACTGATGCTCATGGCAGCCTCGCCGGCACACGCCGATCTCTACCGCTACTGGTCGTTCTGGACCTCCGACAACGGCAGTTGGGTGATGGCCGAGACTGGTCCCGGTGATGTGGTCCCGGCCGATGGCGACGTCACCGGTTGGCGATACGGCGTCGCCGGCATTGAGGTTTCGTCGAATCGTCCACCCCGATGGGAGGGCACCTTCAGCGAAATCTGCGGCGATGGACAGGCTCCCGAAGGACAGAAGAACGTTGTGGTGGTCCTCGACACGGGAACCGAGGCCGACGCCCCGGAAGGCTCCACTCCACCGGCGCCCGAAGCGAAGTGCGCCACGGTTCCCGCGGATGCCAATGCCCTGCAAGTAGTGCAGGCAGTGGCACCCACCCGAGTCGAAGACGGGCTCGTGTGCGGAATCCTGGACTACCCGCAAACCGGATGCGCCGACACCATCCCGGGTGCCGAACCCGCGCCGACCGAGAATCCTGCCGTGGAGTTCGTCACCGCCACCGACGTGGAATCCCAAGACTCTACTGCCTCCGAAGGCGTACCGACGGCACTGATCGCAGTCGGCGGATTGGTAGCAGTGATCGCGGTCGCGGCGGTCTTCATCGCCCGCGCCCGACGGAACTGATCCGGACTATTCGGGTCGCCGGGGCCTGCCGTTACCCGCAGGCTCCGGTGATCCGGGCCAGTGCCTCCAACCCGTCGGCACCAGGATTTGAAGCTTCGATAGTGCTTGCAGCAGTCCCCACGTCAACTCGGTTGAACATAAGGTCGCCATACGTAGACGAGAGGATGACCGCGATTGCGGGATCTCCAGTGACGATCGCCGTGTAGGGCGGGACGTAGGGGTTGAGCATGGTCTCTTCCCGCGCGGCGATGGCGAATTCCTGGCCTGCGGCGGTTTCTGTGAGGGTTCCGACCTCCACGACATATTCGGGGTAGAACTTGATCAAGCACATCGAATTGCCGTAGCGGGCACCATAGGCGGCGAAGGCATAGGGCGAACCGGGGGTGTCCGCAAAGGTCCAGTAGCTGGTGCCCTCCGGAAAGCCGCCTACCGCGACTGGCACTGCGCTGCTCCCGGGCCCGGACGGATCGGTGGGCGGGACGCTCGTGGGCGGGGCCCCCAGCT
The DNA here is from genome assembly GCA_963842975.1 of uncultured Actinomycetes bacterium. Classification (GTDB taxonomy): domain Bacteria; phylum Actinomycetota; class Actinomycetes; order S36-B12; family UBA10799; genus JACJWR01. The sequence continues at coordinate 552,868 of CAWJIH010000009.1, read as the reverse complement.
CGGTGGCAGACGGTGTCGGGGCGACCGTCTCAGGCGCCGAAACCGACTGGGATGGCTCGGCCGGGGACGACGTCGGAGCCGTGGTGGTACTGGCCGCCGAAGGCGAACTACTCGCATCGGCCGTGTCGCTGGATCCGCCGCACCCAGTGGCGATGAGTCCAATCGCCGCCAGACTGCCGACGTATGGGGCCAAGCCCTTGATACCCCGACCACTTCTCATCGCAGCATCCCCTCTGTGTTTTGAGGTGCGCAGCAAGCAACCGGCACCGTAACTCTGCTCACTGTCGAGCATTGCACGTTGCCCAGGTCCAGCCAGCCATTGCCTCGGGACGCTGCGACAAACAGGGGACAAAGCCGCCCCTTCGAACCCGTCCGGCCCGAGCCGAATCGGCTTGCCGGCCCGAGTCTCAGCTTGCCGGCCCGAGCCGAATCAGCTGGTCGGTTCGAGCCGCTCCAGAATAAGTTCGCGGACCCTGGCGGCATCCGCTTTACCCCTGGTCGCCTTCATCACCTGGCCGATCAGTGCACCAGCGGCCGCCACCTTGCCGTCGCGGATCTTCTGCGCCACATCCGGGTTCGCTGCGATCACCTCATCGACTGCGGTCACCAGCACGCCCTCGTCGGAGACCACTTCCAGTCCGCGGGCCGCGATGATCTCCTCCGGGGTACCCTCCTCGGCCAGTAGGCCGGCAAACACTTGGCGTGCCAGCTTGTCGTTGAGACGGCCTGCCGCCACCATCGCCTCCACCTCGGCGACGACTGCCGGGGTCACCGGCAGCTCCTGGAGCGGCACGCCCCGCTCGTTGGCCTCCCGGGCCAGCTCGCCCAGCCACCATTTGCGGGCACCAGCATGATCCGCACCGGCTTCAATCGTGGCCACCACCACGTCCAGTGCGCCTGCGTTGATCACCGAAGCCATATCGAATTCGCTGAGACCCCAGTCCGCCCGCAGCCGTTCGCGGCGCACCGCGGGGGGCTCGGGAAGGGTGTGGCGCAGGCGCTTCCACGTAGTCGGCGGCTGGGGCCACCGGCACCAGGTCGGGGTCCGGGAAGTAGCGGTAGTCCTCGGCGGTTTCCTTTGAACGGCCCGGCGTGGTGGTGCCATCGTCTTCGTGAAAGTGGCGGGTTTCCAGTGTGATCGTGCCGCCGGCATCGAGCACCGCGGCTTGGCGACGGATCTCGTAGCGAATCGCACGCTCCACCGAACGCAACGAGTTGACGTTCTTCGTCTCGGTCCGGGTGCCCCACTCGGTGGCATCGGCCGGCGCAATCGACAGGTTCGCGTCGCAGCGCAGCGATCCTTGCTCCATCCGCACATCGGAGACCCCGAGGCCACGCATCAGCTCGCGCAACTCGGTCACGTAGGCCTTTGCCACCTCAGGGGCCAAAGCACCGGTGCCGGTGACGGGTTTGGTGACGATCTCGATCAGCGGCACCCCGGCCCGGTTGTAGTCCACCAGCGAATAGTCCGCGCCGTGGATACGGCCGGTAGCGCCACCGGAGTGGGTGAGTTTGCCGGTGTCTTCCTCCATGTGTACCCGCTCGATGCCGACGCGCACCACCGTCGATTCGGCACCGTCGACGCCTGGCACGGTCACGTCCAGCCAGCCGTTGATGCACAGCGGCTCGTCGTATTGGCTGATCTGGTAGTCCTTCGGCATGTCCGGGTAGAAGTAGTTCTTCCGCGCGAACCGTCCCCAGGGCGCGATGTCGCAATTCAGCGCGAGCCCCATCCGGATCGCAGATTCGACCGCGTCGTGGTTGACCACTGGCAGCGAGCCTGGAAGCCCGAGGCACGTGGGGCACACATGGGTGTTCGGCTCGCCACCGAATGCGGTGGAACAACTGCAGAACATCTTGGAAGCGGTGTTCAACTCTACGTGGACTTCCAGGCCGAGCACGGGTTCGTAGCGGCCCACGGCGTCGTCGTAGTCGACCAGGGCGGGTGCTTTGGCGGATGTGGCGCTCACAGTTGCGGGGCCTCCTCGATCGTGCTGTGTCCATAGAGTTCGATGAACGCCGATTCGACGGCGGCCCCCACCTGGTAGAGGCGGTCGTCGGCCATCGCCGGGGCCATGATTTGCAGGCCCACCGGCAGCCCGTCCTCGGCCGCCAATCCCACCGGCACGCTCATGCCCGGGATGCCGGCGAGGTTGGCGGGGATGGTGGCAATGTCGTTGAGATACATGGCCACCGGGTCGTCGAGTTTCTCGCCGAGGGCGAAGGCCGTGGTCGGAGCCGTAGGTGTGAGCACCACGTCGACTCGGGCGAACGCTTCGGCGAAGTCCCGCGCGATGAGGGTGCGCACCTTTTGGGCTTGCCCATAGAACGCGTCGTAATAGCCCTTGCTGAGCGCATAGGTACCGAGCATGATCCGTCGTTTCACCTCGGGGCCGAAACCCTGCTCGCGGGTCAGCGACATGACCTCTGACGCCGAACGCTCGCCGTCGTCGCCAACTCGGAGGCCAAACCTCATGCCGTCGAATTTCGCCAGGTTCGACGAACATTCACTAGGCAGGATCAGGTAGTAGGCCGCCAGCGCATACTCCGCGTGGGGTAGATCGATTTCGGTGACGATCGCACCCTTGCCCGCCAGCAAGTCCACGGCCTCGTCGAATCGAGCCTGCACCCCCGGCTGGAATGCTTCGCCACGCAGTTGCCGCACCAGACCGATGCGCATCCCAGCCACGTCGCCAGACAGCGCCGCTTCCACCAGCGCCGGCACGGGCGCGTCGATGCTGGTGGAGTCGAGCGGGTCATGGCCAGCGATCGCCTCATGCAGCATGGCTGCATCCAGCACCGTGCGCGCGAACGGTCCGGCCTGGTCGAGGCTAGACGCCAAGGCCACCAACCCGTATCGCGACACCCCACCGTAGGTGGGTTTCACGCCCACCGTGCCAGTGAGGGCGGCGGGTTGGCGGATGGATCCACCGGTGTCGGTGCCGATCGAGATCGGTGCTTCGTAGGCCGCAACCGCGGCCGCGGAGCCGCCGGAGGAGCCGCCGGGGATGCGGCTGAGATCCCACGGGTTGCGCGTAGGCCCGTAGGCGGAGTGTTCGGTGGACGACCCCATAGCGAACTCGTCCATGTTCGTCTTGCCCAGGATCACCATCCCGGCTTCGCGCACCTTGCGCACCACGGTGGCGTCGTAAGGGGGACGCCAACCTTCCAGGATTTTCGATCCGCATGTTGTGGGAACTCCGCGGGTGGCGAGCACGTCCTTCACCGCGATGGGTACGCCAGCCAGCGTCGGGAGGTCCTCACCTGCTGCTCGCCGAGCATCGATGGCGGCCGCGGCAGTCAGCGCAGCGTCGGCATCCACGTGCAGGAAGGCGTGCACCTTGGGTTCGACCGAATCGATGCGCTCCAGATGGGCCTGGGTGATCTCCACACTCGTCGTGTCGCCGGCGGCCATCGCGGCGGCCAGGTCAACTGCGCTGAGCCGGGTGAGTTCGTCGGCGCTGCTCATTCGGCGTCCTCCAAGATGCGCGGCACGCGGAAGCGATCGTCTTCGACCACTGGCGCCCCGGATAGCGCCTCCTCCCGGGAGAGCCCTGGACGGACCTCATCGACCCTGGTCACGTTGGCGATGTCCTGCGGGTGTGACATCGGTGGGACGTCGTCGGCGGCGACCTCGGCCACCCGGCTCACGGCGTCCAAGATGGCGTCGAGTTGGTGCGCGTAGTGGGGCAGCGAATCGGCCGGCAATTCGATCCGAGCGAGGTGGGCCAAGTGGGCCACATCGTCGGATGTGAGGGGTTCGTGGGGCATGGCCGCGAGTCTACGCGGGGGCCTGTGCGACCGGCGATTACCTCTCCACCTGTTCGGTCCGCGCCGATCCGTCGCGACAGCCAGGCCGCTCACGGACCGGCAACCTCGGCCACCTCGCGCGCGGCGTCGGCGCCGGACTCGAGCAACACCCGCAGCCCGTCTTCATCGAGCACTGGCACACCAAGTGCGAGCGCCTTGTCGTATTTGCTCCCCGGCTTGTCGCCCACCACAACGAAACCCGTGCGCTTGGACACCGATCCGGTGACTTTCGCACCCGCATCCTGCAATGCCGCAGTCGCCTGATCCCGCGTGAATCCCGGCAAAGTCCCGGTGACCACCACCGACACCCCCTCGAGGTGACGCGGCGCCGAGGACTGTTCGTCGGCCATCCGCACCCCCGCGGCGGCCCACGCTTCGACAATCTCGACGTGCCACGGCACTTCGAACCATTCGACGAGCGCTTGCGCGATCACCTGGCCGACACCTTCGATGGCGCTGAGCTCCTCCACATCAGCAGCCCGCAGCGCCGCCATCGATCCCAGCACCCGCGCCAGCTCCCGCGCCGCAGTGGGCCCCACGTGCCGGATGCTCAATGCGACGAGCACCCGCCACAGTTCGCGCTCCTTTGCGGCCTCCAAGGAGGCGAGGAACTTGACCGCGTTCTCGGAGAGCCGCACTGCATCGGGGGCGACACCGGCGGTGAAGAACTGCGACGTCATGAGTTGCTCAGCGGTCAGATCGAACAGGTGGGCCTCAGAATCAAGCAACCCGTCGTCGAGCAGAGCGCTGGCGGCCTTCCACCCCAAACCCTCAATGTCCAGTGCAGATCGAGATCCGATGTGGAATAGCCGCTCCTGTAGCTGCGATGGGCAACTGCGCGCATTGAGGCAGCGGATGTCCGCATCGCCCTCCTTCTCCGGGCGAAGTTCAGTGCCGCAGGAGGGGCAATGGGTGGGCATGACGAATTCGCGTTCGGTGCCGTCCCGAAGTTCCACCACTGGTCCCAGAATCTCCGGAATGATCTCCCCGGCCTTGCGCAGAAACACCATGTCGCCGATCAGCACCCCCTTGCGCTTGACCTCGCCGCCGTTGTGCAGGGTGGCCATGGACACCGTGGTGCCGGAGACCTTCACCGGTTCCATCACACCGAACGGGGTGACTCGACCGGTGCGTCCAACGTTCACCCGGATGTCCAGCAGTTTTGTGCGCACCACCTCGGGCGGGTACTTGTAGGCGATCGCCCAGCGCGGTGCCCGAGAGGTGGACCCGAGCCGCCCCTGCAGCGCTAGCGAATCCACTTTGATCACCACACCGTCGATGTCGTGGGCGATTCCGACACGCGATTCGGCATACCCGGCGATGTAGTCGCGCACGGCTTCCTGATGCTCCACCAGGTTGGTGGTGTCGGCGGTGGGCAGACCCCAACTGGCCATCGCCGCGTACGCCCCGCTGAGCGTTTCCGCTGCGAATCCGTCGGCCCGGCCCAACCCGTGCACCACCAGGCGAAGTCGGTGCAGCAGGTCCTTCGCCCGCTCCAACTCGGTCGTGATCCTGGCCACCCGGGTGCTCCCCGCAGCCGTGGCGGCAGCCAAATCGTCCACTCGGCGATCCACCCGCTGGCGCAAGGTACCGGCCGCAGCATTGCGCGGGTTGGCGTAGGGAGTTCGTCCGAGGTCGAGCATGTGGTCGTTGATCTGCGCAAAATCCGCCAGCGTGAAGAAGACCTCGCCGCGCACTTCGAGCACCTCGGGCACCGGCGGCCCTGTCGGATCGGCATGCAAAACGCGCGGCACGCACGTCATCCACTCCACGTTGGCGGTGACATCCTCCCCCACCCGACCGTCACCGCGAGTGGCCAGCGACACCAGGCGACCGTTTCGGTAGACCGCATCAACGGCGAGCCCATCGATCTTCAACTCGCAGACCAGGCGCGGCACCTCGCCAAGTTCTTTGGCCAACCGCTCAAACCATCCAGCCAGTTCTTCGTCGTCAAAGACGTTGTCCAGGCTCAGCATCCGCTCCAGATGCTCCACCGGCTCAAACATCTCGGCCCGCTCACCGCCGACGGTCTGGGTCGGCGAATCACCGGTGACTAACTCCGGATGTGCACCCTCCAGCGCTGCCAGTTCGGCGAATAGCGCGTCGTACTCCGCATCGGAGATCGTCGGCGCATCGTGGAGGTAGTAGGCGGTCCGGGCCGCGTTGACGGTATCCACGAGTTCTTGCCATCGACGTGTGATCCCACTGACGGCGTCCCCGCCCACCGAAACATTCACCGGACCTCCTTGGCCAGCAGCGCAGCCACCTCGGCCGCCCGAATCGTCACCTTCGCAGCCCCAGCCGGGCTCGCCCCGGCCAACCCACAGGGAGTGCTGACTGCCAACCGGCTGGCACAGCTATCCAGCGGGATGCCGAGCCGATCCAGTAGGGCCATCACGTCGGCGACAGTAGCGTTCACCGGCGCTACCGGCCCCTCGACGGCCCATCCGACCACGCCGGCCACCAACGACGTGTCCGATTCCAGCAGCGACCCCAACTGCTCCTCATCGTGGCCACCTCGACCGTCGGCCGTCTGCTTGGTGAGATCCAGCGACAGGGCATCGGCACCGACACCCCGCAGCAGTTGCAGCGGAGCGGCCACCGCGCAGCAGTGCATCACCACCGCGGCGTCCGCATCGTGAGCGGCCGCCACCGCCTCGGCCAAGGCGTCGCGGGCCACCTCCGCTGACACCGACCGATACGCATCCAACCCACTCGGCGTGGTGATCCCAGCTTCCAGCACCGCGGGCAGGGAAGGTTCGTCGATCTGCAGGACGGCCCGGGGCCAGACTCGCCCCACCCTTCCGGCCAACTCGGTGATCAGCTCCGGATAGGCCGCCCGCAGGTCCCTCATTGCTCCTGGATCAGCCAACAACCGGTGCCCGTTTCGCAATTCAACGTTCGCCGCCAGCGTCCAGGGTCCCGCCACCGCCACCTTCACCGCGGACGCCCCCTGATACCGCTCTTCAGCGGCATCGAAATCCTGCGCCAACCACGAGTCCGACCGGCGCATCGCCCGGCTCCCGGCGTCTGTGACTCGGCCGGCCAAGCGCCAGCCAGTGGCGGTCGTCTCACCGGCGAACTCTGGCGCGACCCTTGCCAGCAGCGCCAAACCGCGACCGATCATGTCTGCTCCCGCACCCCGGGCAGGAAGCTCGGGAATGCTTGGCAGATCAGGGTTTTCACCGGCCATGATTCGCACTGGTTCGCCGGGGTCGGTGCCCGGAAAAGATCCCTGGGAAACGGCAGTTGGACCGTTGACCCACACCTGCTGCATCAAAGTTGCCACAGTAGGTAAGGCTAGTGTGCTCGGAGCCCTTGCGTGGCGGGTCGAGCCGACCCCTCAGCGCTACCGACGCCACCAAGTACCAATGAGCCGCCTGAGTCGTCCCGGCGCAGGGCCCCGACCGCGCTGCGACCAGACCGGCCGAGACGCGCAGTTCCTCGCTGACCCCAGGTAGGCTCGGCTCGTGGCCCTGGACACCGTTCTACCGTCGATCCCGACGTGGAGCGCCTACCTGGCGGTGGCAGTCGGCGGCCTCGCTGGCGCCTCGCACGCGGCACGGCGCGGATTCGACGTCATCGGGGTGTTGGGTTTGGCCGCGGCCACTGGATTGGGCGGATTGCTGCTGCGCGACGTACTGCTGCAGAAGGGCACACCGGTCGTCCTCACGGACCCTCGGTATTTGCTGGCGGCAGCGTTCGCTGCACTCCTCGGCTTCTTCTTCGCAGGCCTGATTGGCCGCCTCAACCGGGTGCTGATCGGGCTTGATGCCCTGGCCATGGGGCTATTTGTGGCGCTCGGGGCCAGTGCGGCCCTGTTTTTTTCGCTCGGGGTGGTGCCGGTGATTTTCCTCGGCCTGGTGACTGCCATCGGGGGCGGGATCCTGCGTGACGTGCTCAGTGGCGAATCACCCACCGTGCTGCGCCCGGGCATCTTTTCTGGGGTGGCCGCGTTGATCGGTGCGATCGTCTTCCTCGCCCTGTTCGAACTTGGTCTGGCCACGTTCTGGAATCAACTGGCCACCATCGCAACAGTGTTCGTGGTGCGTATTTTGGCGTTGTGGCGCGGGTGGGAATCGCCTACGGCAGTGGACGTCAGCAGCAAACTGACCACGGCGTGGACCCATGTTCGAGTGCCAACTCTGCCCGCCCGGGTCCACCTGCCGATGCGAAAGACCGCGCGTGCCGCTGCCAGGCCGGAGGACGACGCGCCTAGGTCGGATAACGACCGATGAGTGTGCCGGTCGCGCTCCACACCACCCTGACGACTGCGGCACCGATCATCAACCTGCCGCCGTTGTTCGATTTCGTCGCTATCTCCGCCGGTGCGCTGTCCGGCGCGCTCCTCGCCACCCGCCGAGGCTTCGACATTACCGGCATCCTTGCGGTGGCAACCCTCGGCGGGCTGGGTGGCGGCGCGATCCGCGACGTGGTGCTGCAATTCGGCACCCCCGCCTTCCTCGCCAACCCCTGGTATCTGACGTACGCCGTGCTCGGTGCCGTGATCGGCTTCTTCTTTGCCCGAAAAGCCCAAGACTGGGCCTTCGCCTACAACTCCCTGGATGTCGCAACCATGGGTGTGTGGGTGCTGCTGGGGTGCCAGAAGTCGCTGCAGTTGGGACTGCCGGTTATCTCCGTAGTCTTCGTCGGCGTGCTCGCCGCTGTCGGCGGCGGCCTGCTCATCAACCTGCTGTGTGGCGAGGTGCCGACCTCGTTTCAGCCCGGGCACTGGCATGCCTTCGCAGCCATGCTCGCGTCCATCACTTACGTGCTGCTGGCGAAGGCAGGAGCACCGCTGGTGGCCGCCGAGGCCGCCACCCTGGTGACCGCCGTCGCGCTGAAGTGGGCCGCGGTGCGATTCGACATCCGCACCCCCGCGCCGATGGATCTCAGCGAGATTCTGCGCGACCGCTTGGCACAGCGTCGGGCTCCGAAGCCAGTTGACTCGTAGCTTCGCTGGCCGCCGCACCCGGATCCGGCTCCATCCCGCCGGAGTGGGCGATCCCGCCCGAACGTTCCATCCCGCCGGAGTGGGCGATCGTCGCCGAAGCCACCACCTGATCGCCTCGGTAGAGCACCACTGTCTGACCAGCCGCAACCGCCCGGACCGGCTGCTGCAGCGATATCGCCAAGCCGTCGTCGGCAACGTCGACGGCTGCCACCGGTATCGCCTCACCATGGGCCCGGATCTGCGCGAAAAGTTGCGGCGCCGCAAGCACTGCGCGGGACCCACTCGCAGTCAGCCACACAGGCTGCTCGGTGACGATTCGATGCGCGTTCAGCCGATGGACACCACCGACGAATACCGTGTTCGCCTTCGGGTCGACGCCCACCACATACCGCGGCCGACCATCCGCGGCAGGCCGGGAAAGGCCCAAGCCTCGCCGTTGCCCGATGGTGTAGCCATGCGACCCTTCGTGCGAGCCCACCACCCGGTCGGATTCCACGTCCACGATGGCTCCGGTGCTTGATCCCAGCCGAGCGGCCAGCCAGCCCCGTGTGTCGCCATCGGGGATGAAGCAGATGTCGTGACTATCCGGCTTTCGGGCGACGGCCAGTCCCCGGCGCGCAGCTTCGGCCCGGACATCGGACTTCAACGTGTCACCAAGCGGCAATAGCGTGTGTGCAAGTTGGTCGCGGGTGAGCACCGCGAGCACATACGACTGGTCCTTCCCGGGGTCCACCGCACGGCGCAGGATCGGGCCGTCACCGCGGTGTTCGATCTGTGCGTAGTGCCCGGTACTGACCGCGTCGAAACCTAGGTCGAGTGCCCGCTCGAGGACTGCGGCGAATTTGATTCGTTCGTTGCAGCGCACGCATGGGTTGGGGGTGCGCCCAGCCGCGTATTCGCTGAGAAAGTCCTCAATGACATCCTCTGCGAAGCGCTCGGACAGATCCCAAATGTAGAAGGGAATCCCGATGACATCGGCAGCGCGCCGAGCGTCACGCGCGTCGGAGAGGGTGCAGCATCCGCGCGAGCCCTCGCGGGTGGCGGCCGGATCCGCCGATAGCGCAAAGTGCACACCGGTGACGTCGTGACCAGCCTCGGCCGCTCGGGCCGCGGCGACGGCCGAATCAACCCCACCGGACATGGCAGCGAGCACCTTCATGACGGCACCACCGGCGCTGGCTCCGGGCGTGGCGCGGGCTCGGGGCGTGGCGCCGGCTCCGGGCGTGGCGCGGACTCCCGGCGTGGCGCGAAGTGGTGCTGCCGCTCGCGCGGCGCTGCTGCCGATCCCCGTCGGCGGGCCTGGGCCCGCGCTGAGGCTCGCCTCGCCCTCGACACCGCATCCGGCAGCGCGGCACGCAGCGCCTCGATATCTGCCCGGGTGCTGGTCCACCCCAACGAGAATCGAAGCGCCGAGCGCGCCTGCGTCGGACTTGCCCCCATGGCCGTGAGCACGTGGGACGGTTCGGGGATCCCGGCCGTACACGCACTTCCGGTCGAGCATTCGATTCCGGCCGCGTCCAGCAGCATCAGCAGCGCATCGGCCTCGCAACCATCGAATAGCACGCTGACGATACCCGGTACCCGATCGAATTCAGGCCGCGCGACCTGCCCAGAAGGTGCCGATTCCACCGACGGAGGCGACGTCTCCCCCGCGATCCGGACGTCAGGTACTGCGGCTATCACCGCCTGCGTGAGTTCCTCGCGCAGCTGCGTCACGGTAACGCCCGGCTCCCCCGACGCCAAATGCGAAGCCCGCGCGGCCGTCAACGCCGCTGCCATCGCGGCGGCCCCGGCCACGTTGATCGTCCCGGAGTGCACCTTGCGCTCTTGGCCACCCCCGAAGATCACCGGCGAGCACGGCACCGAATGCGGCAGCACCAGCGCACCGATACCGGTCGGCGCACCAAACTTGTGGCCGCTCACCGACACCGCCACACCTGCCAGCCGCGTTGACCACCCGGACCACCCCACCGACTGCACTGCGTCCACATGCATCGGCACACCCACGGAGGCGCACATCTCCGCTAGCGTTTCGATCGGTTGCGCGGTGCCGATCTCGTTGTTGGCCGACATCACGGACACCACACTGATCCGATCGGCCTGCTCGGCTAGCAGGTCAGACAACGCGTCAGGCAGCACCCGGCCGCAAGCATCCACCGGCAACCGCACCACTCGGGCATCGCTGAGGGCGTCTGCGGAATCGAGCACCGCGTGATGTTCGATCGCCGACACCACCACAGTGTCGCGGCGTGGGTCAGCATCCCTGCGGGCGGTGTGAATGCCTCGAATCGCGAGGTTGTCGGCCATAGTTCCACCGGCTGTGAAGATCACATCGCCGGCGTCGACCGCTAGGCTCTCGGCCAATGATTCGCGGGCTTCCTCGACCGCCCGCCGCGCGCGTCGACCGGTGCCGTGCAGACTCGAGGCGTTGCCAGCGGGCGCGGCCAGCCAAGCCTCGACCGCCTCCGGGCGCACCGGGGTCGTGGCGGCGTGGTCGAGGTAGCAGCTGGCGGACACGTCGAGATTCTACGTGGCGCCGCCGGCTTCGGCTTCAGCCGCAGGTGCGGCCTTGGTGTGCGGCAGGTGGTTGGGCCGTTCGGCCGCAGCATCCGCCAGCGCCGCTGTCGTGAATATCTTCAGTCCCCGGTGCGGGTCGTATCCGTGAATTTCAGAGACGTCGAGCACTCGCATGAAATCGACGATCTCTTGGGTCACAACTTGGCCGGGCACAATCACCGGGAATCCGGGCGGATACGGGATCACGAAGTTGGCGCCGACCACCTCTGGACCATTTGCGATCCGGGTGTCCAGTTCGTCGGAATCGAATGGGATGTGTTCGCAATTCGCTGGGTCGTAGGCCAGGTAGAAGGCCTCACGCATGTGCCCATGCCGGGTTGGGCTGGTCGCATCGTCGCGGAAAGCGTCGTGGAAGCGGCTGAAGTTGGGCAACTCCGGGACGTTGTCGACCAGGTCGGCGACTTTGGCGTCGAAAGCAGCTCGCTCCTCGGTGCTGCAGGTCCGCAGGTGGTCATCGAGTTTCCGTGCGATGTCGGCAAACACCTTGATGACGTGGGCGACATCGCCCCGGGTGTTGTTGATGTTGATCTGGAAAAGCACGCTGTTGCGCGAGGTCTTGTTGATCTGGATCTCGTAGTCATCGGCCAACACCGACTTGAACTCCGCCCCGTTCATCCCGGCGTTGCCGCACATCACGGTTATGCGGGTGAGGTCGAGGAAGAACTCGTCGGATTCAATCGCTGCCATAGTGCTCGACCAGGACGGCAGATCCACTGGGACATCTGATCCGACGGAATGGCGGTATTTGGCGGGAATCATGTCGCGTGAGCTCAGGGCGCGGAAGTAGCGAGAGATCGTCGGGTTCTCGTTGATCAACTGGCGCATCTCGACCGCAAGCTGCAGCGCCCGGGAAACGAGTTCGAACCCCTCCAGTTCCATCTGTCGCCGAGCAACGTCCAAACTCGCGATGATCTGCTGATTCGGCGAGGTTGAGGTGTGAGTGTAGAAAGCCTCCTTGAACGGTTCGGCCACGTCGCCGAAATGCTGATCGGCGACCAGCATTATTGAGGCCTGGCGCAGCGCGGACATCGACTTGTGCACCGACGTCGTCTGATAAACCCGCACATGGAACTCGTCCGGGTCCGGCATGAGTCGCTCGGTGAGGGCACGCGGGTCCGAACCGTCCAAGGCGATGCCTTTGTCCGTGAACTCACGGAAGGCGCGCCGATACTCCGGGCTGGATTGCAGCCGACGCAGAGCAGCCGCCCCACCCATGGCGGTGCGCGGCCGCAAGTAGGGCGAGAATCGCGCCGCAGCCGACCACGCCTCGTCCCACAGGAACACCAGGTCCGGTTTGATCGCGAGGCACTCGGACATGGTTCGCAGGGTGTGGGCCATGTGTCCGTCGAAGGTGGCATTGGTGAGGATGAGCATCCGGACCCGGTCGAGTAAACCTTCGGCCTTGAGTTCCAGCAACGCAGCCTTGATCCGATCAATCGGCACCCCGCCGTACATCGAATATTCGGTGAGCGCGAAGGCGTCGATGTAGTAGGGCTGAGCCCCTGCGAGCACGCAGGCATAGTGGTGCGACTTATGGCAGTCGCGGTCGATCAGCACGATGTCTCCGGGACGGCACAGGGCCTGGACGACGATCTTGTTCGACGTCGATGTGCCGTTGGTCGCGTAGAAAGCGTGGTCTGCTCCGAATGCCCGGGCGGCCAGCTCCTGGGCCTTCTTGATGTTGCCGACCGGGTCGAGCAGGCTATCCAGCCCACCGGTGGTGGCCGATGATTCGGCTAGGAAGAGATTGCGCCCGTAGAACTCCCCCATGTCGCGAATCCAGTTCGAGTTCATGATCGACTTGCCGCGGGCAATGGGCAAGGCGTGATACGTGCCCATTGGACGTTGGGCGTACGCCTTGAGATTGTCGAAGAAGGGCGTCTGGAAGCGGTCTCGCACCCCTTCGAGGATGCTCAGGTGCAATTCACGCAGTTCCTCGACCCCGAAGAAGATTCGAGTTGCGGCGGCGGCCTCCGCGGTGCCGGCAATCAGTTCCCAACCGCGATCAGCGAGCAAATAGCGGTCGATCTGCGGCAGGAAGGTGTGCACAACGCCGAGCAGGGGAAGCCCAAGATCGCCGTCCCGCGGGACGCCGTGGCTGGAGAGGAACTGCTCAAGGTGAGGCAACTCGGAGACGCTGTGATACGGGAATCCATCGAGGGCGACGACGGCTTGGATCTCCTGGTTTAGCACCAGCGCCAGCACCGCATCTTGGAACGAATCAACAGTCACGCACTCGTAGCGGAAGTCGTCCGAGGAGTCTCGGGACCCATGCAGCGCACGCGCGAGGGCGCCGTGGTCATCAGGGTCAACACCGCCGACGATAAGCACTTCGAAGTACGGCAGCGGCGACACCGCTTCATCGATTATCTCCTCGTCCTCGCTTCCAATCACCGGCCTTGGCTCAAAGACGTCCCTGGCCGATGGGTTGCGACGGTAGGACTTCGTGTGCAGGGCAGCACTGATGTTGCGTGCGGCCACATCGAATGCGGCCACATCCCCATCTTCGAGAACCTCCACCAACTGGTTCATCACCCGCGTCCCGGGGAAAGCCCAGAACGACTCCACCGGCAGCAACGTCCGCAGCCATTGCAGCAGTCGTTCGGCAGAGTCCTCCTTCGGGTGGCGCAGGGCGGTGTCGGCCGTCCGCTGCATCGACCGCCAGTAGTCCTCCCGCCGTGCCCCGTACCCGAACAGGTCGCTGAGGGTATCCCCGGTCACGGACGCGATTGGTTCCATCTGTGGTGCCTCCAGCCTCAATCAGCCCCCAAGCAAGGGGCCCCTTGGCGAGATTACCTGGATTCCAGGGCGCAAGCCGCCTGGCTACGCAGGCTGCTCGCTGTGGCCCACGCCGGCGGGGCTGCTGCGCGGGATTCGCCCGTCGGTTCACGTGCGCGGGATGCCCTTCGGTTTGGGTGCGTGGGATGCGTACTTGAACCCAGGTGTCGAGCGAAGGGCCCGAGGAATCGGCAACCCACCAAATGTGCGGCCCCGAATCAAGAGGTTCCCTCGTCGGTGATGGGCAGCAGCGCACCGGATGCTGTTCGGGCCATCACCCCGAGCACCTCAAGTCCGTGCTCCTCGGCGGCCTGCTGGACTGCGAACCACCACCTGCGATCAAGCGGTCCGGCAACTGCCGGACCGGTGCGGTGATGAATCAGCCCGATCGTGGCTCCGGAACCTGACGGACACAACCTGCCGAGGGTCTGGGCAAAGGGCCACAGCAGGCGGTAGCAGTCTTGTGCGGTCGGGTTTCGCGGACTATTTGAGATCACGTTGACAAGCGGTTGCCCTTGACCGGCTGGGTCAAGGAGCACCACCACTGAACCTTCGGTCCGATCCCCGTGTGGCAGGTGATCGGCGATGAAGGTAAGCGGATCATCGTGTGACTTGGCGTCAGTTGCGACCTTCGACAGTCCTCCCCATCGGCGTTCGTAGCCGTCCTCATCTTCATAGGGCAACCCGTCGTACGGGCTGGGGGATCTGGTGGTCTGGCGTTGGTTGGCGGACTTTGCCGATGCGGCGTTCGGTGTGGTGTTCATGCCACAAAGTCTGGGCGAAATCGCCGATCCGGCCGCGGTCGTTATCCACAGGGCGCAGGGGACGCGTATCGCAGGCCTACTCGACCACTTCGACCACGCCAAGTTCCACCGGGTCGCCGTTGAGGAGGGCCTCCACCCGGTGGGTTCCGGGATAGTGCTTGCGTGTGGTGTGTTGGGCGAAACTGATCGTGCGTCTGAACTGTGCGACACCGTCCACGGCCACTTCCGCACCCCGGAACACCTTCGGCGACGTTGAACCGTTGGCCTTCACGAAGTGCACCCGAAGGTCCACCAGCACTCGACCCTGGCCGGTGAGGGTGACGTTGAACGCAGCGGACTCACCTATCCGAACCTGCCGAGGCACATCAGCCGCGGCGACTACTTCCGTTGCCGAATACCCGAGTAACTCCAATGCCCGAGGGTCCCCTGCTTTGATCAGCGTGCGCAGGCCTCGGCGCACCAACCGAGGACGCCCCGGCAACCACCGCGCGGCCACGTCCAAGGCCGTGCCCGGGTTGTCGCGGGAGATGTCGTTGAGGTTGTTGCCCACCGACCTGGTGACGTACTCCGAGGGATCGTCTTTCAGCACCTCGAGCAACTCGATGACGGGCCCCGGATCACGCTGAAACTCTGGCAGCCGAGTAGCCCACGGCAACCGTGGCCGAGTACCTTCGCTGACGAGTCGGCGCACATGTTCGCTCGGATCGGCAGTCCACGAGCGCAACTGCTCCATGGTTTCCGGGTACCGCTGAATGAACGGTCGGATGCTGAATTCTGCGGTGAACACCTGGGTCAGGGCGTGTTGGGCGGCCATCGATTCGGCGTAGGCGGGCAGGCCGTAGGTCCCGATGAACTCCGAATGTGCCAGGTAGCCGAATCCCAATGGGGCACCTATGCCTGCTGCCACCTGCGCAACAGCGACCGCTGGATCCGGATCAAGGAACTCACGCATGACCGCTGCGACGTGCACACCGCGGGCCTTGAGCCCGAGTTCGGCGAAGCCGTCGAGGCACCTGGCGACGAAATCCTCCTGAACCACCGGCAGGTCGGCGGCGATGAGCCGAACAACGTCGGGCCCGAACTGATCCGTCAGCGGTGCCGCCATGAGCGCCACTCTAAGGCTGCGTCTGCCTTGCCAGTACCGACTGTGTGCGGATTTGCGCCGCAAACTGTGTTTTATTTGGCCTTTGGGGCGGGATAAACCTCAGTTGGGAGCGCACTTCGAAAAGCGGCCACCTCCCACGGGCTGCGCGCCGCGCGATATGCGCTGCTGCCACGCGATATGCGCTGCTGCAACGCAAAACGCGCCCCGCGGTGAGCGTATGGCCCTTCGGGAAAAGGGCGAAACGCCAACCGCGGGGCGCGTCGGAGCCGGTGACACCGGCCTCGTGCGAACCGTGCGGGAACTACCCCTTGCGCTTCTTGATCTCGTCAGTCAGCTGCGGAACGACGGTGAAGAGGTCGCCGACGATGCCGTAGTCGGCCAGTTCGAAGATCGGGGCCTCTGGGTCCTTGTTGACCACAACGATGGTCTTGGACGTCTGCATTCCGGCGCGGTGCTGAATCGCCCCGGAGATGCCGTTGGCGATGTACAGCTGTGGCGACACGGTCTTGCCAGTCTGGCCGACTTGGAACTGGTGGGGGTACCAGCCCGCGTCAGTCGCAGCGCGCGAGGCACCGACGGCCGCACCGAGGGTGTCAGCGAGGGCCTCGATGATGGCGAAGTTGTCACCCGAGCCAACACCACGACCACCGGAAACCACAACCGCGGCTTCGGCGAGGTCGGGGCGAGCGTCGCTCTCCTGCTCAACGCTGCCGGTGACCTTGGCGCCCTTGTCGGCGTCGCCAAGCTCCACCGCCACGTCGACGCGCTCACCGGCGGCCGCAGCGGCCTCGACCGGGGAGGAGTTCGGGCGCACGGTGATGACCGGGACGCCGCTGCCGACCTTCGCGGTGACGATGACACTGCCACCGAAAATGGACTGCGTCGCGGAGAGGTCCGCCGCCAAACCCACGGCGTCGGTGATCACACCGCTGTCGAGCCGAACCGCCAGGCGTCCGGCAACTTCCTTGCCTTCGGCCGAGGAGGCGATCAGCACCGCTGCCGGAGCAACATCAGCAACGACCTTGGCCAGCACAGCTACCTTCGGTGCCACCAGGTATTCGTCAAGCTCGGGGGCGTCGGCCACGTACACCTTGGCCGCACCGTGCTCGGCGAGCGTCGCCACTGCCTTGTCGGCACCAGCACCGACGACAACTGCGGACGGCTCACCAACAGAAGCGGCCAGCGTGAGCAGTTCGAGGGTGACCTTCTTGACCACACCGTCGGCGTGGTCTGCGAGAACGAGAATCTCTGCCATGTGTTCGGCGCTCCTAGATGAACTTCTGAGTGGACAGGAATTCGGCGATCTTCACGCCGCCGTTGCCGTCGTCAGTGACGACTTGACCCGCAGCACGCGGCGGGGCATCGGCGAACTCAACCACCGTGGTGCTGGACGCGGACGCGCCCACCTCACCGGCAGCAAGCCCGAGGTCAGCGATCGACTTGGCGTCAATCGGCTTCTTCTTGGCCGCCATGATGCCCTTGAAGTTCGGGTAACGGGGCTCGTTGATCTTCTCGACCACGGAAACCACAGCCGGGCTCGCAGCCTCAACCTCGTCGTAGCCGGACTCGGTGATGCGCTGGATCTTCACCGCACCGCCGTCGATCTCGACCTTGTTCGCGAAAGTCAGCTGCGGGTAGCCCAGGCGCTCGGCCACCATGGCCGGCACGACGGACATACGCGCATCGGTGGACTCAGAGCCGAAGACCACCAGGTCGGGGGCTTCAGCCTCGATCGCCTTCGCCAGCGCCTTCGATGTCGCCATCGCACAGGAACCGTGGAGGGCATCGTCCACCACGTGCACTCCGCGGGCAGCGCCCATGCTCAGCGCCTTGCGGATGGTTTCGGTCGCCCGGTCCGGGCCCATAGAGAGCACCACGACCTCGCCACCGTTAGCTTCGGCTAGTTGCAGCGCCTCCTCGATGGCGTATTCATCGAGTTCATTGACCACTGCGTCGACCGACGCCCGGTCAAGGGTGCTGTCTGCCGGGTTGAGCTTCTTTTCGGCCCATGTGTCGGGCACCTGCTTCACGCAGACCACGATCTTCATCTCGTGCAACTACCTCCGGAAGGGTTGGATACCGGGTATGCCGGCCAGGGCGACGCAGCCACCTCGCCGCGTCGTTGCACGCTATGTTACCGGCGAGTAGGGAGTCCGCCACCGCAGACCCCCTCACCACAGAGCGCGCGCGTCCAGATGACCAAACAAGCCGTCGGGTCCGCGCAGATCGGACGCCATTCCGAGGGCCAACTCTGACGTGCCACCACTGCTTTCGATCACGTCTGCGAGGGCGTGGAAACGACGGTGATGCAGGTCGTGTCGGGACCGTGCGTACTGCGCCGCACTGTCTTTGGTGATCATGAAAGCCCAATCGCTCGACAGCGCCAGCATCGCCTCCCGCGCCAGTTGGTCGGCCGCCGGTTGACGTCCAACCGCTCGCGAATCCACCCCCTGCGCACCACCCCCACGCAGCGCGAGCCACCGGCGTACCAGCCGATCGTTGTCGGCCACGACATCAGCGACTGGAGTTCCCGCCCACACCCGCCAGTCTTTGCCGGATCCCCACGAGCCCGGCTCCATCCAGATCGGATCCTGATCGACGTAGCCCGACTCCCGTGCCCGGGTCAGAGTCGTCACCTCCACCCCGGCGGTCGGCAGCAATCGCAGCACCTGTTCCAGCCAGGCCGGACCTTCGTGCCACCAGTGACCAAACAGTTCCGTGTCGTAGGCAGCGACAACCAGGCCCGGGCTTCCGCGCCGAGCAGTGACCTCGTCCAACTTCGCCAACACCACACCAACGAAATCCTCGGCGTCGCGGGCAACCACCGCTGTCGTCGCCTCCGGCCGGTACGGCGCCTTCTCGTGTTCGGGGGTGTGCACACTCGTCACCCGAGCGGGGCGAAATCCGGTTCCGTGATGCACCGCATGGAAGTCCCGATAGTGCGGATCGGAGGGGTAGCCGCGTTTGGGCGACCACACCCGGTAGGTGACGTCCAGGTCCCGCGCAAAGGCCACCACATCAGAATCCCCCACCGGCCGACCGGCCCAGGGCAATGCGCCGACATGCAGGAACGTGGGTCCGTCAACTAGGAAGTGGCCCACCCCCTCAGCGTCGTACACCTCCTCCAGATCCAGGTCGGTATCCGCATTCCGGCGCCCAGATACCAGCCGTGCGTCGACCCCAACGCACGAGCGCATCTTCGCGACCCACCCGCAGACACGCAGTCACCACGTCGTCGTCGTAGAGCGGTTGGAACGGATGTGTCCCCGGTCCTCCGAGGAGGTCGATCGCACCCGCATCGGCCAGCCGCCGGAAAGATGTGGACAGCGGGCCGCGGGCGGCGTGTTGGGCGCTGGCCCACACCGAACTTCGGTATTCATAGGCGGCAAGTTCGCGCAGATCAGGATCTGCATCACTGGCGAGTTCCGCGCTGCGGGCGCGCCAGAAACCCAGCCAGGTATCGAACGCAGCCAGCGTGTGGGGGTCATCCAACTGTGCGGCCAGTACTGGCGTTACACCCAAAGTCAGCAGGTCCGTGCGGCCTTCGGCCGCAAGCCGATCCAGCACATCCAGCACTGGTAGGTAACTAGTTCCCCAGGCCTGATAGAGCCACTCCTCCCCCACCGGCCACCGCCCATGATGGGCCAGCCACGGCAAATGGCTGTGCAGCACCAGGGCAAACGCGCCGCGGCTCACCGCCGCCCGATTCCGATGAGGTCGTGCGCTCCGTCGGCGAGACCGATCGTGAAATCTGCGGCCGTCAGGCGAGGCAGGACGTCGTCGAGGACCCCCGGCCACTCACCGGTCAGCGCCGCACGGACTTGGGCTTCGACGATCGAGCCGTGCTCGGCTTCCCATTCCGATATTCGTTCACCATGATGCAACCCGAGCACCTCCACCTCAGCGAAGCCCGCATGATTCAGCATCCCGCGAACCTGTTCGGCGTCGAATTCCTCTACGTGAAATGGATTGGTGGGTTTCTGCTGACGGCCGAGTCCGGGTGAGAACACCGGCCGATTCGGAGTCGACACCACCAGGGTGCCGGCGCCCACCAGCACCCGGTGGCACTCGTCGAGGAAACCCGCGAGATTCCACAGGTGTTCGATGACCTGCAGCGACACCACGGCCCGGCAGGAGCGATCGGGCACCGGAAAACTGTCCAGGTTTGCCCGCACCATCCGGACCTGTGGGTAGGCAACTCGCACATGCGCCGCGGTGGTCTCGTCGTAGTCGAGTCCCACCACGTCGGTGCCCAGCGTTCCCCGCAGAAACTCCGCTCCGTAGCCCTCACCGCAACCGGCATCCACTACCGGCTGACCCGCGCTCCCCGAGCGTGATGCAGGGGCCGAAGACGCTGGCGACTCCGCCGCGGCGGCCGATGCCGCCGTCGCCGCTATCAGGTCGGCCGCGAATCGGTAGACCGCCTCGTGTCGTGTGAACCAGTACGTTTCGCGGGCGATGCCAGGTACCGTCCGCTCACCGGTGAGAGGCAGCGATGTCGGGCCGGCAGCCGGTAGGGAAGCAGGGAAAGTCACGGCCTAATTACGCCACATGGCTGGATTTCCTGAGGCACAGGACGCGCCAAAGCCACATCTTTGGCTGAGGCGTAGGCGTTGGTCGTCGCCCTGGCATAGGCTCGCCCCCGTGCGAATCATGCATATCGCCTGGGAGTACCCGCCGCTGGTGTACGGCGGTCTAGGCCGCCACGTGCATGCGCTGACGGTGGCTCAGGCCGCCGCTGGACACGAGGTCATGGTGATCACCGACGAATTCGACGGGGCGGCTCCGGACAGCATCGTCGATGGCGTCCGGGTGGTCCGCGGTGGACGCAAACCCGCGCTGCCATTTGAGCCGGACTACCTCATGGCGATCGTCACCACCCTCGATGATTCGCTGGCGGTCGCGGCGGCAGGCCAGATTCGAAAGTTCGGCCCAGACGTGATCCATAGCCACGACTGGATGACCACCAGGGCCGGGATCACGGCTGCAGCAGCCGCGGATGCGCCGCTCATCGCCACCATCCATGCCACCGAGTGGGGTCGCCACCAGGGCTTCCTCGGCAGCGAGATCAGTCGCAATGTCGATTCGGTGGAACGCTTCCTGAGCCAGTCTGCAACCGGCCTGATCGCCTGCTCCCACGCAATGCAGTCCGAAGTTGCCAACCAGTTCGGGGTGGATCGATCCAAGGTCGCCGTGATCCCCAATGGCGTCGACACCGAGTACTGGCAAACGACCTCGGAGGCGAAAGCCGAAGCCCGCGCCCGCTGGGCACCGCACGGACCGCTGCTGACTTACTCTGGTCGGCTCGAGGCGGAGAAGGGCATCTTCACGATGCTCGAGGCGATGCCGATGGTGCTCAACGCCTTTCCTACAGCTCGGTTGGTGGTGGCCGGCACGGGTGGTCAGTCTGATCGATTCGACCACGAAGTGAAGCAACGGGAACTTTCCGGATCGGTGGTCCGCACCGGCTGGTTGCCCGAGGGCGACTTGCGCGCCCTGGTCGGCGCCGCCGATACCGCGCTGGTCCCGAGTCTCTATGAGCCATTCGGGCTGGTGGCTTTGGAGGCGATGGCGCTCGGGGCGCCGGTGATCGCCGGACGGACCGGGGGGCTCACGGACATCGTCGAGGACGATGTCACCGGATTACTCTTCCAACCTGGCGACGCCGCCTCCCTGACCGATGCGATCGCCCGCACGCTGAACGATCCCACAGCCGCCCGGGGCCGCGCCGTGGCTGCCCTTGGCCCCTTGCACGATCGCTTCAACTGGCCCGCCATCGCAACCGCCACCGAAGACTTCTACGACTCGCACATTTCGGGCCCGGGGTCCCGTATCCAAAACGCGGGCTAACCGCGCCCGCTGCTGGTGATCCGACGGGGATAGGGTTCCATCCGTGGCTTTCGGACGGCAGCGTGATCCCCGCCAGGCCCGGTTCCTCACCCTCGCTTCGCTTCGCTGGGTGGTGCGCAACCGGGCGTGGTCGTGGTGGTATTTGGTGCGTTACTGGAGGTTCTTCTGGTGGCGTCTGCGCAACCCTCACATTGTGACTGAAGGTTTCGTGTTCTTGGGTCGGCGTGTGCAAGTTCATGCCCGAAAGGGATATGCCCGGCTGATCGTGGGTCGCTGGGTACACATAGGCGACGAGAACCGCATCCGAGCTCACGAGGGCACGATGCGAATCGGCAACAAGTGCGTGTTCGGCCGGGACAACACCATCAACGGCTACCTAGATATCGAATTCGGCGAGGGATGCATCGTCGCCGACTGGGTGTACGTCTGCGATTTTGACCACGTCTACGACGATGTGACCTTCCCGATCAAAGACCAGGGCTTGGTGAAGTCGGCGGTGCGAATAGGGCCGGACTGCTGGTTGGGCACCAAAGTGACCGTGTTGCGGGGGACCACCATTGGCAACGGCTGCATCCTGGCGGCGAATTCGGTGGTGCGCGGTGAGGTACCGCCGGAGTCCATTGTTGCCGGGGTTCCCGGGCGGGTGGTCAAGAACCGCCGGGAGGTGTACGAAGCCAAGGCAGCCCACCGAGCGGCACTGGCCGACATCAAGCGCAAGACTGCCGAGGCCGCCAAGGTCAACGCCTCCGGCGAGGGTGCTGACTGAGGACCTGCTTGATCAACACGGGGCCCAGTCGGGTCCGGCGTGATCAACACGGGCCCCAGTCGGGTCCGGCGTGATCAACACGGGGCCCAGTCGGGTCCGGCGTGATCAACACGGGCCCAGTCGGTCCGGTGATCAACACGGGGCCCAGTCGGGTCCGGCGTGATCAACACGGGCCCCAGTCGGGTTTACGGAGATCATCCCGGCCAAATTCCCTACTGAGAACCGCGTTGATCACCCTCCGGCTCACTGGGAACCGCGTTGATCACCGCCGGGCACTCACGGGCACCCCGGGCACCCCGGCACTCGGGCACCCGGACCCCGACACCCCGGTACTCCGACACCCCGGCACACGCAACCCCCGGATCAACCGCCAGCGAAGGGCGGAAGCACATCGACCATGGCTCCGGCGGGCAACGCCAACACCTCGTCCGTGTCGTGGTAGACCCCGTCCACCAGAACCGAACACCGAGCCAACACCTCCGCGAACCTTTCAGGATCCGCCGAGGCCTCGGTGATGATGGTCAGCGCCTGCGCCAGCGTCACAGCGGGCACCTCAACCTCGGTATGCCCCGCAGCGTGCGCCGCCGCGGCGAATAGTCGCACCGTGACTGACCGCTCCGGCTCACCCGCTGTCGATGCAGTAACCGAGCCCGCAGCGTGCCCCACAGAACCCGTCAATCCAACCGCCTGCACCGGCCCGGCACCCGCCTGCCCCGGCCCGGCACCCGCCTGCCCCGGCTCGGCCGCCGGCCCCGAACCCGACTCGGCACCCACCGTCTCACTCACTCAGGCTTGAACCCGGTGACCGACACGTTGTAGAAGAACTGCTTGGGCACCACCCGCCGCCAGACCCGGTTGTCGAGTTCGTTCAAACCCTGCCAGCTGCGGTAGGCAAACACCGCCCAGTTCCAACCCAGCGCGCCGGGCTTCACCGCCACCTCAAACGTCCGCACGGGCCAACCGAACCACGAGGCGGTGAACTCCTCGCACACCGTCTCCACATCGACGGCACCGGCCCGAAGGCACATCCGCTCCAACTCAGCCGGGTCAAAGGTGTGAAGGTCGACCACGGCTTCGAGGGCTGCGGCGCGCGACGATTCGTCCAATGCAGCCTGGGATTGAGCCCATTTCTCCCGCAGCGGCGGCAGATTCGTCACTCGGGTTGCGGCCCACCAGGTGGCTCGGGAAAGCAGCCGGGCCACCTTGTCGCCCTTGGCAGTGGGTTCGCCGGCAAAGACGAATCGGCCACCGGGCTTGAGTACGCGCACAACTTCGCGCAACGACTGCTCCAAGTCCGGGATGTGGTGCAACACCGCATGGCCCACCACGAGGTCGAACGAATCGTCGTCGAACGGCAACGTCTCGGCATCAATCACGCGACCGTCCACCGGCAGGCCGAGGCCTTCGGCGTTGCGCAACGCCACCTGCACCATTCCCGGGAGAAATGTCGCTGGCCGTTCCGTGCGACATCACCCCGCCCTGCATCAGGTTGAGCAGGAAGAATCCGGTGCCGCTGCCCAACTCCAAAGCGGTGGGATACGGCTGCTCGACCTCGCCGGCGATCGCGGTGAATCGATCCAATGCGTAAGTGATGCAGCGCTCGTCGTAGGAGATCGACCACTTCTCGTCGTAAGTGCCGGCTTCCCAGTCGTGGTAGAGCACGTTGGCCAACTTGGGATCGTGCCACGCGGCCGCGACCTGCTCGGAACTCGCGTGCGGTTGGGCCTGCTGGCCCGGTTCTGGTTGTGGATTCGATTCCACGGATGCAACAGACACTGCGTGGCTACCTTCCGGTGAACTCGGCCTTGCCGGGGCCGTGGGCGAGAAATGACTCCATGCCGATAGTGCGATCCTCGGTGCCGAACAGGCCGGCGAACAGCGAACGTTCGATGGCCAAACCCGTGCCGAGATCGGTCTCAATCCCGCGATCAATGGCCTCCAGGGCGGCCCGCTGGGCCAGCGTGGCACCGCGCGCCAACTTCTCGGCAAGGGCGTGGGCTTGCGTGTAGACCTCGTCAGGCGCCACCACGCGATCGACCAAACCGATCGTCAGTGCCTCGTCGGCTGCCACAAACCGACCAGTGAGAATCAGGTCTTTGGCCTTGGCCGTGCCCACCAGTCGTGGCAGTCGCTGGGTGCCGCCGGCCCCGGGGATGATGCCCAGCAGAATTTCTGGAAGCCCCAGTTTGGCGTTGTCACCACAGACTCGCAGGTCGCAGGCCAACGCCAACTCCAAACCGCCGCCCAGGGCGTATCCGGTTATCGCCGCGATGGTCGGCTTGGGGATGCGGGCAATCGCTGTGAACGAGTCCTGAAGCGCTTGGCTGCGCAGAATCATGGTCCGGTAGTCCCAACCGGACATTTCTTTGACGTCGGCACCGGCTGCGAAGACCTTTTCCCCGCCGTACACCACAACTGCGTGGACGTCGTCGCGCTCGGTGACCTCGTTCGCCGCCTTCGCCAAACCAGCCTGCACAGCTGTGTCGAGGGCGTTCATCGAAGGGCGATCCACTCGGATGGTTCCGACCCCGCCGGAGACTTCCACCGATACCTGACTCACACGTGCTCCTCGTCGATCATCTGCACCCCGTTGGGGCGCGCCATGGCATACCGTCTGATGGGAAGGTTAGACGCGACCCGTCTCGCGACCCGCCCCCGGGGCGCGCCGAAGGTGGATCCGGCCGACCACACCGGGCGGCTGCGCCACACCACGCCACCGGCCCGCCGAGAAGTCAAGAAGCCGAGAAGAGGACATCGATGCCGAACAGTGACATCCCCGCCGATCTCACGGTCGCCTGGCCTGGACGCAACGAGCCGCTGGGCGTCACGGTGGATGCCGACGGCGCGAACGTCGCCGTGTGGGCGGAGAACGCCGAGGCCGTCTACCTGTGTTTGATCGATCAGGATGGCTCGGAGCGCCAAATCCAAATCAAGGAGCAAACCTTCCACGTCTTCCACGGCTACATACCCGGCCTGCGCCCTGGTCAACGTTATGGCCTGCGCATCCACGGCCCTTGGGATCCGAACCGTGGGAAGCGATTCAACGCCCACAAACTGCTGTTGGACCCTTACGCAAAGGCAGTCTGTGGCGCGATGGTGCACACGCCAGCGATTTTCGGCTCAGCCGAACACGACGACACCATCATGAACGCCGACGACTCGGCCCCCTACGTGCCGCTGGCGGTGGTGGCCGACCGTTCGTTCGACTGGGGTGACGACCGCAAACCCGACACTCCTTGGTTCCACACTGCGATCTACGAAACCCACGTGAAGGGTTTCACGATGACCCATCCGGGCATTCCGGAGAAGTTGCGCGGCACCTATGCCGGACTGGCTCACCCCGCTGCCATCTCGCATCTGACCGAACTCGGGGTCACGGCGGTGGAACTGCTGCCGGTACACCAGGCGGTGCCGGAAATCCATCTGATGGACGCTGGGCTGTCGAACTACTGGGGCTACAACTCCTTGGCGTACTTTGCCCCGCATCACGAATATTCGTCGGCTGGCGAGTGCGGTGCCCAGGTGGCCGAATTCAAGTCCATGGTGAAAGCCCTGCACGCCGCTGGACTTGAAGTGATCCTCGATGTCGTCTACAACCACACCTGCGAGGGCAACCAGCTCGGACCCACACTCTCCTGGCGTGGCATCGACAACGCCAGCTACTACCGCCTCAACCCGGCGAACCCACGGCTCTACACCGACTACACCGGCTGCGGCAACACCCTCAATCTCACGCAACCACACGTGATTCGAATGATCATGGACTCGTTGCGGTATTGGGCCACTGAGATGCACGTCGATGGCTTCCGCTTCGACTTGGCTTCCGCGCTGGCCCGATCGATGCACGATGTGGACATGCTGGGGCCTTTCATGACAACCATCGCCCAGGACCCGGTGCTGCGAAACGTCAAACTCATCGCCGAGCCGTGGGACGTGGGCCCAGGGGGGTATCAGGTCGGGGAGTTCCCGCCGTTGTGGACCGAGTGGAACGGCAAATACCGGGACTGCCTGCGCGATTTCTGGCGCAATGGCGCCGGCGTCGGCGAGCTGGGCTGGCGGCTGAGCGGTTCAGCCGACCTCTACACCTCGGAAGGTCGCCGCCCGTACGCCTCGATCAACTTCGTCACCTGCCACGACGGGTTCACTCTGCGTGACCTGGTCTCCTACAACGACAAGCACAACGAGGCCAACAAGGAGGATAACCGGGACGGCACCAACGACAACCGATCCTGGAACAGCGGCATCGAAGGACCCACCGATGAACCGTCGATCCAGGCCCTGCGCCAGCGGCGCACCCGCTCCCTGCTGACCTCCCTGATGCTGAGCACCGGGGTTCCGATGATCTCCGGCGGTGACGAGATCGGACGGACCCAGCAGGGCAACAACAACGCGTACTGCCAGGACAACGAAATCTCCTGGTACGACTGGAATCGCAGCGATGAGAATCGGGAACTCTTTGACTTCATGGCCGGGCTGTTGAAGCTGCGCCGCGAGCACCGAACTTTCCGCCAACGATTCTTCTTCTCCGGTCGCAGCATGGACCCCAATGAGCCAGAGGATCTCGCCTGGTTTGCCTGGCACGGCGGCCACATGACCGCCGAAGAGTGGAACGACCCAAGCACCCGGGCGATCGGTATGTACCTCTCAGGTCATCTCAAGAGCCGAACCCGGACCGGCGGCCAGGAGCACGACTGCCCCTTCTTGCTGTTGTTCAACGGCGGTACTCACACGGTCGATTTCGTCCTTCCCAAGATGCCTTATGGGCACTCGTACACAGTGCTGGTGGATACCACCAACGGCGACCCGGTGGGCGAAGGTCAGGTCTATCAGGCGGGTGAGACGGTCCGCCTGGAGCCATTCGTGGCCGTTGTGACCCGGGCTGAACGGGAACCGACCGGGGAATGACCCGACTGAGCCAGGCAACAACCGATACAAGCCTGCAACAAAGCGGCCGGAGCAATAAAGTCAACAGCGTGCCTTCCCACCCTGCCGGCTCCGGCGCCCCGAGTGCTGCTGGAGAGACGTACTGGTCCACGCTGCCAAGCTCGAGCATCACCGTGCCCGATGTCTTATCCGGTCGGTTCCCGATCATGGATGTGGCACCGACTGTGGAAGGCGGACGCCGTCCGGCTAAGGCAGCCGTCGGGGAACTGATCACGGTGCATGCCACCGTCGTGCGGGAAGGTCACGACGCTCTGGGCGTCGATGTGGTCGCCATCCGTCCGGACGGAACCCGGGCACTACCGGTGCCGATGACCTCGATCAACTATGGCCTCGGCATCTACGAGGCCGCGATCCGCCCTGATTCGATGGGAATGTGGGGTTTCACCATCGAGGCATGGTCTGATCCGTTCGGAACCTGGGCGCACCGCGCCGAGATCAAGGTGCCGGCCGGGATTGATGTCGAACTGGAACTTGAGGAAGGCGCCCGCGTGCTGGAACGGGCCGCCGAGGCGATGCCCGCCTCAACTCGGGATCCCCTCTTGGCGGCCATTGCCGCACTGCGAAACCCGGATCTGCCCGAAGAAGCACGACTCGCGGCCGGCACCGGACGCAAGGTACGTGACGCGCTGGCGCGCCATCCGTTGCGCGACCTCGTGACCCAAAGCGGTCCGTGGCCGTTGTTCGTGGACCGGCGGCGGGCGCTGTTCGGCGCCTGGTACGAATTTTTCCCTCGCTCGGAAGGTGCCACCGACAACACTTCGGGCACGTTCCGCCAGGCCCTTGAGCGGCTCCCGGCTATCGCCGCGATGGGCTTCGACGTGGTGTACCTCCCGCCGATCCATCCCATCGGCCTGAGCAACCGCAAGGGTGCCAACAACACTTTGGATCCGGGGCCAGACGATCCCGGCTCACCCTGGGCGATTGGCTCTGAGGCGGGCGGGCACGACGCCGTGCATCCGGATCTGGGGACGCTGGACGACTTCGACGCATTCGTGGCCCGGGCAGTCGAGCTCGGCATGGAGGTGGCGCTGGACTTCGCCCTGCAAGTGTCGCCGGATCATCCCTGGGCAACCGCCGGCAAGCCGTGGTTCCTGCTCCGCGCGGACGGCACGATCGCCTACGCGGAGAATCCGCCCAAGAAGTACCAGGACATCTACCCGATCTGGTTTGACGGCGATCCGGAGGGTTTACACGCCGAATCGCTGCGCATCCTGCACTTCTGGATGGATCGCGGCATCCGCATCTTCCGGGTGGACAATCCGCACACCAAGCCGGTGCGTTTCTGGGACCGACTGCTGGGTGAGATCCGGGAATCAGACCCGGATGTCCTCTTCCTCGCCGAGGCGTTCACCAGACCACCGATGATGCGTGCCCTGGCAGAGGTCGGATTCCACCAGAGCTACACCTACTTCACCTGGCGAAATTCGAAGTGGGAACTCGAGGAATACCTGAACTACCTCAGCGGGGAAGCCGCGGCCTACATGCGGCCAAACTTCTTCGCCAACACCCCCGACATCCTGCATGCCTACCTGCAGTACGGCGGCCGCGGCGCCTTCGCAATCCGGGCAACGTTGGCGGCGACCCTGTCGCCGACCTACGGCATCTACTCGGGATTTGAACTCTTTGAACACGTTGCCCTCAAGCCAGGTAGTGAGGAATACCTGGATACCGAGAAATTCTCCTACCGCCCCCGCGACTATGACTCGGCCGAGGCAGCAGGCGATTCGTTGGCTCCCTATCTCGCAACACTCAACGACATTCGACGTCGCCACCCGGCGTTGCAGCAGTTGCGAAACCTCACGTTCCACCACGTCGAAGACGAAAACATCATCGCGTTCTCCAAAACCGATGGTGAAGATACGGTGATCGTGGTGTGCACCTTGGATCCTCACGCAGCCCGCGAGACGTCCCTGCACCTCAACATGCCAGCGTTGGGCATGGACTGGCACGAATCGTTCCGGGTACGTGACGAAGTCACCGACACCACCTTCCTTTGGCGCGAACACAACTTCATCCGCCTCGACCCACATGTTCAATGTGCCCACATCCTCCACCTTCGGCAGGGAGCAGCCTGATGACCGAGCAAGACTCGACGAACACCTCACCAGCCACTTCGGCAGGTGAGCCGAAGGCGCCCGCCAAGAAGTCCAGCACGAGAAAAACCACCGCGAAAAAGGCGCCCGCCAAAAAAACCAGTGCCAAGAAAACCACGGCTATAAAGGCGCCCGCCAAGAAGTCCAGCGCTAAGAAACCAGCGGCAGCAGCGAACGCCGCGGCGACCCCGTCGCCAGTCCCCGTGGACACCGGCATCCTCGATGCATTGATCGAGGGCCGGCACGCCAACCCCCACGAGGTGCTCGGGCCGCACCCGCACGAAGGCGGAGTCACCGTCCGAGTGCTGCGTCCGGCGGCCACCGGCGTCGACATCGTCGTGGGCGAGGACCGCTACCCGATGGACCACGAGCACCGCGGCGTGTGGCGCACTGCGCTGCCGATGGAGTCGGTGCCGGACTACCGACTCAGCGTGTCCTATGGCGGCGATCCACTCCCGGCCGACGATGCCTACCGGTTCCTGCCGACTTTGGGCGACATCGACTTGCACCTCATCACCGAAGGCCGCCACGAGCAGCTATGGCAAGTGATGGGAGCCCACACCCACGTCTACGACTCCCCCACCGGCCCCGTTCACGGTGTGTCCTTCGCTGTGTGGGCGCCCAACGCCCAAGGTGTGCGGGTGGTGGGTGACTTCAACTACTGGGATGGCACCAGTGCCCCGATGCGCACGCTTGGCGCCTCCGGAGTTTGGGAACTGTTCGTCCCGGAGATCGGCGCTGGAAGCCGCTACAAGTACGAAATCCTGGGCCGCGACGGCGTGCGCCGACTCAAAGCCGACCCGTTCGCGCAATACACCGAGGTGCCACCGGCCACCGCTTCTGTGGTGTTCGATAGCACCTACGAGTGGAGCGACGACGATTGGCTCGAACGTCGTGCACTGTCCGACCCGCATAACGGGCCGATGAGCATCTACGAGGTTCACCTCGGATCATGGCGGCCAGGGTTGACCTACACCGAACTCGCCGAGCATCTCACCAACTATGTGGTGGGCCAGGGCTTCACCCACGTTGAGCTCATGCCGGTGATGGAGCACCCGTTCGGCGGTTCCTGGGGCTACCAGGTGACCTCGTACTACGCGCCGACGTCGCGCTTCGGAAACCCCGACGAATTCCGCCACGTGATCGACAAATTGCATCAGGCCGGTATCGGAGTAATCGTCGACTGGGTGCCCGCGCACTTCCCGAAGGACGAGTTCGCGCTTGCTCGTTTTGATGGCACACCGCTGTACGAACACCCGGATCCCCGCCGCGGCGAACACCCCGACTGGGGCACCTACGTCTTCGACTTCGGCCGTCGCGAGGTGCGCAACTTCCTGGTGGCCAACGCTGTCTACTGGTGCGAGGAGTTCCACATCGACGGTCTGCGGGTCGATGCCGTGGCCTCGATGCTCTACCTCGACTACTCGCGTCGGGACGGCGAGTGGACCCCCAACACCTACGGCGGCCGGGAGAATCTGGAAGCGGTCGCGTTCTTGCAGGAGATGAACGCCACCGTCTACAAGCGGATCCCAGGTGTCGTCACCATCGCGGAAGAATCCACCGCCTGGCCCGGCGTCACCCGCCCCACCCATCTCGGCGGGCTCGGTTTCGGTTTCAAGTGGAACATGGGTTGGATGCACGACTCCTTGGACTACATGTCCCGGGAGCCGGTCTACCGGCAGTACCACCACCACGAGATGACCTTCGCCATGGTCTACGCGTGGAGCGAGCAATACATCCTGCCGATTTCGCATGACGAAGTTGTGCACGGCAAGGGTTCCCTGCTCCGCAAGATGCCCGGAGACCGGTGGCAACAGCTGGCCAACTTGCGCGCCTACTTCGCCTACATGTGGGCCCACCCGGGGAAGCAACTGATCTTCATGGGCTCTGAGTTCGCCCAGGAATCCGAGTGGAACGAAGGCCGCGGGCTGGACTGGTGGCTGTTGGATCACTCCGAGAACGCCGGCATGCTGCAACTGGTGGGAGACATCAACCGCGCCTACACCGAAAACTCGGCCCTGTGGGAGCTGGACAACTCTCCCGAAGGTTTCGAATGGATCGACGCCAACGACGCCGGCAACAACGTCTTCTCGTGGCTGCGTTGGTCGGCGGACGGATCCGTGGTGGCCTGCCTGGCGAACTTCTCGGCAGTGCCACACCTGGACTACCGGGTTGGGCTGCCGCGCAGCGGCGAGTGGGCAGAAATCGTCAACACCGACGCGGTCGAATACGGCGGCTCCGGGGTCGGCAACCTCGGCTCGGTGATGGCATGGGAAGACTCGTGGCACGGGCGCCCGGCTTCGGCGAGTATGTCGCTGCCCCCCTTGGGAGTGGTGTGGCTTAGGCACAACGGGTAATTTGCCGCGCGGCTGACGCCGGTGCTGCCGGACTGTGGCAAGTAGCATCGGAGCCATGTCGCAGCAACCACTTCGGACCCGCGCAGCTGTGCTCGCCGGTCGGGCATCAGGTGCCGCCTCCCGGATCGCTGGGCGCGGCGAAGGCCTGGTGATCGGCGGGAAGGTGATCCTGCGGGTGTCCCCCAACGCCATGCGCGACCTTGCTGGCGATCGGGTCGCCGCGCTGGTGTCGGCCACCAACGGCAAGACCTCCACCACCCGGCTACTGGCCACCGCAGTCGGCCAGACCGGGACGGTGGTGACCCAGGAGACTGGCGCAAACATGACCGCCGGGGTGCTCTCCGCGCTGGCCTACGGTCACCCGCGAGGCCAGGCGGTGTTGGAGGTGGATGAGGCCTACCTGCCGTTGATCCTGCCCGACACCCGGCCGCGGGCGCTGCTGCTGGGAAACCTCACCCGGGACCAACTCGACCGGATGAACGAAGTCGCGATGGTGGCCCGAAAATGGCGCACGATGTTGGAAGCGTGCCCCGATCGCACCACCGTGGTGGCCAACTGTGACGACCCGATCGTGACCTGGGCGGTGCGCCGGGCACCGCGGGTGCTGTGGGTGTCGGCGGGGCAGAACTGGACAGCCGACGCCAGTGTCTGCCTGGAATGCGGTGGATTGATGCGATTCGGCGGCGACGCGGATAGCACGGGCAGCGGGACCCAGTGGGCCTGCACTGCGTGCGACTTCGCCCGGCCGACTCCGGACTGGCGGTTCACCATCGACGACGGCGTGTTCACCGCGGTGGCGCCGGATCACCGGCGTTTCGACCTTTCTGGTCTGCAGTTGCCCGGCTGGTTCAACGCCGCCAACGCCACTTTGGCGCTAGCCGCCGCCACCGACGTGCTTGGGCTGGATCCTCGGCAGTCAGTGCGGCGAATGGCCACCGTCACCGCAGTGTCCGGCCGCTACGAAGTTCGCACCATCGGCGAATTGGACGTGCGCCTGCTGCTGGCCAAGAACCCGGCGTCGTGGTCGGAATTGCTCACTGTGATGCCGCCGGCCCCGGCGCCGGTGATCATCACCATCAACGCCAACGACGCCGACGGCCGGGATCCCTCCTGGCTGTGGGACGTGCCGTTTGAGAAGTTGCGCGGGCGCACGGTGATCGCGACCGGGGATCGGCGCCGCGACCTCGCGGTGCGGCTACTACACGCGGATGTGGATCATGTGGTGATCGAGGACCCCTACGCCCCCGGTGCCCCGCTACCGGCGGCTGCGCGAGATCTCGACGTGATCGACTGTGCCGCCACGTACACCGCCTTCCACGGTCTGCGCACCCGAGCAGATGCACGCACTGCACCGGAAACCAAACGACGAAGGCTACGCAAAGCAACAACCAAGGTGGTGTCCTGATGGCCTCAGCTCGTGGTGATTCGCTCACTATCGTGTCGATCTACCCGGCGCTGCTGGGCACCTACGGCGATGCCGGCAACGTCCTTGCCCTTCGGCATCGCGCTGCTCTGCATGGGCTGCGCACCAAGGTCATCGACGTCGCACCCGGCGAGACGATTCCGGCCACCGGGGACCTGTATGTGCTCGGCGGCGGCGAAGACTCCGCCCAAACTGCCGCCGCACGCGGGATTCGGGAGGACGGCAACCTGATGGCCGCAGCGGAATCTGGAGCCGCAGTGCTGGCCATCTGCGCGGGCTACCAACTCCTCGGCGAATATTTCCCGGATGCCACGAGCACTCCGGCACCTGGGCTAGAAATCATCGACATCCGCACTGATCGGCTACCCGCTCGGGCCGTCGGTGAACTTGCCGCGGATCCGCTGCTCGACGGTATCCCCCGGCTCACCGGCTACGAGAACCATGGCGGCGCCACCCACCGGGGGCCGGGTGTGTCTCCACTGGCCCGCGTCCGCGCCGGCGTGGGGAACGGCGACGGGACCGAGGGAGCTGTCTCCGGCCACGTAGTCGGGACCTATCTGCACGGCCCCGGGCTTGCCCGCAACCCAGCCCTGGCCGACCTGCTACTCGGCTGGTGCGTCGGCCGGCAACTGGAGCCGATCGTTGAAGCTGACGTCGAATCGCTCCGAGAGGAACGGCTGCGCACGGTGCTTGGCGAGGCCTGGAACCGCTGAGGTCCCCGCTAAAACAGGGCGGTTGCCAGCGCGCGGCGGAACTTCACCACGATGGGGTCATCCGCCGGGGCCAACTCGAATAGTTCCAGCAACCGCGCACGGGTCCGATCCCGCTCCTCGCCTGCCGACAGCTTCACTGTTTTCACCAAGCGCGAGTAGGCGGCTTCCGGCTCCCCGTTAGCCATCTCGACGTCGGCGGCGGTGATGGCCGCATCCACATCATCGGGGGCAGCGTCGGCAGCTTTGATGGCCGCAACCGGATCGATCCCGTCGATGCGCCGCGCAAGGGCTACCACCGTCAGCCCAGCTTTGGCATCCGGATCAGCAGGGTTGGCCGCAAGGACTTGCCGGTAGGCCTGCTCGGCGGCCTCCCAGTCGGCATTGGCCATTGCCTCGCCAGCGGCTTCGAAGAAGGCATCGGCAGGGTCGGGTGCAGCAGGAGTCTCGTCCACAGTTTCAGCTGCCGCTGGAGCGCCGCCGTCGGCTCGGCCGGTCACCCCGTTTTCGGCTGCAACACGGAGCAACTCGTCGAGGTATTGCCGCACCTGCGGTGCAGGAAGGGCGCCCTGGAACAGCGGGATGGGTTGACCCTTCACCACCGCGAACACACTCGGGATGCTCTGCACCTGGAAGGCCGCGGCAATCTGCTGCTCGGCATCGACGTCAACCTTGGCGAGGATGAATTGGCCGTCGTATTCGGCGGCGAGGGCTTCCAGCACCGGGGTCAGCTGCTTGCACGGCCCACACCAGGAGGCCCACAAGTCCAACACCACCGGAACTGTCAGGGACTGCTGGAGCACTGCGGTCTCGAAATCCGCAACCGTGACGTCCTTGATGAACGCACTGCCCGCGCCTGCTGATCCGGGGCCACCACTGCCCCTCGTCGCCGCCTGCTGTTGTGCCTGCTTTGCCTGCGCCAATGCGCCTAGGTCCACTGCGCCGCGGAGGGCGGCACCGGTCAATCCTGGTGGTTGAGTTGCCATGTCGTCATTCTGGCATCAGCGATGCGGGTCGACACCTTCATGGGGTCGATTCCGCGCATCGCGGACGCGGTGGGTCAGATCCTGGCCGGCTCGCGGTATTCGCCCCAGACTTCCCGCAGCACCCCGCAGATCTCGCCGAGGGTCGCCTCCGCCCGAGCCGCGGCCATCATCGACAGCACCAGGTTGTCGTTGGTGTAGGCCGCCTCATGCTTCAACCGCATCAGGGCTGACTGCACAGACTCTTCGTTGCGCGCCAGTTTCCGGCTGGCCAAATGCTGCACCTGCGCACGCTCCACCTCGTGGCTGATGCGCAGGATCTCCAGCGGTTCGGTGATTGTTTCGGTGTGCACTGTGACGCCCACCTGGTGCTTACGTCCATCCTCGACCGCCTGCTGGAAGGCAAACGATGAATCGGCGATCTCACCGGTGAACCAGCCATCCTCGATGCCACGCAGGATGCCGGCCGTCATCGGTCCGATCGGATGGGTGCCCCCTTCCAACGCCCCACCCATCTTCAAGATCTTGGCGAAAATCTCCTCGGCTTCGGCCTCGATGCGATCGGTCAGCGCCTCCAGGTACCAGGAGCCACCCAGCGGATCCGCCACGTTGGTCACGCCGGTCTCAGCCATGATCACCTGTTGGGTGCGCAGGGCAATCTCCGCCGCCTGGGCGGTGGGCAGGGCGAGCACCTCGTCAAGGGCGTTGGTGTGCAGCGAGTTGGTGCCACCGAGCACTCCTGCCAGCGCCTCGATAGCGGTGCGCACGACGTTGTTGAACGGCTGCGGCCCGGTGAGGGACACCCCCGCGGTTTGGGTGTGAAAACGCAGCCACAGCGCACGTTCGTCGGTGGCGCCGTAGACGTCGCGCAACCAGCGAGCCCAGATTCGACGGGCGGCACGGAACTTGGCGATCTCTTCGAAAAAGTCGACGTGGGCGTCGAAGAAGAACGACAGACCGGGGGCGAAGGAGTCGACATCGAGGCCGCGGGACTTGCCGAGTTCGACGTAGGCAAACCCATCGGCGAGGGTGAAGGCGAGTTCCTGCGCGGCCGTGGATCCGGCCTCGCGGATGTGGTAACCGGAGACGCTCAGCGGCTTGTAGCGGGGCATTTCGGCGTCGACGTAGGCCATGAGATCGCCGATCAAACGTAGGTGGGGCTCGGGCGGGAAGAGCCACTCCTTTTGGGCGATGTACTCCTTGTAGATGTCGGTTTGCAGGGTGCCGTCGAGTTGGGAGGGGTTGAATCCCTGCCGTTCGGCGGCGACGACGTACATGCAGAAGATGGGTACGGCCGGGCCTGAGATGGTCATGGACGTGGTGGTTTCGCCGAGCGGGATGCCCTTGAAAAGCACGTCCATGTCGGCGGCCGAGTCGATCGCCACACCGCAGTGACCCACTTCGCCGAGGGCCAGCGGATCGTCGGAATCGCGACCCATCAAGGTGGGCATGTCGAACGCGACTGACAGACCGTCGCCGCCGGTGTCAAGGATCATCCGGTAGCGCTCATTTGTCTGCTCGGCATTGCCGAATCCAGCGAACTGCCTGATGGTCCAGGTCTTCCCGCGGTACCCCGACGCGTGCAGGCCACGGGTATAGGGAAACTCACCCGGCCAGCCGATCCGTTCGAAGCCGGGGTAGGTGCTGCCCGCTGGCGGTCCATATACCGGCTCGACTTCCAGTCCGCTCAAAGTGGTGAAGTCGGCTTGCCGCACCCGGCCTCGGGATCTGGCTTCCTCGTAGCGGCGAGCCCAGCGCTGACGGCCTTGATCAATTTCCTCGGCGTCCATGTTGCCTAGGGTAGTCCTCACGATCCGCTTGGCGAATCACTGTTCCGGGCGGAAGGTGTGGTGGCCCGGGAGAGGTAGCGCACAAGGGGCGCGGGTGGCTCCTGTGGCCTCCTGATCATCCTCCTAGGCTCCAATCTGGCGCGTGTCGCGCCGTTCCGGCTTGATCAAGAGGCCTATGACGCCGTCGCCTCCTCCCATGACAAGCCCAACTCCTTCGCCCGTCGACGCATCGTCACCTCCAGCATGGCCAGCACCTCGTCAATCGCACCGAATGAGTGGCTGCCCGAGAAGTGCAGCAACACCGTCCCCCGACTCTGAACCTCGTTGTTCCGCACCCGGTCCCTTTCGAACGCGCCTGCTTGGGCATGCACACTGCGCCCGTCAATTTCGTACCCCAGGCGCAGTCGCCGCCAGAGTCCATCGATCAACCGGTAGCCATCGTCGGTTTCCACTCGGGCGTTGAGCTCAGGAAGGGGCAAGCCGCGATCCTTGATGCCGCGCCACACCGCCATCTCGGGTCCCGATAGCGCTCCAGCCCATAACTCCTCTGCTACGGCAGCCATGATCTTGCGGGTGGACCTGTTGCGACAAGGGTGATGCGCGAGTTCATCAATGGCCGAAAGCTCCATGCGCACCGCCTCGGCCGACCAACAGCGAAGGTCATGTAGTCGCGCCTGCGTGGCCACGTCCGCGAGTGCATCAGCCGCGCTCGCGACTCGCAGCCCCGCCACCCAGGACAAGGCGGGAGATACCGAACGCTGGTGCACGGTGAGTCCCGACGGAAAGCGCCGTCGCTCCCCGTGCGGAACCGAGACATGGATTTCCCTGGAGGCCTGCGGTATAGGCACCAGTGCGTGGAGAGCCAGGGCTGAGTTGTGCGAGACCCACGAGTTCTCTCCACCGTAGGCAAGTCCTGCGCGAAGTCGGTCAACGAACGACGAGACTGGGTCCGTAGCGACCACTCCTGGGAACGGTTCCACGAGTGAGCCGTCGTCCAAGCGCCGCTTGAGCCACCGCGAATCGACCCCCTCGGCAAGGAGCATCCGGCGGGCAACTATCCCGTCAGTAGCCGCCAGCAGCGACTTGGCGATTTCGAGTGAACCCATACGAGCAGATTTGGTGCTCTGCCGCGGCGGGACAAGGCCCCAATCGAAGGGTGTGGATAGCCGCCAAAGGCGCCATGCGCCTCTTGATCATGTCGATTCGCGTCCGTTTGCGGCGATTCGCGGGGTTCCGGCATGATCAAGAGGCGAGTGTCGCCACTCCATCCTGCCGTCCGCCTAGAGCGCCTCTTCGTATATCGCCGCGAGCTCCTGCGAACTGAGTACCACCGGGTTTCCCTGAGTGCTGCTCGCGCGGGCGACCTTGCCGATGACCTCCGCAGTGAGCGCCGAGGTGAAGCCCCAGGTGGCCAGCGAGGGGATGCCAAGAGCAGTCACGGTGTCGGACAGCCACCGCACACCGTCGGGGGCCTCAGCATCGGGGTCGCCGGTGAGCCACTGCGCCACCTCGTCGAAACGTTGCCGCAAAGCTGGCGGGGCGGCAGCCAGATTGGCTCGGCAGACCGGCACCAGTAACGCTGCGCAGAGGGCCCCGTGCGACGCAGTCGACATACCGCCCAGCACACCTGCGAACCCGTGCACCGCTCCGAGTTTGGCGTTGGCCAACGCCAGCCCTCCCAGAAGGCTCGCGAGCGCCATGTTGCCGCGCGCCTCGCGATCAGAACCGTCGCGATATGCCACGCGCAGTCCCTTGCCGGCGGCCAGTAGTCCAGTACGCGCCCACCCGTCGGTCACCGGATTGGCTTTGGTCGAGACGTAGGGTTCGAGGCATTGGGTGAGCGCATCCATACCCGCGGCTGCGGTGACGTCCGGCGGGCAACCGAGGGTGAGGTCGGGATCCACGATGGCCAACCTCGGCAGCATCAAAGGACTGCGCAAGCTGGCTTTCACACCGTGGGCCGGGGACGCAAGCACCGCGTTGGCCGTCACTTCAGCGCCGGTACCAGCGGTGGTGGGTACCGCGATCATTGGGACCGACGGCGCTGTGATCGGCTGACCGCGGCCAATGACTTCGAGGTAATCCAGCGGGTCGCCGGAGTTGCTGAGCAGCATCGCGGTGGCCTTCGCGAGATCGATGGCACTCCCGCCGCCGATCCCCAGCACGACCCGCGCACCCGCTGCGCGACCCAACTCGGCAGCCGCCCGGGCATCATCCACGGTGGGCTCCCCCGCCACCGGCATCAGGTCGAAGTCGCCGAGCCCGTCGAGCACCGGGCCCAGCCGCTGTGGGGATGATCCGGTGATCACCAGTAGCGGGCCGCCGAAGTCATCGACTGCCGCTGGGATTTCAGCGACAGTGCCCGGGCCGAAGCGGATTCGGGACGGCAGTTGCAGCGCGAACGGATTCACGATCCGGGGGTGGCCCAGCGACCGGGTTCGGCTGGCGCGATAGCGGAGAACTTCGCCGAGGATCGTGGCTGAGCCATCCAATCGGCCACCGTGTCGCGCCAGGTGGCGTAGTGCGCGGTCTCCTTGTGGGCCGACGCTGCGGCGTCATCTCGGTAGACCTCCACCAGCACCACATGCGCGGGGTCGGCGAGATCCTGCACCACATCGAAGCGCAGCACGCCCGATTCGGTGAGCGAGGCCGCCGCGTTGGCGCGAGTGGCGTCGAGGAAGTCGTCGACTCGGTCGGGGTCAACGTGGACATCCACGTGAACGATCAGCATGGGTCTGATTGTGGTGCCTGAGTGGGTGCGTTTGCAGGTTCGATGGGGTGACCACCGGCGGTGCGGCGTGGGAAACATGCTCGGCAACCGGAAGGTGCGTTCAACCCAGCCAGGATCGAAGTCCACGTGCTGGCAGCAGAAGGGCCGACTCCGCCACTTGCAAAGTGCGTTCGCTGCAAATTGACGCAAGCGCCCCTTGTCGACGTCACGCCGCGCAGCGTCCGTCCATGCACGCCGAAGTCCCGATCTTGGTCCGCCGGGGGCAAACGCGGGGCCCCTCCCCTGGACCCATGGCGTCTGGTGCCTCCTGATCATGCTGGAGAGCCCTGAGTCGCGGCGAGTCGCGCCCAATCTTCATGATCCGGAGGCCACCGGCGCCATCCACCCGCCGATAGCCTTTCCGCACGAACCCCGAATACCCTAGCCACCCCCATGGCCCGCTTGACCGAAATCGGCCGTCGATGAGAACCCTGCCAGTCAGCGGGGCTGCGTCTTGAAGTCACGGCGAAGTCTCGTCTTCGGTTGCCGCCATCGGTCGCAGGCCTCCCGCCCGAGTCCACGACGTACCACTTAGGACTTATCGAGTGGTACGGTCAGAGCATGAGTGGGACACACCTCGCCTCGATGGGCGATCGCGGTCGGCTCGTTATACCCGCCGATCTCCGTGCAAGGGTCGGTCTGCACGAGGGACAGCCCATCATCTTCGTCGAGACCCCAGGCGGTCTCCTCATGCTCACCCAGACCCAGTTGCGCGACCTCGTCCGCTCGGACCTGCAAGGCAGGGACCTTGTCGGCCAACTGCTCGCCGAGCGCCGGGCGACAGCGTCCGCCGAGGACTCCGCATGACAGTTTTCGACGCGTCCGCGCTGCTCGCCTACCTGGGCGGTGAGCCTGGGGCCGAAACTGTGGAGGCCGAACTAGCAAACCAACAGGGCCGCTGCTGCACGGCCAACTGGAGCGAAGTCGCCCAGCAGGTCATCGCGGCCGGCGGCGACTGGGACCGTGCCCGCGCCTTGCTGATGTCCCACGGGCTGACCCTCGACCCCGTCACCGCGCAGGACGCAGAATGGGCCGCTCGACGCTGGCGCCGCGGGGAGGGACTCTCCCTCGGTGACCGTCTCTGCTTGGCACTCGGACACCGGACCGGGGAGCTGGTCCTGACCGCGGATCGCGCCTGGGCTGACGCACCGGGCGTGCGCCAACTTCGGTGAGCATGCGCGCCACACGACTCGTGGTCGATGTTCATGTCAATCACCCCCTCGCGCCGAGGTGTTCGGACAAGCCGGACTGTTGCCCCTGCACTGCCTTGCCCCTGGCAAAGGCGTTGCCTAGTTGCTTGCTCGTGGCGTAGATACTCACGCAGGGTGCGCACATCAAGGCCGAAGAGTCTGGTCACCCTCTGCGTCAAACGGCGTGGTCACCGGCGCCCCGCGCACGCACTGCATTCCGAGCGCCCGCCAGCACCCCCACGATGGCGGTGTATTCGGAGCGACCACGTAGCTCATGGACACCAGAAAAGGTGCGGGAACTGCGGCAGGACGCCAGTGCGGTGCTGCGCCGCGTCCGCCATGGGGAGGTGCTGGGCTGACTGCCCCAGGCGAGACCCGACCCCGCCGACTCCACTGAGCCGGTCAGAAACCACCCGCGGCCAGCAACCGATCCGCTGCAACGTACGGATCTTCCAGCCCTGCGGCCACATCGGCGGCCAGCCCACCCAGGACTGTCCGATCAGCCACCAAACGCCGCCGCACCGACTCCATCGCCAGCGCCTCGATCTCCTCGGCTGCCCGCCGCTCCCGGCGCACCAGACCGGCACCGGACTCCAACGCCCACACCCGGTGCTTGTCGATCGCTGCCACCAACTCGTCGATGCCCTCACCTCGCGCTGCGATCATCTTCAGCACTGGAGGCCGCCAGGCGCCAGCCGCGCGCTCACCCAGACCGATCATGTGGCGCAGTTCCCGGGCGGTGGCATCGGCGCCGTCCCGGTCGGCTTTGTTGACCGCGAACACGTCACCAATTTCCAGGATCCCCGCCTTTGCCGCCTGGATGCCATCACCCATTCCCGGTGCGAGCAGCACCACCACCGTGTCGGCCACCCCGATGACTTCCACCTCGGACTGCCCCACCCCCACGGTTTCCACCAGAATCACCTCGCAGCCGGCTCCGTCAAGCACTCGCAACGCCTG
Source organism: uncultured Actinomycetes bacterium (assembly GCA_963842975.1). GTDB lineage: Bacteria > Actinomycetota > Actinomycetes > S36-B12 > UBA10799 > JACJWR01. The sequence continues at coordinate 511,044 of CAWJIH010000009.1, read as the reverse complement.
CGGGGTCGACCAGGCCAGACCGCCCAAGTGTCCGCGGGAGGCCATGGACCGAATGAACACCTCAGGGTCCAGGGCGTGATCTTGCATCCGGATCCGATCGCCCAGCAGGGCTCCGCCGGAGAACGGCGACGACGGATCCACCGCCAGCACTCCCACCCGTTTGCCCTGCGCCCGATAGGCCGAAACCAGCGCGGAGGTGGTCGTGGACTTGCCAACGCCGGGTGATCCGGTCAAGCCGACGATGTGTGCGCGGCCCGCATAGGGCGCCAAAGCCGCCGCGACCTCGCGCAACTGTGGCGAGGAATCTTCGACCATAGAGATGAGCCGGGCGACGGCGCGGGGTTCGCCGCGCCGTGCCCGCGTCACCAGATCCGGTACATCGCCGTACCGCCGCACGCCTACTCCGCAGCGGGAACGGTGATGATCAAAGCGTCGCCTTGACCGCCGCCACCACACAGCGCCGCAGCACCGGTACCGCCACCACGGCGGCGCAGCTCTAGCGCCAGGCTCAGCACGATCCGGGCACCCGACATGCCAAGCGGGTGGCCTAGCGCGATCGCACCGCCGTTGACGTTGACGACCTCTGGGTCCACGCCCAACTTCTCGGTCGATGCCAGACCGACCGCAGCGAAGGCCTCGTTGATTTCCAGCACGTCCAGATCCGCCGGGGTGATCCCCTGCTTGGCGCAGGCAGCCAGAATTGCCTCGGCTGGTTGCAGGTGCAGCGACGCATCGGGCCCGGCAACAACACCGTGGGCGCCGATCTCGGCAAGCCACTCAAGGCCGAGTTCCTCAGCCTTGGCCTTGCTCATGACCACCACAGCCGCCGCGCCATCAGAGATCTGGGAGGCGTTTCCGGCAGTCACGGTGCCGTCTTTGGCGAACGCCGGACGCAATTTGCCCAACGACTCGGCAGTGGTTTCTGGGCGGATGCCCTCGTCCGCCTCCACCACCAGCGGCTCACCACGGCGCTGCGGAATCGACACCGCAACGATCTCCTCACCAAGCGCGCCGGACTTCTGCGCCGCAGCCGCCCGCTCGTGGGACGCGGCCGCAAAGGCGTCCTGCTCGGCGCGACCAAACGAATACCGGGAGTTGTACTTCTCGGTCGATTCGCCCATCGCGCACTGGTCAAAGGCACACGTCAGACCGTCGAAGGCCAATGAGTCGATTGCCGACCAGTCGCCGTACTTCACGCCCTCCCGTGAACCCATCAGCAGGTGCGGGGCGTTGGTCATCGACTCCATGCCACCGGCAACGACGACCTCAAACTCGCCCGCACGGATGAGTTGATCGGCCAGCGCGATGGCGTCGATGCCGCTGAGGCACACCTTGTTGATGGTCAGTGCTGGCACGCTCATGGGGATGCCGGCTTCCACGGCCGCCTGCCGGGCAGTGATCTGCCCGGTACCGGCCTGCAGCACATGGCCCATGATCACGTAGTCGACTTGGTCTGGAGCCACTCCAGCTCGGTCCAAAGCGCCGGCGATAGCCACCCCACCGAGTTGCGCCGCCGAGCGCGACTTGAGCGAACCCAATAGGCGCCCCATGGGGGTACGTGCGCCTGCAACGATGACATTCCCGGACATGGTCGACCTCCGCTGAACGGCTGAACAAGTGTGCCTGCAACGATAACCAGCAGGGGATGGCCGCACACCGCCGCCCCGTAGCACTCGTGATAACGGCACGGTTCAACCGCGACCCCTGCAGCCGCGGGCCGCCGCGCCCACACCAGCCAAGGAGAAGCAGCCATCATGACCGTCCCACCCGAAGTCGCCCCCTACGTCACCGCGATCGACCACGTCGGCCTTGCAGTCGCCGACTTGGATACCGCGATTGCCTTCTATGCCCGCGCCTTCGGGATGAAGATGATTCACGAGGAGGTCAACGAGGAGCAAGGCGTCCGCGAGGCGATGATGGCCGTTGGGGACTCCGGATCATGCATCCAACTGCTTGCGCCCCTGCGCGAGGACTCCCCGATCGGAAAGTTCCTGGCTCGCAATGGCGAGGGGATCCAGCAGATGGCACTTCGGGTCACCGACATCGACCTCGCCGCCGACACTCTGCGTGCCGCCGGAGTCCGGGTGCTCTACGAAACCCCCAAGCGCGGCACTGCCGGCTCGCGAGTGAACTTCTGCCACCCGAAGGACTGCGGCGGGGTGCTCATGGAGCTGGTGGAGCCAACCGCCGAGGGCCACTGAAAACCGCGACAACACATGAAGTATTTTTCACCTATCTCGTGCTTCTGGCACCTGACTCAACCACAGATCAAGACCACCGCACGACTGCGAGGAGGCAGTGATGGATGACATCCGCGACGCGATCATGGCCGGCGACACCCCGGCCGAAGAGTTCGCGAACATCGAGATTCCCGAGTCCTACCGAGGGATCACGGTCCACAAGGACGAGCAGGACATGTTCGCCGACGTCCCCTCCCGGGACAAGGACCCGCGCAAGTCGCTGCACCTCGACGATGTGCCGGTACCGCCACTGGCCGCGGGTGAGGCGCTCGTCGCGGTGATGGCAAGCGCCATCAACTACAACACCGTGTGGACGTCCATCTTCGAGCCGGTCAGCACCTTTGGCTTCCTCGAGCGCTACGGCCGCAGCCACGCCGAGGCCAAGCGCCACGACCTGCCGTACCACATCCTCGGCTCCGACCTCGCCGGCGTCGTGCTCCGCACAGGTCCGGGAGTCAACGCCTGGAAGCCTGGCGATGAGGTCGTCGCCCACTGCCTGTCGGTCGAATTGGAATCGCCAGCTGGACACAACGACACCATGATGGACCCCGAGCAGCGCATCTGGGGTTTCGAGACCAACTTCGGTGGTTTGGCTGAACTGGCGATCGTCAAGAGCAACCAGCTGATGCCGAAGCCGAAGCACCTGTCATGGGAGGAAGCGGCCAGCCCCGGTCTGGTCAACTCCACCGCCTACCGTCAGCTGGTCAGCGAAAACGGTGGCAACATGAAGCAGGGTGACGTCGTGCTCATCTGGGGCGCTTCCGGCGGCCTCGGCGCGTTCGCCACCCAATACGCCCTCAACGGTGGCGCCATCCCGGTATGCGTCGTTTCCAGCCCCGAGAAGGCCGAAATCGTGCGCTCGATGGGTGCCGAGTTGGTGATCGACCGCCGGGAACGCGACTACAAGTTCTGGACCGACGAGGGTGTGCAGGACCCGCGCGAGTGGAAGCGATTCGGCAAGGACATCCGCGAACTGACCGGCGGTGAGGACATCGACATCGTCTTCGAACACCCCGGCCGTGAGACCTTCGGCGCCTCGGTGTTCGTCACCCGCAAGGGCGGCAAGATCGTCACCTGTGCGTCGACCTCGGGCTACATGCACGAATACGACAACCGCTATCTGTGGATGAACCTCAAGCGCATCATCGGCTCGCACTTCGCCAACTACCGGGAGGCCTACGAAGCCAACCGGCTGATCGAAAAGGGGATGATCCACCCGACCCTGTCGAAGGTGTACGCACTGGAAGACACCGGGCAGGCCGCCTACGACGTGCACCGCAACCTGCACCAGGGCAAGGTCGGCGTCCTGACGCTCGCCCCCGAAGAGGGTCTCGGTGTGCGCGATGAGGAGATGCGCGCGGCGCACATCGACGAGATCAACCGGTTCCGCGACGTCTGACCGGACGACGTCTGACCGGAACACTGTGGCTGGGGCGGGCGGGTATGACCTGCCCGCCCCAGCGCGTGCCAGGGGCCGAGCAGCGTAAGGCTCAGCCAGCGGTGTCAGCGAGTTCCAGCCACTCGGCTTCGAGGGCCTCCCGCTCAACTTCGAGTGTGGCGAGGCGTTCCACGAGGGGGGCAAGCGCCTCGGGGTCCGTCGCAGCCTCGACCATCTGGGCGTGAACCCGCTCGGCCGAAGTGTCGATTGTGGACAGTCGGCGCTCCACCGCTTGCATCCGCTTGCGGGCGGCGCGCACCTCGGCCGCAGCGGGCGCAGGGCCTCCCGCTGAAGCGACCGATACCGTCGGAGTCGGGACCGCGGAACGGGGTTCCGAGGCATCCGAACCTGGGGAAGCGGCCGTGCCCAGGCCAGCCGCAAGCAAGGTCAGGTACTCATCGACGCCACCGGGCAGGTGTCGGAGTTCTCGATCGGCCACCAGGTAGATGTCATCGCACACTCGCTCCAGGAAATAGCGATCGTGTGACACCACCACCAACGTGCCGGGCCAGGAATCCAGCAGATCCTCAGTGACAGTCAGCGTTTCGATGTCGAGGTCGTTAGTAGGTTCATCAAGCACTATCAGGTTTGGCCCGGCCAGCAGCATTCGCAGCAGAAACAGCCGCCGGACTTCACCACCTGAGAGCTCACCCAAACGCTTCCAGGCCGTATCCGAGGCGAAACCAAACTGATCCAGCAACTGCGACGGCGTGAGCTCCTCACCCGAGGTCACCGTCACCCGGTTGCCCACCTGGGTCAGCCAGGGCAGCACCCGGGTCTGGGCGTCGACTTCGCGCAGTTGCTGTTCCAGCGCCCCGGGAACCACTGTGACGCCGCGATCCACTGTCCCCGCGGTGACCACCGAACCGGCACCGGATATCAACCGCACCAGGGTGGTTTTCCCCGCTCCGTTTGGCCCCACTATGCCCACCCGATCGCCCGGGCCGAGTTGGAGCGTGACCGATTCGACCACCGGTTCAACCCCCGGAGCCGGGGCCAATGACACGTCCTTGAGCTCCAGCACTTTCTTGCCCAGCCTGGCTGCAGCCACCGTCCGCAACTTCAAGGCATCCCGGGCTGGGGGTTCGTCGGCGATCAGCGCGTTCGCGGCATCCACCCGAAACTTCGGCTTTGACGTGCGCGCCGGCGGCCCGCGCCGCAACCATGCCAGTTCCTTACGCACCAGGTTGGCGCGCCGGGCATTCTCAACCTCTCCTTGACGTTGACGTTCGGCCTTGGCGAGCACATACGCGGCGTATCCGCCCTCATAGCTGTCGACAACCCCGTCGTGAACTTCCCAGGTGCGAGTGGTGACATCGTCCAGGAACCACCTGTCGTGGGTCACCACCACCACCGATCTCGACTTGGGCAATCCGCGGGTGTAGCCAGCCAGCCAGCGCACACCGGCCAGATCGAGATGGTTGGTGGGCTCGTCAAGAATCAATACGTCGGCGTCGGCGGCCAACGCAGCCGCAAGTGCTGCGCGTCGCGCCTCGCCACCGCTTAGGTCTCCGGAATCCTTGGCAAGGATCGGCGCCTGTATCGAACCAAACAAGCCCTCGACGATCGCTCGGATCCGTGGATCCGACGCCCAGGTTGACTCCGGCACACTCCCTACGATGCCGGCCAGCACGCTGCCCGGTGGCAGTCGATCATGCTGGGCGACTCGGGCCACGGTCACCCCACGACTACGCACCACTCGGCCGGAAGTCAGCTCGCCAGATCCGCACAGCACGTCCAGCAGCGTCGACTTGCCCGCGCCATTGCGCCCCACCACACCGATCCGGTCGCCAGCGCTCACACCCAGGCTCACGTCGTCGAGGAGGGTGCGCTCCCCTCGAATCACCACCACGCTGTCGGCCTGCAGCAGCGGCGCGCCGAAACTGACCATCAGTTTCGTGCCATCAGGGAGCTTGCACGGTCGACGTGATCAACTGCGTATAGGCGTCCAGACCGACGGGCGTCAGGTGCACTCCGTCCTCGACGAAATAGTCGCTGCGGCCATTGGCCGCCGAGGCGAAATCAGCGATTCGCACGTTGGGGAACTCCGCGCCGACTGCGGCGAGGGTTTCGTTGGCCTGGACCTGCCACCAGTGAGGCCCGTGCGAGGTCACCAGCACCACCCGTTGGCGATCCGACAGTTGCTCCAACGTCTGGCGTAGTTGGTCGTCCGCCACCACCCCGTTGGTGCCGGTCTGAATCACCACCACGGAGTCGAGTTGGCCAGCGGTGTGGCGCTGCGTCAGCCGATCGAATACTTCAGGTGCCTGCCGGCTCACCGCGGCATCAACTGTGGTCGCCGGCATCAGCGCTACCAATCCGTCTACGGCACCTACCGCAAGTGAGTCCCCGACCACGGTCATGGGGGTGCCCGCTGTGATCGGCTCGCTGGGCGCCGGTGGCGGCTCGGAGGGGGCATCAGCAACAGCAACAGCGGCTCCCGGCGAGGTGAGTTGGCCGACCTCCACCAGGGGCGCGGCGTTCACCTCAGTGCGTCCGCCCAGGTAGTCCTCGGCGGTGGGCGCACTCGCGGTGATGATGGTGGCCACCACCGCGACAGTGACCGCCGTCGTGGTCCCCGCAACGATTGCGATCCTCCGGTTTGGTGAGGCGGCCGAGGCGATCCAGCGCTTCATAGCCGGCAAGGCGGTGCCGCGTCGGAACGGCATCTCGAGGTAGCGGTAGGAAACTTCCGCGACGGCGAACGTCAAAGCCACCCGCAGCACGAAAGTGCCGAAGGTCCCCAGTGGCACGTCTACCTCGGGGCGCAGCACCACGAAGATCGGCCAGTGGTAGAGGTAGAGCCCGTAGGAGCGGGTGCCGATGTACCGCATCGCGGCGTTGCCGAAAACCCCGCCGAGCAGCGCAGCCGGGTGCGCGACCACCGCAATCATCACCGCAGTGGCCAGGGCGAACACCACGAATCCGCCTCGGTACAGCCAACTTCCCTGTTCGGTGACGTTGGCGTAGGCGAACAGCACGAACAGCGTGGCCGCCACCCCGACGCCGGTGAGGGCCAATCGTCGAATTCGAGGAAGATCGCGAGGTAGCGCACCGGGCCGGTAGACCGCGGCCAACGCGGCGCCCACCAGCAGCCCCATGGCGTGGGTGTCCGTTCCGAAGTACAACCGGCTGGCATCTGACTGTCCTGGCATGCCCCACACGAGTGACAGCACAGCCATCAGCAGCGTCGATCCCAGCGCAATCGCAAAGGCCACTCGGCCAACCCCGAGTCGACCGCGACGGCGATAGATGAACAGCAGCGCCACTGGCCACAGCAAGTAGAACTGCTCCTCGATGGCCAGCGACCACAGATGCTGGAGCACCGCGGGCCGGCCGATTTCCTCGAAGTACGACAGTTCGTCGTTGATGAAGGCCCAGTTGGCAACGTAGAACAACGACGGCAGCACCGTGCGCCGGAACTGAGCGGCGGCGTCGTGGGCAAATAGCGCCACGAGCACCGCAGAAAGCGCGATCATCGCCAGCAGCGGCGGCAACAGCCTGCGAACTCGATGCCGGTAGAAGACACCGAAGTCGATTCGACCGCGCAGACTCAACTGCTCGAGCAAGATCGTGGAAATGAGAAAACCAGACAGCACGAAGAAGACATCGACGCCTAAGAACCCGCCCGGCAGCCATGAGGAATTGCCGTGGAACACCAACACCCCGAGCACTGCCAGTGCCCTGATGCCGTCGAGTCCCGGCACGTAACCCATCGGCGGGGCAGGCCGGTCGAGGTAGTAGCGTGAGCGTGCTCTAGCAGCCTCTGGCTGCGAGGTCCCGCCGGTTGGACGCAGGCGGGCAGACGTCGACGTGCGGGGAACCGCAGTAGACGTCATTAGGTCAACCTCCATCGACTCCGGCAACTCTAGAAGGTGGACCGCCTCCGGACCACCTCCGACGCGCTGTGTGCTATGGCCAATTGACCACCCTGGCGCCCGTCAAGCCAATCGTTCGGCCCATGTGGTGAGCATGTCGGAAACCTTGTTGGGAGTCTCGACGCTACTGAGGTGCCCGGCGCCGCTGACCTGCGCCAGTGGCGCCCCGCCGAGGGCCTCCGCGATCACCAGGGCATCCGGAATCGGGGTGAGGGTGTCTTCCTGACCCACAAGCACCAACGAAGGCTGCCGGAAGATCTGCAATTCGGGCAGTGAATCCGGCCGTTCAGCCATCGCCCGTTGGGCCCAGGCCACCATGGTGGGGTCTGCGGACTCGATCCAACCCCGCACCCGATCCACGACTACCTGGCGTGATTCACGGGTGGTTTCTCCCAGCAACGAATCGAGTGTCGCCTCGGGCACCCAGCCCATACCTTCTGCCTCGACCCGGTCCGCGTAGGCGAAGCGGGCACGGGCCCCCGCGTCGGTGTCCGCGGAGGAGCGGGTGTCCAGGAGCGCCAAACCATCAATGCGAGCCGCCGCAATGCGCAACAGCGCCATGGCGACGTAGCCCCCCATCGACAGTCCGGCGACCGCGAAGTTCCGATGACCGTGTTCAGTCATCACGTCGACGACGTAGCGGGCCATTGAATGGAGGTCTGGCTCGGACGAGTACGACCGCTGCGGCGACAACAGGTCCGGCACCACCACCTCGTGTCCGGCAGCGGTGAGGGCTCGACGTTGGGCGTCGAACATCGCCGGGCCAAGCGGAAAGGCGTGCAGCAGCGCGATGGTAGCCACTAGGGCATCACCGAAAGGCCGCCGTCTACCACCAGCGTCTGACCCGTCATGAACGACGACTCTTTGCTGGCCAAGAACATCGCCGCTGCCGCGATCTCGTCGGCGGTCCCCCAACGCTGCATGGGCACCCGATCGAGCAGGCTCGATTCAACCGACGCATCGTGGCGCAGGAAATCCGTCAAGTCTGTCTCCACCCAACCAGGCACTAAGGCGTTCACCCGAACTCCAGACGATGCCACCTCCAAGGCGGCGCTGCGGGTGAGCGAGATGATCGCCGCCTTCGCCGCACCGTAGTGGGCCATCAGCGGGGCGCCCGCCAGCCCTGCCACGGACGACACGTTGATCACGGATCCGTGGCCAGCCTTGACCATCGCTGGCACGATTCCCTGCAGCATCCAGAACGTCGAGTCGACGTTGAGGGTTTGCGTTTTCGTCCACCCACTGGGTCGCATCATCACCAACGGAGCGGAGAAGGAGTTGCCGCCCGCATTGTTGACCAGCACATCCACCGGACCGTCGGCAACGATAGCCGCGGTGGTCTGCGCAACAGCGTCGGCATCGGTGACGTCGCAAACCACGTAACTCGCGTGGCCCCCGGCCGCTGAAATCTCTTCGACCACCTCGGCCAGCAGTTCGCCGTTGCGAGCGAGCGCGATCACGTGCGCACCCTCGGCCGCGAATGTCACGGCGATTGCTCGCCCGATTCCCCGCGACGCTCCTGTCACCAAAACCCTTGTGTTTGCTAAGCGCTCGCCCATCCTGTACCTCCTGGTCACCGAAAAGTGGACATCTAAATCAAACTAGACCCTGCGCCCCAGACCCTGCGCCGGTGGTGAGTGTCATGGCTATCCGCCCAACAGGTCGTTGTGCCGCGTCATGGGTCCGTCCCATTCGGTGGGCAGCGGAACCGTCACCTCCGGAGCGACCACAGCGACGATCGTGTCGAGCACCCATCGAACCCACAGCTCACCCACCCACAGATGTTTTGCACCCGGCGCCGCCACCAGTTCGAGTTGTGTGAGCGGGGCAAATCGAACCTCGGCCTGATCCGGAGTGAGAAAGTCATCCAGCTCCGGCACCAACGCCACAATTCGCCTGCCATCAGCGGCCCAGGATCGAAGGTCGGCCTCGCCGCTGTAACGCAGGGGTGGGCTGAGTAGTACCGCACCGGGAAGCCCGTCGAGCAAGCCGTGCTTGAGCACCACGTCGGTGCCGAAACTCCAGCCCACCAGCCATGGAGCAGGCAAATCCGCGCCAGCAACCCATTCCACGGCCGCGGTCAAGTCCAGACCTTCACCACCGGCGTGGTCAAACTCACCCTCGCTGCGACCCGCGGCACTCTCTGCGCCGCGCATGTTGAACCGGACCACCGCGATGTCCGCCAGCGCTGGCAGCCGCCAGGCTGCTTTGCGAAACACGTGCGAGTCCATCATGCCGCCGTGGGTCGGCAGCGGGTGCAGACACACAATCGTCGCCCGGGGTTCTCGCCGTTCCGGCAGCGCAACCTCACCGATCAATCGGTGACCGTCAGCGGTGACCAGCGTCAGCGGTTCCCGTCGCGCTGGAAGCACGGAGTTCGCCGTGATTTCCGAAGGTTGCGCCACACTCCTCAGGCTACCCGACGACGACGAGTGGATCACCGTCTGTGAGCGCCTCGGCGCCAGCACGGAGTGTGCCAGTGGCGACGACCCTCGGCGGCCAAGAAGGTGTCTTCGCGCCACGCCACGACGTGCGAAGTCCACGCTGGAATCACCTGATTGCACCCAGGGCACACATAGGCCTTTTCATTGCCGCGCAAGGCCCGCACCGTCCACTCCCCGCGCGGTCCGGACTCGGTCCACTCATTGGCGCCGAATCGAATCGGACTCGATTCGCCTCGGTCCCGGCGGTTGCGACGGGGCATGGGCAGATTGTGGCAGTGCCTTCGATCCGATGCCGCGACTAACGGGCGTAGGAGCGGAACCCTCGGCCCGCCTTGCGACCCAGGTAGCCCGCGGTCACGATCTCCCGAAGCATCGGCGCCGGAGCGTACCCGGGCTCACGGAACTCCCGGTACAGCGTCTCCTGGATCGCCAGCGACACGTCGTTACCCACCACATCGAGCAGGGCGAACGGCCCCATCGGCAAAGAGCAGCCCTTGGTCATTGCCGTGTCGACGTCGTCGATGGTGGCGTAGTGGGCCTCCACCATGCGCACCGCGTCGTTGAGGTACGGGAAAAGCAACGCGTTGACGATGAAACCCGCGCGGTCGCCGCAGAGCACCGGGTGCTTGCGCACCTTTGTGGTGAGGTCCACCACAGTGGCCGTCACATCGTCGGCGGTGGAAATGGTGGTGACCACCTCCACGAGTTTCATGACCGGTGCCGGGTTGAAGAAGTGCATACCGATCACGTCCGCTGGACGGGATGTGACCGCAGCCATCGCGATCACGGGCAACGATGACGTGGTGGTGGCCAGGATCGCGCCTGGCTTACAGATCCGATCCAGGTCGCGGAAGAGGTCCAGTTTGATGTCGAGGTCTTCGGCGATGGCTTCGACCACGATGTCGACGTCGGCCAGCGCCTCCCGTTCGGTGGCGCCGGTGATGCGTGCCAGCACCTCATCGCGGGCCTCCTCAGTCATCCGGCCCTTGCTGACTGCCCGGTTGAGCGACTTGGCGACAGCGGCCTTGACACCCTCGACCTTGGCTTCACTGCGCGCGACGAAGATCACGTCGTAGCCGGACTTTGCGAAGACTTCGACAATGCCCGAGGCCATGGTGCCGGTTCCCACCACACCGACCAGCGAAACCGGACGCAGATCGGCGCCACCGTCACCGGCTGCGCCTGGGGTGAGTTCGTCGTCGACCACTGTCGAGGACCCGGCGCTGGCATAGGTGTAGAAGCCCTCGCCGGCCTTGCGCCCCAGACGACCGGCCATCACGAACTGCTTGAGCAGCGGTGCCGGGGCATGCAGTACGTCGCGGGTGTCGTGGTACATCGCGTCGAGCACGTCGTAGGCGGTGTCGAGTCCGATGAGGTCCAGCAACGCCAGCGGGCCCATCGGGTAGCCGCAGCCGAAGCGCATGGCCGCGTCGATGTCCTCCCTGGAGGCGTACTTCTCGGAGTACATGGCCACGGCGTGGTTGAGGTAGCCGAACAGCAGCGCGTTGGCGATGAACCCAGGCCGATCCTTGACCTCCACCACGGCACGACCGAGTCGGTCCAGAAACTGCCTGGCGTCCTCAAGCACCGCGGAGTCGGTCGCGACCGTGGACACGAGTTCGACGAAGTCCAGCACCGGTGCGGGGTTGAAGAAGTGCATGCCGATCACCCGACTCGGGCGTTCGGTGGCCACGGCCATTTCGGTGATCCGCAGCGCAGAAGTGTTGGAGGCGAAGATCGCCTCCGGCTTGACCACGGCGTCGAGTTCGGCCAGGACTTCCTTCTTCAGCGCAAGATTCTCAGGCACGGCCTCGATCACGAGGTCGACGTTGGCGAGGTCGGCGGCGTTGGTGGTGGTGGTGACCAGGGCCAACATGGCCTGGCGCTCTTCTTCAGAGAGCTTTCCACGCTCCACGGCGCGTTCGGTGGAGAACTCCAGGCGCGCTTGGCCAATGGCCTCGGCGCGCGGATTCGGCACATAGGCAATCACTGGGATTCCAGCGCGGGCGACCACCTCCGCAACACCCGAACCCATCGTTCCGAAACCTGCCAACCCCACCGATTCAATCGCCGACATGCTTTAGCCTCCAACGAGTTATTGCCCGGCCTTCCGGTCTGATGCCAGTGTTCCATCACGACCCGACACGCCTGGCGGGACCCCCTGCAGCCGGATCAGAACAGCCGCAGCGTTGGATCGTCAATGCCACGCAGGTCGTCATAGTCGAGCACTACGCAACGAATCCCACGATCCTCGGCGAGCACGCGAGCCTGCGGTTTGATCTCCTGCGCCGCAAAGACCCCCGCCACCGGCGCCAGCATCGGATCCCGATTGAGCAGATCGAGGTAGCGGGTGAGTTGTTCCACTCCGTCGATTTCCCCACGGCGTTTGATTTCCACCGCTACCGCCGCTCCCTGGGAGTCGCGGCATAACAAGTCGACCGGCCCGATGGCGGTCGGAAACTCCCGGCGAACCAACTGCCAGCCCTCCCCCAGGGTCTCCACGTGCAGCGCGAGCAACTCCTGTAGGTGCGACTCGACCCCGTCCTTGACCAACCCGGGATCGGGGCCGAGTTCGTGGTTCACATCGGCGTGCACCGTGGCGATGCTGATGCGCAACTCCTCGCCGGCCTTGTTCACCACCCGCCAGACGATGTCGAAGTCCGGCGCTGCAGAGTCCCCGACGCCCTCGCCGGCTTCGATGGTCAAGGTGCAGGGTGGACTCATCCAGTTCAGCGGCTTGTACGCACGGTCATCGGCATGCACCGACACTGACCCGTCGGCCTTGAGCAGGATCAAACGGGTAGCAAGCGGCAAATGGGCGGCAAGACGCCCCGCGTAGTCCACCTGGCAATCCGCGATCAACAGTCGCATGCGGCCAGGCTATCCGGCGAATGTGGGGGCGTCCCCGGCAGACTGGGACCCATGCCATCCGACATCGCGATCCGAACCATCGACCTGCGCAAGACCTACGGGGACGTCGAGGCGGTGCGCGGCGTCGATCTGGAGATCCACTCCGGGGAGTGTTTCTCGCTGCTCGGCCCCAACGGAGCGGGCAAGACCACCACCACGGAAATCCTTGAGGGCTACCGGGATCGCACCGGCGGCGAAGCGTGGGTGCTCGGCGTCGACCCCAGCACCCGGCCGCGGGCCTGGCGGGCGCAGTTGGGAATTGTGCTGCAGACATCACGGGATCTCACTGACCTCACCGTCAGCGAGGCAGTGCGCCACTTCGCCAGTTATTACGCCGATCCCCGTGATCCGGATGAGGTGATTGAAGCAGTGGGCCTCACCGAGAAGGCCAACGCCCGCTCGACCGACCTGTCCGGCGGCCAGCGCCGCCGCCTCGACGTGGCTCTGGGGATCATTGGCCGGCCCAATGTGCTGTTCCTGGACGAGCCCACGACGGGATTCGACCCCGAGGCGCGCCGCCAATTCTGGGCGCTCATCGAGGCACTCAAGGACGAGGGGACGACGATCCTGCTCACGACGCACTACCTGGAGGAGGCCGAAGCGCTGGCCGATCGGGTGGCGATCATCGCGGCTGGCCGAGTGCTGGCCTGCGATGTGCCAGAGCGCCTCGGTGGCCGGCAGGCCGGTCAAGCGACCGTCACGTGGTCCGGCCCCGATGGCACCCCCCGCTCCGAAATCACCGAATCGCCCACGGCGTTGGTGACCAGGCTGGCATCCGAGTTCGGCGGCGAGGTTCCCGAGCTCATCGTCCGCCGACCAACACTGGAGGACACCTACCTGGAATTGGTGGGAGCCGAAATCGGCACGGATGAGGACGTCGCACGGGAAGGGGAACTGCTCGCATGAGCACCATCGAAACCACCTCCGGAAAACGGCCCGCGGCCGCACTGCCCAGCGCCACCGCAATCGGCTTCAAACGCATCGGCATTGAGCTGCGTCAGTTCTTCCGTGACAAGGAGGCCGCGGTCTTCACCTTCGCGTTGCCGATGCTGCTGCTGGTGGTGTTCGGGTCGGTGTTCAACACCGAGATCGCACCCGGCGTCACGTTCAGCCAGTACTTCGTCGCCGGCATGATCGCCTCCGGCGTGGTCTATACCTCTTTCCAGAACCTCGCCATCGGCATCCCGCAGGAGCGCGATGACGGCACTCTCAAACGCCTTGAGGGCAGCCCCATGCCCAAGTCCGCCTACTTCGTGGGCAAGGTCGGAATGGTTGTGGTGATCTACGTCGTGCAGGTGATCCTGCTCATGGCGATTGGCATGCTCTTCTACGGCCTGGCGCTGCCAGCGAGCGCCTTCAAATGGTTCACTTTCGGCTGGATCTCAGTGCTGGGGTTGGTGTGCTGCACGTTGCTGGGAATCGCCTTCTCGTCGGTGCCCAAGAACGGTCGCAGCGCCCCCGCGCTGGTGACCCCGATCGTGCTCGTGCTGCAGTTCACCTCGGGAGTGTTCTTCGTTTTCAGCCAATTGCCGGATTGGATGCAGCAACTGGCCTCACTGTTCCCGCTGAAGTGGCTCACACAGGGCATGCGATCGGTGTTCCTGCCCGACAGTTTCACCGCTCAAGAGGTGGCAGGATCCTGGGAACTCCCCCAGGTAGCCCTCGTGCTGGTCCTGTGGACTGTGATCGGCGGGGTGTTGGCGCTGACGACGTTCAAGTGGCAGCGTCGCGGCGAACGCTAACCGACCGGGGACAGATTGTTGGCCGAGCGGACGGCCTGCACCACCTTGAGCATGATCGTGTTGGCGTCGTAGTCCTTCGGTGTGAACACCTCCGCCACCCCGGAGCCCCGCAGCGCCTCGGCGTCGGATTCCGGGATGATGCCGCCCACCACGACTGGCACATCGTCCAGCCCTGCAGCGGTCAATCCAGCAACCACCTGCGGCACCAGTTCCATGTGCGAGCCGGACAAGATCGACAGCCCCACGACGTCGGCGTCTTCTTCCACCGCCGCCGCCACGATCTGGGCAGGGGTGAGGCGGATGCCCTGATAGACCACCTCAAACCCGGCATCCCGGGCACGTACGGCGATCTGCTCTGCGCCGTTGGAGTGGCCGTCGAGGCCGGGCTTGCCCACCAGGAAGCGCACCTTCCCGCCGAGTTGCTCACCAGTGCTCCGCACCGCCTCGCGCACCCGCAGCATCGATTCGTCGGGCTCGTGCACGCCGGTGACGCCAGCGACACCGGTGGGTGCGCGGTACTCCCCGAACACCTCGCGCAGTGCCTGCGCCCACTCCCCCGTGGTGACTCCCGCACGAGCGCAGGCCAGAGTCGCCGACATCAGGTTGGCATCCGTCACAGCCGCGGCTTTGAGTTCAGCCATCGCCGCGTCCGCCGCCTCGTTATCGCGGCTTGCCCGCCACGCTTCGACATCCGCGATTGCCTGAGCTTCGACAGCCGGGTCCACGGTCTGGATGGCCGTGTCCAGGTCGGCGAGGAGCGGGTTGTCTTCGGTGGTGGTGAACTTGTTCAACCCCACCACCGTGTCCAGACCGGCCTCAATACGCGCCCGACGCTCGGCGTGTGAGGACACCAACTGCTGCTTCATGTAGCCGGACTCCACGGCCGCGACCGCGCCACCCATTGCCTGCACCCGATCGATTTCTTCCCTGGCAGCCGAGACCAACTGCGCGACCTTGGAGTCCACCACCGTGGAGCCCGCAAAGATGTCGTCGTACTCCAACAGGTCCGACTCGTAGGCCAGCACCTGCTGGATTCGCAGTGACCACTGCTGGTCCCAAGGCCGCGGCAACCCCAGCGCCTCGTTCCAGGCCGGCAGCTGGATGGCTCGGGCCCGCGCGTCCTTGCTGAGCGTCACGGCCAACATTTCGAGCACGATGCGCTGAACGTTGTTCTCCGGCTGCGCCTCGGTCAACCCCAGCGAGTTGACTTGGACGCCGTAGCGGAATCGGCGCTGTTTGGGGTCGGTGACTCCGTAGCGGTCCCGGGTGATCTCATCCCACAACTGCACGAAGGCCCGCATCTTGCACATCTCTTCGACGAAACGCACGCCGGCGTTGACGAAGAACGAGATTCGCGCGACCACTCGGCCAAACTCCTCCGGCGGAATCTGGCCGGCATCACGAACTGCATCGAGCACCGCGATCGCGGTCGACATCGCGTATGCGATCTCCTGCACCGGGGTGGCTCCGGCTTCCTGCAGGTGGTACGAGCAGATGTTGATCGGATTCCACTTCGGGATGGTGGTGACCGTGTACGAGATCATGTCGGTGATCAACCGCAGCGAAGGACCTGGGGGGAACGCGTAGGTGCCGCGCGACAGGTATTCCTTGATGATGTCGTTCTGGGTGGTGCCTTGCAGTTGCGCTGGCGTCGCACCCTGCTCCTCGGCCACGGTTTGGTAGAGCGCCAACAACCACATGGCTGTGGCGTTGATCGTCATCGAGGTGTTCATCTCGCCCAGCGGGATCGAGTCAAACAGGGCCCGCATGTCGCCCACGTGAGCGACGGGGACACCCACCTTGCCGACTTCCCCACGCGCGAGGACGCTGTCCGGGTCATAGCCGGTCTGGGTCGGCAGATCGAACGCCACCGACAGCCCGGTTTGGCCCTTGGCTAGGTTCCTCCGGTACAACTCATTGGATTTTGTGGCCGACGAGTGGCCCGCGTAGGTGCGCATCAACCATGGCCGGTCCTTGCTGCGTTCAGTCATCGCTGGCTCGTTCCTCCTCAACCGCACCCCGGGCGCGGCAGCTGTGTGGTTGGTGGTGGCGCTCAGTCATAGGTGTAGAAGCCCTTGCCGGACTTGCGCCCTAGGTCGCCTGCCGCGACCATCCGGCGCAGCAACTCCGGCGGCGCGAACTTCTCGTCCTGGGTGTCGGCGTAGATATTCGAACTGGCGTTGGTGAGGATGTCCACGCCGGTCAGGTCTGCGGTCTGCAGCGGACCCATGGCGTGGCCGAAACCGAGGCGGCAGGCGATATCGACATCCTCGGCGGTGGCGACACCAGCCTCCACCAGCGCAGCTGCTTCCATCGCCAGCGCCGAGATCAGCCGGGTGGTGACGAAGCCAGCAACGTCACGATTCACCACAATTACGGTCTTGCCGACTCCTTCGGCGAAGTCACGTGCCCGCTGCAGAGTCTCGTCGGAGGTCTTGTAGCCACGCACCAACTCACAGAGTTTCATCAGCGGCACCGGGGAGAAGAAGTGCGTACCCACCACAGATTCGGGACGCGAGGTGACCGCGGCGATGGTGGTGATGGGAATCGCCGAGGTGTTCGTGGCGAGCACGGCATCCGGCTTGGCGACCTGGTCGAGCGTGGTGAAGATTTCCTTCTTCACGTCCACGTTCTCGAACACGGCTTCCACGATGAGGTCGGCAGAATCTGCGGCGTGCAAGTCAGTCGCGGTGGTGATCCGGTCCAGCGCAGCGTCGCGGTCGCTGGCGGTCATGGTGCCTTTGTCCACAAACTTGGCGTAGGACGCTGCGATTTGGTCTGCCGCCCGCGTCAAAGCCGATTCAGTGGTGTCCAGCAGAGTGACGTCATACCCGGCCGCGGCCGAAACTTGGGCGATCCCCGCACCCATGAGGCCTGCTCCGACAACTGCTACTGCGCTCATCGATCGCCCTTCTATGCATCCCTGCGGGACCGGTGTCATCGTCCCTACTGAAGGGTAACCAAGCCACCAGCCGCGACCGCCCGCAGGTACGGACGCCTGAGCGCCGCAGCAGGTGAGGCTACTCGTCTGGCGGGCGGCCGCGTGGAGGTCCACACTTAAGCCGTGCCCGCTTGGCAGTCCTATTCCTACTTCTTCGGTCCCTTGGTCGCAATTGCCGGGATCGGCGTTCTGGTGCTCATTCTGCGCTGGTCCTCCCGCCGGGGATCGTCCGTAGTCGCACCAGCGCCAACTCCTAGCGCCGAAACCGACTACGGCCTGCTGGTCGTGGTGAGCCGCCCTGAGTCCTACATCGAAGGCGAGATCCAACGCCGCACGTTGGAAGACGCCGGGGTGAAAGCGACGCTGGCCCAGACCCTGGACGGACCCAGAGTCATGGTGTGGCCAGCCGACGAGAGCAAAGCCCGAAGCCTCATCGGTCACTAACCGAAGCGATTCGGCCTGAACTTGGGTTAGGCGGTGGCTAGGGCGTCGACGTGAACTCTTTCGATTTGCCCACCGAGACCGCTGAGCAACTCGGTGAATCTGGCGTACCCACGGTCAATGTGGTGAACGTCCAGCACTGTCGTCACCCCTTCTGCGACGAGCCCGGCCATCACCAGGCCGGCCCCGGCCCGCACGTCTGTGGCTTCCACCGGTGCGCCGGAGAGCCGCTTGCGGCCTTTGATGAAGGCGTGGTGACCGTCGGTGCGCACGTTGGCCCCGAGGCGACTGAGCTCATTGACGAACCGGAATCGGGCCTCAAACAGGTTCTCGGTGACCATTGAGACACCGTCGGCGATCGCATTGAGGGCAATGAACTGCGGCTGCAGATCCGTGGGGAAACCTGGGTACGGCAGCGTCACGATGTCCACTGCCTTTGGCCTGCGGTCCATCTGCACCCGGAAGCCGCGTGCGGTCTGCTCCACCGAAGCCCCGGCGGTGATCAGCTTGTCGAGCGCGATTTCCAGGTGGCTGGTCGTCGCGTAGTCGATGGTGATGTCGCCGCGGGTGATCGCGGCCATGGTGGCCCAGGTGCCGGCCACGATGCGGTCTGCCACAGTGTCGTGGGTCACCGGGTGGAGCGACTCCACCCCCTCAATGGTCAACGTCGCAGAACCAATTCCGTCGATCACCGCGCCCATCTTGACCAACATCTGGCACAGGTCCACGATCTCCGGCTCCCGAGCGGCATTGTCAATCACCGACGTGCCCTTGGCCAGAACCGCGGCCATCACCAGGTTTTCGGTGGCGCCCACACTGGGAAAGTCCAGCCAAATCTGGGCCCCGATGAGACCACCTTCAGCGTGTGCGATGAGGAACCCATGCTCACTGCCGAACTCTGCCCCCATCCGCTGCAGACCCTCAATGTGCATGTCGAGTCCGCGCGAGCCGATCGCGTCACCACCAGGCAGTGCCACATCTGCGACACCGACGCGGGCAATGAGTGGGCCGAGCACGGCGATGCTGGCACGCATTCGGCGCACAAGGTCGTAATCGGCCTTGTGCCCAACCTCATCGGGCACGTCAATCACGAGCACACCCTCGACTGGCCGGTAGTCAACCTCGGCACCGAGCCGACGCAGCAACTCAGCCATGATCTCGACGTCCAGAATCGCCGGCACGTGTCGGATAGTCGTGGCTCCGCGAGCAAGCAACGCCGCTGCCATCAGTTTGAGCACACTGTTCTTGGCTCCGGGCACTTCGACCGTGCCCGAAAGCCGATTGCCGCCGGTGACCAGGAACGCTTCCACCTCGTCAGAGTACCCGCCAGCGCCGCGTCCCAAACCAACCTCGCCGCTCGTGTCGACTCCGCACTGGTGTGCCAGCGGTGAGGGCCTAGGGTGAAGGCATGGTTAACCTGACCCGGATCTACACCCGCACCGGCGACGACGGATCGACTGCGTTGGCCGACATGAGCCGAACGTCCAAAACCGATTCCCGACTGGCGGCCTACGCCGACGTCGACGAGGCCAACGCTGCCATTGGGGTGGCTCTCACCCTCGGTGACCTTCCCGACGATGTGGTCGAACTCCTCGGCCGCATCCAAAACGACCTCTTCGATGTTGGCGCTGACCTGGCCACCCCGGTGGTACCGAATCCCGAATACCCGCCGCTGCGCATCACCGAGTCATACATCGCCCGGCTGGAACAAGCGTGCGACGAATACAACGCCCGGCTTGAGCCACTGCGTTCGTTCATTCTGCCCGCAGGCACCTCAGGTGCCGCCCTGCTGCACGTCGCCCGCACGATCGTCCGTCGGTCCGAGCGCACCACCTGGGAGGCCCTGCACGAGCATGGCCCCAGCATGAGCGTGCTCCCAGCGCAATACCTCAACCGGTTGTCGGACTTGCTATTCATCCTCTGCCGGATCGCAAATGCCGAGCACGGCGACGTGCTCTGGGTGCCCGGCCGTGAACAAGGCGGCAAGCCCGACGAAGGCTGATCCGCCGGCAGCACCGTCTGCAACTCAGGCACGGCGCAACGACACTCGGCCCCGCACCCAGGTGTTCGGGTGCGGGGCCGAGTGTCGTTTACGCGGATAGACCCGCTGGGGATAGACCTCTGCGAGTTCAGCGCAAACTTGTCGTGGTGGTCTTCGTCGCCACGCTGAGGCGCACCTGAGCGCGCTTGAGTCGGGCCTTCGATGCCTCGTCATCGTCGGCCGGGGTGCCGATCTCGGCTTCCACCTTCCGCTCGATGTCGGTGTCGATGTCGTGGGCCAACTCCGCCGACTCCGCCAGAATGATCACGGTGTCACCGTCAACGGTGACGAAGCCGCCATGCACGGCGGCATACAGATCACCGTTGTCGATGGTCTTGATGAACACCGGAGCATCCCGGAGGATCGCCATCATCGGCGAATGTCGGGGCATGATGCCCACCTGGCCATCGAGCGTCTCAAACACCACGATCGAGGCCGCGCCGGTGTAGACCTGCTTGTCTGTGGCCACGAGCCGCACGTTGAGTTCTGCCATCGTCATTCGCTCCGGATCATCGTCACTTGGCGAGCTCGGCGGCCTTGCGCTCGACATCCTCGATGCCGCCGCACATGAAGAACGCCTGCTCGGGGATGTCGTCGAACTCACCGTCCGCCAGGGCCCGGAAGGACCGGATGGTCTCCTCGACTGGAACGAACGAACCGGGCTGGCCGGTGAAGGCCTCCGCCACGAACATGTTCTGCGACAGGAATCGCTGGATCCGGCGGGCGCGGCCCACAAGAACCTTGTCCTCTTCGGACAGTTCGTCGATACCCAGAATCGCGATGATGTCCTGGAGGTCCTTGTAGCGCTGCAGGATCTCCTTGACACGCGCTGCCACGGCGTAGTGCTCGTCTCCCACGATGTGCGGGTCGAGGATGCGCGAGGTCGAGTCCAGCGGGTCCACCGCAGGGTAGATACCGAGTTCGGAAATCGGCCGGCTGAGCACCGTGGTCGCGTCGAGGTGAGCGAAGGTGGTGTGCGGCGCGGGGTCGGTGATGTCGTCCGCAGGCACGTAGATCGCCTGCAGCGACGTGATGGAGTGACCACGCGTGGACGTGATGCGCTCCTGCAACTGACCCATCTCGTCGGCCAGTGTCGGCTGGTAGCCCACCGCCGACGGCATCCGACCCAGCAGCGTCGAGACCTCCGAGCCGGCCTGGGTGAAGCGGAAGATGTTGTCAATGAACAACAACACGTCCTGCTTCTGCACATCGCGGAAGTACTCCGCCATGGTCAGCGCGCTCAACGCGACCCGCAGCCGGGTGCCCGGCGGCTCATCCATCTGACCGAACACCAGTGCGGTCTTGTTGATGACGCCGGATTCGGTCATCTCCAGGAAGAGGTCGTTGCCCTCACGGGTCCGCTCCCCCACACCCGCGAACACCGAGACACCACCGAAGTTCTCCGCAACCCGGTAGATCATCTCCTGGATCAGCACCGTCTTGCCCACACCGGCACCACCGAACAAACCGATCTTTCCACCCTTCACGTACGGGGTGAGCAGGTCGATGACCTTGATGCCGGTTTGGAAGACCTCGGTCTTCGCCTCCAACTGGTCAAAACTCGGGGCGAGTCGGTGAATGGGCCAACGCTGCTTGATGTCGAGGCTGGCTGCATCGGCGTCGAGCGGCACGCCCAGGGTGTTCCACACGTGCCCCAGGGTGACGTCACCAACCGGCACCGAAATCGGAATCCCGGTGTCCTGCACAGGTGCGCCGCGCACTAGGCCGTCGGTGGGTTGCATGGAGATCGCGCGCACCAGGTTGTCGCCAATGTGCTGCTCAACTTCGAGCGTGAGGAGGCGTCGCGTGCTCTCGCCCTCGACGACTTCACCCAGGTCGATTTCGACGGTCAGGGCGTTGTAAAGCTCGGGCATGCCCTCGCTGGGGAATTCCACGTCCACAACCGGGCCGGTGACCCGGGCGACGCGGCCCACGCTCCCAGCGGGGGCGTCAGCCGTGGTGGTGATGGTCTCGGCGGTCATTGCTTGTGTCAGCTCCCTGCGTTCGCGGAGGCAAGAGCATCGGCGCCGCCGACAATCTCGCTAATCTCCTGGGTGATCTCGGCCTGACGGGCCTGGTTTGCTTGTCTGGTGAGGGTCTTGATGAGTTCCTCGGCATTTTCGGTTGCCGAACTCATCGCGCGTTGTCGGGCAGCGTGTTCGGATGCCGCCGACAGCAGCAATCCGGTGTAAACCAAGTGCGTGCCGAAACGTGGCAGAAGGTCGTCGAGCACCGCTTCGACTCCTGGTTCGAAGTCGTACAGCGGCAATGCTGCGTGGCCGCCGTGATCCTCGCCGCCGGTGATCGGATCAGTGCTTTCCCCGACCGGAACATTCACCACACGCAGCGGTAGCACTCGCCGAACCCGCACATCCTGCTTCACCCGGTTGACGAAGTGGGTGTAGACAACGTGGATCTCGTCGATTCCGCCTTCGGTGTCCGGCTTGAGGAAGTCACCGATCAGTACCTTGGCGATTTCCCGGGCGTCGTCATAGCTGGGGTCGTCGGAGAAACCGGTCCACGATTGTTCGATGGGCCGCTCCCGGAACCGGTAGTACGATTCACCCTTTCGTCCGACCACATACGGCACCGGCGTCACGCCACGTTCGGTGAGGTTCTCCGCGAGCCGTTCGGCAGCCTTGATCGCGTTGGTCGAGTATGCGCCGGCCAGACCGCGGTCGGCGGTGATCAGCAGGATGCCAGCACGCTGTTCACCCTCCACCGTTGCTTCGGTAGCGAGCAACGGGTGGTTGATGTTCGGCGTGTGGGCCGCAGCCAGGCCAATGGAACGAATCAACTCCGTCGCGTATGGCAGCGCGGCATCACTTGCCTGCTGGGCCTTGACAATCCGCGACGACGCGATCAGTTCCATGGCCTTGGTGATCTTCTTGGTCGCCTGGACGGAGCGGATGCGCCGCCGATAGACCCGAAGTTGGGCACCCATGCTGCAACTCTCCCTAGGCCCGAACGGGGCGCTTGATCGTGGTCTTGCGGATCTCTTCTTCAGGCAGCGCCTCGACCGGCTCTTCCTTGATCAGACGGTGACCCTCGGACGTCGTGAAGCCTGCTTTGAACTCGACTAGCGCAGCCTGCAACGCGGTGACCGTGTCGTCCGAGAGCTCCCCGGAGTCGCGGATGCTGGCCAACACCCCGGGGTGGGCACGATCAAGGTCATCCAAGAAGTCCGCTTCGAAGCGCTTGATGTCCTCCACCGGAACCTCATCCAGTTCACCGGTCGTGCCGGCCCAGATCGAGACCACGGCCTTCTCCATGGGGAACGGCGAGTTCTGCGGCTGCTTGAGCAGCTCAACCAGTCGAGCCCCACGTTCGAGTTGGGCCTTCGATGCCTTGTCGAGGTCGGAGCCGAAGGCCGAGAACGCTTCCAGTTCACGGAACTGTGCCAGGTTCAGCCGCAGCGACCCCGCCACCTTGCGCATCGCCTTCGGCTGAGCCGAGCCACCGACTCGCGACACTGAAATACCGACGTTGATGGCTGGCCGGACACCCGAGTTGAACAAGTCGGTCTCGAGGAAGCACTGCCCATCGGTGATGGAGATCACGTTGGTGGGGATGTAGGCCGAGACGTCGTTGGCCTTGGTCTCGATGATGGGCAGGCCAGTCATCGAGCCGCCACCCATTTCGTCGCTGAGTTTGGCGCAGCGCTCGAGCAGCCGGGAGTGTAGGTAGAACACGTCACCGGGGTAGGCCTCACGACCGGGCGGGCGGCGCAGCAACAGCGATACCGCACGGTAGGCCTCGGCCTGCTTGCTCAGGTCGTCGAAGATGATGAGCGCGTTCTGACCCTCGTACATCCAGTGCTGGCCGATCGCCGAGCCTGTGAAGGGTGCGAGGTACTTGAAGCCTGCGTTGTCGGAGGCGGGTGCGGCGACGATAGTCGTGTACTCCAGCGCCCCGTACTCCTCCAAGGTCCCACGCACGGCGGCAATCGTCGAGCCCTTTTGCCCGATGGCCACATAGATGCACTTGACCTGCTTCTTCGGGTCCCCGGATTCCCAGTTCGACTTCTGGTTGAGGATGGTGTCCAGGGCCAGCACGGTCTTGCCGGTCTGACGGTCGCCGATGATCAACTGGCGCTGGCCGCGGCCAATGGCGGTCATCGCGTCGACGGCCTTCCAGCCGGTCAACAGCGCTTCCTTCACCGGTTGCCGCTGCACCACAGTAGGCGCCTGTACCTCCAAGGCGCGCTCGGCTTCGGCCTTGATCGGCCCCAAGCCGTCAATCGGCTCACCCAGAGGGTTCACGACGCGCCCCAGGAAGCCGTCACCCACCGGCACCGCGAGCACTCGGCCGGTGCGCCGCACCTGCTGGCCTTCCTCGATGTGGCTGGGGTCCCCGAGCAGCACGCAACCAATTTCGCGCACGTCCAGGTTGAGCGCGAGACCGAGCAAACCACCCTCGAACTCCAGCAGCTCATTCGTCATCGCGGAGTGCAGGCCCTCGACCCGAGCGATACCGTCACCGGTCTCGAGTACCCGACCCACCTCCTCGCGGGCGTTTTCGGGGGCGAAGCCGGCGACGTTGCGCGCGATCGCCTCACGAATCTCCTCGCCGGAGATCGTTAACTCGGCCATAAAGGGACCTCTCATACTCGTCGACCGCCGTTGCGGCGGCCCAGTGGGTATTTTTCAGCTTGTGAGCCGGCGCCGGGCCTGCTCGATGCGGGTTGCGAGCGTGCCGTCGATGACTTCATCTCCGACACGCACCTGGATACCGCCGACCACACCCGGATCGACAGTGACGTTCACGATGACCTGCCGGCCCTGGATCTTGCTCAAGGCTGCAGAGAGTCGCGTTTTCTGGGCATCTGTGAGTGGAACTGCGGACGTGACCTCAGCCACAACTCGTCCCCGCCGGACCGCGGCGAGGTCCGACAACTGGGAAACGGCAGCGCTCGTCTTTCGGCCGTGCAGGTGTCCGGCCAAGTAGACCAGCAACTCTTCGGTGATCGGATCGGACCTGTCGTCGAGCAGATCCTCGACAACCCCAACCTTCGCGTCCGCAGGGGTCGCCGGGTTACTCAGGGCCATCTGCAGTTCCGCACTCGCGTCTAGCGTGCGGCCGAACCGGAAGAGTTCCTCTTCCACCCGATCGAGCCGGCCGTCCGCCTCGGCAGCCATGAACAACAGTGCTGCCGCGCTCTCCTCCAACGCGTCCATCATGTCGGAGGCGTTGGACCAACGGGAGGTGATGACCTTGCCGACGATCTCGCTGGCCAACTCCGGGATGCGAGATCCGAACAACTGCCCGAGGACAGCCTTCTTGACGTCTGGCGAGGTGGAGGTGTCGGCCCAGAGCGCCTTCAGTGAGCGCTCGCGATCTGCGGCATCAACCACACTCAGCACGCCGGTGCCGGACTCCGCGAGCGAGTCCCGCCGAGCCTCATCGGCGTATACGGCGTCGAGATCCGCTCGCAGCTCCTGCTGTGAGATCCGGCTCGCACCAAGCATCAGGGCTGCCCCACCGTCGTGTCCTCGAGGGAGTCGATGAAGCGGTCCACGACCCGCTGTGAGGTGGCATCGTCAGTCAGTTTCTCGCCGACGATTTTGCCTGCGAGGTCAACCGCCATGGCCCCAACCGAGGTACGCAAATCAGACATCGCTTTGGCGGTGTCCGCCTCGATGGCTGCCGTCGCCTGGTCGGTGACCTGCTTGGCAGCGGCTTGGGCCTGAACCCGTGCCTCTTCGATGATTTGAGCCTTGTCGGCCTGTGCCTGGGTGCGAATTTCGGCCGCTTGCTGGCGCGCAGCGTCGAGTTCGGCCTCCATCTGCTCCTTCAGCGCAGCCACCTGCTCCTGGGCTTGCTCAGCCTTCCGAATCCCGCCGGCGATGGCTTCTTCGCGCTCCTCCAGCGTTTGCTTGATCTTGGGCAGCGCGAACTTCCCCAAAACCCCAAACACGATGAGGAAGGCGACGAGAGCGATGATCGCTTCGTACAGCGGTATCCGCAGGACGTTGAACTCGCCTTCGGCGGCAAGCAGCGATGTCAATTCCGGCATGGAGTTTTCCTACTCGATCAGGTGCCGTAGACCAGCGGAGCCACGAAGCCGATCAGCGCCAGGGCTTCTGCGACCGCGAAGCCGAGCAGCATGTTCTGGCGAATCGGGCCATAGGCTTCCGGTTGCCGCGCGATTGCCTGCACACCGTTACCAAAGATGAGTCCGATACCGATGCCGGGGCCGATCGCCGCAAGGCCAAAGCCAATGGACCCGATTGAGCCCGTGAGGCCTCCCTCGGCGGCAATGACGTCGAGAACTGATGGAAACATCTCACTTCCTTCTGTGTCGTCCTCCGCGGACTTCCCACGGAGAGATGCTGTGTTGTGGTTGGGGGACGTGCGGGTGGTCGTTAGTGCTCCGCGTGGAGCGATCCGGCTATGTAGACCGAGGTCAGCAGGGTGAAGATGTAGGCCTGCAGGATCACGATCAGGGTCTCGAATGCAGTCAGGGCGACAGTCATGGCGAAGGAAGTCGCCGAACCCAGAATGCCGATGACCGACAAACTGATGAGATAGAAGGTCGCGAGGTTGAAGATCGTCAACAGCAAGTGGCCCGCGAACATCACGGCAAAGAGTCGGATCGCCAGCGTGAAGGGGCGGATGATGACGTTGGAGAGAAGCTCAATTGGCGCCAGCAGCACATAGATCGGTTTGGGCAAGCCGGGCGGGAACATCATGTTGGTGAAGAACTTCAGCGGCCCCTGGTGGCGCATGCCCAGGTACATGTAGATGACCCACACCACGATGGCCAGCGTCACCGGCCAGGCGATTCTGGAGGTGACCGGGAACTGCGCGAAAGGCAGCACCTCGAAGAAGTTCATCGTCAGCACGAAGAAGAACAAGGTGAACAGCAGCGGCACCCATTTGTCGCCCTTTGGCCCGATCGTCTCGCGCGCGATGCCATCCCTGATGAACAGGTACATGATCTCGCCGAGGCTCTGGATCTTGCCAGGGATCAGCTTGGGCCTGCTGAAAGCGATCAGGAAGAACGTGATCACCACAATGGACCCGATGATCCCCAGGACTACAGGCTTGGTGATCTCGAAAGTGATGCCGAACAAGTCGAAACTGAAGTACTTCTCAAGGTCGAAGATCTCCACCCCGGGGGCCGGGAAGCCACAGCCGAGATCATTACCGAGGTGGGCGCCCACGCACTCTGGTGGGACGTCGCCAGCGGCTACTACTTGAGCCCCAAGGTTGCTCAAGACCCGCCTCCGTTCTTCATTAAACCGGTCGATTCTTGCCGAGATTGTCGTCCGCCTGCTGCTCGCGCGGGAGACGCACGAACACCAGAATGAGACTGAGGACAGTACCGACAATCGCTCCCAGGGCCATGAGCAGTGTCTGATTTCCCAGCCACAGGCTGAGCAACCAGCCGATTCCCGTGTAGAGGACAATCCCGGCGATGATATTGCTCACGATCATCACGGCGGAATCTGCCATCGTTCGGTCTTTTTCGTTCATCTGAGCCGAGGTCGCCATTGCGCTTGTAACCTACCAGCCCAGTCGTTCCGGGCCGAAGCCAGGCATGCGGCAAGTCACGGCGTTGGACCAGCAGAGGTGCCGGACCCTGGCTGAGGCGGCGCCGAACCCGGGTCTACGTACAAGGTGCGACTGCGCGCGTAGCCAAAAACGCTGGCGGCCAGCCAAGCGACTGTGGCTGCAACGATCGTCAGCGCGAACACCCGAGGGTCGAAGAAGGTGGCGTCACGCAGAATCAGCAGCAACCCGAAGAGCACCGCAATCTGCACGAGGTACACGAGCAGGCCGGCGTTGAGCGCGATCGCGGGATTCGTCCGCAACACCCGTCCCACGAGCAGCTGCCCACCTGCGAAGAAGCCAACGACGATCACGGTTGCCATGATCCCGGCGAGGACACCTGCTCCGCCCGAGACAACCCCACCAATCACGGTGCCCACAACGCCGACGGCGCTGGCCGCCAATGCCGGTATTCGGATCAACAGGCGGATATCAGACTCCGCGCTGGCCGAGGGCATTGTCGAGGGACGTGCGTACTCATCATCCATGTGTGCACAGCCTACGCGTTGACTCCCGTCGGCCCGTTCGTGGCATATCTCCCTGCGGTCTCACGATGTCGCACCAGCAGCACCATCCCGAGCGTGCCCATGATGAAGAGGGTGGACGAGACTGCGACGCTCATGAAAGCCAGCGACACTCCGGTGAAGGCCAGCAGGGCCGTCCATCCGTACATGAGTCCCACCGCACGGCGCTGTGAGTGGCCCATCTCCAGCAGACGGTGGTGCAGATGGCCCTTGTCCGCGGTGAACGGACTCTGGCCAGCACGAGCCCGTCGACTGACTGCCAGCACCACGTCGATCAAGGGCACCGCAACCACCGCCAGCGGCAGCACGATCGGCAGCAATGCCGGGAATAGCGTGACGCCCTGGACTGCGCTGGGGTCGAGGCGGCCGACCAGCGTGATCATCGCCGCGCCGAGGATCAATCCGATGAGCATCGACCCGGTATCGCCCATGAAGATGCGGGCCGGATTGATGTTGTGCGGGAGGAATCCGAGGCACATACCTGTGAGCAGGGCGGTCAGCAAAGTCGCCAGTGTGGCGCGCTGGAAACCGAACTCCACGCTCAGCAGATAGGCGTAGATGAAGAAGGCGAGCGAAGCGATGCCGACGATGCCTCCCGCGAGCCCATCAAGGCCATCAACGAAATTCACGGCGTTGATTGTGATCATGATCACAAGGGTCGTGAGCGCCGTGCTGGTCAACGGATCCAAGACCAACGTGCCATTGATGGGCAGCCATACGATCTGAATGCCCTGCCACGCCATGAGTCCTGCTGCCAACGCCTGGCCGGCAAGCTTGACGGGCGGGTCAAGACCCCATTTGTCGTCGACTAGGCCAAGCAGAACGATCACGAAAACGCCGGTGAGCAAGGCACGTGGCGTGTCCGAGGATTCGAATACCGCTCGCATCATCGGCAGTTTGCTGGCCAACAGGAAAGCCGCCAACAAACCCAACAACATCCCCAGCCCACCCCACCGAGGAGTTGGCGTTGAGTGCACATCCCGGTCGCGCACCTCTGCCATGGCGCCGGCCTTGATGGCGAGCAGGCGCACGACCGGCATGGTGAGGTACGTCACCGCCGCAGCTGTGAACAAGCACAGCAGGTATTCGCGCACCGGCTCAGGCTAACGCCGTGAGCTCCCGCTACGTCCGATCGTAGGCGGGGTGGCGTGCCACCAATGTGCGCACCTGCTCGGCGATCTCGGGGGCAGTCGACGGTGCCGTGATGGCGGCTGCGATGAGGTCGCCGACCTCGGCCATATCCGCCGTGGTCATCCCCTGCGTGGTGACGCTCGGTGTACCTACGCGAATCCCGGAGGCGATCATCGGCTTCTGTGGGTCGTAAGGGATGGCGTTCTTGTTCAAAGTGATACCGGCCGCGTCGCAACGCTCTTCGGCCTCGGCTCCCGTCACGTCGAGACCACGCACGTCGATCAAGGCCAGGTGGGTGTCGGTACCCCCGCTGACCGCGCGCATCCCGTGGCTTTCCAATGCAGCTGACAACGCCTGTGCGTTCTCGATGACCTGAGCGGCATAGGCCTGGTAGCCCGGCGATGCGGCCTCGGATAGAGCGACAGCCTTGGCGGCCACTGCGTGCATCAAGGGCCCGCCCTGCATCATCGGGAAGACTGCCTTGTCGATTTTGGCGGCGTGCTCGGCCCGGCTCAGGATCATGCCGCCTCGAGGTCCACGCAGCACCTTATGCGTTGTGAAACACACCACATCGGCGTACGGGACGGGACTCGGGATTGCCTTGCCTGCCACCAGCCCGATGAAGTGCGCCGCATCAACCATGAGGATCGCCCCCACCTCATCGGCGATCTCCCGGAAGGTGGCGAAATCGATCAGGCGGGAGTACGCCGTCGCACCAGCGATGATCATCTTGGGTCGGTGAGTGAGCGCGAGGCTACGCACCTCGTCGTAGTCGATCAGTTCGTCGTCCTCGCGCACGCCATACGAGACGACGTTGAACCATTTGCCGGAGAAGTTGACTCTCGATCCGTGAGTCAAGTGGCCGCCGTGGGGCAGACTCATGGCCAGCACCGTGTCCCCCGGAAGCAGGAAGGCCCCGTAGACCGCGAGGTTAGCGCTGGCGCCGCTGTGGGGCTGCAGGTTGGCGTGCTCGGCCCCGAACAGGGCTTTTGGCCCGCTCGATTCCGATGAGCTCGGCCTTGTCGACTTCGGCGCAACCTCCGTAGTAGCGCTTGCCGGGGTACCCCTCTGCGTATTTGTTGCTCAAGGTGGAGCCCAGCGCCGCCAACACCGCAGGTGAGGTGAAGTTCTCACTGGCAATCAACTGCAAGCCACTGCGGGCCCGGTCAAGTTCGGCGAGGAGGATGTCGGCGATCTCCGGATCTTCCGCCGCGAGCGCAGAAAAGTCGGGACCCCAAAATGGCACGGTTGTCATGGCGCTCAGTCTACGCACGGGCAAGAATGGCCGCCATGAGCCAGCGGTACGACTGCACGGACCCCCAGGACCGCGCCACCGGCTTGGGCGCGGCAGCAGCCGCCATCAAGCGCGGCGCACTTGTGGTCTTCCCCACCGATTCGGCATATGCGGTTGCCTGCGATGCCTTCCGGGCATCCGCGACCGCCGCACTGCGCGCAGCAAAGGGGCGCCCAAGCGACGCCGCTTTGCCGGTCCTGATCGGCTCACCAGCCGTGGTCGACGCCCTCACCTACTCGCTGCCACAAGCCGGTCGAGACCTAATCGCCGCGCTCTGGCCAGGTCCACTCACACTGATCGCCCGGCAGCAGCCCTCGTTGGCTTGGGACGTCGACCCGGAATCGTCGGTGGCTGTCCGCATGCCGTTGCACCCCGTCGCGCTCGATTTACTCGACACCACCGGACCACTTGCCGCGACCGGGGCGAACTACTCGGCCATGCCAGTGCCGCTGACCTGTGCGGAAGCCGAAACGCAACTCGGCGATGCGATTGCGGTTTACCTCGATTCCGGGCCGATGGATCCGGCTCGGTCGTCAGCCGTGGTCAATGTGGCCGTGACCCCGCCACAGTTGCTGCGCGCCGGTTCGGTCCCGACCGATCGGCTGCGGCACATCTGCCCGGAACTTGTGGTGCCCTAGCAGTGGTGCCCTAACCAGTCGCGGAACGCCTGCGACCCACGGCAACCCGCGGGCGGCCGGCCAGATCGGTCACATCGTGGACATCGTCGAACCATCCGGACTCACGCAGGAGCCCGGGGACGCCGCCGTGCCGGTAGGTTTCGCCTTGCTCTTCGCCATGCTCAATCGCCACGAACCCGCCAGGCCGAAGCAGCCGAGCGGCGGTGATGATCAGTTCCCGGACAATCTCCAACCCGTCCCGGCCGCCGTACAGTGCTGCTGGGGGGTCGTGCAAAGCAACCTCGGGATCGCGTGGCACGCAGTCGACCGGGATGTAGGGCGGGTTGCTGGCCACTACGTCAACCCGCCCGTTGAGCGAGTGCAGCGGATCGTGGCAAGCGTCGGCGTGGACGCCAACTACCTGCGAGCCGCGACCGCGCAGCACCTGTTGATGCTTGTCGATGTTGTGCTGGAGCCAGCCGAATGCAGCTTCTTCGCGTTCCACGGCGAACACCTGGGAACCCGGAAACTCCGCGGCCAGGGCCAAGGCCACCGCCCCGGATCCCGCACAGAGATCGACTGCGACAGCCCTGGGGTTGCGCAATTCGGCCGCCAGGTCGCCATCGTTGTCGCCGGTGCGCAGTGCCGACAGACACTCCTCGACCAGCACCTCGGTCTCCGGCCGGGGCACGAACACCCCGGGGCCGACGGCCAACGTGAGCCGACGGAATCCGGCCCAGCCAAGGATGTGCTGCAGCGGCTCGCGACGTGCTCGTCGCTCCGTGTACTCCCGGATTCGTGCCAACTGCGCATCATCCGGATCCGCCGCCAACACCAACCGCGAAGGTTCAACCCCGAGAACATCCGAAATCAGCAGCGTCGCTTCGGCCTGGGCCGAGACGATGCCGGCCGCAGCGAGTCGATCCCGAACTGACCGCCGCAACTGTGACGGCGAACCGGCCAACCGCTGGGTCACTCCGGGTCGCCTGCCAACCGGGTCGCGGTGTCGGCGTCGATGCAGGATTGCACCACTGGGTCGAGTTCACCTTCCAACACCGCATCGAGGTTGTAGGCCTTGAAGCCGGTGCGGTGGTCGGCGATTCGATTTTCCGGGAAGTTGTAGGTACGGATCCGCTCGGACCGGTCGACTGTCCGCACCTGCGACTTGCGCATGGCGGAGGCTTCCTCGGCGGCCTTTTCCTCCGCAACCGCCACCATTCGAGCCCGCAGAATGCGCATGGCCTGTTCCTTGTTCTGCAGTTGCGACTTCTGGTTCTGGCAGCTCACCACAATGCCAGTGGGCACATGGGTCAATCGAACTGCCGAATCGGTGGTGTTCACGCTTTGGCCCCCCGGGCCTGAGGAACGAAACACGTCAACTCGAACATCGTTGAGGTCAATTTCGACCTCAACGTCTTCGGTCTCTGGGTACACCAGCACGCCAGCGGCGGAGGTGTGGATTCGACCCTGGGACTCCGTCACCGGAACCCGCTGCACGCGGTGTACGCCGCCTTCGTATTTCAGCCGGGCAAACGGTGCGTCGCCCGGCTGTGGGATGCCAGTTGACTTGATGGCTAGGGCCAAGTCCTTGTAGCCGCCGAGATCGCTGTCCACGGCGTCAATGACTTCGATCCGCCAGCCACGGGACTCGGCGTAGCGCTGATACATGCGGGCGAGGTCGCCCGCGAACAGCGCCGATTCCTCCCCACCTTCGCCCGCCTTGATCTCCAGGATCACGTCGGAGTCATCCAGCGGGTCTCTCGGCACCAACAACGCGGCGAGGTCGTCACCCACCTGCGCGCGCACAGCGGCGAGTTCTTTGGCCTCGGCTGCGAACGCAGCGTCATCTTCCGCTAGTTCCTCAGCAGCGCCAAGGTCGTCACCGAGTTGCAGCCAACGCCGATAAGTCTCCACCGTGGGGCGGAGCATGGCGTGCCGCTTTCCCACTCGCCGTGCCTCCACCTGATCGGCATGCAAGGCCGGATCAGCCAGGCGCTGCTCGAGTTGGTCGTATTCGGCGACCAACTCGTCGCAGCGTTCAAACACTTACTTCGACGCAGTCTTCTTGCCGAACCGCTTCTCGAAGCGCGCGACCCGACCACCAGAGTCGAGAATCTTCTGCTTGCCGGTGTAGAAGGGGTGGCACTCGCTGCACACCTCGGCGTGGATCACGCCGTTCTTTGCGGTGCTGCGGGTGACGAAGGTGCTTCCGCAACTGCAGGTCACGGTTGTCTCCCCGTAGGCGGGGTGAATGTCGGGCTTCATGCTGGATTGTCTCCTTGGATCGTCGGAATGCGGGTCGCCCGGATGGCGTGAACCGCAGAACCGGAGGTCAAGTATCGCAGGTACGCGGCAGGTCAGGTGTCCCCGGGGACGTCGTCGGAGCCAGGGGTGGTCTTGGCAACCTGCATCAGGAACTCGTAGTTGGTCTTGGTCTTGCGCAACTTGCCCAACAGCAGTTCGATCGACTGGTAGGAGTCAAGTGCGTGCAGCACCCGCCGCAACTTCCAGACCACCTTCAGTTCGTCCGGAGCCAGCAGCAGTTCCTCTTTACGAGTGCCTGAGGCCTCAACGTCCACAGCCGGGAAAATCCGCTTGTCCGCTAGGCGGCGATCCAGCTTCAACTCCATGTTGCCGGTGCCCTTGAACTCCTCGAAGATCACCTCGTCCATCCGGGATCCGGTGTCCACCAGCGCGGTGGCGAGGATGGTGAGTGAACCACCGTTTTCGATGTTGCGTGCCGCGCCGAAGAACTTCTTCGGCGGGTACAGCGCGGCGGAGTCGACACCACCGGAAAGGATCCGGCCGGACGCGGGCGCCGCGAGGTTGTACGCACGACCGAGCCTGGTCATCGAATCGAGCAGCACGACGACGTCCATACCCATTTCCACCAGTCGCTTGGCGCGCTCAATGGCGAGTTCGGCAACCGTCGTGTGGTCTTCCGCGGGGCGGTCGAAGGTGGAGGCGATTACTTCACCCTTCACGGACCGCTGCATGTCGGTGACTTCCTCAGGCCGCTCGTCAACGAGCACGACCATCAGATGGCACTCAGGGTTGTTCTCGGTGATCGCGTTCGCGATCCGCTGCAGCACCATCGTCTTGCCAGCTTTGGGTGGCGAGACGATCAGCCCACGTTGGCCCTTGCCAATGGGCGCAACGAGGTCAATCACGCGGGTGGTGAGGTTCGTGGGGTCGTTTTCCAGCCGCAACCGCTCCTGCGGATACAGCGGGGTGAGTTTGGAGAAGTCCACCCGATTCCGGGCCTGCGCCGGCTCAAGTCCGTTGACTTGATCAATGCGCACCAGCGGGTTGAACTTCTGGCGCTGTTCCCCTTCGCGCACCTGCTTGATCGCACCGACGATGATGTCGCCCTTGCGCAGTCCCTGCCGACGGACCATCGACAGCGACACGTAGACGTCGTTGGGACCCGGAAGATAGCCACTAGTCCGCACGAAGGCGTAGTTGTCCAGGACGTCGAGCACACCGGAGATCGGCACCAGCACGTCGCCGTCGGCCACCTCGGGCTCGGCGTCTAAGTCGCGCTGACGATTTCCCCGGTTCTCGCGGTTGTCGCGGTTGTCGTTGCGATTGCGATCACGGCCACGACGACGCCTGCGGTTGCGATTGCCTGTGCGCTGTTCGTCGTCGTTGCCGCTATTGCGGCGTGGCTGCTGTTCGCGGCGCTGCTGTTCGGATTGGTCCTTCGACTCGGACGAACCTTGCTGCGCAGGCTGGTCCCTGGATTCAGACGAACCTTGCTGCGCAGGCTGGTCCTTCGACTCGGACGAACCTTGCTGCGCAGGCTTTGAGGCCCGCTCAGATGACTCCTGCTGACCGCTTTGCGACGGCTGATCAGACACGGTTTCCCGACTTTGCTCAGAGTTGGATGTGGTTTCCTGGGGGGCCGACGATTTCGCCGACTCGGGGCGTTTCGGCGCACTGGTGTGGGTCTCAGCCGGCGGTCGTGATGCGTTCGATCTGGAGGCCGACGATCCGCCTTGGCGGGCACTGATAGCCGAAATCAGATCGGCTTTCCGCATTCCAGAGACCCCACTGATGCCCAGTTGGCCAGCGAGTTTCTTGAGTTCAGGAAGCAGCATGGAAGAAAGGCCTCCAGAACGCGTCGAGGATGCCTCAACGATAGTGGTGTCAGTCACTGTTATTGCCATGTCCTTTCAGGACGAATTGAATGAAGCGACCGTCGCAATGTGGCAGAACGCGAAACCAAAAAGGGGCCCGCGATTCTATTTGACGGGGCGAGGCCGCGAAACGTGGTCGGGAACTGACCGTTCGACCTTTCCGAGAGTATCACCGCACACGCGGAAACACGAACACTGCCCCGTTGCTGTCTTCCAAATGGCGTTTCAGCTGCGCTCAGCGCGGACCCCATCGACTGCGAACTTGCAGGGTCGCACATCCCAACTGCTGCCGGTGTATTCGATGATCTCGCGGGTGACCTGCGCTGCGTCAGGGGTCGGAACCAAAGTGATCACGGTTGGTCCGGCACCGGAGATCGCGGCGGCATAGCCGTCCAACCGCAGGACCGACATGAGCGCATGGCTGGCCGGGTACACACCGGCCCGTTGCTGTTGGTGGAGATGGTCCTCGGTCGCCGAATAAGATGAGGTGCGGCATGGTCGTCATGGCGGCCGTCAACAATGCACTCCGGGACAAGTTGAACACCGCATCTGCCAGATCCACCTGCGTTGGCAGCACGCTGCGGGCATGCGAAGTTGATATCGACGCCGGCGGCATAGCCACAATCGGCACCAAGTCGGGCGTCGGCGTGAAACGGGCAGCTTGGCCGACTCGCCGAGTGCTGCGGAAGTGATGCGGCCCAGTCCAACTGATCGTGAAGCCGCCATAGACCGCGGCCGCAACATTGTCCGGGTGACCCTCCAATTCGGTGGCCATTACCAACAGTTCGGCATCACTGACCGACTCCGGCGGACACAGCGCTCGGGCCAAGGCAAGTCCACCCACGATCGCAGCCGACGATGAACCCATCCCGCTGCCGTGTGGGATCGCGTTGGAACACGCCAAATCGACCCGCGACAGGGCAGGGCCATCCCAGGCTGCGACTCCGGCCAGCATTGATCTGATGATGAGATTGTCGGATCCACGTGACACCGATCCGTCCGCCCCAAAGCCCGACACGGTCACCGCAACTTCCGGCGATTCCGGTACCGCTGGGGATCCCAGGACGATGTCGGCGGTGTAGTCGTCGCGCCACTCCAGCGCCACTCCCAGTGAATCGAATCCCGGACCTAGATTGGCCGAGGTCGCGGGCACACTCGCGTGAACCCGCAACGATTCCACGGCGTCGCTCACACTAGGCCTAGAGCCCGCGCTGCGACCTCAACATCAGCCTCGATTCCCAGCGGAGCGGGTGCCGATGACAACGCCCACTCTGGGTCCTTGAGGCCGTTGCCGGTGACGGTGCACACCACTCGTTGACCGGGGTCGAGCAGGCCTGCCGCGTGAGCCTTCAGCAACCCCGCCACCGACGCCGCCGAGGCTGGCTCAACGAACACGCCCTCCTTGCTGGCCAGCAAGTAGTAGGCGGCGAGAATCGCACGGTCAGTCACCATGTCGATCATGCCGCCGGAGGTGTCTCGGGCCGCTTCAGCCTGTTGCCATGACGCAGGTTTGCCGATCCGGATCGCGGTGGCGATGGTCTGCGGTTTGGCCACCGGTGTTCCCCGCACAATCGGAGCAGCACCGGCAGCCTGGAAACCCCACATGCGCGGGGTCTGGGCGGCTTCGCCGTCTGCTGCGTATTCGACGTACCCCTTCCAGTAGGCGGTGATGTTTCCCGCGTTCCCCACAGGCAGGCAGTGGATGTCTGGAGCGTCGCCGAGCTGATCGACAATTTCGAAACTCGCGGTCTTCTGACCTTCGATGCGCACAGGGTTGACCGAATTGACCAGCGACACCGGGTAGTGCTCCGAGAGATCCCGGGCCAACACCAGACAATCATCGAAGTTGCCGTCCACCTGCAGCAGCACTGCACCGTGCACGAGTGCCTGGGCCAGTTTCCCCATGGCGATCTTGCCGGCCGGAACGAGCACTGCGCAGACCATGTCGGCCCGGGTTGCATATGCCGCGGCACTCGCCGAAGTGTTCCCGGTGGAGGCGCAAATCACTGCCTTGGCGCCCTCTTCGGCCGCTTTGGAGATCGCCATCGTCATCCCGCGGTCCTTGAACGACCCGGTCGGGTTGGTGCCCTCCACCTTCAGGTACACCTCGCACCCGGTGATTTCTGACACTCGCTGAGCGATGACCAGTGGCGTCCCGCCTTCGCACAACGTGACCACCGGAGTCGCTTCCGTCACGGGCAACCGGGCGCGATATTCCTCAATCACGCCGCGCCAGATATGCGCTCCGGTCATAGGTCGGGGCCTCCTTCGACGCGAATCACGCCAACGATCTCTTTGACTTCCGCCAACGCGCGAAGGCGCTCGACCACAGCCTGCAAGTCAGCTTCGTTCGCCAAGTGAGTGCGCACCAGCAGGCCCGCATCGGGCACGCCTTCTTCCATGCCACCCTCTTGGCGCACGCTTTGCAGCGACACACCCCCGTCAGCGAATGCCTGCGCTACCGCAGCCAATGCACCTGGACGGTCGTGAACCACCAAACTGACCGAGTACCGGGTGATTGCCCGGCCGAGCGGAAGCACCTTGAGGCCGGCATAGTCCGACCGGCCCGGTCCGGGTCGGCCCGCAAGGCGGTTACGCGCCACCGCGACTAGGTCGCCGAGGATCGCGCTGGCCGTTGGCTCACCGCCGGCACCGCGACCATAGAACATAACCTGACCTGCGGCTTCGGCTTCGACGAACACCGCGTTGTAGGCATCCCGAACACTGGCAAGTGGGTGGGAACGCGGCACCATCGCAGGATGCACGCGCACCACGATGCCGGCCTCACCACCTCCGGCAGCCGGCACGATCTCGGCTACTGCCAGCAGTTTGACGACGAACCCAGCCTCCCGGGCGGCGGTGATGTCCTCTTGGCTAAGTCGGGAAATACCTTCGCACGCGACTTGATCCAGCGACACCGCCGAGTGGAAGGCAAGACCAGCCAGAATCGCGGCCTTCGCCGCCGCGTCAAGACCCTCAACATCGGCAGTGGGATCCGCTTCTGCGTATCCGAGGCGCTGGGCCTCTGCCAGCACCTCGTCGTAGGCCGCACCGTCTTCGTCCATCTTGGTGAGGATGTAGTTGGTGGTTCCGTTGACGATCCCGAGCACCCGGCGCACCCGGTCGCCCACCAGACTCTCGCGCAGCGGCCGCAACAACGGAATCGCACCGGCAACCGCGGCCTCGTAGTACAGGTCCACCGAGTTGGCCTCGGCGGCTGCGTGCAGCATCGGGCCCTCGGTTGCGATCAGCGCCTTATTCGCCGACACCACGCTGGCCCCGTTCGCCATTGCCGCCAGCAGCAGCTCCGCGGTCGGCTCCAGCCCACCCATGACCTCAACAACAATGTCGACGTCTTCCCGCGCGACCAACGCCGCCGGATCATCGGTCAGCAGAGCGTCGTCGATACCGTCGCGGGAACGTCCCGTGTCGCGGACTGCGACTCCGACGAGGTCCAGCCTCGCACCGGCACGGGCGGCCAGGTCATCGGAGTTCTCAGTCATCAACCGGGCCACTTGGGACCCAACGGTGCCACCGCCGAGCATGGCGACTTTCAGGGAGTCGGTCATGGACATCAGGTTCTCACGCCAATCCGGGGTCAGTTGCGAAGAGGTCCGCAAGTGTTTCGCGGCGCAGCACCACCGAGGAACGGCCATCGGCGACGCTCACCACCGCAGGCTTCGTGACCAGGTTGTAGTTGCTGGCCATGGATCTGTTGTACGCCCCGGTGGCTGCAACGGCCAGCAAGTCCCCCGGTGCGATGTCACCGGGCAGCCACACGTTGCGCACCACGATGTCGCCACTTTCACAGTGTTTGCCCACCACCCGAGTACGCACAGCGGGCGCATCCGAGACCCGGTTGGCGAGCGTGATCGTGTAGTCGGCGTCGTAGAGCGCAGTGCGAATGTTGTCGCTCATGCCGCCGTCCACACTCACATACACGCGCGTGCCACCGCGTTCCAGGCTGCGAGGCTTCACGGTGCCGACTTCATAAAGCGTCAGCGTCGACGGCCCCACGATTGCCCGGCCAGGTTCGAAGGCGAGCCTCGGCATGGGGAGATCTCGGCGTGCGCACTCCGCCGCCACGATGTCCACCAATTGGCCGGCCATGTGGTCAATGTCGATCGGCGTGTCATCGAGGGTGTAGCGGATGCCGAGGCCACCACCCAGATTCAGTTCGGCAACCTCGACACCGAAGTCGTCGCGGATGCTGGCCAGGAACGCCACTGCCCGGGCCGCCGCCACCTCAAAACCGGCGGCCACGAAGATCTGCGATCCAATGTGGCTGTGGATCCCGATCAACTGCACATGGGGATCCTCGATCACGCGTCGCACGGCTTCGGCCGCCCGGCCAGAGGCGAGCGAAAATCCGAACTTCTGGTCCTCGTGAGCAGTCGCGATGAATTCGTGGGTATGGGCTTCCACACCCAGCGTGACCCTGATCATCACTGGCGCCCGCACTCCGCGCGCGGCGGCCAACTCGGACAGCTTCGCAAGCTCATCGAATGAGTCAACGACGAATCGGGAAACGCCAGCAGCCAGACCGGCGGCGAGTTCCGTGACTGACTTGTTGTTGCCGTGGAACAGTAACCGCTCCCCCGGCACTCCGCTGCGCAACGCCAGTTCCAACTCGCCGCCCGTGCATACGTCGATTCTCATGCCCTCTTCGCTCACCCAGCGCGCCACTGACGATGCCAGGAACGCTTTGCCGGCGTAGTACACGTCGACGCCAGGTGGGTTGACCCCGGCAAATGCGTTGACGTATCCACGTGCTCGGCCGCGAAGGTCAGCTTCGTCGAGCACAAACAGCGGTGTGCCATAGGCCTCAGCAAGGGCCCGCACCCCGACACCCGCCACCTCCATCTCCCCGGCATCGTTACGCCGGGTGTGGGTCGACCAAGTGAGCGGATCGAGTTCGCCACCCGCGGCGGTTGCCGGTGGTGCGGGCAACTCGGTGGCGGTCAGCAAATCCCCGTGCAGCGGACCTGCCGGGTGTGCCCGGCTCACATCCGCTCCGGTGCCGAAACACCCAGCATTCCCAACCCATTGGCTAGGGTCTGGCGCGCAGCCGCGCACAGCCAAAGCCTGGCGATGGAGGTCTCGGTGCTGACTTCGTCGGCGCGAGGTAGGACCCGGCAGGAGTCATAGAACTTGTGATACGCCGTGCCAAGCTCTTCCAGATACCTGGCCACCCGGTGTGGTTCGCGCAACTCTGCGGCCCCAGCCACTGTTCCCGGGAGTTCGGCGATCACGCCCAAGAGGTCGCCTTCGCGCGGGTGGCCCAGCAGCGACGGATCAAACTCTGAGCCCTGCCAGTCGATGCCCAACTCCGCTGCGTGCCGGAGCACTGAGGAGATCCGGGCGTGCGCATATTGCACGTAGAACACCGGGTTGTCGTTCGTCCGCTTCACCAACAAGTCGAGGTCCAGCGTGAGCGGTGAGTCGGCCGGATAGCGGATCAGCGAATAGCGCGCCGCATCCACGCCCACCTCGTCGACGAGATCTTCCAGGGTGACGATGTCGCCGGCGCGCTTGGACAAGCGCACCTCCTCGCCGCCGCGATAGATCTTCACCAACTGCCCGATCAAAACCTCGATGTTGTAGTCCATGTCGTCACCGGCACAACCGGCCAGCGCACGCAAACGATTGACATAGCCGTGGTGGTCGGCACCGAGCAAGTAGATGTTCACGTCGAAACCGCGGGTGCGCTTGTCCACGTAGTAGGCACTGTCGGAGGCGAAGTACGTCATCTCGCCGTCGCTCTTGATGAGCACCCGATCCTTGTCGTCGCCGAAGTCCGTGGTGCGCAGCCAGGTAGCGTCGTCAGCGACATAGACGTGCCCTCCTTGCCGCAGTGCCGCCAACCCCCGTTCCACCGCTCCGCTGTCGTGCAGGTGCCGCTCGGAGTACCAGACATCGAAATGAGTCCGGAACACCCCAAGCACGGCCTCCTGCTGCGCCCGCTGCCGCTGGTAGCCCTCCTCGCGGAACTCCACCATTGCCTGGTCCTCGGGAAGTTCCAGCAGTTCCGGCCGGTCAGCGACGATAGTGGCGGCAAGGTCGAGGATGTAGCCGCCGTGGTAGCCATCTTCCGGAGCGGGTCGGCCCTTGGCAGCGGCCAGCAGTGATTCGCCGAATCGATCCATCTGCACGCCGCGATCATTGACGTAGAACTCGCGGGTTACGTCAGCACCCGCAGCGGCAAGCACCCGCGCCAGCGCATCCCCGACCGCGGCCCACCGGGTGTGCCCCAGGTGCAACGGGCCGGTGGGGTTGGCCGAGATGTATTCGACGTTGACTGCCACCCCTGCCAAGGCGTCGGTGGTGCCATAGGAATCACCCGCAGCCACCACACTCGCTGCAATCTGGCCAGCAGCAGCTGTGTCGAGGGTGATGTTGATGAACCCAGGGCCCGCCACGTCGGCGGAAGCGACCCCGGCGGAATTGCCGATCTGCGCTGCCAGGATTTCGGCGATCTCCCGCGGCGGCTTACCTGCCGGCTTAGCCAGCCGCATCGCGACGTTGGTCGCATAATCTCCGTGCTCAGGGTTGCGCGGGCGCTCCACCACGATCTCTTGCGGCACAGCGTCCTCTGGCACCTGCAAGGGACCATTGGCTATGGCCTCCGAGATGGCGGCGCGGATCACATCGGCAAGGGCCTCGGGAGTCATGGGGATTAGCCTACTGAGAAGGCAACGAGGTCAGCAGGGCGGAGCGTACTCGCCCGCCGGCACCGACGGAGCGCGGGTCGCCGGGCTGAGGGCCACCACGAGCGACGGCGGCTCGATGCTGGTCGCCGTTGGTGGATCGGCTACGAGCCCTCGCTTGGAAACTCGGATCCGGGTGGGTTCCGAGGCGTTCTCAAATCCGGCGTCGACGGTGACACCGGGTTGCACTTGTCCGCACACCCGTAGATAGCCCTGTGCCTCCATGTCGAGCACCAACTGCTCGGCATCCGCAAGCACGTCCCGACCCACGGATGCTGAGGATTGATCCGGGCCCATTGCTCGGGCGTACGCCCACAGATACGAGCGGGTGTCGCCGGCACGAGCACACCAGGGGCCTTGGTAGTAGTCGTGGGAGGCACGCGCCAGATTTGCTGGGTATCCCTCCAGTTGGATGGCACTGCAGGGTTCATAGGTGACCCCGAAGAAGTTCGACGCCTCCTCGGCAGGCCCAGGATTCAGGGCGCCGATCCGCGTCGTCGGTTCCACCGTGAGCACCTGAGCACACCCGCCCAGAGTGGCAATCACCGCAGCCAGGCCGAGCAGCCTCATGGCCGGCGTCCGCACACCCTTTGGCGCCGTCGTGAAAACTCCCATGGCCACACTTTCCCATCTGCTCACCGGTGGGTAGACACCTGCCTGCGGCGCGTCGGCTGCTAATGTTCTGCGCGAACCCTTGGCCCCCGTAGCTCAGGGGATAGAGCAGTGGCCTCCGGAGCCATGTGCGCAGGTTCGAATCCTGCCGGGGGCACCCTAATCCCGCATTGCGGCTCGAATGTTTACTGCGAATCTGAACCCATCGCCGGGCATTTGGTGTGATAAATGGCTCCTTCCGACATAAATGGCTGTCCGAACCCGTCGGAACAAGGCACCAT
The DNA here is from genome assembly GCA_963842975.1 of uncultured Actinomycetes bacterium. Lineage (GTDB taxonomy): Bacteria > Actinomycetota > Actinomycetes > S36-B12 > UBA10799 > JACJWR01. Next base: position 468,110 of record CAWJIH010000009.1, on the reverse strand, counting down.
GTTCTAGTGAATGCGCTGCCACCCGAGTTCGAGTCCTTCTTACGCCCGAAGGCCGACGACCCGTCGCAGGCAAACCCGTCGCAGGCGAACCCGTCCGGATCAACTCCTGGCACCACCGACGAGCCAGCAGATCAGACCGCGGTGCTGGGCGACCAGACCCAGGTGATCGGTGATGCCGATCCGACTGCTGCGCGCCCCGCGGTGATCCCGGTGATCCCGGCGCCAGCACACTCGGCGCCCGCACACACTCGGCAGCGGGCTGTTGTGCCGCAACCGACGCCACAATCAACACCGCAACCATCACGAAGCACGGCTGCACCGGTGGTTCCACCGCCGCCGCCACGTGCTCCTGCCGGCAGCCCCGTGCAGCCAAGCCGACGCACAACCACCGGCAAGCGTCGTCGACGTCATTGGTTTCGCTGGATCGCGCTGGCCCTGGTGGTGTACGTGCTGTCGCTTTTCGCGGTGTTCGCACTTTCGGTCAATCGGATCGACGCGATGCCCCCGGTGAGTTCCGCGAGTTCAAGCGGCAAGAACGTTTTGATTGTCGGCAGTGACAGCCGCGCCGGACTTTCCGAAGAGCAGCAGAGCGAACTCTCGACGGGCTCGGTGGAGGGTGACCGAACCGACACCATCATGCTGCTGCACATTCCGACATTCGGCACCCCGACCCTGGTGTCGATCCCGCGTGACTCCTGGGTACCCATCCCCGGATTTGGCAGCGCCAAGATCAATGCCGCCTACGCCCTCGGTGGACCAGAACTGCTGATCACCACGGTGGAACAGGCAACCGGGCTGCAGATCACCGACTTCGTATCCGTCGGCTTCGCTGGCGTGGCGAACACCACGAACGCACTCGGTGGCGTGACGTTGTGCCCGGTGCAGGACTTCAACGACGAACTCAGCGGACTCAACGTCGCGGCAGGATGCCAAACGATGGATGGCACGACCGCGCTTGCGTACGTGCGCATGCGGTACCAGGATCCGCGCGGCGACCTAGGACGGATCGAACGGCAGCAGGAGTTCGTCGCGGCCGTTGGGAAGAAGACCCTCAGCCCGCTCACGTGGCTGTTGCCGTGGCGGGCGTACGCAACGGCGCACGCAGCCGGCGACGCGCTGACAGTCTCGCGTGGCACGAACATCCTCGACATCGGCCGAATCGGCGTTGCGATGGGGATGATCTCCCTCGGCTGGGGCACCTCAACCACCGTCCCGACAGCTGAAGAATCACTTGAAATCGACGGCCAATCAGCCCTTCAGTGGCAATCTGATCAGGCGAGAACGCTATTCGCCGAACTGGAGTGAGCGGCGGCGCAGCCACCTCGTGAGCAAGCCACCGAGCGCGGCCCCCACCAGATCTGCGGCGATGTCCGACATCGAGAAGGTGCGCTCAATTGCCAAGGTCTGAAGCGACTCGGTCGCAAGGGCAAACCCGGTAGCTAGCGCCATTAGGTGTCCAAACCGAAACGCGAATTCCCACTGCACAGCAGCCGCCCAGGCGGCGAACAGCAGGATGTGGGCCAGCACGTCGATACCGCTGAATCCCACGCTGGGCACCGATGGGCCGGGAATCATCAGCACCGCGACGATCCCGATGGTCGCGGTGATGGTGAACCATGGCCGCCATGGCCCCGTCGGCGGCCCCGCGCGCTGGGGCGCAGATGATTCGGGCAAGGACACCGCCCAAGCCTGACATGGCCACGAACTGACGACCACGCGGTCCCGGTGACTCCTTGCCGCGACTGGCGCGATGGCTCAACGACGGGCAATCCCGGCGCGTACGCTGGACCATTATGGACACAGTCGAAGCGAACGGGTTGGTCTTCAACGTCGACATCAACGGCCCAGCGGACGGCGAAGTGGTCGTACTGCTGCACGGTTTCCCGCAGGATCGCTCCTGCTGGCGGGAGATCACCGAGAGTCTCAACGCCGCCGGCTACCGCACCATCGCACCTGATCAGCGCGGGTACTCCGCAGCGGCCCGGCCGACCTCGGTAGGTGCCTATCAGTTGGCCCACCTGACTGCGGATGTGTGGGGGATCATGGACGCCGTGGGGGTGCAGCAGGCACACATCGTGGGACACGACTGGGGCGGCGCAGTGGCCTGGGCACTGGCTTCCCAGGCCCCGGAGCGGGTGGCCTCGCTGACTGCCCTGTCGACCCCTCATCCGGGGGCCCTGAAACGCGCTATGGTGCGCAGCAAGCAAGGCCTCAAGTCGTGGTACATGGGTTTGTTCCAAGTACCGTTCCTAGCCGAGCAGGCCTTGAAACCTGGACAGCCCATGTGGTCTTCAGTGATGCGGGGGCTGCCAGCTGATTCGGTAGCCCGGTACACGGCGAACGCCTCGGAACCTGGCGCCCTGACTGCCATGCTCAACTGGTACCGGGCACTGCCCCGCGACGTCATCCGACCCTCTGTGCCGATACATCGGATCAAGGTGCCGACGCTTTATGTGTGGGGTCGACGTGATCCGGCTTTGGGCGAGGCGGGGGCCGTGGCAACCGCAGAATTCGTCACCGGCCCGTACACCTTCGTCGCATTGCCGAGGCAGGGGCACTGGCTGCCCGAGAGGGCCGTAGCGGAAGTCACCGAAGCGCTGCTGGCTCATCTGGGCGCAAACGGTTTGGACGCTGCCGGCCCGGACCAGGCTAAGGTTTGACGGGTGGATACCAACAACGACTCCCCCGAGTCGGCCGACCGTGCAGCCCCGGATGACATCAAAGAACAAATGCGTGCAGCGCTAGCGAAGAAGGGCGCCCGCGAGCACGAAGGCCAAGACCATCTGGAAGGCCGCGCCAAAGCGCAGGGAACTCACGGCCAATCCGGCGGCGCCAGGCATTTCCGCCGCAAGAGCGGATGAGTCACCTTCCCTGGCGGGGCTAGGAACCGTCCCCCATGGGGCGCGGACGCTGCAAGAGTCGCGGCCGCCCGGGGACCGAGGTGTGACGGTGGAAGCCCATTTCGCCTGGTCTCTGCTGGACAACTTCGAATGGGCGCCCAGCCAAATCGTCTGCTGCCGAAGCCAGGGGGCACTACTTGGCTGTGAGAACCTCGCGCACGGGAAGATCCACGACCTTGCACGGGATGTAGGTCTTCTCTGAGAGGTGGTAGCTGGCGCAGATTCGGTGGTAGCCGTCGGCGATGGTGAGCGGATCGTTGCTGAGCAGATCCCCCCGAACGATGAGTACCGGCGAGAGCGGGGTTCCGAGGATCATCTTCTTCAGGTCGGCCTTGACGCTGTAGTCATCCAGCGGCAGCAATTCCAGACGAGCCGCACGCAGCAAGATCATTTGCCCGATAGTGCTCCACCGGAGCCTTCTGCAGGGAATCGACAAGGTCGGCCACCGTCGACTTGTCTGCGATCAGGCTGAGGTAGTTGGCCGCTGCCGGGTAGTCGTGTTTGGCTGGCTCATCCCGCCACAGAACCGTGGTCGGAATCTCGGCGCTAGGGTCGTTCGAATCGTCAGACTTGCTCATGGTCACCCTCCAGTTGTCGTGGCCGCCAACTTAGCCCACCGCTGCCGGTTGACGCTCATGTGGCGCGGGCGCGCGCGCGACCGTCGGAGCATCCGCGCCGTGCTGGCCTCGTGGGCCGATCAGACGCCGGCGCCTCGCCCATAAGGCGAGCGCCGCAAGAGAAGCAGCCGCGGCCAGGCCGCCACCGATGAGGGCCCATCGAGGACCGAACTGCATCGACACCCAACCTAGGAAAGGCGCCCCCAGCGGATTGCTGCCAAAAAACACCAACGCGTACAGCCCCATCACCCTTCCCCGCATGTCCGCGGCGGTGTTGATCTGCAGGTAGCTTTGCGCGCCGATGGAAAACGTCATAGCGGTCAGACCCGCAAGCGGTAGGAACAGCACGAAGGCGAGGTAGCTTGGCATCAGTCCCGCCACGGCGGTGACCAACCCGAACAGCACCCCGGCGGCGAACACGATCCGCAGTTCAATCGACTTGCGCCGTCTGGCCGCCAGCAGCGACCCCGCGATGGATCCAACTGCCAAGCTGGTGCCCAGCAGCCCGTAGGCGGCCGCTCCCCGAGAGAACTCCGCGGTGGCCATGAGTACGGTCGTGAGGGCAAAGTTGAACGCGAACACCGCCGCAAAGCCCACCATCACCAAGACTAAGACCAGATCCGGCCGAGTCCGCAGATATCTGATTCCGGCGGTGAATGTGACGCGCTCACCGCTGGGTTTCATCCGATGGAAATCGGCCGTGCGCAGCATTCCGAGCGTCGCTACTGCGGCCAGGAACGACACCGCATTCAGTGCAAACACCGGGCCGGAGCCCAACGCGGCGATGGCGATCCCAGCCAATGCCGGGCCCACGATGCGCGCCATGTTGAATGTGGCGGCATTCAAGGCGACGGCGTTTCGTAGGCCGTCCGTTCCTACCAACTCCCCCAGGAGCGCCTGCCGAGCAGGATGGTCGAATGCCGACGCCAGACCCAACACGGCACCTGCCACCAAAATCAAGGGCAGGCTAGCTGCACCGACGATCGTGGCGAGCGCCAACGATCCAGCCGCCACTGCACCGAGCGCGCCGGTCACGACCAGCACCACCCGACGGCTGAAGCGGTCTGCCACAACTCCGGCCACTGGAGCCAAGATGAGAAATGGCAGGAACTGCAGTGCAGTCACGAGTCCGAGCGCCACCGCGTTTCCGTGTGTGACTTCGAGGACTAGCCAATCTTGCGCGACGCGTTGCATCCAGGTGCCGATGTTGGTCACCGCTTGACCGCTGATGAACCAGCGATAGTTGCGATTCGCCAATGATTCGAAAGTTCGGCTCATCTGCTGGCCACCTCCACCAGGAGCGCCGCTGCGGCCTGCAGCACACGCAGATCACCATCGGGCAACGAGTTCAATCGTTCTGTCAGCCACGCGCGCCGCGCTTGTCGAATGCGTTCCACGGCTTCGCCACCAGCAACGGTGGCCGATACCAACACAACTCGGGCGTCACTAGCGTCGGGGGTACGAGTGACCAGCGCGGCCTGCTCCAGCTTTGAAACGGTGCGCGTCATTGAAGGAGCCTTGACCCCTTCCCGCTTCGCAAGCGCCGAGATGGGCATCGGCCCCTCGCGCACAATCAGCCCCAGGGCACTCACCTGGGTCGGTGTGAGTTCCTCGGTCCACTCGGTGCGCAGCCGTCGCGCCAACCGCATCACTGCCACGTGAACGTCCGCCGCGATGCCGGCCGTTTCCTGCGGGTTCAGCGGTTCAGGGCGGTCTGCGTCCGTCGGTGGTTGCTGCTCCATCGTGACCTCCACACGAGACATTACTTAGCATGGCTAACCTTAGTCCCGCTAAGTATATTCCCTGGCTCGGGTGCCCAACCGTCGTCGTCGCTGCCGCCAAACGCGTCCGACGCCACCTACAACCCTGTGGGAAGTAGGTGGCGTCGGACGTGAACGATTACGGCGCCATCGTGTAGGCACCGTCGTACGACAGCACCTCAGCCACGAAGTCCTTTTCGCTGACCGGGTCGACCACCGGTGCCGCGATCATCGGCAGGGCTGCTGCGCGCTGCTCGGCCGTGGCCGTGGAGCGGCCGTGCAAACCCAAAGCGAACTCACTGAGATCCTGCACAAACACTGCGAAGAGGCGGTCGATATGGGCCTCAGTCAAGTCGCTGAAGTCGCCCACCGAGCCAGCTCGGGTGCCTCCCTCATCCAACGCCAAGGCTGCGGCTTCGCAGACCAACTGGGCGTAGACGATTTGAGTGAAGAGCTGTCCGAGGGATTGCAGGTAGTCCAGATCCCGCTGCTGTTCTTCGGTGGGGGGCGCGGTGGTGACCAGCGTCGCAAAGGCCTTCATCTGCTCGATGAAGATGCCCACGTTCGGCAGGTCAGCGAACCGGGCAAAGGCTGGCGTGGGATCGTGGAAGCCGATCTTTCCGAGGCCCGATGCCGGCCCCTGCGCGAACAGGTACCCGTCGTCCTGGGCGTCTTCCACCACACCGATTGTCGGCAGGTCAGGGCCTTGGCCGCTGGCAGCCAGCAGGTACTGCGGGAGGAACTTCAGCACCAGCGCAACGTTGACGGCCACAGTTCCTTCGAGTTTGGGCAGAGCCCGGATGTGCACGGCTGCCTGCTCGAAGTAGGTGTCTTGTTCAAAGCCCCGAGCGGCGATCACATCCCACAACAGATCAATGACTCGCTCGCCTTCGCCGGTCACCTTCATTTTGGTGAGCGGGTTGAACAGCAGGAAGCGCCGATCATCTTCACTCGCCGAGCGCATGTAGTCGGTGGCCCTCGCGGCGTAGAGCTTCATCGCGATGAGCCGGGCGTAGGCGTCGCCGAGCATCCGTCGAACATGCGGGAACTCAGTGACCGTGGTGCCGTACAGCACCCGGTTGTTGGCATGGTTGACCGACTCATAGAAGGCGTGCTCACAGATGCCGATGCTGGCCCAGCCGAGGTTGGCCTTGCCCACGTTGACCGTTGCCAGCGCCGCATCCCAGGCTGGCTTCCCGGTGTGCAGAATGTCGCCTGCTTCCACCGGGTAGTCCGAAAGCGAGAACGCGGCCACAAACATCTGGGACGCCACCACGTTCTTCTCCAGGTCATAAGCCGGGTGGCTGGGGTCGACTAGGAAGAAGGCGTATTCGCCGGGGTAGTCCGGATCGTCATCGGAGAAGCGGCCGAACACGGCGAGCCGACCAGCGACGTTGCCGTTTCCGATGTAGTACTTCGAGCCGGTGGCCCGCCAGGTGTCACCAGTCTTGGTGAGCACCATGTCGGTGGAGTAGATGTCAGCACCGTGGGTCTTTTCAGACAGCCCAAAACCGAAAATGGCCCCGTCGGCCAACAACTCCCCCACGAGTTCCTGGGCTGCGGCATTGTCCGAAGTCCAGACCGGACCAAGGCCTAGCACGGTGACCTGCCAGGCATACCAGTGCGACAGCGAGTAGAACGCCAGGATCTCGTTCAGTTCGTTGATCCGAGTGGTGTCCCAACGGGCCTCCGGAGTGCCAATGCTGGCGCCCACCTTTGCCGGGGTTCCGAATCGAGCGAAGGCTCCGCGGGCGGCGAGTTCAGCAAGGAAGTCGTCGTACCACACGTTTGCATGGTGGTCGGCCTTCATCTCAGCCAACCCTTTGGCCTCGAAGAAGTCGATCAGGGCGGCAAGATCGGCGCGGGTTGCTTCGTCCAGCGAGTCAGGCCGATAGGTGGCAGGGTTGAACAACAACGACATGTCGCGTACCTCCATGGTGGTGTAGGCAGCAGCCTACCGGCGTCGCGCCACACCACCAACGAGAGGTTGTCAGGCAGCGCCGGCGGCGTCTCCCTGCTCCGGCTTGGCGTCACCCGATTCGACCGCGTCGGACTCTGCATCGGCATCGGCCTTGGCGGCCGCCGCTTCGGCTTCATCGAGTTCGGCGTTGATTTCTTTAGCCGACTCCCCCACCTTTTCAGCGACCTCGGCTGCTGACTCCGAGGCGGACTCCGCGACCTTCGACGACGTGGCCGCCACCTTGGCGGCAGCCTGCTCCGTCCTGGAAGCCACCTTGGCGGTGCCGTCGGCAGTGCTCCTAGCCCCCTTGTCGACTGCGGCGGCTGCCTTGTTGGCAACCTCTTGCGCGGAAGCTCCGGCACTCGCCGCGGCATCGGTGGTCTTGTCCGCCACCTTGGACACCGAGGAAGCGGCAGTATCTGCGGCCTCACTCACGGCCGCTGCCGCCTTGTTCGCGACATCCGAGAAGTTAGTCGCCATCGCATCGGCGCCCTCACCGATCGCTTCGGCCATCCGCTGGCGGCGGTAGGCGGCGAATCCAACGGCAGAGGCGGCAACGGCAACGAGGGCGAGCACTGATTTCTTCATGGTGCTTTTCTACTTCACTCGCACCCCAAGACGCCACCGTAGATCATGATCACTTGCATCCGAGGTTGCCGAATCAGTTGTTTTCGACCTGCCAATTCGACGTCGGCATGAGCAAACCAGTGACCGAAGTGTCCGCGCAGATGATGTTGTGGTCGATCAGCGCGCCGTCAGGGCCAGGTTCCACCCATTGCACGAGCGAAGGCGTGCGACTACCAAACCCAATCCGACCACAGGCTTTCTCCGCCTGTTCCCTGGACCCGCGGCCGATGGCCAGCCAGATTGGCATCCCAGGATCAGCCCCTCCAGTGATGGTCCGCCAGAGATTCGGCGCTGAATAAACCCCCACCGGATGGCCAAGCTCAGCGAGCCGATTGGCGATCGCACCAATCAGCGCATTGTGCTGCTCCGGTGTCCCACGCCAGTAGTTGTCCGTCTCCACGTCCAGCCACACCGGTGTCTGCTTGGGTAGGTACTGCATTTCCATCCGGATCGCCACGTCGTCGGCCATTGCACGGCCGCGCTCCACCGGGTCCCCTTCGCCGGTGTACTCAGTGTTCATGTAGACCGCGAAGCCATTGTGCTGCTGGGCCCACCAAATCTGATCGGGAAAGCATGGTTGATCCCGGAATGGCCGCCCACCATGGACGCCGACGATGGCAAACCCCTCCCCAGCTGGCGGCAGCAGCCGCCCACACTGCGGGAAGGACACGTCGTATCCAGCGTCGAGCAACGGACCACTGGCGAAGTCAGCGGCAACCGGTTGTGCGACGGTGATGGGTTCGGCTCGAGTCGCCCCGCTGATCATCGACGGCAACGCTGCGACCAAACCGGAACCGACGATCACGATCGCAGCTATGCCCACGAGAGCGCCGAGTAACCAGCCGTATCCGCGCCCTGCCATGCGGGCTATTGTCCTACATCCGCGCTGCAGCTTCGGACAAGGCAGGGCCCAAGGTTGCGCGTGGGATGCCCAGGCGATCCGCGAGAACTACCGCGGCGTCTCCGTAGGCGGCCAAAGCAACGAGCAGTCGACCGTCGACTTCGCTCGGCATTTCCGCATCGGCGGTTGTGCCGAAAACTCGGCGGATGAAGGCCTGAGCTTGCCTGTGCAACGGGTCTTCCGGCCCCTCCGTGAAGACACCGTCGGTCGAGGCGTGGGCGCTACGAGCAACCACACCCGTGGTCAGATCCGATGCCGCCTGCTCGGTCTGACCGAGTGTGAGGATCACCAGACCAGTCACGTTCGCCAGCCCCACCACGCAGTTCAGCAACTGGTCTGCGCGCATCGGTTCGGCGATTAGATCCGCTATCGCATCGTGCATCGGGGCTTGCCGGTCGGAGTCGACATAGGAGCCGAAAACCGATCCCACCTCCCGGATCGTCTCCCCTGAAAGCCGTGGTCCCGGTTCGGCGACAACCTCAAAAGCACCCATGACGACAAAGGTAGTGCCCGCAGCCGACAGCGCCCGATTCGACGCCTCGCCAAGAGCCACCAAGGCAATGCCGGTCACCTCTCGCGCGCGCCGCGACACGGCCCTGCCGCATCCCTAGGCTGACCATCGTGGAGCGAGCAGTCTTTGTGATGTCCTTGGAACCCGAAAGCGGCAAGTCCCTGGTGACACTGGGTCTCGCCGAAATCCTCTCAGCGCGAGTGGAGCGGCTGGGCTATTTCCGGCCCGTCGTACGCAAGCAACCCGGCGGGGATCCGATGATCGAGTTGATGCGCAGCCGATACCAACTTGCGCAAAGCCACGACGACTCCTTCGGTGTCACCACCGACCAGACTCGTTCGGCCGGAACGCCCGCCGAGGTCGATTCGCTGATGGCCCAGGGCCTGGCCAAGTTCCATACCCTGGCTGACACCTGTGACGTGATTCTGGTGGAGGGCACCGACTACGGCGGGGCGAGTGCAGCCTTCGAATTCGATCTCAACGCCCGGATGGCAACTAACCTCGGCGCTCCCGTAGTCCTTGTGCTCAAGGGTCACGGACACCGGGCCGACCAAGTTGCGGGTGCGGCGCGGGCCGCGCTCGGCTCACTGGCGGAGCACGACGCAACTCCGGCCGCCATGGTCATCAATCGGGTCGATCCGGACCAAGCCGCTGCCATCGCTTCCCTGGTGCGAGACCTCCCGGTGCCGGTCTGGCAACTGCCCGAAGAACCGCGGATGGCGTATCCGACGGTTCGCCAAATCGCCACCATGCTCGACTCGGAAATCCTCTCCGGCGACAACGACACCCTCGGCCAAGACGTGTCCGGGGTGAAGGTTGCCGCGATGACGATCCCGAACCTGCTGGAACACATCACCGAAGGCCTGCTGCTCATCACCGCGGGCGATCGCGCTGACGTGATCGTCACAGCAAACTTGACTCAGCACAGCGACAGCACTGGACGAGTGAGCGGAGTGTTGCTGACCGGTGGCGTGCGCCCCGATCAGAAGGTGCTGGACATGCTCCGAACCGTCCCCGGCCCGGAGATGCCGCTGCTGCTGACGGATAACGACACCTACACCACAGCGTCAGCTGTGTCCGATCTACGCCCAGTCACCTCGGCTTCTGATTCCAGGCGCATCGCGCTTTCCCTTGGCCTGTTCGAAACCCATGTCGATGGCAACGCCATGGCGAGCGCGCTCGCCGTCGCCGAATCGACTGCCATCACGCCTTTGATGTTCGAACACCGCCTCTTGGCCCAGGCCCGCTCGAACAAGCAGCGAATCGTCTTGCCAGAGGGCAACGATGATCGGGTACTGCTGGCCGCTGAACGGATCCTGCAACGAGACGTGTGCGACCTCGTGATCCTCGACCCCGATGGCATGGTGGCCGAACGCGCCGCCCGGCTGGGAGTGTCGTTGGCGGGTGCGGAGGTCTTGGCGCCCGCCACCTCACCGCTACGCACCACTTTCGCCGATCAACTCTACGACATCCGCAAGGCCAAAGGCATGAGCCGGGAAATCGCCAACGACGCGGTCACTTCGGTCTCGATGTTCGGCACCATGCTGGTCAACGCCGGTTTGGTGGACGGCATGGTCTCCGGTGCCGCGCACACCACCGCCGACACGATTCGACCTGCGCTGCAAGTGATCAAGACCAGTCCGGGTGTCTCGGTGGTCTCCTCGGTCTTCTTCATGTCGCTGCGAGACCGTGTACTGGTGTACGGCGACTGCGCGGTGAACCCCGATCCGAATGCGTCCCAACTCGCGGACATCGCAATCTCGTCGGCGCGCACGGCAGCCGCATTCGACATCGCGCCTAGAGTGGCGATGCTCTCGTATTCCACCGGTTCCTCGGGGACTGGCGGCGACGTGGAGAAGGTCCGCGAGGCAACCGCATTGGTACACGAGCGGGCACCTGACCTGGCAGTTGAGGGGCCGATCCAATACGACGCGGCAGTGGACGCCTCCGTGGCCGCCTCCAAACTGCCAGGATCGGATGTCGCGGGTCGGGCCACGGTGTTCGTTTTCCCGGATCTCAACACCGGCAACAACACCTACAAGGCAGTGCAGCGCAGTGCCGGAGCCATCGCCATGGGCCCCGTGCTGCAAGGTCTGCGCAAACCAGTCAACGACCTCTCGCGCGGGTGTTTGGTGGCCGACATCGTCAACACCGTGGCCATCACCGCAATCCAGGCGCAAAAAATGAGCGGCGGCTAGGTCGCGGAGACACCACACTGCCCTCCGCAGGCCGAACCTCCAAGCATCAGGTAGAAGGGAAACCCAACCTTGTCTCGACTTGTGCAAGTGATCAATTCTGGCTCGTCCAGCATCAAGTATCAGTTGTTCGACCTCTCCGATCCCGGCCATCCCGTGGTGTGGGCACAGGGCTTGGCCGAGGCGATCGGCGAGCCGGGCTCGCAACTGGTGCATCGGACGCGGATCGGCCGGGGGGCCGACGCGGATTTCGCCGAGGTCGAGATCATCGGCGATCTCGCGGACCACGCGGCTGGGTTCGATGCCATCTCGGCTGCCTTCGCTGACACCGGTCCGATATCTGAGATCGGCCAACTGGCAGCTTTCGGCCACCGGGTGGTGCACGGTGGCGACACCTTCTCCGCGCCCGCATTGATCGACACCGAGGTGATCAACGCAATAACTGATTGCGTGCCACTGGCGCCTCTTCACAATCCGGCGAATCTCGCGGGCATCCTGGGTGCTCGCTCGGCGTATCCCGACCTGCCGCAGGTGGCGGTATTCGACACTGCCTTCCACCAGACCATGCCGCCGGCTGCCTACACCTACGCCATCGACGCTCAGTTGAGCGCGACCCATCGAATCCGTCGTTACGGCTTCCACGGAACTTCGCACGCCTACGTGTCACGGGAGGCGGTGGCACACCTGGGCCTCGACCCAGCCACCGCCAAGGTGATCACGCTGCACCTGGGGAACGGGGCTAGCGCCGCTGCGGTTCGGGGCGGGCATAGCATCGCCACCTCGATGGGCATGACTCCGCTGGCCGGTCTGGTGATGGGCACGCGCAGCGGCGACATCGATCCGGCCATCTCGGTCCACCTGCAGCGCGTGGCGCAGATGAGCGCCGACGACGTTGACACCCTGCTGAACAAGAACAGCGGGATGAAGGGCCTGACCGGCGCCAACGATCTGCGCCAGATTCACACGATGAAGGCCGCCGGCGATGAAGCGGCCGCGCTCGCACTGGAGGTCTACGCGTACCGAATCCGGGAGTATCTGGGGGCCTACTTGGTGGCCCTCGGCGGCGCCGACGCCATCGTCTTCACCGCAGGTGTGGGTGAGAACGACGACGTGATCCGCTCGATGGTCTGCAAGGACCTGGGCTGGTTGGGTGTGGCGCTGGATGCCGACGCCAACACCACACGCAGCAGCGGCACTCGCGTGATTTCCCAGCGGCGTTCACCGATCGCGGTGCTGGTCGTGCCCACCAACGAAGAGCTTGAGATTGCCCGGCAAACCCTGGAGGTGCTGGGTTTGTGACGGTGCCGGGTTTGTGACGGTGCCGGGTCCTACCGCTGGTCCGGGCGAACAATCGGGAAGAGCAACGTCTCGCGAATGTTCTTGCCGGTGAGGAACATGACCAACCGGTCGATGCCCATCCCCTGACCGCCAGTGGGCGGCATGCCGTACTCCAGCGCCCGCAGGAAGTCCTCGTCGAGTTCCATCGCCTCTACATCGCCGGCGGCGGCCAGCAAGCTCTGGTCGGTGAGCCGCTTGCGCTGTTCGATCGGGTCGGTCAATTCGGTGTAGGCGGTACCGAGTTCGGCGCCATAGGCCACGAGGTCCCAACGTTCTGCCACCCGCGGGTCAGATGGCTTCTGCCTGGTCAGGGGAGACACCCCGGTGGGGAAGTCTTTGTAGAAGGTGGGCATCGTTGTGGTTTCCTCGCACAGGTGCTCGTACATTTCCAACGTCACCTGGTCTGCGTCCCAGCCCGGATCAAACGGGATTTCGTGTTCGCGGCACAGTTCCCGGAGCCGTTCCAACGGAGTGCCGGGGTCGACCTCGACTCCCAACTTCGTCGAGATCCCCTCGTGCAGCGTCATCACTGCCCACTCGCCAGAGATGTCGACTTCTTCGTAGCTGCCGTCGGCCAGCGGACGACGGATCACTGGGCGACCCCAGGCCGCGATCGCCGCCTCGATGATGAGCTCGCGAGTCAGTTCCCGCATAGTGTCGTAGTCGCCGTAGGCGTCGTACATTTCCATCGAGGTGAACTCGGGGTTGTGCGTCGCGTCCGCACCCTCATTGCGGAAGTTGCGGTTCATCTCGAACACCTTGGGCGCGCCACCGACGAGCAACTTCTTCAGATACAGCTCCGGGGCGATCCGCATGTAGAGCCGCATGTCGTAGGCATTGATGTGGGTGACGAATGGCCGGGCGTTTGCGCCGCCGTGAATCGGCTGCAGCATCGGCGTTTCGACTTCCACAAAACCCCTGCGCCACAACGACTCCCGCACCGAGCGCACCACTCGCGAACGCAGTTCGAGCATTTGCCGTGATTCGTCATTCACGATGAGGTCGACGTACCGTTGCCGGACCCGCGCCTCGGGATCGGTGAGGCCCTTGTGCTTGTCCGGCAGCGGCACCAGGCACTTCGCGGTCATCACCCAGGACGACACCAGAATCGACAATTCACCGCGCTTGGAGGTGATCACCTCGCCGGTGATTCCGATCTGGTCTCCCAGGTCGACCAAGTGCTTCCACTCGTCCAGCGATTCCTCCCCCACTTCGGCCAGTGAGAGCATCACTTGGAGGTCACCGGTGAAGTCCTTGACTTCACCGAAGACGAGCTTCCCGGATACCCGGTTGCGCATCAGCCGCCCACTGATCGCAACCGTGCGGCCGGTGCGAGTGTCGGGGGCCAGGTCTGGGAATTCGGCGCGGATCCTGCCGATCTCATCGGTCGGCGCAAAATCAGCGGTGAATGGGTCTTTGCCGCGGGCCACAAGCGCTTCCAACTTCTCACGTCGTACGCGCTCCTGCTCCGGAAGCCGGGACAGTGGGGAATCGTGTTCGGCGCGCTCAGCCTGCTCGGCCGCCCACCGCTCCTCATCGGCCGCGATCAGGGCCAGCGGAGCCCCTTTGGCTCCGGCGAGCAGCGGCGATCCTTGCACTCCGCGCGAGCGCAGCATCATCTTCGGATTGACCTCGGGCAGGAACCCCTCGGCAATTCCAGCGGCGATACTCACCTTGGCGAGATCACGGGCCGCGTCGAAGAGCAGGTAGCGCGGTACCCATTCCGGGTTGTACTTGGCGTTGGCTCGGTACAGCGACTCAAGTTGGTACCACCGGGAGGCAAACATCAGCACCGCACGACTGGCACGCATCACCGGGCCGGCGCCGATCTCACTTCCCTCCTCGAAAACCTCCCGCAGCACGGCAAAGTTCAACGACGCGCGATCGACTCCAATCTTGGGTCCAGCTGCCACCAACTCGGTGACCATGAACTCAATGACGCCGTTCTCCGCCGTCCGTGCCCTGCGCATCATGTCCAACGAGATCCCCCGGGAACCCCATGGCGATAGCGACAGCACCCCCTGCAGCACGCCCTGGTCGTCGTAGGCCTCCACCAGCACGCAGCGACCATCGGAGGGATCCGCCAGTCGGCCAAGAGCCATCGAGAATCCACGCTCGTTGGAGGTGTCCCGGGTTTGATCGCAGAACTCCACCACCCGCAACATCTCGTCCTCCGGCACGTCCGCATGGCGACGTACCTTGGCCACATAGCCGTTGCGTTCCACCCGGGAGACAGCCTGGCGCACAACCCTGGACTCTCGGCCTTCGAGATTGAACTCGTGGAAGTCGAGCACCGCTTCGTCTCCAAGGTGCAAGGCGATCAAACCAGCCTTGTGGTACGCCTCTGCTCCCGATTTGCTGGCGCCCATGACTGCGGCGGTCCAACCGTGGTGGCGAGCCTCCTCCAGCCAGGCCTCAATCGCTGCGTTCCACGCCTCCGGGTTGCCGACGGGATCGGCGCTGGCCAGACTCACGCCGTTGATCACGCGGTACGTCACTGCAGCTTTGCCCGAGGGTGAGAATATGGCCGACTTGTCCCGGCGGGTCGCAAAGTAGCCAAGTGAGTCGTTGCCGCCGTACTCGCGCAGCATCGCACGGATTGCAACCTCGTCGTTCGCGGTCAGCATCACTTTGCTGCGTTGCGGACGGAACAAGTAGTAGGCAGCGGCCAAGATGGTGATGGCACCGAGCAGACCGGCGATGAAGATGATGAGCCTTGGCGGTGCGGCCGTCAGCGGTTCCGTGGATTCGAAACCGACCGGGGCCAGCAGTTCTCGCACGGCGAAGGACACCCGTTCGCTCTGGGTGTTGAGCGTGCCCGGCAGCGCCATGGTGAGCAGCATCGTGATGCCGATCGTGATCAGCGATCCCACAACCAGCACCGCCAGCGCACGCCAACCGTTGCCCTTGGGAGTGATGGCGTAGAACTCTCGGCGCGAGGAGATCAGCACCGCGATCACAATCACCGAGAACGTCAGGGCAACGATCGACTCCCAGGGGAAGTCGAACTGCTCGTTTGACGCCACAGCGCCGAAGGCCAGAAGAATCAGCAACAGCCCCAGCAACACGATCTGGATCGATTCCAGCACCACCAGCGCAACCCACGCCGCACGCTTTCGCCGATAGAGGCTATTGGCGACGATGAGCAGCAGCACTCCCCACGACAAATAGGGAATGACCGGCAGGGCGATTATCTCTGACACCGTCCGCAGCACGTCGTCTCGACGCCGGAACCAAGGCACTAGCGAAGTGACGATCGACAAACCGGCGAGGACGTACACCACGATGGAGGCGTACTTGGGCACGTTGGATTGCCACCCGGTGCCGGGCACGTAGCGTCGCTTCTCGCTTACGCGGGCGGCATCCCGTGGATCAGCGGGTAGGCCCGATTCAGTTGAATCGAGATCGGCGCGCGTCTCCTGCTCGGCGACCCGCACCGCGTCCACGGTTTCTGACATTGCTGCTCCTCAAGCTTGATTCGCTAGCCATCCTAGGGCGACCGACGCACGTTGATCGGTCATTGGTCGATCATGGCTCGGGTGATCGTTGATTCGTTAACTCCGGACGCTGCGCGAACAGCTCGAGCACCTCCGGATTCGCCAGTGCGTGGGTGTTGCGCACGGAACGTCCATTGATCACGTCTGATACTGCCAATTCCGCGAGCTTGCCAGAACGGGTTCGCGGGAAATCGGCTGCGGCCAGAATCACCTGCGGCACGTGGCGTGGGGAAGCACCCGAACGCAACTTGGTTCGGATTTCAGCGCGCAAGTCGTCGCTGAGTTCAACACCGTCAGCCAACCGGACGAACAACACGATCCGGCTGTCGCCCTCAAACTGGTGGCCGATTGCCAAAGCCTCCAACACGCCGTCGACCCCTTCGACGTGACGATAGATCTCGGCTGTGCCGATGCGCACCCCGCCGGCGTTCAAAGTGGCGTCGGATCGGCCGCTGATCACGATTCCCCCGTGCGCGGTCCATTGCGCGAAGTCGCCGTGAGTCCACAGGCCAGGGTTCGCCTCGAAATAGGCTGCCCGGTAGCGGACTCCGTCCGGATCTCCCGCGAATCGGAGCGGCATGCTCGGGAAGACATTGCGACACACAAGCTCCCCACGAGTGTCCGGATTGTGCCGCAGGGAGATCCCGTTGTCGCCGATGACGTCCACGTCGGCCCCGAGGGCTGGTCCCTGGATCTCACCGGCATACACCGGTCGGGTTGGATCGCCCAACACGAAGCAGCCGCAGATGTCGGTGCCGCCAGAAATGCTGGCGATGTGCGCGCTCGGCGCCACCTCATGGTGCAAGAAAGCAAAGTCGTCTGGTGCCAACGGTGATCCGGTCGAGGCGAGGGTGCGGACACGGGAGAGGTCGTGATCCCGAGCCGGGTGCAAACCCTTGACCCGGCAGGAGTCGTAGTACTTCGCGCTGGCCCCGAAGAACGTGACCCCCTCTGCCGCCGCGATGCGCCAGAGCAGTTGACCTTCGTCCGCAAGTGGAAAGCCGTCATAGAGCACGATCGTGGCGCCCACAGCCAGGCTCCCCACCAGCCAGTTCCACATCATCCAACCGCAGGTGGTGAAGTAGAAAACCGTGTCACCGGGACGGATGTCGCAATGCAGAACGTGTTCCGTCCAGTGCTTGAGCAGCAGGCCAAGGGCGCTGTGAACGATGCATTTGGGTTTGCCGGTGGTGCCGGAGGAATACAGCACGAATCCTGCATCCGAATATTTCTGGGCGATGAAATCCACCTGGGCCCGGGATTCGGGTGAACCTGGCCGGACAACCGAACCGGAATCAGCCGGCCGGTCAGGCCACGGGCGAATGGTCACGCCAGCGGGGGCAGCCAAACCCCGACACGTCGAGGCGACCGCCGCCGGCTCTCCAACCTCTGGGACCACGAACACCGTTGTCACACTTGGCAGTAGTTCGAGCACCTCCGGCAGCAATGGCAGTCGATGGTGAATCCGTTGGTTGTAGAGGTAGGCGTCGCAGATCACCAACACGGATGGTTGGACCTGGGCGAATCGGTCAGCGAGAGCAGCCGGACCGAAGTCCGGGCTGGCAGACGTGTAGACGGCGCCTAGCGAGTTGGCCGCCAGCATGCAGATCACGGCTTCCGGGGCATTGGGTAGCCAGGCGGCAACATGCACACCGGGAGCCACCCCGGCCACCTTCAGCAGGTCCGCGACTTCAGCGACGTGTCGGCGCAACTCGTCCCATCCGAGCGCCTCCCGGTGCCCGTCTTCGCGGACGTAGATGAGCGCCTCGGAGCGCGCCCCGGGTTGCTCGCCGCCCGCCAGCAATTGCTCGGCATAACTCACCGCAGCATCGGGGAAAAAGGTCTCCCCTGGCACCGTTGCGGTCGGCACCATCGCCGGCGACGTTCCACGGTCGCCATGCTGGACCGCGGAATCGAAGACTTCCTCCCAGAAGGAGGCTGGATTGGCCACCGACCATTGGTGGAGGGCCACACTGTCGGCCAACTCGACGCCGTGACGCCGCTCGATCCGAACTCGAAAACGGTCCATCGCGCTGCCACGAATCCGAGCCGTGGACGGCGACCACAGTGGTCCCTCGTGTTCAGCGGTGGTCACGGCTGGCTCTCCGCATCACTTGTTGGCGCTGGGTACGCTACCCGTTCTCGACTGATCGATGGCGTTGTCGCTCGCCGCTAGTGCAGCATCTGAACCTGGAGTCGTCGGCGCTGGCGTCGGGGACACCGAAGATCCGTAGGGGTCCGTGCCGTAGGGGTCCGTGCCGTAGGGGTCGTAGGGCGCAGTGGGCACCGCCGCGCCATCCACCAGACCCGGCGATTCCGTGGTCGTGGGTATGGGTACGGCCGGTGCGAACGGATCGATCGGGTTTGCTGGCAGCGCAAGTGCAGCTAGCGCAGCTGAGGCCCCCTGGGCAGGTGGCTCCTCCGGGATCGGCACGAGTGCCGCAGAGCCGTTGGTGGACATGTCGCTCTGAGGTGTGTTCGGCAGGGCTGCATTGGCCTGCTCGAGTTGCGTGGCAGCTTCGGTCAGCGCCTGCGATTGCGCCGGATCCACGGTATTTGTTGCCGCGATCTGGGCTCCGATGGACGCCCCCTGCTCCACTGCAGCATCGAATGCGTTCACGAACGAGCGCACAGTGGCAGGTTCCTGCCCGGAGGCGATGTCGGCGAGACAGGTCTCCTGGAACGAGTCACGAGTCGGGGTGAGTTGGGTGCCGATGTTGGCGAAGTAGGTCGAATTACCGGCTGCGTTTTCGTTCTTCGCAAGCTCCTGCAATCGCACGGAGATCTCGATCGGCAAATCATTGACGGCCATCGCAGTGATCAGTTGCTCGCAAGCTCCGCCTTGGATCGCCTCGCCGGAGTTCTCCGCATCCGCCAGCGACGGTACTGCCGCTGGGACCGGCGTCTCAGCCCCGGATCCAGACGAGCGAAAGAACAGGAAATATGCCAACGCAAGCAGCACGATTCCTACCACGACAGTGGCGCCTACAAGGATCAGGAGCCGGTTTCGGTCGACCGGAGGCTTGTCGGATGCACCCGGAGGCTGACCCATTCCCGGTTGCGCACCGTACTGGTCGCCGAGGCCTGGTCCGCCCGGTCCGCCGGCGAATCCGGCCGCACCGGCAGGTCCAAATCCCGCTGCTGGTTGCTGCGGGTAGGCACCTGGTGGACCTCCCTGCGGAGCTACTCCAGGACCACCGCCAAACCCGGGCGGGTACTGGCCTGGCCCGCCTGCACCACCTGGCGCGGGGGGAAACTGTCCCGGCGGGAACTGGCCCTGCGGGTTCTGCCCAGGTGGGTACTGGCCTGGCGGGAACTGGCCCTGCGGGTTTTGCCCAGGTGGGTACTGGCCTGGCGGGTTCTGCCCGGGTGGGTAGGGTCCTGGCGGGTTTTGCCCCGGCGGGAACTGGCCCTGCGGACTCTGCCCCGGTGGGAACTGCCCCTGGCGGGTACTGGCCCTGCCGGGTTCTGCCCAGGTGGGAACTGACCCTGGCGGGTTCTGCCCCGGCGGGAACTGGCCAGGCGGGGTACTGGCCCTGCGGGTACTGCCCGGGCGGGTACTGACCCGCTGGGGGGGACGCCTGCGGTGGGGCAGAAAATCCTGACGCTGCACCGGGCTGTGGCGGGTACGGTGCTTCCGGCGCTCCGGGCGGAAACTCGGCGGGCGCCTGTGTCTGTGGGTATCCCGACTCTGGCTGGCCAGGCTGGCCCGGAGTGGATCCCACCGCACCAGCCGCTGGCGCATAGAACGTCGGCGACTCGCCGAAGCCACTTTCGAGGTCTGCGGGTGACTGGCCGAAGGCGCTTACCGGGGGTTGCTCAAAGCCAGGTGCAGCAGCTGGCGGAACGGCGGACTCCTCAGCGGAATCAGCTAGCGACTCCGCGGCCCCTTGGTATCCGGCTGCCTCGGTGTACCCACGTGGCTCCGCGTAGCTGCCAGCGGCGTCGTAATTCCCGGGTTCGGCAACCGGCCCGGACGTTCCGGCGCTGTAGTCATCAAAGGCCGTCTCCGGTTGGTAGTCGAATGACTCCTGCGAATATCCCGGCCCTGGTTGGTCTTCTTGCGGGAAGACCTGCTCGGCTGCGACTGGCGCCTCGGCGGCCGACTGAACCGCTCCGGGCATGGGCTGGGTGTGTTCGCTCCATTGCGCACCGTCCCAATAGCGGAGTTGGCCGGGGCCCTTGGGATCCTCGTACCACCCGGGCACGGGTGCGGAACCATCGGTCATCCGGGTGTCTCCTCACGGTTCGCTGCAAGTGCGGACGGGCGGTGGCCCCACGCTATCGCAGAAGGCCGCACCCGGGGGCCACCGATATGCACAACCCCCTGCGGATAATCATCGCAGCCGGTGGAGCTCCCTTGTGTCTCCGCCACGTGTCTGCGCCATCTGGCGATGATGTCGGCCACTAATCGTGGATGCGTCGTGCCCATTTGATGTCCGACCTCCGAGAGCACCAACCCGGTGCTGAGTTCGGAAAGCTGGCGGTGCAACGACTGATGCGCCAGCCAGATCCGGTCTGCAGTGGGAAGATCCGGATCATCCCCAGGCCACGTTCCAGGTCCTCGTGAGAGCACCAACAGGGGCAACGCCCGCAGGGCTCCCGGCTGCAGGTGGGAGGCCACTGCGGTGAGGGCTGCCTGAAGGTCCACGCCCTCGGGGTTGGGCAGTTCCAGATCGGCTCGAGCACCGACGAAGGCCCTGATCGTCGGATGACTCAGGGGATGCGGTGAGTCGAGCATCACCAAGCCGCCAATCCCGAGGCTGTCTGCCTCACACGCCAGCACACCGGCGATCATGCCGCCATAGGACGCGCCTACCAGCAGGTGTGGGGCTCCCGAGTCCACGGTTGCGAGCACCGACCGAGCTGCCCCGAGATGATCTTCGAATCGATCGGCAGGCCTGCGGTCCACGATCGAGGCAGGCAAACCCTGAAGTTCCAATTCTGCGGCCAGACCGAATAACGACGACGCCGGCTCTCCCAGCGCCGGCAGCAGGACTACCGAGGCGGGCGAGCCGACGTCGTCTTTCAGCAAGGGTGAGTTACCTCAGCGCTTCATGCTTACGCCTTCTAGTTTCTCCATATCCTCCAGTGCCACACCCTTCGTCTCAGTGACGAACTTCAACACGTAGAAGAACGAGATGAGTGCACCAAGGGTGAACAATCCGTATGCCAGACCCAGCGAGATTCCGACGAGACCGGGGAAGGACTCGGACACGACGAAGTTGGCGATCCAGTTCGCCATGACACCGATCGACATGGCCGCAGCGCGGATCTTGTTCGGGAACATCTCGCCGAGCATCACCCAAAGGATCGGACCCCAGGTCGCAGCGAAGAAGGCGACGTAGGTGTTGAGCGCGATGACCGCGATCAAGCCCGTGGTGTCGGTGAGCAGTGGGTTGTTCAGCTCCGCCACGGTGGTGCAGGACTCACTGGTACCCGCGTCGATGAGTGCCTGGGTGCACTTCTCGGCGGTGGTGAACACGATCGTGAGCAAACCGAGGGTGAGGAACATACCGATCGAACCGATCAGCAGCAGCGGTTTGCGACCAACTCGGTCGATGAAAGCGATGGCCACGAAGGTGAAGACGACGTTGACCAGGCTGATGATGGTTGAGGTGAAGAATGCCCGGGACTCGTCGAAACCGACCGCACTCCAAATGAGGTTGGAGTAGTAGAACACCGCGTTGATCCCGACGAACTGCTGCAGCACGGCCAGAATGATGCCCACCCACACGATCGGCAGCAGACCCAAACGGGGACCCTTGATGTCCGACATGGACATCTTGTGTTCGCCAGCCAATGAGTCGTGAATAGACGTGACCTTGTCCGTGACGTCGCTGACGTAGATCTGTTCGAGGACCGCCTTGGCCTCAGCTTCCTTACCCTTGCCCACCAGGTATCGCGGCGACTCCGGCACAGTTAGCGACAGCAGCCAATAGACGACAGCCGGAACGATCATGGCCATGAACATCCACTGCCATGACTCAAGACCCAACGCCAAGACGTTGTTGGCCTCCACCGGCGGGACCTCGGGGTTGATCGTTGGCTTCTCAATCTCGTCCGGGGTCAGGTTGATGATGACCTGGTTGACCAATTGGGTCGTGAAGATGCCGACCACGATCGCCAACTGGAACAGCGACGACAACCGTCCGCGCAAGTGCGCCGGTGCGACCTCTGAGATGTACATCGGGGACACCACGGCGGCCAAACCGATTGCAAAGCCGCCGATCACCCGCCAGAACATGAAGTCGTAGAGCGCGAAGGGCAGGGCCTGGCCGACGCCGGCCATCAAGAACATGATGGCCGCCACCACCATGACCTTCTTCCGTCCGTACTTGTCGGCGAGGCGTCCACCGACGAAGGCGCCGACCGCCGAACCGAGCAGCGCGATGGCAACTGCGAACCCCTGCAGTCCCTTGTTGGCGATCTCGAACTCGTAGAAGACGGCTTTGTTGGCGCCGTTGATAACTGAACTGTCGTAGCCGAAGAGGAAGCCGCCCAAAGCAGCGATCACCGAGATGGTGATGACCCGTCTGGTGTGGATGGGCTCCTTCTCCTGTGGCCCCGCGTCGCCTGCCGCTATTGGACCCTGCATCACACGCCTCCGAATCTCGAGCGTTACTACAGGTTAACCAGAGATTTACCGACCCGTAGCACGCAGACCAACACACGGGACCATAGCGCAGACAACATCAACATGTGCGCTATAAATTCTCCTGACGTGCACAGGCGTGAGAATCGTGCACACTGTTTCCGTGCCTGGGTGGCGGCATAGGAACAATCGCAAAGAGAAAACGTAGTCTGCGTTGGCGAGCGGAACGAGTCGGCGAAGACCTCCAGGGGGTACGCCTGGGATGAAGAACGACGCGCTGAATCACAGCGGGTTGGACGTTTTGAGTGCCCGTTCCGGCACGGCACTCCCAGTGGCCGAAAGGCTGAGCATGACGAGGAATCGACCATTGCCGATGGCAACCGACGGCCAGGGCGTCATCCTGGCCGTCCCGCACTCCGTGGACCCGCGCCAGCGCGCCGCCATTGATCTGCTCTCGAGGCGGGTGTCCCACCGCTTGGGTTGCCCTACCTCGCCGGGGCAGGTCCAGCGAGGCACTTTGCACGTGGATGCTCCGCTCGCGGAACTGCACGCGAAAGGCGCGCGTGAAGTCGTGGTGGCTCCGCTAACCCTCTCCGACCAGACCTTCGATTACTCGACCCCTACTTCCCGGAGTCTGGCGGGTGCACGCTTTGGCAGCGTCTCCTTGCGCAATGCGGGATCGCTGGGCGGAGTCGCGGAAGTCGTGAGTGCAGTGCTCGAATCTCTGGCACTCAGCGAACGCAGCCCGGACCCACACACCAGGGTGGTGCTCCTGCTGCCGTTCCACGATCGGATGGCCCAGGCTAGAACTCGAGCAGCACCTGGGACAGTTCACGACTGCCGGGTGGCAAGACGCCCGGATCTTTTCCATGCCACCCGAGAGCAGCAAACCGGATCTCTCCCCAGTGCTGAATTCCGGCTTCGATCGAGGATCCCTCCTCGTGCCCTTGGTCATTGCTCCCGGCCCCTTCCGTGATCGAGTGGCCAAGTGTGCGGCCGACAACGGGGTTGAGGCGGCGCACACCGCATTCCACAACTCCACGGCCCTCACTGGGTTGATCTGCCGCCGAGTCCTGGAGGCTCGGCGCACCTGATGCGGCACTATCTGGGGTATGGACTTCACAATCCCCACTGAACTCACCGAGCTGCGCGAATCTTTCGCCTCCTTCTTGGAGCGCGAAATACGTCCGTTGGAGGAAGCTCTCCAGACCGAATTCTGGTCCTACGCTCCGGACCGCGCAGCACTCGACGAAGTCGCAGCCAGCGTCACCACGCGGGCAGCAGCGGAGGGTTTCTATGCCGCACACATGCCCGAGTCGGTCGGCGGCCAAGGGCTGAGCACCCTCGGGATGACACTCCTGGTAGAAGATGCCGCACGCAGTGGGATGCGGCTGGCCATGCTGGCGGTTGCACCGCCGAACCCGAGCGGACCGAGCCCCTTACTGCTGGCGCTCCCCACTGATCTGCACGATACCTACGTCCGACCCATAGTCGAGGGTCGTTCGACCATGTGCTTTGCGCTCACCGAGCCAGAAGCCGGCTCGGACGCACAGGCCATCCGCACGACCGCCGAGCCAGTCGATGGCGGTTGGCGCATCAACGGCCACAAGCACTACATCACGAACGGCGACAAGGCTGACGTGGCTGTTGTCTTCGCCGTTACCGATGCCGAGAAGCGAGCCGCAGGCGGCATTACCGCCTTCCTGGTGCCCAGCGACCAGTTCCGGCGTGGTCCCGTTCAGTACAACATTTCGGACAGCCATCCAAGTGAACTCTTCTTCGAGGACTCGTGGGTGCCCGACGACCACGTGCTTGGCGATGTCGGCGCTGGCTTCTTTCTGGCCATGTCGTTCCTCAACGCCGGTCGCGCATACATCGGGGCCCAGGCACTTGGACTCGCCGAGTTCAGTTTGGACGCGGCATTGGCACACGCCCAATCACGAACCGCCTTCGGCAAACCAATCGGCAAGTTTCAAGCGGTGTCGTTTCCACTGGCGGAATCGAAATGCGAAATCGAGGCCATGCGATGGCTCACGTATCACCTCGCCTGGAGTGTCGACACCGACAAGAACGCGATGCTGGACGCCTCAATCGTGAAGTACTACGCGACTGAGCGGGCCTACCAGGTGGCCGACCGGGCCTTGCAGACGTTTGGCGGGATGGGACTGTTGCGTGAGGGTCCAATCGAGCGCGTGCTGCGGCACCTGCGGATGTTGCGGGTCGTTGAAGGCGCATCTGGAATTCAGCAATTGGTTATCGCCCGTTCGCTGGGGCTGTGAATAGTGGTGTTCGTCGCGAAGGCCACACCGTTCGGCGATTAACCGGAACGCCGAGGTCCGCCAAAGTAGACCTTGGGCGTTAGGCTGAGCACGCTTACGTCGCGACACTCCGAGGACACCTGTGACGACTGATCAGCAAGGCACCGAGACCACCGCAGACAAAGCCATGGGCCCCAACGAATGGCTCGTGGACGAGATCTACGAGCAATACAAGACTGATCGAAACTCCGTCGATCCGGCGTGGTGGGACTTTTTCGCGGACTATCAACCGGGCGAACACGGCATCAACAGCCCGATCGGGACAACCGCGGTAGCACCCAGGGAGCCCGCGAAGAAAGCCCCCACAACGCCCCGTAATCCGACTGCCGGCGTGGAACGGATATTGCGGGGTCCGGCGGCCCGGGTCGCGACCAACATGGAGCAAAGCCTTGCTGTGCCCACCGCAACGTCGGTGCGTACAGTGCCCGCCAAACTCCTCGTCGACAACCGCATCGTGATCAACAATGCCCTCAGCCGCGGCCGGGGTGGCAAGATCAGCTTCACCCACCTCATTGGCTACGCCCTGGTCAAGGCGTTGTCTTACATGCCAGCGATGAACGCTGCGTACATTGAAGAGGACAATGGCAAACCCGGGGTCATCACCTACGATCAGGTGAACCTCGGCCTCGCCATTGACCTCGCAAAGCCGGACGGCACCCGGCAGTTGTTGGTGCCGAACATCAAGGACGCGCAGGCCATGGACTTTGCCCAGTTCTGGTCGACTTACGAGGACATGGTGCGCCGCGCACGCTCCGGCGACCTCACCGTCGATGACTTCGCGGGCACCACCATCAGCCTCACCAACCCTGGAACCCTGGGCACTCAACACTCGGTCCCGCGCCTGATGGCCGGCCAGGGCGCCATCATCGGCGTCGGCGCAATGGATTACCCACCGGAATGGCAAGGCGCAGCGTCCGAGACCATCGCTCGTCAAGGCATCTCGAAAGTCCTGACGCTGACCTCCACCTACGATCACCGGATTATTCAAGGTGCCCAAAGCGGCGATTTCCTCCGCCGGGTGCACCAGCTACTTCTGGGCGAGGACGACTTCTACCAAGAAATCTTCTCTGCGCTGCGAATCCCCTACGAGCCCATTAGGTGGGCCCAGGACATCGCGCTGACCCACGACTCGGAGATCTCCAAAACCGCCCGGGTGCAGGAACTCATTCACGCCTATCGAGTGCGCGGCCACCTGATGGCTGACGTCGACCCGCTGGAATACAAGCAACGGGGCCACCCGGATCTTGACGTCACCAGCCACGGCCTCACGCTCTGGGACCTTGACCGCGAGTTCGCCACTGGCGGCTTCGGCGGGAAATCCTTCATGCGCCTGCGCGACATCCTCAAAGTGCTTCGTGATTCCTACTGCCGCACCGTCGGCGTGGAGTACATGCACATTCAGGATCCGGAACAACGCAAGTGGATCCAGGATCGGGTGGAGGTGCCGCTATCCCGACCAAGTCGCGATGAGCAGCTGTCGATCCTGCGCAGGCTGAATGCGGCAGAGGCTTTCGAAACGTTCCTGCAGACCAAATACGTCGGTCAGAAGCGCTTCAGCCTCGAAGGCGGGGAGTCCACCATTGCGGCCCTCGATGCCGTGTTGGACGCCGCGTGCCAGTCGAACATGGACGAAGTCTGCATCGGGATGCCCCACCGTGGACGACTCAACGTGTTGGCCAATATTGCGGGGAAGAGTTACGCCCAGATCTTCATGGAATTCGAAGGTGCGGCACACGAAGACAGCGTCCAAGGCTCTGGCGACGTGAAGTACCACCTCGGCAGCGAAGGCGTGTACACGGCCCCGGATGGGTCCTCCACGAAGGTCTACCTGGCCGCGAACCCCTCCCATCTGGAGGCGGTGGATCCGGTGTTGGAGGGAATCGTCCGGGCCAAGCAGGACGTCCTCGACCGCGGATCCGAGTTTCCGGTCCTCCCCTTGCTGATGCACGGCGACGCAGCCTTCGCCGGCCAGGGAGTCGTTGCCGAAACGCTCAACCTCTCGCAATTGCGTGGCTACCGCACCGGCGGCACGATCCACCTGATCGTGAACAACCAGGTGGGTTTCACCACCTCGCCCGCCCACAGCCGCTCAAGCGTCTACGCCACCGATGCCGCGCGCGTGATTCAGGCTCCAATCCTGCACGTCAACGGCGATGATCCAGAAGCCTGCGTGCGGGCGTCGAACCTTGCTTTCGAATTCCGCCAGCGGTTCCACAAAGACGTAGTGATCGACCTGGTTTGCTACCGGCGCCGGGGCCACAACGAAGCTGACGACCCGTCGCTGACCAACCCGCTGATGTACAACCTGATCGACCAGAAGCGTTCGGTCCGCAAGATCTACACCGAAGCGCTGATTGGTCGCGGTGACATCACGTTGGACGAGGCCGAGCAGGCCTTGCGCGACTTCCAAGGCCAATTGGAGCGGGTGTTCGCCGAAACCCGGGACGACATCAAACACCCCGTCGAGGAACCCGCCGCAGCTGAGAAGGTGGCCGATTTCCCTGCCGTGGTCGATACTGCGATCACCGAGAACACGCTCAAACACATCGCCTCTGGTCAGGTCACGTTGCCTGACGACCTTACGGTCCACAACCGTCTGCGACCCCAATTGGAACGTCGCATGCGGATGATTGAGGACGACGTAGTGGACTGGGCGATGGGCGAGACCCTCGCGTTCGGCTCATTGCTCATGGAGGGTCGGACAATTCGACTAGCCGGCCAAGACTCACGCCGCGGCACCTTCGGCCAACGGCATGCGGTGATTGTCGACCGGATCACCGGTGAGGGCTACGCTCCGCTGCAAAACCTCTCGCCGGATCAGGGACGCTTCTATGTCTACGATTCGATGCTCAGCGAGTTCGCCGCACTGGGCTTCGAGTACGGCTATTCGGTGGCCCGGCCCGATGCGCTGGTGCTCTGGGAGGCGCAATTTGGTGACTTCGCCAATGGTGCCCAAACGATCTTGGACGAGTTCCTCTCCAGCGGCGAGCAGAAGTGGCAGCAGACGTCTGGCGTCACCATGCTGTTGCCGCACGGCTACGAAGGGCAAGGGCCCGACCACTCCTCCGCCAGGATTGAGCGCTACCTGCAACTCTGCGCGCAGAACAACATGACTGTCGCGGTTCCCTCCACCCCGGCGTCTTTCTTCCATCTGCTGCGCTGGCAGTCGCTCTCGCCGCACCACAAACCGCTGATCGTATTCACCCCGAAGTCGATGCTTCGAAACAAGCGTGCGGTCTCACCCGCGTCGGCCTTCACCACCGGTCGATTCGAACCGGTACTGGACTCCGGGGGGGTCGACGCCGGAAAAGTCCGTCGCATCCTGCTCTGCTCGGGAAAGATCACCTGGGACCTGATCGCAGCCCGCGAAGCGCAGGGCATCGATGATGTCGCCATTGTGCGAATCGAACGGCTCTATCCGCTTCCCGGCCAGGAGATTGCCGACGCAATAGCGCAGTATCCGGCAACTGCTGAGATCGTTTGGGTTCAGGAAGAGCCGATGAATCAAGGCGCCTATCAATACTTCGCCATCAACTTGCCCGAGTTCATCAAAGGTCGGCCGCTGCTGCGCGCCACCCGTGCGCCGTCGGCTGCTCCCGCAACCGGATCGCACAAGGCGCACGAACTCGAACAGGCCGCTGTGGTTGCCGAAGCGTTGGGGTAGGAGCACAAGGTGTACTTCACCGATCGCGGGCTTGAGGAGTTGGAGCGCCGACGGGGGCAGGAGTCGATCACCTTCGACTGGCTGGCCGAGCAACTGCGGACCTACGTGGATTTGCACCCGGATGATGAGGCCGCCGTGGAGCGGGTCGCGACCTGGCTTGCGCGCCTCGACGACGAGGACGACTAGCTGCGTTTCAGCGCGTGAGTACGACTTTGCCGAATATGTCGCCGGATTCGACTAGGGCCAGCGCCTCGGCTGCCGCCGCCATCGGATACTCCTGATCGATCAGCGGGCGCACCCCGGTGTTCAGACACAGTTGCATGAGGTCAACCAATTCGGCCTTGGTGCCCATGGTCGAACCGATCACCGAAAGTTGCTTGAAGAAAATCCGGGTGAGGTCCGCTGGCGGATTGGCCCCGGACGTGGCCCCGCTGATCACGATGCGACCCCCGGGGACGAGTGACTTGATGGAGTGCTCCCAGGTGGCCGCACCCACGGTCTCCATCACTGCTTCGACTCGCTCAGGGAGCTTGGCACCGGGTGCAAACACCGCATCAGCACCGAGGACCAGGGCCTGCTCGCGCTTCGCCTCGCTCCGACTTGTGGCCCAGACGCGCAAACCCAACGCCTTTCCCAGCACGATGCAGGCAGTCGAAACCCCGCCACCGACACCCTGCACCAAGATCGTTTCCCCGCGCACCAGTTGACCTCTGGTGACCAGCATCCGGTAGGCCGTCAACCAGGCAGTCGGCAGGCACGCAGCCTGCACGTCGCTCAACTCGGCCGGACGCGGAATCACGTTGTGTTCAGGGACCACGAGGTAGTCCGCGAAGGTGCCCTGATACTTCTCGCTGAGCAGCGTCCGCGCTGGATCGAGCGTCTCGTCAATTCCCGATCCGATCACCGAATGCACGATCACTTCGCCACCATCGTCAGTGACGCCAGCCGCATCGCAGCCCAGGATCATCGGGAACTGCTCGGCCCGAATACCAACTCCGCGCAGCGTCCACAGGTCGTGGTGGTTGATGCTCGCGGCTGTGACGCGCACCCGCACCCAGCCGTCGGGAACCTCCGGTTCCGGTCGCTCCCCAACGACAAGCGC
The DNA here is from genome assembly GCA_963842975.1 of uncultured Actinomycetes bacterium. Taxonomy (GTDB): domain Bacteria; phylum Actinomycetota; class Actinomycetes; order S36-B12; family UBA10799; genus JACJWR01. The sequence continues at coordinate 438,125 of CAWJIH010000009.1, read as the reverse complement.
GGACAGTGGATCGAGCGGCTCAGGCCGAGCGGCATAGACAGCGAACACGGAACCTGATCTTATCCGGCTGCGCCTCAGCGACTGATTCTGGCTACGCCGGCCTCGATCGCCGCCTGGGCGACGGCCTCGGCGACTTGCACCGCCACCCGGCGGTCGAATGGCGACGGAACGATGAAGTCCGGCGCCAGCCTGTCTCCCACTACATCGGCGATGGCGTTCGCTGCCGCCAGATGCATTGACTCCGTGATCCGACGGGCACGCACGTCCAGCGCTCCACGGAAGATGCCCGGGAATGCCAGCACATTGTTGATCTGGTTGGGAAAGTCCGACCGTCCGGTGGCCACCACGGCGGCGTATTTGTGAGCCACGTCAGGGTGGATCTCAGGCTCTGGATTTGCCAACGAGAAGATGATCGCGTCCGGCGCCAGGTTCGCCAGCGCATCGGTGGACACCGTGCCGCCGGAAACGCCGATGTATACGTCTGCGCCTGCCAGGGCATCAGCCAGATCGCCGTCGAGGCCACGCGGGTTAGTGCGTGCGAGCAGGGACTGTTTGGCGGAGTTCAGGTTGGTCCGGCCTGGCCCCAAGATCCCGTTCGAGTCGACCACCACCACATCGGTGACCCCGGCCTCGACCAGAATCTGGGCTACTGCCGTGCCCGCCGCTCCGGCACCAGAAATCACCACGGAGCAGTCCTCGAGCGTGCGACCGGTCAGTTTCACAGCCCCCTCGAGGGCTGCCAAGACCACGATCGCCGTGCCGTGTTGGTCGTCGTGGAACACCGGGATATCCAGGCGCTCGTCGAGTTTGCGTTCAATCTCGAAGCATCGGGGTGCGGAGATGTCCTCGAGGTTGACACCGCCGAAAGCTGGTGCGATCCGGGCGACGGTCTCCACGACCGCATCGGCTTCAGTGCAGTCCAGACAAATCGGCACGGCATCGACGTTCGCAAACTCTTTGAACAGCAACGCCTTGCCTTCCATGACTGGCAAGGCAGCCTCCGGCCCGATGTCGCCGAGGCCCAGCACCGCGGTGCCATCGGACACGACCAGAACCGTGTTCGATTTCCAGGTGTAGTCGTAGGCGAGTTCGCGATCGCATGCGATCGCATTCGACACTCGGGCCACCCCTGGCGTGTAGGCCAGTGCCAAGCCTTCACCGTCGCGGATCCGTACCGTGGGCCTTACCTCGATCTTTCCTCCCCGGTGCAGCGGAAATGCGGGATCGAGGTTTCGGTCCTGGTCCTGCGACACGCGAGGCCCCTCTCAGACGACGACAGACAATTCGCGCCATCCTCCCATACCTTGGCGCAACGGGTAGGGTCACATCAGATGTGGCATGGGCCCGGCGTGTCGCTGCCGACCCGCCCACGGCACAGCCACACCGATCTCGCACGTCACTGCAACCGATGCCAGGAGGAGCCCCGCTCATGTCGGACCCCAACAAGGTATCCCTGTGCCTCCCAGCAGATCCGGCACAACTACCACTGGCACGCACTGTGGCGGTGTCGTGCGGGGCGCTCGCCGGCTTTCATCTGGACCGCATCGACGACCTGCGCCAATGCACCCAAGAAGCCCTTGCGCTGCTGCTCGACACCTGCCCCGAGGAAGAGATCGCGCTGGACTTCCACATTCACACCAGCCGCCTAGAGGTGCTTGCGTCGCTGCCTTGCGACCTGCCAGCGGCCACTGTCGATTCGACCTCCTTCGCCTGGATCCTGTTGACCGAGTTGGCCGACGATGCCCGGATCCACATCGACGACGGACGCCTCGTGCTGCGCTTCGTCTTGGAGGCCCAGCAACCACGTTCGCTGAACGCAGGGGCTAACCCATGACCAAGGCATATGGTCCGGCGCGGGACTTCCACGACGCCGATCTGCTGGCAATCGTGGCCGACCCGGATGCGGACCCTGAGGCGGTTGCGGCGGCCAGGGAGGAACTGGTCAAGATTCACATGCCGCTGGTTGCTCATATCGTCCGCCGCTTCACCGACCGAGGCGAAGCCACCGACGATCTCATGCAGGTGGGATCGATCGGGCTGCTGAAAGCCATCGATCGATTCGATGCCAGCCGAGGCGCCGGGTTCGCTACCTACGCCACGCCCACCATCATTGGCGAGATCAAGCGCCACTTTCGGGATCGTGGTTGGAGCGTCAAAGTCCCTCGGCGGCTGCAGGACCTGGGCATCAAGGTACGCCGGACGCGGGAGGAACTCACCAACAGCCTCGGACGCTCCCCCACCGTAGCTGAGGTGGCCAAAGAGCTTGATGTTGACGAAGACGACGTGCTGGAGGCGCTGGAGTCGGCTCAGGCGTATTCCTCGTCATCGTTGGAGGCGCCATCGGACCACGACTCACGTGGGATCGGGGACACGCTGGGGGGCGACGACGTGGAGATTTCGTTGGTGGTTGACCGGGAAACCCTGCGGCCAGCCCTCGCGGCGCTGGAACCCCGCCAGCGGCAAATCCTGGTGATGCGGTTCTTCGGGCACAAGACGCAGAGCGAAATCGCGGAAAGCCTGGGGATCTCTCAGGTACACGTTTCGCGACTACTCGCCCGCACCCTGGCCGAACTCCGTGAGACCCTCGGCGAAGACGCCGCCGACTAGGTCAACTCGCATCATCCGCGTCGGCCTCGAGCTCCGCCACCAGGCCGGGGGTGAAGCCGACGACTACACCCACCACTCCCACCGCGAGGATGATCAAGCCGACAGTTTTGGTGAACACCCCATCGCCGGCGAACACAGTCCAGCCAACGATCACCACGAAGGCCTGCGTCAGCAAGTAGGGCGTCCTGGCCAGCGAATTGCGCCGGGTGAGCCCCCACCACACCAGCCCGATGAGAGCGGCAAACAACAGGTACACCGCGATTTCCCAACCGGTTGCTGTGACCGAGGAACCACGCGAATCCCGCGCGGCCACACCGATCGCGATCGCGTAGACAACCAGCGCCAGGCTCTCCAGGGCGGCAAACACGGTGGCCGTGCGTAACTGCCAGCCAGCCGAAGCATTCACACCAAAACCTTATCCATGGAGCGGACCAGCAGCCACCAGGCCCATGGCTGGAGCCTTCGACCGATTCGGCCCAGACACTGCGGCTAGGCTGTCCAGATGCGTGGACTGTTGGTTGTGAATCCGAAAGCGACTGCGACCACGGATCGCACTCGTGACGTCCTCATCCACGCCCTGGCAGACCAGTTCGATCTTGAAACGGTCCGCACCGATCACCGCGGCCATGCCATGGAACTCGGCGCCCGGGCGGTGGCCGAGCATCTCGACATCGTGGTGACTCTCGGCGGTGACGGGACGGTCAACGAGACGGTTAACGGGATCATGAGTGCCCGCGGCAGCCGCAGCGCTGCCGAGCTACCTGCGCTGGGCGCGGTCCCCGGGGGTAGCGCCAACGTATTCACCCGGGCCCTGGGCTTTCCGATGGACCCGGTTGAGGCTACCGGCGAGTTGGTGGCCGCGATCCGCGACGAGCGAACGCGCACCGTGTGCCTCGCCCACGCCGAGGGTGTCGATGCTGAGGGCAGCGACTTCCACCGCTGGATCACCTTCAATGCCGGGCTGGGACTCGATGCCGAGATCATCCACAACATGGAGGCCCAACGGGCGAAAGGCAAGCAGGCGACTCCCACTCGATATCTCGCCACTTCGGTACGGTCATTCTTTACGTCGGTGGACCGCAAGGCCCCCGCGATGACCCTCACCGTGCCCGATGAAGAAGCCATCGAACACGTCCACATGGCCATCATCCAGAACGCGTCACCATGGACCTACCTGGGCACCCTGCCGGTGAACCCGCTACCCGCAGTGACCTGGGACAACGGGCTTGGCGTGTGGGCCGTGCGGCGGATGCGCTTCGTGGACGGAATCCGTTACTCCCGCAGAATGCTGATGTCGAGCAAGGCGGGATCGACCAAATCCCTCTACGTCGGAACCGATCTCAATCACTTCGAGATTGACTGCGACCCACCGGTTGCTTTGCAGATCGATGGCGAGGGTTTGGGCGATGTCCGCCACGTGCGATTCGACTCCCACCCAGACATGATCCGGGTGTATTGCTGAGGGGTCAGCCGCGTGCGACTACACGCGAGCGACGCCGGCGCAGCGACAGCCGCTCGGATTCGCTCATGCCACCCCACACACCGAAATCTTGACCGGTCTCAAGCGCCCAAGCTAGGCACTCTTGCATCACCGGACACGTCCGGCACACCACCTTCGCTTGTTCGACCTGATCCAACGCTGGACCGGAATCCCCGATGGGGAAGAAGAGTTCCGGATCGTGAGTAAGGCATGCAGCTTCGTAGCGCCAGTCCATCTGGCGGACCTCCACTTTCCATTGATTGCTTCCGACTGTGGGGGCGGAGTTGGCGGCTGACGCCGCATGGCATATTGTTCGCCCCGTTGATCTCTAGGGTCACACACCTCGGGGCACCTGCACAAGAGCCACGCGCAACTGACGGGCCAAAGCGGGTGTCGCTTATCTCACACCCGATTCCTCTTGCGCCACTGGGGTTTTCCGGACCGGGGTTGCCAGGCTGAGCCAGAACTCCATCACAGCGCTCGTCCCGCCGCCAGCTCGATTGCACCATTCCACGGTGCCGCCGTTCTCAGTGACGAGCGTTTGCACGATTTGCAGCCCCAAACGGCCGCAGGACTGTGGAGCAAAACCCGCCGGCAAACCTGGGCCGTTGTCATCGACCCGCACTTGGGCGGATTGCCCCGATCGGCGCACGGCCACGTTCACCTTGGGTTCGGTACCGGAGTGCTCGACTGCGTTCGCTACCAACTCGGCCAAACACATCGCCATTGGCGTGGCCGTCTCAGTTGGTAGGTGTCCCATGGAGCCTTCCCGCCGCAGTTTGGCCTCCGGCGCCAGCTGACCCGCCATGACGAGCACTCGATCGATGACATCGTCGAAGTCCACTGTTGACTCCGGCGACGCAGCCAGGACCTCGTGCACCACCGCGATGGCACCCACCCTGGTGCCAGCGTCAACCAGCGCACCTCGAGCCTCTTCGCTGGTCACCCGCCGAGACTGCATCCGCAGCAACGCCGCAACCATCTGCAGATTGTTCTTGATCCGATGATGGACCTCGCGCAAACTGGCTTCCTTGGTCATCAGCGCCCGCTCCCGGTGGCGCAACTCGGTCACATCGCGCACCAGGATGAGCGCCCCCCGGCGCCGCCCGGCGCTCGTCAGAGGCACTGACTCCAACTGCAACGTGACATCGGCGTGCTGCAACTCGACCCGGCCCGCCTGCACTCCGGAGGTGACCCGAGCAAGGTCGGGATCGGCACCATCGGCGCCATCGTTGAGTCGTGGTGCGAGCCTGGCCAGCACCGCACCATGAAGGTCAACTGCCGCACCCAAGCGACGAAATGCTGACATCGCATTCGGCGACGCAAACGTCACGACGCCGCGCCCGTCGAGCCGAATCAGTCCCCCGCCGACCCGCCAGGCCGTCTCCCGTTCGCGTTCCGGCAGCGGGAAGGTACCGGCCGTCACCATGGAGCACAGGTCGTCAGCTGCTGCCTGATAGGCCTCGCCCAGCCGGCCAGAGTCCCGAGAATCGTTGGCTGTGTAGCGCCCGAGGAGAGCGAACACCGATCCATTTTCGGACAGTGGGTACACCTGATGGCGGATCCGCCCGGATCCCGAGAAGTGCTCTTGCGGCCGGGCGCTGGCCAACACCCGATCCATGGCCGGTCTGCGACCCCGAGCGATGAAGGTGCCGACGACATCGTCGAGAAAGCAGGTGCGAGCGGTATCTGGGCGCTGGTGGGCCACCGCGACATACCCGCCGCCATTCCAGGTGGGTACCCACAGCACGAGGTCGCCAAAGGCGAGGTCGGCGATCAGCGACCAATCGGCGACCAGATCACGCATTCGATCGAGTTGGTCGGCACTCACGTCGCCGTGCTCGCGCGCCAATCGGACTATGTCGGCCACCGCTCAAGGGTACGCCTGAACCCGGCTGCAGGCGTCGCCCTTGTGTGCTGGCACGATTCCAACATGCCCCGACTCGATGGCTCCGCCTTTGCCTCGCCGGTAAACCGAATCCGCCCCCACACCGAGCGGACACAACAACTCATCGCGCGGGACGCCGCCGCGGTGTGGCATCCGTTTACTCAGCAGTCGATGTGGGTTGCCGACGAACCTATCGTCGTGGACCACGCGGAGGGTATGTACTTCACCGACACCGACGGCAATCGCTACCTCGACGGGGTGTCGTCGCTGTGGGTCAATGTGCACGGACATCGCCGACCGGAGATCGATCGGGCCATCATCGACCAACTCGGCCGGCTGGATCACACGACTTTTTTGGGCCTCACCCATGAGCCGGGTATCGAGTTGGCGGAGAAACTCCTGGCCGGTGCCCCGTCTGGGCTGAGCCGGGTCTTCTACGCCGGCGATGGGGCGAGCGCAGTCGAGGCTGCGCTCAAGATCGCCTACCAGGCACATGCCCAGAACGGGCAACTTCGTCCCTACTACGCCCATGTCGCGGAGGGCTATCACGGCGACACGCTTGGTGCGGTGAGCGTCGGCGGAATCGACCTCTTTCACCACACCTACCGTTCGATCATGCTGGAAACGCGGCAGATTTCGAGCCCGGGCGTTCTGTCGCACGCTGGCCAGTCGCGACCCGAACGTGCCCGCGAAGTGTTGGCTGAGCTTGAACAACTGTTCAATTCGGCCGGCGACACCATCTCGGCCCTGGTGATCGAACCCATGGTGCAGGCCGCCGGCGGCATGCTCACCCACGATGCTGAGTTCGTCCGCGGAGCACGTCGGCTGTGTGATGCCCATGGGATCTACCTCATCGCCGATGAAGTAGCCACCGGTGTGGGCCGAACCGGGCGGATGTGGGCCTGCGAACACGCCGGGGTCAGCCCGGATTTGCTCACCTGCGGCAAAGGCATCACTGCTGGCTACCTGGCGCTGTCTGCGGTGTTGGCGAAGGAGTCCCTCTACGAGGCCTTCCTCGGCACCCCGTCGTCGGCGCGTACCTTCTTCCACGGGCATTCCTACACCGCCAATCCGTTGGCCGCCGCCGCCGCAATCGCCAATCTCGACCTCATGGAGGCGGAGGGAACCGTCGCGCGCGCCCAGCAAGTAGGTGAACGGATGGGCGAACTCCTGAGCTCCCTCGCCAGTTACGACGGAGTCAAGGAGATCCGTCGAATTGGCACCATGACCGGAATTGAAGTTCATGCCACGGGAGATCGCACTGGGTTCGCCGTGTGCCAGGAAGCGAGGCGCCATGGGGTGTGGGTGCGACCGCTGGGAGATGTCGTCGTATTGATGCCGCCGCTGGCCATCGGCGACAACGAGGTCGACACGCTAGTGGGAACGGTTGCCGATTCGATCCGGACTATCGTGCAATGAGCCCCGGCGCACAGCCGAACGTCTGGGACCACCTGATCGCCGCGGCCGACCAGCGCGCCACGACCGGGATGGCGCGCAGGCTACGTTCCCGGCCTGCCGACGACGGCCTGATCGACGTTGCCTCGAACGACTACTTGTCGTTGGCCAGGGACCCTCGACTCATCGCGGCCGCCGTACAGGCCACCCGTGACTGGGGGACCGGCGCCACGGCATCGAGGCTGGTGGTGGGGGCACTGGACCTGCATGCGGAGCTGGAAGCAGCCCTCGCCGAGTTCGTGGGCGCGGAGTCGGCGCTGCTGTTCAGTTCCGGCTACTTGGCGAACCTGGGCATGTTGACCGCCCTGGCCGATGCGGACACCCTCCTGCTGTCCGATGAGTTCAATCATGCGTCGCTGATTGATGGGTGCCGGCTGAGCCGCGGCACAATCGAGGTGTACCCGCACTGCGACGTCGAAGCGGTGGAGCGGGCGCTGGCCCGGCGGTCACACACCCGCGCGCTGGTGGTGACAGACGCGGTATTCAGCGTGAACGGAGAGCTCGCACCCCTTGGCAGGCTGCACGAGGTAGCACGCAGACACGGGGCAGTGCTACTGATCGATGAAGCCCACGCGATCGGGGTGGTGGGCCCCGGCGGGCGAGGCGCCGCGGCTCAGGCTGGCATCGCTGGCCAGCCTGATGTGGTGCAAAGCCTGACACTGTCGAAGTCGTTGGGCGCCCAGGGTGGGGCGGTGCTCGGGGCGGCCCCGGTGGTGGACGCAATGATCAACACCTCCCGCAGCTTGATCTTCGACACCGGCCTGGCGCCTGCAGCCGCAGCAGCCGCACGGGCCGCGCTGGACGTGCTGGTAGCCGAACCCGACTTGCCTGGCCTAGTACTGGGCAAGGCCGCCGCGCTGCGAGCCGAAGCGCTCGCCGCTGGCTGGCAATGCCATCCCAGTCAAGGCGCGGTGGTGTCGGCGCTGGTGGGAGATCCGACTGCCGCCCTCGCCGCCCAAGCTGAATGCGCCCGGCACGGGGTGTCGGTCGCTTGTTTCCGTCCACCGTCGGTGCCAGCTGGGGAGTCGTGTCTACGGCTGACAGCGCGAGCTGGCATCACCAGCGAACAGGTGGCACAAGTCGGCCGGGCGTTGCGCGCCGCACGATCGGTGGTCACCGGAGCGCTGGGGACCCAGCGTCCGGGTCGAATCCGTTTGGTGACCGGAACCGGAACTGGGGTGGGAAAGACCATCGTCACGGCTGCCCTCGCCACCCTGGCAGCCGCGGCCGGCGGCCGCGTCACCGTGGTGAAGCCGGTCCAAACCGGACTGCTCCCAGGCGAGGAGGGGGACGTTCAGGTGGTGGCTCGCCTTGCCGGGCCAGAGGTGCGATGCGTGGAGTTCCACCGCTACCGGGACCCCCTGGCACCCGAGGCGGCCGCCCGGGTGGCGGGCGAGCCGGCACCCACGGTCGGCGACCTGGCTGCCGAGATTCACTCACTGACCGCCGACGCCGATCTTGTGCTTGTTGAGGGTGCCGGCGGGGCAATGGTGCGATTCAACTCTGCCGGTGAGACCTTCGCCGACCTCGCCGTTGCACTGTCACAGGGAACCACCGAACCCTGTGACGTCGTGGTGGTCGCGGATCCGATGCTAGGGACCCTGAATCACACCGCACTGACTCTGGAGGCCCTCGCAGCACGTGAGTTGGCCTGCGCCGGAGTGGTGCTGGGTGCCTGGCCAGACTCGCCGGATCTGGCCTGCCGTCAGAATCTCGTGGATCTGCCCACCATCATTGGTAGCCCGATCGCAGGTGTCTTGCCGGCTGGAATCGCAGATCTAGCCCCGCCGGAATTCCGGACCGTGGCCGAGGCCGGGTTGGACGCCGCATTAGGCGGCCGGTTCAATGGGACAATCAGCACCAATAACCACCTACGACGAATCTAGGACACACATATGACCCAGACGATCGACACCGCCGGCGACCAGACCCAAAGCCCAGCCGACGTCTTGGAACGGGCGCGTGAGCGCGTCCTGGGTCAGGGCTTGGGACTTGCGGAATCCGACATCATTGAGGTGCTGAACCTTTCCGACGACCGCCTGCCGGAACTGCTGGAGTTGGCCCATGACGTGCGGATGCGCTGGTGCGGACCCGAGGTCGAGGTGGAAGGCATCGTCTCGGTCAAGACCGGTGGCTGCCCAGAGGACTGCCACTTCTGCTCGCAATCCGGGCTCTTCCCCACCCCAGTGCGTGCGGCTTGGCTGGACATTCCAAGTCTGGTCGAAGCGGCGAAGCAGACTGCCGCTACTGGCGCCACCGAGTTCTGCATCGTGGCGGCCGTCCGGGGGCCGGATGCCCGGCTGATGGCGCAGATGCGCGAAGGGGTGGCAGCGATCCAGGAAGCCGTCGACATCAATGTCGCCGCCAGCCTTGGAATCCTCACGCAGGAGCAAGTCGACGACCTCGCAGGCATGGGCATCCACCGCTACAACCACAACCTGGAAACGGCCCGCAGCTACTTCCCGAATGTTGTCACCACGCACACCTGGGATGAGCGCATGGACACCCTTGAGCGCGTGCGCGACTCGGGTATGGAGGTGTGCTGCGGCGGAATCGTGGGAATGGGCGAAACCATCGAGCAACGGGCCGAATTCGCCGCCCAACTTGCGTCGCTGCGACCTCACGAGGTTCCCCTGAACTTCCTCAACCCACGACCGGGCACACCTTTCGAGGACCAAGAGGTGATGCCGGCCAACGACGCGCTACGCACCATCGCCGCCTTCCGGTTGGCGTTGCCCAGGACCATCCTGCGTTTCGCCGGCGGCCGCGAAATCACCCTTGGTGACCTCGGCACCAGGGATGGCCTCCTCGGTGGCATCAACGCTGTGATCGTTGGCAACTACCTCACCACCCTGGGACGCTCGCCGGAGGACGACCTGGAGTTGTTGACCGACCTGAAGATGCCGATGAAGGCGTTGTCCGAGTCGATCTGACATCCGTCGATCTGCCACCCCGGCCCCAGCCGGTCTAGGAGAGGAATCCAAAGCCCATGATGGACAAGAATCTGATCACAGCCGTGGCGGTTGTGCTCATCATTTCGTTGCTGGTCGCGGTCTTTGTGAGTCTGATTTGAACGCCCGTCCGGAACAGCAGACCGACTCGACAAGCCCGACCGCGGCGCCGACGATGAATGGTCACGGTGGAGCGTTCATGGTGGCCGCGGCGCAGGCCTATGGAGTGTCCACGTTGTTCACACTCAGCGGCGCCCATGTCTTCCCGCTCTACGATGCCGCAATTGGCGGCACGGACGGCTACGCCGCCGCTGGCCGCGACAACGACGCTGCGCTGCGCCAAGGTCCGATTCGACTCGTGGACACCCGCCACGAAGCAACTGCGGTGTTTGCCGCAGAGGGCACTGCCAAACTCACTCGTACCCCAGGATTCGCAGCCATCACAGCAGGTCCCGGCGTCACCAATGGGATCAGTGCCCTGACCTCGGCCTACTTCAACGGGGTACCGATGCTGGTTGTGGGTGGCCGGGCTCCGGCCTTTCGTTGGGGTACCGGAGCGCTGCAGGAGATCGATCACGTGCCTCTGGTGGCACCAGTCACCAAGATGGCCCGCACCCTGGATGACCCTGGGACGATCGGTGCCGACACCGCCGAGGCGTTTGCGACCGCGGTGGCCGCCCATCCCGGCCCGGTCTTCGTCGATGTGCCGATGGACCGCTTTTACACTCCGGCAACGGCACCCACGCCAACCCGGGTAGCCAGCGCGGAGGTTGAGCCCGATCCGGACGACATCGCCCGGGTGGCCGGACTGCTGGCCACCGCAGAGCGGCCACTGTTGATTCTCGGATCCGATGTGTGGATGGCCGGGGCCGAAACCGAAGCCCGTTCCTTCGCTGAACTAACGGGCGTTCCGGTGATCACCAACGGGATGGCGCGGGGTGTGCTGCCCCGCGGGCATCGGCTCCTTGCCACCCGGGCGCGATCGGCTGCTTTCGCGGGCACCGACTTGGTGATCGTGGTGGGCACTCCGCTGGACTTCCGGCTGGGCTACGGCCGATTCGGCGACCCTCCAGCACCAGTAGTCCACATCGCGGATGCTGCCGACCAAGTTTCCGGCGCACGCACAACCAACTGCAAGTGTCGTCGGTTCCCTACCTGCGGCCTTCGAAGCATTGGCGGCAACAGTGGTCGGCTCGGGCGAAGGTGGGTCGGTACACCGACTGGGCTGACTCGCTGCACAGTGCTGCCGAGGCCGCCGTGGCCAAGGATGCCGAACTGCTGAATTCCGATCGGGATCCGATTCATCCGGCGCGGATCTATGGTGAGCTGCGACCCCGACTCACCGACGACACGGTGGTGATCGGCGACGGGGGGGATTTCGTATCCTTCGCGGGCAGATTCATCGAACCCGCCGAACCTGGACGCTGGATGGACCCAGGTCCCTTCGGCTGCCTGGGGACCGGCTTGGGCTACGCCATCGCCAGCGGAATCGCCCACCCGTCGAGCCCGACAGTGCTCATCCTCGGCGACGGTGCCGCGGGGTTCAGCCTGATGGATGTCGACACGTTGGTTCGGCACCGAATTCCAACCGTGATGATCATGGGCAACAACAGCGCATGGGGACTGGAGAAGCACCCCATGCGGCTCTTGCACAGCTACGACGTGGCCGCCGATCTGCAGCCTGGCCTACGCTACGACGAGATCGTCGCGGCGCTGGGCGGTGCCGGGGAACTAGTGACCAAGCCAGCGGACATCGGCCCGGCCATCGATCGTGCGATGGCCTCTGGCGTGCCCTACTTGGTCAATGTGCTCACCGATCCCGAAGCTGCCTACCCACGGTCCACCACTGGCCTCTGAGGCGTCATCGTTCGGCGGCCCGCGTCGACGCCGCGGTTCCGCTGCTCGACCCCCTCGGGCGTGGTGATCCCCATTCTCGGACCGAAGCTGCGACCAGCTCGCCGGGATATGCCACGATGGGAGCATCACCCGAGGCCCCAACCGCAGGCGGGGAGTGGATCGCACATGGCGAACGCCAGACTGAGGTGGAACAGCCCCCCGGGCTGGCCGTCCCCTCCGCCGGGCTGGTCGCCTCCACCCGGCTGGAGGCCACCGGCGGAGTGGCCCGCACCGCCGGCCGGGTGGCAGTTCTACCTGCCGGTCCCACCAATACCGGCCCCACAGGGTCCCGCCCCACCGCCGCCGCCAGCCGCATCGAGCGGCAGCCGCCGTGTGCGACACCGCCTGATCGCCGTGGTGTGCGCCGCGCTCGTGGCGGGGGCCGCCACTGTCGGTGGGCTCGCACTGCCGTCGACCACGAACGCGCCATCAACTGCGGAGGCCGTCCCTGCGGCCGTCCCGGGCTCGAATTCGCTGGGCGTGCTCGGCGAGGCGCGCTCACTTGACCCACCGCTGACGGTGGATCCCGGCCCGACAGACGAGGCGTCGGCCGCAGGCTCAACCGATTCCAGCGGAACCGACACCCTGTCAGGATCCGGACCAGCAAGCACCCCGAGCCTGGCCCCGAGCCCGTCAAGTCCCGCGGCCCCCTCGGATGCCGTCACAACCGTTCCGCGCACGCCCGAACAGCCCACAACCTTCCGCTGGCCTGGATTCCCCCCGCCTGGCGTCGGCGAACAGGATCAGCGGATCCTCCCCCGACGCGTCCCCAGCACCGAAGGATCCTTCCGCTTCGTCCAAACCCAGCCGAATGGGGCCCCGGTGGGCTACTCCCCCTGCCGGGTATGGCCAGTCGTGGTGAACCTGACCGATGCGCCGCCTGGTGCCTACGATCGCGTGGTCACTGCCGTTGCGACCATCAGCCAATCGACTGGGGTCGCCTTCATGGTGGAAGGCCTCACCGACGAGCCCTACAGCCTCGACCGCAAGGCCTACCAGCCGGAGCGATACGGGGACCGCTGGGCTCCGATCCTGGTGGTGTGGGAACCGGATGGACGCGAAGCAGTCGCCGGCCACGGGGGTTCCCGGGCGGTAACCATGTCCGACACTGGGCTCTCCCACTTCGTCACCGGCTTCGTCGCGATCGACTCCTCGGATCGGGAAAACCTCAATCTGGACTCGCTTGAGGCGGTGTTGCTGCACGAATTTGGCCACGTGGTGGGCCTTGACCACTCCGATGATCCCCGTGAACTCATGGCCCCGGTCTACCGCGGCCAGCCCGGCCTCGGCCCTGGCGATCTGGCGGGCCTGGCTGCGGTCGGCACCGCACCGTGCACCGCCGACCTTTAACTGCTCTCCGATAGCCCCCTAGGGCTGTGTCAGTTTGGCCAAAAACCTTTCGCGCTGCACCACCACTCGGTCGATTGTCCCCTGCGCAATGCGAGTGCCGTCGTGATTGTGGGCGTTGACGTGGAAGGTCAAACGTAGCCCGGCTGCCGCGACCAGTTCAGCCTCACAGGTCACCTGGCCCCCTACCGGAGTCGGGGACAGGTGAGCAACGTCGATGTGGACTCCCAAGGACACCGAATGCTCCGGCATCTCGACGGTTTGCAGAGTGGTGGCCTCCAGCCAGGCGATGAGCACGGGCGTCCCAAGCACCGGGATGACACCGGAGCCCACAGCCTGAGCCGTATCGGAATCGCTCACTGTGAACGACATGGTGGCTTTCGCACCTAGGACCTTGCTCCAACTGACGTTGTCGACCATGGCCCCAGGGTAACCCCGAGCGCATCACAAGGGTCCGTTGACCGAACGTGCCGACACACTCGTCGCAAGCATCAGCCACCATGGACCCATGACCGATTTCGATCCGGCCGCTGGCCCCTACTGCCCACGCTGCGGCGAACCGCTTGCAGTCCGCGATCACTCCGACTGCGACCAAGCCCTCACGCTGGAACCGCCTCGCTTCTGCCCGATCTGTCGGCGGCGCATGGTGGTGCAGGTGATGCCGCAGGGGTGGGAGGCCAGGTGCTCGGCGCACGGACCCATAGTTACCGCGGCGAGCCACGGGCCGACCGCCGTCGTGGACGGCTCGACAGCGTTACCGTAAACCTGTGACCCAGTTCGCGCAGGATCAACCGCGCTCCCCCTGGTCCGCTCCCGGAGCAGCTCCCTCGGGCCGGCCGATGACGGTGTCGGCTCCCCCGGTGCAGCCGCCACCGCGCCAGCCGAGTCCTCCTCCGCAGCGTCCGCCGGCGCCGCCGCCGAAGAAGCCGGCACCTCCTGACCCACCGGCGGAACCCGCGCCGCCACCGGAACCGCCCGCTGCCGAACCTGCGGCACCATCGACGATTCCGCTGACCACGGTGGATTCGGATCGGCGAATCGACACCTTCCTGGCATCGCTGGTGGCGGTAAACGGTTCGGACCTGCACATCAAGGCCGGCAGCCCCCCGCGAGTCCGAATCGACGGCACCTTGCATGCCCTGGACCACCCCGAACTGACGCCGGCGGACACCGAGGAATTAGTCGCCGAGATCATCCGCGCTGACCAGGCCACCGCCTTCGCCGCGACCAACGAGGCGGACTTCGCCTACCAGCAAGAAGGCGTAGGGCGTTTCCGGGTCAATGCGTTGCGGCAGCGAGGTGCCGCTGGAATGGTGTTCCGCCACGTCAGTGTGGGTGCTCCGGCATTGTCGGAGCTGGGAGTTCCCGAGGTGTTGTACAACTTGGCGCTGGAACCGCGGGGGCTGGTGCTGGTCACAGGTCCCACCGGATCCGGCAAGACCACCACGCTGGCCGCCATGATCGATCACATCAACATCCACAAGAGCGTCAACATCGTCACGATTGAAGACCCGATCGAAGTCATCCACCACGACAAGATGGCGATGGTCAACCAGCGCGAGGTGGGCGTCGACACCAACGACTTCATCAGCGCCCTGCGCGGCGCCATGCGCCAGGATCCGGACGTGATTCTGGTTGGCGAGATGCGGGATTCCGAGACCGTCAAAGCGGCCCTGGCCGCGGCCGAGACCGGCCACTTCGTGATGTCCACCTTGCACACGGTGGATGCCCAAGAAACGGTCAACCGGATCATCGACTTCTTTCCGCCGCATGAGCAGCAGCAGGTGCGGTTTGCGCTGGCCGGTTCCCTGCGAGGCGTGTTGTGCCAGCGGCTCGTGAAGCGGGCTGGCGGTAAGGGCCGTGCAGTCGCGATGGAAATCGCCATCAACACCGGTCGAATCGCGGACGCCATCACCGATGCAGCGAAAACGTCGACTATCACCGAACTCGTCAAGGACGGCGCCTACTACGGGATGCAAACCTTTGACCAGCACCTCATCTCGCTCTACAAACAGGGCGTGATCACGTTGGCGACAGCCATCGAGACCTCCACCAGCCCACACGACATGCAGGTGGAAATGCGCCGACAGGGAGTCACCGGCTGACTCCTCTGGTTGGATGAATGAAGCGATCATGGACGGTGCGCGTTCACGACCCTACGTCGAGGAGGAATGTTCATGGCCGAGATCCGCTCGGAGATGACGGCGAATGTGTGGAAGGTCCTGGTCAGTGAGGGCGACGCCGTTGCTGACGGCGACACGTTGGTGATCCTGGAATCGATGAAAATGGAGATCCCGGTGATTTCCGAGGTTGCTGGCACGGTGTCGTCGTTGGCAGTCGCAGAGGGCGACACCATTGACGAGGACGCGCTGATCGCGCTGATCGACGAAGCCTGACGCCTGTGGCGCTAGGCCCTCATCTGGTCAATGATCGCGGTGGAGTAGTCACCGGTGATGAAGCTGTGCTCCGCGAGGAGTTCCCGAAAAAACGGCAGGTTGTTCTTGGGCCCGTCAAGGTGGAACTCATCGACGGCGGCTCGTGCGCGCGACAGCATGGCTTCGCGGGTGTCACCCCACACCACCACCTTGGCAAGTAGCGGATCGTAGAACGGCGTCACTTTCACCCCTGCGCGGTAGCCACCGTCCACCCGGATGTGCTCGCCGTTGGGCACTTCCCATCTGGTGATCAGACCTGGCCGCGGCAGAAATTTGATCGGGTCCTCCGCGTACACGCGCAGCTCCAGGGCGTGCCCCCGCGGTGCTGGTGGAGTTGAGCCAAAGGTCGGTGGAAGCCCTTGGGCGATCCGCAGTTGCTCCTCCACCAGGTCGACGCCGGTGACCATTTCGGTGACCGGATGCTCCACCTGCAACCGGGTGTTCATTTCCAGGAACCACACCTCGCGGGTTGCGACGTCGTACAGCATCTCCACTGTCCCCGCGTTGCGGTAGGCGACAGCTTCCCCAGCAGCCACCGCAATCTCGGCCAAACGCTCGCGCAGCATCTCTCCCACCGCTGGCGAGGGGCTCTCCTCGGCAACTTTTTGGTGCCGTCGCTGCACGCTGCAGTCCCGTTCGCCGAGCGCAACAACCGAACCATCGGCGAGACCTAGAATCTGGACTTCGATGTGGCGAGCGTTGCCGACAAACTTCTCCACCAGCAGCGCCGGATTGGCGAAGAACCGCTCCGCCCGAGTACGGGCCGTCTCGTAGGCTGCCGAGAGCTCCGTCGGATCGTGGGCCCGGGCCATGCCGATGCCGCCTCCGCCCGCACTCGCCTTGATCATCACCGGGTAGCCGATCTGTTCGGCCTCAGCCAGGGCCGCTGCCAGCGACTCGACTGGCTCTGCGCTCCCCGGCGCCACCGGCACGCCGGCTGCGGCCATCGTGTTCCGGGCGTCGATTTTGTCGCTCATCGCGCGCATGGCGGCTGGCGGTGGCCCCACCCACACCAGCCCGGCAGCGGCAACCGCCTCGGCGAAGTCGGCGCTCTCGGAAAGGAACCCGTAGCCCGGGTGAATGGCATCGGCACCAGTGTCTGCAGCCACGGCAAGAATGGCATCCGCGTTCAGATACGACTCCGCCGGTGCCGGCGGACCAAGCCGGACGGCCTGATCGGCGGCGGCCACAAAGGGCATGTCGACGTCTGCATCCGAATACACCGCCACCGTGGTGATCCCGAGCCGAGCGGCAGTGCGAATGATGCGGGAGGCGATCTCACCTCGGTTGGCCACAAGCAGTCTGCGCATTGCGTGAAACCCTTCGGGTCAGGTGGAGTCTGTGTTGACCCTATCGGGGACGGTGAATCAGGCGTTGTGCAACCATGGTCCGGATATCCCGCACGGCCCCAATCACCGGATGTGGAAAGGAGGCTTGTGCGCATGGGCAAGAGAGGACGCAAGAAGCGCGACCGTCGCAAGAACAAGGCGAACCATGGTCGTCGACCCAACTCCTAGTAACAGCACCGAGCCCGCTCTGGCACGCAGTTCGTATGCGTACCAGAGCGGGCTCGTGCGTGTGGCGGGAAATCGTGCCGACGAAGGGGCACAACGCCCGCCAATGAATCAGGCGATGCCCGCGCGATTCAGCTCGGTGGGCCCTGCCGGTAGACAATGGCTGTGGAGCGGAAAGTGAGCGACTCGAACGTGGAGGACTCGACCTCGACGCGTAGTTGCGAAATCCTGGTCAACACGCGGTCTTTCAGTTCGTCGGGCACCCCGCGGCAGGCACACGCCTTGCGCACCATGTTCTTCAGATCGAGCTCGCGTTGGTACGCGGCCCGGCAGTTGGGGCAGGCCAGGAGGTGAGCCTCTACCCCTTCACATTCCCTTGCGCCGAGTTCCCCATCGATGAACTCGTCCACGTGGGCCATGGTCGAGGCGCACAAGTAGGCGTGATTCATCCCTGTCATGCTTCATCTCCCAACGATTCCACTCCGCGCAAGTACCCAAGCGATCTCGCGTGTTCCTCCAAGAGCACGCGAAGCTGCCGTCGGCCACGGTGCAACCGAGACATCACTGTGCCAACCGGCGTGCCCATGATTTCCGCGATTTCCTTGTAGCGCAGCCCTTCCACGTCTGCAAGCAGCACGGCTTGTCGGTACTCATCCGACAACTGATCCAACGCTTCGATGATCGCCTGCTCCGGCAGCGACTCAAGTACTTCGGTTTCGGCCGACCGCAGGCCACTGGAGGTGTGGGATTCGGCCCGGTGCATCTGCCAGTCTTCGACCTGGTCAGAGTCCGAAACCTTCGGTTGGCGCTGCTTCTTGCGATAGTCGTTGATGAAGGTGTTGCTCTGGATCTTGAACAGCCAGGCTTTCAGGTTGGTGCCCGGGCGGTACTGATGGAACGCCTTGTAGGCGCGCTCGAAGGTCGCCTGCACGAGGTCAGAGGCATCGTGCGGATTGCCGGTGAGGCGAAGGGCGTTGCCATAGAGCGGATGCATGAACTCTTCGACGGCCGCATTGAACCGCACACGTCTGGCTTCCTCAGATTCGGTGTCGGGGTCCAGGCCGGGTTGGTCGAACTCGGGTGCGTCAGCCGGGCGACCGAACGACGGGTGCTCAGCCTCCTCATCAACGGCGGGCACGTCGGGACCCGTTGGCACCGAAGTCCCCGATGGCACGGCGGCGGTGCCATCGTCAGTCGGTTCAAGGTCGTCCACAACAACGGAGACTAGCGATGAACGTCCACCAGCGTCGATCTGCGGTGCCATGCTGGTCAACAGCACAAGGGGCTCCTTCGCTCCGGGCGTTTCAATTGGCGGCGGCTCGCAGTCCTGCGAGGTGGCGCACCAGACCACGATTCTGTTGATTCGACGCCGGGTGAACGTCGTGTGCTCGTCCGGCTATTCCCCCCGCGCCGCTGTGAGTTCTCACCGAGTACTCCAGGCGCCCTCACATCGACAGGCAGCGGGGCCACCAACTCCGGTCCGTTGTTGCGCACCGAATTGACCGCAGTGGACACCGGATACGCCTCGAGGGCTCGCGCCGTCGCAACCGGGTCGAGCAGCGAGTGCGGATCACCGGAAAAGGTTGGATCAAGCCACGCATCCCACGCGCTGGAGTCGACCGCGATTGGCATCCGATCGTGAATCTGACCCATCCCGTCGACGGCCGTTGTGGTGAGCACACAGGCGGTCCACAACCAGGCATCCGGGGCATCGGGATCATCCACACTTCGATTCCGCCACAGTTCGTAGAGGCCCGCCATTGCCAGCGTGGCGCCATCGAGGCGCCGGATGAAGTAGGGCTGCTTCAGCGGCTTGCCGCGCGCATTCACGGGACCGTCGACCGGGGTGTGCCATTCGTAGTAGCCGTCAGCAGGCAATATCGCTCGCCGGCGGGCCCACGCGGCACGGAATGATGGTTTGCTGGCGGCCGTCTCCAGTCGGGCGTTGATCATTCGGCTTCCCACCGCGGGATCCTTGGCCCAGGACGGCACCAAACCCCACCGAACGTCGGCCAGCAACCGTTGCGGAGCCCTTTCCGCAGCCACGCCTCGGTCAAGCACCGCGTAGACCTGCTTGGTCGGCGCCACGTTGTAGTCGGGCGCTAGTTCCACCCGGGGTGGTGCCTGGACATCGAATTCCGCAACCAGCGCGGCTGGATCCTTGCTTGACGCGTATCGGCCACACATGGGCGTCATGGTAGGCCCGCGTGCCAGGTGCCACCAAGCGTGGCGAACCTCCGGTTGACGTCGGTGATCGACCCGTCCTCGCAGCAGCGCCTTAGACTTGGGCGTGTGACGTTGCCCTGGCCAGCCCCGCACGCGGCCGACTCCCCGGTCAAAGGGCGCCTCATCGTTCCCGGGTCAAAGAGCATCACCAATCGGCTGCTGATCCTGGCCGCGCTGGGTTCCGAGCCCAGCACCCTGGATGGCGCCTTGCTCGCTCGCGACACCAGATTGATGATCGCCGGTTTGCAGGCGATGGGCGCCGACATCGCGATTACGGACACCACCATCGAGGTCTCCCCGGCATCGAAGTTGCGCGGCGACGTGGAGATCCAATGCGGTTTGGCCGGGACCGTGATGCGGTTCCTTCCCCCGGTGGCGGCGTTGACCGATGGTCCGGTGCGTTTCGACGGCGACCCGCAGGCCTACCAGCGACCGCTGGCGCCGCTAGTTGCCGCGCTTCGCCAGCTCGGCGTCACCGTGGATGGCGATCAGCTTCCTCTCACCGTGCATGGCGCAGGTGGAATGCTCGGCCGCAATGTGTGCATCGACGCCAGCAGTTCCAGTCAGTTCATCAGCGGCCTCCTGCTCAGTGCTGCCCGGTTCCCCGAGGGTTTGGGGCTGCGTCACGCTGGCGGCCCGTTGCCTTCCTTGCCGCACATCGACATGACCGTCGAACTGCTGCGCGCCAGCGGGGTCGAGGTTTCGATGGACACCGCTGATCCGACGAACTGTGTCTGGGACGTCACCCCTGGGCCCATCCAGGTCGGTGCAGTGCAGGTGGAACCCGACCTGTCGAACGCCGGACCCTTCCTGGCCGCTGCCATGGTGACGGGCGGCGAGGTGACGATCGCAGCCTGGCCCCACACCACCACCCAAGCCGGAGATCGACTCGTTGACCTCTTCACCCGCATGGGCGCCCAGGTCCGTCACGCCGACGATGGCGACCTCACGCTGAGTGGACCACCTGACGGACCGGTCGGTTTGAGCGCGGATCTCTCCGAAGTCGGCGAGTTGTTGCCTACCATCGCCGCGGTCGCCGCACTGTCGTCCGGTCCCTCCCACCTCACCGGGCTGGCGCACGTGCGCGGCCACGAAACCGACCGGCTGGCTGCTCTCGCCACCGAACTGCGCCGACTCGGCTGCACCGTCGTGGAGCTGCCCGACGGGCTGGACATCACCCCCGGTCGGCTGGTCGGCGCGACGGTGGAGTGCTACCACGATCACCGTATGGCCACCTTCGGAGCCATCGTCGGGCTGCGGGTGCCTGGGGTGTGCCTTTCCGACGTCGCCACCACGGACAAGACCCTGCCAGGGTTCGCCGAGGTCTGGAGTTCGCTTGTGAGCGGGGACCTTTGATGCGGGAGTACGACGAGGACGACATCCGAGTCCGGCGCGCCAGACGAAGCCGGCCGCGAAGCAAAAACTCGCCCCGGCACAAGGACGCCGTAGAAGCTGTCGTGACCACCGTTGACCGTGGGCGATTCGGTGCCGAGTTAGCCCGGGACAGCACCGCTGTGACGGCCATGAAGGCGCGGGCTTTGGGGCATCTGCGTCCGGTGGTGGGCGACCGGGTCCGACTAGCTGGCGACGTTACCGGTGTGCCGGGTTCGCTGGCCCGGATCGTGGAGGTCCTCCCCCGGCGCACCCTGTTGATGCGCACCGCCGACGACGTCACCACCGTGGAGCGGCCACTGGTGGCCAATGCCGACCAACTCGGCGTGGTGGTGTCGGCAACCAATCCGCCACCGCGGCAGGGATTCGTCGACCGTTGCCTGGTCGCTGCCTACGACGCAGGCATCAGTCCCCTGCTGATCGTGACCAAAACCGACCTGGCCGATCCTTCGGAGTTCCTGCGCTCCTATGCCGACCTTGACGTCCAGTGGTGTGGAGTTCGTCCAGGCTCGGCGCGGGAAATGCTCGAACAGGTGCTCTCGGACCGGATGACGGTGCTGGTGGGGCACAGCGGCGTCGGCAAGTCGACGCTGGTTAATGCGTTGGTACCCGATGCCGACCGCGCCATTGGTGTGGTCAACGACGTCACTGGCCGGGGCCGACACACGTCCACGTCGGCAATACTGCTCGACTTGCCCTTCGGCGGCAGCGTGGTGGACACCCCTGGGGTGCGCAGTTTTGGGCTCAACCACGTCCAACCCGACACCGTGGTGCACGCCTTCGGAGACCTGGCGGGCGGCACCAGTCAATGCCCGCGCGGCTGCACCCACAACGAGCCCGAATGCGCGCTCGACCAGTGGGTGGCTGCGGGGAATGCCCCGGTGCAACGACTGGCGTCTTTGCGGCGGATCTTGACCACCCTCGCCGAAGCGCCGGAGCATTGGGAAGTGTGACCCGTCCCCGCTAGCGTAGGCGGCATGAATCCCTCCCACATGCAGCCCAGCGGGGACCTGCCAGCCGCGGAATCGAGCAATGATTCGGACCTGGAATTCGCTCTGGCGTTGGCCGAGCGGGCTGACGAGATCACGTTGGCGAACTACCTCTCGGCTTCCCTCACGGTGGAGACCAAACCGGATCGGACTCCGGTCACCGAAGGCGACCGGGCGGTGGAGCGAGCGCTGCGGGAACTGATCGGCCGACACCGGCCCGAAGACTCGGTGCTGGGCGAAGAGTACGGGGCGAAGGGCGGCCTGGTCGGTAGATCCTGGGTGATCGATCCCATCGATGGGACCGCAAACTACCTGCGGGGTGTTCCCATCTGGGCCTCCCTGATCGGGCTCCTTGTGGACGGCGACCCCCGGGTGGGGGTGGTGAGTGCGCCGGCGCTGGGACGACGTTGGTGGGCGGCACCGGGCGTGTGTGCCACCCAGGACGTGTCTGGCGACGTGCGCGATCTGCGCGTGTCCGGGGTGCGCGCGATCACCGATGCTTCGGTGTCGTTCTCGGACCGGATCGGGTGGGGTGAGGGGGCACTGGATCGGCTGCTGTCGGGAGTGTGGCGCACGCGTGCCTTCGGTGATTTCCTCTCCCACATGCTGGTGGCAGAGGGTGCTGTGGATATCGCTGCCGAGCCGGAACTGGCACCGTGGGATGTGGCTGCCTTGATCCCGATCGTCACCGGCGCCGGTGGTCAAGTCTCGAGCACCGACGGCGGCCCAGTGCTCACCGCTGGCGAAGACTCGTGGTCGGTGCCCGCGGGGATGGTGTCCACCAATGGCCTATTGCAGGGCTCGGCGATCCGTCGCATCCGAGGCGAATGAGCGCGGTGCCGCGGGCCACCGCAGTCGCGGCTCGACTGACGGCGGTTGCCGCGCTGCTAGCCGCCAGCTGCACCGGTTCCGGTCGGATCCACCTGGGGCGGCGCGACCTCGGGACGGATTGGCTGACGTGGTGTGGTGCGGACCCAGAACCGGCCCACCGCGTAGATCACCGACACCACCGGCACCGCGATGATCGCCCCGACGATCCCCGCCAGGACCGTCCCAGCCACCACCGAAAGAGCCACCGCGAGCGGATGGATGTTGACGGCCTTGGCCATCACCAACGGCTGCAACACATGCCCTTCGAACTGCCCAATCAGCGCGATCATCACGATCACGCCTAGAGCTGTGAACGGACCTTGTGCAGCCAACGCCACGATCGCCGCAATGATCATCGCGATCGGCGCCCCAATGATCGGGATGAACGAACCGAAAAACACCAGCAGTGCTAACGGAACCGACAGCGGCACCTGAAGAATCGACAATCCGATCGCCACCAGCACCGCATTGACCGCTGCGACGATCACGATGCCTCGGGTGTAGCCGGCGAAGGTTCCCCACGCCACCAGGCCAGCACCGTCGACCCGAGGCCGCTGGCGACGCGGCACGAGCGACAGCAGCCAGTCCCAGATGCGCTCGCCGCCGAGCAGGAAGAACACCGAACTGAACACCGCCAAGGCCAGACCGGTGAGACCTTCGGCCACCGTCCCGGCCCCGCCGATGGCCTGCTCGGCGAGAGCATCCTGATTGTTCGCTATCCACGCTCGGATTTCGTCGGTGTAGGTCTCAATGCGCTCAGCATCCCAGTGCAGCGGCCCTTCCCGAAGCCAGTCCTCAATCTCGCTAATGCCAGCGCGGAACTTGACGCTCAGCGTCGGCGCCTGGGCGGCGACCTCGGCGCCGATGAAAGTGAATACCCCGAGCACCGCCAGAATCGTCAGCACCAGGCCGAACGTGACGGACAGTCCGCGGGGAAGCAACTTGTTGAACAACCGCACGATGGGCCCTACTAGGGCAGTGATGATGAGCCCGGCGAACACCGCGATGGCAACGAGTTCCAGCCGCGCAAGCAGCACGATGGCGGCGTAGAGAACAGCGCCAACAACAAGCAGCCGCCAAGAGTATGCGGCTGCCACACGTAGCCCACGCGGCACGTCGTCGTCATGCATTGGTCCATACTTCCACGACTAGGTCGCCTTGGAGCAGGTTGCGTGCCCAAGCGACCCCCGGGTTCACTGCCGCAACTGCACATCCGTGCGGGAACCCGGCGACAGAGTCAAGGTCACCGGGGTGCCGCTCTGGCGCGGACTGCCCGGAGGCGGATCCACCGCCACCACGTACCCGGGTGGCAACTGCTGCGCTGCCACGGCGGTGCCAGGCGCGACGCGCACCGTGAATCCAGCGTCAGCAAGCGCTCCAAGCGCGGCATCAAGGGGCATACCGACAACGTTCGGGACCAACACTGAGGGAAGAGTCGGCTTGTTTCCCGGCGGGAACTGACCCACCGGCCTGCCCTCGTGTGCCAACGCCATGGTTTGCTGCCAAATCTGCGCCGGCGCCTGACCCCCATACATTTCCGGATACACCTGGCCAAACGCGGTCACATCAACCATGGGATTCGCCACGCCACCGCGGGGGTCGCCCATCCACACCGCCGCCGCCATTTGCGGCGTGGCGCCCGCGAACCACGCAGCCGCGAAATCTCCGGCAGTCCCGGTCTTGCCGATCGCTGGCCTGCCTAGAGATCCGCCCTGGGCGGTGCGCAAAGGATCCGCACCGTCGATGTTGTCCTGCAACACGGTGTTGATGGTGGCCGCCACCGAGGGATCCAGAACCTGCGTGCAGTCGGCGGACTCGATCGGCAGATTCTCGGAACCGTCCCGAATCAACGCGGTGACTCCGATCGGGTTGCACCGAACGCCGCCCGCGGCGAAGGTGGCGTAGACGTTGGCCACCTGCAACGGTGAGGTGTTGAAGTCACCCAATGTCAGCGAGGCGTCCCGCGGCCCGACCGGCTCGGGTCCGCCATCGGTCCGAATGCTTTCCATGCCGAGCCGTTGAGCCATTTCCGCGGTCCGCAGCACTCCGATCTGCTCTATCAGCCAGACGTAGTAGGTATTCACCGACCGCCAGGTGGCCTGCTCGGCGGTGAGCAGTCCGCCTGGGCCATCGTCGGCGTTGGCGAATCCGCCCTCCGGATAGTTCAAGGTTGCCGGTATGTAGCGGTCCGGGGCATTCCACACAGTTTTGGTGCTGAAGCCGCTTTCGACCGCGGCCGCCAACGTGATGGGTTTGAAGGTCGAGCCAGGCTGGAAATTCGGTAGCACGGGGTACAACACTTCGGTTTGGCCCGCTGCTTCGTCCTGCCCCCAGGGACGGTTCCCCGCCAGTGCCAGCACCTCACCGGATCCGGGCTGCACCACCGCAATTCCGGTTGCCACCCGGTTGGTCGGCTCCAAAGCGGCTTTCGCCGCCTGCTCCGCAGCGGCCTGCACCTGCGGATCAAGGGGCGTTTCGATGCGCAGCCCTCCGCGGTAGAGCAGTTCCGCCCGCGACTCCGGGGTCGGGCCAAAGGAAGGATCATCGGTGATGGTTTCCTTCACCCACTGGCAGTAGATGGGATACGTCGAAAGGGCACAGCCATTCGGCGGAACCGACGGTTGCAGTTCCAGCGGCAACTGTGTGGTTTCGGCGGCCTGCGCCGCATCGAGAAAACCGACCTCGACCATCCGGTCGAGCACCTGGTTCCGCCTGTTCGTGGCCAGCTCGGGGTTCACCAGCGGGTCAAACAGGCCCGGCGAGTTCAGCACGCCGGCAAGCATGGCTGCCTGATTGAGAGTGAGGTTCTCGGGCGTGGTCGAGTAGTAGCGGGCAGACGCGGCGCCAATCCCGTACGCACCCGCACCGTAGAAGGCGGTATTCACGTAGCGCGTGAGGATCTCATCCTTGGTCAGCTGCGCCTCTGCCTCGGCCGCCGCCCTCGCCTCTACGATCTTCCGACTGATGCTGACGTCATCGGCGGCATCCCGCTTCGCCTCGGTATCGGCCGCTGCCTGCGTGAGGTTCTTGATCCACTGCTGGGTGATCGTGGACGCCCCCTGCCGATCGCCACCCAGCACGTTGTTGAGCAAAGCCCGACCAGTGCCGAGCACGTCCACTCCGTTGTGCTCGTAGAAGCGGGCGTCTTCGGTCGCCAGCAGGGCATCCACGAAGACTGGCGAGAGCTGGTCCCTAGTGACTTGAATCCGGTCCTCGGCGAAGAGTGTGGCGAAGACTTCGCCATTGCGATCGACCATGACCGAGCGCTGGGGCAGCGGCGCGTCGAACGGTACCTCCACCGGGATTGACTCCCACAGGTCAGTGCCTCGGATGGCTCCCAAGCCAGCGCCGGCAGCTGCGGGAGCGACGATCAACCCGGCGAGGACTCCCAGTCCGGTCGTTGCGAGGAGGAACGCTGTGGCGGACTTGGTTTTCCGCACGAACCAACCGGACTTGCCGCGGGTATCGGCCGGGAACGTGGCATGGGGAAAGCGCGCATGCAGTGAGACCGGACGCGCGGCCTCGCGCTTACTGCGGCGCAACCTTCACCTCCACGCCAGACAAATTGGACCGTTCCACAAGGGAACTACTTGCGGGCCTCTCACGCCTTATAGGTAACACTGATAACTCGATTAGCCTTAGGTCAACTATCAACCGTGCCGCAGAAGGGAGTCAGCGTGACCCGCGAGTGGGACGAATCCGGCACGTCAGATGGTTCCCGTAACCGTCGTGACGAAGCCGACGAGCCCCACAGCAGGTCTGGCGATTCTACGCCGACGCCGCGTCGTGGGGGCACAACCCGCGCCGCGATGATGTTCACCGGTGCCGTCCTCCTACTCAACGCCGTCGCTGCTGGCGGACTACTCGGCGCCGGCGCCCTTCCTTGGCAATACTCGGCCGATTCGGAGACCGGCATCGACGAACCTCCGCCGACGGTGAGTGCTGCGTCCTCTCCGGCCGCAGCAGCTATCGCAGCCACTATCTCCACGGAGGTGCCGAACTTCACCGGGACCGCCGATGTGAACCTGGGAGGCGGCGGTGTGACCGTGTTCCCGTGCACCATCAACTTGCCCACTCAGCCGGTGCTGGGCAAGTACAAGTTTTTCAATGTGGACGACCGCACGGTTTCGGCCACGATCTCGGCCTACCCCACCGGAACTGGCCCCTGGGTGATGGATTCGGCCGCCGCTTCCCTCACTCAGTGCGCAGCGCAACGGCCGGACGTCACAAGTCCTAAAGGTCTCGACGGCGTTGGCGTGCAAGCTGTCACCGCTCAGTTACCGAACACCTCAGTCGCCTTGGTGCGTCGGGGCGACGTGCTCATGCAGATCGTGGGTCCGCCCGACGATGTCCGCACCGTTGCCGGGGCGCTGGACGCCACCCTGGCCCAGAATCTGACCAGCTGTCTGGATCCGGTGGGCCAACTTGGTGATGAACGTCGAAACCCTTGGCTGACCGACGTTCCCTACGAGGGTCTGCTGGCGGATTCGGAAGTGCGGGTGACTCCACTGGGCCCGCCGCCGGCGCCCACCGGAATCGCGCAGGTGGCTCTTGATCAGCCAGCGGTGACGCTGCCGGAGGCTGTTCGACCCGGCCGGCCGGCCGAACCGGTATGGCCGCTCCAGCTGCCAGCAGAACTGCCACGACCGGTCGCCCCCTCGAGCCCCGGACCGGAACCTGTCGCTACCGTGATCAAAGTTCCACAGATCGACGCCCTTGGCCCTGGCTGCGGCTGGGACTTCACCGAAACCACTGCGCCACTGGTGGATGAAAGGGAGATCGAAGAGCGCCGCCAGGCCTTGCGTGCGACTGCCCGCAACAACCTCCTCGCCGCTCAGCAGGCTTGGCGTCCACAGATGATCACGTACTACCAGCAGTGGGATGACTACCTCAAGAACGTCACCGGGTTTCAGCAGTACGCAGTGTCGGTGGCGATCGTGGCCAACGCCTGGCGCAAGATCGAAAGTGACCGCGCCGTCTACTATCAGGCACTTTCCGATTGGGAGGCTGCCGTCGCTGCACGCGAACGTTTCTTCAGCGACCAAGCACAGGCCCGCAACGACTACCTGGCGGCTGTGGCGTACTGCGCCCTGCCGGAACCCGAACCCACCCCCACCCCAACTCCGACTCCGACGCCGACGCCGACGCCGACCCCCACGCCCTCCCCCACTCCTACTCCCACACCGACTCCCACACCTTCACCCTCGGCCGACTCCGCGTCAGCGACTGCGTCAACGGCGGCAAACGTGTCCCCGGGCAGCAGTAACCCCGGAATCGTCCTTGGACCGATACTCCGTTTCGGTCGAGCCCCGATGGTGCGCGAGGGATGCCCAGCAATCAGACCCGCGATTCTGGATCAGGCGGCGCCGTATGTACCAGCAAAGCCGAGTCCGCCAGCAGATCCCCGCCCGCCGGAGTTCCGCAACTAGCCACGATCCAACGACGCAGCACTGCGCGAACCGGCACTGGCCTGCCACAGAAGCACCAGCAGCACGAGATTGACGACCGCACTGGAAGGCAAGCCGAGGAGGCCTGCGCCAACCCAGGTTGCAGTCCCGGTCACGGAAATGTTCAGGATCGTAAATCCGACTCCAAAGGCCACCAGGGTGGGTGGCAAGCCGAAGACCGTCGGCACCCGCTGCAACCTTCGTTCTCCTCGTGCTGCCAGACCGGCAATGAACCAGGCGCCGGGAAGCACCAGCAGCAGCACCCCCAGGTGAACCAACCACCACTGACCGCCGAGCGCAGGCACGGACCATCCAACAATCAGAGCCACGCCAGCAGCGAGCCCGACCAGCGGGATGTGCCACAGGTAAATGCCCATTCCACGGGCACCCACGAGCGCAAATGGCAGCCACACTCGGTCATGTGCAAGCCACTTCGAGAACGTAGGCCAAGCGGCCGCGAGGCCGCAGACCAAGCCTGCGCCATAGAGGGCGAGCACCACACTTGGCGGGGCGAGGTTGGACAGTGCGTCATCGCTGGACACGGTCACCAAGGACGACGAATACGGCCCGGCCAGGGCCAGTGCGGCCGCGCTGGCAATCAGCGCCAAGGCCCCGATCGCGACAAGCCCACGACGTTGCGCCCGCAGCCAAGGCAACTGATACCCGAGTTGATGCAACCACCCCCACACCAGCAGCATGTTCAACCAGCCGATCCAACCCGGCCCGCCAAGAATCCGGGTGAGGTCGACGCTGATGATCAGGAGCAGCCACAGCGAGAGCGCGACCACCGGTCTACTGCGCCACTGCACCGTCCAGGGCGCCGCGGCAACGATGATCAGGTAGACGCCCGCAAACCACAGCAGTTGCGCTACAAATTTCCCCGCCGGTACGACCTCACTACTCACCAGCGTGAGTGGGAGCATCACGGCCGTCCACACCGTCACGTACAACAACACCGGGGTTCCCAAACTTCGGGCCCGGTGACGCCAGAACTCGCTTCGGCTGCGCCGCTGCAGAGATATCGCATTGGACACCGCTCCCGCCGCGAAGAACAGCGGCAACACCTGAAACACCCAGGTGAGGATCACCAACGCCGGAGTGATCTCCAAGACGTTGACCGCGGTTCCCGCCGGTGTGATGTGCCACGCCAAACTGTGCCCCACCACAACCGCCGCCAAGGCGAAGGCTTTCACCGAATCCAGCACCCGGTCCCGGCCGTGGGAAGCCGCGACTACCCGCTCAGTCAACGTCGCCACAACTTGAAACCCTATCCGTCGACTTCCGATGGCACCCTCACCAACGGTGCCCCCTCGTGGGTGGGAGTGTAGGCGCAATGCGGGATACGGTGGGGCCATGGACGCCGCCGCATTGCGACAACTCGAAACCGATCGTGGGGCCCACAACTACCACCCCCTGCCGGTGGTGGTTGCATCTGGTGAAGGTGCCTGGGTAACCGACGTCGACGGGAAACGCTACCTCGACTTCCTCAGTGCCTATTCGGCCCTGAACTTCGGCCATCGTCATCCGCGCCTAATCGCGGCGGCCCACGACCAGTTGAACCGGGCCACCCTCACTAGTCGGGCCGTGCACTCCGATCAGCTCGGCCCATTCTGCGAGGAGTTGGGCGATCTGGTGGGGATGGATCGTGTGCTGCCGATGAACACCGGAGCGGAGGGGGTTGAAACCGCCATCAAGGTGTCGCGGGCCTGGGGCTACCGGGTCAAAGGGGTCCCCGAAGAACAGGCCATCATCCTGGTGGCCCATCACAACTTCCACGGCCGAACCACGACCATCGTCTCATTCAGCGACGATCCGGTAGCCCGTGACGGTTTCGGACCTTTCACCCCCGGCTTCCGAGCAGTGGACTACGGGGATATCGATTCGCTCCAGGCGGCGCTGGCAGATCCGAATGTGGTGGCATTTCTCGTCGAACCGATCCAAGGCGAAGCCGGCGTCGTTGTGCCACCACCTGGGTATTTGGCGGAATCAGCGGCGGCCTGCCGGGAAGCTGGCGTGCTCTTCGTGGCCGACGAGGTTCAGTCCGGCCTTGGCCGCACCGGTTCCACCTTGACGTGTGACTGGGAGGGAGTCACACCTGATGTCCTGGTGCTGGGCAAAGCGCTGGGCGGGGGAATCGTGCCGGTGTCGGCGGTCGTGTCCCGCGATGACGTGTTGGGCGTCCTACGACCAGGTGAGCATGGTTCGACCTTTGGCGGCAACCCGCTGGCGCTCGCTGTTGCCCGCGAGGTGATCTCGATGTTGGCCAGTGGGGAGTACCAGCAGCGATCGCGCGAGTTGGGCACCCACATGCTGGCGCGGCTGCACAACGAGGCACCGGAATCGGTGAGTGAAGTGCGCGGCCGGGGTCTCTGGGCCGGCGTCCAAGTGAAGCCGGAGTATGCGCCGGTGCGCCCGCGCTGCCTGCGTGCACTGGATGCGGGACTGATCGTGAAGGAAACTCACGAGACGACGTTGCGCCTGGCTCCACCATTGATGATTGACCCAGCAGACCTTGATCATGGGATAGATGTGGTGCTGGAGGTGCTCGGGTGACTAGTCGTCGGGCGACGGTCGGGGGTCGGTCGAGTCTGGGCGCGAGTAGGTTCGGCAAGTTCGGCGCCGCCGTGCTCGCGGTTGGTGCAGTTTCGCTCCTGGCTGCCTGTGCCGGATCCGGCACACCTGCGACCTCGGAGACGCCCACGGGCCTGCCGTTCGCGTCGCCGCCGGCCGAGGGGAATCCGGCCGAACGCTCGGCGGTGACCATCCCAGAAGACCAGATCACCGCTGCTGTCGGGCAGTTGGATGTCATCGTCAACGACGTGATGACCAAGTCCGGCGTCCCGGGGGTTTCCGTCGCCGTGGTGCACAACGGGGAGACGGTGTTCCTCAAGGGCTTCGGTGTTCGGGAACTCGGCGGGGAAGATCCGGTGAACGAGAACACCGTGTTCCAATTGGCCTCACTGTCCAAGCCGGTTGGCGCCACCGTGGTGTCGTCGGTGGTCAGTGATGGCGCAGTCGATTGGGATGACCCAGTGACGACCTACCTTCCCAGCTTTGCCCTCGACGATCCCTACGTGACCAGCAATGTGACCCTCGCTGATCTCTATTCGCATCGCAGCGGATTGCCCGCTCATGCCGGTGATCTGCTCGAGGATCTCGGCTACAACCAGACCGAAATCCTGTTCAAACTGCGCCTGCTTCCGCTGGAGCCGTTCCGTGCGCAGTTCCAATACACGAACTTCGGCCTCACTGCCGCGGCCGAAGCAGTAGCGGCATCGCAGGGATCCTCCTGGTCTGCGCTCTCTGAGGAGCGCCTCTACGCCCCCTTGGGGATGGAGTCCACCAGTTCATCGTTCGCCGACTATGAGGCCGCCCCCAACAAGGCAGTGACCCATCAATGGCTCAACGGCGAATATCAGCACACCGAGGTCCGCGACCCGCAAGCCCAGTCACCGGCTGGCGGAGTGAGTTCTTCGGCCGCCGACATGGCCAAGTGGCTCAAGCTGCAACTGGCCGATGGGCAATGGGAAGGGACCGAAATCGTCGATCCGGAGGTGCTGCAACAGTCCAGGCTGCCCCACATCCTGAGCGGTGAGCCGGGCACGCCGTCCGCTCGGCCTGGCTTCTACGCCCTGGGAATAGGGTCCGGGACCGACGACACCGGTCGAGTGCGGTTCTCCCACAGCGGAGCCTTCCTGCTCGGAGCCTCAACGGCCTTGACGCTGTTGCCGTCGGAGAATCTCGGGATCGTCGTGCTCACCAACGGAACACCTCAGGGTGCCCCGGAAGCCATTGCTGCCTCGTTCCTGGATTTGGTGGAAACCGGAGAGATCAGTCGAGATTGGCTACCCGCCTTCAGACAGGTGATGGACGCGCAGTTCCTCACCAACCCCAGCAGGCTCGCCAACGAAGGGGCCCCCGCAACTCCGAGCCCGAGCCCACCGCTGGCCGAACTCATCGGAACGTACGAAAACGACTACTACGGCCCCCTGCAGGTGGTGGACAGAGGCGAGTCCCTGGTGATGGTCCTGGGTCCAAAAAGCATGGAGTTCCCCCTCACCCATTGGTCAGGTTCGACCTACTCCTACGAACCCACCGGAGAAAACGCGGTAGGCGTATCCGCCGTGACGTTTGCCCCTCCGGTCGGTGGGGAGTCTCCACAGGTCACCGTCGAATTCCTGGACGCCGACGGATTGGGCAGCTTCATCCGCTGAATCGTCACCCGGCAGCCATGGGTGGCCGGCACGCCTCGGGCCGACTAGCCCTGCAACTCCTGCACGCCATCGGCCTCCGCCAACATCCGCGCCACGTTGGGATGGGTCGGATCGAGGCGGTAGTGGTCCAACAGGAACGCACGAACGGCTGCACCATCCGGGGTCGGCCGTTCGGGTGCCGATGTCCCTGCGGCGCCACTGCCCTCGTCGTGGGCATCCAGCACCCGAATGATGCCGAGCATGTCAAAGAACTCAGGTGAGGTTCCGTGCTCCCGCCAATGCATGCCGTGCCGGGGTTCCTGGTAGCGCGTTCGCATCGGTCGAAAACCCGTGCGAGCCCACTTGTGCAGGTGCTCGGACGGGATTTCGCACGCCATCGCCCGCAGCGGGACTCCGGTGCTGCGCGCATCGCGGCGGCCGCACTCAACCACTGCGTCCGACAATTCGTCCAACCAGTGGTACGGCAAGGCGTATCGCGTCGCCCGGTCGACGGCGAGGAAATGAAACATCACCACGCCACGGCGCAGGTTCGTGTGGATGATCGCCTCCCCGACATCCTGCCCGCCAAATCGCAACAACCACAGGTGCACCACGACCTCCGGATCCGGCCAACCGACCCGCAAGCCCTGGCGCCACTCGGCGGGTACGTGTGGATGATCCGCGAAGTACCTCAGGTGTACGGCGATGAGGCGGGCCAGCAAGTCGTCGCGGCATCGTCGATCGAGCCGAGCATCTGCCACGTCCACTGCAGTCAGACCCGGGATTCGCACCTCGTCGACCTGTCCGGCCACGGCTCCTCCCCTTTCGCCAGCCGGGCAGCTCATGGTTCCCTCCTCCTCAGGAGTCGCCCTCACGCATCCGCCGGCGCATTTCGGCGGCACGCGCCTCAAGGTCGGAGAAGAAGTCAGTCTCGGTGATCTCAAGCACTGCCTGCTCCCGTTTCGATGCGTCGATCTCGACCTTCAGCCGCTGCACTTCCCTCGTCAGGGACTTCTCGCGGGCGCCCACTTTTCGGGCCATGCGAGCAAACGAGGCCGCCAACACGTACATCTCGTCTGGGAACCGGGATTTCACCAACGAGGTGACATCGAGCTGGTACTCCCCCTGTTCCACCCGACGCGTGGCGTCGGTCAACCTGCGCAGCGGCCGGACCAAAGCGCTGGAAAGCACCAACACCATCAAGAGCAGCACGAGGTAGCTCAAGACCAGAACGGGTAACACCTGCGAACGTGACTCGCTGCGAATCTGATCGACATAGGTCAATGGGTAGTCGATCCCAATGGCACCGACCGAGGTGCCATCGGCCAGTCGCACCGGGCTATACGAGGAAATCCATGATCCGTAGACGTCGCTGTAGGCGGGTTCATCAACGGTTTCCGTCAGGCCTCGCTCCATCCGTTGATAGGTCTCCGGGCTGACCACACCATCGACCGGCACCCGGTAGGTGACACCGAATTGCGGCACATAGTAGTAGCCGGCGGACGCGGCGAAATACAGTTTGCCGTCCACCTCGTCGCGAAAGTAGCTATACGGATTTGCCTCCTCCACGATGTCGCGAATTCGCATCAACTGGGCCGCCTGGCTGGCGTACAGCGGACTGTCCGGATAGCCCACCCCGAAGGGATTGTCCGGGTCGGGCACCACCGGGACTGTGGCGAGCAGTTCCTGGAATTCAGCCGCATTGATCGTGGTGGCGCCACCAGCGGAGGTGGAACCGAGTTGTTGCATCAGACGCTGTTCGGCCCGGCTCGTGGCGAACTGCACCACCCAAATCGCAATAAAGATGAACACCAGGGTGAAAGCCCCGGCGAAAGCTGTGAGGAGCTTCCACCGCATGCCAAACCGGACCCGTTCGAGCGGGGGCATGTCCGGCTCCTTCGGCTGCGGAGCAGCCGTTGTAGCTTCAGTTGTCGTGGCCATAGGTACCTACTAGATGTCTCCCAGATCGATGGTCCGACTGCGCTTGCGTCGACGCAGGCGCCACGACAACAGGCTGTCCTCCCAACCCGCCCGCACCTTCATGGCTGGCCAGATCGCAAACGCCGCGAGCACGACTGCGAGGGCCGGGACGATCCAGAATCGGTCCGTCAGTAGCCCGATCGCCGCCAACGGCCCGGCCAGCACCAGGCCAACTGCCACCGGAC
This sequence comes from uncultured Actinomycetes bacterium, assembly GCA_963842975.1. GTDB lineage: Bacteria > Actinomycetota > Actinomycetes > S36-B12 > UBA10799 > JACJWR01. The sequence continues at coordinate 403,270 of CAWJIH010000009.1, read as the reverse complement.
CCAGATCAACGAAGAACGACACCCGCGTGCGTCGTTCGTCTGGGACGAGAGCCAGCGCCGCCCTTCTGGCGTTTTCGTCCACGCTCCAGCGCGGGATCATCCACAACAGGAAACCGATGACCAGCAACGCGATTTGGCCTGTGAGGACGCCTCCTAGGAGCGCGACTCCGGCGAGCACAGCGGCGATGGGCAGAATCAGGAGTACTCCTGGAATCCCTATCTTGTCCTGCAGTTTCTCGGCGAAAAACACCTGCGTCCCCCAGCACAACAGCAACGCCCCCAGACTGGCTGTGCCGAAGATGAACTGGATTGTGGCTGCGTCCCCGTCAGCGATTAGTTCGACCTCGGTGAGGAAGCCAATGAACACCAACATGCCTGCGGTGAAGGTCACCGTGGAGGCCACCAGGAAATACCGCCAGACTTTGATCCCGGAGACGAAGCCCCAGGCACTTGCCAACGACGTACCCAAGTCCTCCGACCGGGCCAAACCCGTCGCCGCAGCAGAGCCCTTCATCACCTTCGGCAGCCACACCGCAACGAACACACACAGCAGCGGTGCCAGCACCACAAGCCACGGCAACGGCGCACCCAGAGCCTCCAGGATCGGAGCCCCGGCCGCGGCAAGCGCCAGGCCGACCACCTGGCCAAGGTATGTCCACGTGACGATCCAACCGAATATCTTGCGGCCCTCGGCGACATTGAACTCGTCGCCCGCGAGGCTCCAGATCAGCAGCGGAAGCAGGAAGTTCAGTTGATCCGCCAGCAGCCAGAGCACGACCGCCGCGAGCGCCGGAACTACCGATCCCGCGAGCAAAGACAACGCAATGACGAACGCGGCGGCGTAGATCAGCGCAACAGCGCGGATCATCGGCAGCCGCGCTCGGGAATCAATGAAGGTGAAGCCGGCCAGCGCTAGCAGGATCAGCCCCACACCACCGAGCGGATAGACGTACAGCATGGACCGTGGACCGATTATCGAAATCACCTGGGCAGCCGCGACGATTTCGGTGAGGAAGCCGGCAAGCGACACCAGCATGAGCGAAAGGGCCATCGGCCAGGCCCGGCGCTTGAGCGAGGGCGCGGTGATGGTGGCGCGCAATTCGCCACGCTCACGACCGCTGAAGGTCTGCGCCGGGGTCGGTTCCGGGGTCGGTTCAGCCCCCGCTATTGGCGCTGGGCTGGATGGCCGCGCCCGGGAGGACCTGCCCGCCGCGAGGAAGCCCCACGGATCGTCGTCTTCGTCCGATCCGCCGTGCTTCTGGGGCGCCGGGATATCCGCCATTTCCGAATCAACTGATTCGGGCTGCCAGCATGCGCACCTGTTCAGACCAAGGGTGCTCCGGATGCAGCAGCGAGAAGAGCCCGCCGGAGGCGTTCTGGACGACCTGTTCGGACAGCGGAAGAACGGCCGCGGTCTCGGCGCCGTAGGCGGAATTGAGTTGCGATCGCAGGTCGTCGGTATCAATGTTCGAAGGCACCTTGTTGACCACGAGCAGCAACAGCGGCACATCAAGTCGTCGAGCGATATCGACAGTCACCGCAGTGCCCTGGAAGTCCTGCTTGTCCGGTCGGAGGATGAGCAGCAGCACGTCGCTGATGGTCAACGACAGCATGGTTTCTTCGTTGAGGCCAGGGTGGGTGTCGATGAACAGATAGTCCAATTGCAGGTTGCGAGCGATGTCGCGGAAGCCGTCGTTCAAGGTTCCGACGTCGTAGCCTTCGCGCAGCACTCGGGCGATATCGGCGGCCTTCATGCTTGAGGGTATGAGGAACAAGGCGCCGCCGGGAACGACGGCTTTGTCCGCCAGCACGACGCCGGTGACGTCATGGGCCGCGGAGACGATGTCGATCTTCCCCCAGAGGTAGTCGTTGAGGGTCTTGTCGAAGTCCTCCTCGAAACCGAAGATGACGTGGATCCCCGGACTCTGGATGTCCGTGTCGATGACTGCGACTCGTTTGCCTGCCGCGGCGAGTTGGGCGGCGACGTTTGCCGTGGTGTTGCTTTTGCCGGTGCCGCCCCGGAAAGAGTGGACAGAAACAACGGTGGTCACAGCGGCGACACTCCTTGCTGATCGAGGGCGCTCACGAGGCAGCGAGCCATTGATTGGCTCGAGTGTATCGGTTGGCGTGCCTTGCTACGCCGAAGAACGATCCCGCGGAGTACTGTGAATATGGGCGAGCACAAGCGAGAGTTGGGAGTCGGCAATGGGTGGGACCGACGGCGGGATAACTTGGTGGCCATCAGGCGCCGCCACACGCGCGACGGCCGGTGGTCGACGCGCCGCTGGAAGGGAGCGAAGTTCCGCCCGACTCCGACGTCTCGGTGCTGGTCTTGTGGGGGTTGGCGCACTTCTCCTCGCGGCTATTCCAATTGCTCCGGCCGCTGCTGAGGATGGCCGCGTTTCGGGGACGCTGAGCATCCTTTCGGATAGCCCACTTGGACCTTCGGCATCCGTGCTCACCGATTCCGGCCGCTTGACGGTCGAGGGTCTTGAGGACGAAGCCAATCGGCTGGGATTGGCCGCCGGTGACACCGTCTCGGTTGCAGTGACCAGTGGCGCCTCAGCACCGGCACCGATCCCGGCGGCCCCCGGTTCAGCGATCACGTTGACCCCGGTAGCTGCGGACGCCACCGTTGTGCCCGGATCACTTGTGGCCCTGGACGAGAAGCCGACCCTCCCGCTCGCCGATCCGGCGATGCATGACATCACCCTGGTTCGGGCGGTCTGGCCCGGACCGGAATTGTCGCGAGGTGCCCAGTTTCGACACCCTGAACAAGGCAGCGGCGGAGAGCGCCGACTACTGGCGGGCCGCCACCGACGGCACAATCGACTTCCAGGTCACGGGTCAATTCGACTCGGTCGCGCTGTCGAAACCTCCGTGCATCGATCTCTATGGCGCCTACGACGAGGTGCGCCTGCGCACTGGTTGGCAGGAGGGCCCTGGCAAACATCTGGTGATCGCCATCCCAGAGTGTGTGCAAATTGATGGGGTCAATACCGCCGGTTGGGGCAGCGTTGGCGCCACGCCGGCGTCGGGCGGCTTCATCATCCTCAACGGGGCCAAGTCGCTGGTCCCAGGCGTCGACGACGACATCAGCCAAATCTTGGCCCACGAGTTGGGCCACAACATGTCGCTGAATCACTCCAACCAAGCCATCTGCTCCGAGCAGAACGCGGAACTCATCACGGCACCTGCCCAGGACTGTCGGGGTGCAGAGTACGGCGGGGTCTACTCGGTGATGGGTGGCTGGGAACCCGGAATGCAACCTGCGCTCGGCGGGCACCACAGTTTCCTCATGGGTCTGACCAGCCCTGACACCTTGGTGGACGTGGTGGCGACCTCTCCCCAGCAGACCATCACCTTGGTGCCGACTGCGGGGCAAACCCCGGGGGTGAAGTTCGCTCGCATCACAGACACTCTGGGCAACACCTACTACTTGGAATACCGCACGCCAGTGGGACTCGATGCCACGCTGCTTGACCCTGATACTCCGAATCAACTCCTCAGCGGAGTGATGGTGACGAAGGTGTTTGCCGAACCTCCGGGAACACCCTTCGCCAGCGGCGGGCTCAAAGTGGAGCCTCGTGCGGTGTACCTGCTCGATGCAGACCCCTTCCACAATCCTTACTCGGAGGCCAGCGGCGGGCTTTTCGACGGGGATGCTGGCCTGCAGGAGGGCACACCCATCGCCCTCGGTGACGTCTCGGTGAAACTCACCGCCCAGACCCCGGACGCCGCTGCAGTGCAAATCGACTTCCCGCCCTCACGGCCAGAGGCCACAGTGTCCGGCAAACCCCTCGCAGTGGCCGCTGTGAAGGTCGGATCCACGTCGGCGCAGATTTCGTGGAAGGCCCCGCTGGATACTGGTGGCGCCTACATCACGTCCTATACCGTGCGTAGCGACAAGAGTCCCGTGACCTGCACCGCAGTGACCGAATTCTCCTGCCGAATCGATGGCCTCGAACTTGGGACCTTCCACCGGTTCACGGTCACTGCCACAAACGGGATGGGCGACTCCGCGCCATCGGACCCCTCTGCTCCACTGGCGGTCGGCCCGATCCCGACTGCGAGCCCGACTCCCACGCCGACCCCAACTCCCACGCCGACCCCGACTCGACCAGTTGTCACCCCGGCGCCGACGACGAGCACCAAACCCACGCCGACCCCAGCGACGTCCAACCCGGTGGTTCCGTCACCTAACGGCACGACCAACAACGTCTCGGTGCCTGCCACCGTCGATCCCTTCAACTCCGGCGGCAGCAGTTGGAGTGGCACCTCCAGCACGATCGATCCATTCGCCAGCACCTATAGCACCGATCCATACTCGAGTAGCAACACGAACCCATACGGGACCAGCACCTACACCGACCCCTACACCGACCCCTACACGTCCGGGGCCACGACTGCGAGCACCACTGGGACCACAACCCTGGCCACAACCGGTGGGGAAGGTCTGCCCTTGCTCGTCAGTGCAGGTGTCGGCTCGCTGGTCCTCGGGGCCCTGCTGATCATGCTGAGCCGGCCGCGTAGCCAGCGGCAGTAACCCCTCCTTTCCTCGTCGGTGCACCCAACGGTTGTTGGGTGCACCGACGCCGTTTAGCAACCCTTTTTCCCAACATTGACCATTCCTTGACCGTCGCTGTCTGCGAGGCCACACCAACCACCCGTTAAGTGGTGCCGCCGGTGGGCATTACTCAGGTGTCGCACAAACAACCAGAGAATCCTCCGACAGACAAGGAACCGGCATCATGAAGAGCCGCACAATCACCACACTGACCATCACCGCAGTCGCCGGCCTCGGCCTCGCAGGTGTCGCCACCGCCAGCGCACTTCCCACCTCCACCGCCACTGACATCGCCCCCTCGACCAGCGTGAGCGCTTCGACCCCTGACTCCGCGGCCATCGGCGCTGCTGTTGCCGAGAAGATGCAATACGAGGCAGCCGTCCAGACCGCGGTTGCGGAGAAGATGCAGGCTGAGGCCGCAGCACAGGCCGCCGCGGAAGCCGCGGAAGCCGAATACGTCGCCGCGATTGCCGCCAACATGCAGGCTCAGGCCGCAGCGAACGCTGCCGCCGCCGCGCCGGCAGAGGCCACCTCGACGACTGGCGGAGCAGCCAGCGGTGACGCTGCCTCTTGGGCCTCCAGCGGAGCGGCGATGAGCGTCAAGAGCTGCGAGTCCGGCAACAACTACTCCACCAACACCGGCAACGGCTACTACGGTGCCTGGCAGTTCGACGAGTCCTCCTGGCTCGCCAATGGCGGCGGCGCCTACGCCCCGCTGCCCCACCTGGCCCCGTCCTGGGCCCAGGACCAAGTCGCCTACAACTACTACCAAGTTGCTGGCTGGGGCCCCTGGAGCTGCGCCTGATCCGGCAGTTTCACACCAACACAAGCCCGCAGGAACCCGCAAGGGTCCTGCGGGCTTCGTGGTGTGTGGCCCCGCGCCCTAGGCTCTAGACCACAGCGCTGGTGTCGAATCAGCCCTTCGCATGACCGCCAGGAGCCCGCCCTCCGAGAGGAGCATTGATGCCCGCGACCAGAGTGATGCCCGACGAAGAATCCGCCGAGTTGCTCCGGATGGTGCGTCGGCTTGCAAGCAAAGAACTGGCGCCGAATGCAGCAGCCGCGGAAGAGGCCGGGACATTCCCCCGCGAGGTGTTCCGGCTGCTGGGCCAGACGGGATTGCTCGGCCTGCCCTATCCGACCAACTACGGTGGCGGCGGTGTGTCGTACGAGGTCTATTTGCAGGTCATAGAAGAACTCGGCCGGGTGTGGTCGAGTGTCGCTGTGGGCACTTCGGTGCACATCCTGTCGTGTTTCGGCCTCGCCAACTATGGCACCGCGGACCAGCGTGAGCGTTGGCTGCCCGAGATGCTGGCTGGGAACCAACTGGGCGCCTATTGCCTATCGGAGGCACACGCCGGAAGCGACCCGGCGGCCATGCGTACCACCGCGGTGCGAGACGGAGACGACTACATCATCACCGGCGCCAAGGCTTGGACCACACACGGCGGCGAAGCCGACTTCTACCAGGTGATGGCCCGCACCTCCGATGACCGCAACGGCATCAGTTGTTTCCTGGTGCCGGCCGATTCCGATGGCCTCGAGGCAGATCCGCCGGAGCGCAAGATGGGTCTCATGGGTTCCACCACCGCGACGATGCGCTTCGAAGCCGTGCGGGTGCCGGTGGGGCGCCGGCTAGGTGCTGAGGGTGAAGGCTTGAAAATCGCCCTGGACGGTCTGGACTCCGGACGCTTGGGTATCGCCGCGGCGGCAGTGGGGCTGGCCCAGGGTGCGTTGGACCAAGCAGTTGCCTACGCCGAAGAGCGCCAGACATTCGGTCAGCCGATCATTGAACACCAGGGTTTGTCCTTCCTCCTTGCCGACATGGCCGCCGCAGTGGAGACTGCCCGGGCGTCGACCTTGGCAGCGGCCCGGCTGAAGGATCGGGGCCTGCCGTTCGGGAAGGAAGCCGCCATCGCCAAGCTGGTGGCCACTGACAATGCCATGAAGGTCACCACCGATGCGGTGCAGGTGCTGGGCGGCTTCGGCTACACCCGCGACTTTGAGGTGGAGCGCTACATGCGCGAGGCCAAAGTGATGCAGATATTTGAAGGCACCAATCAGATTCAGCGACTCATCATCGCTCGCCACCTGGCGAAAGGCTCCGGCACTAGCAACGCTGGCACCATCACAGTGGGATAGCCACCTTTGGTCGCCCATTCCGACAACGCACGGAGCACCTCATGAGAATTGGCCTGATCGGCTTCGGCACCGGCGGTGCCGCGTTTCACGCCCCCCTGATTGAGGCCACCGCTGGCCTTGAGTTGGCGGCGGTGGTGACGGGCAACCCAGAACGTGCAGCGCAGGCCCGAGCCCGCTATCCGGCTGCATCAGTGGTCCCCGAGGTGTCCCAACTGTGGGATCTCGGGCTGGACGCCGTCACCATCACCACCCCAAACAGCACACATGCAGAACTCGCCCACACCGCCCTCGATCACGGCTTGCACGTGGTGGTGGATAAGCCCATGGCAACCTCCGTGGCTGCCGCCGAATCGCTGGTGGCGCACGCCGCCGCCACCGAACGGCTCCTCACGGTCTACCTCAACCGCCGATGGGACGGCGACTTCCGCACAGTTGGCGCATTGCTCGCCGACGGGCGACTGGGGCGAATTCACCGCTTCGAGTCCCGCTTCGAACGCTGGCGGCCACAAGTGGTGCCCTCGTGGAAAGAATCGACCGGCGACGGCGGTGGGATCCTGTTCGACCTCGGCCCGCATCTGATTGACCAGGCGCTGCAACTGTTCGGGCCGGTGGCGGAAGTAACTGCCGAGGTCGATTGTGTGCGTGCCGGGGCCACCAATCCCGACGATGTGTTCCTGGCGCTCACCCACGTCGGCGGCGTGCACTCGCATCTGTGGCTGAGCGCAGTTGCCGCCGATCAAGGCCCGCGATTTCGGGTACTCGGCGATGCTGGAGCGTACGTGGTCTCCGGGATGGATCCGCAGGAGGCCGCCTTGCGCTCCGGGGCCCGCCCAGACGCGGACCCGCAGGCCTGGGGTGCAACGCCGGAATCCTCGTGGGGGGTGGTCTCCGGCGGCGATACTCCCCTGGTTGAACCGACACTGCATGGCGACTACCCGGACTTCTACCGCCGTTGGGCGATGGCCTTGCGCGGAGCGGGCCCGGTGCCGGTGGACCCAGCTGACGCGATTGCAGGGCTGCGGATAATCGAAACCGCCATGCGAGGTTGACTGGTAGATCCGCGGTGACTCTCGGTCAGGCCCGAGACCTCATGCGGCAGGTTCGAAGTCCTCCCTGCGGAGCCGGGCACGGAACACCCAGAACGACCACGCCTGATAGGCAATCACCATTGGCATTCCGACCACAGCCACCACCGTGATCAACTGCAGCGAATTCGTACTCGCTGCGGCGTCGGCAAGGGTGAGGGTGAAACCGCCGTCGGTGGTGCTGGGAAGCGCATTCGGGTACAGCCCCAGGAAGATTTGTCCGACGAATCCGGCCACCGCAACCCCGTCCAGCCAAAATGCCAGGAGGTGTCGCCCGCGGGCGTGCGCAACCGCAGCAGCGGCGATCGCAATGACCGCCACAACCCCCACTGCGAGTGCGCCAATGTCGCCCTCGGTGTAGCTGAGGAAGGTCCACGCCGAGAACCCGAGCATGGCCACGGTTGTCGCCCAGGCGAGCCGGGTTGCGTTGCGCGCCTGGCGGTCGGCGAGTTCGCCGGAGGTTTTCAACGCGAGGAAAGACGCACCGTGGGCCAGCGAAAACAGCAGCAGGGTGAGGCCGCCCAGAACGGAATAGCCGTTGATGAACGACAGCAGGCTCTCGCCGGTGAATCGACCCGCGGAATCGATCGGGATCCCATGCAACATACCGGCCCAGAACACTCCGAACAGGGTGGCCAGCAGCAGGGAGGACACCCCGATTGCCACATCCCAGCCCTGCCGCCAACGGTGTTCTGGCTTCTTCGAACGGTATTCCACGGCCACGCCTCGCACGATGAGGCAGGCAACCACCAACAGCAGCGGCAGATACGCCGCCGGGAACACGGCCGCGTACCACAGCGGGAAGGCCGCGAAGATTGCGATGCCGCCGGTGACCAACCACACTTCGTCGGCGTCCCACACGGGGCCGATAGTGCCGAGCATTTGGCGGCGCTCAACGTCGTCGCGACCCGTGAGCAAGGTGAGGGCACCGACGCCGAAGTCGAAGCCCTCGAGGAAGAAGAACCCGATCCACAGCACCGCAATGATGACGAACCAGACGGTCACCAGGTCCATGTCAGCTGCCCACCATTTCCTTCACCACTGGCACCACTGGGTCATCGGGTGGCCCGGCGATCGCGTATTTGCGGATCAGGAAGAACTCCACGATCGCGAATGTGCCGTAGAGCAGGGCGAAGAGCACCAAACTTGCGATCACCAGGCCTGGCGACAGTCCAGATGAGGCATCGGCGGTCTTCAATTCACCGTAGACGATCCACGGCTGACGCCCGTTTTCGGTGAATAGCCAGCCGAACATGTTTCCCAGCCACGGGGTGAACACAATCCAGATGCTTATGGTCCAGAAGAGCTTGGACGTGGGCAAACGTCCCTTGCGTGTGGCCCACGCGGCTACTGCCATCCAGGCCACTCCGACCAGCCCGAAAGCCATCATGAGTCGAAAGCTGTAGAAGGCGACCCAGACGTTGGGGATGTAGTTGCCGGGGCCGAACTCCTGCTCATATTGCGCCTGGAGTTCAGTCATCCCAGTGACTTCGCCGTCTAAGGAGTTGGTAGCGACGATCGACAGCAGACACGGGATCTCGATGTCGAAGACATTGTCCTGCGCGGCCTGGTCGGGCCACGCAACAATCGAGAGCCCCGCACACGGCCCCGTGGTCTCCCAGACCGCCTCGGCTGCGGCAATCTTCATCGGCTGCTTCTCGGTCATCACCACTCCCAGGGTGTCACCGACGATGGCCTGGGAGATTCCGGCGACGATGCCCAGCACAATGGCGAACTTGAATGTCCAGCGCATCATGTCGACGTGCTGCCGACGCTTGAGGTGATAAGCCGCCACGGCGAACACGAACACGGAAGCAGCTACCAGTCCACCGAGCACCGCGTGCAGCCACGACCACCACACGATGTCCTGGGTGAACACCGCCAATGGATCGGTCAACAGCGCTCGGCCAGTTTCTGGGTCGATTTCGTAGCCCACCGGGTGCTGCATCCACGAGTTGGCGGTGATGATGAAGTAGGCCGACGCCCAGGTGCCGATCGCCACCAGCCAGATTGACGCCAGATGCAACCCGCGCGGCAGTTTGCCTCGCCCGAACAACCACAGGCCCAGGAAGGTCGATTCGAAGAAGAACGCCAGAATCCCTTCCATGGCCAACGGACCGCCGAAGATGTCTCCGACGAACGCGCTGTACACCGACCAGTTCATACCGAACTGGAACTCCTGGACAAGCCCGCTCACCACTCCCATGGCGAAGTTGATGATGAGCAGCGACCCGAAGAAGGTCGCCAGCCGAACGTACGCCTGCTTGCCCGTGCGGTAGTGCATCGTCTCGAAGAACGCCACAATCGGCGCCAAGCCCAAGGTGAGCGGGACAAACAGGTAGTGGAAAAGGGTGGTCATGGCGAACTGCAGGCGCGACAACTCCATGAAGGTGTCGACAGAGGTTGCTTGCATCCAGTGACTCCAACCCTGGTCCAGTGACGGCAGTTAGCATCCCACACCTAATGCCGTGACCCAGGATGATCAACTGCGGCAAGCCATCTAGTCCAGATCGTCATCGCGGTATCGCGCGTGCTTCGAACGCCCCGTGGCGCCTAGGGCCTCCGACTCGGCGGGGCTTCCCGGACCACACTGACCATGGGGAATACCCCTAGGGGTATTTGACTTACCCTCTGAGACCCCATCGATCAAGGAGCGAACACCATGCAGAAGAACGAAAGCAACCTCGACCGCACCATCCGCGCCGGAATCTCAGTGACCGCGCTAGGCACCGGTCTGGCAATCGGCGGACCCCTCAACCCGGCCGGAGTCGCTCTACTGGGGGTCTCCGGAGTTGCTGCTGCTACCGCAGTGTCGGGCTACTGCCCGGTGTACAGCGTGTTCGGCATCTCCACCCTGAAGCAGGAAGAGCCGCAGGCCGCCTGAGCCACCGGCCTGGCATTGCCGATCACTCTCGCCGTCAACCACCGAGCACCTTCTGGTAGGCCGACACCATTTGCATCGCCCGCACGTCCCAGTCGTACTCGGCCACCGCGATCTCGCGCAGCCGCGGTGTAAGTTCGGCCAACGCCGGATCGCTGAGCAGTGCTGTCAATGCGTCTGCGATGGCTGCCACCCGAATGTCGTCGGCCATCGGCAGACGCAAGCGGTCGAGGTCGATGTCGGTACCCAGCAACGGTTCCAGGTCACGCAATCCTTCCCCGAGCCCGGTCAGGTCGGACGCACACGGCAGCACACCGCTGGCCAGTGACTCCATCAGAACCAGGGGGTACGCCTCGGGCAGCACCGACGGAAAAACCGCCAGATCCGCACAAGGGAAGACTTTCGTCAGTCGGTCATGTGCCAGCCGACCCGTGAAGTGCACGTGGTTGGCGAAATCCGGCCCGGCGGCGAGCACCACCTCGCGATGAGTCGGATCGGCCAGATACTCGGCCACATCCGGCCAGGAGCCACTGGTGTGTGTGGAGTCGTAGTCGTTTCCGTGGGCGACCAACTCGTCAAGCAGATCCGCATTGCCCGTGCTGATTGCGTACACCAACGCCTCCAACACCTCCCGGTAGGTGCCTGATCCAACGATGAGCAAGTGCGCATCCGGCACCTCACGGAGCACCTGCGGCCACGCTGCGAGCACACTTTGCACCCCCTTGCCGACTGTCAGCGCGCCAACAAAGACGACGAAAGACCCGTCCTCCCAGGGCAACTCGGCAAGCCGCTCGGCGACATCGTCGTCTGGCAGTTCGCGGGCATACATCCCGGAGTAGTCCCGAAGTGCCGCCAGATCACCAGCGTCAAGCCGAGCCTGCATGGCCGTCACAAGTTCGGGCTGACTTGCCGCCACCCGGATTGGTGGCCACGAAGTCGTCGATCGATGCCCGCCGTCCGGCGCGAGCAATCGGCGCAAACTGCGCTGTGTCCACCCCGACACCCACCACTGACCAACGCTGCCGCAGCGAATCGGCCAGGTCTGGGTACAACCCATCAAGACGCTCAAACATCTCCTGGCTGCCGGTGATCAGCCCGTCAGCAACAGCCAACGCCTCACCGGCGAGTTCGCGGTAGCGGGCGTCCCGCCGGATCGTGTATTCAATGTCGCTGCCGTGGGGATAGACAACGAAAGGGATACCCAACGACGCGCACACATCGGCGGCGATAGTGGGCTGCAGCACCGTGTGGTTTGCGTGCAAAATGTCGACCGGATACGCAGTCAGCACAGCCCGCAGCATCGCCCCGGCAAGTTCACGCACATCGGCCAATTCCGCATCGGTGAGGTCCGGGAAGGCCTTCACATTGCCTGGACGCTGTTTGTCGGTCACGTACACCGGCCGCACCGATGCATGCGGCAATTGGTGCAAAGTTACCTCGCCAGGCCGACCAGGGTCGCCGAAAAGAATAGTCGGGGCAACATCCGGGCCCTGCCATGCGATGGCGGCCGAGACCAACGGCTGCAGCGATTCCGGATCCGGCTCGCGGCACAGCACGTGTACCTCGTGCCCAGCTGCAGCTAGCGCGGCCGCGAGATACCTGGTGTATTCATTGCTGCCGGACCCGACCAACTCGAAACCGTGAAACAGACCGATCCGCATGTGCTCCTCGCGCTCCTCGCTCAAAGCAGATCGCGCAACTGCTCCACGCTGCGACCGGCCAAACCCAACCCAGCCATAGTACGAGCGGCCTCAGCACGGTAGTCCCTGGCCATCAGGACGGAACTCACAGTCAGCACCGCATCCATTGCTGGAGTCGCGACGCCGAGTTGGCGTGCAAGGTCGGTGAGGAACACCAGCCCGTACCCCGCGTCTTCATTCAAGTAGCGGTAGTCGAGCGCGGGTTGCGCTCGGATGCCGCGGAATCCCGGGGCCTCGGAGTAGCCAGTGCCATAGTCAGCGTGGGTCTGATACCCCTGGGCGATGCCGATTTCCGGATCCGGAATCACCTCCACCCCAAGGGCCTCGCCAATTGCGATCCGGTCGTTGTCTACTGCCTCGATCAGCCGGCCGACAGCCTCGGTGACCCCCTCTTCATAGAACAAGAAGTCACCACCGGTGCGTTCGATAAGGGCGGAATTACACAGTGTGACTGCCGGGTGGATCACCGGGTTCGCGTTCTGCAGCGTCGTCTGCCAAATGCTGCTGGCCGCGGAGATCTCGGGAAACACGGTAGCGAGCAAGGCGTGCACGGCTGGCGTTTCGGACGCCGGAATTGCGGCAACGAAGTAGCCACCTTTGAGGCGGTTGTAGACGGTGATGCTGGCCGGACCGGTGATACGCACCGCGTAGGGAAGGGTGGAGGTCTCCGCGACTGTCACCGAATCATCGTCAAGGTCGAGGCCTAGGGCTTGCTTGAATACCAGCGCGCCGGCGCACGACCCAGGGCAGACCACATACAGCTGGCCTTCGGTGACGTGCTCCCGGCACACCTCGCCAAACGGTGCATTGCTGTAGGCCGGGCCGACAGCGAACACGACCTCGGCTCCCGCAAGTGCCCGCGCGGCATCGTGCCCGGCGTATGCCACCGGTTGGAAACCACTGAGTTCCCCAGTCGAGGTGATACCCCCGGCGGCTGCAACATCGGCAATTGTTGCCGGAAACTCAGCGAAGTCAAAAAGCGCAACCTCATGCCCGGCCTGGGCCCACTCAAATGCGATCGCCAGTCCACCATTGCCCGACCCCAGCACTGCAACACGCATAACGCCTCCGATTTCTCCTGAAACTCTTTTTGCGAAACTACGCGAATCGGGTTGGTCTTCGCTTGCCCAAATGCCGGGAGCGGCTTCCTGCGAACGATCGTTATCCGGCACGAACTCCTCCGGTGCGCGAATCCTCCGGCGCGCGAACAGCCCGCCATCACCACAGTCTGCCGGTAGGGGCGCTGCCGCACCCAGACAGCATCAGATCAGGATCAGCCGACGAGGATAGGCGTCAACAGCGGTGCGACGTAGCGCCCGAACCCGGGCGACACGTGAGTCCGATCCGCGTAAATCGGCACGTCGCCGATGAACGCCGGGCATCGCCCGTCGACGCAGAACCAATTCTCCACCACGACATGCCGGACATCGGTGCCGCCAGCTGCGACCTGCGCCGCCGCTGCCCCGTTGAGCCCCGACACCAAGCGGTAGTCCTCTGTGACGTCGCTCTCGCAGTCGTCCGGGCTGCCGAACCTGCTCATGCAGTCCAGGATCGACTGTCCGTCAGGCGGGCTGTCCAAGACGACCACCCTCGGACTCGCGGCGGAGAGTCGAGTCAATGTCGAAGCCAGACCCGCCTGCCATTCCTCGTCTGCTGCGGCGCCCGTGCTGCCGCTGTACCGCAGATCGAAGCCGTGCCAGGTGCTCGTGAGAATGGTCAAATTGGGCTTCAGCTCCTCGACCTGAGCCAACACCGCGCCTCGATACTCCTCGCATTCGGCGTAGTAGTTGCGTTCGAAGAAGGGATCAAGCACCGGCACATCGGCCACCGGGCAGCCAGGCATAGTGAAGACTTTGACGTTGTAGCCGGCGCCGGCGAGCGCATCACGTACCCCGGGCAACCACGCCTGCACCTGCGAATCACCCATGATCACAGCCGTCTGCGTGGCGTCGGGCAGTGCGAAATCGCACTCCGTCGCGAGGCGATTGGGGGCCCAACACGAGTCTCCGGTGGTGGCAAGTTGGACGTCCTGCCAACCATCGGGGAGGTCGAATTCGGGGAACTCAGGCGCCAACAGCGCCTGCTGAAGGGAGAGTTGCAGCAACTGGTTGTTGTCGAAGGAAAACTGTGGCTGGCCACTGCTGGGGTTGGAAACCGCTGCCTGCTGATCCAGCACGGTTGGTGGGCTTTGGGCGCTGGATGCTGACGCGGAGGGTTCATTCGGGGCGCCGAAGGGCTGCAGGTATCCCATCAGAAAACCGAGCAGCAGCATCGAGGCACTCCCTGCCACGAGCAGCGGAACGCGGTGACGTCGTTTGGGCCGTTCGGGTGTCGAGTCGCCAATCGAGGCTGACAACCACGATGAGCGCCGGATGGGTTGTTCGATGAATCGATAGGACGCAGCCGACAGCGACCAGCGCGAGCAGCAGGGCGAACACAGTGGTCAGCAAGGTCTGCTCGACCACCGTGAACAAGAAGATGATCACCGGGAAGTGCCAGAGGTACAACGAGTAGGAAATCGCGCCGACGTATTGGAAGGGGGCGCTGCGAAGCACCCACATGCCAGGTCCGGTGGCGCCGTGACCGATCGCCAGGATCGTCACCGTGGCCAGCACCGGAACCATCGCCCAAGGCCCAGGGAAGGGCATTTCCGAAGTGATAGTCACGGCAGCGAGCAGGATGATCACCAGCGATGCGGAGGCGACCAAGCCCCGCTGCCGCGCCCACTTGTCCGACAGTTGCAGGGCGGCCACAGCCAGGAGCGCCCCGGCCGCAAGTTCCCAGGCTCGGGTGGCGGTCGAGAAGTAGGCGACCGTGGGTGAGGTGGCCGATTGCACCACCGCCCACACGAACGAAGCGACGAGCACCAACGCCAACACTGCAGCGACCATCGAACGCAGCGACAACCGGCGGGGTAACCCAAATCGCCGCGAGACGAACGCCAACGCCAGAAGCATCGCCGGCCAGATGAGGTAGAACTGTTCCTCGACCGACAGTGACCAGTACTGCTGCACTGGAGACACCGCGTCGTTGAGGTGGAAGTAGTCCGACCCGACCCGGGCGAGGTGCCAGTTCTCCAAGAAGATGCTGGCCCACAGCGCGTCTGTCAGCGTCGACATCGCACGCCCGCCAGAGAAGAGGATGAAGCCCACGGCCACGGTGACAACGAGGACGACGGTTGCCATCGGGAAGATCCGACGCATCCGGCGGGCATAAAACTCTCGAATGGAGATTCGGCCGGTGGCGGCGACTTCACGCAGCATCAGCCGGGTGATGAGATATCCAGAGATCACGAAGAAGACATCAACCCCGATGAAGCCGCCCACTGGCCATCCGACGAGGTGGTTGAGCACCACGAGCGCGACGGCAACCGCGCGCAGACCCTGGATGTGGGCCTCGAAGTGTGAACTACCTGGCGCAGACTCTGGCAACGGGGCGTGCGCATGTGACCGCGGCTCTGGCGGTTGGGGCTGGGTTCCAGCCACGATTGTGGTTGCCACCGGACTCCCTGGTGCTCAACGTGGTGGATCTAGGGTAAGAGTACCGAGGTCTGCGATTATTCACCGGCCAAACTTTGAGTTGGCTTGGCCGCGGACGCTAGAACCCCGCAAGGGTTACCTTTCCAATCGCACGGCCACTTTCCAACAGCGCATGGGCTGCGATCACGTTCGCAGCGTTCACCACCCCGTTCGGTGCTTCGCCCAGGTTGGGGGCGCCAGCCCCACCGGCCGTGGCAGTTGAGACGATCACGCCATCGTCGACTAGCCGCGAGACCTCACTGAGCAACTCGTGTTGGACGATCATGTCGTCGGTGGCGAACATCGACCGAGTAAACATGAACTCCCAGTGAATCGACGCGCTCTTGCGTTTGAGCAGGCTGATGTCGATCGCGCTCGCCGGGGAGGGATCGTCAATCAGCCCGTAGCGGCCCTGCGGAGCGAGGACATCGGCTGCCTCGGCAAAGTGATCCGCCGAATGGGTCAGCGACGCCACATAGCCCACCTGCGGGACGCCGAGGGCCGTCAACTGCTCCCGAAAAGGCTGCCCATGGTCGATCACATGATCTGCACCCATCTGGGACACCCACTGGGCGCTGGTGGCACGCGAGGCCGTGCCAACCACGGTCAGCCCGGTCAGTTTCGATGCCAGTTGCGTCAAGATCGAACCCACTCCCCCTGCCGCCCCGATGATGAGCAGCGTTTGTCCTGCCCCAGCGTGTGGCGAGCGCTGAACACCCATCCGGTCGAACAGCAATTCCCAGGCGGTGATCGCAGTGAGCGGCAGTGCCGCAGCAGTCGGCGAATCCGAGAGTCTGCGGTTTTCGCCCGACGATGCGCTCGTCCACCAGGTGGAGTTCCGCGTTGGTGCCGGGTCGAGTGATATCGCCGGCGTACCAGACCTCGTCGCCCGGTTCGAACAACGTCACCGCTTCGCCCACGGCTTGCACCACCCCAGCCGCGTCCCAGCCGAGAATCCGAGGAGTTCCGTCGGCCGCACCGCCGGCCCGGCGCACTTTGGTGTCGACCGGGTTCACCGAAATGGCGCGCACTTCTACGAGCAGGTCGTGGGGCCCTGGGGTGGGGTCTGCCACTTCGATGTCGATCAGGCATTCCGGGTCGGTGACCGGCAACGATTCGACGAATCCGACTGCACGCACTGCATCCTCCTGGCGACATAGGTGAACCAACCCGGCTGTTGTCACGGTAGTGAGACTGGGGGTTCGAGCGCAAAGCGCCTAGGCAGGTCGCCAGTCGGGTACCCGAAGTCAAGTCATGCTTGGGGTCGAGCCGGTGGCGCGGGAGTCGGCACGTTCAATCGACAAAAGGCGCCCCACGAATGGGACGCCTTCTGCACTGAGTAGCGGGGGCAGGATTTGAACCTGCGACCTCTGGGTTATGAGCCCAGCGAGCTACCGAGCTGCTCCACCCCGCGTTGGGTGGGTTAACCATAGCAAAGCGCCTCGGGCACGTCATTGGCGAGGGGGCATCTGGCCGCCGCGGCCGGCCCTGACGCTGACATCGGTGTCAGTATCCACCGAGCCGGCCTCACGCACCCCAGGCGCTTCATGCGCCCGACGCCAGGACACCACCACTGCCTCGACCCCAGCTGCCAGGGCAAATCCGATAAGCACCCCGATCGAGTTGTTCACCACGTCGCCCACCTGGCACCCGCGGCGCAGCACCGGGATCAACTGCACGGTTTCGATCACCGGTGGGGTTGCCAGGGCCACACACAACGCTGCCAACCGACGTGCACCCATGGGCCACAAGACCGCCGCCGCGCCAATCGGCAGGGTCATGGCGATGTTTGAGACAACCTCGGTGGTGAAGCCGGAGGACAACATTGAGGGCCGCGGAAGCTGCCCCTGAGTGCAACCACGGAGAACCGCCTCAAATCGCGCCGCATGAGTTGGAACGGTCCATGTGGCCGCCGGAACCGAAAGCATCGCCGCCAGCCACAGTCCGAGCCGCCAACGAGCGATGTTCAAACGGGGCCCAAGAAGCACCCCGATCACCGTTCCAAGAGCGACACCGAACAGCACAGCCGTCCACCACCCGGGAAGCCCGGGCGGAAACCACGACGGCCACAACTCGGACACCCAGGACCACACGCGCCGCAGGAAGGACTCGATCCGGTCCACTACTCCCCCCGCTCCTGCAGGATCGTCAAACCTCCGCAGCCAACCGCAGCACTGGGCTAGGCCGCCGGGGCATCAGGTTCGGCGGCATCAGCCGGCGCATCATCTGGCACCACCGGCTCATCGACGGGAGGCACTTCGCCACCGGCAAGTTCCTGCGCCCGCCGAATCGCCTCTTCCAGCCGCCGTTGCGCTTCACCGTAGGCGGCCCAATCGTTGTTCTGCAGCGCCGCGACGCCGTCGTCATAGGCCCGTTGAGCATCGGCCAGGGCTTGATCGATATCTGCTGCCGGAATGCCTGGGTCCACAGGTTCAATTGGCGCATCCGGATTCTCCGGATCAATCACCACCGGCGGCGGGGCGGCTCCGAACACCTGCGCCAGCGAATCCTCCAACGTGTCGGAGAAGCCGACCTTATTGCCGAACGAGACCAGCACCTTGCGCAGCAACGGATATCCGCCTTCTGCTGCCTGCACATAGACCGGTTCGACGTAGAGCATCCCGCCAGCCACCGGCAAGGACAGCAGGTTGCCGAGGATCACTTCGGAGCCACCGCGACGCAGTAGCGACAACTGCGAGGCCACGGTCGGATCAGATTCAAAGGTGTTCTGCACCTGCACCGGACCCGGAATCGTGGTGTTTCGAGGCAGTTGCAGCACCCGGATTTGGCCGTATCCGTCGCCAGGCGCAGAGTCGACCGCCATGAATGCTGCCAGCGTTTGCCGTCGCTGTGGCGAGAAGGCGGTGGTCAACGAGAAGGTGGATGCCGACTGACCAGGCATCTGCAAAGTGAGGTAATACGGCGGCTGGAACTGGTTCGTCTGCCGATTTGTGGGGTCATTCGGGATGATCCAGAAGTCCTGGCCGTTGTAGAACGCCGCCGGGTCGGTCACGTGGTAGCGGCTGTAGACCAGTCGCTGCACCTTGAACAGGTCCTCCGGGTAGCGCACGTGGGACACGAGTTCGGCGTCCATGTCCGCCTTCGGCTGCACCACACCTGGGAAGGTCTTCATCCAGGACTGCAGGATCGGGTCGGCCTCATCCCACGCATACAGGTCCACCGTGCCGTCATAGGCGTCGATAACTGCCTTCACCGAGTTTCGCATGTAATTCACCCGGTCCTGCGGCAGCGCAAAGACGTTGGCGGCCGTGGTGGTGACCGAGTCGGAGGTGGCCTCATTGAGGTCCACCCGGGTGGCATACGGGAACTGATCGGTCTTGGTGTAGGCGTCCAGCAGCCAGACGATTCGACCGTCAACCACCGCCGCGTAGGGATCGCCGTCCGGCGTCAACCAGGGCGCGACCTTTGCCAGCCGCTCGCGCGGGCTGCGGTCCCACATGATCACCGACTCCGAGTTGACCAGATCGGAAAGCACGATGTTCGGCTCGCCAAACTTCACCGCGAACGCCATCTTGTTGAGGAACGATCCGACCGGCGCCCCACCGGCGCCGTCATAGGTGTTGTTCCGCTGACCAGTGGGTTGGGTGTCGTCCGGGAAGTCCAGCTCTCGAGGTGGTGCACCCTCTGGTGCGCCGACGATCGAGTAGGCCGGTGAGTTCTCGCCGAAGTACACCCGCGGCTGCTCGACGTCCAACTCACCCACCGGCGGGATGTCGAACTCGAAGAAATTGGGTGTGCCGTTGGTGTTGGCCGTGTTGTCGTACGCGGCCACGAATCCGTAGCCGTGCGTGTAGACCACGTGATCGTTCGCCCAGTTACGTTCTGGCACACCGTTGAGGTCCAACTCACGGACCGAAACCACCGCGCCGCGCTGACCGTCGTCAAGGTCATATCGATCGACATCGAGGATGTCTGGGAACGAGTAGAAACCTCGGATCTGCTGCAATGCCCGGTACGTCGGCGAAACGATGGCTGGGTCGAGCAGACGGATGTTGTCGAGTGTTCCCGCATCTGCCGCAATGGCCTCGGAACTTGGGTCCGCGGTTGCCGCGTAGTCTCGCGATTCGACGTTATCCAGGCCCCACGCGGTGCGAGTGGCATCGATGTTCCGCTGGAGGAAAGGCTCCTCACGCACCAGTTCGCTGGGGCGCACCTGGAACTGCTGCACAACCGCCGGATAGATGCCACCGATCACCAACGCCGACACCACCATCAATCCGAGGCCTGCCAGCGCAATCGGCCAGATGCTGCGGAAGATGTTCACGATGAACAGCAGCGCCACGATCACTGCGATGAAAATCATGATCGTCTTGGCTGGCAGCATCGCGTTGACGTCCCGGAACTTCAGCCCGGTGAAGCCCAGCACAAAGTCGTCGTCCTGAACTGCCAAGCCGAACCTGTCCAGCATGTAGGCGACTGCCTTCAGCAGCAGCATCGCCGCCACCAGCACCGAGATTTGGACCCTCGCGGCTCGGCTGATGCGGTCGCTTTGTGCCTGCAGCTGCAGACCCCCGTAGAGGTAATTCACCACGACACTGGCCACCAGCGTGAAGAACAGCACGGTGAAGCCGAAACCGAGCAGGAAGCGCAGGAACGGGTACTCAAACACCCAGAAACTCACGTCCATGCCGAACTGCGGATCGTCGACCCCGAAGTCGCCACCGTTACGCCAAAGCATGAACAGCGGCCACTGGCCGGCGGCGCTGATCCCACTGAGCAAGCCGATGACCACCGCGATGACGATCATGGCAGGTTTGCGGACCGGCTCAATCGAGGCGCGGTAGCGCTCCAGGCTGGCCTGCTCCGGACTGCCGGTGGCGAAGAAGGGCCGGAACTTGTAGGCCAACCACATGGCGATGACGAGCGCAGCCACCATCACCAGTCCGAACACCGCGAACATCACAGCTCGCACGGCCAATTGGGTGGTGAACACAGAAGTCTTGTCCACCGACTGGAACCAGAGCCAGTCGGTGTAGAAACCTGTGAAGATAACGAAGAGCACCGCAAGGATGCCGAGTACCAATAGCGTGGGTATCAGAACCCTGCCACGGCTACTCATGCCGTTGTTTGTGTCGGGTGTTGAGGCCGATGGGGTGGCGAACGTCACGCACCAACCTTACGAGAGAGTGATTACATGCACCCGCAGGAGTCACAGTTCGCCCTAGAAAACGCCGTCGACGAGCTCGCTGCCGAACTTGCGAAAGTGGGTTGGGGCCAACCGACACGGCTGTTCGGATTGGTGCGCAGCGACCTGCTGCTGGCGGAGGAACCGGACCTCGCCGCGGAGATCGACGCGCAACCGGGGACGCTCACCGCGATTGAGCAAGACGGATTCGACACCACCATCCCGGTGCCCCAGATGCTGACTCGGATCGCCTGGCCGGACTCGGTGTTCGGCGCCGCAGTTGCCGTTGAGCAACTGGTGTTGCCCCCCGAGGCGGAGGCCGACCTTCCCAACGGCACCGATCCGGACGAGGTCGCAGCGGCGGCGGCGAATGACGACCGTGCCTCGCAATTGCGGATCGTGGTGGCCGTCACCAGGGACGGTGCCGAAGATGCGGTTTTGGTGCTCGACGATCACGACCAACCCATTCGTGGTGGCAACGGACAACGCCTGGTCCCACGGTTGGCCGACAGTCTGGCCGAGACCTTCCGTCCCCTCGACGACGAAGGCTGAAACACCCAACTGAGCGACCTCACCGGACCATTGGGACTCGCTGCGAAAAAGGTGAGAACCTGCACGTGCACGAACACCATCCGAATCAAGAAGGAGTTCCCCGTGGCAGATTCCACCTACGTTGCGTACGCGGCGGCCTACGACACCAAGGCCGACGCTGAGGCCGATTTCGACACCTTGAAAGAAGCTGGGTTGCGGCACATCACCGCGGCTCTGGTGTCCAAGGACGCAGATGGCCGAATTCACGTGCATGAGAAGACCTACGCGGGGAAGGTCGCAGGCGGCGTGGGCGTCGTAGCCGGCGTAGTGATCGGAGCGATTTTCCCGCCCGCTGGCGTCGCGATCCTGGCCGACGCAGCTGTCGGAGGGGTGGGCCTGGGCCTGATCGGACACTTCGCCGGTGGCCTCTCACGGGGAGACCTCAAGGAGTTGGGTGCCCTACTCGAAACCGGAGATGCAGCTGTGATCGCGGTCGCTGTGGACGCCGTTGACTCCGATATCGACAAGGCTCTGTCCCGGGCAGCGAGCAAGGCGAGCACCAAACTCGACAAAGGTGACGTCGACGGCGCCCTGGCCGAACTGGAGAAGGGTATCGACACCGCAGGAGACAAAGCTGTGGCCGACCTTTCCTGAACCTTTCACTTCCGGCAGGAAGCGACCACCGGTCTCCGTGGAAAGCAGCGGGACCTGAGGCTAGAGCACCCCGCAGCCGACCACTGGGCGTCCATCTCGATGCGCAGCTAACGCTTCGAGCGCCTCCGTAACCGTGTCGACGGCTGCGACGGTCAAACCCTGCGGGGTGTTCTCCCGGACTGCGGCGCAATTGGCCCGTGGGGCCAAGAACAAGGTGGCACCTCCGGCAGCGGCGGCGTCCATCTTCTGCCCGATCCCCCCGATCGCGCCGACGTTGCCTGCTGGATCCACGGTCCCGGTGCCGGCGATGGTGTCACCGCCCGTCAGCGATGCTTGAGTGAGTTCGTCGATGATGGCCAGGGTGAACACCAAACCGGCGCTGGGGCCCCCAACTCCGTCCAGCGCGAATTCGATTGGGAACGGCGCCTCGAACACCCGCCGCAGCGTGACGCCGAGGTAGCTCTTCTCAGCATCGTTCGGGTTCTCGCCGAGGGTCACCGTGACGTCCTGCTGCTCGCCGTCCCGATCGACGGTGACGTCCACGTCGCTACCAGGCGAGAGCCCCCCGATGAGTTCGACGACCTCCGTAGGTGTCGCTGCCGGGGTGCCGTCCACCGCCAGGATGAGGTCGCCCGGCTCCAAGGCCCCGTTGGATGGCCCTTCGGTGAGCACCGAAGCGACGATCGGACGTTCAGTGGTGGGGATATCCAGACTGAGCATGGCTGCAGCTACCGCGTTGGACTGCGCTTCGTCGAAGTCCGCGGCGCTGCGCTGTCGACTCTGTTCATCGGTGAGTTCCGGCGGAAACAGAATCTCTCGGGGGATCACCGCCATTGTGTCGTTGAACAGCGCAACGGTGGCCTCGCCAATGGTCAACGGGCCGTAGGGCCCGCCACGTTCACTCACCGTGGTCATGTTGATCGCGCCGTCGGTCGGGAAGGTCTCGGTGTCGGAGATCTGCACGATCTTCTCGCCGCGGAAGTCACCCAGCGTGTTGAACAACGGTCCAGGAGAAATGATCACGTAGGGCACCGGCAGGGCCATTGAGGCGATGATGCCCACGACTGCCAGGAAACTCGCCACGATCATGGCCCGAGTCCGGGGAGTGCGAGGCAGAAAGTTGTGCGGCACCAACCGGCGCGGCGACTTCACCTTGGCGTTTCCCGACCAGCCGCTTTCGACCGCGGGACCTCGGTATCGACAAGCCGCCGACCGACCTTGGCCAACTTCTTTGCGCGCCAGGAGTCGTCGGCGCGCCGCCGCTCCCGGCGAGCAAGTAGCGACGTCCAGACAATCGCCACGAGGGTCGCCCCTACCGGGATCAACCACCAAGCCACCGCATTCACACCCCATAGCGTACGTAACCCTGATCACTATTCAGCCGTTCGGCGTGGCTGGCGGGAAGGAAATCACCACTTGACGTGGTTGGCTAGAGGCATGGTCTGCCAGCCGACGCCCACATCGACGCCGACACCCACCAGGCCACAACCCCACGAGGAGACACAGTGAGCGGCACCTTCGGATTCGGATTCAGCCCGGACCCAGAAGAGCCCAACCCAGAGCAGGGTGGGTTCGACATGAAACAACTCGGCGAGATGCTTCAGCAACTCGGTTCGATGATGTCCCACGCCAACAACCCGGCGGCCCAATCCGCACCTGTCAATTGGGAACTGGCGACCGACGCGGCCCGGAAGGCAATTGTCGCCAAGGGCGACCCCTCCGTCACCGACGGTCAGCGTTCCGCCACCGAGACCGCAGTTGACCTTGCAGAGGTGTGGCTCGACGGTGTCACGGACTTCCCCGCGACCGGGGGCCGACCTGCCACGTGGAGCCGATCCGAATGGTTCGTTGCCACCCTTCCGGCCTGGCAACAGATCATCAATCCGGTTGCCGAACGTGTCCAGGAGAGCATGAGCGGCATGTTGCCCGGCCCTGGCGCCACCGGCGGCATGCTGCCAGAGGGCCTGCCACCGGAGATGGCCCAGATGATGGAACCGCTGTTGGGCATGGCCAAACAGATGGGCGCCACCATGTTCGGGATGCAGGTCGCGCAGGCGCTCGCGGGCCTGGCCAGCGAAGTCGTCTGCGCTTCAGACGTGGGGGTCCCGCTCACCGACGACGGCCGACCGGCCTTGGTGCCCGGCAACATTGGCAACTTCAGCGACGGACTCAACGTGGCTGATCGAGAAACACTGCTGTTCCTCGCTCTGCGGGAAAGTGCCCATCAACGATTGTTCGCCCACGTCAGTTGGCTGCGTCCGCGAATGTTGGCCGCCGTAGACGAGTACGCCCGCGGCATCGGCATCGACACCGAACGAATCGAATCTGCCATGTCCGGCATTGATCCAAGCAATCCAGCGGCGATCCAGGAGGTACTCGCCTCTGGGGTGTTGGCACCGGAAGACACACCCGAGCAACGAGCCGCACTCGAGCGGTTGGAGACGTTGCTGGCCTTGGTGGAAGGTTGGGTGGACGTCGTAGTGACGCAGGCGGCTGCTGATCGACTTGAGTCGGTGAGTCAGCTGCAGGAGGCAATCCGTCGTCGCCGGGCCGCCGGCGGACCCGCAGAACGCACGTTTGCCACCTTGGTTGGCCTCGAGCTGCGCCCGCGCAAACTCCGGGAGGCAGCCAAGTTGTGGGAGACGCTGGAGTCGGCACGCGGTCAGGGCGGCCGCGATGCCGTGTGGGCACACCCCGATCTGCTCCCCACCGCGGCCGACCTGGAACGACCCGACACTTTCGTGACGGCCACCGATCCGGAGGCAATCGCGGACTTGGAACGCGCCCTCGGCGCCCTCGGTCAGGACATCGACTCGCTGGAGGCGGGAGCCACCCCAGAGGCACTGGAAGCGGGAGCCACCCCAGAGTCCCTGGAACCACGCGAATCAACTGCTGACGACGACGGCGAGGCCGGTGGAGCCCCCAAGGACGGCAACTGACAAACGAGTTTTGTCCACAGGCAATCGGTGCAGGTCACTGCGGCGATCCGCAGCATCTATGCCGATTCGTCCACAGCACGCTGAACAGAATTCCGGGCGATTTCCACGACCTATCCACACGTTATCCACAGGTGGGGAGCGCAATGTGTTCGCCGGATTGACCTCCCTGATGTAGGCGCGAATCCGCCGCAGGGGTTGTCAACCGCAACAGCGGCCGGATAGTTTCACCAAGGACGGGACCCAGGCCGGCGGCCGGAGCGCAAGGGGAAGGCGTTCCACGCTGACGGCCCGGGTCCCGTCTTCGGCGTTTATCGACCGGTGAATCGCGGGGTTCGACGCTCACGCTGGGCGGCGAGGCCCTCCTGCAAGTCTGCAGTGGCCATCGTCACCGGCTGGGCAACAGCCTCCCAGTCGATTGCTTCTTCGATGGATCGGGCCGCCCCGGACTGCAACGCGATCTTGGTGAGTTGGGTTGCGATAGGCGCCCCCGCCGCCAACTGCTCGGCTCGGGCGGTTGCAGCCGCGAGGAAGTCTGCCGGGTCGCTGAGCTGCTCGGCAGCTTCACCTTGCGGCTCCGGCAGGATGTCGGTTGCAATTCCCAACTGCACCATCTGTTTGGCGTCGACGCGTCGACCGGTGAGGAGGAGATCGCGGGCCACAGCGACGCCGGCGACCTCCCGCAGCAGGAACGTGCTGGCCATACCGGGGTGTATTCCGAGGCGGGTGAAGGGCACCGAAAATGATGCCCGCCGACTCACCACTCGAATGTCGCACGCCAGCGCCAACGCCGCTCCGGCCCCCACTGCTGCCCCATCAATAGCGGCCAACGTCGGCACCTGCAACGAACGAATCGCCAACCAGGTTCGGTAGAAGGGGAGCATTTTGGCGCGCAATTCAGCCACCGACGCATCCGGGTCTGCGCCGATCCACCCGGTGTCCCCGCCGGAGCAGAACACGCCATTGGCTCCGGTGACCATCACCGCGCGGACTCCGGGATCGGCCGCCGCATGGGCAATCGCATCCGACCAAGCCGAGGTCATCGAAGCGCTCATCGCGTTTCGCCGTTCGGGATAGTCCAGAGTGAGGATCAGCACACCGGATTCGGTGTGCGACGTGCGCAGATGAGCAGGGGTATCGGCCATACCCGCCAGCCTAGGACTTAGGCTGGCGGGAATCAGGCCAGCACGACGGGCCGGCTCGGGTGCGGGATCGGTCCATGACAGCGAAGATGGACAAGTGACTGCAGACGAGGTCCCGGAGCCGGCTTCCAGCCCGCCGGCTGCCCGCAAGTTGGTGCCCACAACGGCGATCCGCCGAAGCGCGCGGATGGCGTCGCTTCCGGTGGGCTACGCCGGTCGCACGGCTCTGGGTTTGGGCAAGCGGATCGGGGGGAAACCCGCCGAAGTTGTGGCCCACGAAATGCAAATGCGCACTGCCGAGCAGGTGTTTCGGGTGCTTGGTGAACTCAAGGGCGGGGCGATGAAGTTCGGCCAGGCCATGAGCATCTTCGAAGCTGCCCTGCCCGAGGAGATGGCCGGCCCCTACCGCGCGACCCTGACCAAACTTCAGGATGCAGCCCCTGCATTGCCAGCGGAAACGGTGCATGCCGTGCTGAGCGATAACCTCGGACCCGACTGGCGAGATCGCTTCGCGGAATTCGATGATCATCCGGCAGCCGCGGCATCTATCGGTCAAGTCCACCGGGCGGTGTATCGCGATGGCCGCGTGGTTGCCGTGAAGGTGCAATACCCGGGTGCGGGCAAAGCACTGATGTCCGACCTCAACCAGTTGTCTCGGATGGCGAGGATGTTCGGCTCGTGGGTCCCTGGCCTGGACCTCAAGCCGCTGCTCGCAGAGCTGAAGGAGCGCGTCGCGGAGGAACTGGACTACCTCGGTGAATCCGAAAACCAGCGAGCCTTCGCGGTGGCTTTCGAAGGTGACCCGGAGTACCTGGTGCCCCACGTGCTTTCGGCTTCCCCGCAGGTGATCGTCACCGAATGGATCGGTGGTGTGCCGCTGTCCGAGATCATCGCCCACGGCACCACCGAGCAGCGTGATCACTTCGGCTACCTCTACCAGCAGTTTCTCCTGAGCGCGCCAGCCCGCGCCCGCCTGCTGCATGCCGACCCACATCCCGGAAACTTCCGCGCGATGCCCGACGGCCGACTCGGCATCCTGGATTTCGGCGCGGTCGCTCGACTCCCGGACGGGCTCCCCCGAGCCATGGGGGAACTCATGCGCCGAGCCGAATTCAACGACTCGGTGACTGTGATGGAGGGCCTGCGCGAGGAGGGTTTCATTCGCACCGGAGTGGACATCGACCCAGAGGACTTGCTCGCCTACCTTGAGCCCCTCGTGGAACCCAGCCGGCATGAGATCTTCCACTACTCACGGGAGTGGATGCGAGGTCAATACCGCCGCATCAACGACCCCCGGAACAAAGACTTCTCGATCGGTCTGAAATTCAACCTGCCACCGGAATACCTGCTGATCCACCGAGTCTGGCTCGGTGCCACCGGGGTGCTGTGTCAACTGGATACCAACGTTCCGACCCGCGCCATCCTCAACGAATGGGTGCCCGGCTTCGCGCCGCCGGAGCAGCAGGATCCGGGGTCTAGGCTGCTTCCATGACCCGCGCTCTCGTCCGCCGTCCCAGCCCGCTGTTGGCGCAAGGGCTGCTCACGCACCTCGAACGGCAGCCGGTGGACGCAGAGAAGGCGCGGCGCCAGTGGAACGCCTATGTGGCAGCCCTGGCTGGAGCCGGCTGGGACCTTGTCGAGGTGCCTGCGTCCCCCGATCATCCCGACAGTGTGTTCATCGAGGACACCCTGGTGATGTGGGGCGACACCGCCGTGCTCGCGCGCCCCGGCGCCGACCAACGTCGAGGCGAGGTCACGGCCGCAGCCATGACCATCGCCTCCCTCGGGTACCGCACGGTTCCAATCGCCCCTCCCGCCACCCTCGACGGCGGCGACATCCTCAAGATCGGTGACCGCGTCTACGTAGGCGTCGGCGGTCGCACCACCGAATCCGCGTGCGAACAACTCCAGGAGGCCTTGCCAGCTGCCGAGATCATCCCGGTGCCGGTCACGAAGGTGCTGCATCTCAAGAGTGCCGTGACCGCGCTGCCGGACGGCACCGTGGTGGGCTACCCCCCGCTGGTTGATGCGCCAGAGATCTTCGACGCCTTCTTGGCGGTGCCAGAGGAGTCGGGTGCCCACGTAGTCGTGATCGACGAGCAAACCGTGTTGATGGCGGCTTCGGCACCTCAAACAGCGGAACTGTTCGAGGGCCGTGGACTGAATGTGGTGCAGGTGGACATCAGCGAATTCGAGAAACTCGAAGGGTGCGTCACCTGCCTATCAGTGCGCCTGCGCGACTAGGGCATGCCAGTGATGATCTCGAGAATCTCGGCTCCGTAATCGTCGATTTTGCGGGGGCCGATCCCCGGTATCCGCTGCAAGTCCGCCAAATTCGTGGGGCGTTGTTCGGCGATGGCCAGCAGCGTGGCGTCGTTGGCCACCAGATAAGCCGGCACCTTCCCACTGCCCTTCGTGGCGCCTAGTGCCGCTGCGGTGGTGATGCGCCAGGTGCGCAGCTTTTCGAGCAGGTCGAGGTCGGCGTCGCCCGGGCAGGTTCGACAGCGACCCAGGGTGTGCTCGGCGCCGGTCACCAGGGACTTGCCACAACTGCGACAGGTCGACACCTTTGGTGACTTCCGCTTGCCCTTCTGGCTGGAGGATCCCGCACTGCCGGCACCGCCCCGGTTGGCCGTCGATCCTCGACGCCCGCCGGCAGGCACCCCATCCGCAGCAAGTGAATCGAGAAAACGGGACGGGTTACGCTCCCGGCCAGCTGGGGTTTTCGCCCGCCCAAACGTCAGCACCAATTGCTTCGCGGCCCTGGTGATGCCGACATAGAAGAGCCTGCGTTCCTCCGCCACGCCCGTCTCCGAAGCCGCGGACGACGAGTGTGGCAGTACGCCTTCAGTGAGGCCGACCAGGAAGACCACTGGCCACTCCGCCCCCTTGGCCGCGTGCAGCGAAGAAATGGTCACCCCGGCGCCGTCGGGTGCGTCTTGGCGCTCGGCGCGCTCAACCAGCTCAGCGGCGAAGTCGCCCAGCTGCGCCTCTGGACGGGCCTGCTGCAACTCAAGCGCCGCCGTGTGGAGCGCAGCGAGTGATTCCCAACGATCCCGAATCGCCCCTGCCCCAACCGGTGGCTGAGGGCTCCACCCCAGGCCAGAGAGCAGCGCGGACACCGTTTCACTCAACTGATCAGCTTCGCCGTGGGCAACGTCACCACCACCGTCGGCACCGGTGGCCAGCGCCGCTCCACGGATCACACTGATGGCCTTGCGTACCTCTGCTCGACGGAAAAATCCGGTCCCGCCGCTGACTTGATAGCCAATGCCGCGGCTGGCTAGGGCCTCCTCAAACGGCTCGGTCATGGCGTTCATTCGCACCAGAATGGCGACCTCCGAGGCCGCTGTTCCGCCCTCAATCAAGGTGGCGATCTGCTCTGCCACCCCGAGCGCCTCGGAGTGGACGTCCGGGTAGTCGCGAATCCGTACCGCCGGTCCAGACTTCTGCTGCGAGACCAACGTGAGGCCTTCACCACCGGCGGCCAGCACCCGATTGGCACACTCAGTGATCTCTGGACTGCACCGATACGTGCGCGGTAGCTGCACCACGGTGGCCGTGGGATACCGCCTGGCGAAGCCGGTGAGCAGGGAGGCATCGGCCCCGGCGAAACTGTAAATGGTCTGGGAGGGATCGCCGACCACACAGATGTTGGTGTTCTCCCCCAGCCAGCCGTCGAGCAGCCGCTGCTGCAGCGGGGAGGCGTCTTGGTATTCGTCGACGGTGATGTGCTGCAGGCCTGATCGGAGGTGGGCAGCGACCTGCGGCTGGGAGTCCAAGAGCGCGACCATCAACAGCAGCACGTCTTCGAAGTCGATCCGGCCAGCGGCTGTTTTGCGCCGCTCGTACTCCTCGAAGACCTGCGCCATCACCGAGGAAGTCAGCCCTGCCGGTGGTTGCCGACCCGAGCGCGCCACGAAAGCCGCGTAGTCCGAGGGCCGGATGCTGTTCACCTTCGCCCACTCGACCTCGGCGGCATAGTCGCGCACAGCTGCCGTGTTGGTGGGCAAGCCCAGGCCCGAGGCTGCCGCGCCCAGCAGCGGCGCCTTCACCGGGTTGACTTCCGGCAATTCGCGCCTCAGCGCCCTCGGGTAGTAGTGGCGAAGTTGCCGTAGCGCGGCCGCATGGAAGGTGCGCACGCGCACATCCGGCACTCCGAGTTGGCGCAGTCGACGGGTCATCTCGCCGGCCGCCTTGTTGGTGAAGGTGACTGCCACCGACCGCTGCGGATCGTGCTCCCCGATTCGGACCCCGTAGGCGATGCGGTGGGTGATCACCCTGGTCTTGCCGGATCCGGCGCCGGCCACGATTGCCACCGGCCCATGCAATGTGGTGGCCGCGGTTCGCTGTTCGGGATCGAGGCCTGCGAGCACCTCATCACCGGTCGTCATGGCCACGAGTGTGTCATGTTGACGCCAGTGCGGCTGTCGGGCTGGTGCTGGCTGTGGATTGCAGATTCTGGCCCACCATCGAGGCACGCAGATGCGGGTCGTCAGCATGATGCGAAACTGGGTTCATGGCTGACACCTCCGCAGATCGGGATGCGCTCGTGATGTACAGCACCTCATGGTGCGGCTACTGCCTGCGGTTGAAGTCGCAGATGGAACGCGAAGGAATACCCTTCCGGATCGTCGACATTGAGCATGACCCCGAGGCGGCGCGTTTCGTAGAACACCAAAATGGCGGCAACCGCACCGTCCCCACCGTGGTTTTCCCCAATGGAACGGTGATGACCAACCCGCCACTTCGTGCTGTCCGAGCGGTGATGGATTCCGCCTGATCCCAGTGGCGTGATCGATTCCTAGGATCGGCTCGTCACGGTCGAGGCCACCTCGATCGGGATGTGTGCAACGACCGCACAGTGATCGCTGACTCCCATCGCTCGGATCTGCACAGTTTCCCGGGCCTCAGCGATCTGATCGGCATCGAAGCCGTCCAGCAAGATGTGATCGAACTGCACCTTCGGTCCGAATGACGGGTAGGTCGGGCCCTTCACCACCCCTGGCCAGCGTGTGATCAACTCCGGCAACGAACCTGGCAGGTTGAAATCACCCATCAACACCAGCGGTCTTGGGAAAGGCTTCAACCAGGCCACGAGTCGGCGCAACTGTGCGGCGTTGACACCAGGGACGAACGACAAATGCGCCGTCGCCACCGTTACCCGCAAGCCGGCGGCCGTCTCTACGACTGCAGCAACCGCAGCCCTGGGTTCATCGGGCACAGTAACGATCCGCGGCCGCGGCATCGCTGGTACCAGCAACGGCAGGGACAGGCGCGGGGCATTGAAAGTCACCTTGTGCCAACTGTGTACGTGCAGTCGCGAGATCAGCGAGACCCCATAGAGCGGGCCGTGCTCAGGCAACGGCCCGCCGCTGACCGCCGCGTGGACCTCCTCGCCAGCACGTCGAAATTTCGACCGGTCCCCTGGCGTGCCGACCACAGAAGGGACGAACAACCGCTGCAGCGCGCTGCTCCCGTTGGTCATGGCCTCGGCCGCGACCCGAGTTTGGTCGACCCCACCGGATCGTTCCTGGTGGGCGTCGACCTCTTGCATGCCCAGCACGTCAACATCGAGAGCACCCGCGGCCGCCGCGAGGTCAAGCGGATCGACGTCGGGCAACCCGCCCATGTCGCTGGCGGCACCGAGCACCCGTTGGCCATGCAAAATGTTGAACGTCGCGACCCTCACGCCTTGACCGTACCCGGCCCGGAATCGCGTCGCACTAGTACGGCTTGCTGCGGCCGATCGGGCACTTCGCGCGGGTGTTTTGGGCTGCGATCTTATCTTCGGTGGGCAAACCGACCAGGCGCCTCACTACTGTGACTCGCAACGAGCACCTGCGCCGCTACCCGGCGTCGGTTGAATCCTCAACCTCAGGAGCGCAGTGGTCAGTCACCAACCCCGCATTATGCTGCTGGACACCGCGTCGCTGTATTTTCGTGCCTTCTTCGGTGTACCCACCAACATCACCGCCCCGGATGGCACGCCCATCAACGCCGTCCGCGGCCTGCTGGACTTCATCACCCGCCTCGTACGTGACTATCAGCCAACAGATCTAGCGGCGTGTTGGGACGATGACTGGCGCCCGGAGTTCCGAGTGCGTGCAATTCCTGGCTACAAAGCCCACCGGGTTGCCCCGCCTGATCAGGCGTCAACCGACCCCGACTCCCACGACGGGCCAGCCAGCACCGAGGACGTTGCCGAAGAGGTCCCAGACTTGCTGGCACCGCAGGTGCCGATCATCGCCGAGTTACTTGCGGCGCTGGGCATCGCTCGGGTGGGTGCCCCCGGATTCGAGGCAGACGACGTGATTGCCACGCTGTCGGAGCGAGCACGTGGGCCGGTGCGAATCGTGACCGGGGACCGCGACTTGTTCCAACTCGTCGACGACGCTCGCGGGGTGGCGGTCCTCTACACCGCGGCAAAGGGTGTGGGCCGCGCGGAGTTAGTCGACGAAGCCTGGATCACTGCCCGATACGACATTCCCGCCGCCCACTACGGGGACTTCGCCGCGCTACGCGGTGACCCATCGGATGGTCTGCCCGGCGTCAAGGGGGTCGGCGAGCGGACCGCGGCGAAACTGGTCCGTGACTTTGGCAGCCTCGATGCGATCCGGCTCGCGGCTGCCGACACGGATTCGGCAATGGCCACCGGGGTGCGCAAGAAGGTGTTGGCTGGCAGTGAGTACCTGGATCTGGTGCCGGGTGTGGTGCTCGCAGTGCGCGATGTGCCGCTGCCCGACGACCTCAACCTCACGCTGCCCCGTGCAGCAGCCGATCCGGTGGCACTTGCTCGTCTGGTCGAACGATGGGGGCTGGATACGCCCGTGTCGCGCTTGCTAGAGGTGCTGGCTAAGGTCCACGAGTGACCGATCGACTACTGGCGGATCTCGCATTGGCCCGAGGCCCGCTTCGTGACGACGCGGGCCTTCGGCACAAACCCGACTGGTGGGAGCACACGTGTGCCGCCGGCGGACTCGCCGTCGATGTGTCCCGAGATCAACTAGGTGCAGACGGCACGACCTTGGCGTGGCGGAGCCTGCGTGAATCCGACGTCGGCCGTGCCGTGCTCGTTGGTGTTGATCAGGTGCCGCGGGTGGCGGTTGTGCATGACGACGCTGGCGGCAGCGAACTGGCGGATGCGCTCAGTCTGCGGCTGATCGGCGCGGCGCTTTCGGATACCGAAGCAGCCTTCGCCACCACCGCTGTCGCACTCGCCCAGTGGCATGCCCGTCACGCGCGCTGCCCCAGGTGCGGAGGGCCCACACGAATCACCGATGCGGGTTGGTCACGCACCTGCGATACGGACGGATCCGTGCATTTCCCCCGCACTGATCCGGCAATCATCGTGCTCGTGCGGGACCGTCACGACCGGGCGCTCCTCGGTCAACGAGCAGACTGGCATCCGACCTGGTTCTCCACCCTCGCCGGTTTCGTGGAGGCTGGCGAATCTGCCGAGCACACCTTGCGACGGGAAGTGAAGGAAGAGGCTGGCGTGGTGGTTGACCCGAACTCCCTGCGCTACCGAGGCAGCCAACCCTGGCCGTTTCCCGGTTCGCTGATGCTGGGATTCCACGCGTGGGCTCTCGACGATGCCGAACCCGAACCCGACGGCGACGAGATTGCGGTCGCACGCTGGTTCAGCCGCTCCGAGCTAGTGGGCCTTGCCGAAAGTGGTGAGGTGCGGATCCCGCCGCGGGTCTCCATCGCGCGGCATCTCATCGAGGACTGGTACGGCGGCGCGCTACCCGGGGACTGGTCTCGTCCCTAGCCGCGACCGACCCGAACTAACTGGACGCCTGCTGCTTCGTCGATTGAGTCGCGCTGATGCTCTCGGCCAGCACTTCGGCTAGTTCCGCTTCCGACGGCGGGTCCGTGAGGGGAACCCGCAGCGCAGTCGGGACGTGGTAGAAAGCGGCGGCGACCTGCCCAACGGGGACGCCGGCGATCTTTGCCCAAGCCAGCCGATAAATCGCCAACTGGAGTGGATCGGCCCCTGGGCGCCCGGACGTCTTCCAATCGACAACCTCCCAGCGCTGTTGGTCTTCGTCATCGCCGGGTTGTGCCGCGGCAGTGTAAATCGCATCGATCCGGCCGCTCACGGGAACTCCCGCGATCGTCACCGTGAAGGGGTATTCGATGTGGGCCGGGGCGCGATCCGCATACTCGCCAGCTTCGAAGGCTCTGCGCAGCCCGGCCAACTCGTCATCGTCGAGTCGATCCACCTCCCGGTCGACCGCGTACTCGGAGACGTCCACAAGCACCCGCTGATCCCACCGCGCGGCCACCCATTCGTGGAATCGAATACCCCTGCCAGCCTGCCTTGATGGGCGTTTGGGCATCGGCCGGCGCAAGTCGGCTGCAAACCTCTGCGGATCGGCCAAGAGTCGCTGCAACGCCGATGCGCTGAGGCCGTCCGGAAGCCACACCTCTACCCCAGCCGATGAGCGCTGCTGCTGTTCGCGAAGCAAGGCTGCGATGTCGGCGTCCCATCTGGCGATGGCAGCCCGACCATCCGGATCATCAGCGAAATCTTGCTCCACCTGGGCCTCGTCAAGGGTGTCGGAGGAGCCGCTGTCCCAGGCAGCGATTTCTTCGTCCACCCAATGGGCCAGTTGTCGTCTACGCTCCAACAGTTCGGCATCGACCGCGCCGAACTCCGGTTCCTGCGGTTCCTTGCCAACCCCCTCCGCCAGCGGGTTGGCCGCCCCCGCGGGCGGCGGTTCCTGCCAGTTTCCAGTGGTAGCCCGAGGATGGGCGGATAGCTCCAACAGGTGCCTCGACGGTGCTCTGGGCCGCTTCCGCTCGGGACTCCACCAGTGGCTGGACACCACCAAACGGGAGCGGGCTCGGGTCAATGCGACATAGACCAGTCGCTCCGCTTCCTGGGTTTCAGCTTCTTTGGCCGCGTCCCGAACTTCGCTGACCTCCCGGGCATTGCGCGGGGCAACCAGGTTTGCAGCGTCCACCCGGTCCCCAGCGGCCACCCGGTCTCCGCGAAGATCCTCGGGCAGCGCTCCTGGTGTGGTGGTCCAGTGATCGCGCAGTCGCACGTCGTCATAGGCGGCGGCGCTGACATCGGGCAGCAACACCACCTCGGCCTGCAGCCCCTTGGCCTTGTGCACCGTCATCACCCGCACACTTCCCGCGGGCAGCGGCGCATCGAAACCTGGATCAGCATCCGCATCCCGGGCCAGGCGTACCACTCGCAGAAATCCCGCCGCCTGTGCTGCCGGGCTACTCGCGGCAAACGACGCGGCCACCGAAAACAGCGAATCGATCGCCGAACTCGCCCACTCCGCATCAGCACCCAACAGCAGTTCGACATCGGCCCCTGTGGTGCGCAGAATCCGCGCCAGCAGGTCCGGCACCGGCTCGCCCGCGTGCCACGCCAACGACTCCAGTTCCGCTGCCAACAGTGCGAATCGGGCTCGGGCCTGATCCGAGAAGTCCGCGTCACCTGGGTTCGCCAGGGCATCCGCCAGGCACGGTGATTCGACCGGGTCACCCCCCGCGCCCGCAGCCGCCTGGAGCCGACGTGCCAGGTCGCCGGCATCCTCGGTGTTCCACGCCGCACCGGCCAATTCGCGTGCCCGCGCACCCAGGAGGTTCAGGTCGCGTACTCCGATCCGCCACCGTGGACCCCCGAGTAGCCGCACCAGTTCGGCATTGGCCGACGGATCGACGATCACTGCCAACTCTGCTAACACATCGCGCACCGCGGGCAGCTCGAACAACCCCGCCTGGTCGGACGAGACCGCGGGTATGCCCACGGCCAGCAGCGCATCGGCGATAGTTCGCACAGCGTCGTTGTTGCGCGCCAGCACCAGGATGTCCGACGCGGAGGTGCCGGCGGCCAATTCCGCTGCCACGGTCTGCACCACAAACCGGCGCTCGTCGGCCGCTGAGCGGAAAGTGTGCACCTCCACCGCGTCGGCGATCTCTGGTCGAGCCGAGGTCAGGGCTACCTGCGTCGAACTCGCACGCTGCGCCCGTCGGGCGGCCGCCGAATCATTCGCCACTGCCACAATCGCGGGTCCGGATCGAAAGTTGGCGCTGAGCGCAAAGTGTGGGCTCGGGGCTCCCGCGACGGTCGGGAAGTGGTCGCCGAAGGCTTCGATGCTGCCAGCTGCGGCGCCGCGGAAGGCGTAGATGGACTGCTTCGGATCGCCAACTGCCAGCACCTGGTGGCCGTCCCCGAAAAGCCGTTGCAGCAACATGCGCTGCACCACTGAGGTGTCTTGGTACTCGTCAAGCAGAACCGTGGTGTAGGTCTCCCGCAGGTGCTCGACTGCCTCGCCGCTGGCGGCCGCGATCTGCTGCGCCAGCCGCATCATGTCCGCGTAGTCCATCACCCCGGCGAGCAGTTTCGCGGTTCGGAACTCATCGACCACACTGCTCAGGGTGATCCGCGCCTCGCTGGCTCGAATCATCGCGCGAACAGGGTCGCTGGGGGTGGCCGAGGCCAACGCATTGAGGCGCGCCTTTTCGTGGCTGCGTAGTCGATCAGTGGCCACCACGTGTTCGGCTAGTTCGGCGTCCAACTTCCGCATGGCGGTGACTGCACCGCGCAACGACAAACCGTGGTCTGGCGCCTGGGCCAAAGTCGCCGAACCGGCCACAACTTCGTACGCCAAGGGCAGCAGCCCGAAGTCCGACTCGACGCGCAGATCCGGATCAATTCCGAGTCTGATGCCCTGCTCGCGGACGAAGCGCTGAGCGAACGAGTGATAGGTGGAGATCACCGGATCTGCCGAGCCCGCGCTCGCCAATCCCGCTTTCCGGGCAGCACGCAGATAGGTGTCGACCCGTTCGGCCAGTTCGGCCGCCGCTTTGCGCGTGAAGGTGAGCCCGAGTACCTGGTGTGACGGCACAATTCCGGCGGCGACAAGCACTGCGATCCGCGCAGCCATGACGGCCGTCTTGCCCGAGCCGGCTCCGGCAATCACCACAGCCGGGCCATTCGGTGCGCCAAACACCACGGCTTCCTGCTCTGCGGTGAGGGTCAAACCCAAAGCTGCCACCAACCGCCGGGCGTCCGCTGGATCAATCACGTGGCGTCCGTCCAATCCAGCTGCGACCAGGCCGGACACATCGATTGGAAGTCACAGCGCGAACATGCCGACGAGACCCGAGCGACCACTTGTTCGGCGATCACCGTGGCTGCCGCGCCACCTACTTGCTCGTCTAGCCAGTCCCGTTCGGTGAGCGGCTGCTGGTGCCGCTCGGAGGCCTGCAACCCGCCAGCGCCGATCCCCTTGGCCAAGAACACCAGCGACCCGCCAGCCGGGAGCGCTTCGTCCGCTCCCCCTACGTCCGTCTCCTCTCCGTCCGGCGCCGCTGCGGCAGCCCCCTCGGCAACGGCCAACTGGTAGACCCCCAATTGGGTGTTCTCTTCGGTGTCGGCTTTGCTGGGAACGTTGGCACCGGTCTTGAAGTCGACCACGCGCACACCACCGTGCGGATCCGCGACCAACAGGTCGATCGATCCGGTGAGACGCACCTTGATCTCGGCGGCGGGATCGTCTCCCGCAGCTGCTGTTGCCGCCGCACCGGAACCCACGGATGGTGTGCCCACCACCACGTCGAAGGGAACCTCCGCGGCCAGCGGCGTTCCCGCCAACCGGGCATACCAATCCACGAATCTGGCGATGTCCTCCTGCGCTTTGGCCCACTGGAGTTGCTGCTCCCAGCGCGCGGCATAGGGCAGACTCGCCAGCGGCTCGCGGATGGCTTCGGCGATGGCTTCGGCATCTGCGGGGAGTTCGCCTGCGACCACGGCCGCGATCGCGGCGTGCAGCACACTGCCGTATGCCGCCGGCGTCGGGCGCGGGGTACCGGCGTGCAGCCGGCGGGAAAGGAACCACCGCAGTGGACATTCGTTGACCCCCGACACTGCGGTCGCGGACAACCTCACCGGCTGTCCGGGTGCGGTGAGCGGAGCAGTCGACTGGGTCGGTGAGTGCACTCCCCACCAGCGGTCGGGATCGGCGGTGTTCGCGAGCGCCGATGTCGGATGATCCGTGGCGGCCAATCGCGCCAGCCGATGTGCAGCCGCACGCCGCAAGGCAACCGGCCGTTGCTCATCGTTCAGGACGGTGCGCAGCGAAGCCACCAACGCAGTGGGGGTGAGTCGCGCTCGCCGAGCGGCGGCCCCGGACTCGGTCGGCGGACGACCTACTGCCGCAGCGGCTTCAGCGAACAGCACCGATGGCGACTCGTCGGATCCTGCCGAATCGACCGCCATGATCACCAACCGTTGGGACGCTCGGGTGGCAGCCACAAAAGCCAACCGACGTTCATCGGCGGCCAATTCGGCCCGAGTGCGCTGGGCCCGCACCCCGTCCGACCCGATCCGTTCCGGGGTCAGCAGCGTCAC
The DNA here is from genome assembly GCA_963842975.1 of uncultured Actinomycetes bacterium. Taxonomy (GTDB): domain Bacteria; phylum Actinomycetota; class Actinomycetes; order S36-B12; family UBA10799; genus JACJWR01. The sequence goes on along the minus strand of CAWJIH010000009.1, from coordinate 364,586 downwards.
CGGACCACGAGCGTCGGGCCATTGGTCCTGTTGTAATCCCAGCACCATCACCAGCGGCCACTGGGCACCTTTGGCCCGGTGCACGGTGAGCAGGGAGACGCTGTCGCGCACTTGCGGACCGGCCTCGATCCGCGCAGCTGGGATGCGATGGTGCGTGAGGGTGTCCAGGAACACCGAACTCCCTGCACCCTTCGGCATGCGGTCGGCCACGTTGAACAGTTCCATCACCGAATCCAGCACGGCGTCGGCCCGATGCGCTCCAGGCCCTCCGGTCAGCGAGGAGTTCCGCAACTGCTGCGCCCACCGGCCCTCCCCGCCGGCAGTGCCGCCATGGGCCCATAGCAGCCACAGTTGCTCGCCCACTCCCAATCCGGGGGCACGCATCCGGTCGAGCGTGTCGAGCACCTGGTCAAAAGCCACGGCGTCGCGGCCGGATACCTCAGGCGGAAGTGACGCCCCGGCCACGCAACACTCGGCGAGTAGTTCGCGCGCAGGCCGAGGTTGCCGACCACCTTCACGTTCGGCTGCCGCCCGCTCCGCGACCCGCAGGCCCCGAAGTAGCCGGCGCAATGACCACGAGGTCATCCCGACCAGGGGTGAGCAAAGGAAGCCTTCTATCGACTCGAGGTCGACCCGCTGTGGGTCTGCTGCCAGTTGCAGTCCGGTCAGCAAGGGAGCAAGGGCTGGCTCATGAGCTAGCGGACGATCGCCCGCGGGCACCTCCACCGGCACTCCGGCAGCGAGTAAGGCGCGCTCCAAACGTGGGATGTCTGCAACCCCGGAGCGCACCAACACGGCCATGTCTGACCAGGCGAGCGGGGCGTCCTCGGCTAAGTGGGCTCGGCGCAGCACGTCGGCCACAGTGGCAGCCTGCTGTTCGGGGGTAGCACTGACGATCACATCCACGCTGCCGTGGTCGCTGGCGCAGATGGGTGACCGGTGTTCACGTTGCACTCGTGCCGGCAGACTACCCAGCCCTACCGGAGCGATCCAGCGGTCCGCTACTGCCCGGATCGCCGGACCGAATCGCCGAGTATGCCGCAGCACCGCAACGTCCGCGGGGGTGCCGTCCGCTGCCGCGAACTGGCGTGGGAAGTCGAGGATGCCTTGCACATCGGCGCCGCGAAAGCGATAGATGGCTTGATCTGGGTCGCCGACCGCCACCACGGTGGTTCCCGGCGCCGCGAGCGCCCGGATCAGACCAACCTGTGCCGGGTCGGTGTCTTGGTACTCGTCAACGTAGATGGCGCGAAACCGCCCGGATAGTTCCGGCCGCTCGGCCAGCAGCAGGCGAGCCCGGTGAATCACCTCGGAGTAGTCGACTGCACCACGCCAGTCGAGAATCTGCAGGTAGTGCTCAAAGAACTCGGCTGCCGCGCGCCACTCGGCTGGCACCGGCCCGCCCGGATGCTCCAGACCTGCAGCCGTGGCCTGCGCGAGTTCCTCCGGCTCCCAGCCTTGAGCCCTGGCTGACGACATCAGCGCGATCAGCTCGTCGACAAGTGCTGGACTCGTGAGGGCGTCTTGGCGATCGGCTGGCCAGTGGCGGCGCCAGGAGTCAGCGGGGTCGGCGAGCAGCTCCCGGACCGCGAGCTCGGCATCGGGCGCCGCGAGTAGTTGAAGTTCGCCGTCCAATGGGTCGCCCGGCGCGAACTCGCGCAGCAGCGCCCAGGCGAAGGAGTGGAAAGTTGCCACCACCGGCGATACCGCCGCCGGTGAACGCGCCACGATCCGGCTACGCAACTCTGCCGCTGCCAGCCGGCTGAAGGTGAGCACTAGCACCTGCGACGGCAGCAACGGCTGATCGCCGGTGAGCCGAGCGATGACCGCCTCCACGATGGTCGTCGTTTTGCCTGTCCCAGGGCCGGCAAGCACCAGCAGCGGTGATCCGGTGTGGCGCACCACCGCCAACTGATCAGCATCCAGCCGCGGGGAGGCGGCAACGCTTGGCTGCGCTCGGAGGGTGATATGCGGCACGAGAACATGCAACCAGGATGGTCCGACACAAATGCGGGCAGGATCTGAGAGCATGTGAAAGTGGACGCGTCTGAGATGGATTCAGGAGACGATGACGCGCGCCTCGATCTCGCCACCTCGTCGACGCCCAAACGTGAAACCCGGGTCCCGCTGCCACCCATCCGAGCCCCTCACCCCGGCTACCCCGCAGGTGACGCCGAGGTGGTCGCCGACACCTCAACGGCTGAGCCCCGCGACGTCGACGACGTCGGCGCCGCATCCCGACGCCGCGGAATCCGCCGCGGATAGTCAGCCATCGTCCCCGGAAGCGGCGTCCAGCCCAACTGCCACCAGAACTCGGTACTCAGGCGCAGAATCAACAGTGGTGATCGAGGGCGACATCGCGCCGCGCCGCCTGCGCCGACCCGCGGACTTGTTGCGCCTCGCTTTGGCCGCTGTCGCAGCGGCACTCGTATTCGGCCTTTCCTACGTGGCGTCCGGCACCACGTCGGGGCTGGAATCCGACCTCACCGAGGCAACCGGGCGAATCCCACAACTTCTCCTCGACCTCACAACCTGGGTCGGTGTGCTCGGTGCGTTGGGTTTGCCGATTGGCATCAGCATCTCGCTGTTGGTGCGCCGGCGCGGCCGGGTGCTGCTTGATGCACTGGCTGCGTTGTTGCTGGCCTTCACCGTCGGCGCGTTGCTCACGTGGGTGATCAACACCTACGGCTCATCGCAGATGCTGCTGGCTCTCACCGGTCGGAATGTGCGCTCGGACACCCTGCCGTTGAATGCGTTCGTCTCCGGCCTGGTGGCCATGAGTACCGTGGCCAGGCTCATCGAACGTCCACGTTGGGCGGTCACCAGCATCCTGGTGATCACCGCGATTGCCTTGCTCAACATTGTGGGCGTCACCCTCACGGTGATCGGACTGCTGCTGTCGCTGCTGCTGGGCTGGAGCGTCGGGCTGCTCACCCGCTATGCCGTCGGCACCCCCAGTACCCGCCCCTCGGGGTTAGAAGTCGCTCGGACGCTAGAAGCCAACGGGTATCCGCTGTCGGTGCTGCGGGCTTCGTCCCTGACCCGCGGCGGGCGACGATATACGGCAACCAGCCGGGCCGGTCAACGCCTCGATGTGCTGGTGCTTGACCGTGACTTGGAAGGTGACGGCCTGGTGCCGGTGGCCTGGCGCTCGCTGCGAATCCGCCAAGATGACGGCGGTACTGCGCTGACGATGCGGGGTCGCGTAGAGCACAGTTCGTTGCAGGCCTATGCCTCGCAGGTTGCCGGGGCGGCTACCCCTCGGCTGCTGGTGGTGTGCCAGGTGGGGCCGGACGCGGCACTGCTGGCGTTCGAGACCCTGGACGCCGAACCCTTCGCTGCCATCGCCGACAACCTCACCGACGGCGATCTGGATCGGGCCTGGGTGGTGGTCAAGCGGATGCAAGACCACAATGTGAGTCATCGGACCCTGACGGCCAGCAACATCCTCCGGGACGCTCAAGGTGGGGTCTGGCTAGTGCGGGGGGAAGAGGGATCGGTCGCGGCCGGGGACGTCTCGCTGCGCCTGGATTTGGCCGAGATGCTGTGCACCCTGGCCCTACTCACAGACGCCGAACGCGCAGTCGACTCCGGACTACGGGTACTGGGGCGGGTGCGGCTGGCACGGGCTTTGCCGGCACTGCAAACCGTGGGCTTATCGCCGGGTACCCGGCACGCGATGCGCAAGCGGAAGTCGCTCATGAACGAATTGCGCGACAAACTCATCAACCTCAACCCGGGCCAGGAACCCGAGCAGATCAACATCGAGCGCCTCAAGCCTCGCACCCTGCTCACCATCATCGCCGGCACGGTCGCCGGCTACATCCTGCTCACCCAGCTTGCCCGGGTCAATCTGGCCGAACTGGCGTCGGAGGCCGACTGGACCTGGGCCTTCATCGGCCTTGTGCTGTCGATTTCCACCTACGTTGGCGCCGCTATGTCGCTGTCCGGCTTCGTGCCGGAGAAGATCTCCTTGGTCAAGACGATGCTGGCCCAATTGGCCGCCAGTTTCGCCACCTTGGTCTCACCACCCACCCTCGGCGCGGTGGCCGTGAACGTGAGATATCTGCAGAAGATTGAGGTACACCCGGCGCTGGCGGCCGCAAGCGTCGGCGTTTCTCAGGTGATGGCCTTCGTGATGCACCTGGTGTTGCTCCTTGGTTTCGGTGTGCTGGCTGGTACCCAGACGAAGGTGGACGTTCCGGTGCCTGCTTGGGCACTGATCGTGTTCGGAATTCTCATCGGACTGCTGCTACTCGGATTGGCTCTCCCGGTTTCCAGGGACTGGCTCCGCCGACGGGTACAGCCGATCGTTTCCCAGGTCGGCCCAAGGTTGCTGACCCTCACCCAACGGCCCGCAAAGTTGGCCGAAGGAATCGGCGGCATTCTGCTGCTGAACCTGTCGTATTGCCTCTGCCTCGCGGCCTGTGTGAAGGCGTTCGGCGGCGAGGCCGGCATCGCCGCGGTCGCAGTGGTCTATCTCGCAGGTGCGACCCTCGGCCAGGCCGCACCCACCCCGGGTGGCCTGGGTGCGGTCGAACTGGCACTGTCTGCTGGGCTGACAGCGGCAGGAGTGGACGGCGGCGTGGCAGTGTCGTCGGTCCTGCTCTTCCGCCTCCTCACCTTCTGGCTTCCCACCATTCCCGGCTGGTTCTCCTTTAACTGGATGACCAAGAACAACTTGTTGTGAACGGCTCGGAGTCCCAGCACCGTGACGCCAACTCACTGGGCCCGCCGCTGCCGGCCGCGTTTCGTCTCCGAGCGACGTGGAATTGTCGCGCGCTGGAACACACATCCTTTCCGACGTGAACGCGACGATCCCCGCTGGTCGTGCCACAGCGGTGTTGGGCCCCAGTGGATCTGGCAAATCGACCCTGCTTCGGCTACTCAACCGCTTCGAGGATCCTGACCGCGGCGTGGTGGAGGTCGCTGGTGTCGATGCCCGAACACTCAACGTCTTGGAGTTGCGTCGCCGCGTTGGCGTGTTGACGCAACGGCCTGTGATGCTCACGGAATCGCTGGCCGCGGAGGTGCGGGCGGGCGCCCCACAATTGCCGGATGCTGCCGTGCAGCGTCTCTTGGCGGCGGTCTCGTTGGATGACCTGGATCCGGATCGGCCCACCGCCGGACTCTCTGGCGGCGAATCACAACGACTGGCCCTCGCCAGGGCGCTGGCGTTGGAGCCGGAGGCATTGCTGCTCGATGAACCCACCAGTGCCCTTGATGCAGCCTCAGCGGATGCGGTAGACGCCGTGATGGCTACTTTGGTTGACGAGGGACTGACGGTGGTGATCGTGAGCCACGACCTCGTCCGGCTGCGCCCTATTGTCGAGCATGTCGTGGTCCTCGACCACGGCCGTGTCGTCGAGGAAGGACAGCCCGACTCGATCACGTACTTGCGAGGCTAAAGGAGGGTTCGATCGAATGCCCACAAGTGCGAACGTTCCGAGCTGGCTGGGTGTCCTAGCGTCGCTGTTGTTGGTGCTGCTGGCGGTGGGTGTGGCGTGGCGGTTTCGCCTGGGCCTCACCCGTGACCTCGTGGTGGTTTCCGTCCGCGCGTTCGCCCAACTCGTTGCGGTGGGGCTTCTGCTTGGGCTGGTGTTCGACTACGGCGGTCTGCCCGCCGCGTTTGGCTGGCTGGTCGTGATGGTGGGAATCGCAGGGCAGGTGGCCGGCAGGCGCGCAACGGGGCTGCCACAAGCTCGACGCACCGCAACGCTGGCAATCACAGTGGGCACGGCTGCCACGCTCGGTATCCTGCTGGCCGCTCGGATCATCGAGGCCACCCCCACGGTTGTGATCCCGGTGGGTGGCATGGTCATCAGCGGCGCAATGGTGGCGTGCGGCGTATCCCTACGCAGGCTTCGTGACGACGCCCAGCGCTCCCGGGCCGAAGTCGAGGCTCGACTCGCGTTGGGCATGGACGGCCCGGCGGCCTTCGCCCCAGTTCGCCGGGACGCCGTGCGTACGGCTTTGATTCCCTCCATCGACCAGACCAAAGTCGTTGGCCTGATTGCGTTGCCGGGAGCGATGACCGGACTGATCCTGGCCGGGGTCCCGCCTTTGACCGCGATCCGCTACCAGATCGTGGTCATGTACATGCTGCTCGCTGCCGCCACACTTGCCGCAGCCGTGGCCGCCAGGTTGGCCGAACGTGACCTATTCGACGACGCCCACCGGCTTCGCCCGATTGGGTAAGCGGCTGAGCGGCCAGTCGCGCCGGGCTGATCAGTACGAGGGCTTGTGCGGTTCGATCTGGTCCACCCAGGCCACAATCCCGCCGCCAACGTGGATCGCATCGCCGAAACCGGCATCCTTGACGATCGCCAGCACCTCCGCGGAGCGCGCACCGACCTTGCAGTGCAGCACGATTTGCTTGTCGTGCGGGAGTTTCTCAAGCGCCGCACCGGAGTAGAAGTCGCCCTTCGGAATCAACTCGGCGCCGTCGATGCGCACCATGTCCCACTCACCTTGTTCGCGCACATCGATGAGCACGAAGTCGCGGTCGCCCTGCTCACGTTGCTCGAGCATCGCCGCCAAGGCCTTGACCGAGATGGTCGAGTCCTTCGCCGCCTCGGCGGCCTCGACGCTGATGGCGCCGCAGAAGTCGTCGTAGTCGATCAACTCGGTGACTGTGGGGTGCTCACCACAGACCACACAATTGGGGTCTTTGCGCACCCGAACGGTGCGATAGTCCATCTCCAGACCGTCGTACACCATCAACCGCCCCACCAGCGGCTCGCCGATTCCCAGCAGCAATTTCACCGCTTCCGTGGCCTGGATCGAGCCGATCGACGCGCACAGCACACCCAGCACGCCGCCCTCGGCGCAGGACGGCACCATGCCCGGTGGCGGCGGCTCTGGGTAGAGGCAGCGGTAGCAGGGGCCGTATTCGGCCCAGAACACCGACGCTTGGCCGTCGAATCGAAAGATCGACCCCCACACATACGGCTTGCCGAGCAGCACGCAGGCGTCGTTGACCATATAGCGCGTCGCGAAGTTATCCGTGCCGTCAACGATGAGGTCGTAGTCGGCAAAGATCTCCAAGACGTTGGAGTTGTCGAGCCGCTCGTTGTGCACGACCACGTCGATGTAGGGGTTGATCTGCGCGATGGTGTCCGCGGCGCTTTCGGCCTTGGGCCGGCCGATATCGGATTGACCGTGGATGATCTGCCGTTGCAGATTCGATTCGTCAACGGTGTCGAATTCGACCACACCGAGGGTCCCGATGCCCGCCGCTGCCAGATACATCAGATTGGGTGACCCGAGTCCGCCAGCACCGACACACAGCACCCGGGCGTTCTTGAGTCGCTTCTGCCCGGCCATCCCGACATCGGGAATGATGATGTGCCTGCTGTATCGCGGCACCTCATCCATGTCGAGTTCGTCGGCCGGCTCCACCAGCGGCGGCAACGTCACGTGATGCTCCTTTGGGTGTATGCGCCTTGCTGAACTTTCAAAGAAGGCAAGCGTAGATGCGACACCGAACATTCCCTCGTGTGGGTGACCCGTTTGCCGACCCAAGTTGCAGTTCCCTCACCAAGTGCCGCATCGCGATGTTACTCGCGAGTAGGATCTGATCCATGCCCGTCACTCAGGACCCTCCCAGGGGGGTACGACTGCCCCGCCGGGAAAGGCGTGCGCAGTTGCTGGATGCGGCACGATCCGTCTTCGTGACACAGGGCTTTCACGCGGCTGCGATGGACGAGATCGCGGTTCGGGCTGGGGTGTCCAAACCGGTTCTCTATCAACACTTCCCGAGCAAGCAAGAGCTCTACCTCGCATTGCTGGACGAATCGATCGAGACCTTGGTCGGCTCGGTGCGGGATGCCCTGCAGAGTACCGAGGACAACGCCGAGCGGGTGGCCGCAGCCATCGGTGCGTACTTCAACTTTGTGGACGACCCAGACGGCGCCTACCGGCTCGTATTCGAATCGGATCTGGTGAACGTCGACGAGGTCCGCCGGCGGGTGGAGCGCGCTGACGAACACTGCGCCGCCCTGGTCGCTGTGGTGATCGTGGCCGACACCGGATTGAGCGAGGACGAGGCGATGCTGCTGGCCACCGGCCTCACCGGCATGGCGCAGACGTCTGCGCGACGTTGGCTGCGGAACCGTCGCGCGCTGCCGAAATCCACTGCCACCAAGCTTGTGGTCGACCAGGTGTGGGGTGGAATCTCGGCCTTCCCCAAAAGCCATCCCCGCGTATCGCAGCCGGTGGATCCGGTCCGTCCTGCCAAATCGACCGGCACGCGAAAACTCAGCGGACAGGCCGCCAAAAAGTCCACTTCGCGATCGGCGAACGCGGTCGCATCGGCGAGTCGGACGTTGCCGACATAGGCTGTGACCGAGCAGTGCGCCCCGGATCGAGGCGCGCACCAAACTTCAGGAGGTTCACAGTGGAGGTCCGAATCGGCATCAACAACGCCGTCCGAGACATCGCGTTCGAGAGCAAGTCGAGCCAAGACGAGGTGTCGAAGTCGGTGGCCGAGGCCATTGGCAGCGGTGAAGTCTTGGCTCTCGTCGACGACAAGGGCCGTCAATACCTCATCCCCGCGGACAAGATCGCTTTCGTCGAACTTGGCGAATCCACTTCCCGCCGGGTTGGCTTCGGCGCCAACTAGTCAGCGGCCATCGGCCAGCCGCGAACCAGCCCTCAGGGAGCTAGGCCCAAGGTGGCCATGCGCTCGGTGTGCCGGTTGGTGAGGCGTCCGAAGAGTTCCCCTACGCCTTCCAGGTCAAGACCCTCGTCGCCAGCGATGAGCAGCGCGGCCAGGCTTTCGCGCTGCACCGAAACACGCTGGGCTTGGCTCAATGCCTCCCCCACGAGCCGGCGTGCCCATAACGCGAGCCGTCCGGAGAGGGAGGGTTCCGCCGCGATCGCCTGCCGAACCGACGTCACCACAAAATCTGCCTGCCCGCGGTCGGCGAACACCGAACGGATCAAACCCGCAGTGTCCGGATCGACGAAATAGGACATTTCCAGGTAGAAGTCCCTGGCGATGCCGTCGCCCACGTAAATCTTCACCAGCCCTTCCAACCACCCGCTCGGCGCGGTCGAGGCGTGGTAGGCGTCGATCGATTCCACGAACGGCGCCATCGCTGCTTCTGGATCCCGGTCCAAACTCACCAATCGGTCACGTAGTCGCTCAAATTGGCGGAACTCGGTGGCCGACATTCGGGCCGTTTGGGCCTGGTCGCGCAGGTTCGGCGCCAGGGTGGAATCAATCGCCATTCGGGTGAATCCCTGCAATTCACCGTAGGCGAGCAAACCGAGCAGGTCCACCACAGCTGCGGCATAGTCAGGGTCTTCGAAAGTACGGGTCTTCACAACTATTGAGGGTAGTCCCCAGATCCGCCCCGGCGCGGCCCCACGAAGCCGCGTCGTTGGGTAGACTTGCGATTCGCGGGTGTTGATGCCCGCGGGAGGCCGCGAAGATCCACGCCAGGGAAATCCCCCGCTGTGCGCGGCGCAAAAATGAATGTTTGGAGAGTCCGCTGAACGCGACGCCGTTCGCCGACCTCGGAGTGATCGAGCCCATTCGGGCCGCACTTGCCGACGTCGGCATTACTCATGCTTTTCAGATCCAAGAGATGACTTTACCCCTTGCCCTTGACGGCAACGACGTCATCGGGCAGGCGAAAACCGGCACCGGCAAGACCCTCGGCTTCGGGATCCCACTGCTGCAGCGACTCGACGTTGTGAGCAACCCTGAGGCCCCCCGTAGTGGCCGCCCGCAGGCGCTCGTGGTGGTTCCCACCAGAGAGTTGTGTGTGCAGGTGGCGCGCGACCTCGAGCAGGCGGGTGCTCGCGCCGGCGCGAAGGTGTTGGCGATTTATGGCGGGCGCGCCTTCGAGCCCCAGGTCGAGTCGCTCAAAAAGGGCGTCGACGTGGTGGTGGGCACACCCGGACGTCTACTCGACTTGTCTCGCCAGCGGCTGCTGAACCTCTCCGAGGTGCGCACGCTGGTGCTCGACGAAGCCGACGAGATGCTCGACATGGGCTTCCTGCCCGACGTCGAGACAATCGTGGCGCAACTGCCCGCGTCCCGGCAGACGATGCTGTTCTCGGCCACCATGCCCAGCCAGATCGTCAGCCTCGCAAAGCGCTACATGACCCAACCCACGCATGTCCGGGCAGTCAATCCCGACGACGACAACGCCACCGTCGACACCATCGAGCAACACGTCTGGCGAGCTCACGCGATGGACAAGGTCGAGTTGCTTGCGCGGGTACTGCAGGCTGACGGTCGCGGATTGACCATCGTCTTCATCCGCACCAAGCGCACCTGCCAGAAGGTCGCTGACGACCTCACCGATCGCGGCTTTGCCGTAGCGGCAGTCCACGGTGACTTGGGTCAGGGTGCCCGCGAGCAAGCCCTGCGTGCCTTCCGAAGCGGCAAAGTCGACGTTTTGGTGGCCACCGATGTGGCCGCCCGCGGCATCGACATCGACGACGTCACGCACGTGGTCAACTACTCCTGCCCGGAAGACGAGAAGATGTATCTCCATCGGATCGGACGCACTGGGCGAGCAGGCAAGGACGGTGTGGCCGTCACCCTGGTTGATTGGGACGACGTCGCCCGTTGGCAAATGATCAACCGCGCCCTCGGTTTGGCTTTCCACGATCCGGTCGAGACCTACTCCACCTCCGACCACGTGTACAACGGGCTCGGCATTCCTCGGACAGCCACCGGCCGACTGCCAAAGGCCGACCAAACCCGTGCTGGCCTGGACGCGGAAGAAGTCGAGGACTTGGGTGAGACCGGAAAGCGCAGCTCCCCCACTCGCGGCAAGGGCCGCGGCAGTGGGGGTAAGGGCCGTGGCAGCGGGAAAGGCCAAAGCGAGGGCAAGGGCCGTGGTGGGGCCAAAGGCCATGGCGAGGGCAAGGGCCGTGGCGACGGCAACCACGGCGAGCAGGGCGACAAGCCTCGTCGGAAGCGTCAACGGCGACGGACTCGCGGTGGCTCGAACCCAGCGAGTTCGGCCTCGCAGGACGCCCAGACCGGCAGCGCGGAGCAGTAGCAGGGGTCTCGACCTACACCTGAGGTTCCGGGACGAGGTCGGATCACGGCCACGACTTTGGCCACGTCCCGGAGTTCCTCATTCACGTAAGGGTTGTGGGCAGAGTTGCCCCTCAACGTCCGAGCGTGACCTTCATCCAACTGCGCTCGCCACAGGCCGGGCACTTCAGCCAGGCCTTGTAGCCCTTCTTGGGCATCGGGGCGTGGAGTCCGGTCGCGGATAACTTCAGCAGTTGCGGCAACGACACGATGGTCCGTCGGTGACACTTCTCGCAGTCCACTGATGCGCTGCCCAGCGACGGCGGCTGTTCCGCCTCGGAGAACAGCGCTTGCTTGCCGAGCGGATCAACTCTGGGCTTACGTTCGGCATCGACCGCCGGGATGCGGTCGAACGTTCCAGGTTTCGGTCGCTGCGGTCGGGGTGCCACAGGGCTCATCACGACTCCATGATGCGAGTTGCGACCTTCCGGTAGGCCTCTGCGCCCCTAGAACCTGATGCTGTGGCTAGCACGCTGCGTCCGGCCGAGGGGGCCTCGGCAAACCGGACCGATTTCGAAATCGGCGGTCTGATTACTGCCAGACCGTACCGCTCTTCGACATCGGCCAGGGTGCGGCGCGCCAGGTTAGTGCGCGAGTCGTACATCGTCGGCAGCACTCCGAGCACCTTCAGGTCTCGGTTGCATAGCCTCCGCACATCTTCGACCGTGTCGAGCAGTTGGCGCACCCCCCGATGCGACAGCGTTTCGCACTGCATCGGGATGAGCACTTCGTCGGCCGCGGTGAGGGCGTTGACAGTAAGCACGCCGAGCGACGGGGAGCAATCCAGCAAGATGAAGTCATAGTCCCCAGCCAGCTCCTCAAGCGCCGACCGGAGGGTGTACTCCCGGCCGGTGCGGGTGAGCAGGTGAGCCTCAGTGCCGGCGAGGTCAATAGTCGCCGGCAGCAGATCCGGGCCCTCCTCGGTGGGCGTGACCACAAGGCGAGCATCCACTCGGCCGAGCAGCACATCGTGCATCGAGAACTCGAGGTCCTCGGAATCGAGACCGAGGGAGTAGGTGAGACAGGCTTGCGGATCAAGGTCGACAACGAGTACCTTCTGGCCGAGTTCGGCCAGCGCTCCCCCAATGGATGCCACCGTGGTGGTCTTGGCCACGCCGCCCTTTTGGTTGGCCACGGCAATAATGCGAGTCACGCGGACTATTGTGCCTGTCGTGAGCGTGCCCCCTTTTGTCGGGATCCCGAGCGGAGTGATAGCCGGCAGCACAACAGTCAACGATGCCCACCTCGCAACGCTCACCGCAGGTCCTGCAGACGCGCCCGTAGGTGCCTTGCTCGTCCCCGGATTCACTGGCAGTAAAGAAGACTTCATCGCTTTGGTGCCGATGCTGGCGGAGGCCGGCGTGCGCGTCGTGGCCTTCGACCAGGCGGGGCAATTCGAGAGCGTCGCACCCGAACTGCCCGGAGCGGTTTGCGTTGGGCGCGCTGGGCCGAGACGTGGCAGCGTTGAGTCGGGCGCTGTGGCCCGATGGGCCACGACCGCACCTGGTCGGGCACTCGATGGGCGGGCTCGTCGCGCGGCGCGCGGTTCTGGATTCGCCGGCTGCCTTCGCCAGTGTGACGCTGATGTCCTCCGGCCCGGCGGCGGTACCGGAGCATCAACGACCGGCACTGGAGGTCCTGCGGGAACTCTTGCCGCACACCGAACTGGCCGACATCTGGGAGGCCAAGAGCGCGCTTGACGAATCGCGGGGGATCATTCCCCCACCGGCGGAGATCCTGGAGTTTCTGCATCGGCGTTGGCTGCGCAACAGTCCCGCCGGGCTCAGTTCGAAGGCGGAGATTCTGCTCAACGAACCGGATCGGACTGCACAGTTGCGGGCATGTGACATCCCCACCCTGGTGCTCTGCGGCGCTGACGACGACGTGTGGCCTCCCCAGTGGCAGGAAGCAATGTCGCAACGGCTGGGCGGCAGTTACCGGCAGCTCGCCGGAGTCGGGCACTCACCTGCGTGCGACGCGCCTGCCGAAACCGCCGCAAGCTTGCTGAGCTTCTGGGGTATGGCCGACCGACTTTCTGGGTAAAAACGACCCATGAGCCTCACCTTGGTCACCGATCCCGACTCGACCGAAACTCCGCGCCGAGCCCGGTTGGCCGTCACCTGGCAACTCATGCAGTGGGGCCTGGCGCAAGTCGTCGACGATGTGGAGTTGATCGCCAGCGAACTGGTGACCAACGCCCTGCGTCACGGCGGTGGCGTTCGCTGTGTGTCGCTGTTTCGGTCCAAGGGTTATGTGCGGCTAGAGGTCTCTGATTCGAGCACGAAGATGCCGATGATCAAGTCCGCTCGGGAAACCGATACCGGCGGTCGCGGCATCGCCATCGTCACCAGGCTTGCCGACCGGTGGGGCGTCGAGGTTCAGCCGGAGGGCAAGACTGTTTGGGCCCAAATCTCCACCTGAACTCCAGGTTGAGACCGCCCCGAACTACTCCTCTACGGGGCCTCCCGCAGCCCCGGCCGACAAACCCAGGATGCTGCGCGCCTGGCCGATCACTTCCGGATCTACCGTGACTTGGTACCGAGCTGCCACCAACTGGCTTCGTGAGACGAAATCTCGCTTACCACCTGTGAAGGCGTACGAAACCAATCCGAAGACGATTCCGAAAGCGGCACCGTAGACCAATCCGAGCAGCACCAACGTGAGCACCCGCCCCTCGGAATTGGCGAAGAGCGAAACGAATAGCCCGATCAGGATGCCAAACCAGGCGCCCATGGCGAGTCCGCCGAGCGCGGCCCGGCCCCACGACATGCGACCCAGCACCGCCTCAACGCTGCGCAGGTCGACACCGATGATGGAAACGTGCTGTACCGGAAATCGCTCATCGCTGAGTTTGTCCACGGCCTCCTGCGCTTGTGCGTAGGTGGGGTACTCCACCAGGACAGTTCGCGAGTTGATCTGGTCGGGCGTGGGCGTTGGTGCGGCCACGAAGGGGTTCTCCTCAAGTTGGGTTAGCGGCACGGCTCAAGGACGCCGAGCCCCAAGACTACCCGCGGAGCTTGTAGTCCTCCAGCAGCCGACGGGCGATGATCACTCGCTGGATGTCTGCGGTGCCCTCACCGATCATCAGCATCGGCGCTTCGCGGTACAGCCGCTCGATCTCGTACTCCTTGGAGTAGCCATAGCCGCCGTGGATCCGGAAGGAGTCCTCGACGACCTCCTTGCAGTACTCGCTGGCGAGGTACTTGGCCATGCCAGCTTCGAGGTCGTTGCGCTCTCCGGAGTCCTTCTTGCGCGCGGCCATCACCATCATCTGGTGGGCTGCCTCGACCTTGGTCGCCATGTCGGCGAGCCGGAACGCAACCGCCTGGTGCTGGGCGATCTGCTTGCCGAAGGTTTCGCGCTGCTGGGCATAGTCGATACCCAGCTCGAATGCCCGGGTGGCCACGCCACAGGCACGCGCCGCAACGTTCACCCGGCCGACCTCAACCCCGTCCATCATCTGGTAGAAGCCCTTGCCTGGTTCGCCTCCCAGCAGCGCCTCGCGGGAAATCACGAAGTCGTCCATCACCAGTTCGGTGGTGTCGACGCCCTTGTAGCCCATCTTTTCGATCTTGCCTGGAATGGTGAGCCCCGGGAGCACCTCGCCGAAACCGGCTGGCTTTTCGATCATGAAGGTCGACATCTTCTTGTAGACGCTCACGCCCTCGGGCGCATCGTCATCAGTCCGCACAAGCACCGCGCACAGGGTGGAGGATCCGCCGTTGGTCAGCCACATCTTCTGGCCGTTGAGCACGTAGTCGTCGCCCTGCTTCGTGGCACGGGATTTGATGGCCGCCACGTCGGACCCGCAGCCGGGCTCGGACATGGAGAACGATCCGCGCAGATCACCGGTGGCCATCCGCGGCAGGAAGTCCTTTTTCTGCGCGTCGGTGCCGTGCTGCATGACCATGTAGGCCACGATGAAGTGGGTGTTGATGATCCCGGAGACGCTCATCCAGCCGCGGGCGATTTCTTCCACCACGAGGGCGTAGGTCAGCAGGGACTCCCCCAAGCCGCCGTATTCCTCGGGAATGACGAGGCCGAAGATTCCCATCTCCTTCATGCCTTCGACAATCTCGGTGGGGTAGGTGTCGGTGTGCTCAAGCTCTTGGGCCACCGGAATGATCTCGTTGTCCACGAACTCATGCACGGCGTTGAGGATCTCAATTTGCACATCGGTGAGGCCCTCGGTCTCAAGCAAACGTCCCATGTCGCGTCCTTCCGGTGGTTGACAGCCGCTGACTTCGCCCAATGTTACTGGCCAGTAGGGCATCGGCATCCCGTGGCCCCGGCTCGGTTGGACCTACCCTCAGATGGCGGCCATGGGTTGTGTCAGGACTGGAGGATTCATGGGGCCGGGTTCGGAGCGGTCGACCGTCACAAGCAGATTCTCCTTGCGGGAACTGCGTGTCAGGCCAACCCGCGTAGCGACTCGGCCAGTTTCAGCGGCCCACCCTGCACGAAGCCATGGTCTTGCAGGCACCACAGTTCCGCGATGATGGCGCCCACAAACGTCCACGCCAGCAACCGGTCCCGGTCCAGCCCCGCGGTCTCAGCGAGGATCGCCGCTCGCCGTTGCGCCTGGGTCCGTAGATCCTGGTGAGTGCGCCGGGACATTTCCAGCGAGCCGTGGAGGTTCAGCATGAGCGCCACTGCGTCGAAGGTCGGATCACCCCACCAACCGTGCGGATCGATCACTCGCCAATGATCACGCTCGTCCCCGATGCCGTGTCGGATCAGGTTTTGGTGGTGGGCGTCGCCGTGCAACACGATGTCGGTTGGGTCCGGGACGGTTAGGTCGGTGAGGATGCTCTGCGCCCTCACGACCAACTCCCGCGGCAGCGGCGGTGCGCTACCCGTACCGGTGTCGGGTCGGGACCAATACGTGGTGAATGCAGCGGACGCCTCCCGCAGCTCGGGTAGTTCGCGGGGCCGATTCTGCCCTGCTATCGCCTGGTGCATGCGCGCGTAGGCTGCGCCGGCTGTCGCAGTAGCGGCGTCGTCGTCGGTGGCTGCCATGGGCCGCAGGTCGTCGCCCAACAGGATGCGCTCAAGCAGCAGCGCCTCGCCGGCTTCGGCGAGCACTCTGCAGGCAATCGGGGGCTCGGGGTTGGGCGTGTTCGGCGCGGCGGTGTTCCGACGGGGCGTGTTCGGCGCGGCGTTGTTCGGGGCGGCGTGTGTGCGTCGGTGTCGGGCGTTGTTCGGGGCGGCGGCTCGGTGCTGCGCCCAATCCGATTCGGATCCACCATCTGCCGGTGCCTCATGCCCGCTGGCCGATAGTCGCTTGTTCCGGGCAACTGGTGCCTGCTGGTCGTGGGCATAAGCCCGCAGCGCGGCCGCCTCGCGCCGACGGGCCTCGACTCCGCCAACCTTCACCACCACATGCTCACTGCCGCGCACGCCGAACCAGGTCTGGGAGTATCGGGTGTGCGTGCGCTCGGTCAACTCCACGCCCCACTGCGCAGCGATGCGCTGCACATGCGGCGGGGGCGCCCCAGGGTCAATGCTCATGATCAACGCGCCCCGCAGTCGGGTGCCTCATGATCAACGCGCCCGCAGTCGGGCACGGGTGATCAACACGGTCCGCAGTCGGGTGCCGGGTGATCAACACGGTCCACAGTCGGGTGCCGGGTGATCAACACGGTCCACAGTCGGGTTTCAAGGCCGATTCGAGGTGATTTCCCAACCAGGACCCGCGTTGATCATGAGCCACCCAACCAGGACCCGCGTTGATCACCGAACCAAGACCGGAACCGCCCCATACGCAACCAGGACCCGCGTTGATCACGAACCGGAACCGGAACCGAGCGTTCTACCCCTGGGGCGGGGTGAAGGCCTTGGTGCGCTCCATACCGGCGGCGCGGCCCTTAGCCGAAATCACCAGCGCCATTTTGCGCGAGGCCTCGTCGATCATCTCGTCACCGAGCATCACCGCGCCGAGGGCGCCGCCCTCAGCGGAGGTGTAGAAGTCGTACGCGTCAAGAATCAACTCGGCGTGGTCGTAGTCCTCCTGGCGAGGCGAGTAGACCTCGTTGGCAGCGTCGACCTGGCCGGGGTGAAGCACCCACTTGCCGTCGAAGCCAAGTGCTGCGGAACGCTCGGCCACGCGACGGTATGCCTCTACGTCACGGATCTGCAGGAACGGTCCGTCGATGGCCTGCTTGTCGTAGGCGCGCGCAGCCATCAAAATCCGCATCAGGATGTAGTGGTAGGCGTCGCCCTCGGTGTAGCCGGGGGGCTGCTCGCCGACGACGAGGCTCTTCATGTTGATGCTGGCCATGAAGTCAGCCGGCCCGAAGATGATGGTCTCGACCCGGGGTGAGGCGGCGGCGATGGCGTCGACGTTGATCAGACCCATCGCGTTTTCGATCTGCGCTTCGATGCCGATTCGGCCGACCTCGTAGCCCATGGTCTTCTCGATCTGGGTGAGGAGGGTGTCGAGCCAGTGAATCTGCTCAGCCGTCTGCACCTTCGGCAGCATGATGCAGTCGAGGTTCGCGCCCGCACCCTCAACGACCTCGATCACGTCGCGGTAGGTCCAGTGGGTGGTCAGGTCGTTGACGCGCACCACCCGAACCTTGCCGTCGTAGCCGCCCTCGTTGAGCGCAGCGACGATGTTCTTGCGAGCATCCGGCTTGGCGATGGGGGCAACTGCGTCCTCGATGTCCATGAAGATTTGGTCCGCAGGCAGGCCGCGGGCCTTATCCAACATCTTCGGGTTGCTTCCCGGAACGGCGAGGTTGGATCGACGAGAACGCAATGAACGCGAGGTTGATTCGGTCATGTTTCGACACGATAGTGCCCCCATCGGCGACACATTCCGACCAGGGTCGAAGATCCGCGCCAACCCGAGCGTCACACGGCCAACCCAGCGTCACACGTCAGCCCGAGCGGCGCGCGGTCAACCCAGCGTCACGCGGCCAACCCAGCGTCACACGGCCAACCGAACTCAACAAACTCAGGTGGGCGATTCGGTCAACACCGCAGAGGCGGTGGATCCCCCGCCGGCTCGGACCACCACAGCGACCCCGATCAGCAACAGCACCAGCGCCGGCAACACAGCCAGCGGCGGCCACTGCCCAAGGAAAAACGCAGCCAGCAAAGTCGCGATCGGCATCTCGAACAGAATCCCCATGGACGTCACCGTCGCCGAGGTTGTGCGCAGGGTGGCATTGATGAGCGAGTGCCCCAACAGTTGCGCCAACAGGGTCAACGCCAGAATCAGCCACCAGTCCATCGCCGAGTAGCCCGACAGCGCCACACCCCCCACAAGGCACACAGGCAGCAACACGAAACGCCGACGACGAGTAGGCCACCAACGTGTAGCTCGCAGTGCTCACATCCCGGCGGGCCCGCTCGCCAACGGTCACATAGGCGGCCGCTAGCACCGCCCCGACCAACGCCAGACCGTCGCCAATCAGCGAGCGCCGATCCAGCGACACATCCACCCCAGTAAGCACCACCACCCCGACCAGGGCCACCGAAATCCCAACCCAGACTCGAGTCGGGAACTTCACTCCCATCGCCCGCGCCATCAGCGCCGCCCACACCGGCTGAGTGGACACCAGGGCGGTACTGGAGGCCACTGAGGTGTAACGCAGGCTGGGGATCCAGGTCGCGAAGTGGGCCGCCAAAAGCACTCCGCCAACTACGCACAGCGTCAGCTGGCGCCGGTCCAAACCGAGGAGCTCCCGTCGGTGCCGCAGCAGTGTGTAGGGCGCGGTGAACAATGCCCCGAGCGCCGTGCGCCAGAACGCGATGGCCACTGCCGGCGCAGTCGTGGCTGCGATCAGCGGCGCCGAGGTGGAGATGAAGAACACCGCCACCGCCAGCAGTCCCAGCTGCGGTCGCGCGACCGGAGGCGGGGCTGCCGGTTGCGATGGCTGCGCCACCGGAGTCGTCACAGCCGAACGGTAGTCCCCACCACCCTCGCTTGGCGCTACCCTGCCCCTCATGGCGACGAACACCGCGCGGATCTATGCAGCCAGGCTGGCGGGAACCGCCGTGTTCGCACCCAACGGCGACCAACTCGGGATCGTCCGGGACCTGGTCTGCATCCTGCGTAATCCGCCGGACTATCCGCGGGTGATCGGCATGGTGGTGGAAGTTGGGGCCCGACGACGCATCTTCATGCCCATGACCAAGGTCACCGAGATCGAACTCGGAGCCGTCGTCACGTCCGGCCGAGTGAACCTTCGGCAATTCGCCACCCGCCCAAACGAGACCCTGGTCGTCGCCGAACTCGTGGATCGCCGCGGCCACCTGATCGCTACGGACGAGCAGGTCAAAGTCCTCGATGTGGGCATGGAATGGCGCAACCAAGAGTGGACGATCACCCGGCTGCACGTGAAGAAGGGTCGATCCGGCTTGCGCCGGCGGGCCGAGACCGCAGGTGTGGATTGGCTGGACGTCACTGGTTTGGGCGTGCATGAACCGGATCAGGCCGTGGATACCTTGCTCGATCAGATCGACGAGATGCACCCGGCCGATGTCGCCACGCTCTTGGGCGACCTGCCCGCGAAACGTCGAATCGAGGTCGCGCGCGGTATGGAAGACGATCGCCTGGCCGACGTGCTGGAGGAGATGGGCGATGCCACCCGCATCGAGGTGCTCAACGGGCTGGACCTAGAACGTTCGGCGGACTTGCTCGAACTCATGGATCCAGACGACGCCGCGGACCTGTTGGCCGACCTCAGCCCGGAGCGGGCAGAAGCGTTGCTGGACTTGGTCGAACCTGACGAGGCCGAGGATCTACGCCGACTGCTGATCTATGAAGACGCTACCGCCGGCGGGATGATGAATCCCGAGCCCATCATCCTGCCGCCCGATGCCACCGTCGCCCAGGCCCTGGCGTCGATCCGCAACCCTGACCTCTCGCCGAGCCTGGCCGCTCAGGTGTACATCGTTCGGTCTCCGTTGGAGACACCGACCGGGCGTTTCCTCGGCGTGGCACACTTCCAACGGCTGCTGCGCGAACCGCCGGCGATGCTGGTCACCTCAGTACTCGACAAGGCGATCACACCGATCGGTCCGCAGGCGCCGCTGAGCGAGGTGACGCGTTCGTTCGCGACGTACAACCTGGTGGCGATCCCGGTGGTCGACGAGGCACGCCACCTGCTTGGTGCTGTGACGGTGGACGACGTGATCGACCATATGCTCCCGGAAGACTGGCGGGATCGGCGGGAAGAGGAACCGGATGTGAGCCGCGATGGGAACTAGACCACAACTACGCAAGCGTCGCCCGAGCCTGGACCAGCCCAGAGAAGGGCGCCGTTCACTTCGACCTACCTACGATCCAGAGACCTTTGGCGCCTTGAGTGAGCGCATTGCGCGCTTCATCGGCTCGTGGCGCTTCATCGCCTGGATGACTGCCTTCATCATCGGCTGGTTGGTGTGGAACGTTGCGGCCCCGGAACAGTGGGCGGTGGACCCGTACCCGTTCATCTTCCTCACCCTGTTGCTGTCGCTGCAAGCCAGTTATGCCGCCCCGTTGATCCTGCTGGCTCAGAACCGCCAAACCGACCGGGATCGCGTGCAGTACCAGGAGGACCGAGGCAGCACCGAGATGCTCATCGCGGACACCGAATACATCACCCGGGAGTTGGCATCGTTGCGCAACAGCGTCGGAGAGGTCGTCACTCGTGACTACCTGCGGGCCGAGTTGCGAGCGATTCTGGAACAGCTTGAGGAGCGCGACGCTCCGGGCGGCAGCGATCGGGACCGGAAGTCCGGAAAAGACCGCGACCGGGCACCCGGCAAGGACCGCGACCGGAAGTCGGGCAAGGACCGCGACCGACCTTCGGGCAAGTAGCAGACCTCACAGGTGCAGCCGCCCGCGGTGGCGCCACCTGGCACGCGACGTACGATGCAGCCCATGGCACCAGTGACTCGTGAGGCTATCGATTCCGCCCTTTCGACGGTGGAAGACCCCGAAATCCGACGTCCGATCACCGAACTTGGGATGGTCAAGTCGGTCGAGATCGCAGCCGACGGCGCAGTCACCGTGGCGGTGTTCCTCACGGTCTCGTCCTGCCCAATGCAGGACACCATCATTTCCCGGGTCAGAGACGCCGTTGCCCGAGTTGACGGCGTCACCGACGTTGCGGTCGACCTGGACGTCATGAGTGACGAGCAACGCAAGGAGTTGCGCGAGCGCCTCCAGGGACCGACCAAGGACATCTCCTTCAACCGCCCGGGCAACACCACTCGGATCATCGGCGTGTCCTCCGGCAAGGGCGGAGTCGGCAAGTCGTCAGTGACTGTGAACCTGGCTGTGGC
Organism: uncultured Actinomycetes bacterium; assembly: GCA_963842975.1. Taxonomy (GTDB): domain Bacteria; phylum Actinomycetota; class Actinomycetes; order S36-B12; family UBA10799; genus JACJWR01. The sequence continues at coordinate 343,246 of CAWJIH010000009.1, read as the reverse complement.
GCTGGCCGCCAAGGGCCTGACGGTCGGGATCCTCGACGCTGACATCTACGGCCACTCGGTGCCACGCATCCTCGGCATCGATCGCTTCCCCACCCGGGTGGAGGGCATGTTGATGCCGCCATCGGCGCACGGTGTGCAAGCAATCTCAATGCTCATGTTCAAGCCGGGCGGAGTGGCCCAGGCGGTGGCCTACCGCGGGCCGATGAACCACAAGTTGCTCTCCCAGTTCCTCACCGACGTGTTCTGGGGCGACCTAGATTTCCTGTTGATCGACCTGCCCCCCGGCACCGGCGATATGGCGATGAGCCTCGGGCAGTTGCTGCCGCAATCCGAGCTGCTGGTGGTCACCACCCCGCAAGCCGGAGCAGCCGACGTGGCGGTGCGCGCCGGCATGATGGCCACCCACACCAAGCAGCGGGTGATCGGTGTGGTCGAGAACATGAGTTCCATGGCCTGCCCCCATTGTGGCGAACCGATCGACCTGTTCGGCACCGGCGGCGGATCGCTGGTGGCGCAAGTGTTGACCAAGGAACTCGGCAGCGAGGTGCCGCTGTTGACCCGGGTGCCGTTCGACGTTCGGCTGCGCGAAGGCGGCGACAATGGCCAGCCGCTGGTGCTCGCCGACCCGTCCGCCGCTGCATCGCAGGCCATCACCGAGTTGGCCGACCACCTCTCGGCCCGGCCTCGCGGCCTCGCGGGCCTTTCACTGGGCCTGACGCCGGCCAGCCGCTTCTGAGCTTCTGATCCGCGAGGACCGACGCGACCGGCGGACCGAGGACGGCGCTGACAGCGCCGGACCACAGCGCCGCAGACCACAGCGCCGCGCCGTCACCCTGAAAATCCGGGCACATCCGCCTAGGTGGCATCCGGATCGAACGAAGGGCTTGGCGAAGAAGCCTGTGGTTTCGCCGCAGGCGGTGATTTGGCCTCTCCCGCTGGCGACGAAGCCGCGGCCGACCCTTGGGTAGCCGAAGGCGCAGCAGGCCTAGACGGGCGGGCTTGGCCCTCCTCCTTGGCTGGGTCCTCCCAGACCGACGACATGATTCGCTTCGGGTGCAGGTCGGTCAAGGACTTGAGATCTTTGCTGATCTCATCCATGCCGGCCGAATCGGAGAGTTCCTGCCGGGCCGAGGTGGCCATGGCGCGGATGTCGCGAAGGAACCGTCCGGCCTGAGCAGCCGCCTTGGGCAACTGATCCGGTCCGAAGATGAGCAGGGCAACCGCCGCTAACGCGATGATTTCTCCGAGCCCAATGTCGAACACCCGCCTAGGGTACGTCTAATCAGTCTTCGAGCCCAACGTCACCTGCACGTCGCGGGTCTGGTCGCCGGACGTGACAGTCAAGGTGACTACCTCGCCTGGAGCGAAAGAGCGAATCTGGGTGATCAAGGTGACCGAATCCAACGACGACACTCCGTTGACCGCGGTGATCACGTCACCGGCCTCAATCCCTGCCTCGTCCGCGGGTCCGCCGGCCACCACAGAGCCCACCGTGGCACCAATTGCGGCATCGTCCCCCGGCGAGAGATTGACACCGATGACCGGTGTGGCTGCCTGACCGGTATCGATAATCTCTTCCACGATGCGCTTCATGGTGTTGCTGGGGATGGCGAAGCCCAGCCCGATCGATCCGGCTTGTCCGCTGAAGTCGGTGCCCAGCGAGGCGATTGCGGAGTTCACCCCGATCACCTCTGCTGACGCGTTGACCAGTGGCCCACCCGAGTTGCCTGGGTTGATTGCAGCATCGGTCTGCACGGCGTTGATGTAGGACGTCTCGCCTTGACCGCCAGCGGTGACGGGGCGGTCCGTGGCGGAGACAATGCCGGAGGTCACGGTGCCGGACAACCCCAACGGGGAGCCCAACGCCACCACCGTGTCACCCACGGCGATGTTGTCCGAATTCCCGATCGACGCGACCGGCAGTCCGTCGGCTTCCACCTTGATCACGGCAAGGTCATACGCCGGGTTTCGTCCGACGATTTCGGCGCTTTCCATGGAACCGTCGTCGAACTGGACAGTCACCGTGCCGCCGTTGACGGCACCTTCGATTACGTGATTGTTGGTGACGATGTAGCCGTCTTCCCGAATGATGAAGCCACTGCCGGTTCCAGTGCCGGACAGGCCCTGCTCCTCGATCGACACCACGGTCGGAAGCATGCGATCGGCGATATCCGCAATGGAGTCACCGGCTCGCGCCGACAGGCTCTCGGCCGGGATGGAAAGCGAGGTCGATCCGGTGACATTCGTGGTCTCTTGCGGGGACGTCGAGTCGGCCAAGGAATACCCTGCGTAGCCCCCCACTGCACCTAGCAGCAAGCCGGTAGCCGCAGCAACGGCAACGACTTTGCCCATGCCGCCACTAGCGCGCTTCACCGGAGCCGGCGGCGGAGAGAACTCTGACCCCGCGGCAGGATACGCACCACCAACAACCGGCGGGGTGGGCGGGAGCAGCGGAGGCGGCGGAGGTGGAGAAGTGACAGCCGATGCCACCGGCGGCGGGCCATCCGACGCTGACGTCGGTTCAGCTTCCGGCGTCGCCGGCGGTGTTGCCGAATATGGGTTGGCAATGACTTCGGTGGTGTGCTCCGCCGCGCCGTCCCCGGACCCGCTGGTGGGCGTCCCGAGTGGCTTGTCGTCGAACGAGGACGGGTCCGACATGGTTTCTCCTTGGGGATAGTCGCGTCTTGTCGTTGCGGGAACGCGGCGAGGTACCGGGATCTTCCAGCCCCCTTGTAAGGACCACGTTAGACCCGGAGGGCGCCTTCGGCAGTTGCGGCACCGTAGACTTCCACCACCTGCGTGCCCCTGTCATCACCGCCTGGCACGCGCCTAATCTTGGGAGGTCGGCGCATGGATATCGAATCCTTCGCCAATGACTGGTTTCACGAAGACCCACTCATCGTCTCGGCGCGCCAACGAGGGGCGCACTTGGAAAGCAGCCACATCACGCCTACCACCGGAGGCTTGCTGCGAACTCTCGCCACCACCCTCGACGCCCGCGCAGTGGTGCAGGCTGGGGGCGACGGCGGAGTGAGCAGTCTCTATTTGCTGGCGGGCATGGCCGACAACGGTGTGCTGACGGCGATTGAGGCGAATCCGGCGGCGGATCAAGTGGCGCGCGAGGTTTTTCGGGAAGCGTCCACCGGGCACCGGGTTCGGCCCATCACAGGACGAGCCCTAGACGTCATTTCCCGCTTGGCAGATCATGCCTACGACCTTGTGGTGGTCGGAGCCGGCAGCGGTGAATCAGCCGAATACCTCATCCAGGCGCAGCGGCTGCTTCGTCCGGGCGGTGTCGTGGTGTTCCTTGGGGTGCTCGGAGCGGATCAGGGCGTGCTGGACCCAAGCCGCCGGGACGAGGCCACCGTGGCCGCTCGGCAGTTCCTGGCCGAGGCGGCAGACAACCCCGCCTTCAACGCGTCGCTACTTCCGATGGACTCCGGTGTGCTGGTGATCATCACCGAATCGGCTGCGTAGCCGCCTTCGCAGCTCGGGAGTCGACTGCGAGGTCAGGAAGCCGACTTCGCCGCGAAAGCCGAAAGGTCCGCGGTACGCAGCCACTGCGCGAGCAGTCGGGCCCCGAATCCGGTGGCGCCCACAGGATGTTCGCCGCGCGGCTTGTCGGCCCGGGCTGGGCCAGCCATGTCGATATGGGCCCACACCATGTCGCCGACGAATCGCTGCAAGTACAACGCCGCCATGATTGAGCCGGCTCGGACTTTCGGATCCGTGGTGGCTTGTGCGATGTCCGCGATCGGAGTGTCCAGGCTGCCTCGATAGGACTCCACCAACGGCAATTGCCACAACTGGTCGCCCGTCACCTGCCCCGCGGCCACGAGCTGCCCAGCCAGGGTGGGGTCGTCGCTGTACAGCGCCGCGTAGTGCCGGGACAGGCCCAGCGTTGCGGCGCCAGTGAGCGTGGCGATGTCCACAACGACGTCCGGAGCGAGACGTTCCCGGGCATACGCCAACGAGTCGGCCAGCAACAGCCTGCCTTCGGCGTCGGTGTTCGAGACTTCGGTGGTGATGCCGCCAAAGTGTCGGATGATGTCCCCTGGCCGATATGAGGAGCCTGACGGCATGTTCTCGGCCAGTGGCAACAGTGCCACCACCTCGGCGTCACCGTTGCGACCCGGCTCTGCGGCGTAGGCGGCCATCGCGCCAGCAACGGCGGCGGCACCAGCCATATCGGTCTTCATCAGCGCCATCGAATCAGCCGGCTTCAGCGAGAGCCCACCGGAGTCGTAGGTGACTCCCTTACCCACGAGCACCACCCGTGGCGCACCCCGGCGCCCGCGCGACTTCACCTCCACGAATCGGGGCGGCCGTTCACTGCCACCACCGACCGCGGTGATGCCGCCGAACCCTTCCCTGGTCAGGTAGTTCTCGTCACGCACCGTCACGACTAGCCCGTGCGCCCGGCAGCGCTGTTTGACTTGATCGGCCAGCCACTGCGGGGATTTGATGTTCGACGGGGTGTTGGCCAGATCCCGAGCAGTGAGGGCTGCGTCGGTGAGGCTCTGATGAGCGGCGAAAGCGCTCTGCTCACCGATTGCGAGCAGGCCGCCGGGTTCGACCTTCGGCGGCACCGATTTGAGCGAATAGCGGTAGCCGGCGAGTTGCCATGCCTGCAGCAGACCGGCGACATCTTCGACGGCAATGGGAGTGCCGCCGGTGATTTGATCCGATCGCACCAGCGCGGCGTTCTTCCGCACCGATGTGGCGAGGGTGGCGCCAGCAGCGCGATAGTCGTCCGCATTTCCGCCGAGGCTCAACCATCCCACTTGGTGTACCTCGTCGTGGTCGACGTCCACCAGCGTGAGGGCACCCGGCTTGTCGACGCTCTCCCGACGCCCGATCAGCCTTCGCGCCGGCACTCCGAGTCGCTCGTCCACCACGCTGAGCGCCTCATCTCGGCCCTCCGGGTGACCGGCGATCACGAGGATCTGCGGTGGCGAGGCCCAAACAGCCCCGAGGTCTGGCTCAAAAGTCAATTCCCGCTGCACGGGTTCACGCTAGCGGGTAAGGCTCGGCCCCGGCACCTTCAGGCGCCGGGGCCGGACGTTGAGGGAGCTAAGACACAACCGACGTCAGTTGTTCGCCTAGTTCACGGGCCTCGTCCGGAGTCATCTCAACCACGAGCCGACCCCCTCCTTCGAGTGGCACGCGCATGATGATGCCGCGACCTTCCTTGGTGACCTCGAGCGGGCCGTCGCCCGTCCGCGGCTTCATCGCCGCCATCACGGTCCCCTTTCATCCGTTGTCCACTGTGCGCTGCGCACGGCTGGTTACCACGTGTCCGCGCGAACTGCCCGGACATCGGGACCATTATCCACCATCGGGGGCACGACCTGCCCCTTTTGGTGTCAACCGTTGCGCCAACGCCCAGATTCGACCAACGTTGCGAACTTTTTGAGGGAACGGCGAACCCCATCGGCGAAGGCGGGCCGCACAATCGGCCAACCGGCCCTACCCAGCGCCCCCAACGGAATCACCAGCTCTTCTGCCCAGACGAATACCGACCCGCCGGCGGCATCAGGAACCACTTCCATGATCCCGTCACCACGCACAACCTTCCCCGTGTGTTCGACCACAACCCGGCGTGGCGCATCCCATTCAGTGATCACCATGGTGTCCAGGAATCCGAGCCGTCCCAGGCCGGTCCAGGCTTCGATTCGACCGCCCACGTCGCGAGCCTCGCCGAACACCGGCTGCACATGCGTGCCGAGCATCCACTCGCCTTGCGCACGCCAGTCGGTGAAACCGGCGAACACCTCCTCCGGTGGTGCTGCGACTGCGACCTCAAGCCTGAGGTGTTTCATTTGTGGACTCCTGCTCCTGAAGCTGCTTGGCGAGCCGATCGAGAAGTGCATCTACATCGTCCATCCGGTAGCCACGGACCACCACCGGAAACCGCACTTCCGCGAGGTCAACTGCGGTGAGCGGACCTTCTGGAACCATGGTGGGTAGCTGATCCGTTGTCGACTCCGGGGTCTGGCCCGCGGTCGGCCAGCGGGCGGCGACCACGGCGGCAGTGGCAATCACTGCCACAACCAACAGCGCAAAGAGCACAGCCACAACTGTCACCTTTCGGTATCGGATGCCAGAATCGTCCCACGCCCCGCATCACCCGTCCCCTCGCCGCCCCGAGTAGGAGCCCAGCGTGCTCATCTTGCGTAACCGCGAATTCGGCCCCGGCCAATCCGTGGTGATGGCAATCATTAACCGCACCCCCGACTCGTTCTACGACCGTGGCGCCACCTGGACCGACCAAGCGGCGCTGGATCGAGCCACCCGGATGGTCGATCAGGGCGCAGACATGCTGGACATCGGAGGAGTGAAAGCAGCACCCGGGGTGGAGATCGATCCGGCTGAGGAAATCCGCCGGGTGGCCGCTTTCGTGGCCGAGGTCCGCTCCCGGCACCCCGAGGTGATCATCAGCGTTGACACCTATCGGGCCGAAGTGGCGCGTGCGGTGGCCCAGGAAGGCGCAGACGTCCTCAACGATGCCTGGGGTGGTTGGGACCCGGGTGTGGCCGAAGTGGCGGCTGAGTGCGGGTTGGGGCTGGTCTGCACGCATGCTGGTGGTGTTCGACCTCGCACGCGACCCCACCGAGTGGCCTATGTCGACCTCATGGCCGACATCATCAAGCGAACTGTGGGTGAGGCCGAGCGGGCAGCCAGCCTCGGCGTCCCGCGTGAGTCGATCATGATCGATCCGGGTCACGATTTTGGTATGAACACCCGCATGTCACTTGCCGCCACCAGAAGGATTGGCGAGATGGTCGACACCGGTTGGCCAGTGTTGGTGTCGCTGTCGAATAAGGACTTCGTCGGGGAAACGTTGGGACGTGAGGTGTCCGAGCGGTTGGCCGGAACCCTAGCGGCGACCGCGGTGTGCGCATGGCAAGGTGCGAAGGTTTTCCGGGTCCACGAGGCACGCGAGACTCGGGACGTGCTGGACATGGTGTCCGCGATTCGCGGTGAGGCTCAGCCGCTCGTCAATGTGCGCGGACTGGCCTGACTCAGTCGGCCTCGAGCTCGACCAGCGCTGCGGGTAGGCCAGGCGGGTGGGGCTGTAGCGGCGCTTCCCAATGCGCATCGATGGCCTCGAAGGCCTCCGAGACGCCGCTGGTCCAGATGACCGCCCGAGCCGCGTCAAGGCTGACGAATCGGCGGTCGACCATGGTGCGGACCAAGGCGTGCAGGTGGTCGAAGTCGTCCCACGGATCAAGTACGACAACGGGTTTCTGGTGCATCCCAAGGACCCGGCCCACCCAGGCTTCGAAGAACTCTTCCAGAGTGCCGATCCCACCGGGCAGAATCAGGAAAGCGTCGGCCCGGGCATCCATGATCCCCTTGCGATCGCGCATGTTCGCGGTGACGATCATTTCGTCCGCCTCTGTGTCTGCCACCTCGTACTCGAGGAGGGCCTCGGGAATCACACCTATGGTGTGCCCGCCCGCGGCCCGTGTGGCGCGGGCGAGGGAACCCATGCTGGACACACTCCCGCCACCGGAGACCAAATCCAGACCACGCCTCACCAATTCCTCACCTACCTCCGCAGCCAGGCGCAGATACTTGACGTCGATATCGGTGCTGGACGCGCAGAACACGCAGACAGTTCGCCTCATGCCGACGCCCCGTTCGCCGCATCATCACCCGACAGTCGCGGATCGACTGTCCCGGCAGGATCGTCGGCGCCGCTGCCCGTGAGCCAGCGGAACATGGCATCGCGTACCGACTCCAACTGTGCCACGGGCACGTGTTCGTCGACCGTGTGAGCCAGGCTCGGATCGCCGGGACCGAAGTTCAACGCCGGAAGGCCGACCGCGGTGAATCGAGAGACGTCAGTCCAGCCGTATTTGGGACGTGGTGGTGATCCGGTCGCGGCGATGAACTCCGCCACTGCGTCTCGGTCGAGGCCCGGAAGCGCCCCCGCCGCGGTGTCTTCCAACGCGACGTCGAAGCCCTCGAAGACCTCCCGCACGTGGTGCAGGGCCGCCGCCTCCGTCGTCGAAGGTGCGAATCGGTAGTTCACCGTCACCGTGCATTCGTCCGGGATGACGTTGCCGGCGACGCCGCCGGAAATCAGCACCGCATTGAGGCCCTCCCGGTAGATCAACCCGTCGATGTCCACCTGGGCTGGGGAATAGGCATCGAGCCGACGCAAGATCTCGCCGGCCTGGTGAACAGCATTGTCGCCCAACCAGGATCGGGCACTGTGTGCCCGGCGACCCCGGGTCGTGACTGCCACCCGCAGCGTTCCCTGACAGCCGGCTTCCACCCCAGCGTTGGAGGGCTCCATCAGCACTGCCATGTCGGCGTCGGCGAGCAGGTCCGGGCGCTCCGCGACGATGCGGCCGAGTTCGTTGTGCACTGCGGCCACCTCCTCGCAGGCGTAGAACACATAGGTGACATCGCGAGTTGTGTGGATGAGGCTGTGGGCGCAACTGAGGGCGACGGCGACTCCCCCTTTCATGTCGCACGATCCGAGGCCATAGAGGAGGTCCTCGGTTGCGGTGACGTGCCCATCGCGTCCGACGACTGGGACCGGTTCCCCGGCGCGCACCAGGGTGGCGTGATCGTTGCCCGCTGCTGGCACGGTGTCCAGGTGTCCGGCAATGATCACCCGTTGCGCGCGGCCCTGCTCGGTTCGAGCCACGATGCTGTCGCCGATCCGGGTGACGTGTAAGTGCGGAAGCCTGCGCAGGGCGGCCTCCACGCTGTCAGCCAATGTGGTCTCGTGGAACGATTCGCTTGGCACGTCGACCAGCGCGGCAGTCAGTTCCACGATGTCGGCGGCGAGGTCTAGTGGGGTATCCGGGCTCACCTTCGTTACGGTAGCGGGGTGACTGACCTGCTGAACTCCCCCGCCTCAGGCATCGGCCTGGCCACCTACTCTGGTGAGTCGTTGCTGGACGTCTGGTACCCACAGCCGACGCTGTCAGCCGAGCCTGCCGACGTCGAGGGGCTGGAACGCTGCATCGACAGCAACTCCGTGCGAGGGACCCGCACGGCCACCGTCGTGACCGTGATCGACGATCTCTCCACACCAGCCACCGATGCGGCCGACGTGTACCTGCGACTGCACTTGCTCAGCCATCGCCTCGTGCGCCCTCGAACCATCAACATGGACGGGGTTTTTGGCCTACTGCCCAACGTGGCGTGGACCACCTCGGGGCCAGTGGCGATCAGCGAACTCGCCTCGGCCCAAGTTCGGGCCAGAGCACATGGCACCCCGTTAGTAGTCCTGGGAGTCGACAAGTTCCCCCGCATGGTCGACTACGTAGTTCCCTCCGGGGTTCGAATCGCCGACGCCGACCGCGTCCGGCTCGGGGCTCACCTGGCCGAGGGCACCACCGTGATGCACGAGGGTTTCTGCAACTTCAACGCTGGGACTCTCGGCGCGTCAATGGTGGAGGGCCGGATCTCGGCCGGTGTCGTGGTGGGCGACGGGTCCGACGTAGGTGGCGGAGCGAGCATCATGGGCACCCTGTCCGGTGGGGGCACCGAGGTGATCCGGGTCGGCGAGGGGTGCCTGATCGGGGCGAATGCCGGTATCGGGATCAGCCTTGGGGATCGATCCGTGGTGGAGGCCGGGTGCTACATCACCGCCGGGTCCAAGGTGACGCTGCCGGACGGGTCGGTGGTGAAGGGTCGGGAACTCTCCGGGGAGCCGGATCTACTGTTTCGTCGTAACTCGGTGACTGGCGCGCTTGAAGCAGTGGCGCGAACTGGGCACTGGGGTGGGCTGAACGCCGGGTTGCACGCGAACGACTAGCGGTTGTCGGGGGCTTGGCTGGGTCCGGGGTGGCTCCGGGGAGATCAACACGGCCCGCAGTCGGGTTCGGGGAGAGATCAACACGGACCCCAGTCGGGTTCGGAGTGATCAACACGGACCCCGGTCGGGTTTCAGCACCCAAAACAGGCCTAAAACCCGACCCAGACCCGCACTCGCACACCACAGAGATCAACACGGACCCCAGTCGGCCCCGGAGTGATCAACACGGCCCGCAGTCACCGGCGGAACCCAATCCGGCCGCAACCCTGGCAACTCCCCACGGTTTCCCTCCCCCGCGCAGTACCTTGAACGGAACGTGCATGGGAGTGGTCACGCAGGACCCGTTGAGAGAGGCCGGCGATGGAGTTCACCCGAGTGATGGAACTGATTGCGACAACCTTCGAACTCGTTGGGGTCGCGATCCTGGTCGTCGGCGCCCTTTGGGCTGCCTACCGAGCCTTCCGCGATCACACCAGCGGCGCCAATGTCTACAGCGGTATCCGACGCAACTTCGGACGCGCACTGCTTCTAGGTTTGGAAGTCCTCGTGGCAGCCGACATCGTCAAGACCGTGAGCATCGCGACGACTCTGGAGAACGTGCTGATCCTGGGGCTGCTAGTGCTAGTCCGGACGCTTCTCAGTTTCTCCCTCGATGTGGAGATCGACGGCATGCTGCCGTGGCGTCGCAAGCAGTTCGAGGCAACCCAGGAATCCGCCTGAACTGCCGCAACTACAGCAACCACCAGCCGGCCGCAGCCGCCGAAACGGAAGCCAGCGGCACCCGCCGAAACGGCAACCGACGCACCAAGAAGTCGTGATCACTCACTGACGTTCTGCACTTGACCCTGAACCTGTGCCACCTGATCAGCTGGGTAGACCTCGGTACAAGGCCACCCCTGCGCATCGAACTGGATCATCGTCGCATCCTTCGTGGTGAAGGAATACAGCACAGCGTTGAGGTAGCTCAGGCCCTGCTCGAGCAGGGCAGGTGTCTGGACGATCGCATCCTCAAAGCTGAGTCCGGTATTTGCGCTGAAGGTGTCTGCCGTGACCGGTTGCCGAATCTGCTCGCAGGACAACCCAGCCGCGTACGCCCACACTGGCGGTTCATTCGCGGCGGCGGACTCCGCCAAGGACGGGCCCACCAGGAACCCGCCATCGGCTCGGACAACCGCCACCACCCGCGAATCTGGCTCCCGATTCAGCCTGGGCGCACACGTGAACACGCTGCCTCGGGCGACCGGACCAACGAGCGAGCAGTCAACCTGGGTCGCCTTCTCCGGCAGCGTGGCGGCAGCGGCCAGTTCGGATCGAATGGCGTTCGTGGTGATCAGCGGATCCGTCCATTCCACGCTTGCTGCGGAACCGGCAACCTCCACTGCGCTGCCGAAGAAGCCCTCGACCGCCTCTGCTGGGTACACCTGGCTACACGGCCGGCCTTCCCCGGAGGGATCGAGGTCGGCGGGCCTGCCAGCGTCGAACCAGTAGTACACAAGCTCGGGATACGACAAGCCGTCGTCGCCGGCGAGGTTCGTCCCGGCAGCCTGGGCGAAGTCCGGTCCGGGCACGGTCTCGACGCTGAGCGGCGCGCCTAGCTGCTCGCAGCTGAGCCCGTCGCGGTAGAGCCACTCCGGCACCGTCTCGTTGATCCGCGGCAGCCCCTGCGCTGCCGCCGCTTCCCCGGCACCGCTCGTGACCGCGTATGCGTACGAATTGTCGGACACCATGAGCACCAGGAGATCCAGCCAGACCGCACCTTGGTCGGTCTCGATCGATTGCTGGTCGCTGATGTAGGTGCATCCCATGGCGTTGCCTTCACGCAGTGGGCCGGCGGCGAAACCGCCGCCGGAGATGTCCGTCAATCCGCACAGCAACTGGGCTTGTCCGTAGTCCTGCTCCAACCGAGGCGCCAGGTCTGCGCTCACGTCATCGATCGTCACCCAGGACTCCGTGACCAGTCCTGCGGCGTCCGACTCGTCGGTGTCGCTAGGCGAGTCACCCCCGCAACCGCCGAGGGTGAGGGCTCCTACACACGCCAAAGCTGCCACGGCCATATGCCTTGATCCAGACATCTCAACCACCTCCCTCACGTGAGACCCTACGCCGGAGTCCTGATCCAGAGACGCAGACTCCGCGCCAGGCGATCCCGTCCGCAGGCCCGCTGCCGCGGGAGTGGTTGTTGCCGGCACGCACCACGTCGTTTCGACGCTGGCCGGATCGAAGCCGGTGTCCCACGACCGGCTATCTCATCCGAACAAACCGCAGCAGGCGCACTAGCCTGAGCGCATCGGCGCACGAGAGACGGAGCCCACATGAGAAGAGCCTTCGCCGTTGCAGCAGCAACCGCAACAGCGGTCGCCCTCGGTTGGGCTGCACGCCGTCGAGCGAGTGCGCTGGCACCAGTAGCCCAGGACCTGCGCAGCCCGGCACTGTGGGTACCGGTCTCCGTCGGCGGCCAGTTGTCCCTTGCCCTGGCACGGCGAGCGAAGGAACCCTCAAAGCCGGACCTCAATGGCGTTCATGTGGCCCATCGGATGGTGCCCGGCCCCGATGCCCAAGATGTGCTTGACGTGATAACCGTGGAGCCGACGAATCGACGGGGGCCGACCGGCGCGGTGCTCTGGATGCATGGCGGCGGTTTCGTGATGGGGGCGCCTGAATCCGAGCTCGCAGCGGCCGGAACTCTGGCCCGCGAACTTGGTGCCATTGTGGCGCTTCCCCGCTACCGGCTGGCACCGGAGCACCCGTTCCCGGCCGCACTGGACGATTGCCTCGCAGCACTCAAATGGCTGCACACCGACGCCATTGAGCTGGGAATCGACCGCAACCGGATCGCCCTACTCGGTATCAGCGCCGGTGGTGGTTTGGCGGCTTCGTTAGCTCAGCGCAACCGGGATGGCGCGCAACTGCCGCTGGCCGCGCAGGTACTGGTGTACCCCATGCTGGACGACCGAACTGTGCTACGGGCCGATGACCAGGGCCGCGGCCGACTGGTGTGGACAGCCAGGTCGAATCGATTCGCGTGGCGCAGTTACCTCGGCGGGCCGCCCGGGCATCGCGACCTTCGGCCATGGGCGGTACCCGGCCGCTGTGACAACCTGGCGGGACTGCCGCCAGCCTGGATCGGCGTCGGCGACCTCGACCTCTTCTACGAGGAGGACGTCGACTACGCAAACCGACTGGCCGCTGCAGGCGGGGACGTCGAACTCCTCGTGGTGCCCGGCATGTATCACGCCGCCAATAAGTTCGCGCCCGAGTCTGCCGAGTCACTCCAAGGTTTACACCAGTCTTTGGTCGAGACCCTCCGCCGCGCCATCTGCTGATCCGCCAACGCCTCCACGGCACACAGCAAGATCACAAGTGCCACCCGGGATCTGTGCACCCCGGAGTCGCTGTCAACCGCTCCGGTCGCCCCGGGTGAAGGTTGTCACGAAGGCACCGATTCCGGTTGGCACGATCACCCAGACGGGCCAGAAGCCACCCATCCCGGAGAAAGCCCAGACGAAAACCATGAACGCAGACAGCGCAAGCCAGCCAATCCAGATGTTCCGTACGCTTTTCTGCGAGCCCGACCTGCTCATCACTGACCCCGTTGAGGTCGGCGCGGCGGACGATCCCGCGGGTTGCGGCGCAGGAACCGAACGATCGGAAGCACCAGGGGTCACCGGTGTCGAGCCAGCCGGCGCCGAATCCGGCAAATCAGCCGTCAGCGCGGCCAGGTCCGCCATCGTTACCGCCGAATAGCAGCGCGAAAGCCGCTCGTCGTGCTCATCCGAAGTCAACCGGCCTTCCGCGTAGGCCTCCTGCAGCATCTGGGCTGTCGCATCCCGATCACGGGTACCGGCCCGCATCGAACCACGCTGGCCGGGATCGCTTGCTGAGTCAGTCATCTCGCACCTTCTGTAGTCGGCTCCACCGGTCCTAGCATGCCCTACCCACGCGGCTTGATGTCACGATCCGTCCGACCAAGGTGTCGCCACCATCCCATGCTGCCGGAAACCCTCTGGGCTCCCCAGCACCACGAGCCGATCACGCGCCCGCGTGATGCCAACGTTGAGCAGATCGAAGTACGGCCCGCGGCTTGATTCGGTGATGTCAGTGAGGATGACAGCGGGTGCTTCGAGCCCCTTGAAAGAGTGGATCGTCGAATACCGGATTCGGCCCTTCGTGACTGCCCCTCCCCGCCGCACATCCAGCAACCGTTCGCGTAGCCACGGGTCTTCGGTCGTAGCTGCCGCGGCAGCATCTCGGTAGCGACTCAACACCACGATCTCGTGAAGTTCAAAACCCTCCTCACGCAATTGGCCGATGCACTCAAGCAGCAACTCCTGTTGGTGGGCCTGCGATTCGTAGGTCAGGATCCGCGGCACCGCTCCGTCGTCACTGCGCCGGAAGCGGGCGTAGGGTTCCGGATCATCAGCAAGGCTCTCGGCCACTCGCGCGATACCCGGGGTGTTTCTGCAGTTGATCCGTTGCCGGAAGACCGTAAGTGGGCCGGCGACGTCGTCGAGCAACGCCCGCTCCGATTCGGAGTACAACATTTGCTCGTCGAAGTCTCCGAAAAACAGGCACCTGCCCCCACGTAGGCCACCTTTGACCACGAGATCCAACACATCGAGGTAGTTGCGTCGGCAGATGTCCTGGACCTCGTCCACAATCAGGTAATCAACTGCCGGCCGCGGCTTGTCGGCCAATGATTCCCACGCTCGCCAGGGGAGCACTTCCTCCCAGAACCTCCGATCATTCAGGGCTACGGGATCGGCACCGGCAGCGTCCAGCATGAGTTCGTGGATTGTGGTCACGGAAAGCCCGGGAATACCCGTGACCTCGACCTTGAGGTACTCCCCGATCGCGTGGTTGTAGCAGACCAGCAGACCCTGCTTGCCCGCCTCTGATTCCAGCCGAGCCGCCTCCAACGCAAGGAAGGTCTTGCCGCATCCGGCGGGCCCGGTGACGAGCATGCGATCGTTGCCGGCGAGCGAATCGAGTACCAACAATTGGTCCTCGAGGAGCCGGACCAACTCTTCGGCCCGGGCCTTGCGCAAGTCTGCTGGCCGAACTTCGGCATGCATCGCGGGCTTCAGCTCAGACACAATCCGTCGCGCCGTCGCGCCGTCCGGACCCACCACATCGGGCCAATCGTGGCCAGCAGCTGCCCGGTGTGCGCGTCCCGCCGACAGCACGTGAATCACCCTCGCCGCCACATCAACCAGATCCTGCGAGTCCAGCAATTGCCACGGTTCCCATTCGATGCACCCGACGAATTCCCGCCGGGCCGGCGCATGGGTGAACCAGACACACGATTCGACGTGGGTAGAGGTGAGTCCCATCTTCTTGCTCAGGTACGACACGATGGCGAACTTCTCAGTGTCGGCTTGGGCGAAGGGACTCCGGGTGGTGGCCCTACTACGGCCCAGCAGCCACCGACCCTGGGCATCGCGACCCACCGACTTGTGCGACTTCACCTCAATCACCAGCACCCCGTGCCCGGGTGCGACGACCACGAAGTCTGCCTCGCCACGTTCCTGGGTTGGGTGGGTGGACAAACGCAAACCGTGCAACACGATCCAGTCCTGGGTCCCAGGTGCGCTGGCGAGGGCATCGAACAACGCCACCTCACCTGGTGGCGCAGACCCTTCGAGCACCGGCGGAATCATCTGGGCCATGTGGTGTCTCCCCTCCGAATGTGACGGCAAAGCTGCAGCTGCCCACGAAACATCCCCGGGACGACAAAGTGCAGGTCAACGCTTGATCATGAACCTATCGTGCGGCGCGCCCGGGTTGCAGCCGTCGAGGCATGACGCGCATGCAGGATGAGACCGTGATGTCCAGCACGGACAGGACGTAAGAACGCTTCATGTACGCCTCCGTCAGGACTATCCCCGGCGCCAAGGCAAGGAATCGCACAGGCACCACAGGCACCACAGGCACCACAGGCACCACAGGC
Organism: uncultured Actinomycetes bacterium; assembly: GCA_963842975.1. Taxonomy (GTDB): domain Bacteria; phylum Actinomycetota; class Actinomycetes; order S36-B12; family UBA10799; genus JACJWR01. Next base: position 327,515 of record CAWJIH010000009.1, on the reverse strand, counting down.
ACCACAGCGTCGACCACCGTGAGCACCACCATCGCGACAGCGCCCGCCAAACGCTGCAGAACCCGGTCGATCGTGAGCGGCATCGCCGGCGGCACAAGCGCGATCAGGGTCATGAGCATCCACACCTCGTTGTGGCGGCCGGTCCAGGACACAGCAAATGCGCCGAGCCCAAGCCCCAGGGCCGAGCGCAGGGTGGTCCGGTGCAGTCGGCTCAACTCTGGTTCCGGCACCAAGGTGAAGCCGATCCGCGGCTTCACTGCCGGATCTTCCACCCCGAGGTTGGCCCGTGGTGGCGCCTTGGCCGACGCAGAGCACCAGTCGTATCTTCAGTGTGCCCCGGATGGCAACTCCACAGTCGTCCGCACCGACAAGTCGCGGGACCGGTGGCTCGCTCCTACCACTGAGTCGGTCAATCTCCACCGCGCGACAGCTTGTATTCGTCGGTCAACTCCCGCACCAGGGTGTCGGCGGCGAGTTGGAACGGCTGCACGATGGTCACACCTGGGCCCTTGTCAAGCCGGTCGACCGTGCGGCTATCAAGGGCAGTCAGCCACACGCTACCGTCGAATCCGACCCTCCGGATCGACTGCTGCAACAGCAGATTGGTTGTCGGCACCGCGACCGCGCACACCACGCTGGAGGCCTCGTGGAGCGGCAATGACTTTGCGAATTCGGGCTCGTCCACATTGCCGTAGAGGGTGTCCACGCCGTATTGCTTGACTCGTTTGAGCGCGCGCGGGTCGAAGTCCACCACCAGCAGTTTCGCTCCCGCAGACGTCAGCCCCTCAATGATCTGGCGCCCCAAGCGACCCGCACCCACCACGATGGCGTCGTAGGGCTGAGTCTCACGAGCATCGTCGAGGCCCCTAGTGACGGTCTTGCGTTCGAAGACCGTCAGCGCCGGAGCGATTCGCTGGTAGATCTCATCGGAGTAGAGGATCAGGTAGGTGGACAGGGTGATGGTCACGACCCCAACCGCAGTCACCAACCCGAGGACATCCTCGGTGACCTGCCCCAGCGAATAGGCCAGCGCGATCAGGATGAAGGAGAACTCACTGATCTGGGCGACCGCGAGTCCAGCCTTGAAGGACACCTTCTTCGGGTAGCCCATCATGCCCATGATGATGAGCACGATGATCGGGTTGCCAATGAGTACGAACAGCGAGAGCAGGATCGCCGGACCGATCTGATCGAAGGCGTCGGTGAAGGTCATTGCGGCGCCGAGTTCGATGAAGAAGAACAGGATCATCAAGTCGCGCAGACTCACCAAACGGGCACCGAGACTCTCCCGGTAGGGGGTGGAGGCCAGCGCCACACCGGCCACAAACGCTCCCACCTCCATGCTCAGGCCAAGTTGGTAGGTCACGGCGGCGAGGGCCAGTGCCCAAGCCACGCCGAACAGCAGCGTCAACTCCTGCGACCGCGCCATCCAACCCAACAGTGGCGGCAACACGAACTTGGCGAGCAGCCCAACAATCACCAGAAAGGAGACTCCACCCCCGACAATCGTCACCATACTGGTGCCGCTGTCCGCACCCGCCGGTGTGGAGATTGCCACCACCACGATCATCGCGACGATCACAAGCAGGTCCTGAACGATCAGAAAGCCGACTGCAATCCGGCCGTGTAACTGATCAATTTCGTGCTTGTCCGACAGCAGTTTGACAATGATGATCGTGGACGAGAACGTCAGTGCAACAGCGATGTATAGCGCTGGGAGAGACTCGAAACCGAGTGCCAGCAGGATGAGGTAGCCCACGACCGAGGTGAACAGCACCTGCCCCACGCCGGTTAAGGTCGCCACCAGACCGGTGGCTCGGATCAGGTGAATGTCGAGTTTGAGGCCGACGAGGAAGAGCAGGATGGCGATGCCAACCTCGGCGAGGATCTCCACCGCTTCGTTGGACTCGACCAGCCCCAGCAGTGCGGGTCCGACCAGGATGCCTACGACGATGTAGGAGACGATGACCGGCTGCCGGAGCAATTTGGCCAGCGACCCGGCAGCGACCGCCAACACCAGGATGGCGGCGATCTGCGCGAAGTCGGTGTCCAACACCTAGCCCAGTCTAGGGCTCAGCGGGCTGCGCTGGCCGCCACCGCTGATACTCCAAGGTGGTTGCAATGTCGTCTGCCAACGCCTGGCCGAACTCCCGCTCGACCAGCCACAATGCCAGATCGATCCCGCTGGTCACTCCCCCGCAGGTCACCAAGTCCCCATCGTCGACGACCCGATCCTGGCTCACCTTCGCCCCCGCCGCTGCAAGGTCAGCCAAGGCGGTGGCGTGGGTTGTGGCCGGCCGCTTTCCGATGACCCCGGCCTCCGCGAGCAGCATCACACCAGTGCACACCCCGGCGAGTGTGGGCACCGACCGGCGAGCGATCCGGAGAAACGTTGGGATGTCGCCAAGCTCTGCCTGAATCCGCACCCCGGCCTTGGCACCCTTGTCGTTCCACCCTCCACCGGGCACCAGAATCGCATCCGGCCAGTTCTTCCGGCGAGCCATCTTCTTGGCGCCTTGTCCCTCTTCCAGCAGATACGCATCCGGTTTGAACCTCAACCCGTGGGACCCTTTGACCCTGCTTTGCGGCCACAGCGTCACCAGCCGTGACTTCAACTTCACGGACTCCCCAGCGAGGCGGAAAACTTCGAACGGGCCCACGACGTCGAGTTCGTCATTGCCGTCATAGACCAGGATGTCAATCCGCATGGACACGATTCAACCAGCAAGCACCGACCCCCGGTGAGGCCGAGCAGCACCGCTTCCCTCCGGTTTGCCTGTTGTACAACTGCTGGCTACTCGCGTTGTGCAACTGCTGGCTACCCGCGTTCGGCGAGGGGTACGTAGTTGCGCTCCGTTTCGCCGATGTAGACCTGGCGCGGACGGCCGATCTTGGTGGTCGGGTCCAAAATCATCTCCCGCCACTGGGCGATCCAGCCAGGCAGCCGACCCAGCGCAAACAAGACCGTGAACATGTTGTTCGGGAAGCCCATCGCCTTGTAGATCAGCCCGGTGTAGAAATCCACATTCGGGTAGAGCTTGCGGGAGATGAAGAAGTCATCGGCCAGGGCCGTTTCCTCAAGCTGTCGGGCGATGTTCAACAGCGGGTCGTCAATCTTGAGGTGGTTGAGCACCTGGTCGGCCATGGCTTTGACAATCGTGGCGCGCGGATCATAGTTCTTGTAGACCCGGTGGCCGAAGCCCATGAGTTTGGTACCGGAGGATTTGTCCTTCACCTTGCTCACAAAACTCGCCACGTCATCGTCGGATTCATGGATGCGCTGCAGCATCTCCAACACGGCCTGGTTTGCTCCGCCGTGCAGTGGGCCGAACAATGCATTGATTCCGGCGCTCACGCTGGCAAAGAGGTTCGCGTGGCTGGAACCGACCAAACGCACCGTGGAGGTTGAACAGTTTTGCTCGTGGTCGGAGTGCAGGATCAGCAGCATGTCCAATGCTCGAACCAACACCGGATCCACTTCGTAGGGCTCTGCCGGCCACCCGAACGTCATCCGCAGGAAGTTCTCGACCAGGCTCAGTGAGTTATCCGGGTAGAGCAGCGGCTGACCCAGCGAGGTGCGGTGCGCGTAGGCGGCGATCGTCGGCAACTTGGCAAGCAGCCGAATGGTGGACACCTCCACCTGCTTGGGGTCGAACGGGTCCAGCGAATCCTGGTAGAAGGTGCTAATGGCACTGACTGCGCTGGACAGCACCGGCATGGGGTGAGCGTCGGACGGGAAACCCTGGAAGAAGCGCTTGAGATCCTCGTGAAGCATTGTGTGCTTGGAGATCCAACCTTCAAAACCCGCTAGTTCGTCGGCCGTCGGCAGCGAACCGTTGATCAGCAAGTAGGCAGTCTCCAAGTAAGTGGAGTGCTCTGCGAGTTGCTCAATCGGATAGCCGCGATACCGCAGAATGCCCACGTCTCCGTTGATGAAGGTGATCGCCGACGAGCAGGATGCGGTGTTGACGAAGCCGGGGTCGTACGCGACATCGCCGGTTCTTCTGAGCAGAGATGAGACGTCGAGGCCCGATTCACCTTCTGTTGAGGGTACGTACGGGAGTTCCAGTGATCCGCGCGGATGGTTCAAGGTGGCATCGGTCATGCGGCCACGTTAGTACGCCAGAGGCATTGTTGGGGAGGGACTTTCGACCTAATTGCCCTAGGTTGGGACTGCTCCGACTCAGGCAACGCCGTGTTCGCGGAACCGCCGGGCGGCCTCTGCGATGCGTTCATCCGAGGCTGTCAACGCGATCCGGACGTGTTGTTCGCCAAGGATTCCGTAGAAGTCACCCGGCGCAACGAGGATCCCGAGCCCTGCCAGCCGTTCGACAGTCTCCCGACAGTTTCTGCCCTCGGTGACCCACAAGTACAGGCTTGCTTCAGAGTGATCAACCCTGAAGCCCGCATCGAGCACTGCCGGCAGCAGCACCGCGCGACGTTCCGCATAGCGGTCGGCCTGAGCCAACGCATGAGCATCGTCGTTGTAGGCAGCGGTCGCGGCCGCTTGCACGGGAGCGGGCACGATCATTCCGGCGTGCTTGGCCACCCCAAGCAGCCGCGCGACGAGTTCCGGATCACCAGCCACGAAGCCGAAGCGATATCCGGCCATGTTGCTGCGCTTGGACAATGAGTGGACCATCAGCAGCCCGGAGTGGTCATCACCGGTGATGCGGGTCGCGAGTAGCGACGGGGCCTCGGCTTCCCACTCCAAACCTGCATAGCACTCGTCCGAGGCGATCACGGTGCTTCGGCTGCGCGCCCATTCCACGACTTTCGCCAGGTGAGCCTCCCCGAGAACTGCCCCGGTTGGGTTCGCGGGCGAATTCAACCACAACAAGTCGGGGCCACTCGGACCCCAACCGAGCGTGGAATCACCCCGCACCGGCTCGGCGCCCGCCAACCGAGCCCCCACCTCGTAGGTCGGGTAGGCCAACTCCGGGAAACCGACTACTCCAGTGACGCCCAGCATGCTCGGCAACCAGGCCACCAGTTCTTTGGTTCCGATCACCGGCAGAATCGCCGTCGGGGCCACGTTGACGCCTCGTCGCCGCCGGAGCCAACCAGCGATTGCGGTGCGCAATTCTTCGGTGCCGTGGGTGGTGGGATATCCCGGAGCGTCCGAAGCGTCGGCCAAAGCCGTTTGCACCACGCGCGGGGTTGGATCCACCGGCGTGCCCACGCTGAGGTCGACAATGCCTCCAGGGTGTTCGCTGGCGAGCGCTTTAGCTCCGGCTAGGGAGTCCCAGGGAAAGTCCGGCAGTTGCGGACTGGCCAGGGTCACTCGGCGTTAATGCCCGCGGGCAGCGCGGACACCAGCGGTGCGTCCTGCTTGATGTGGCCAAGCTTCGCGGCGCCACCGGGGGAACCCAAGTCGTCGAAGAACTCGGCGTTGGCCGCGGTGAAATCGTTCCACTCCTCGGGTACATCGTCTTCGTAGAAGATCGCCTCCACCGGACACACCGGCTCGCACGCCCCGCAGTCGACGCATTCGTCAGGCTGGATGTAGAGCATCCGATCACCCTCGTAGATGCAGTCCACCGGACACTCTTCGATGCAGGACCTGTCCTTAACGTCCACGCATGGTTCTGCAATCACGTATGTCATCAGACCTGCCTCCTCTGCCTACCCTGTTGGGTGCCAACTGTGGGGGTTGGGCGACTCTGCAACGCCAAACTCCACTTCGAATCCTAGCCCCGATCGTGCCTTGTGCCTCGCGCTGAATCGTAGTGCTACCAAACACATATGAGCCCGAGGCCGCCAGGACGGTTATGGGAGCGCCCGCTATTCCGACGGCGGGCTGCGGAAGCCGTGCCGGTAGTAGATCAGCGGCCCGATTTCATCGGAACCGTCCTCAGTCAAGTCCATGGCCACCACTCGGCCCACCACGATGTCGTGGTCACCCCCCGGGTGGATGGCCTCCGTGGCGCATTCCATGCGACCCAGGGCGTCATCGAGCATCAAGGCCCCGCTGGCGGTTCCCCTCGTGGTGGGAAAGCCGGCGAACTGGCCTCGCAACGGACGTCCGCGGGTTGCGAACCACGATGCCGCTTCCCGGGACGGACCCCCCAAGATGCTGATGGCCCAGGTATTCGCACTCGTGACAGCGCTGTGGAAGCGCGCGCGACGTTCCACGCACACCAGGACCAGCGGCGGATCAAGCGATACCGAGGCAAACGAATTGGCCGTCATCGCATGATCGACGCCATCCACGGCGACGCTTACCACCACGACGCCGGTGGCGTAGCGAGCGAGGACCCGACGGAATGCCGTCGGATCGCCTGGGTCAAGTTGCACGCCCCGAGGCTACTCGGCCCGCAGCGAAGCGCACACTCCGGGAAAGCCTCAGGCAAGCCCAGCGAACACGTCGGTCTCGAATCCGTCGGCCGAGACAGGCCCCAACTCTCCGAGCACCAACCGGTAGTGCTCAAGCCCCAACGCCTCCGGGCCGGCAACTGCCGACATCGCGAAAAATGGACCTTCCATATCGATTTGGGATGCGTGTGCCCGCATGGCTGCAAGCTTCTGCGGCAGGAACGCCACCCCATCGATACGGGTCGTGACCAGGGCGTCGTCAATCAGGAACGGCGCCTCGGCGACGTCCACGTCGCCAAACAACTCCCGGCGGTTTTCCTCCGGCACCGCGGCCATGGCGTCGATCATCACCTGGCGCGGAAACGCAGTCCAGTACATCTTCGACACCGACCAGGGTTCGCCCAAATCAGTCCGAAAGGAGGGCACCCCGGCCAACATCACCGCGTAGGTGGTGACCCGGTGGGCTTGGATGTGGTCGGGGTGGCCGTACCCTCCGAAATCGTCATAGGTGATGACCACTTGCGGCCGCAGTTCCCGGATCACAGCCACTAGCTCACTTGCGGCTTCGAGCAGGTCGGCGTGCCAAAAGTTGTCGGGTCGTTCGTTGGCGGGGGTTCCCACCATGCCGCTGTCGCGGTAGCGGCCAGGGCCGCCGAGTTGGCGCTGCTCGGCGATCCCGAGCGCCGCCACTGCAGCAGCCAACTCCGCTGCCCGGTGCGGGCCAAGCGCATCTTCTTCGTGGGCCGCGAGATGGGCCTTGTCCGCCAGCAGCACCTCCCCCTCTTCCCCAAGGGTGCAGGTCAGCAACGTCACGTGCACGCCATCAGCGGCGTAGGCGGCCATCGTCGCGCCGGTCGTCAAGGTTTCGTCATCCGGGTGGGCATGGACCAAGAGCAGGCGCCGATCGGCGTGGGCGGATGCAGTCATGGGACGACACTGTACGACCACGCCGCGAGTACGGCTGGGCATGTACATAGGTGGAAGGTGGCGCCGGACAAGTCAGATTCTTCCCGTCGCGTGGGGCAGGATGGTGCCATGCCTCTCGACGACGATGCCGACGACCCCACCAAGGCGCCGATCTTCAAGATCGTGGCCTGGATCGTACTGGTGCTGGTGGTGATCAGCTTGATTCTCACCGTTGTGCTGTCGTGACCGGCGATCGCTCGATAGACGACTTCCCCTTGCGCTACGCCGAGACCGGCAGGTTTTCTCGCGGGGCGCCACGCAACGTGCGGCCGCGCACTGCGCGCTCCTTGGTTTTTCTGCGTTCGGCACATGGGCAGAGCCCTCGAGCCGATCTGTGGTCGCTGGACTTAGAGTCCGGTCAGGAATCACTGCTGGTCGATGCATCGAGCCTTGCTGCCGACGATGTGACGGTGCCGGCTGCCGAACGAGCCCGGCGCGAGCGGCTGCGCGAGGGCGGTGCGGGCTTGACCGCCTTCGACATTCGTCCCGATGGATCCGCAGTGATCTTCGCCCTGGGCGGCGAACTGTATTGCGTTGAGTTCGACGAGGATTCGTCGTCAGTGCGCACCCTCCCGGTTCCGGGCCCGGTGGTGGACCCCAGGGCCGGGTCACGAGAGATCGCGTGGAACCGTGGCGGTTCCGTGTGGGTGTGCGACTACGAAGGCACCTGGGCACGTCAGGTCACTCCTGACGATGGAGCCACCTGGGGGCTGGCGGATTTCGTGGCTGCTGAAGAACTCGGGCGCCACCGCGGATTCTGGTGGTCACCTGAGGGCCGGCAACTGCTGGTGGCGCGCGTGGACGATTCCAGCGTGCCCACCTGGTGGATCTCCGACCCCTCCGCCCCCGATTCGGCACCTGTGGCTCACAAATATCCCGCGGCCGGCACGACAAATGCCACGGTGTCGTTGTGGCTGATCGACACCTCGACGCCGGATGTCGACCCGGTGCCAGTGCTCACCGTAGGACCTGATCACGCCTACGAATATCTGGCGTCGGTGACGTGGGGGCACCGCAAGGTACTGGCCCAGGTACTCACCAGGGACCAGCGCACCAGCGCGATCGTCGCCATCGACCCTGCCATGGGCGAATCGGCCGGCGCTGGCCAGCCGGAACTTCGCCCCAGTGAGGCGGGGACGGAAGTTGTCACCGAGTGGAGCGATGATGCCTGGGTAGACGTGGTCGCAGGCACTCCTGCCGAATTGCCGGATGGTCGAATCCTCACCGTTCGTCGGGATTCCCACGCGGACACACTTCGGCTGTACGCAGACGACGCCGCGATCTCACCTGCGGACCTTCTGGTGCGTTCGGTGGTGGGTACCGAGGCAAACGGCGGGGTGATTCTGCGAGTGGCCACCACCCCGGAAACTTCCGATGTCATTCGGCTCGAACCACAAGGCGCCACAGTGCCTTTGATCGGCGGTGGCTGGTTCACGGCCACGGTCGGCCATGGGCTGCTGACCTGCACCGGGGCCACGCTTGCCGACGCCTCCTGGCGCACCGACGTGCATCGGCTCACCTCTGACGACGCGACCTTGCTGGCGACCATCGGTTCCCGAGCAGAAGCACCTGGACCTGTCGCCCGACCCCAACTCGATCGGGTTGGCGGCATCCGAATCGCCGTGATTCTTCCCAGCTGGATCGACACCGCCGATGCCCCCGCTCGGGACGCGCTACCGATCCTGCTCTTGCCCTACGGCGGGCCTCACGCCCAGCGGACAATGGCCGCCGGTCCCGCCTATATCGAAGCTCGCTGGTGGGCCGAGCGTGGTTACGCGGTGATCATCGCCGACGGCGCCGGCACCCCAGGGGTCTCCCCTTCTTGGGAGCGTTTGATCCACGGCGACTTCGCTACCCGAGTGCTCGCCGACCAGGTGAAAGCGCTGGATCACGTGGTGGCCGAACTGGGTGACTTGGTCGATGGCAGCCGCGTTGGAATCATGGGATGGTCATTCGGCGGCTATCTCGCGGCGCTGGCCGTGTTGGATCGGCCAGACCGTTTCCAGGTGGCCGTCGCCGGGGCGCCGGTGACGGATTGGTGCCTCTACGACACCGGCTACACCGAGCGTTACCTCGGTGATCCGCGCACCCAGCCAGACCACTACGAGGTCAGCGACCTGATCAGGCGCGCACCTTCCCTGACCCGTCCGCTGCTTCTTATTCATGGGCTAGCAGATGACAATGTGGTGGCAGCGCACACGCTGCAAATGTCCGCCGCGCTACTGACCGCCGGTAAGGCCCACAGCGTGCTGCCGCTCACGAGGGTCACCCACATGACCCCGCAGCCGGAAGTCGCAGCCAACCTGCTGCGCACGCAAGCTGCCTTCCTGGATACCCACCTTCAACCCAAGGGTCCGCCACTTCGCAACGCCAATGACTCCCCAGCCAACTGATGCAGTTGCCCGCGAACCTCAGCGGCACTAGCGACCCCTGCGGCAGCGCAGCATTCCAGTACCCGCTCCAACTGATCGGCGAAGACCGCGAGTTGGGCACCGAGGGTGAGATCGTCGACGCGGTGCGGCTGTGCCTGCGGTGGTGGGCATTCCGGGCAGTCCTTTGCGGTTGGCCCGCTATCGCAGAGCGTCCGGGTCACGGCGAAGACGGCGTGCACGAGGGCGGTGGCACGGCGTGCAATTCGGTGCTCATCTGCCGCCAGCCGGGCACCAGTGAGGTGGCGCAGCCAATCGGCTGTCCGGCGTAGTTGCACCAGCGCTTCGCCCGACGCCGCTTCGTCTGTCGGGGCGACTCCCTCAGGCATTTCGTCGTCGGACAAAATCACGCACCTTCTCCCTGGCCTGATCGCGAATTTCAGGTCCGTGAGTGAACGCCGCGATCTGGTAGTCCAGTTCGCTCAAGACCGCCGCTGACTTTCGATTCTGCGGAAACGACGTGCAGACCATCTTGATCGGCCAGCTCATACGTGCGGCCATATTGAAGATGGCATCGCCGGTGATGAGCACTCCGGTGTCCTCGTGCAGCAATGAGATGTGGCCGGGAGTGTGGCCAGGGGTGTGGTGCACAGTGAGCCCACCGGCCACGGCCAGCACATCCCCGTCGGCGACCACGTGCTCCACCGGCACCGGGTCGAATCGGCCCGACACGATCCGTTGGTAGAACCGAAAGACCACACTGCCCGGGTCTCCGGGTGCGGACTGGCCCCGACGAATGTCGTCGCTGTCCGCAGCGTGGACTGCGACCCCGGTGGCTGTGGATGCGGCCACCATCTTTGCAGCGCCACCGGCATGGTCCATGTGCGCATGGGTGAGGATGATTCGCTGAACATCGCGCGGGTGCTTCCCAATGGCGGCTAACCCCGCGACGATCCGAGGTGGAGCTTGTGCGATTCCGCAATCCACCAGGGTCACCGAACCATCGGGCTCCACGAAAGCGAAGGAGTTGATGTAGTCGCCCAGGGTGGGGATCCGGTAGACGGGTCCTGCCAATTCAACAACTCTCATGTCTATAGCTCCTTCGCATCTGCGCCCGACTTCAGCCATCTGCGACGTTAGCCCGCTCAGGTATGAAACCGCATGGCCTCTGCCGCCAGAATCATGCAACCATCTAGTTATGACCACCATCATCGCCTGCACTGACGGTTCCGAACTTGCTGAACAGGCCATCGCCACCGGCTTGGCGCTGCTGACGAAACCCGGTGATCGGGTCGTCCTGACCACCACGGTGGAGACGCTTCCCACCGGGCTCTCCGCACCCGTCACGCAACTCGGATCCCAGCCCGGTTTGCCACCTCCGCTGCCACCGGAGCACGAAAAGGCGATGGCGGAAGTGGTCCTGACCCGAGGCGCGGAACTACTCACCGACACCGCGAACCGCCTCGGCTTGCCCGCCGCCGAACATCGGGTGCTGGACGGCAAACCAGGCGAGGCGATCTGTGCACTGGCCGCGGAGTTGGCCGCAGATGTCATCGTGATCGCCCAACGCGGTCAGGGAGCGCTCAGACGGGCCGTCATGGGATCGGTGTCCGGCTACGTGATTCACCATGCCGCATCGCCGGTGTTGGTGGTGCCAAGTAAGGCACTTTCGGAGTAGTCCAAATCCTCGCCAGAAAAATCGTTTCAAAAATTGTGCAACCTTGTGCATCCGAATCGGTCTTGACCTCGTATAGATGAGTGACAGACCAACAGTGGCACTTGCCACCGGACCCAAGGAGAACTTCCATGCGCACCACGAAGATCCGAGTCACCTTCATCGGTTTAGCCGCCGCCGCCTCACTCACGCTTGCCGCTTGCGGGTCTGACTCGTCCACCGAGGAGACCACCAGCCCATCACCCGCCGCGACCAGCGCCGAAGCCTCCCCCTCGGCGTCGGCGAGTGAAGAGATGAGCGACGAGGCGTCGGCCACCGACATCGTCGGTGTCGCCTCCGCCAACCCCACCACCAGCACGCTGGTAACCGCACTTGACGCTGCGGACTTGGTGGAAGCGCTTCAGGCACCCGGCCCCTTCACCGTCTTCGCTCCCACCGATGACGCTTTCGCCGCGCTGCCCGAGGGTGTGCTCGACCAACTCGTTCAGCCCGAAAACAAGGACGCGTTGACCAAGGTCCTCACCTACCACGTGGTCGAGGGCGCTGTGATGGCCGCCGACGTCACCGACGGCGAAGTTCCGACGCTGGAAGGCCAGAGCCTCACCCTGAGCACGGCTGACGGCGTGACGGTGAACGGCGCTACGGTCACAACCGCCGACGTTGAGGCCAGCAACGGCGTGATCCACCTGATCGACACCGTCCTGCTGCCCCCGGACTTCGACCCGGCAACCCTGCAGTAGGGGACAAAGGCAGAGGGCGACCATCGTGTTGCGGGTCGATTTGATCGAGGCCGATTTATGGGAGACTGAATCCCATGGTCGCGATCGAGGACGCTGTCGGGCAGGCTTTTGCTGCCGGCGACCCGGACGCGGTGGAGCGGGCCTACCAGCAGTGGGGCGGATTGATCTACACCATCGCCCTTCGTACGGTTGGCCACCCCGACGACGCTGCCGACATCACCCAAGCAACATTTCTTTCAGCGTGGCACGGGCGGGAGTCATATGACCCCGCCCGTGCTCCGTTCAAGTCCTGGCTCACCTCGATTGCGAGACGCCGGGCAATTGATCACTTGCGCAAACCCGTGGCGGTTCGGGAGGTGTCAACCGCCGAGCACTACGAGAACCCAACTTCGAACGATCCTGCCGGGCCAGACCACTCCGAGGTCGTCGTGGATCGGATCATCATCCGCGACGAACTCGATTCCCTAGAGCAACCGGCCCGCACCATTGTCGAACTTGCATTTTTCGAGCAACTGACCCACACCGAGATCGCACATCGGTTGGACATGCCCCTGGGGACTGTCAAGAGTCACCTCAGGCGCAGTCTGACCAAACTGCGAAGCCGATTGGAGGAAAGCCGACATGCCTAGCGGCGACCTCCAGTCACATCTGTCCGACGACGACATCCTGCTGGCGGCTCTCGGCGAAACACTTGACGACGGCGCCCGAGTGCATATCGATTCGTGCCTGGTCTGCCGGATGGAAGTCGACGACATGTCCCGTGTCGTGGATCTCGGACGCGACAGTGTGTCGGAACCGCCTGGGGTTGCCCCGCCGGCATCTGTCTGGCGAGGGATCAACGAGCGTCTTTCGTCAGCCGACCAGGCAGGTTCAGCGTCGGTGGTGGAGTTCCCCACTCGGCGTACTCGCTCGCGAGGCTGGCCGATGTTTCCGCTGCTCGCGGCTGCTGTGGTCGGACTCATCGTCGGTGCTGGACTCGTCGCCGCAGTAGGAGCCTGGCAGACCGAGCCAACAGTGCTTGCCGCCGCAGCTCTGGGTCCGGTCCAGGATGGCCCTGCTGGTCCGCAGACCGGCTACGCTGAGGTCGCGGTGGTGGACGGGGTCGAGGTTCTGCTCGTGACCACCAACGACCTCGCCGATCCACAAGGTTTCTATGAGGTGTGGCTGCTCAACCTTGATACCGGCGGCATGATCGCCGTGGGGGCGGTGCCCGCCGGGAGCCACCAGACCATGCTGCCGATCCCCGCCGGCGTTGACCTCACGGCGTTCTCTGCCGTAGACATCTCCGAAGAACCGCTTGATGGTGATCCAACGCACTCCTCGGTCTCCGTGCTTCGAGGCGACCTCACGGCCTGACACAGTGTCCTGCGGACTCGACATTCCAGAATCAGGAATGATCAGGGACCCGCCTTGCGTTGCCGCAGGCGTCACCGAATCATGCTGCGTCACCACGCAGATGACTGGAACAGGCAGAGGAGGACGACATGTCCAGCACGCTTGCCGACGGCAGCCGAGTGTTGGAGCTGCAGATCGGCGGCATGACGTGTACCTCGTGTGCAGCGCGGGTGGAGAAGAAACTCAACCGACTCCCCGACGTGACCGCAGAAGTGAACTATGCCACCGAACGCGCGACCGTCACAGTGCCAGCCGATGTTGAGGCCGACGAGCTCATCTCGGTGATCAAGGCCACCGGCTACTCTGCAGCGACCATCGAACCGGAAGTGCCCACACTCGGGTCCGACGAAGGCTTGGATGGCTCACTAGGCGACCAGCCCGCGGACCCTGCGGACCCTCACGCCGAGGAATTGGCCAACCTGCGGCAGCGGTTGGTGATCTCTACCCTCCTCACGATCCCAGTCGTGCTGATGGCGATGATCCCGGCATTCCAATTCACCTACTGGCAGTGGGCTTCGCTGACGCTCGCGGCCCCAGTTGCAGTCTGGGGGGCGTGGCCATTTCATCGTGCCGCCTGGCTCAACGCTCGTCACGGCGCAGCCACAATGGACACCCTCATCAGCATCGGAGTCAGCGCAGCCTTCTTGTGGTCGGTCTACGCGCTCTTCCTCGGCGATGCCGGAATGCCCGGTATGACCATGAATTTCGAGTTGATTGGTGCACACCCCGGCGCCAGCATCTACCTCGAAGTTGCCGCGGCGGTAACAGTGTTCATCCTGCTTGGCCGCTTCCTTGAACTTCGCGCCAAATCACGTTCCTCCGAGGCGTTGCGGTTCTTGCTGAATCTCGGCGCCAAGGACGTTGTGGTGCTCCGAGATGGTGCCGAAACTCGGATTCCGATCAGCCAGCTGGCGGTCGGTGATGAGTTCGTCGTCCGGCCGGGCGGAAAGATCGCCACCGACGGCGTCATCCTCGACGGTGACTCGAGCATCGACGCCTCCATGCTGACCGGCGAGTCGGTGCCGGTCGACGTCTCACCAGGTGACGCCGTCGTGGGTGCCACCATCAACACCGGCGGCCGACTGCTGGTGCAGGCAACCCGAGTCGGTTCGGATACCCAGCTCGCCCAAATGGCCAAGTTGGTCAGCGAAGCGCAGTCCGGCAAGTCCCCGGTGCAGCGCCTGGCCGATCGGATCTCGGGCGTATTCGTCCCAGTCGTACTGCTGCTGTCGGTGGCCACCCTGGCCGGTTGGCTAGTGTTCACCGGCGACGTGCAGGCGGCCTTTACCGCCGCTGTTGCGGTGCTGATCATCGCTTGCCCTTGTGCCCTCGGGCTTGCCACCCCGACCGCCCTGCTGGTGGGCACTGGCCGAGCCGCCCAGTTGGGCATCCTCATCAAGGGCCCACAAGTTCTGGAATCAACCCGACGCGTCGACACCGTCGTGCTCGACAAAACCGGCACCGTCACCACAGGTGAGATGCGCGTGCAGGCCATCATCGTCGCCGACGGTGAGGACGCTGCCGAAGTGGCGAAGTTGGCCGGCGCCCTCGAGCACGGCTCCGAGCATCCGATCGGACGAGCCATCGCCGCCCACGCGATTGACCGATTCGGTGCCCCAGAGCCGACGTCCGACTTCGTCAACACCCCCGGTCGTGGGGTCGCCGGGGTGGTGGCGGGGCGCGCTGTCTTGGCCGGGCGCCTCAGTTGGCTGGCTGAGGACTGGGCAGTGGAGCTGCCTGAGAGTCTCGCTGCTGCCGCAGCGGAAGCCCAAGAGTTGGGGCGCACTGTGGTGGGAATCGCCGCGGACGGCCGCGCCGTCGGCATCGCAGTGGTGTCCGACACCGTCAAACTGACCAGCGCCACCGCAATTGCTGAGCTGCGCGATTTGGGGCTCACTCCGGTACTGCTCACTGGAGACAACACCCGAGCTGCGCATGCAGTCGCCACTGAGGTGGGCATCTCCGAGGTGATCGCTGATGTGCTTCCCGCGGACAAACTCAACCATGTGCGGCGATTGCAGGATTCCGGCCACGTTGTCGCCATGGTCGGCGACGGCGTGAACGACGCCGCGGCGCTGGCCGCGGCCGATCTTGGCATCTCCATGGGCACCGGAACTGACGTCGCAATTGAGGCCAGCGACCTCACCCTCGTCAGCGGGGACTTGCGTGCTGCCGCAGATGCGGTTGCCCTTTCGCGACGCACCCTACGAACGATCCAGGGGAACCTGTTCTGGGCGTTCGCCTACAACGTCGCCGCGATTCCCCTGGCCATGGCCGGACTGCTCAACCCTTTGGTGGCCGGTGCAGCGATGGCCTTCTCGTCGGTGTTCGTGGTGACGAATAGTCTGCGACTGCGCCGCTTCAAAGGCCGCACCGCCTAAGTCCCGCACCGCCCTAAGTCCGCAACGTGAGGAGATCACAATGTCCGAGACCACCAGCTACACCGTCACCGGGATGACCTGCCAACACTGCGTGAACGCCGTGACCGACGAGGTCAGCTCGGTGGCCGGTGTCACCGAGGTCAAGGTCGACCTCGAAACCGGAACCGTGACCGTGCAGGGCAGCGGCCTGGACGATGCCGCGATTCGTGCGGCCGTCGACGAAGCCGGCTACGAAGTCGCGAAGTAAACCCGAAGTCGCCGGCGAGACCTGCCCGCGCTGAGAACGGCGAGCCGATTCGACATTCGCCGACGTTCGGTGGCCCGTTGCGCCGCAGAGTTCGTGGCGGGTGCGCCGACTACCGGGAGCGGCGCCGGGTGCTCTGCGAGGAGCTTCGGCGGCCGTTGCGCGCGGTGCCGGGACGGCCATTCCGAGACGATCCCTGGTTGCCATTTCGCGCAGCCCCCTGGCTAGCGCCGCCACCGACGGTGACCTCAAACCCGAGGGCCCGCTGCAAGGTGCGCACTGCGGCGGCATCCTCATCGGTGAACAGCGACACCACAGTGCCTTCGGCCCCGGCGCGACCAGTGCGGCCCGAGCGGTGCACATAGTCCTTGTGGTCACCGGCGATGTCGAAGTGCACCACACATTGCACATCGTCGATGTGGATGCCGCGGGCTGCCACATCCGTGGCGACGAGGGCCTGCGCCTTGCCCCGCGCGAAGCTGTCCAACGCCCGGTCGCGCTGGCTTTGGCTGCGGCCACCGTGGATGGCCACGGCAGCGACACCGGCATTGCCGAGTTGTTTGGCCACGCGGTCGGCCCCACGCTTGGTGCGGCAGAACACCACCGCACTGCCATGGGCATTGACCAGGTTTGCGGCCATCGCCACGCGACCATCGCGTCGCACCGAGACGAAACTGTGGGTCGTCCGATCGACCTGGTCAGGGTCTGCAGTTACCTCGCAGTGCAATGGGTCGCGCTGGTAGTCGCGCACCAACACGTTGATGGCACCGTCGAGGGTGGCAGAGAAGAGCAGTGTCTGGCGGTCCGGTCGCACTTGGTTGAGCAGCCGCCGAACCTCGGGGAGAAAGCCCATGTCGGCCATCCGGTCGGCCTCGTCAAGGACCACCAGATCGACGTCGGCCAGCGAGACGTCACCTCTGCGAATCAGGTCGGCGAGTCGCCCTGGACACGCCACGGCGATGTCCACACCGCGGCGCAACGCGGACAGTTGCGGACCGAAGCCCACGCCGCCGTAGAAGGTGGCAACGGAGATGTTGCGGTCGCCGATGAGCAGTCGAAGCTCACCGGCAATCTGGGATGCCAGTTCACGGGTGGGGCTCAAGATGAGCGCCCGGGGCCGTTTCGGCCGTGCCTTCTGGACGCGCTGCACCACTGGGATGCCGAACGCCAACGTCTTTCCCGAGCCGGTCGGGGCTTTGCCACAGACATCGCGACCGGCCAAGGCCGGTGGAATGGTCTGGGCCTGGATGTCGAATGCGGTGGTGATTCCGCGTTTGGCAAGCGAATCCACCAGCGTGGCTGGCAGGCCGAGGTCAGCTATCGGGGTGGTCACAGGGTTCATGGGGGTTGCGGTGGTCATGCGTTGTGCTCCTGAAGAACGGGTGGTGTCCGCAGTCGAAGTCGGATCAGGCGGTGGCGTCACATCGCAACGCGCACAACCGCCGAAGACGTCGAGTCTGGGGATCACATGAAGGTGGCCGCGATCAGTAGCTCCTGAGTACCGCAGAGGCCTTGGCTGCGCCGATCCATTCCGGCACCGAACGCTTCACACGAGCGCATTCGGGCCACACGGCTGCAGAGCCAACCTGCCCGACAATGGCCGGGCGGTGATGCAACCGTAGCAGCCAGCGCAACCAACTGAGTGGCCGCGGTGGTCCAGGATCGCGTTCCGCGCTGATTCGACCTGCCGCGTTGTGGCGCGTTAGGGTCGGCAATGACTAGGCGGGGACCTGATCGGAGAAGTGGAGCCCCATGTCTGCAGGCCTGCACGTTTTCTCTCCAGCCGGTGCCCGTGCCGCCCTCGCTGGGCTGTCCGCAACGGCGCTGCTGGCCACTGCGTGTGTCACCATGCCCGCTGCAGTCGCCGCGGAACCCGATCCCACACCTGAGAAGCGCACCTGGGTGGTGGGAATCGGTGACTCCTTCATGTCTGGTGAGGGTGCCTCGTGGATGGGCAAGAACTACGGCAACAACTCCCCTGGCGACTGGCGGGTGCTCGCTTTCGGGGCAAGCCTTGAGCAGACCTTTCCCGGGGACTATTCCGGCCAACCTGGCGGTATGTGCCACCGGTCAGCCTCAGCGGCGATGTTCTCCGGCGGCCAAGACAGCACCGGTAAGAACATCGCATGTTCTGGGGCACTGACGTATTCACACACCAATTCCGATGGGGTCTACAAACCCGGCCTCGACTTCGACAACGGCACCGGTCAGGCCGCTCAGTTGCAGCAGTTCGCCACCGAAGTCACCGCCAACGGCGACGACCTGCCGGTGGTGATGGTCTCGATCGGAGGAAACGATGCAGGTTTCGCCGACGTCGTCGCCTACTGCGCCCAACAGTTCGTGATCCCCCTGGCGTCGGCGTGCTGGAAATCCGCGGATGATCCGAAGACTCCCGTCGGCGCAGCGATGGCCAGCCTGCCCACGGTGCAGGCCAATGTCACAAAGGCGTTCACCAATGTCCGGACCGCGATGGACGCCGCCGGGCGGGCCCCGGACTCGTACACCATCGCCTACCAACTACCGCCCATGATCGTGCCCAGCCCGCAGGATCTGTGGCCGACGTTGGGCGGCGACCACGGTTGGGGACGGCAAGACTACGGCGGGTGTCCCTTCACCGACGGCGATCTCACGTTCTTCCAAAACACGATGCTGCCCGGTTTATCCAACGCCATGATCGCCGGCGTGCAGGAGGCGAAGAAGGGCGCGTTGGCAGGCGTCAACGTGGTCGTGATGGCGCCTAGTTTCACTGCGCACGAGTTGTGCACCAAGTACAACCCACCGAAAAACAACGGCCCGCAGACCAACACCACCGTGGCGCAGTTTGACCAGTTCGCCGGGCAAGGAGGCGCCTGGGTGGCACCGATCATCATCAACTGCATCGGCCGAAACCCGGACGCGAAGTGTGCGGCGCAGCGCTACCCCACCCTCATGAAGTCCGTGTCCGGCCGTGTCGCCGACGCAGCGACGCTGCCGGTGCACCCCAACTACTGGGGCCAACGGGCACTGGCTGCATGCCACGACCTAATCGACCGAGATCCGCAGTATGCCGATCAAATCGTGCGCTGTGGCCCAGCCGCAACCGGCGATGAGGTTTTGGGCCTCGACGGTTTGGGCCGTCCGCAGATGGTGGTCACCGGCACGTCACCGCTCTAGCGAAACTCCAGACTTGTGTGGGCTCACGCCTTATCGTCGGCGGGGTGCCGACGGGCGTGTTCAAGTTCAACGTCGTTGAGTACGAAGGTCCGTTCCGTTCGAGTGCGCCCAACGAAGGAAACCGCCCAATGGCCCAGGGTGGTCACGCGTTGATGGAATCCCACCAAGAACGAGATGTGGATCACCAACCACAGCACCCAGGCCGGAAAACCGCGGACCTTCAGCGGGCCGATGTTCGCCACTGCCCGGAACCGCGAGATCGTGGCCATCGAGCCCTTGTCTCGATAGTGGAATTCTTCGTTCCGGTCCGCCTCCCTGCCTTCAGCTAGACGTTTGATGCGTTTGGCCACGAACTCACCGCCCTGCATAGCCACCTGCGCCACCCCCGGGTAGCCATTCAACGTCACCATGTCGCCCACGACGAACACCTCGGGATGCCCTGGCAAGGACAGATCCGGCAGTGTCGGGATCCGTCCGGCACGGTCCACCTCAACGCCTGTTTGAGCAGCTAACTGGGCCGCCAACGGCGATGCCGACACGCCCGCGGCCCACACCTTGCATCGTGAAGGAATCCGCTCGGTGGTGCCATCCGGATGTTTCACCGTGACTCCTGTGGCGTCGACTTGGTCGACCATGGCGTTGAGCTTGACCTCGATGCCCATGTCTTCCAGCGACTTCTGGGTGTGCACGCCTTGCTTCGGTCCGAACGGCGCCAACACCTGATCGGCCCCGTCGACCAGCACCACTCGGGCATCGGCCGGGTTGATCCGCCGGAAGTTTCGCTTGAGCGAACGCTTGGCGAGTTCCCGAATCTGCCCAGCCATTTCCACCCCGGTGGGTCCGGCGCCGACCACCACGAAAGTCAGCCATTCGGTCACGTCCTGCTCGTCGGCGAGTAATTCTGCAGACTCGAACGCACCGAAGATGCGCGCCCGCAGCTCCTTGGCATCGTCCAAGGTCTTGAGTCCGGGAGCGAACAGTTCATAGTCGTCATGACCGAAGTACGACGAACCAGCGCCGGCGGCCACGATCAGATAGTCGTAGTCGGTGGTGGTTTGCACCGAACCAACTTCGGACGTGACCTGGTGCGCTGCCAGGTCAATGTCCGTCACGGTGCCCAGCAGGACTTCGGTGTTGCGAGAGCGTTTGAGGATGTCCCTCGTGGGCGGAGCAATCAGCCCTTCGGAGAGGATTCCGGTGGCCACTTGATAGAGCAGCGGTTGGAAGAGGTGGTTCGGGGACGACGAAATCAGGGTGACATCCACCTTGGCGCGCTTCAGGTGCTTGGCGGCGAATAACCCACCGAATCCCGAACCGACGATCACAACTCGGGGCCGACCTGCGGAAGGCACCGGATCGGCAGCCTGGGGCTCAGATCGCTGCGGTCGGTGCTGATCCAGTCCGTCCTCGGCCATTGTCATGGGGTCCATTGTGCCAAGCCAACGCAGATTTGGGCCGTCAGTCGAAAACGGGCCGGTGCCGATCGTCACACGATCGGCACCGGCCCGAGGGTCGATACTGCTACTTGGCCTTGGCCTCGGTGCCCTGCTAGGCGCCTGCCTCCGCACTGGCGTCGTTGGCTGTCTCGCCAGCGAGCTCATGCGCAAGCTCCTGCTCGTCCTCAGTCGAGAGTGAGGTCTTCAGCAGGTTGCCGCCGAACGGCTTCATCGCCTCGGCAAACTTGTCCTCGGTGATCTTCGAAGCCATGATGACCACGGCTGCGGTGCCTGGCTTCATCATGTCGTTGACTTGCTTGCGGAACTTGTCGTTGATGCCCGACTTGCCCATCTTGCCCATGAGGGCGCCCATGGCCCCACCAAGTGCGAGACCGAAAACCGGCACGAAGAACAGCACGCCGATCAGCAGTCCCCAAAGGGCGCCAAAGGCAGCACCGGAACCCACAAGTTTTGTGGGCGTCTCGACGTGCTTTTTGCCGTGCTCATCCATCGTGACGACGGCCAAACCCTCGAGTTGGACAACCATGTCCTCGTTGAGTTTCAACACTTCCTCGTAGGCCTGTCGGCCGGTGGCTTCTTCGTCGTAGCCGATGACAATGAGATCGGACATATGGCCTCCTGGATCACGCTGGGAAAGGGTGCGCTGATTGCGCTTTACCTCACCAGCATGGCGCATCCCCGCTGAGGTGTCACTGCCGTCCGGGCCTTGTTTGCGGAATCTGAACCTCACCCAGACGAATCATGAATTCAGCCGCGGGAACCGCAGTTGAAACTGGGTGCCAGCGCCAGCCTCCGAGGCCACCGCAACTGTGCCCCCGTGGGCAACAACGATAGATTTCACCACCGCCAAGCCGATTCCCAAACCGTGGCTGCCGGAGTCTGCGGTGCCTCGCCACAAACGCTCGAAAACCCGGTCCAGGTCGGCCGAGGGGATCCCGGGACCGGTGTCCGCCACCGTCAACACCACCTCCGAATCCGCAGCCGAAACCGCCACCTTGACCTCGTCGCCGGAGCGGCAATACCGCGCCGCGTTGCTCAACATGTTGGTCAGTGCTTGATGCAGCCGATCCGCATCTCCAACAATGCAGCAATCCGGCGCCAACTCTGTACGGACGGCTACCCCCGCCAGCGGCCAGCACCGGAGTCGCGGCGTCGACCGCGTCAGCTGCGATCTCCCCCACGTCCACCGCCACCCGAGCCATCGACAGTGAAGCCGACTCGGCGTTGGTGAGTTCGGATAGGTCGGCCACGATCCGTCCCAATCGAACAGACTGCGCGTGCAGGCCTCGAAGCACCTCTGGCTCCGGATCCAGATATCCGTCCGTGAGTTCCTCCAGACCTGCCTGCAGCGCCGCCAACGGAGTCCGCAACTCGTGTGCGACATCGGCAGCCATGCGTCGCCGAGTCGCCTCCGACAGCGCCACTGAATCTGCTGTTGAGTTGAACGATCGCGCCAATTCCCCGAGTTCACCAGGCGCGTCGGTGGCCGATGACTCAGCGCGCTGAGTGCGGTCACCTGCGGCGAAACCTCGAACCGCACCCATCAGGGTATTTAGCGGGCCGGTGATGCGCCGGGCGACGAACCAGGCAGCGATGGTGGCGATCAGCATTGCCACGATCGCCGCCGCGAGGGTCCAGGTCCAGGCGATCTGTTGGCCGGGCCCGGGCTGGGTCGGGCCAAATCCCACACGCACCGAACCCACCTCAACGCCGTCGGCCACCACCGGTCGGACCAGTGCATTCGGCCCGGCGGCCGCTGCGGCACCGCCTGCACCAGCGTCATCGGGCGGTCCGGCCGCGGCATCACCAGCCTCACCCGGACCTGAGTTCGACACCACCTCACCTTGGGCGTCTCGAACCACCAGGCGAGCACCGGCTGCCGTCGCGATTGCGCCAGCCCGTCGTAGGTCAGCATCTTCCCAGCCATCCGCCGCCACATAGGCCTCGGCAGCCGCGTCGGCGGCTCCCTGCGCGGCGGCGGCGCGCAGTTCCGCCCGATTCGCAGTGATCCCGTGGGTGGTTCCGATCAAGGCTGCCGCCGTCACCAGCGCCACCGACACCAGTGCAACCACCAGGAAGGCTGCGAGCAGTCGGCGGCCCAACGGTCCCAGTCGCAGGGCTCGCTCAGCGATCACGATCCAACCCCAAGCGGTAGCCAACTCCGAGCACGGTTTCCACGATTTCGGTGGCGGAGTCACCCAGTTTGCGCCGCAGATTCTTGACGTGGGAATCGACCGTGCGCTCAAACCCGGAGTATTCGTAGCCACGGGCACGATTGACTAGTTCCGTCCGTGAGAACACCCTGCCCGGCGCCGATGCCAGGGCAACCAGGATCCCCCATTCGGATGGCGTGAGA
Source organism: uncultured Actinomycetes bacterium (assembly GCA_963842975.1). GTDB lineage: Bacteria > Actinomycetota > Actinomycetes > S36-B12 > UBA10799 > JACJWR01. The sequence continues at coordinate 304,464 of CAWJIH010000009.1, read as the reverse complement.
TCGAGTTTGTGGGAATCCAGGATCGCCTCATGCCGCGCGGTATCGATGCGCAGCCGGCCCGCACCGAACGACACTGTGCCTTCCTGCGCGGCATCGGCCAATGCCCCACGGCCGAGCACCGCCGAAACCCGCAGCACCACCTCCTGCGGGCTGAATGGCTTGACCACATAGTCGTCGGCCCCTCGCGACAGGCCGTCGATTCGATCCGACACCGCGCTGCGTGCGGTCAACGCGATCACCGCGATACCTGCCTGCTTCGCGACATCAAGCACCTCGAGGCCATCGATATCCGGCAATCCCAGATCCAGCAGCACCAGGTCGGGCGGCTGGTCGGCCAACGCCAGCAGTGCCTGTGCGCCGGAACCGGTGGTCATCACTGAATGGCCGTTGCGCTCCAGGTAGCGGCGCAGCAGGTCCCGGATATCTCGTTCGTCTTCGACCACCAACACGTCCGCCACCACCCCATCTTGCCTGCAACCGCGTGCCCGCGCGTTGCCCGGGAACCACCGAACGGGAATCTCCACACGATCTCCACATCGACCCCACTCGATCTTCAGCAGCCGGATCCATGGTGGAGCTACAGAAACACACGAACGGCCCCACTCGGGGCCCCTGACACAGGAGGTCGTCATGAAAATGTCAACCAAAGTCGCCGGCACCCTCACCGCCGCCGTGCTACTGGCAGGTGCGGTGGCAGCGCCGGCCGGAGCTGCGGTCGCGGCCGGCAACGGCGGACCGGGCAACGGCGCTCGCGCCGGGCAAAGTAGTTCGGCAGTCACGCAGACCCCGGCTACCCTGACCCCGGAGCAGCAAGCCGAACTGACCTATTGGGTCGAGGAGGAGAAGGTAGCGCGAGACCTCTACCGTGCGCTTGCAGTTCAGTACCCCGACCTCACCCAATTCGCCAGCATCGCGAATTCCGAGCAGAAGCACATGGACTCGGTGCGCTCGCTGATGGCGACCTACGGCGTCACCGATCCCACCGTCGACCAAGCCGATGGGGTGTTCAGCGACCCGGATTTGGCAGCCATGTACAACGAGCTGCTGGCCTCGGCCACAACTCCGGAGGCTGCCCTGGCCGCGGGTGCGACGGTGGAGCGCAAGGACCTTGAGGACCTCAATGCCGCCAAATCGCTGTTCACCAACGCAGACGTTCTTCGGGTGCTGAATGCTCAGATTCGTTCATCCCAAGGCCATCTGAACGCCTTCACTCGCTAACTGCCGGGGCACATAGATGAGTGTGCTCGCCCGCACCGTCGGTCGGCCTCATCACCGCCCACGTCGTTCTCACCACCTGGGGCCACACGCAGTCGATGGGCTCCGGGTGGTGGGCGCAGTTCGTTTCGCTGGTGGCGCTTGGTGCCTCCGGCCTGAAGGTCTTCAGCGAGCTGCCGGAGTTCTCCGGATACCTGCTGTCTGGCTGTCGGGCGCAGTTCATTTGACCCGCGTTCGTGTAGCGCGCGCGGCCACCCCCTACGCTTGTACGGTTGCGTCGCACTCGCGACCGGCCAGAGAACAGGACTTACTTGCGTGACAACTGAAGACCCTGGATTCGAATCCCTCGGACTCCACCCAGACCTCGTATCCAGCCTCACCACCCTCGGCTACGAAGCCCCCACCCCCATTCAAAACGCCGCTATCCCGGAAATGCTGACCGGCCGCGACCTGCTCTGCCAGGCCGCCACGGGCACCGGCAAGACCGCGGCCTTCGCGCTGCCCATCGTCAGCGGCATGAGCGAAGAGCAGGCTCCGCGGCAACCTGCCCACAGCGCTCGTGTTGGCGCCGACCCGAGAATTGTGTATGCAGGTGGCCCAGGCCGTACACCGCTACGGTCGCCCTTTCGACGTGCGCACCTTGCCGGTCTACGGCGGTCAACCCATCGGGCGCCAGATCACCGCGCTCAAGCGCGGCGTCGACATCGTGGTGGCCACCCCCGGCCGAGCGCTGGACCTGCTGAATCGCCGATCGCTGAAGCTGCACGACGTTGCCACGGTTGTGCTCGATGAAGCCGATGAGATGCTCGACATGGGTTTTGCCGAGGACATCGAAGAGATCCTCTCGCAGGCTCCAGCGGATCGCCAAACGGTCATGTTCTCAGCCACGATGCCTCACCGCATCCTGCGGATCGCCCAGAACCACTTGAACGATCCCCTGCGCATCGCCATCGAACGGGAAACCCAGGCACCCGACGAAGGACCCAAGATCCGACAGGTCGCCTACGTCGTGGCGCGCCCCTACAAGGCAGCAGCGCTCGGGCGCATCCTGGATATCGAATCACCCACGGCGGCGCTGGTGTTCTGCCGCACCAGGGCAGATGTGGATCAACTTACCGAAACCCTCAATGGTCGTGGCTACCGCGCCGAGGCACTGCACGGCGGCATGGATCAGGCAATGCGGGACCGGGTGATGACCCGCCTGCGCAGCGGCAATGCCGAACTGCTGGTGGCCACCGATGTCGCCGCCCGCGGCCTCGACGTCGACCACCTCACCCACGTGGTCAACTTCGATGTGCCGGCTGCGTCGGAATCGTATGTGCACCGGATCGGCCGCGTTGGCCGCGGCGATCGCACCGGAACCGCGATCACGATCGCCGAACCGCGGGAACGCCGCCAACTCAGCGCCATCGGCCGGAGCACCGGCCAGCAGATCGAACTCGGGAAACTCCCCACCTCCGCACAGTTGCGCGAGCGACGCCTGGAAGTGACGAGGGCGCGCCTGGCGCTTACCTGCTTGGACGATGACCTGGACAGTTTCCGGCCCCTGCTGGACGCGCTCACAGAGGACGCCGGGATCGAACAGGTGGCGTTGGCTGCCATCAAATCCACGCACCTGGCGACGGTCGGGGACGAAGGCGAAACCGACATTCCCGAGGTGAGCGAACCGCGCGAGCGCCGCGGTGATCATCGCGGTGACAAGCACGGGCACGGCCGACGGGATGGCGCCGGCGGGTTCAAGAACCGGGAACGCGCAGGCGGGTCCGGCGGCGCTGGCGGAGGTGGCGGAGGCAAGGAACGCCAGGGTGGCCGCGGCGGACCACCGGGGAAAGGCAAGCAGCGCATCTTCATCAACGCTGGCAACGACGCGGGGATCCGACCACAAGACGTGGTGGGGGCGATCGCAAACGAGACGGGATTGCCCGGTTCACAGATCGGGCCAATCGATATTCGGCCTCGACACACCACAGTCGACGTCCCCAGTGATGCGGCCGCAAACGTTATCGCAGCCCTCGGCAGCACCCGGCTGAAAGGTCAGCGGGTCAAGGCCCGGAAGGATCGCGGGCAACCCAGCCGCTGACATCGACAATCACCTCGGTGGCTCCGGCTGTTTACACGCACACCGCGTCGTCGACACCCGGGGCCAGCACCGCAGCGTTGGATCCACGACTCATCACGGATCCGTTCGCCACCGTGCGCCCGGCTGTGTCGTTCAGGATCGAGGTATTCGGTATCGAGGCGTTCGGTATCGGCTGCCCGCAGGGACCCACGCGGTGATGCCCGGCCTGCTGCGGGTTGTTCGTGGTATTCCCCGGCTCCACTGAACCAACGAATTGGCCATCGATGCGCTGGGCTACTTCACCGAGGAGGAAGCTTCCTTCAGCGGCGACAACCACCACCCGATCAATCCGGTCCGGTCCGGTCCGGGCCTACGCCTCTCGTTCCCCGCAACCACTGTTCGGGCCCACAGGGGCGAGACAAGCGCGCTTTGGGTGTGGCCGTGGCCGATCGGCCGATGGCCGTGGCCGTGGCCGTGGCCGTGGCCGACGGCCGAGATCGGAACACCCGGGCAGTCACTATGCCCAACGGGGTGCCGCCCGGGGCGCGATCCATCACCAACACACGTGACTGCCGTGGACCTGTTCGGCCGGTTCAGGTAGCCCCTAACGTCACGTTGCGCGGCGGGCGAGGGGGGTGCGCGTATGGGCGCGATGATCAACGCGGGTCCCAGTAGGGCAACCCATGATCAACACGGGTCCCAGTAGGGAAAACGGGCCAGTTGATCACCGCAAACCCAACCGCGGACCGCGTTGATCACCACCAACCCAACCACCGACCGCGTTGATCACCACCAAAGCGAAAGTGGCCCCGTCCGTGAGGGGCGAGGCCACTTTCGCGTGCGCGAGAAACCCTCAGCGACGGTCACATCGCCAAGTCAGATGTCAATCGACACTAGTTGTCGATTGACATCCAAGTTGGCACCTCGGGTGCCGCGTGGGGCTCGGGGGGTTATTCGGCTGGTGGGATAGAAGCGGATGACGATGCCGTCGGTGCCGCCGAATGAGGTGACTTCAGCCACAACAGGCTGGTCGAAAAGGACCTTGTTGAAGAATTGCCCGGACACGAGAACTGAACCGTTTGGGGCCAGCCGCACCGCATCCAGCCTTATCCACAGAGTTGGGGTACGACGCCGGTCACAGTTGTGGGTGCCGACCCCGCCCACAGCCAGGTTCCGTCTGCAGCGATGCGGGCAGCAACGAAACTGAGCAGCCCACCTGAGGTGTTGGCGGGCAGGGTGACCCCGTTCCCCAACGTGACAGTGCTGGTGAGTGGTGTCACTGCTGCAAGTACGGCACCGCCGAACCCGTCAGAGGTGAGACGCCCCGAGAGGGGAGGCTGGGTCAAGGAAGTGCGGGTGCCGTCAGCGCGGACTTTGCTCAATAAACGCGCCGACCGTAGTGGGTTGCGGGCCTGCGCCTGGTATCACCGGAAGCGGCCTACCCCACACGCTTCCGGACACCCACCAGCCCCCGGCGCCGTCAGAGGGGCGAGGGGGCTTGCCATCAACCATGCAATATGTGGCCTGGGCAGCATGGACGGGTGCACCTTAGGGCCTTCTATGTTCCCGATACGCTGATGCAACGTCACCGGCAGGCACATCGCAAGGCCGGGCGATAGCGTCTCCTTGCACGGCACCCGTGCGTCACGGAGTGGAGTGGAGCCATGAATACCTACCAGCAAGCACCTGGAACTCTTTCCGCAGGAGTGGCTGATTCCCTCATCGTGTTGTCGGCGGAGTTGAAGTACGTCGAGTTGGATGATGTCGGTGCGTCCATCTGGACGGCGCTGGACCAGCAACGCACTGTCGGCCGGATCGCCGGAATCCTGTCGACAGAGTTCGATGCGGACATCGTGGAGATCGAGCCTATGTTGAGCGCTTGGTTGGGTCGTTAGTCGAACTGGGCCCTGTGGTCTGCGAGGCGTAGGTCACGATGGCCGTTCTTGTGAACTCGTCCGTGACGTCCGTGGCAGGCGTGAACAGTCACCGCCGTGGAGAAGCTCCAGCCCCGGCCTGGCGCAAGTGGCGGGCCTTGACGCCGCGACAGCGCCGACTGATCCTGTCGGCTGCGTTGTGGCTGCCGCCCATGTCGCTAGCGGTCAATACGGTTCCATTGCGTCGCATCACCGGGTTCCTGGGGTTGCGGCCGTCACCGGAACCGATAGCGGGGGGCCGGGTCGACAGGGAGGTCGCGGTGGATACGGGCCGGGCGGTGACCGCCGTGGCCGCGCGCACGCCCTGGACCTCGACGTGTCTGGCGCAGGCTTTGACGGGGGCGCGACTTCTTCGTGTGCGTGGATTGCCCGTGACGGTGACTTTGGGGATGTCCCGCTCTGGCGGTCGGTCGAGTGCCCACGCGTGGTTGGAGCAAGGGCCGGTGGTGGTCACTGGAGCGACGCAGAACAACGTGTATGTGCCGGTGGGAAGGTTCACCGGATGACCCCGCCAGTCACAATGGGCGCTAGCCCGCGGAGGTGCGCGTGATCCCCACGATGTCCGGTCTGATCTCCCGGCGTGACGAACCGTTGCGCCAAGACCTACCCGGTCAGGGTTGGGCTGGCCCCGGTGCCCGTTTTATGGGCCGGGTGTCGTCGCAAGCCCCAGATGGCACGGTGTGTGTAGCATCGGCGCGGGTGGACAACCGCAAGGAGTTGCTGTCGGGACTAGGGCTGGATGCCCGCGAGTGGGGCACCTACCAACCAACCGACGCTAAGCACGACGATGCGAACTTGATCCATCGTGCGTACACCCGCTGGGGTGCGGACTGTGTGCAGCGGATCTACGGCGACTGGGCTTTTGCGGTGTGGCATCCGGACAGCCGTGAGGTGTTCCTGGCCCGCGACCACTTCGGCATGACGTCGTTGTACTACGCGCTCACCGAGGGCACGTTCGCGTTCGCCAGCGAACAGCAGGTGTTGATCGATCTGAATCTGGTGCCCGGCCAGATTGATGAGCTATATGTGGCGCAGGTGCTGGTGTCGTGGCCGGCGTATCACGGCGAGCGAACGGTGCGCACCGGCATCAAGCGGCTGCCGCCGGCGCACACCATCACAGTCACGCCGCAATCCGTGCGTACCAGTCAGTACTGGTTTCTTGAGGACACCCCGGAGCTGCGGTTGAAGGATCACCGCGAGTACGTGGAGGGTTTCACCGAGGTTTTCGATGAGGCGGTCCGGGCACGACTGCGCCGCGATGACGGCGGGGCTCTCGGTTCGACGCTCAGCGGCGGTCTTGACTCCAGTTCGATCACTGTCACCGCGGCTGAGATGCTCCCAGGGGAGCGTATCCAGGCGTACACCTCGGTGCCGATCGCGGACACGAGCGCGTTTGTGCCGAAGCGTTTTGGTGACGAGTTGCCCTACGCCCGGATGATCTCTCAGCACGCGGGCAACGTCGGTCTGTATCCGGTGGACGCGGTGGATATCAGCCCGATGGCGGGGATTCGTCGGCAACTTGAGATCCAGCAGGAACCCGGACATTCGGCGGGCAACGCGTACTGGATGATCGCCCTGAATCAGATGGCGGCCGAGCAAGGCTGCAGTGTGCTGCTGATAGGGCAGTGCGGAAACGCCGGCCTGTCGTGGGCTGGCAGCTCTTTTTCGCAGTCGATGGCCTACCGCTGGCGCAACCGGAATTCTGTCCGAGCATGGGCGCACGCCGAGGCGCGGCAGCGCGTTCCTCCTGGGGCGGTGCGGGGTGTTCGCCGCGTGCGGCACGGCAAGGACCGGTTCATACACACTGCGATCAACCCTGAGTTCGCCCGTCGGCTTCGGCTGACGGAACGCTTCGATGCCGACCCGGACCAGTTGCCCCCGCGGACACCGCTTCAAATGCGGAACTTTCTTCAACCTGGCCGATCCTTCGTCGGGGCGCTGCATGCCCAGGCGGGCCGGGCAGCAGGGGTGGAGATCCGTGATCCCAGCGCCGACGCACGCCTGTTGGCCTATTCCTGGTCGGTGCCCGATGAGGTGTTCATCGACCCGGGCACCAACACCGACAGGTGGCTAATCCGGACGTCGATGGCTGGACGGCTGCCGGATGAGGTGCGCCTCAACCGCAACCGGGGCCGCCAGGCTGGTGATGTCGCGATCCGCCTGCGGCGCAGCGTTGGGGAGGTGGAGGCAGCGCTCGACGAGGTGGCTTCTGGGCCAGCTGCGGATGTGGTCGATGCTCGGCTGTTGCGACGAACGTGGGAGATCGTGCGAACTGAGGACACCCCCGAGTCGTTTCGGCTTGCGGTGACGACGCTGACGCGCGGACTGATGGCCGGGCTATTCGTCGCGGAGGAGGCCACATAGAACAAGGCCTTGACCAACGTCCCCTGGTGCCTGGTACGGTTTCACAAGTTGCCGTGATAGGAGACTTGAATGACAGAGGAAAAACTGACGTGGACACGTCCGAACGTCGAGCGCACTGAGTTGCGTCGGACCCTAACTGGCTCGGGCAGCCTACCGACGGTAGTACCGGGAGCAGTATTCCCTGACGGTTGGGTCTTATCTGATGGGGTGTGACAGCGGCCAACAAGTCCTTGGGCTCATCCTCCTATCCACCCCGAGAGTGTTATGAGCTCGATAATTATGCCCCAGCACCCTTTGGTCTTTCTTCGCACTTCTCCCACTGCACATCAAATGCGCGACACCGCAGAAGAGTAGATGTCACTCCAACCCAACGGCCTGTTGTGGCGTCTAGACGGCTCACGATTCCACATGAGCGTGCCTGGCGTTGCTGACTATACGGTGATCGATGGGGACATCTCAGCATTCCCTGCTCCCGAAGCCCCACCAGACTCGGTCGCGCAGATCGCCGAGGCAACCCCCCGAGCCGCAGCCCATTTCCAACGCGGGCATCTCGCCCTCCACGCCGCGGCGGTTGTCCCTCCCAACGCTAGCCCTGCACATGCCAGTGTCATATGCGGGATGTCGTGGACGGGCAAGTCCACCCTCGCAGCCGAGCTAGCGGAACGCGGCTGGCAAGTCCTGGAAGACGATCTGGTTCCGGTGGCCCTCGGCGCGTCGGGGCTGCCAGTATTAGCCGAGCGCCCGGAAGTCCCCGTGCGTTGGGTCATCCTGTTGCGCCTGCCCGGCGGCTCCGAATTGAGCGTGAAGAGGGCCACTGGTGCCAAGATCTTCGACCTGCTGACACGATCGGTGTACCAAAGCCACGTGGCTGACGCACTGCTAGAACCGGCCTCGTTCGCCCGCCTGGTTTCGTCACTTGCGACCAACGTTGAGGTGTGGCAACTTGACCGCCCTCGCGGGGTCGACTGCATCGAGGACGTCGCCGACCTCGTGGCCAGGGTCACGGCCCACGGGGATGCTTCGGGTGGTGCTGGGGCCGACAGCGAGCGCAACGATGCCTGACTGCACGTTATTCGGATTGAAGGTTCGAGTGCCTTTCGCCCTGCTTGGGGTGGAACCGTTGACTGACGCCACGTCGCCGGACGTTGAACTGCGACACGGTGAAGTGCCATTCGACTTGGATCACGCAACTGCCCGGGGGGACTACTGGCAGGCCGCCCCCGGGGTATTCCTGCTGCGATGCGGGCCTGCGGTTGGACAGTTCCTCGGTCGTTGCCGAGGTGTCTTGGTGCCATAAATACCCGAAACCCTCGCACACGTAGCAGTGCACCGTGATCTCCAACAACGTCACACGCCAACGCAACAGTTCGTGCACCTACCCGCCCATCACTGTGTCTCACAGCACCCGGAAGACCTCCACTGCTCACCCGTGAGAGGCCCAGATATCCCCTGGCCTCACACCAGCAGGAAAACCCGGGGCCAACCGGCGTGTGTCGACCACTGAAACACGCACCCCTTTCGTTGAAGGGCCATCTGGTGTGACGAGGCACCGCACTTCGCCGCAGACGATCGACTCACCTCACCCCCGGAAGCGATGCCAGGAAAAATCCGAGAGCCAGGCTCCCTGGACCGTCGTCCCTTCCGGTAAACAACCGAGCGCCTGGTACGGTTTCACAAAATGTTCGTGATAGGAGACTTGAATGACAGCGCAAAAACTGACGTGGACACGTCCGAACGTCGAGCGCACTGAGTTGCGTCGGACCCTAACTGGCGGGGGCAGCCTCACCGACGGTAGTACCGGGAGCAGTATTCCCTGACGGCTAGGCCTTGTCTGATGGGGTGTGACAGCGGCCAACAAGTCCTTGGGCTCATCCCCCTATCCACCCCGAGAGTGTTATGAGCTCGATAATTATGCCCCAGCACCCTTTGGTCTTTCTTCGCACTTCTCCCACTGCACATCAAAATCGATGGGGACATCTCAGCATTCCCTGCTCCCGAAGCCCCACCAGACTCGGTCGCGCAGATCGCCGAGGCAACCCCCCGAGCCGCAGCCCATTTCCAACGCGGGCATCTCGCCCTCCACGCCGCGGCGGCTATCCCTCCCAACGATAGCCCTGCACATGCCAGTGTTGTATGCGGGATGTCGTGGACGGGCAAGTCCACCCTCGCAGCCGCGATAGCGGAACGCGGCTGGCAAGTCCTGGAAGACGATCTGGTTCCAGTGGCCCTCAGCGCGTCGGGGCTGCCAGTATTAGCCGACGGTCCGTAAAGAAGCCCATCCACGGTGATTCGGAGGCTCCGAACTGCTCATGCCAAGTTGCCGGTAAAGTTGATCATGTTCCTGAAGTAGGTGACGCTGCCTGCCTGAGTACGTGTTGGCACCGAGACAGCAACGGATAGCCTACCGATGCAAGAAAATCGCAGAAAAGGGTAAAAATGTCGAAAGAGAAGACGACGTGGTCTTCCCCTCAGATCAACCGCAGGGAACTGAGCCGTACGCTTTCGGGAACTGGCAGTGGGCCCGACTTCGCGTCCGAGGAATCGGACTAGCGAAATAGCGATTGCGAGTATCGGCGGGAGAACAGGCCTGGGTTTCTGTCAGACAAGACAAAGTGTTGGATTTTTGGCAGTCTGCCCGCTGTACAACCGATACCTCCAGTGAAGCACTGGTCTATCTGGGAATGCGTTGGTTTGTTGCTCGGCATACTTGGTTCCTTCTGTGTAGCTGGATGCAATTCTTTGTCGTCCCAGGGTTCGGGGTTTTCTTGTTATGCCTGACTACACGTTATTCGGACTGAAGGTTCGAGTGCCTTTCGCCCTACTTGGGGTGGAACATTCAACTGACGCCACGTCGCCAGACGTTGAACTGCGACACGGAGAAGTGCCATTCGACTTGGATCACGCAACTGCCCGGGGGGACTACTGGCAGGCCGCCCCCGGGGTATTCCTGCTGCGATGCGGGCCTGCGGTTGGACGGTTCCTCGTCGAGGGTGGTGACCGGATCACATACCAGGCATCCGCACAGCCGGATACCTCGATGGTGTCGTTCCAGATTGTGCACAACCTTATGGCGGCCGTGCTGCGAAATCGAGGTGTGCTCGTGTTGCATGCCAATACACTGCGCCTGCCTCGGGGTGCTGTCGCGATCAGCGGGCTGTCCGGCGCAGGCAAATCGACCACCGCTGCGGCCCTGCTCACCAAGGGTGCCAGCATGGTTGCCGATGATGTCGCGGCGGTCAGCATCGCAGCAGATCGCCGGGTGACGGTCGCTCCGGGGGTCGGTGAGATGCATCTGACACCCGAGGCGGTGGCCGCCCTCGGCCTAGGTGAGGAGAGTGTGTCCCGATATTCGATGCGCTCCAAAGCGGTGATCCCTGTGCAGGTGGCATCCGTGCAGCCAGTAGCGCTGGCAGACCTCTACCTGCTGGTCACAGGCCCAGAGTCGCAGGTGCGCGTCAAGCGGCTACACGGAGCGCAACTGTTCGATGCGCTGCAGGACTGCATCTATGGGCCGTTGTTGGCAGCGGACACACCCGCCTGCTTCCCGGTGCAGGCCGCGCTCGCCCGGAGCGTGCGAGTCTGGCGGATCACCCGACCCCAGGAACGGTGGTCGCTGGACGAGATCGTCGAGGCGATCATCAATGGGTGAGATCACCTGGCTTGCCTCGTACCCGAAGTCGGGTAACACCTGGCTGCGGATACTGCTGACCAACTACCGCCAGGACTCAGATGAACCGGCCGACATCAATCGGCTGGATGGAGGACCGATTGCCAGTTCCCGACTCTGGTTCGACGAGTGGGCCGGGCTGGAGGCGTCGCTACTCCCACCGGATTTGGTGGAACGACTTCGACCCGAGGTGTATCGGTTGATGGCCCACCACGAGCCGGAACCACTGCTGATGAAGATCCACGACGCCTGGCACCCGGTTGACACAGGTGAGCCCCTTATCCCTCCCGATGCCACGGCTGGCGCTGTCTACATCGTGCGTAACCCGCTGGATGTAGTGCCCTCGTTCGCCAGCCACTACGGCTTGAGCCTTGACGAAGCGATCGCACGTATGAACGATCCGCAGTGGGGCAGGATCACCGCCGACACGATCGCCCGTGAGCAGCTTCCCGTGTTCATGGGGTCGTGGAGCACTCACGTCGCCAGTTGGGTGGACGCTCCCCAGCTGCGACTCTGTTTGGTGCGGTATGAGGACTTGCTCGCAGACCCGGTCGCGCAATTCGCCCGGGTGGTCGAATTCCTGGGATGGGACACCAACACCGACCGGGTTGAGCGCGCAGTCGAGCATGCCAGTTTCGCACAAGTCCAAGCACAGGAACTGCGCGGCGGGTTCCGGGAACGGCCGGGGTTTTCCGCCGAGCGCTTCTTCCGAAATGGGCGCAGCGGTGCCTGGCGTGGCCAGTTGACGCCCGCGCAGGTGTCAGCTGTGACGCTGGCGCACGGGCCGATAATGGCGAGGCTTGGATATTTGGCAGACTGCCCGGAAGGCGCAGGCGCGAAGTGAGCACCCGAGCAGTTCCCCCGACCCCCTTGCAGGAGGCACGACATGGAGTTCGCCTTGGATACGACAGTCACCCGAGCACCTGGACTGATGTCCACCGAGATCGACGATGAGCTCGTGATCCTCAGCATGTCGTCGAACAACTACGTGACCCTGGATTCGGTCGGTCGGCGGATCTGGGAACTGCTGGCCGAACCGATCACCGTGGGCGCTCTGATCCGGGAATTAGAGGGATCCTTCAACGCGCCCGACGGCCAGATCCGTGCGGACGTCCTGGCCTTCCTGCAGGACATCTCCTCAGACAACCTCATCAAAACCCATAGTTAGTGGCGTCGGCTTGAGGCGGACCCAAATGGCCGCGCTTGGCTTGGATTGCGGTGCTGCAGCCGGTGTGTGTCGGGACCGACCATAGGCCTTGCCCGGTGAAAGTGGTCACCCACTGCCAGCGCCCGGCCGGGTCAGTTTTCGCAATGTAGCCGTCAAAGCCACCAGCGGAGGTGACCGTGTGCAAACCGAACGAGGCGGTGCCAGTGAAGTGGCCGACGAGGTAGACCGAGCCGTCTGCGGCGATGGAAGCTCCGGCGAAGGCCTCGCTTCCGGCGCCACCGACGCGGGACATGAACGATGACAGCGCCTGTTTGCTGTCCGTGGCGGCGGGAACGATTTGGCCCGGGTTGATCACATCGGGGTCTTCGGTGGCGGACACGCCCTGGTCGAGCACGTTGGTGCGAATAATGCGACTGACACCGTCGTCTCCTTGGTCACCGCCCGATTTCTGGGTGAGGTCGCCGGTGAGGGTGATGTGGGCGTATGCCCCGCCTTTGCCGATCGCGACACTGCCCGGAGCCCCAGGGCTGTTGGTGGAGATGCGCAGCGGGCCTGCCTGGGTGGCGGTGGTACCCACGATCACCGGGGTGCCGGCGTTAGCGGAGGCGGCAGCGTTCAATGCTTCTGTCGGGTCGGAACCGGAGGCGACAGAGCCGGTGAAGTCGCGGGTGAACTGCACGGCCGCGGCTTGTACGGCCCGCTGGTTGACCCGATCGATTGCTGACTGGGCACTGACCAGCGCCACCGCCGCGAGGATGGAGATGACGGTCACGGTGGCGATCAGCACGATCAGGATGAAGCCGCTCCGCTGCCGGGCGGCACGGTCGGGGGTGAGGAAGGTTCGCATGACAGGTGACCGTGCCCGCCGGTAGGGCCGATGCCACAGCCTGATCGCTGTGGAACGCATGCCCTTTTTGGAACAGGTGGTGGGGACGCCGCACCTGGTTGGGGAAGCACGTCACGTTTCTACTGGCGCACGGCCAGAGGGTGACGCTGTGCTGGGAGGTGTAGGAGCTGGGTACAGCAAACGGTCGGCGACCGGGCCCACCGGAAAGATGTGCAGGGCCGCCGCAGTCGTGCCAGAGTCAGCGCGAAAACAGGGGCGAACTCCTATGCGACGAGGGTCGATCCCCAACTTGCATGTCAATCGACAGCCCAGTGGGGCAACCCATGATCAACGCGGGGCCCATTAGGGCAACCCATGATCAACACGTGGCCCAGTTGGGCAAACGGGCCAGTTGATCACCGCAAACCCAACCACCGACCGCGATGATCACCGCAAACCCAACCACCGACCGTGATGACCACCCCCGACCACCTCCCGCGATGATCAACGCTGGTCCCAGTAGGGCAACCCATGATCAACGCGGAGCCCAGTAGGGAAAACGGGCCAGTTGATCACCGCAAACCCAACCGCGGACCGCGTTGATCACCACCAACCCAACCACCAACCGCGTTGATCACCACACACCCAACCACCGACCGCGTTGATCACCACCAACCCGACCACCGACCGCGTTGATCACCACAAACCCAACCACCAACCGCGTTGATCACCGCAAACCCAACCACCGACCGCGTTGATCACCCCCCAAAGCGAAAGTGGCCCCGCCCGTGAGGGGCGAGGCCACTGTCGCGTGCCCGAGAAACCTTCGGCGACGATCAAACCGCCAAGTCAGGTCAGGTCAGGTCAGGTCAAGTCAGGTGTCAATCGACACTAGTTCCGCTGCAGAATCGCCAGCAGGCGCAGGATCTCCAGGTACAGCCACACCAGGCTGACCATGAGACCAAAGGCCATCCGCCACGATTCCTTCTCTTCGACGCCGTACTCGGTCATGCGGACGATGCCGTCGAAGTCGATCACCAGGGAGAAGGTCGCAAGACCCACGGCGAACAGCGAGATGATGATCCCGAGCGGACCAACGCCGTAGAAGCCCCAACCGCCGCCGACGCCGAAGAGCGCGGCAACCAGCGAGAGCAATGCGATACCCAGGTAGGAGAACAGCATGATCATGAAGATCCGGCGAGACTTCTCGGTGACCCTGATCACGCCGGACTTGTAGGCAAACAGCGTCACGAAGAAGACCACGAACGTGGCAGTGACGGCCTGCAGCACAAGGTTGCCGTTACCGTTTGCCTCGCCAAACGACTGGTACCACGCACTGATGGCGCCAAGGAACAGTCCCTCAAACGCGGAGTAGAGGATCACGAGGATGGGGCTGGAAGTCTTCTTGAACGAGATGACCATGGCCAGCACGAAGGCAACCAGGGCTGATCCGAAGGCGAAGAGCTGCATCACTCCGCCGAGGTTCCAGCCGATCACTGCGAACACCAGCAAGATGGCGAACGAGATGCCGCTCTTCACCACAACGTCGTCGATCGTCATCCGGCGATCCGGCGTGCCTACCGGCGTTCCGTAGGTGGGCGTTCCGGTGGTTCCAGCGGCTGACTGCCGCACGGCTGCCTGCGCCGAGCCGCCCGCCTGCGCGTACGCGTTGGTTCCTTCCGCGTATAGAGAGCCGGGCTGCTCCGCCTCCTTCTCAAATCGGGCGAGAACTGGGTTGCCTGCCAAAGTATCCTCCTGGGTACGTGGGCCTGATTGCTGTTGGTCTATTCACGCAAGGTGCTTCGTGTGCCCTGCATGGCACAAAGGTAACCGAATCCTGGGACATTCGATTCCAACGCGCACCTAGGCATCACAAAAATGAGACGTAGGCAACTAGAGTTGTGCTGCTGCAGTTCTCCGGCCCGGGTGGCGGAATGGCAGACGCAGAGGGCTTAAACCCCTCGGCTCCATATGGGGCATGCGGGTTCGAGTCCCGCCCCGGGCACGTACGCAAGGCATGGATGCCAGCGCCGAGGGACTACTGGTACACCACCCGGCGGTGCAGGGCGCGGGCGTCGACGAGGCGGTCGAGGAACAGCGCCCCGTCGAGGTGGTCAATTTCATGTTGGATCGCGACTGCTTCGAATCCGTCGGTGCGAAACACCACCTCCTCGGCCGAAATGGGCAGTTGACCCACCACTTCGATTCGGGTGGCGCGTTTGACGTCGCCGGTCCAATCCGGCACCGACATACAACCCTCACGACCCTTCACATTCCGCGAGGCCGCGACAATCCGCGGATTGCACAACACAAAGGCGCCGTGGGTTGTTCGAGTCTTCGGGTGGCCCACCACATTGAGGCTGAACACGCGCAAGCCATGGCCAATCTGATTCGCCGCGAGGCCAACGCAACCTGGCGACACCGCCATCGTGGCGACAAGGTCAGCGGCCAGTTCCACTATCTCCGGAGCTGCCGGATCGACTTCCTCACATCGTTTCGACAACACCTCCGCCGGCGCCACCACCACTGGCCGAATCGTGCCAGGAGGCAATGCGACGCCCAACGTCGACGGTGCAGAACGGTTCACAGCAGGTCGGCGTCCTCGCGGTGCGCGGTCACGCTCACGCCGATCTCCGTGGCGACCTCGTGCAGCCGAGCCGTCAACGCTTCCAGGTCGATCCGCTGGGCAAACTCAACTTCCGCGGTGCCGATGTACATCCCGCCGTGAAGATGTGTGCTGAGTTCCACGATGTTGCCCCCGCGATCGGCCAAGACCCGCGTAACAGCGGCAACGATTCCCCGCCGGTCCGCGCCGTTGAGGTTGACGACGACGCGGTCACCCACGACGGCATTCGACTCGTCCTCATCCGCAAGCTCACTGACTGTCACCCCCGTAGGACATGCCGCCAACAACTCGGATCGCAAAGTCTCCACGTCGCAGGCGATGTCGACCACCAGAGTCCACGCGAAATGACCCTGTAGCAGCGTCATCGACGATGATTCGAGATTGCCACCCAGGTCGGCCAGCACCCCGGTCACATCGGCAATCAAACCCGGTCGATCGTGGCTGACGACCGTCACAACTAACTCCATATCACCATCATTCACGCCACAAGGGAGATTCGCCCGCGCCAGCGGCCACATCGGCAGCAATCCCATCGAGAATGTCGCGCTCACTGACGACCACGTGATCCACCCCGGTCGCGGTCACAATCCGCGAGAGAATCGTCGCACCGGACACGATCACGTCGGCACGCCCTGGATGCATCACCGGCATCGCCAATCGTTCGGCCAAGGTCATCCCGGCCAGTTGCGCAGCCACCCGATGCACGTCGGCTGCACTGATTCGTGCACCGTGGAGCACGTCGGCGTCGTACTCCGGCAAGCCCATGGCGATAGCCGCCACCGTGGTCACGGTACCGGCGAGTCCGATCAAGCTGGCCGCCGAGGAGATCGGCACCTCGGCTGCCGCCAGGGCGATCGCGGCATCGGCATCGGCAGCCACCGCGGCGATCTCAGCGTCCGTTGGCGGATCCGAGAACAACCGTCGCTCAGCCAAACGCACACACCCGATGTCCACGCTTCGACTGGCTTGCGGCGTCTCCGAACCGAACACGAACTCGGTTGAGCCACCGCCAATATCCACCACCAACCGTGGCGTGGCTGCCACTGCCGCCACTTGCGGCGACGACACCGCTCCGGTGAAGGACAATCGGGCTTCCTCGTCACCGGAAATCACTTCTGGGACCACCCCGAGCCGTTGGGCAACGCCGGCAACGAAGTCGTCCCGATTCTTGGCGTCGCGGGAGGCCGATGTGGCCACGAATCGCACCGCACCCACCCCTGCGGCGCGCATCGCCGCGGCGTATTCGTCGACCGCCGCGAACGTGCGCTCAAGCGCGGCCTCGGAAATCACCCCAGTGGACTCCAGCCCCTCGCCCAAACGTACGACCCGCATGGTGCGTTCAATGTCGACCAACGCCTGTAGTTGCGGGTCCCACCGCGCGATGAGCAACCGAATCGAGTTCGTGCCGCAGTCGACCGCGGCGACCACGCGCGGCACACAGGTCGAATCAGTCGGCCACAATCCGCGCTCGTGTAGCAAGCGGAGAACCTCATCGCCCACCGGATTCACACCGGGACCCGCGGCTAGGGAATGCGCCACCAGGGCGTGCAGGCATTTCACCCTGGTGGGCATACCGCCGGCGGAGTAGTCCGCGATCTCGGCCACTTCCCCACCGAGTTCCACCCGGCGGCGCAGGTAATCCTCATGGGCCTGACGGTAGGCAGCGGCAAATTCGGCATCCGACTCCAGCCGACTTTGCAGCAGCGGCATCACCCCCTCGGATTCCAGGGTGGACGCCGCTGCCACCGCCCGGGGACACGTGAGGTAGAAGGCGGTGGGGAAGGGGGATCCGTCATCGAGTCGCGGTGCGGTGGCCACCACATCCGGTTGCCCACACGGACACCTATGGGCTACCGACACTTCACCCCGCAGTGGTCGACCGAGTTGGCCGACCACTGCCGAGTAGTCGATCGGGCTAACGGGCGTCTTCGACACTCGCCCAGAACCGTTCGTACCAGGACCCAGAAGTGAAGTCGTCGGATTTCTCCGGCAGCCGGCTATCGCTGGAACCGCCTTCGTCTACCACCACGTACCCGGTTTCACCCGGAAACACGTAGGACAAGCGAGCCCGGGCCTGGGCTTCGACGTAGGCCTCATCGTTCCAGTTGTCGATCTCGGACTGCAGTTCGGCAATGTTGCGTTCCTTGTCCGCGATCTCCGCCGCCAACGCCGCATTGTCCCCGGATTGCCGCACGAAAGAACGCAACGGCACCGCAAGACTCATGGCGATCACGATGGCGACCAGCGCGAGGATCCCTGCTCGAACAGCAGGATTGGCAAGCTTCGCGGACATGCGTCCTAGCGTCGCCTACAACTGGAACCGACGGAAGGCCGACGCGCCGAGGTAGGTGCCCGCATCGTCAAGTTCTTCGGAGATTCGCAGCAACTGGTTGTATTTCGCGACGCGTTCGGTGCGGGCTGGGGCGCCGGTCTTGAGCTGTCCACAGTTGACCGCCACCGCCAGATCGGCAATGAAAGTGTCCTCTGTCTCGCCCGAACGGTGGCTCATCATGCAGGCGAATCCAGCGTTCTGAGCCATGGAGACCGCGTCGAACGTCTCGGTGAGGCTACCGATCTGATTCACCTTCACCAGCAGCGCGTTCGCGGCGCCCTCGGCGATGCCGCGGGCAAGCCGCTCGGGGTTGGTGACGAAGAGGTCGTCGCCAACGAGTTGCACTTTGTCCCCGACTGCATCGGTGATGTGCGCCCAACCTGCCCAGTCATCCTCGTCGAGGGGGTCCTCGATGCTCACCATCGGGTACGAGTCCAACAGGCTTTCGTAGTAGGCGGTCATCCACTCCGCCGAACGGTCAGCGCCTTCGAACAGGTAGGAGCCATCGGTGCAGAACTCGGTGGCGGCGACGTCCAGCGCCAGCGCGATGTCGCGGCCCGGGGTGAGCCCGGCCTTCTCGATCGCGGTGATGATCAGGTCGAGCGCGGCTCGGTTGTTGGGCAGGTTGGGGGCGAACCCGCCTTCGTCACCGAGGCCGGTGGCCAGCCCTTCGCCCTTCAACACACTCTTGAGCGAGTGGTAGACCTCCGCACCCCAGCGCAATGCCTCCGGGTAGGTGGTCGCGCCGATCGGGGCGATCATGAACTCCTGGATGTCGACGTTGCTGTCGGCGTGGGAGCCGCCGTTGAGGATGTTCATCATCGGCACGGGAAGAACGTGCGCGTTCGGGCCACCGAGGTAACGGAACAGGGGCAGTCCCGCGCTCTCTGCGGCGGCGCGAGCAACCGCGAGCGAAACACCGAGGATGGCGTTGGCGCCCAGCCGGGCCTTGTTCGGAGTGCCATCCAGGTCGAGCATCAGCTGGTCGACCAGGCGCTGGTCGCTCGCCTCGGTACCGATGACCTCGGGGGCGATTTCGTCTTCCACTGCAGCGCACGCCTTCAGCACACCTTTGCCGCCGAAGCGCTCTTCCCCGTCGCGCAATTCCACGGCCTCGAAAGCACCGGTGGAGGCACCGCTGGGGACCGCCGCGCGGGCGACAGTGTCATCGTCGAGGAGGACCTCCACCTCAACAGTCGGATTGCCACGGGAGTCGAGGATTTCGCGCGAGATGACGCCTTCAATGATGGCCACGGGGCCCCTCCATTGTTCGATAGGTCAACGAGTTCGCCTCACCCTAGCGGCCAACTGGACCCCGATGCTGCCCAGCGGCACAAGATCTGAAAGTGAACAGTTGGCACCCCGAGCAGGTGCGGGAAGTCTCGAATCCGGTCACACTTGAACCGTGCCAGAGTTGACCTACGGACAGCCAGACACGACATCTTCGGATCCTGGACTCTTCGGCCCGAGTTCCATCACCTGGCGGGTCCACTCCGATCCGGTGATCGGAATCGGCGGGGTGCGGGCGATCCTGCTGCAAACCATGCTCCCTGGCCCGATGATTGCCGCCGCTGAGGCCAGCGACTACCGCCGTGATCCCTGGGGTCGGCTGGCCCGAACGGCCGAATACATCGGCGCGATCACTTACGGCACCAGCGAGGAGGCGGAGCGCGCCGCGAGCATGGTTCGGCGCCTGCATCATCGGCTTGGTCTAGACGATCCGGACTGGTTGCTGTGGGTTCACGCGGGCTTCGTCGATTCGCTCTTGGACTGTTACCGGCGTTCCGGCGCACCCATGTCCGCCGATGAGGCCGATCGTTATGTATTCGAACAGCGCATTGCCGCAGAACTCGTGGGTTTGGACCCAGCGGACGTCTTCACCGATGTTGCCTCCTTGAAGTTGTACATGCATTCGATCGCACCCAGCCTGGTCGCCACCGAACAGGCAGTCGACTTCGTCCGATTCGCATTGATCCCACCGATGCCGACCAAAGTCCGCTGGCTGACCCCTGCTGCCCCCGGGTGGGCGACCATAGTGGCGACGGCTTTCGCCCTGCTGCCGTCGAGGGTTCGGGGGTCGCTGGCCGGAGGGTTGTCGGAGGCCGGAGTGCCCCTGCTGGGGGGCATCTTCGCCCCGGCGGGCAGGTTCATGGCCGCTGGGCCGATGCTCGACGTCCAAGCCACGGTGACTCTGCGATCAATGCGCACCGCCTTGGCGCGAGTCCCCCGCTCCGTGCGCGAAGGCCCACACCTGTCGGCCGCCAGAGAGCGCCTGGACCTCAGGTGATTCCGGGCAGCCAGCGCCGCAATTCGGGCAGCACCTCAACTGTGGCGTTCAACCGTGCCAGCACGCCCACCACTCCCAACCAGACCCGATGAGTCATGAGTTGCTCCGGTGGCAGGGTCAACTGCAGCGCCACCGAATAGTCGGGATTGCGCGGATCGTGTTCCCGCGCGAACTGCTGCTGTAGCCACGAGGGGCTGAAAGTGAAGACTTCGTGGCGTGCAGGATCGGAGAACGGGCCCAGGAAATCCATCAGGGCGCGGGTGTCAAGCTGGGCACCCGCACGCACCAACCCCGCCTGCCGCAGCCGGCTATGTACCTGGGCCGGATCGTCGGACCGCATTGCTGAGATCAAGTGCCCGAAGGTCTCGGGCAGGCCACCGGGCATCGGCACCACAGCCCCGAAATCGAGCACCCCAAGGCGTTGATCGTCCAGCACCCGAAAGTTCCCCGGGTGCGGGTCGGCATGCAAGAGGCCGGTACGGGCCGGCGAGCTCAGGGTGAACCGTTGGAAGCGAGTGCCCACCACATCGCGACCATCCTGCGGACCCGACTCCGCGTACCGCGCCAGCGAGGTGCCGGTCAACCATTCCGTGATCAACACCTGCGAGCGGGCGGTAACCACGTCGGGCACCGCGATGTCTTCGTCGCCGTCGAAGGCGCGGGCGAACGTTCGCTGGGCATCGGCCTCGGCGACGTAGTCCAACTCCCCCTCAACCCGGGTGCGCAATTCGTGAGCCACCGGCGCAGCAGCCATCCCCGGACTCACGAGTGCAGCCAGCCGCAGCGCCCACGTCAGGCCGGTCAGATCGGCCCGTACCGCGGAATCAACTCCGGGATACTGAACCTTCACCGCCACCTGGCGACCGTCGGCCGCCCAGCGCGCCCGATACACCTGACCCAGTGAGGCGGATGCCACCGGCGTCGGATCGAATTCGGCAAACCGATCCCGCCAGTTCGCCCCCAGCGACTTCGCCAGCACCGGGGCCATGACGTCGAAGCCAACCGGATTGCCGGCCTCCTGCAGCGAATCCACAGCTTCCCGCCACTCTCCGGCCGGCAGCAGCGAATCCACTGTGGAGAGCAGTTGGCCGGCCTTTTGTGCGCCGCCCTTGAGTGAACCAAGGGTGTGACGCATGGTGGCCGCATTGGCTCGGGAAACCTCGTCGCGGACACTGGCACGGTTCTCCCCGCGCCAAACCCGCACCCGCCCGTAACCTGCCCGCGCCATCATCGTGGCCGACATGTTGGCGAGTTTGACGGCACGGAGCACACCGGTGCCCGGCGGTGGTCGTCCGCCCGGCCGCGCCCGCTCAACCTCCCGCGGGGTCATTGTTCCGTCTCGGCGGCGCGCAGTCGGTCGCGGTAGGACCTGGCCGCGGATCGGGCCACCGATTCGGCGTCCCACCCCCTGCGATCGGCTTCCACCACCAGCGCCATAAACACCTCACCCAAAGCGTGCGGGTCATCACCGAAGCTAGCGAGCAGCTCCGCTGCGGCCCTCTGGGCGGGCGGATCCGCAGGCTCGACCTCGAGGCCGCCGGCTCGAGACCGGTGCCGCAGTTTTGTGGCCAACGCAAGTGCAGGTAAGCCCAGCGGAACCCCCTGCGTGACCGACGTCCGACTCTTCTCCGCCTGCTTCAGTTCCCACCAGCGAGCGTCCCCATCGGTCGGAACCTCGTCGTCGGCGAAAACGTGCGGGTGACGGCGGATCAACTTCTCGGTGATTCCAGCGGCCACGTCGTCGATATCGAACCCCGACGGCGACTCCGATGCGATGCGCGCGTGAAACACCACCTGCAGCAGCAGATCGCCGAGTTCTTCCTCTAGCCCTGCGATATCGCCGGACTCCACGGCCTCGATGGTTTCGTAAGTTTCCTCAAGCAGGTACGGCAGCAGACTCGTGTGAGTCTGTTCGGCGTCCCACGGGCAGCCCCCTGGCGATCTCAAGGTGTTCATCACCGCCACGAGTTCGCGCAGTGCGTCGGTCTAGTTGCCCTCCGGCAGGATGAAGCCTTCGGGCAGCTCCGCCTCTGCATTGTCGGCTGGGCGCGAAAGTTGATCCGGATTCGTCCGTGCCGCCAGGTTCAACGGATCCCACACCCCGAAGCGCGGGTTTGTGTCCGAGGTTGATCTCCACGCTGGTCTCGGACAAGTAGTCCAGCACCTCTTCTGGCAGACCAGACTCGGCAGACTCGGGTGCCAGGTTTTCAGCGATTTGTTCGAGCAGCAGGTTGCGGCGCACCAACGAGCCGATGAGTTCAACGTAATCGTCGAATTCGGCCTCCGACGCTGCCGCCAGGTTCGCGGCGATCTCTTCCTCCCCGCCGCTAGCTTCGATTGCCTCAACGGCACCCCGCTCCACGTTCCCCGGGGTCACAGACACCCCCAGTCGGTCGGCAGCCTCCGTGATGAGGACCTCCTGGGCAAGGAAGTTGAGTACCTCGTTCGTCAGTTGCGGTGATACATCGAGGTTATCGATGGCCGCAATGATGTCCACCTGCTCGGCGAGCTGCTCCTCCGTGATGCGACCGGAATCCCACACCACCGCCGAGCCAGCCTGGGAGGTGCCAGCACAGGCCGACAAAGCCATCCCGGCCAGGGCAATGCCGACCCCGACCTTCACCCGACGGCGAATCATCACGTGTGCCTCCTTGTGGTCAGCGGGCGGGTGTTGCGAGCCCAGCCACTGAATCGATGAACTTGTCGACCCATGCCATGAGGTCGGATCCGACCAATGGTTTCCCCCCGACTCTAGCGGTCTTCGGCATCGGGAGGAGCACCGTCCTGCTTGCAGGTTTCAGGGTCGCCTCTGGATAGAGCCGGTGCAACCTCACCTGCATCGAATCGGGCAATGCCAGGCCCTCAATCCGAATCCGGTTGCCGGCTGCCGTGATTTCGGTGACGCCAATTCCGCGGAGCCGAATCCGCAGCCGCGCGGCGGCGACCAAGGCCTCCACCGGGTCGGGCAGGCGGCCGTATCGATCCACCAATTCGTCGTGCAGTTCGGTGACGGCATCGTCGGTGTTGGCCTCCGCGAGTCGGCGGTATGCCTCCAGGCGCAAACGTTCGTCCGGCACGTAGGACCTTGGGATGTGCGCATCCAGCGGCAGTTCCACCCGGGTGCCCGGACCTTCGGCCACAGCGTCGCCCTCACCCTTCACTTCCGCAAGTGCTTCGCCGACCATCCGCACGTAGAGGTCGAAGCCAACGTCTGCGATGTGGCCGGACTGCTCGCCACCGAGGAGGTTTCCCGCCCCCCGAATCTCAAGGTCCTTCATGGCTACAGCCATGCCGGATCCGAGGTCCGTGTGCGCGGCGATGGTGCTCAGCCGCTCGTAGGCAGTTTCACTCAAGGGGGTGTCGGCATCGAAGAAGAAGTAGGCGTAGGCGCGGTCCCGACCACGCCCGACTCGACCACGAATCTGGTGCAGTTGACTCAGCCCGAAGCGTTCGGCGCGATCCACAATCAAGGTATTGGCATTCGGAATGTCGAGGCCGGATTCGACGATCGTGGTGGACACCAGCACGTCGAAGGAACGTTCCCAGAAGTCCACCATCACCTTCTCGAGGGCGTCCTCATTCATCTGCCCATGTGCCACCGCGATTCGGGCCTCCGGCACCAATTCGGCGATCTTGGCCGCCATCTTGTTGATCGACGCCACCCGATTGTGCAGGAAGAAAACCTGCCCGTCGCGGGTGAGTTCCCGGCGGATCGCCGCGGCCACTTGACGGTCGTTATAGGGGCCGACGAAGGTCAAGACCGGCAACCGCTCTTCCGGCGGAGTTGTGATGGTGGACATCTCGCGAATCCCGGTGACGGCCATCTCAAGCGTGCGTGGAATCGGGGTGGCTGACATCGTCAGCACGTCGACGTTCGTGCGCAAGGCCTTGAGATGCTCCTTGTGTTC
This sequence comes from uncultured Actinomycetes bacterium, assembly GCA_963842975.1. Taxonomy (GTDB): domain Bacteria; phylum Actinomycetota; class Actinomycetes; order S36-B12; family UBA10799; genus JACJWR01. The sequence continues at coordinate 280,078 of CAWJIH010000009.1, read as the reverse complement.
GACGCCGAAACGCTGCTCCTCATCGATGATGACCAGCCCGAGATTCTTCAGTTTCGTCTTCGGGCCGAGCAGCCGGTGGGTGCCGATCACGACGTCGACGCTGCCATCCGCGAGCCCTGCCAGCACGGCTCGAGCTTCGGCGTCACTCGTGAATCGACTCAGGCCGGCAACTTTCACCGGGAACGCGGCGAAGCGCTCGGTGAAGGTCTGCAGGTGCTGACGGGCCAACAGCGTGGTGGGCACAAGCACAATCACCTGGGTGCCATCGGCCACAGCCTTGAACGCGGCCCGCACGGCAATCTCGGTCTTGCCGAAGCCGACGTCGCCGCAAATCACCCGATCCATCGGGACCGGCTGGGCCATGTCCGCCTTCACCTCATCGATGCTGGCGAGTTGATCGGGGGTTTCCTGATAGGGAAACGCGTCTTCGAGTTCGCGCTGCCACGGTGTGTCCGGGCCGAACGCACGCCCCTTGGCGCGCTGCCGGGCGGCATACAGTTTCACCAGGCCATCAACGATTTGGCGGACGGCTTTGCGCGCCTTCCCCTTGGCCTTCTGCCAGTCCGCACCTCCCAGCCGGTGGACCGAAGGCGCTTCCCCGCCGACGTAGCGGCTCACCTGATCCAGTTGATCCGTGGGCACAAATAGCCGGTCCGGCGGCTGGCCCCGCTTGCTCGGGGCGTACTCGATCACCAGGTACTCACGGGTGGAGCCGGCAACCGTGCGCTCGATCATTTCCACATAGCGGCCGACACCGTGCTGCTCATGCACCACATAGTCGCCCGTGGCCAAGGTCAGCGGATCAACCGCGCGCCGCCGCCGCGTGGGCATCCGCTGTGTTTGCGTGGTTGACGAGGCGCCCATCAAGTCTGATTCGGTGAGGACCACCAGGCGGGCGACATCGTCGACGAATCCGGTCTGCCAGCGTCCGGTCGTCACCACCACGGTCGGCTCGTCACTGTTCGGAACAGCGCTGCCAGCACCGTGCACCCCGGCGACGTCCCCGGCCTCGGCAATCCGCGCGGGCAGGTCGAGTTCGGCGAATCGTTCCACCAGCCGTTGGGCTGATCCGTGCCCGCCCGCGACCACAATCACCCGATCGCCTTCATCCAACCGGGAACCAATATCGGTTGCCGCCAGCGGCACATCGCCGCGGTAGCGCGGGGCTCCGGCGGCATCCAAACGCAGGTCGATGCCCGACTCGCTGCGTTCGGCAGGCGCGGTTTCGGTTTCGTCCGTCGGCTCGGCGGAGAACGGCGTCAACTGCCACCAGGCCTGACCTCGATGGTCTGCCGTGGTCCGAATCTGTGCGAGCGAACGGTAGGCCGACTCCGCCAGTGCTACCGGCACCTTTCCACCGCCTGCGGCGACGTCCCAGCCTGCGGCCAGGAACTCCTCAGACGTGGCCACCAACTCGTCGGCGCGGGCCGCGACTCGATCCGGATCGACCACCACCACGGCAGCATCCTCGGGCAGCAACTCGGCCAAGGTCGTGAGCCCGTCGACCACCAATGGTGCGATCGCCTCCATCCCCTCCACTGCGATTCCCTCTGACACCGGGCCGAGCAGATCCGCCAACTGCGGATACTCCCGCAGCTGCGTCGCAGCTTTGGCACGCACGTCGTCGGTGAGGAGGAGCTCCCGGCAGACCGGCGCCCAGAGTTGGTCGGTGACGGCAAGTGACCGTTGGTCGGTGACCGCGAAGTAGCGCAGCTGCTCGACTTCGTCGCCGAAGAACTCCAGCCGGATCGGGTGATCGCTGGTGGGTGGAAAGACGTCGACGATTCCGCCTCGCACAGCGAACTGTCCGCGGCGTTCCACTAGGTCGGTGCGGGCGTAGCCGGTGGCCGTCAGTCGCGTGGCTAGGACCAGCGGCGCGATCTCATCACCCGTGCGCAGTGCCACCGGCTCCACCTGACCAAGCCCGGCGACGATGGGTTGCAGCACTGCCCGGACTGGCGCCACCACCACTGCCAGGGGTCCTTGGGCTGAGTCCGGGACTTCCTGGTTCGGCGCCGCGAGTCTGCGCAAGACGGCCAGGCGTTGACCCACCACGTCGGCGCTTGGGCTGAGCCGTTCGTGCGGCAACGTCTCCCAGGCATTGAACAGCGCAACCGCATGCTCACCCAGCAGTTCCGCGATCTCGGCTGTGAGGTCCTCCGCGGCACGGACAGTCGGTGTGACCACCAACAACGGCCGATCGCCGTGGTCTGGATGGGCGGCTAGCGCCGACAGCACACCGTAGGCCCCTGCGGGTGCGGTCAGCCGCAGGGACACCTGCTGGCGCGACCGGGACGCGGCGGTCCACTGGCGAGCCGCCGGATCATCAGTGAGCAGATTCTCCAGGCCGGTCAGCGACACGGCGCCTAGCCTACGCGGAGCTGCGCACTGCGGAAGCCACGGCTGCCGCCAACTCTGGCCGAACTGCCATCAGGCTGGTCACGTACGGCGGGCGATGGTTGAAGGTGACCTCGGCACCGTCGATATGCGCCACCACGCACCCGGCGGCCTGCGCGACCGCGTAGGGCGCGGCAACGTCCCACTCGTAGAAGCCGGTGTCGTGCAGGTATACCTCAGCCCGCCCGGTGAGGAGCCGAGCCACCTTCGCCCCCACCGAGCCGACCTGCACCACCTCGGCTTCCGCCGGACCGCCCAGGTCCGCCCAGGCAGCGGCGAGAGTCTCGGCGACCAGGTCCAGCATCGCCGGTGGACGACTGCGTGAGGCGATGATGCGCAACGGCCGGGACAGGTCCAGCGGTGGCAATTTCGGCGGTACGGCGGAGGTGAACACAACTCCTTCGTCTGGGATCGACACCACCCCAAGAACCAACTGCCCGGCCGGCGCTGGTTGACGTTCCCACAGGGCGATGTGCACCGCCCAGTCTTCCCGACCCATGCCGTATTCCCAGGTGCCGTCGAGCGGGTCGATGATCCACACCCGATCGGCGGTGTCCCGCTCGGCAGAATCGGCCGCTTCCTCGCTCAACACCGCATCGCTTGGGCGGCGATCGGCGAGTTCGGCCCCCAGGTAGGCCTGCGATGCCGCATCTGCGGCATCGCGCAGCGCATTTGCCACCGTGCGCGCATCTGCGTTCGCCGGGCCGGCAAATTCGGTTCGGAATTGGCGCAGGAGGTCCCCAGCGGTGCGGGCCAACTCGACACCCAACTCGGCGTCGTCGACGGAAACGTTCTGGTTCATGAGGTCGGATCAGACTCCTCGGGACCGCTGCGGATCAGCAGCAGTCGAATCGGTTGGCAAGGCAGGCCTGGGCCAACCGTACGCCACCAGCTAGCGGTTGAACCGGTTCTGCGCCGGAGCAAGTCCTTGCGTCAGCAGGCATTCCACCGCATCGGAGGCTTCCGACACCACCAGACCAACGTCGGCTCGCTCGGCCGGGGCGAATCGCCGCAGCACGTACGCGGCAGGATCCATCCGGCCAGGGGGTCGTCCGATACCCACCCGCACCCGCAGAAACTCGCCGGTACCAAGACTCGAACGGATCGACTTGAGCCCGTTGTGGCCGCCGTCACCGCCGCCGCGCTTGATCCGCAGGCCTCCGAGAGGCAGGTCAAGTTCGTCGTGGATCACCACTATCCGCTCGACATCCACACCGTAGTAGGACACCAAACCGGACACCGCAGAACCCGAGTTGTTCATGAACGTGAGCGGCTTGGCCAGCACCGCGGGGTGCCCGGCAACCCTGCCTTGTCCGGCCTCAGCCATCGCCCGGCGATGACGTTTGAGCCTCACGTCGGAAACGTCAGCGAGGTGATCAACCACATCGAAGCCGATGTTGTGCCGGGTTGCTGCGTACTCAGTGCCAGGGTTCCCCAAACCGACGATCAGCCAGCCCGGGATGCAGCAGCAGCGTCGTCTTCGGACTGCGAGGCTCAGCCCTCGCTCGCCTCTGCGGCCTCGCCGGCACCATCTTCGGCTCCCTCAGCCGCGCTGGCCTGGTCCGCAGCGGCAGCGGCGGCAGCAGCAGCCTCGGCCTGAGCCTTCATCGCCTCTTCCACCTGCTCCAGAGCAAGAGCAATGGCCTGGTCAGCGTCGTAGTCGTTGTCGTCATCGGCGAGGATCTCGCTCACTGCGTTCTGCACCGCGACCGCGTCAAGTTCGCGCTCGCTTGCGATCTCTTCGGCCTTGGCCATGGCTTGCCCGAGGACCAGGCGCTCGCGGATCTCGCGCCGCGACAAGAGGACCAGATCGACGTGCTCGATGATCGGCTTGAACGGGTGCCGTTGAACGTCGCGAGGGGCAACCGTGTGGGTTTCACCTTCGAGTGCAACCTCAAGGACCACCTTGGGCTGCTTCAGCGCCAGCATGAGGTCGTGGGCGTCCAGCGACAAAGTGATGGTTTCGGCGGAGTGACCGTAGATGACGGCTGGGACCCGACCGGTGGCGCGCAGTCGCCGCGACACACCCTTGCCGTATTCAGTGCGCGGTTCGGCCGCAAGTTTGACCTGAGTCATGGAAGTGCTCCTTCAATGTGTACGTCGTGGTGGCGGCGATGAGGAGCGCAGACGTGAACCAGCGGTGCAGGCATCAGGCTCGTCGATCACGGCGGTGGGTACCGCCCTCGCCGAACGGGTCAGAGCCTAACAGTCACCCGTTGGGAGATCCAAAGAGGCTGGTCACCGAACCATCGGTGAAGACCTCGCTGATGGCCTTCGCGATCAGCGGAGCGATTGGCAGGACTGTCAGTTTGTCGATGCGCTTCTCAGAGGCGATTGGGAGGGTGTCGGTGACGATCACTTCCGAGATCCGGGAGTTCTTCAGCCGCTCGGTTGCCGGGTCACTGAGCACCCCGTGAGTGGCGGTGACGATCACATCCGCGGCGCCCTGGTCGAAAAGGGTGTCTGCTGCCTTCACGATGGTGCCGCCGGTGTCGATCATGTCGTCGACCACCACACACACCCGGTCCTTCACCTCACCGACGACCTCGAAGACTTTCACCTGGTTGGGCACATCCGGGTCCCGGCGCTTGTGGATGATCGCCAGCGGTGTGCCCAAGACGTCGGTCCATCGCTCGGCAACCCGCACTCGACCGGCATCGGGGCTCACCACCGTGACCTTCGAAAGGTCCACGTTGTCGGCCACGTACTCGCTGAGCACTGGCAACGCGAAGAGGTGGTCCACCGGGCCGTCGAAGAAGCCCTGAATCTGACTGGTGTGCAGATCCACGGCCATCAACCGGTCCGCCCCGGCGGTACGGAACAAATCCGCCATGAGCCGGGCTGTGATGGGTTCCCGGCCTCGGTGCTTCTTGTCTTGCCGGGCGTATCCGTAGAACGGCATGATCACGGTGATCCGCTTCGCCGATGCACGCTTCAGGGCATCAACCATGATCAACTGTTCCATGATCCACTTGTTGATGTCGTGTCCGTGGCTCTGCAACACGAAGGAGTCCGTGCCGCGCACGCTCTCCTCGAAGCGGATAAACATTTCACCGTTGGCGAAGTCGTACGCGGATGTAGGTGCCAGTGAAATGCCCAATTCAGCGGCGACGTGCTCGGCTAGCTCCGGGTGGGAGCGACCAGCGAAGAGTTTGAGCTTCTTCTGGGGCGTTTGAATGATCTGCGTCACGCTCGACCTCCAGTCAACAGACGTTCGGCTGTCATCCTAGGGGCCGCCAGTCGATGGGCCATCACTGATGCCGACTACTCACCCTCGGCGGCTGCCACCGGGCCCGAAGTTTCGGCTGCCGCCGCTGCCGAAAGCGCAGCCGGCGAGCCGGGCCGAACCCGCTGCACCCAACCTTCGATGTTGCGCTGCCGAGCCCGCCCGAGCGCCAGCGCACCGGCAGGCACATCCTCAGTGATCACCGAACCTGCTCCGGTGTAGGCCCCGTCGCCTACCGAGACCGGAGCGACCAACATGGAATCGCTGCCCACCCGTGCGTCAGCGCCAACGGTGGTGCGGTGTTTGTGCACGCCGTCGTAGTTGACGAAAACGGTGGCTGCACCGATATTGGACCGCGGCCCGATCTCAGCGTCACCGACATACGACAGGTGCGGCACCTTCGCTGCCTCACCGACCGAGGCGTTCTTGATTTCCACGTACGCCCCAGCCTTGGCAGCCTCCCCCAGTTCAGCACCCGGGCGAAGGAAGGTGAAAGGGCCGACCGTGGCCGAATCACCGATGACGGCGTGATCGCAGTGGCTGCGGATTACTGAGGCGCCGGCGCCGACGTAGGTGGCGAGCAGAGTCGTGTCGGGGCCCACCACAGCACCCTCCCCAACCTCGCTACCGGGGCCGATGGAGGTGTTGCGCTCCACCACCGCGTCGCGTCCGACTCGCACTCCTGGAGCGATCCAGGCGGTGGCGGGGTCGACGATGGTGACCCCGGAGCGCATGAGTGCGGCGTTGATCCGGTCGCGCAGGACCGCGGCCGCAGCGGCCAACTGGACCCGATCGTTGATGCCATGGACATCTTCGGCATCAGCGGCAATCCACGCGGAGACGCGGCCACCGTCGTTGTGCACAATGCCCAGGACGTCGGTGAGGTACTCCTCACCCTGTGAGTTGTCGGTGTTGAGCCGACCCAAGGCGTCGTTCAGTGTCGCGGCGTCGAAGGCGAAAACGCCGGAGTTGATTTCGCGCAGCGCGAGTTGGGCCTTGTCGGCGTCTTTGTGCTCCACAATCCCAATCACCGAACCGTCGGAGTCACGCACAATCCGGCCGTACCCTGTCGGGTCTGCCAACTCCGCGCTGAGCACGGTGGCCTTGGCACCGGTCCGCTGATGTTCGGCGAGCAGCGCGGCGAGAGTCTCGGTGGTGAGCAGCGGGGTGTCACCGGCGGTCACGACCACTGGACCGGCGGAGAGCTCCACCCCTTGCTCGGCCAATGCCGTGAGCGCGCAGCGAACAGCATGGCCGGTGCCGAGTTGGGCGTCCTGGATAGCCGACCGCACGTCGGGAAAATCAGCCGCCAGATATTCGGCAACCCGCTCCCGCTGGTGTCCGATCACAACCACCGTTTCGGCTGGATGCAAACCGCCAACTTCGCGCAGCACATGACCCAGTAGTGGGGTGCCCAGAATCGGATGCAGCACTTTGGCCCGCGACGACTTCATCCGGGTGCCTTCACCGGCGGCCAGCACGATAACAAGCGAGGGAGACACGTCAGTCATGAAGTCAGCGTAAACGGCACCGGTATCCGACCCTGGCACCGCGGCGGCAATCGCCTGGCTCCCCGCCGAGGATTCGAACCTCGAATACCAGGACCAAAACCTGGGGTGTTGCCGATTACACCAACGGGGAATGCTCTGGCCAATGTTAGGACCCCACCTGGACCGGCCAACGTCGCGGTGTCGGTTTACACACTACTGCCGAGGCAACGGGTTCGGGAGAGGTTCCACCGGTGCCGGCACACCGAACCTACAGGTATTCATCGGCTCGGATCCGGCGAATCGCTCGCTCGCCCAGTTCATCGCAACTGGCCCACCGGCATTCACACTGTCCTGGTGGGACACTCCCCCGAGCCACAGACTCGCCATCGGCCGCACCCGACACCACTGCTCCTGCAGCGTCGCGTTGCTCCCCGCCAACACCACCTTGTCGGCGGTCCCCTGGATCAACAGCATGGGCATTTCGGCATCCACAATTGGAGGTGTCTGCTCCCGAATCGCCCGCGCCCAATCCGGATCTTGAGTCGGGTCGGAGGCGAACAGTTGCTCGCCGAATTTGCTCCTGATCAATCCGTCAATGGCCTGACCGACTATGCACTTGGTCCCCAGTTCTCCTAGTGCGGACCTGCCCTCGTCCGTCAGAATCGACTCGAAGTCGGCGTCCGGGTAGTACTCGGGCCACGACGACAAGATCGCGGGCACCAACGCCCAGGCCGCGGCGGTGGACCACTGGGCTTGCACCGTGGCACCGAGTTCGGCTGCCGGCACCGAAGCCATGACCCCGCGAAGGTCAAGTTCAGGTGCGATCTCGGCAGCCAAGTTGGCCGTCCAAAGTGCCGAATTCCCGCCCTGGGAGGACCCAAGCACCACCCACTGGGTGCCCGCGTCAGCCGCTTCGAAAGATCGGGCGGCACGCACGCTGTTGGTGACGTCGCGCGCCTCCTGATCCCCGATCAAATAGCTGCTTGGCCCTGGCAGGCCGAGCCCGAGGTAGTCCGTCGCGGTGACAACCCAGCCTTGTTGTAGTGCCGGATACAGCCAGTCCGCTGAACCCAACTGCTCGATCGAGGTCGCACGCGACGGCGCACAACTCGGGTCGGTGCCCACGGTTCCATGCGCATAGGCGAGCACTTCGCGACCTTCGTCCGGCGCAGGCGTATCCGGTACGAAGATCATCCCCGATACCGCAACGATGTCGCCCGCTTCGTTCTGTGAGGTGTAGACCACCCGGTAACCGGTTCCTCCCTTGACGTCATAGCCAAGCGGAGCAGTTCGGATCACTTCCCCGGGCTGATCGGGCAGATCTACCGGCGCGGTGTAGAAGGGTGCCAGCGTTGCATCAGTCGCTGCTGATTTGTCTCGATCCCGCACCAGTGCCACAGCCAGCACCGCCCCGGCCACAACTCCGGCCAGTAATGTCAGCGCACCAATCACGGCCAACACGCTGACCGTGATCCGAAACCAACGAGACGAACGGTCAGCCATGCTCACGCTCCAGAGGTTTCGGTGCGTCGTTTGCCAGACGATCGCGTGGCCAGGCTACCCCGGCGGCGATGGATTTAGCCCTCCTTGAGTTTCGCGCCGCCGACCGGCCCCTCGGCCCTAGCAACGCCACTACACAACCCGGAGGCGGACAACGACACCGCCAAATCCAGCGCTGCCTCGTCGTCTGCCACCAGAAACGCACAGGTGGGACCGGAACCGGACACCACCGAGCCGAGCGCTCCGGCGTCTTTGCCAATCTCCAAGACCATGTCCAATTCGGGCCGCAACGACACCGCCGCCGGCTGCAAATCATTGCTCAACTCCTGGCCCACCCGCACCGGATCGCCGGCCAGCAAGCCCTCCATCAGCCCTGGCGGCACGATCGGATCGCTGACTTTGGAGCCGGTCCGAAGCCGATCGCACTCGGCGTACACCCGTGGTGTGGGCAGGCCGCGGTCGCTCAAAGCAAAGACCCAGTGGTAGCTTCCGCGGGCCATCGCACTTGTGATGTTCTCCCCGCGACCGGTCCCCACCGCGGTGCCGCCGTAGAGCAGGAAAGGGACATCCGAGCCGAGCTCTCCAGCAAGCTCAACCATGGCCTCCCGATGCAGGCTAGCCCGCCAAAGGATGTCGCACGCCAACAGTGCGCCAGCAGCATCGGCTGACCCACCTGCCATCCCGCCGGCAACCGGAATCCGCTTGTTGAGGTGAATGTGCACGTCCGGTTCGATGTCTGCTTCGGCAGCGACCAGTTCGGCAGCCTGCCATGCCAGGTTCGTGGGGTCGCAAGGCACAGCCTCAGCCTCTGAACCAGTCACCGTCATGGTGATTCCACTGCCTGCGCTGCGTCGGGTCACCGTGACGTCGTCGTAGAGGCCCACTGCCTGATAGACCGTGGCAAGTTCGTGAAAGCCGTCTGGGCGCAAGGGGCCAACGCCTAAGGCCAAATTGACCTTGGCGGGCACCACTGCGGTGACGGATTTCGCAAACGCGGACACGCTTGGGAGCCTAGGGGGACAGGTGGGTGCAATGCTTGTCGGCCAAGCAGCGGAAGTCACCCGCAGTCAAGGTCTCGCCTCGCGCCGTGGGGGGAATGCCGCACTCCGCCAGCAACTTTTCGGCTTGGGTCACACCACCGGCCCACCCGCTCAGCGATGTGCGCAGGATCTTGCGCCGTTGCGCGAAGGCAGCATCGATGGCGGCGAAAGCGTCCCGCCGGAGAGTCTCCGGTGCATCCGGCGGTGGACGCCGGACGAAGCGCACCAACCCACTGGCCACCCGCGGCGCCGGCCAGAACACCGAGGCCGACACCACACCGGCCGGGCGGGCGTCGGCGTACCACGCAAGTTTCGCGCTGGGGACCCCGTAGGTGCGGCTGCCAGGAGCTGCGCACAGACGGTCGGCGACTTCCTTCTGCACCATCACCAGACCGTGCCGAATGCTGGGCCAGGTGGCCAATGACTCCAGCAGCACCGGAACTGCAACGTTGTACGGCAGGTTCGCCACCAGTGCCGTTGGTTGGGGTCCGGGGAGTTCTCGCAGGGACAACGCGTCGGCTGCCACCACACGCAGGCCGTTGACCCGGTCGGGGGCGTAGGCCGCCACCGTGGCGGGCAGAGCCTGGGCAAGAACGGGTTCAACTTCGACTGCCGTGACGGCTGCCACCAACGGCAACAGCGCCAACGTCAGCGATCCCAACCCGGGCCCGACCTCCAGCACGACGTCCTTGGAGTCCAACTCGGCCCGAGCAGCAATCATCCGAACGGTATTCGGATCGATCACGAAGTTTTGCCCCCGGGACTTGGTTGGACGCAGTCCCAGTTGCGCTGCCAGACCCCGGATCTCGGCCGGCCCGAGGAGACGATCAGTCGTCACGGATCACATCGGCCCGAAGGCGCGTTCGGTATTGGCCATGAGGAGTTCGCAGGTGTCCGTGAGATCCCAATTGCGGTAGTCGGCGAGTGCCCGCACGGTGAACGGAATCACATACGAGGCGTTCGGTTTGCCCCGATTCGGCATCGGGGTGAGGAATGGCGCGTCGGTCTCGACGAGCAGCAGCTCGGCCGGAACCAGGGCCAGGGCGTCTCGCAACGCCTGGGCGTTCTTGAACGTCACGACGCCGGCAAACGAGCAGTAGTAGCCGCGCGCCACAGCAGCCTGCGCGAAGTCGGCATCCCCGGAGAAGCAGTGCAACACCACAGTCTCGGGGGCGCCTTCGTCGTCGAGGATTCGCAGCACGTCGTCGTGGGCCTCACGGTCGTGCACAACCAGCGCCTTGCCGGATCGTTTGGCGATCCGAATGTGCTCCCGGAACGACTCCTCCTGGACCGCCCGGCCGGCGGGCTCGGTGCGGTAGAAATCCATGCCAGTCTCACCGATTCCGCGGACCTCGGGTGCTCGGGCCAGTTCGTCCAACTCCTGCCAGGCGTCTTCCAACGCCGCCCGACCATGCTGCTCCGCAAGCCTCGGTGCCTCGTTCGGGTGCAAGGCGACGGTGGCCCAGACGTGCGGGTGAGCCGCCGCGATGCGCACTGCCCGATGGGATCCGGCCAAGTCACAACCCACCTGGACGATCGCTGTCACACCCACCCGCGCCGCGGCCTGCACCGCGGCCTCGATCCGCGGCGAATCGGCCTCCCGCGCCGGTTCGCCATCGAGTCCAAGGTCAAGGTGGCAGTGGCTGTCGGCAACCAGGGCCGGCAGCGGATCGGGGGGCGCTGGGTAGCCGTCCCCCAGGGGGGACGATGCCGATGCGCCTGCACTCACGACTCCACCTCGACCCGCGGGAACAACGCATCGCCCTTGGCCACCAGCGCCCCCGGCGGCAATTGCCCCCAGACTCCGGCATCAGTGACGTTTCGGGCGGCTATCGGACCCAAATGCGGTAGCGCCCCGATGCGACTCCACACCAGCGACATCGCGTGCGGCATGACAGCGTTGTAGAGCACCGCGATGGCACGCAACGACTCGCACATCACGTACAAGACGGTGTTCAGCCGCTCGACACGTTCCGGATCTTTTGCAAGCTTCCAGGGCTCCTGCTCGGTGACGTAGAGGTTGACAGCCTCCACGAATCCCCGGATTGCCGCGATTCCGCCGGAGAAGTCCATTCGCGTCATCGCCGAGTCGGCGCGCTCGGTTGCGGCCAGTAGCGAATCCCCCAGGTTTCGATCCGTATTCGTGTAGGGACCAGGCTCTGGCAGCACACCGTCGCAGTATTTGACCACCATCGCGGTCGCGCGTGACACCAAATTGCCCAACCCGTTGGCCAGTTCCGATGTGTAGCGGGCGTGCATGTCCTCCCAGGAGAACGACCCGTCTTGACCGAAATGAATCGCCGACATGAAGTAGTAGCGGAAGGCATCAGCACCGAAAGTGGCCGTTATCTGCTCCGGCGCGATGCCGGTGAGTTTGGTCTTGGACATCTTCTCCCCACCCACCAGCAACCAGCCGTGGGCGAACACTTTGGTGGGCACCGGAAGTTCTGCGGCCATCAGCATCGCGGGCCAGAACACTGCATGGAATCGCAGGATGTCCTTGCCCACGAGATGCACGTCGACTGGCCAGGTGCGGGCGAAGCGCTGGGCTTCCGGGGTGTCGGGCTGGGCGCCGAAGCCGATTGCGGTGATGTAGTTGAGCAGCGCGTCGAACCAGACGTACACAACCTGTTCGGAATCCCATGGAAGCGGGACTCCCCAACTGACCGCGGAGCGGGACATCGAGATGTCGGACAATCCCTGCGAGATGAAGGACATCACCTCGTTGTAGGCGCTGCGGGGCTCCACGGCGTGGGTGTGGCGTCGGTAGTGCTCCAGCAGTGGCTCCGTGAAAGCCGACAGTTTGAACCACCAGTTGCGCTCCGAGAGCATCTCCACCGGCTTGCCGTGGATCGGGCAGAGTTGCTCGTCGCCTTCCCCCTCAATCAAGTCCCCGGGGAGTTTGAACTCCTCACAGCCCACGCAGTATGGACCCTCGTAGACGTCTTCGTAGACGTAGCCGTTGTCCTTGAGTCGTTGCCAGAACACCGCAACACCGTGACGGTGTCGTCCGGAAGTGGTCCGGATGAAGTCGTCGTTGGCGATGTCGAGGGTCTCCAGCATCGGCAACCAGGCGTCGTGGACGAGCATGTGGGTCCAGTCCGCGGGGCTCATGTCGTTGGCCGCGGCCGTGCGTTCGACTTTGGTTCCGTGCTCATCGGTGCCGGTCAGGTACCAGACCTCCTCACCCCGCTGCCGGTGCCAGCGGGTGAGGACATCGCCGGCCACCGTGGTGTAGGCGTGGCCGATGTGCGGCTTATCGTTGACGTAGTAGACAGGCGTGGTGACGTAGAACGCCTTCCGTTCGGACATGGCCTTGATCCTACGCAGGCCGAGCCGAACTGGGCGGCTCAGTCCTTTGCAGCAAGCACCGCGTCGTACACCACACGACGCGACACGCCAGCTTCTGTGGCCGTGCGCGACATCGCCTCCTTGCGCGAGAGCCCTTCGCTTTCCAGCGCCATCACTCGTGTGGCCAAGGCTGCAGGGTCGACCACCGCCGCTTCAGCGCCCGACGCCCCCGCCACCACCAGCGTGACCTCCCCGAGCACTCCCCCGGCTGCGCCCGACTGCCAACTCCTGCAGCGTTCCCCGAAGAATCTCCTCGTAGGTCTTGGTCAATTCCCGGCACATCACAGCCGACCGTTGCGCCCCCAACAACTCGGCCATGTCCGACAACGTTTGCGCTACTCGTCGAGGCGATTCGAAGAACACCATCGTCCGGCGCTCATCTGCCAACTGCGCGAGTTGCCTGCGGCGCTCGCCAGCCCGCCGCGACAGGAACCCCTCGAAGCAGAACCGATCGCTCGGTAAGCCGGACACGGCCAAGGCAGCTGTCACCGCCGATGGCCCCGGCAACACCGTGACGGCAACTCCTCGCGCAACTGCTGCAGCCACCAGGCGATACCCCGGGTCACTCACCACCGGGGTGCCCGCATCGCTGACTACGAGCACCGTGGCGCCCTGCGCGGCGTCGTCCAGCAACCGGTCGACACGGGCTGCTTCCACTGCGTCGTAGAAGGACACCAGAATGCCCGTGATCACCACATCGAGCGAGGAGGCCAGCCGCCGCACCCGTCGGGTGTCCTCGGCTGCGATGACATCGGCTTCGGCCAGCGCTGCCCGCAGCCGTTCGGAGGCATCTCCCGGATTTCCCAGCGGCGTCGCGGCGAGCACGATCATCGGGCGATTACCGATCGCGTCGTTTGGCAGCTGCCGCGACCTTCTCCCGTGCCGTGCTGTCGAGCACGACCTTGCGCAGCCGCACCGCGCTGGGAGTCACCTCGACGCATTCGTCGTCCCGGCAAAACTCCAGCGACTGCTCCAGCGAAAGCACTCGGGGCGGGATCAACCGCTCCAGTTCGTCCGCGGTGGACGATCGGATATTGGTGAGTTTCTTCTCCTTGGTGATGTTCACCGTCATGTCGTCTGCGCGCGAGTTCTCCCCGACGATCATGCCCTCGTACACGTCCGTGCCTGGGCCCACGAACAGCTGCCCGCGCTCTTGCAGGGCATGGCAGGCGTTCGCGGTGACGCTGCCTTGACGATCCGCGATGAGTGATCCGGTGGGACGAGTACGGATCTCCCCGGCCCATGGTTCGTAGGCCTCGAAAACGTGGTGGGCCAGGCCAGTCCCTCTGGTTTCGGTGAGGAACTCGGTGCGGAAGCCGATCAACCCCCGCGCCGGCACCAGGAACTCCATCCGCACCCAACCGGTGCCGTGGTTCACCATCTGTTCCATCCGCGAGCGTCGTTGGCCCAACAGCCCGGTCACCGCGCCCACATAGTCCTCTGGCACATCGATGGTGAGCCGCTCCATCGGCTCATGCAAGGCCCCATCCACCATCCGGGTCACCACGGTGGGTTTGCCTACCGTCATCTCGTAACCCTCCCGGCGCATCATCTCCACCAGCACCGCCAATTGCAGTTCCCCTCGCCCCTGGACCTCCCAGGTGTCGGGCCGATCAGTGGGGAGCACGCGCAGCGACACGTTGCCGATCAACTCCGAATCAAGCCGGTTCTTCAGCAGCCGCGCCGTGACCTTCGATCCCTTCTCCCCGGACATCGGGGAGGTGTTGGCACCGATCGTCATGGAGATGCTCGGTTCATCCACTGTGATCACAGGCAACGGACGTGGGTCGGCCGGATCGGCCAAAGTCTCGCCGATCGTGATCTCCGGAATCCCAGCCACGGCGATGATGTCGCCCGGACCCGCCGATTCGGAAGGCACCCGGTCCAAGGCCGAGGTCATCAGCAGTTCCACCACCCGCGCGTTGGTGATGGAGCCGTCGGCCCGGCACCAGGCGACGTTCTGGCCCTTGCGGATCTGCCCGTTGTGCACGCGACACAACGCGAGCCGACCCAAGTATGGGGATGCGTCCAGGTTGGTGACGTGGGCCTGCAACGGGGCCTCGTCGTCGTAGATCGGGGCCGGCACGGTATCCAGAATCGCGCTGAACAACGGTTGCAGGTTTTCCGAAGTGGGCATACCCCCGTCGTCCGGGCGCTCCACGCCTGCGCGGCCAGCTTTTGCCGAGGCATAGACGATGGGGAACTCAATTTGGGAGTCGTCCGCGTCCAGGTCGAAGAAGAGTTCGTAGGTCTCATCCAGCACTTCGGCGATCCGAGCATCTGGCCGGTCGACCTTGTTGATGACAAGGATGATGGGGAGCCGCTTGGCCAGCGCTTTTCGCAGCACGAATCGGGTTTGTGGCAGGGGTCCTTCGCTGGCGTCCACCAGCAGCAGCACTCCGTCGACCATCTCCAAGCCTCGCTCCACCTCGCCACCGAAGTCGGCGTGGCCTGGAGTGTCGATGATGTTGATGGTGACCGGCGGTTGAACGCCCGCCGGATCGATGTGGGTGACCGCAGTGTTCTTGGCCAGGATCGTGATGCCCTTTTCCTTCTCCAGATCCATCGAATCCATCACCCGATCGGTGAGTTCTTCGTGCGCGGAGAAGGCGCCAGATTGCCGCAGCATCGCATCCACCAAGGTGGTCTTGCCGTGGTCCACGTGGGCCACGATGGCGATATTGCGCAGGTCGTCTCTGGAAGTCAGGGTCATGTGCACATCGTCGCAGGTGCGTGCGCTCCGGTGTGGCAGCGCGTCGCTGGCTGCGGCCCGCGCGATCGCCGGCGAAGCGCTAACCCACGGTTGCCCGCACCACAACTCCGTCCTCGAGCTCGAGGTTGATCCGGTCGGTGCGGTAGTCCATGGTGAGCGCACGTGGCTCGCCATCGACCATGGCGATCCGTACTTCGTACCCGCTGGCGGCAGCCTTGGTCTGCGCCGCCTCCTCCGACAATCCGACCAGCGCGGCATTGACCGCTTCGTTATCGGGTTCCGTCGTAGGAGGCGGCAGTGGAGGTGAGGTGCCAGCGTCAGCCGCGGTCGCCGTTTCATCCGGAGAATCCGTGGCGGCGCTGGCCGAGCCGAGTCGCCGCCTGCTTCACCACTCGACCCGCACGCGACCAGTACTGACGCTGCGAGGCCTGCGGCCAGCATCAACTGCAACACATTTGCCCGCCCGATTGCTCAGTTTTCAACGCTCTTCATTCCTTCACTCAACCCCCTACAGGCCGGTGGGCGCAACCCACACCTTGCCACGCAGAGCAACGAGTCGTGTGTGGGCAACCAACAAATCCGATCTAAGATCACTTAGAGTGTTGAGGCAATCCACATTTGGGGCCTATCTATGCACCGGCAGTTACGAAGCGATTGCTCAGTTCCGCCTCGTCACCAGCGAGGCTCCTTCGCGATGGTCTGCCTGAGTTTGCTCATCCTGTGCACCTTGGCGCTGACGAGCATGCAAACGCCCGCCTTTGCAACCGTGGACACCGACGCCGACACCATCCTGGAAAGTCCAGATGTCCTGACGATTTCTGGCATCCGTGGCCAAGCCACAACAACGATCCCGCTTCCCACCGACGCAGTTCCGGTGCTCTTCGCCGCCGTTGTGACCTCCAGCTACACCCGTCCGGGCGAGTTGATCGTCACCTTAGGTGGACGCGACATTGCACCAGTGGACGCACTGACAGGCGGCGACGTGCTGGCACTCATGAGCACCGAAGATCTTGACGACGAGAACCGCCTACAAGTGGGGCTGCGAATCGCGTTGGGCGACGATGACGAAAGGTGCTTCGATCAAACCGGTGTCGCCGCAGTGTTGGACGACATCAAGATCGCCTACGAAGTGCCGATTGCGGCACCCGAGTCAGTCGCGGACTTCCTGACTGGGAGTCCCCGGTCCGTCACCGTATCGGTGCCGCCCGACTCCGCTCCGCAACTACACGAAGCCGCGCTGAACACCGTGACCGTGATGGCCAAGACTTTTCCGCGACCCACCGAGGTAGGTCTGCAGGTCGAAGCGCCCATACCTGCCAACCCAAGCCTGGACCGGCTCGTCGAAGTCACTGAGAGCGCGGAGTCCAAGGTAGAGGTGGTCGACGGAATCCTGAAGATCACCGGACCGGCCGACACCCTCACGTCTGCGGCACGGTCACTTGCCAGCGACAGTGTGGCCGTGCTGGGGGAGCCGACAGCGGGCGAACCCCGCGCAACCATCGCCGAGACGATCCCCAGTCTCAGCAGGTCCTTGGCCGACCTCGGCAAAGCGAACCCAGCTCTAGCGGGCGTGGGCATCGTCGAATCGACGTTTGGAATAAGCCAGAGCGACTTCGGCCGACCCGTCAACCAAATGACGATCTCGTTGGTAGGGGCAGTCACTCCCGTGCAGGGCGGGGAGGGCCGGGTGAACCTGCTGTGGAACGACGAGCTGATCGATTCGGTACCGATGACCAACGAGTCGGATTTCGCCATGTCCGTAACCGTCTCCGGTGCCGAGGTCCGACGCGACAACTCTGTGACGATCCAACTCGAATACCTCCCGCGGGGCGGCGAGTGCACGCTGGATGGTCTGCCCGCCCGACTCGACATCGACACCCAGGCGAGCACTATCACCGCCTCGGCTGGATCGTCTGTGACCGGCTTCGAGATGTTTCCACAGGCCCTGACCACCACCACTCCGGTGGCATTCGGCTCGCAGCAGTCTGCGGACGAATCGGCGGCGCAAGCAGGCCAGATTCTGGCCTCCCTACAGCGGCTCACGGGTCAAGCAGATCAAAGTCGCGCTGCTTCCCTGGGAGGCCTTTGTCTCCGACTCGAGGCCTGGCGTGGCCGTGGGTATCGGCGACGGTGAAGATACTGAAATCGCCACTCCCCTGCGCTTGGCTCCAGTGCGGACAGTCGATGTTGCCAACAACGTCCTCACTGCAGAAGTGAGCGGCTCCTACGCCGCATTTCAGGCATACCAAAACGGCGAGCGCGCACTGCTGGCGTTGGGCGCATACGGCCCAAACTCCCTGGTCGAGGCCCAACGCCTAGCCGTCGAATCCAACGCCAACCCGACCGGCTGGTTCAGCCTCGACCAGAGCATCGCGCTTGCCCAGCCGGGCCAGGAGACGGTCTTCCTGGACCCGGGATCGATCGCGACCCAACCCGAGCAGACCTCCGTGAGCAGCCTGAGGTCGCTCCAATGGGTGTGGTGGATTGCTGGGGTGTTGCTGACCGGAATTGTGGTGGGATTGGCGCTGCGCGCCTGGCGGCGCCGACCATAGGGCCAACATGAGCATCACGCATGAGTTGCCGACGTCGGTACTCGACACCCCAGCGCTCCAACGCCGGAGGGAAGTCCGACGGGTGCGTCACACCCTCCTGGTCGCTGCCGTCGCGACGGGTATTGGTCTGGTGGCGGGGGTGTTCAGCATGCGTGCCGGGATTGCTGCGACCTACGCCGACTCAGATGCGCATTTGACCATCGCCAGGAGGCTGTGGGACGGAGACTCGCCTGGCCTGGGTCAATTGGGAACGGTCTGGCTGCCTATTCCACACCTGTTGCTGGCACCGTTCACCCTCGTGGGCCTGGCGAGCCCGGAACTTTGGCGACTCGGGCTACCCGGGGTCTTGTTGTCCAGCCTGTGCCTCGGCGTCACCACCGCTGCGCTGTATCGGGTGATGAAACGGATGGGCATCACTTCGACCCTGGTGGCCGTCGCGGGCTTGTCGGTGTTCGTGCTCAACCCGGCCATCTTGCTGCTGCACTCCACTGCCATGACCGAGCCGGTGCTCCTGGCGGGCGTTGCGATGGCAACGTCAGGCATCTCGGGATTCATAGCCTCCGAACGGCCTTTGAGCGGCGGCGAGGTCCTGGTCTACGTGGGTTTTCCCACCGCGCTTGCAGTGGGGAGCAGGTACGACGGATGGGCCTTCGCGGTGGTAGCGACGTGCGCGATGTTCGCCATCGCCCACTCGCGGTGGCGATCCTGGAGCTACAGCCTGCGAATGGGCCTCGCCGTTGCCCTCCCTGCCGCAGCCGTCGGCGTGTGGTGGATCGTGATCAACTGGGTGCAGCAAGGAGACATCCTGGCGTTTCAGCGAGGCCAATACAGCGCACAATTCCAGCAGGAACAACTCGAGTCACTCGGCCTGTTGCCGACGAAAGGCTCCCTCTGGGTGTCGTTGGATACCTACGCCTGGACGGTCTGGTTCGCGCTGGGTGGTGTGACGCTAGCGATCACCATCGCCGGGTTGACGGCGGCGCTGATCCGCGAACCATTTGCCGCGCGCACGTGGCCGATGTGGCTGCTCACCTACATCTTCCCCTTCTACGTGCTTTCGCTCGCTGCTGGGCAATCGGTGATCAAACACGCCATGACGACACCTCCGGGCCTTTTCAACATTCGCCACGGCGCCCTGCTGGCGCTGGTGTCGGCCCTGGCTGCCGCCTACCTGCTGCAGTCACTCGCGGCTCCGGTTGGCAACTGGCTGCGTAAGAAACGACTTGGTACGCCGTTGGGAAGGCACGCTGGCACAGTGGCGGCTTCTGCCGTTTCCGTTCCGCTACTCGCCATCATGCTGGCAGATTCGGCCCCAGTACTAGACCCTGAGCAGGCTGCGGTGCCTTCGTATGCCGAAGCCGAACGCATCGCGATGGACAGATCCGACCTCACCACCGCGACCGAATTCATCCGCGCTCAGCGCGCGCCTGACGAAACCCTGCTGATGGACGAATCAGTGAATCCAACGCTGGTCGCGGTCGGTGTCGACTTCAATCTGGTATCGGCCCGGTTCAGCCCCGACTTCGAGGCGCAGTTGAGCAATCCCACGGCAGACTGGGTGTTGTGCCGGTCTGGATTCAATCCGGACGAAGTGTGCGACGCCGCCGCGGCGGAACCGTTGTTCGCTCAGCGTTACGTGCTGGTGTTCACCAGCGGCGACCAAGTGGTGCTGCAGCGGGTAAAGGAGCAGTGACGTGCCGACCGAGCAACGCATCCAACTTGGCGAACTACTCGTGTCGCGCGGCCTGATCACCCCAGATCAACTTGGCTCAGCATTGGCCGCCCAGCGACAATTCGGGGGCCTCCTGGGCAGCCACTTGATTCTGCAGGGCGCCGTTCATCGGCTGCAGATTCGCGACGCCATCGCCGCTCAATTCGGAATCGGGACCCGCGATCTCGTAGCCGAACCTCCAGATCCGCAGGCCCTAGACACCGACGACCCGGTGAAGATCCTCGAACGTGGATGGCTACCACTCGCGTGGCTCGATGACCGCGTGTTGGTGGCGACCGACGAAGTCCCCACCAACGAATTCGGTGATCGGGTGAGCGAGGCGCTGGGCGGCGTGGCGGTGGAGTTCGTGGCGGTGACGTGGTGGGATCTCGATCAAGCCGTAACGAAGATCTTCCGGGAACGACTGCTCTACTTGGCGGCCGAAGGTCTGAAGGCGGAGCGCCCCGCCTTTTCGGCTGCCCTCGGTATTCAGCGGTGGCAGCGGATCGTCGGCTGGTCCGCCGGGGTGGCGACCCTGGTCGCCCTCGTGATTTGGCCCCGCGACGTGTTGCTGGTTTTTGTGCTGCTGGCAAATCTGCTGTTCCTGTCGGGTCTGCTGTTCAAGGTCCTCATGTCGCTGCTGGGCATGACCACCTTTGCCCGGCTCAGCCGGACCGGGGAGGAGTTGCTCGATACACCCGAGCGGGAATGGCCCACGTACACGCTCTTGGTGCCGGCGTTCCGGGAGCACAACATCATCGGACAAGTACTCGAGAACCTTGGCCGGCTGGACTACCCACAAAACAAGCTGCAGGTGCTGGTGTTGCTCGAGGAGACCGACTCCGAAACCATCAGTGCCGCCAAGCAGGCCTCACCCCCGGATTTCGTCCGGATCGTGATCGTCCCAGAGGGTTCACCGCAGACCAAACCTCGGGCCTGCAACTACGGCCTTTCGCTTTCCAGTGGTGAATACCTGGTCATCTACGACGCCGAAGACATGCCAGAACCCAGGCAACTCAGGAAAGTCCTCGCGCAGTTTGAGCGGGCCGCATCGGACGTCGTGTGCATTCAAGCGCCGCTGAACTACTTCAACGCAGAGGAGAACATACTCACCCGAATGTTCGCCCTGGAATACTCCGCATGGTTCGATGCCATGTTGCCAGGGCTGGACCTCACCGGATTTCCGATTCCGTTGGGCGGCACGTCCAACCATTTCCGCACCGCTAGCCTGCGCCGACTCGGTGCCTGGGATCCGTACAACGTCACCGAAGACGCCGACCTCGGCCTGCGCGCTGAGGCCATGGGCTATCGAGTGGGCGTGATCCACCACACCACAACGTGGGAGGAGGCGTGCTCAGATGCCCGGGCGTGGATCCGGCAACGCACGCGGTGGATCAAGGGCTACATGATCACCGCGCTGGTACACCTGCGCCGACCCGACAACTACCTGCGCAACTTCGGCTGGCGCGGCGTGGCCGGGATGGTCGGGCTCATCGCTGGCACTCCGCTGATGTTCCTGGCTTACCCGGTGGTGTGGGGTATGACCTTGCTCGGGGCGCTGGACCTGGTGGAGTACGGCAACTTCTTCCCGGCCTGGTTGATCACCGCGTCCGCGATCAATGCGATCGTTGGAAACTCCCTGGCCATCATCATCACAGCCATCGCTGGGGGTCGGCGCCACGGCTGGCGAATCAGCGGTTACGCCCTACTCAACCCCTTCTACTGGTTCATGCATTCGGCCGCAGCGTGGCGGGCCTTCTACCAACTCCTGTTCTCCCCATTTCACTGGGAGAAGACACCTCACGGCCTCACGGACACCCATGCCCCCCAAAGTGCCCGTGGGCTCTGACGTGGGACCCTAATCCGCCCGCTGCGGCGCCGCCCGCCCGTACAACCAACCTTGCCCATACGTCCACCCTTGCGCGTGCAATACGTCCGCCTCTTCCGCCGTCTCCACGCCCTCTGCGACGGTCTTCAGACCAAGCCCCTGCGCCAATCCCACCAAACCGTCGGCCAGCCGCAGGCAGGTGTCATCCCTGGCTCGGATACCGGCGGTGAAGGATTTGTCGAGTTTGAGGCCCGAGATTGGCAGGTCGCGTAGGTGGCTGATGGACGAATAGCCGGTGCCGAAATCGTCCACGAACCACTCAATGCCCATGTCGGCGATCCGCCCCACGGTGCGCTGCACCTCAGGATTGACGCTGAACAAGGCGGTTTCGGTCACTTCCAGTTGCAGCCGGGCCGGATCAACACCGAACTCGGCTAGCCCTTTGGCCACAGCAGCGTCGTAGGTTCCGCTGAGCAGGGAGGCCGCCGATACGTTGACTGCGATCGTGCCCGATCCACCCCGCGCCAGTTCTGCTATCGATTTGCGCAGCACAACGAGGTCCAGCTCGGCAATCATCTGTCCACTCTCCGCAACCGGCAAGAACTTCCAGACGTCCACGACCGAATCATCGGGCCGCACCCACCTGACCAGCGCTTCGTGACCAACAACGGCACCATCGGCAAGTGACACAATCGGTTGGAACCAAGGCGTGAACTCGTCAAGCAGCAGACCCTCGCGGATGCCCGCTTCCACCTTGAGCCGGGCCTGGGCGTCGGCAGCCAGATCCGAGTCGAGGAACTGACAGCGGTTGCGACCTGCCTTCTTGGCCTGCTGCATCGCCAGCGCTGCGCCTCGGAGCAATTCCTCAGGGTTCGCTGCACCTTCGGCAGTGGCGATTCCGATGCTCAATGTGGGGGTCACCGTATGTCCCTCGCCGACATTGACAGGGCGATGGACCCCTCTGCGTATGCGTTCTGCGATTGCGCCGGCATCTGCCCCATCGCGCAAGTCGGTGATGACGAGGAAGAATTCGTTTCCGGCCCCCCTAGAAAGCACGTCTGGATCCCCCACGAGTTCGGCGATGCGTCCCGCCACGGCGGCCAGCAGCCGATCTCCAGCCGAGTGGCTGTAGGCGCCGTTGACGGTGCCCAACGAGTCGACGCTGATGCACATCACGGCGACGCTGCGCCCGGTTCGCCTTCCAGAGTCGAGGAAACCGGCGACCCTGTTGACCATCGCGTCCCTGGTAGCCAGACCGGTGACGAGGTCATGCCCCATCACGTGCTCGAGTTCGAGCTCAATCTCCACTTGTGCCTGCACGTCACGCAGCGAACCCACCAGCACCCTGCCGTCGGGACCCTCCGCACCGTGCATCGAGGCAGCCATCCACCGCCAGCCACCGTCGGCCCGGGCCAGTCGGAAATCCACCGGCACCAGATGCCCCGCCAAGACTTCCGGCATTGATGCCAGATCAGCTGATTCCTCCGGGTGCAGAAACTCCGAGACGTGACGGCCGATCACATCTTTTGGTGCCCAACCCAACACCGCTGTGACGGATTCCGACACCCACGTCAGGAAGCCACGAGAATCCAACTGCCAGACCACATCAGAGGCGTTCTCAGCCAGCAAGCGATATCGGCGTTCGCTTGCGGCCAAGGACTCTGCTGCTTGGTCTCGCGCGAACTCCGCAAGTGTCTCTTCGGTCACATCGGATACCGTGCCCAGCATTCGCACGGGCACTCCGGATCCATCTCGGGTGACCTCGGCCCGTTCGCGCACAAATCGGATTTCGCCGTCTGGCCGCACGACTCGATGGCGCACGTCGTAGCGGCTGTCATCTTCAAGCGCCTCCCGGACGCGAGAGTCCAACGTGGTCCTTTCCGCCGGGTGCACGGCGGAAAGAAACGTTTCGTAAGTCACCGGACCGACGTCCTCGGGGTTGAGGCCGAGGATCTGATAAACCTGATCCGACCACCACAGCCGACCCGAAACGATGTCCCAGTCCCACGTTCCCACGTGGGCAATCGACTCAGCGTGAGAAAGAACGTCGCGGATTCGCCACACATCGTCGGCATCTTCGCCCGCGGCTCCTGGGGTAAGTACAACCAGGCCACCGAGCGTGCGGCCGTCGTCACTTCTGACTGCCGTGTATCCCACCGTCCACCAGGACTCCCCTTCGGCGGTGTTCGGCCCCATGAAGCGCACCCACACCCGCCTGTCATCGCCGGTGGCCTGCGACTCCCTGACCGACGCGAAGAATTCCGCAAACCGTTCGCGATCCTCCGCATGGATCAGTCCGGCTAGGTCCTGAAGTGATGCGTCGGCGTTCGGAACGCCAAACCAGCGCCGCCAAGCCGCGTTGACGTAGAGCGCCCTACCGTCGGCGCCGAGCAAACCCACCGGGTGAGTCATTGCCTCAGCGACCCGGCGCGCCCAGGGGTCCATCTTCACCTCTTCATCGGAATGCATCGGGGTACCTGCGCAACGGAAACAAGGGTGACCGCTGCGATCTCGCGCCAGTTGGTGCCCGTCGCTAGCGAAGTGCCTTTACCCAACTCTTGCAAGTGACTTCGACTCTTCTTGAAGCAATCTAGAGGTTCCGGCTCCAGTTTGTTTGGCAGATCCGCTTCGGCCGGGTTGCGACTAGTGCCCGAGTCGTGGGGCTCCACTAGTCTTGTCCCCCTATGAGCACACCTGAGATCGACGCCCAGGGCGTCCAGCGCTATTTCGGCTCCAACAAGGCCGTGGACGGAGTCAGCCTCACCGTGGATCAGGGCGAGATCTACGGCTTCCTCGGACCCAATGGTGCGGGCAAGTCAACCCTAACCAGAGTTCTGTGCACACTCATCGCGCCGACCGGGGGGCGTGCGACTGTGGCTGGCTTCGATGTCGCGTCACAGCCGGATCAGGTGCGCCTGCGGATTGGCGTGGCGTTGCAGGAGGCGGCCTTGGATCCGAAGCAGTCCGGTGTGGAAATGCTCATGCTGCAGGGGCGTTTCTACGGGTTGAACAAGTCGGAGACCCGGCAAAGGTTGGACGAATTACGGGGCTTGATCGACCTCGGCGACGCCTTGGATGACCGGGTGAGCACCTATTCCGGCGGCATGAAACGTCGACTCGACCTCGCACTGGCGCTGGTGCACAACCCGCGCGTGCTCTTCCTAGACGAACCCACCACCGGTCTTGATCCGGTGAGCCGGGCCAAGGTGTGGGACGAAGTGCGTCGACTCAACGAGGAGTTGGGTATGACGGTGTTCCTCACCACGCAGTATCTGGAGGAGGCCGACGAATTGGCTGATCGGGTCGGGATCATCGACAAGGGCCACCTTGTGGCCGAGGGGACGCCCGAGGAGTTGAAGAGGTCCATCGGCACGGATCTGGTGGTGGCTGTGGTGGACGGCGACCCCGAGGCCGCCCGAGCCGCGCTGGCACCGCTCGAGGCGGTGGATCGAGTCGATATCAACGGCTCGGAGTTGACTGTCGCTGTGAGCGACGGCCCGGCCGCAATCAGCCCGGTGGCGGTGGCGTTGTCCAACGTCGATGAGCATGTGGCGGTGCGTCAGCTCTCGCTGCGCACGCCCACCCTGGACGACGTCTTCCTCTCCGTCACCGGCGCCCGCATCGCCGAGCGCAGCGAGAGTCTCGATTCGGCCGACACGACCACCGAGGGGACCAACCCATGACCACGAGTAGTCCTACTGTGACGGCCGACGGCGGCCTGGGCAACAGTGCGATCGTCGCCCGGCACGCTGGGTTCGTGCGCGACCTGACCTCGGTTGCGATCCGGGCGCTGCGGCAGATCCCCCGCGAACCCGAAGCAATCATCCCCGCCCTGATCGTTCCGCTGTTCTTCTTCATCGTGAACGTCGGTGCGCTGACGAATGTCGCTGAAGCGGTCGGTGTGAGCGACTTCAAGGCGTTCCAACTGCCTGTTGCCATCATCTTCGCGGTCACCGGCATCTCACGGGCGAGTGCGCTTGTGAGCGACATCAACGACGGCTACTTCGACCGCCTGCTCCTCACCCCGATGAGCCGCCCAGCCCTGCTGCTCGGACTCATGGTGGCCGACTTCGCGCTGGTCATTGCCCTGTCCATCCCGGTGCTGATCTTCGGGGCGATCATCGGCGTGCAGTTTGCCACCGGTATCGCGGGTGTCTTGCTCTTCCTGCTCCTTGCCGGGCTCTGGGGGCTAGCCTTCACCGGTTTCCCCTACGCAATCGCGCTCAAAACCGGCAACCCAGCGGCCGTCAACTCCAGTTTCCTGCTGTTCTTCCCGTTCGCCTTCCTCACCACTTCGTTCCTACCGCAGGAGGCACTGACCGGCTGGCTCTCCACCGTCGCCACCTACAACCCGGTGACCTACGTGCTGGCGGCGCTGCGGTCCCTGCTCACCGACGGGTGGCAGTTGACGCCGTTGCTCCAAGGAACGATTGCGATTGTGGCCGTGGCCTTGGTGAGCCACACTCTGGCGTTCCTTGCGTTGCGAGGACGTGTTTCGCGCTCGTGAGGCTGGCAGGTGGCGCACGCGCGTGCGGCCACGCCCCCACGACGGTGGATCCGTCAGTCGTTGAACCTGAATTCGACTCGGTTCCGACGCCAGACAACACCAGTGAGGCGTGAACCCTAGGTCCGGTAGGCATCCCGCCGATGCCGGATGGTGACGACCTGGACGACGACCTGCCCCTCCAGGACGGCGTAGACGACCCGGAACTCGCCTCGACGGGCCGCGAACAGGTCCGACAGCGGTTCGTGAAGTCGCTTGCCCACCCGGTGGGGGTCCTCCGCAAGTGGCCCATAGACGAACTCGAAACATGCTGCCGCAACAGCCTCGGGCAGATCGTCAGTGAGTGCACGTTTCGCCTGGCGCGACAGACGTACCTCGTAACTCACAGACGCCCCGCGACCCGCATGGCCGCCTCCACCTCCGACTTGGAGTAGCTCTCGCCGGCTAGTAACTGCGATTGGGCCTCGGCTATGGCGCGAACCTCGTGGGCGTCCGCGAGGATGTCCAGAGTTTCCATGATCGAGTCGTAGTCCTCGGCGCTGAGGAGCACCGCGGCCCTGCGACCCTTGCGGGTGACCTCGACTCGCTCATGCGTGCGGATAGCCTCGTCGATCAGGCGGGACAGTTGCGCCCGGGCCTCCGCGAGCGGAATGGTGTTCATGTACAGAATTCTAGCGCGCTGAGGGCTGGGAAGCCCCCGACTTCAGCCCCGTCAGACATTGAACCGGAACTCGACCACGTCGCCGTCAGCCATAACGTAGTCCTTGCCCTCCATGCGGACCTGGCCGCGGGACTTGGCCTCAGTCATGGATCCCGCCGCCACCAAATCGTCGAAGGAGACAACCTCAGCCTTGATGAACCCTCGCTGGAAGTCGGTGTGGATCACCCCTGCGGCTTCCGGTGCGGTGGCTCCGACGTCGATGGTCCAGGCCCGAGCTTCTTTGGGTCCGGCGGTCAGATAGGTCTGCAAACCCAGGGTGGCGAAACCGACTCGGGCCAACTGGTCCAGGCCCGATTCGTCCTGGCCCGTGGACTCGAGTAACTCGCGCGCCTCGTCAGGCTCAAGTTCGGTGAGTTCAGCCTCAAGTTGAGCATCAAGGAAGATCGCCTCCGCCGGTGCCACCAAGCGGGCCAGCTCGCTCCCGCAGCGACTGATCGGCCAACTCGTTCGCGTCGAGGTTGAACACGTAGAGAAACGGCTTCGTGGTGAGCAGCGTGAGCTCGGCTAGCGGTGAGGCATCGAAGGACGCGGCAAAGAGAGTGGTGCCACTGTCCAGTACCTCCTTGGCGCGCTCCGCGGCGGCCAACACTGGCGCTCGGTCTTTGCGGATCCGGGCCTCCTTGACCAACCGCGGAATCGCCTTGTCGAGCGTCTGCAAGTCCGCGAGGATCAACTCGGTGTTGATGGTCTCAATATCGCTTGCTGGATCTACCCGACCATCCACATGCACCACGTCTGGGTCGTTGAAGACCCGGATCACCTGGCAGATTGCGTCGGCCTCCCGGATGTGGGCAAGGAACTTGTTCCCGAGACCTTGGCCTTCGCTTGCCCCGCGCACGATTCCGGCGATGTCCACGAAACTCACCGTGGCGGGCAACTCTCGGGCTGAACCGAAGATCCGCGCCAGTTCGCCAAGTCGTGGATCTGGCACACCCACAACACCGACGTTGGGCTCGATGGTGGCGAACGGGTAGTTCGCGGCCAGCACATTGTTGCGGGTCAAGGCGTTGAACAAGGTGGACTTGCCGACGTTGGGCAATCCGACGATTCCGATGGTGAGACTCACGGCGACCACCCTACGCGGGGCTCGGCTTCGGGTTCGTTGTCGGAGGGAGGGTGCATCATCGTCGGCATGGAAAACTTCGCGGTCGCATTTCTGACCATCCTTGGGGTTGTGGTCGGGGTCATCGTCGGCCTGCTCGTGGGGACCCGCTGGGGCCGGGCCGAGGCGGAGTCCACCGCAGCCCTCGAACTAGCTTCCAAGCAGGCCGAGTTGGAGGCCGGCGAGCACCACTGGCGCGCCCGCTTGGACGAGGCGGAGAGCCGCTCGCGGCAGGCAGGCGAGGTTGCCTCGCTAGTGACACCCATGCGAGCCACACTGTCCGAGCTGCAAGCCGCGGTCGCCCGCGCTGACCAAACGAGGGCAACCGGGATGGGTCGGATTGAGGCCCAACTCGCCACTATCGAGGCATCGAACCGCGACCTGGCGAAACAGACCTCGGGTGTGGCGGCGGCACTGCGCAACCCCGGCCTGCGCGGCAAGTGGGGTGAGGTCCAACTGACGCGCATCGTGCAAAGCGCGGGCCTGCTCGAAGGCGTCACCTACCGCGCCCAGCCGGGCGAAGCCGGAGGCCGCCTTCGGCCAGACATGATCATCGACCTTGGCGCAGGCCGCCGGGTCGTCATCGACGCCAAGGTGCCACTTGCGGCCCTGCTCGAAGCGGAGGATAGCGACGCCGAACCCAGCCCGGAGGCGCTCAAAGCCCACGCGTTGGCCGTCCGGAGTCGAATCAAGGACCTCGCGGGGAAGGACTACGCCGCGCACCTAGCTGAGACTCCCGACTTCGTCGTGCTGTTCCTGCCCGCCGACGACCTTCTCGCGGCGGCCCTACGCGCGGATCCGCAGATCGTCGACCACGCCGGGGATGCCGGGGTCATCCTCGCGACCCCATCCACCCTCATGGCTCTGCTCCGAGTTGTCGCGTTGGCCTGGCAAGAAGACCGCGCCGCAGCGGGCGCCGAGGAGATTCTGACTCTGGCACACGAAGCCGTGTCCCGAGTAGGGATGCTGGCAGGCCATCTGCAACTCCTCGGCACCCGACTCGATGGAACCCTCGCGGCGTACAACAAAGTCGTGGGGAGTTGGCAGTCACGAATCCGCCCGGTTTCTCGACGACTGTCCGAACATGGGTCACAGTGGGATGGAATCGCTGATTTGGCCGCGATCGACACAGATGTCCGTCGCATTGATCCGCTCCACGACACCGGCTGAACCGACTCCTCGCCATCCGGGCGTTTCGATGCCACCAATTCGAGTACCGTCAATCTCGGGTATCGGGCCGCGGGTAGCCTACGCTTCGTTGGGTGAGTTTCCTGTCGACAAGCGGCAACACCCCTGTGCTCCCCAGCACCGGCGCCCCCTACCCTGGGGATGAAACGACGCCTGCGCCCCAGCAGGGTGAGCACACGACATTGGAAAAGGATCAGCCGACGGTGTCCAACCTCGCCACTCCCGCGCAACCCAGCCGCATATCGTCTCTTGCGCGTCACCTCCTGGGGCGGATTTGGTGTCATTTCCGTCGGCACCACCCTGGCTGCGTTCCTGGAAATGTCTGTATCCGGAACTCTCGGCTGGCTCACCGGAACCGTATTCACGATCTTGTGTGCCCTGGTGGCCCTCACGCTGCGCCGGAAAGACCTCATCACGGCCATAATCTCCCCGCCGCTCGCCTATCTGTTCGCGGTGCTGCTGTCGGCACAACTGGCCGTAGTGGGTTCCAGTGGCAACTTCTGGCTGCTGCAGGCCACCACGATTCTCTCCGGCTTGGCCTTCAACGCCCAATGGGTATTTCTCGGCACGGGAGTGGCACTCGTCATCATGATCGTCCGCCGGATTTCGGCGCGCAAGGAACACGAACCCGAACACGCCTCGGTGTCGCCGCCCAGCACCTAATCCACCGCTTTGATCACACCTTCCCGGCGGCCTTGAGGTCCCGGCGGAGTTCTGGTGGCAACGCGAAGGTGAGTTTTTCCTCTGCGGCCATCGCAATCTCGACGTCACCAAACCCGCGAGCGGCCAGCCACTCCAGCACCCCGTCCACCAATTCCTCGGGCACTGACGCACCCGAGGTGAGCCCCACGACTTCGGCGCCTTCCAGCCACTCTGGCTGAAGCTCTTCGGCAAAGTCGACGCGGTAGGCGCGAGCGGCGCCGGCCTCGAGACCGACTTCTGCCAACCGAACGGAGTTCGACGAGTTACCGGAACCAACCACAATCAGCACGTCGCACTGCGGGGCGATTTGTTTCACTGCCAGTTGGCGGTTTTGGGTGGCGTAACAGATGTCATCGCTGGGAGGGTCCACCAGCAGGGGCAGTCGGGTGCGCAGCCGATCCACCGTGGCCATCGTCTCGTCCACCGACAAGGTTGTCTGCGATAGCCAGGCTGTCGGCCGATCCGGATCGAGCTCAACCCGATCTGCGTCGTCGGGATGCTCAACGAGGGTGATGGCGTCCGGCGCCTCCCCCATCGTCCCTTCGACTTCCTCATGGCCGTCGTGGCCAATGAGTAGAATCTGGTAGCCCTCGGCTGCGAACCTTTTCGCCTCGTTGTGGACTTTTGTGACCAGCGGGCAGGTGGCATCGATCGACTTCAGGTTCCGCGCCTCGGCTTCGGCGTACACCGTCGGGGCAACTCCGTGGGCGCTGAACACCACCACCGAGCCCTCTGGCACCTCACTGGTTTCGTCGACAAAGATTGCGCCCCGCTTCTCCAGCGTTTGGACGACGTGCCGGTTGTGCACGATCTCTTTGCGCACGTACACCGGGGGTCCGTAGAGGTCTAGCGCTTTCACCACCGTGACCACAGCCCGATCGACGCCGGCACAGTAGCCGCGCGGAGCGGCAAGGAGAACTTTCTTGTCTGACATAGGTCAATGGTAGGTGCCGACAGCGCAACGCGACACCGGTCATACCCACTGAGTGCGGCAGCGCGGCCCAACGAAGACCCATCGGGGACGTCGCCAGAGGTTTCCAGCGTTGCCATCTCGTACCCTGACACCCATGGGGTTGGCGAACAGCGAGCAGGCACCGCTGTCAGTCGCCTCAGTCGGTCAGTCGTTGGCCTCGTGGATCCGCAAACTAGGCAGCGTCTGGGTTGAAGGCCAACTCAGCGAGGTGCGAATCCGCCCCGGTGCGCAACTGGTCTTCATGCGCCTGCGCGACGTCGAAACCGACGCGTCGATCTCGTTGGTGGCTCCCGCGCCCATGGTCAAGGCGATGAATCCACCAGTGTCTGACGGCGCGCGAGTGGTGGTCAATGCCGGTGTCGAATACTGGAGCAAACGCGGCGATCTGCACCTTCGTGCCCGCCAGATCAAGGCAGTGGGGCTCGGTGAGCTACTAGCGCGGCTTGAGCAGCTGCGGCGACTGCTGGAGGCGGAGGGACTGTTCGCCCCAGAACGCAAACGGCCGATTCCCTTTCTCCCCCAGCGGATCGGATTGATCTGCGGGCGCAACTCGGAAGCTGAGCGAGACGTGACCGTGAACGCGACCAAGCGTTGGCCAGGAGTTCAGTTTGAAATCCGCGAGGTCGCCGTACAGGGCAACGCTGCGGTCAGTGCGGTCACCGAAGCGTTGGAAGAGTTGGAC
Organism: uncultured Actinomycetes bacterium; assembly: GCA_963842975.1. GTDB lineage: Bacteria > Actinomycetota > Actinomycetes > S36-B12 > UBA10799 > JACJWR01. The sequence continues at coordinate 248,398 of CAWJIH010000009.1, read as the reverse complement.
CGCCAGCCAGACGTGGACGTGATCATCGTTACTCGGGGTGGCGGCTCAGTGGAGGACTTGCTGCCTTTCAGCAACGAGGCGTTGGTGCGCGCCGCAGCTAATGCAACCACCCCGATCATCAGCGCGATCGGCCACGAGCGTGACCGGCCCATCCTGGACGACGTGGCCGACCTGCGGGCATCAACGCCTACTGACGCCGCACGCAGCGTGGTCCCGGATCTAGCCGAAGAGCAACTGCGCATCGCCGAGGCCAGGGCCACCATGAGGCACCGGATCGCGAGTCGGTTGTCGCAGGAGCGCACACATTTGGAGTATCTGCGCCGATCAGGTGCCTTGCGAACCGTGCTGGAGCGGTTGGATCGCGAACGGCAGCACACTGTGCGCGATCGGACAGACGCAAAACGAGCCCTGCAAGCGCGGCTGGGCGTCGCAGCCGCCGACGTAGCGGCGCTGCGCACCGGTTTACATGCCCTCTCCCCGGCAGCCACGCTCGATCGTGGTTATGCCATTGTCACTGATTCGGACGGCCGCATCGCCTTCACTCCGGCGGATATCGAGGCTGGGGCCCACTTCACCGTCCGTCTGCGAGACGGCGGATTCACCGCCGTCCGACCTCCAGCATCCGAAGACCAGGAGCCCTCGCGATGAACCCCACCAGCACCGATTCCCCCGAGGACAACCCGACCAGACCCCGCCACGCTCACGTTCGAGCAGGCCCGAGATGCGCTCGCCACCGTGGTCGCACGCCTCCAGCAGGGCACCGATTCGTTGCAGGAGTCCCTCGACCTGTGGGAATGGGGGGAAATGTTGGCTCAGCGCTGCGAAGAGTTCCTCGCCGCCGCGACCGCCAGAGTCGAGCGGGTCCTGGGTGCAGATGCAGACGGCGATGCCACTGCACCCGGGCCGACCCGGGGCTAGGTTTCGCCGCCGCGCCGCCCCGGCTCTTTCGTCACGGCGGATCCCTCGCCTGTGCCGTTGACGAGCGCCGTCGCGATAGCGTGTGTTCAGGCCTTGTCGGCCAGATACGCCGACAAACACGAGAGGACTCCCATGTGCGGTTGTTTTGCAATTCTGCTGGGATCTGCGTTTCCCCGCCTGACGCTGATCTTGATTTGGTTGTTCTCTGACATCATGGGCCGCGCTTTCGACACTTGGGTGCTGCCGTTCTTCGGGATTCTGCTGCTTCCCTACACGACGCTGGCCTATGTGTTGGTGTTTTGGTTCACCGACTACACGCCGGTGCAGGGCTTGGGCTGGGCCTTCGTCATCCTGGGTCTGGTGTTCGACATTGGCTCCTACAGCGCCGCGGGTCAGAACCGCCGGACGGTGTCCGCTTGATCGTGAAGCCCTGCATCGACAGCGATCCGCCCACTAGCCTCGCAGTTACCGGATTGTCGTCAGAGCGGAGCAACCATGGCCGAACCGAGCACAGACAACAGGCGCACCCACGTCAAGGAACTGATCGAACACCTGCGCGTCCGTCCCGGCACGGAAGTGCGACTCCCGCACGGCTTCGACCCGCGCTACAAGCCTGAAAACCTCCACAAGGACCAAGCACCCGAGTTGCTGGCCGAGGGGGTGGGGCTGCTGGCGGAATACCAGGATCGGCTGTACGCCCAGGACACCTATTCGGTGCTTGTGGTGCTGCAAGCCATGGACGCCGCCGGCAAGGATGGAACGATCAAGCATGTGATGAGTGGGGTGAACCCGCAGGGCGTCAACGTGCACTCGTTCAAGAGTCCTTCCACCGAGGAACTCGACCACGAATTCCTGTGGCGATGTGCACAAAGAGTTCCGGCCAAGGGAATGATCGGGATTTTTAACCGCTCGTACTACGAGGAGGTCCTCGTGGTGCGGGTACACCCGAAGTTCCTCAGCGCCCAACACCTCCCACCATCGGCGGTGAAGGAGCCGCAGATCTGGCGTCGCCGGTTCCGGGAAATCAACGACTGGGAGCGCTACCTCACCGACAACGGCACCAAGGTAATCAAGATCTTCCTCAACGTGAGCCGAGACGAGCAGGCCCGTCGGTTCCTGTCGCGAATCGACGATCCGGCCAAAAACTGGAAGTTCTCCCCCTCGGACATGGTGGAACGCGGCTTCTGGGACGACTACCAACGGGTGTATTCGGAGATGCTCAGCCACACCAGCACCGACCACGCGCCGTGGTACGTGGTGCCCGCCGACCGCAAGTGGTTCGCCCGGCTGGCAACCGTTGGAATCATTAGTGACGCACTGATGGATCTCAATCCGCAGTACCCGACGGTGGCGCCAGAGGTGAAAGCGAAACTCGGTGAGATGAAGAAGCAGCTCGAAGCTGAGTTGCCGCTGGAGGCGACCTCCTGAGCCTGGGTGCGCTCCGCGGCCGCTCCCTTACTCGATCCGTCCACGCCAGGCGTACGGTGAAAGTGGAGGATGTTCGGTTGCGACACTGATCCGGGCGCGAATCGTGCACCCACGCGGGCTGGAAGGGGTGCGCGATGAAGCAGCGCAATCGGAAACACAGCGAGGCACATCGGATGGTGTTTCGGGGATGTGTCGTGGTGGCTGCCACAGGGCTCGGGCTGGCCCTCATGGCGGCCCCGGCGCCAGCCAGTACCGCAACTGCGGACACCGGCGAACTCAAGCCCGGCGGCGCCCCGCTGGTGACCTCCGAGTACGAAGTTGCACCGGAGGTGGAGTCGCTTATCGTCTCCTTCTCCGAGGGGTCTGCCCCATTGACGCCGCAGGGTCAGGTGACCGGATCCGAGCAGGTGCCGTGGGTCGACCTCGCCGATGGAGGTGACCTCGGCTTCGGCGTGCGCATCCTCGACTTCCCCGCCGCGGTCTCGGTCGAGCAAGCGGCGGCAACGGCGGCATCGCTGGCGACTTCGTCTGCCATCGAATGGGCCGAGCCGAACTACCGGGTACGAATGTTCGCGGATCCCGTCACGCCTGCCGCCACCCAGGGGACAGCGCCTTGGGGCCTTGATCGAGTCGATCAACGTTCGGGACTCGACACTAGGTACAACTACGACACCGCCGGCTCCGGGGTGACGGCATATGTCGTCGACACCGGACTCCGCACCAGCCATCAGGAGTTTGTCGGCAGGGTCCCCCGTGGCGCCTACACGATCGACGATGGAAGGGGAGTTCAGGACTGCCATGGGCACGGCACGCACGTGGCTGGCACGATCGCCGGAACCACCTACGGAATCGCCAAGAGTGCCCAAATCGTCCCGGTCCGAGTTATGGATTGCAGCAACTCGGGGACGGTATCGGACCTCATTTCGGCCCTCAACTGGATCGTGAACGACCACCCATACAGCAGTCCGGCCGTGGTTAATCTCAGTCTCGGCACTCCACCCAGCAGTGGTGTCGATGATGCCGTCCGGCGAGCGGTCCTCGACAACATCACAGTAGTGGCGGCCTCAGGCAACGAGGCCGACAATGCCTGCAACGTGAGTCCGGCTCGGGTCTCGGAGGCCATCACGGTGAACGCCTCGACCTACCCGGATGATGACGCCAACTTTTCCAACTATGGCCCCTGCACCGACATCTACGCACCAGGCACGGGCATCTACTCCGCGTACTCCACCTCTGACACTGCGACCATGAGGATGGACGGCACATCAATGGCCGCCCCGCATGTCACGGGAGCGGTGGCACGACTGCTTTCGCTGGCACCGACGATGACTCCGGCCCAGGTGTGGCAGCGACTCGGCACGCAAGCCACCGCGGTCGATTTCCTGCCGTCAGTCCCGAGTGACGCCAAACGACTTCTCCACATCCCACCTCCCCTCACGGCGCCACCGGCCTCGGTATTCATCCCCATCGATCCGGTCAGGGTGCTTGATACTCGGCCGATGCAGGGCGGCGATGGTCCGCTGGGTTCCCGCGAAGCCAGAACCATCTCAGTGGCCAACCAGATTGCCTGGCACGGAGGTGCATCCGGGGTAGTTCCTGCGGGTGCGCTTGCAGTGGCATACAACCTGACGGTACCTGCCGGCGCATGGTCCGGACATATGCGTGTGATGCCCGGCGACGCTCCACTCCCCGCCGCTTCGGCAATCAACTTTGGGGCCAACTCCACCATCGCCAATGGCCTGATCACCCGGATCGATGGGCAGCGGCGAATCAAGGTCTACAACGCCGCGGGCGGTCCGACCAATGCCCTGATCGACGTGGTGGGGTACTTCATGCCAGCCGCCGCAGCCCCAACTGGCGGACGTTTCACCGCGGTGACCCCGGTGCGGGTCTACGACGCAGGGGCCGCACCGTTGGCTCCTGGCGCAACTCGCACGGTCTCGGTGGCGAATCAACTGCCATCCGAAGGCGGGGCCACCAACGTGGTACCGGCTGGGGCAACGGCGGTTGCGTACAACATCACGGTCGTGCGACCGAACGCTGGCGGGCACATGCGGGTGTTCCCTGGCGACAAGGCATCGTCCCCGGCGTCGACCATCAACTGGACCGGAACAGGCGACGTGGTGGCGAACGGACTGCAGGTGCGATTGGCGGCCGATCGCACGATCCGGGTGTATAACGCGGCAGGGGCCCCGGTGCGCTTCCTGGTCGATGTTGTGGGCTATTACCGTGCCGGATCAGGTGGCTATTTCTACGCCACCGATCCGGCTCGGGCCTATGACTCGCGCGCCCCACTACCGAGTCCCGGGCCGCTTGGCACCGGCATCGGCCAGGTGGTGCGAACCGTACTGGTCAACAACGGCCGCGATGCGAATGGCTACCTGGAGACGCTCGGTGTGGTGCCCTCCGGCGCTACCGCCATCGCCTACAACCTCACCGCGCCCAGCACCTCCGCTAGCGGGCACATGCGGGTTTTCCCCGCTTCGGTCTCGCTCGTGGGAGCATCCGCACTCAACTGGCCGGGGCCCGGCTACACCCGAGCTAACGCCAGCATCGTGGCGGTTCCGGCCGACCGGCGCGTGAGCATCTACAACGGGTCCGCTGCTGGCAACCACGCCATTCTCGACACCCTCGGCTACTTCAAATAGGGAGTCCACCCGTCGCCGACACGCAAAAGCCCCGGGGCCGGTCGGGCCCCGGGGCTGCTGCGTGTCACTAGGGAGTGACGTCAATCACCGCATCGCCCGCGGTGACCGTGCCGCCAGCGTGACGCGGGGACACCGATGACATCGACGAGGTATTCGTGACAGTCATCAACACTGTGGTGTCGTAGCCGGCCTCCTTGATGCTCGGGAAGTCGACTGTGCACATCGGGTCGCCAGCGTTCACGTGCTGACCCTCGGAGACCACCGTCGAGAAGTGCTGGCCCTCCAGTTGCACTGTGTCGATACCGACGTGCACGAGAACCTCGACACCATCGTCGGTGCCGATCCCATAGGCGTGCGGCAATACCGACATCAACCGACCGCTGACCGGTGCCACCAGATTCCCATCGGCGGGAGCGATGCCCACACCCTCGCCAAGAATCTTGGAGGAGAAGACCGGATCGTTGACGTCCTCCAACGCGATCACCTGACCGGAGATCGGAGCATGGACCTCGTTCGTCGGCGATCCAGCCGCACCAGCAGCACCAGCAGCACCCGCTGCAGCAGCGCTGGCCGAGTCGCTCGACCCAGATCCGCCATCGCGGACAACAGCAGTGGCGGCACCAGCACCTGCCACAGCCGCAGTGCCGGCACCAACGCCAGCCCCGACCAGCGCCGGCTCCTTGGCATCAGCCTCGGCCAACTTGGCTTCGGCCGCCTGCTCCGCCAGGAATGCCTGGTGCTCGGCTTCCTGCTCGGCGAGTGCAGCAGCCTTCTGCTCCGGGGTCCGGAAGCCGAAGATGATGACCATGAACATGGCGCTGAAGAATGCCGCCGTGATGGCGATCACGTAGACAAAGATGGGATCGAAGACCGGGATGGTCAGCAAGGAGGTGAAGGCGAACACTCCAGTGTTCACGCCTCCCAGCATGCCGATGATCACACCACCGACGAGGCAACCAACCAGCATTCTGGGATAGATCTTCTTGTAGCGGAGATGGATACCGTAGAGCGACGGTTCGGAGATACCACCCATCAATCCCGCGGCAAGAGCACCCGTCGAAGTCTGGCGCATCTGGCGGTCCCGGTCCCTCAGCGAGAGCACCAGCACACCTGCAGTGGCACCGAAGCAGGCGAAGTTCCAGGCTCCCATCGGGCCCTGAATGAAGTCGTACCCGAGCACACTGATGTTCTGCAACATCAGGGCGTTCAGCGGCCAGTGCAAGCCCAGCGGCACGAGGAACGGGTACAGCAGCGGGATCAAGACCGCGAAGAACAGTGGGAAGTCGCTGTTCAGCCAAGCCAAGAAGGTGCCGAGGCCGTTGCCCAGCCAGACGCCAAGCGGGCCAATCAGGAAGGCGGTGAACGGGATCATGACGAGCATCGTGAAGAACGGCACGAACACCAATTGGACGTTCTCTGGGATGACGCGCTTGAGCCCGTGGTACACGAGCGCGAGCAACGGAATCATGATCAGTGGCACGAAGACCTGGCCGCCGTACTCATTCAGCTGCAGCGGGAGCCCAAAGACTCGCGCCACGCAGGATTCGGTGCCCAACGTCTCGTTGGTAGTGCAGACCAAGTCCGGGAACCGGTCCGGGTCACTGAGGCTGGCAAACTCGGGCGTCATAATCGCAGCCATCACCGCGGCACCCACCCAGGCGTCAACGTTGAGCTTTCGGGCCGCGTTGTAGGCCACCATGATCGGCAAGAAGTAGAAGACCGATCGCCACATCGCGTCAACGAAGACCCAGGTAGCTGGCTTGTTCTCCGAGCGGAAGTCCACCAACCCGAAGGCGTCCAGCACGGCCGCGAAGGCGATGATCAGCGAGGCTCCAAGCAGCACGCCAAGCAGTGGCCGGAACGAATCAGACAAGTACTCGAAGAAGCTATCGAGCACCGCCGACTTGCCACGAGACTTGGCCCGCTCCGCAGCCTTCACCTCTTCGTCGGAGAGTGGCTGGGCCTTTGCCGCCCCGGTATTCATCGAGGGGAGGTTCATGATCTGGTTGTAGACCGTTTGAACACCGCCGCCAATGATCACCTGATATCGATCACCACCTTGCGGGACGGTTCCCATGACCGCCTTGATCGAATCAAGCCCCTTTGCGTCGACTTTAGATGCGTCCCGAAGGGTAAAACGCAACCGCGTCGCGCAGTGGGTGAGGCTGGTGATGTTCTCTGGCCCACCAATCTTGGCGACGATCTCCTCCGCCGCGGAGTTCTGCGTGGTAGCCATGCCAATCCTGTCTCCTAGGCCCAGCATGCGAAGGTTGAAGAGCAGTAATGCCCCCACCAGACACGCCTGGGAATGCCATTGGTGACGATATTCTGTCGCTGGCCAAACACTGTGTCAGGACGAACCGAGAGAAAATTCACAAAAAATTTGCGGCCTACCCGACCGAAACTTCACATCGATCTGGTGTCGGATTTCGACTGCTACACGCCTTCGAAGTTCGGCCGCCGACGATCCCGAAAGGCAGCCACGCCTTCCTTGACGTCGGCACTGAGCCAAGCCTGCTCGCGCAGCGCTGCGAGACCCGCATCATCTACGTCGGTGAGTCCATCGAGGGCATCCAACTCCGCTTTCACCGAACGGATCGTCAGCGGGGCAAGGGAAGCTATCCGACGAGCCAGCCGCTCCACCCGGACCTCGAGGTCCGCACCGTCGGCCGCGACTTGGTGGACGAGGCCATAGCCGTGTGCCTGCGCGGCGGTGATCGGCTCCGCCGTGAAGAACATGGCCTTCACCACGTGCAGCGGCAGTGAGCGCGCGAAAATCGCCAAGCCCCCGCGGAAGTATGGGACACCCAATTTGGCCGGCGTGATTGCGAAGGTCGAGGACTCGGTTGCCACGATGAGGTCGCAGGCCACCACCAGGTTGCAGGCCGCACCCCAGACGCTGCCTTCCACCGCCGCAATCACCGGCACCGGCAACCCCGGGATCCCGGCGATCACGGCCTCGACCGGGTTGTCCCATTCATGCGGGTCTGCGTGCACCGGGACGTCGTCGATGTCGTGCCCCGCGGAGAATACGGACACGCCCGGTTCGGCTCGCAGCACCACGACCCGAGCGGTCGCAGCACCGCGTTCCAAAGCCTCGCCGAGTTCCGCGATCATGCCGGAGTCCAGGGAGTTCAACTTGTCGGTGCGACGCAAGGTCACGGTGGCGATGGTGTCGTGAACGTCGAGCGTGACCAACGGCATGGTCGCCATGCTAGTCATCGACGCGTACTCTGACCCCGTGGTGATAGATCAAGCGTTGCAGACGCCGATCATGGACGGCCGATTCGAGCAGGTCGACGGGCTTGATGTTTTCGTCCGCAGATCCCATCCAGACACCGACGAAGTCGACGTGATGATGATCCACGGTCTGGGCGGCAGTTCCGCGAACTGGACCGACTTGATGCACCTGCAGACGGCCCGGGGTCGGACTGTTGCCGCCCTGGATCTTCCTGGATTCGGCAGGTCCGAGCCGGACCCCATGGGCGACTATTCACTGACCCGGCATGCGCGTCTGGTGATCGCCTTTATCGAAACGTTGCCAAACCCGGTACACCTGGTCGGCAACTCCCTCGGCGGGGCAGTCGTCACCGTGGTCGCTGCGGAACGACCCGATCTTGTCGCCACCCTCACATTGCTCGCCCCAGCACTGCCGCACGTCAAGTTCGGCGTCGAGAAACTTCCCATCCTGTTGGGACTTGCCCCGCGCGCGGCAGACCTACTGGAATGGGCCCGAGGCAACCAAAGCCCGCAGGAGCGAGTCGATGAGACCCTCAACCTCGTCTTCGGCGACCAAGCTCGCATCAACCCGCTGCGGAAAGCCGAGGCAGTTGTGGAGCAGCAACTCCGGCACGGGCTGCCGCACGTATGGCACGCCTTCGTCGGTTCGAGTCGTGGGCTCGGACGAGGCTTCTTGCCGTGGCGGCGGGATTACCTCTGGCGCCGCTTGGACGACGTGACGATGCCGGTCTTGGGGCTTTTCGGTACCGAAGATCGACTGGTTGATCCAGCGATCGCCAGCCGGGTGGCCCACACGATCAGCGGCGGCACTGTGGTGGTGATGCCCGGCATCGGCCACTGCCCGCAGATGGAAGTGCCGATCACCACTGACCGGCTCTTGGATGCCCACATTTTGGGTCAGTTGTAGGGCTACGATCGAGTTGTCAGTGCACAACTTCTCGGGAGGCACCCATGGCAACCATTCGCAACTCACGCTCACTTGCGCTCGTCGCGGCCACCGGCACGGCTGGTCTCCTACTCTTCGCGGGCTGCGGATCGGACAGTTCCAGCGACGAGGCCACCCCCTCCGCCACTGCAACCTCTGCCAGTGCAGCCGCCAGCGAATCCCCCATCGGAGGTAGTGTGCTGCCCCCCGTGATCATCCCCGAAGACGCGACCAGTGCGACAGCCAAGGTCGGCGACACCCTCGTGTTCACCGTGGACGACCCGGTCAACACCAAAATCAGCACGTCCGACACCTCCATTCTGGAGTTGACCCAGGGCTACTCCGACGGTTCCGCCACCTTCAACCCAGGCGCCAAAGCATTGGCAGCTGGCACCGCGGTGGTCACGGTGGAGGAACCTGACGAGGAGACCTACGAGGTTTCGATCACAATCGAGTAGGCGCGCGCAGGCGCGACCGATGCCCTCGTCGTAGCCTATTGGGGTCTGCGGCGCACAACGTGCCGCTTTGGACTCGGGAGAATACATGGGTGCTGTGTCGCGCTGGGCTGTGCACAAGCCGTGGCAGGCCGTCATTGTTTGGATCGTCGCGCTGGCGGCCATCTTCACCTCGGCCGCACTGTTCCAAGGCGAGTTCAAAGACACCTTCAACCTGCCGGATACCGAGTCGACAACAGCGACCGACATCCTGCTCGAGCAATTCCCGCAGGCAGCCACGCAACAGGCCTCGGTGGTGTTCTCGCCAGAGTCGGGCACCGTCGCGGCCCCGGAAGTGGAATCGCGGATCGACGAACTGCTGGCATCAATCGCCGAGATTCCCTCCGTGGACTCGGTCGAAACGCCGTATGTGCCAGATGCCGGACCGCGAGGACTCGTGAACGAGGACCAAACCGTGGGCCGGGCCACCGTGGTGTTCAGCGGTGGCGCCACCACTCCGCCATTGGCCGACATCACGACCTTGATCGATGAGGTGGAGGCCGCCAACACCGACGGCCTCACCGTCGGGGTGGCTGGTCAGGCGGTGGAGTTCGCTGGGACCGAACCACCGAAGAGCGAAATTTTCGGGATCCTGGTCGGCTTCGCGATCATGCTGTTCATGTTCGCCTCAGTGCTGGCGGCGTTCATGCCGATCCTGGTGGCACTGATCGGCCTCGGTGCCGGCCTCGGCATCGTTTTGGTGGTCGCAGGCTTCATGGACATCGCGACCTTTGGACCGACACTGGCAGCGATGATCGGCCTTGGCGTGGGAATCGACTACGCCCTGTTTGTCATCAACCGCTATCGACAGGCCATCATCGTAGGGCGGGAACCAAAAGATGCGGCGCTCGAGGCGGTGAATACTGCCGGCCGTGCTGTGGTCTTCGCTGGCACCGCGGTGGTGATCGCCCTTCTCGGCCTGTTTGTGCTGGGCATCAGCTTCATGAACGGGCTCGCTGTGGGTGCCGCTGTCACCGTGGTGATGGTCATGCTCACGGCCGTCACCCTGCTCCCAGCCGTCATCTCGCTGCTAGGGAAAAGGACCTTCGCCGGTCGGATGCCGTGGGAAAAGCGCAGCCACCGCAACGAAGGACGCGGACTGGCGCGCTATGGCCGCATATTGCAGAAACGACCGCTGATCTTTGGCGGCATCGCGCTGGTCTTCATGCTGGCACTGTCCAGCCCAGTGCTTGACATGCGTCTGGGGTTCCCGGATGCCGGTGGCAAAGCGGAGGGCAACACCTCGCGGATCGCCTACGACCTCACTACGGAAGGGTTCGGTGCCGGAGCCAACGGACCGTTCCTGGTGGTCGCCGAACTTCCGGAGGCGGCGCAACTGTGCGCGCCGGGTGCCGTCCCAGGTGAGGTGTCCTCCATCATCTTCGATGATCCGGCCCTCGTCGGAGCCAACGAACTGTCTGCTGCCCTGGCTGCCACCCCCGGTGTCGCGTCGGCTTCTCCGGTCTTTGGTTGCACGGGCTCGGTTTCCGAGGACGGCTCTGCCGTGATCATCTCCGTGATCCCAACGACTGGCCCGCAGAATGAGGAAACGTCGGACCTGCTCGAATCCCTGCGCACCGAGGTGATTCCCCCGGTCGCGCAGGCCAACGGCCTCACCGCTTACGTGGGTGGCGCCACCGCAGTCACCAGCGACTTCTCGGATGTGCTCTCGAAGGCGCTGCCGACCTTCCTCGCGGTGGTCGTGCTGCTGGGCTTCCTCGCCCTGACTGTGCTGTTCCGCTCGTTCATCGTGCCGCTCATCGGGGCGTTGACCTCGTTGCTGAGTTTCGGTGCGGCGCTCGGTGCCGTGGTGGCGGTGTTCCAATGGGGCAACTTCGCCAGCCTGTTCGGGGTCACCTCCACCGGACCGATCCTGCCGTTCCTGCCGGTGATGCTGTTCGCGATCCTGTTCGGCCTGAGCATGGACTACCAGGTGTTCCTGGTGTCGCGGATGCAGGAAGAGTGGGCGCGCACCCACGACAACCGACTGTCCGTGCGCCGCGGCCTGATCGGTTCCGGGCGAGTGGTGATGGCGGCCGCCGCGATCATGTTCAGCGTGTTCATCTCGTTCGTATTCGGCGACGACAACACGATCAAGATGTTCGGTCTTGCACTCGCACTCGCCGTGCTGTTCGACGCCTTCGTGGTGCGGCTAGTGCTGGTGCCCTCGTTGATGACGCTGCTGGGCAAGTCCAACTGGTATCTGCCCGCCTGGCTCGACCGCCTGCTGCCAAACGTCCACGTTGAGACCGAGGAAGAGGCTGCCGAGATCGTTGATCCGTTGGCCGAAGAGGAGTCTGGCGAGACTGCCTCGGTCAAGGCGTAGCCTCACCGAAACGTCCGATCGAATCGTGACGGACTTTCAGTCCCCCTGCGGTTCGTCGCGAGTGATGCGGCGGAGACGGTCGACTCGCTCGACCATTGCGCCTTCGGCGCCGCGGGCTTTCGGGCGGTAGTAGCTGCGGTCTGCGAGTTCCGGGGCGAGGTACTGCTGAGCGAGCACGCCGGTCGGATCGTCGTGCGGATATCGGTAGCCCACCCCATGTCCGTGGGCCGCGGCGCCCGGATAGTGCGCGTCTCGCAGATGGGCTGGGATGTTCGGGGTGTGGCCGCTGGAGACGTCGGCCATGGCCTCGTCGATGGCGACGATCACTGCATTCGACTTTGGCGCCAAGGCCAAGTGAATCACCGCCTGCGCCAAGGTCAGCCGGGCCTCCGGCATCCCGATGAGATGATACTGCCTGCATCGCGGACATAGCGGTGGTGAGCGCGCTCGGGTCCGCCAGGCCGATGTCTTCGCTGGCGAGGATCACCAACCGGCGGGCGATGAAGCGAGGGTCCTCCCCCGCCACCACCATGCGCGCCAGGTAGTGCAGCGCCGCATCGACATCCGAGCCCCGGATGCTCTTGATCAGCGCGCTGGTGACGTCATAGTGGGAGTCACCGGCGCGATCGTAGGCGGGCGCAAACGCTTGTACCGCAGTCTCCACGTCAGCCACTGTGATGGTCTGCCCCACCTGCGTGCTGGCTGCGGCTGCTTCAAGCGCAGTGAGGCCCCGCCGGGCGTCGCCACCTGCCAAACGTACGAGCAGATCCCGCGCCGCTGCATCCATGCTCCATCGCCCCGCCAAACCTCGATCGTCGGTCAGGGCGCGATCCAGCACCGCGCCGATATCGGCATCCGTCAACGCCACCAGTCGAACCACTATGGACCTCGACAGCAATGGTGAAATCACCGAAAACGAGGGGTTTTCGGTTGTGGCGGCGACCAGCGTTACCCAGCCGTTTTCCACCGCAGGCAACAACGCGTCTTGTTGGCTTTTGGAGAACCTGTGCACCTCGTCTACGAAGAGCACCGTGGGGCGGCCTTCGATCAACGCATCCCGAGCCGCACGTACCACCTCGCGGACGTCCCTGACCCCTGCTGTGATCGCCGACAACTCGACGAAGCGACGGTCTCCAGTGGCGGCGATGAGCATGGCGATCGTGGTCTTGCCCGAACCCGGTGGACCCCACAGAATCACCGAACTCCAGGCCCCAGTTGCGCCCTCGGTGCGCGAAACCAACCGTCGCAACGGCGCCCCCGCAGCAAGCGCCTCCGGCTGACCCACCACGTCGTCCAAGGTGCGCGGGCGCATCCGAGCGGCCAGCGGGGCACCTGGGCGGTCCGGGCTGGTGTCGTCGTCGAACAGGGTGCCGGAGGTCATGGCGTCACCCTACGGTGGGTTCGGCCGCTGCCGGGGCTCAACTAGTGCTGCATGTCTGCTGGTTCACGGATCTTCGCTATCCGGCCCTGGAGAACGTGTCGGCACAGGTTCCGAGGCGGTGTTCGAAGCAGACTCCGAGGCGACATCTGGCAGCAGCATCATCTGTCGCACTTTTGCATCCGAACTGACGTCAGCCGTTGTTGCGGCGGCATCCCGACGGCTCAGTGGCGACTCGGCCGGACCCGATTCCTTGTTCCCCCATGCCTCACCGAGCGTCTCCAGAATCGCCTCCAACCAGGACGGCCGCTTGTGCTGATTCACCCGCCTGCCGCGGCGCCACCGAGCGCGCACCAGGATCCACCAACCGAAGGTGAACAGCACGTCCCAAAGCGCGAGCAGAAAGATGTAGTAGGACAGCGAGTCGATATTCACTGCCAGCACAAACAGCACAACGAAGGCGGCCTCCAGCGAGATCGTTTGACCGCTGATAAGGATCAGACTCAGCAGCGTCAACGGAACGGATTTCGCGAGTTCGTGGGCCCCCTCAAGGTTGATGTAGGCGAGCAGTCGGCTACCTCCAACCACAACCGCAGCGGCAATCACCAATTCACTTGCCGGACGGATCGTCTCCCCTCTGTTTGCGGCGAGCAGCAGAACCGACAACACCACCGTGAACCACAGCGGAATCCAGATCAACGGCGTCGCCAGGTAGCGCAGGACATCCCGGCGAGTGGCAGACGGCGGACGATCAGCGTGAAACTCAAGTTGCAGCCTCGGCCGCTGCATTCCGCGGTAGATGGCCCGCAGCAGCAGCACCGTCACCGCAACGGCCACCACAAACGAAAACAGATACCACCCTTGCAGGCCCCACAGCGGAATGTCGTTCGGGTTGACTCCGTACCGTTCGAAGAGTTGGTCGACGTACAGATCGTCGGGGTTCGCCGGGGTTTCCGACGCCGTCGGGCTCGGCGGGATTGGCGGGTTTGGCGTCGTCAGCGCCACCCCCCACCACGAGGCCGACCAGAGATCACCCATGGCCGCAGCCTAGGGTCCGGAGTGTCCCACAATCATCCGCAGGTGCTCGCAGAATGGAACGTATGGCACACCTCAGCCTTCCCGGATCCGCAGATTCCCAGCCCGGCAAGTCGCAGCAACCTCCCTCATCGGACAAGACCAACCTGCGACTTTGGATCCGTGAGCGCCGGCGCGCTGCGACGCCCGAACCGGGAAGAGCAGCGAGGATCGCCGATGCCTTCTTGGGTTTGCCCGAGGTAGCCGATCGGCTGGCCCCGGACGCCGTCGTGCTGGCGTACGTCTCGCTGCGACACGAACCACCCACGGAGGTACTGCGGGAACGGCTGCGAAGCCGCAAACTGAACGTGCTGGTCCCGATTGCGGGTCCGGACGGGACGCTGACATGGCTGCCCGATCCTGGAGATTCGGCCCGGGCCTGGGGGGTGCCGGGGCAACCACCACTTCCGGAATCACTGCGTGCCGAGGCGTCGCCTGTACTTCCGAAATCGGTGGCCATCGTGGTGGTACCAGCTTTGGCGGTCACAACTGACGGGCGCCGGCTCGGTCAAGGAGGCGGGTACTACGACCGCTTGCTCGCGAGTTTGGCTCCGGCCTCGGCCGGGGGTCCGCTGCGGATCGCGGTGGTTGGGCCAGGTGAGGTTCTTGCGTCGATACCAACCGATGAACACGATGAGGCAGTGGACGCGTCGGTGATTGGCTAGGTCAGCGCAATCTGCTCCGCATCAAGCCCTGCGGGAACTTCAAACACCGTGGTCGCGGTGAATCCCTTGGCAGCCGGACCACCCGTGAGTGCGCCGGACCGACCCAACAGCCACGCATGGGCGTCCCACGGACCCTGATCGGTGGGCCGCAGGCCGATCACCACCACCCCGGGTTCGCCAAACTGGCGAAGCAATGCCTGTCCCGCTACGGCCTCGGCCAAACATGTGGGTTGCCACGCCAACCGCTTCCCGCCAGCTCGGACCGCCCGCGCGACTCGGCGTTCGATCGGTGTCGCGGCCCGTTGCGGCAACGCCGGCTGACGCGCGTTGTTCCAGGGTTCCGGCACTGCCCCGGCGTGCCCCAAGACAAATGACCACTTGGGCATAGGCACCCACTTCTGCAGTGCCGAACCCACCGCGAGCAAAGCCATGGCCTCCACTGTGAGTGCCCGGCGCAAGAAGCGGCGTCCGGCAGGTGAGCGAGGGGTTCGAGTTTGGCGCACGCGAGCCATCGTATCTATCGGCCTTGCCAGGTTCCCCACTTCGCCAGTGAGTCGTGATCGGCCCGATTGAGATCGCCATCTGCGGGTTGCTGCTCATAGACCCATGCCCACCGGACTAAACTTTCCCCGGTCGGTCAGTTAGGTCCCGCCCGAGACACTTCACCAAGCGAACCTCGCTGAGAATCGACACGTCCAACTTGAGGAGACTTCCCCATGTCCATCGTTGAATTCCTCTGGTACGCCCTCATGATTTTCCTGTGGGTTGCGTACCTCTTCGTACTGTTCTTCATCTTCACCGACATCTTCCGCAACCGTGAGATGAACGGCTTTGTGAAGGCGATCTGGATCATCGTCTGCTTCTTCCCCCTTGGTGCCCTGATCTACCTGATCGTGCACGCGCGTGGAATGGCCGAACGCTCCCAGGAGGCCCAGGCATCCGCGATTGCGGCCCAGCAGGCCTACATCCGCGACGCTGCCGGCACCAGCGGACCTGCCGACCAAATCGCGCAGGCGAAGACGCTGCTCGACAACGGCGCCATCACCCAGTCCGAATTTGATGCGATTAAGGCCAAAGCCCTCGCGTCCTAACGAGGCCTAGCGTCCGGCGTGGGGTGCGCAAGCACTGCTTGTGAGCCCCACGCCGAAAGCGGTGGACGACCTGCGCGATTGGATCGGCACCGGGTAGGTCCCTCGCCTAGAGTTGCGGCATGACCTCTGATTCCGCTGAGCCAAGCGGTGAACAATCCCCACCGGCCACCGTTGGTGACCGCCTTATCGAATCCTTACTCGGGCACGGTTGCGACACGGTTTTCGGTGTGCCCGGAGATTTCGTCCTGAGCCTGGACCGTCGGCTGGAGAACCGCATGCGGTTCGTGGGGACCAGCGATGAGCAGGGTGCCGGGTTCGCCGCCGACGCCTACGCCCGACTGCGTGGTTTGGGCTGCGTTGTGGTGACGTGGGGCGTGGGCGGTCTAAAACTCGTCAACACCACCGCGCAAGCATGGGCGGAGAATTCACCGGTGGTGGTGGTCAGTGGCGCGCCTGGGCTGGCTGAAAGCGAAGGCAACCCCAATCTGCACCATCGGGTCAAATCGTTCGACACCCAACTGCGTGTGATGGCCGAAGTCACCGCAATGGCAGTGCGGTTGGATGATCCGACTACGGCTGCCCGCGACATTGAAGTTGCCGTCGCCACCGCCCGGCGTTTGGCCAAGCCGGTCTACATCGAGATCCCGCGAGACATCGAGGCCCAACCGGCGGCGGCCTTGCCCGAACTCGATCCGCCAGCCCGCCCCCACCCCGCGCTGGTGGCTGACGCGCTGGCCGACGTCATCGAGTTCATGAGTGAAGGTTCCTCGGCGGTTGCGATGGCTGGCTCGGAGGTGGCTCGGCATCATCTGCAGGGCCAGTTGGCCGCATTGGCGCGCCGGTTGGGCATGCCGGTGGCCGAGACCCTGATGGGTAAGTCCTGCTTCGGCGGCTCCGATCCGGTGCTGATCGGGGTGTATGCCGGCGCGCTCAGCAGCGACGAGGTGCGCCGGACGGTCGAGGAGGCTGACCGGGTGATCCTGCTCGGGGAAACGATCAGCGACCTCAACACCGGGATGTTCACCGCCAACGTGCTCCGGGACCGCCTGGTGGTTCTTGAGGAGCGGCGTACCGTCGTGCGGCGACGGACCTACGAGGGGGTGGGGCTGGTGGACATCATGAATGGACTCATGGACCACTGGGGTCTGGAACCCATCGAGGTCGATCCGGTCGTGGCGCTGCCGCCACCGGCCACCCCCATAGCCGGCACAACCTTTGGGGATTCGCAGCGCCTTCGACATCATGCGGGGGCTACTCGGACCCGGCCACACGATTCTGGCCGACCCCGGTGACGCATTGTTCGGGTCAATCGACTTGCGCACCGAACGCTCCGGCTACCTTGCGAGTGCCTATTACGCCTCGCTCGGATTCGCGGTGCCGGGGGCGCTCGGAGCGGGGCTTGCCCGGCCCGAACGGCGGCCCATCGTCCTCGTCGGCGATGGCGCCTTCCAGATGACTGGCTTGGAGCTGGCCGGAATGACGCCGCACAAGGTGGCGCCGGTGGTGATCGTGCTCAATAACAGCGGCTATGGCACTGAACGACCCCTGCTCGAAGGTAGTTTCAACGACATCCCGGCCGTGCGCTACGCGGACGTCCCGCAGGCGCTGGGCAGCGGATTGGGAGTGCGTGCCGCCACCGAGGACGCCTTCGACACGGCCGTCCGCGAGGCCCTCGCGGACTCGTCGCAACTGAGGCTGATTGAGGCGGTGATCCCTGCCGACGACATCTCGCCAGTCCTGGCCAGGCTCACCTCAGAACTTGGTCACCGGGTGCAGGAGTAGTTGCGGTTCGGGCGGTGTCGGCTTCGCTATCGCTGCCCAGCAGCCGACGCCGTGGCTCCTCCACCGACTCGCCATGCACGAAGTACCTCGCCTGGGTGCCGGTAACCATGTCGAGCACGCCCTTGCGGGCCCGGCTGAACGGGCTGGCGATCATGCCCACGATCCACACCGGCAGCACAACCGTCTGCAGCCAGGCCTTGACCAATGCCCGCAGCGGATGCATCCGCCGACCGTCGTCGGTGCACTCTTGAAGGCCGACTACTGCCTGGGCGATGGTGTTGCCAGTCAGCATCCAGGAGACCGCAAGATAGGCGGGGAAGATCAGCAGCGAGATGAATGACAGCAGGCCCGTGATCCAGCGCGGCAACGGATCGACAATGTTGCCAAGCAGACCCAAAATCGCATTGAGGCCGATGCTGACTATGAAGCCGACCAGGGCAACGTCTGCTCCCAAAGCGACCCCGCGTGAGACCACACCGGCGTTCACGTATGTCCGGCTGGGCAACGCCGGGGTCTCCCCCGGACCTGGCAAGGAACGGGCAGGACGACCCGTGAGCCGACGCACGATCCGCTCGACGACGTCGTCAGCATGCGCCAGCAGGCCTCGCACCCGTTCAAGTGCGTCCAGGATCATGCCCTGGCTCTGCTCCCGGATCAAGTCGCGCACCCGCGGATCATCGACGATGTCATCGAGGATCTGCGGCACCACGTCCTCACGGATCTTGGGCATGAGGGCATCTACCAGTTGTGGGGCCACAGTGGCGCTGAGGTGAGGTAGGAGCGCATCGACCAGTTCCGGTGCCACCACTGCGTTGAGATGCGGCACGAGGCTGTCGACGATGGAGGGCACCAATTCGGTTTCCAGGTACGGCTGCAGCTGGTCGAGCAGTTGGGGCAGCAGTTGCTCGACCATGGCCGGGGTGGCACCTGCCATGACCTCCGGAACCGTGACCTCGGCGATGTGGCGACTGACGCCGTCCACCACGTCCGGCACGATGGTTTCGATCAGGTAGGGCGTGAGACCGTCCACGATCCGTGGCACCGTCTCGGCAATCAGGTATGGCTCCAAATCGTCAATGACCTGCTTGGCGGTTGCTTCGGTGAGGCCACGAGCGCTGTCACCGACGCGGTCGCCGACCCGCCCGACCGTCGCATCGAAGGCGCCCCCCACCGCTCGGCGCATGAAGCCGCTGTTGTCGTGGTCGCCGTTCGCGGGGGTCATTTATTGAGCGTACGGCGAAAAGAGCCGTTAGTGCGGCTGGCAGACAGCCGTCGGGAAGTCCGGCTCACGAACTTCCGCGCAGCAACGCTTCCTGCACGACCGACGCGACCAGCGTGCCGTCTTCGCGGTAGAACTCCCCGCGTGCAAGTCCATGACCACGCGAGGCCACCGGGGAATCCAGGACGAACATGGTCCACTCGTCGGCGCGAAATGGCGCGTGGAACCACATGGCATGGTCCAACGACGACAACGCCAAATCGGGGTTTTCTGCCCGACCACCGTGGGGTTCCAAGATCGCCCCGATCAGCGTGAGGTCGGAGAGGTACGTGAGTGTGCACACGTGCACCAGCGGGTCGTCGGGCAGACGCTCCAACGTGCGGGTCCAGGCCACGCGGGTGGCTGTTCCGCCAGTGGCTTGGGCCACGGACTCCGGATCCACCAGCCTGCGCTCCAGGAGCGCGCGGGTGGGGTAGCCCTTGTCTGGTGTGCGCAACTCGTCGCCGTCGTACAAGAAATCGGTCTCCGGCACATCCTCTGGCCTGGGCACGTCCGGCGCTGGGGCCTGATGACTCAGTGTTGGTTCATTGATGCTGAACGAGGCTGACATGGTGAAGATCGTTTCCCCATATTGCACCGCTGTGACGTGGCGGGTGGTGAATGATCGACCATCCCGCACCCGCTGCACCGAGTAGACGATGGGGTCGTGTGTGCTGCCGGGCCGGATGAAGTAGGCGTGCAGCGAATGCACCCGCCGGTCGGGTTCCTCGACTGTGCGTCCGGCCGCGATCAGTGCTTGCGCCGCCACCTGTCCGCCGAAGGCGCGCAACGGGGAGCCGGCATGGCACCGACCCACAAAGATGTCTCGGTCGATTCGATCGAGATTGAGCCGTTCGATGAAGTGCTCGTCGTGAGGTGACTGTGGCATGGAGGTCATCTTGGCAGTGACCGGACCTGGGATGCTGCCAAGTTCCCTGGTTCTGTCGCGCTCCGACCCGTGGACCCCACCCCGGGCCGCGGGGTACCTCACTCGCCGCGGGACTGTGGGGCTCGGCCTCTAGTGGATGCGTCCATGATGCCGTGACATGGCCCTTCGCCTGTCAGCTACGGCGCGGGGCAGCCTAGGCCGTTGCGAAGCCGTCGAGGCAGGTGGAGAGGTTGCGGATCCGAGTCAACGTCATGGGCACGCTCTTCGGCGGGGATCGAACACACTGCGCGGCCCAACCAACGTCGGCAGACCAACTATCCGGCCTGTTTTGCCGTGGCCGCCATAGTGTCGAGTCGACGCGAGCGACGTCCGTCATCAATCACGGCTCGCGGGTCGAGAGCAGCCTCTACGGCCCACGAACACTCGACGTCGACATCCCTCGGGATTCGCTGTGATCGGCGCAGATGCATGGCTGCGACCGATCCGCACAGCACCGTCTCCAATGGGGGATCCGCCAGCGGAATTCCGCCGAAGGTGCCACCAACCTCTCCACCAATCCATTCGCAGGTGTCGCGGTTCAAGCCTCGATTTCCGAACCTGTGAAAGGACCTTCAACTCGATGGCGGCGACTCCGCAGGGCCCGGACAACGCCGATCGCGGGATCCCTTTTCGGTCGTCCCGGAGCATCAAACGATTCGACGCACCGCCCATTGGCTCTGCGAAGTTGGGAACCTCAAGGGCACGCCGGACTTTGACGATCCGGGGTTGACCGGCTCATACGTCGTGGACGTTAAAGCCCCCACGATTCCTCGATCAATTCTGGTACCCGGTCCCCCGTTGTTATTCGCGCCGCCGCGGCTCACGTGTGACGGCGCACTATGCTCGGATCGTTCTTCAGCCCCCGGTAGCGTCAACCCCTGCCGACCCGCCACATGATCGGAGCCGACAGGACCATGACCACTGCCCCTTCCACCACAGCCACCCGAATTCTCGTGCTGGGCGCCGGCTTCGGCGGCCTTGAACTGTCCACCCACGTGGCACAAGTGTGCGGCTCCGACGTGGAGGTCACCTTGGTGGACAAGGCGCCGGGGTTCATCTTCGGCTTCTCCAAACTTGACGTGATGTTCGGCAAGGACTCCGTCGACCACGTCACACACCTGTACCGCGACGCGGTGATGCCCGGCGTGACGTTCGTGCACGCGCTTGTCACCGCCATCGATCCAGTCGCACGGGTGGTGGAGACCACCGAAGGCACCTTCGAAACCGACGTGCTGGTCGTCGCGCTCGGTGCGGGTTTGGATCCTGCAGCAACGCCTGGCTTAGTCGAGGGCGGCTACGAGTTCTACACCAACGAGGGCGCCTTCGCGGTGCGCGAAAAACTCGAAGCCTTCAGTGGCGGTCGCGTGGTGTTGGGCGTCACGTCCACGCCGTTCAAATGCCCCCCAGCGCCCAGCGAAACGGCCATGCTCATGCATGACTTCCTTTCCGCGCGGGGCCTGCGCGAAGCCTCCGAGATCGCCCTAGTGATGCCGTTCGGTCGTCCTGTGCCGCCGTCACCGCAGGCAAGCGCGGCGATCCTGGCACGGTTCGCCAAGTTCGGGATCGACTGGCACCCGGACACGGTGGTGCGCGGCCTGGACCCCGAGCGCAAGGTGGTGCTGGTCGCCCAAGGCGATGAGATCCCGTACGACCTCTTCCTGGGCGTGCCCAAACATGTGGCGCCCGAGGTGGTGGTTGCTGCGGGCATGACGCAGGACGGGTGGATCCCGGTGAACCCTCACACCCTGGCCACCTCGTACCCCGATGTGTACGCCGTTGGCGACGTCACCAGCGCCGGCACACCCAAGGCCGGAGTGTTCGCCGAAGGGCAGGCGAGCATCGCCGCCGCACACATCATTGCCAAGGTGCAGGGCCACACCACCGATGCTTCCTACGACGGATTCGGCCGCTGCTACATGGAGTTTGGTGAGGGCACGGTCGCCCAGATCGACGTCACGTTCCCCCCAGGCCAGCCCCCCACCGGCGTGCTGCACGGCCCGATGGTCGAACTAGCACGAGACAAGAGCGACTTCGGCACTGAACGAATCGCGCGGTGGCTCGGCAGAACCTGGCAGCCTGCGCACTGACGCCCAGTAGCCGCCAGCGCCGCTGTTTCTGGGTCCTACCGTCGCACCACGCTGATCTGGGCCAGGAACGACCGCGTCAGCGCCTCGGTGAGTTCGTCCCGGCCCACCGTCTCAGGGTTCCACGCCAGCGCCACCTCCTCCAGCCCCACCAGCCACCCGCGCACCAACAGCGCCGTGACCGGATCGTCGGCGGCCTCTGCTGGCGCGCCAGCGGCAACCACCCAGGTGGGAATCAGCGCCGTGCGCAAATCGTCGATGGTGCGCATCACCGCGGGGTCTCCCCCGGCCGCCCCGCGCACCAACCGCACGTAGAGGTCCCGCGACGACTCGACCAGTCGCAGATACCCCGAGATCAGCGACCGCACCCGTTCGGCGCCAGACGAGCCGGTTGGTGCCTTGCCCCCAGCCAGCAACCGCTGCCCAGCCCGCTCCACCACGGCCGCGTAGTAGTCACTCTTGGTTGGGAAATAGTGAAACAGCAGCGTCCTCGAGATCCCGGCACGGTCTGCCACCTCATCGAGGGCAAGCTCGTGAATCGGCCGATCTGTGAGCAACTCCAGCCCAACCTCGGTCAGTTGGGCCCGCCGCTCTTGCGCCGTCAACCGCGAGCGACCGGTGGGGGTCGCCCCCGCACCGGCCGCCGCGGACTGACGTGTCACTCGTACCGACCGCCGGACTCCGCGAGCGCCACCAGCGACGCCGGCGGGGTGAACCGGTCGCCGTAGGCGGTGGCCAACTCCTGCGCCCGCGCCACGAAGCCGGCCGGGCCACCGTCGTAGCCGTTGATGTACTGCAGCACGCCGCCAGTCCAGGCCGGGAAACCGATGCCGAAAATCGATCCGATGTTGGCTTCGGCGGTGCTGCGCAGCACACCCTCATCCACACACTTCACGGTCTCGATCGCTTCGATGAACAGCATGCGCTCGGCCATGTCCCCGAACGGAATTTCGGCCTTGCCGCCGAACGTTTCGGGCAGGGCCGACCACAGGCCCACCCGCTTGCCGTCGACGTACTCATAGAACCCCGCACCTGCGGCGCGACCGCCGCGCCCGTGGGTGTCCACCATGTCGTCGATCACCGCGTAGGACGGGTGATCCGGGAAGACGCCACCCTCGGCCTCGACCGCCGCCTTGCCCGCACGACGAATCCGCTGAGCCAACGTCAGCGACACCTCGTCGAGCAGCGCCAGCGGGCCAGTCGGGTAGCCGGACTGCAGCGCCGCCTGCTCGATCGACTGTGCAACCAGGCCCTCACCCAGCATCGCCGCGGCCTCGCCCATGAACGTGCCGATGACCCGCGAGGTGAAGAACCCGCGTGAGTCGTTGACCACGATCGGGGTCTTCTTGATTTGCTGGGCGACGTCGATCGCCTTGGCGATGGTGGCGTCCGAGGTCTGCTCGCCGACGACGATCTCCAGCAGCGGCATCTTGTCGACCGGCGAGAAGAAGTGCAGCCCGATGAAGTCCGCAGGGCGGGTGACACCGGACGCCAGGCCGGTGATCGGCAGCGTTGAGGTGTTCGATCCGAGCAGCGCATCGTCGGCCAGCACCGGCTCGATCTCCGCGTACACCTTTGCCTTCAGCGCTGGGTCCTCAAAGACCGCCTCGATCAGCAGATCCGCGCCCTTGGCGTCCTCGACGTTGTCCGTCGCGGTGATCCGGTCGAGCACCTCGGCAGCGGCAGCCTCGGTCATCCTGCCGCGGCTCACGGCCTTGTCGAGGATGCCCTGCGAGTACGCCTTGCCCTTCTCGGCCGACTCCAGCGACACGTCGCGCAGCACAACCTCCATACCGGACCGGGCGCACACGTAGGCAATGCCCGCACCCATCATTCCGGCGCCGAGCACCACAACCTTCTTCGCGGTGTACTTGGGGTACCCCTCGGGCCGTGCCGAACCCTTGTTGATGGCCTGCAGGTCGAAGAAGAACGCCGAGATCATGTTCTTGGACACTTGCCCGCACGCCAGCCAAGTGAAGTAGCGGGTCTCGATCAGCGACGCATTGTCGAAGTCGACCTGGGAGCCTTCAACGGCCGCGGCCATGATGGCTTCCGGCGCGGGCATCGGGGCACCCTTGAGCTGCTTGCGAAGGTTCGCGGGGAAAGCTGGCAGCACCGCGGCGAACTTGGGATTCGACGGCGTGCCACCAGGGATCTTGTAGCCCTTGACGTCCCACGGCTGCGCGGCTTCCGGGTTGGCCTTGATCCACTCTTTCGCCGACGCGATCATCGCTTCCGAGGAGTCGACGATCTCATCGACAAGCCCAACTCCCAGCGCCGCTTTCGCACTGCGCTGCTGACCCTGCAACAGCACCTCCATCAGTGCCTTCTGCAGCCCGAACATGCGCACCGTGCGCACCACGCCGCCACCGCCCGGCAACAGTCCGAGGGTGACTTCAGGCAGGCCAATTTTGCCCTTGCCATTCAGCGCGACTCGGCGATGGCACGCCAGGGCGATTTCCAGGCCACCGCCCAGAGCAGCCCCGTTGATGGCCGCGACCACTGGCT
Source organism: uncultured Actinomycetes bacterium (assembly GCA_963842975.1). Taxonomy (GTDB): domain Bacteria; phylum Actinomycetota; class Actinomycetes; order S36-B12; family UBA10799; genus JACJWR01. The sequence goes on along the minus strand of CAWJIH010000009.1, from coordinate 223,651 downwards.
TGCCCAGGGTCTCCAGGCGGCGCAGGTGCGCCTTCATCCCGTTGATCTCGTCTTCGAGCCGGGCCGCGTCATCGGGCTGGGCCTGGCTGATCAGGTTGAGGTCACCACCGGCGAAGAAGGTGCTCTTTGCGCTGGTGAGCACCACCCCGGTGATGGAGTCCTTCTCGGCCTCCAGCCGGTCGACCGTGGCGGCCAGGGAGGACTGGAACAGCGCGTTCATGGTGTTGGCGCCCTGGGTGGGGTCGTCCATTGTGAGGGTGACGATGCCGTCTGCGTCGACGTCCCAGGTGATCATGTTGTCGGTCATGGTGTGCGTGAATCCTTGTCTGAAGTCTGAGGTGTGGGAGGTGGAGGAGATGATTCGAGGCGGTCTGCGCGGGGATCCCGCTCAGACCCGCTCAACGATCGTGGCCAGGCCCATACCGCCGCCGATGCACAGCGTGATCAGGCCGTAGCGACCACCCGAGCGTTCGAGTTCGTCCACCACGGTGCCGAGAATCATTGCCCCGGTGGCACCGAGCGGGTGGCCCATGGCCATCGCTCCACCGTTGATGTTCACCTTCTCCATCGGCAGGTTGAAGTCCTTGACCCACTTCAGCACCACCGCGGCGAAGGCCTCATTGAGCTCCCACACGTCGATGTCATCCACACTCAACCCAGCAGTGGCGAGTACCTTCTCGGTGGCCGGGGTCGGGCCAGTGAGCATGATCGTCGGGTCGGCGCCGCTGACCGCTGTGGCAACCACGCGCGCCCGCGGTGCCATGTTGAAGTCCTTGCCAACCTGTTCGTTCCCGACCAGCACCAGCGCGGCACCGTCGACGATGCCCGAGGAGTTGCCTGGCGTGTGGACGTGGTCGATCTTCTCCACCCAGTGGAACTTCTGTAGCGCCACCGCATCGAAACCGCCCATCTCGCCCATGCCTGCGAAGGAAGGCTTGAGTTTGGCGAGGTCGGCCATGGTGGTGCCCGGGCGCATGTGCTCGTCGTGGTCGAGGATCACCACGCCATTGCGGTCCTTGACCGGAACTACGGACTTGGCGAATCGACCACTTCCCCACGCCATGGCGGCGCGGTCCTGAGACTGCACGGCGAGCGCGTCGACGTCATCCCGGGTGAAACCTTCGGTGGTGGCGATCAGGTCCGCGGAAATGCCCTGCGGAACGAAGTAGGTGTCGTAGGCGGTTTCCGGATCCATCGCCCACGGTCCGCCGTCAGAGCCCATCGGCACTCGGCTCATCGATTCCACGCCACCGGCGAGGATCAGCGAATCCCACCCGGAACGCACCTTCTGGGCTGCGGTGTTGACGGCTTCCAGCCCGGAGGCGCAGAAGCGGTTGATCTGGGTGCCTGCGACAGTGTCCGGCAGACCAGCCGCGAGCGCCGCTGTCTTGGCGATGTCGGCTCCCTGGTCGCCCACCGGAGTCACGCAGCCCAGGACCAGGTCTTCAATGGCGTTCGGATCGAGGTCTGGGTGGCGGGCCTGGAGCTCGTCGAGCAATCCGACAACCAACGAAACTGGCTTGACGGTGTGCAGTGATCCGTTTGCCTTGCCGCGCCCGCGCGGGGTGCGAATCGCCTCGTAGATGAACGCCTCGGTCATGGTTCTCCTCGCGGTGTGTTGGGTGAAGGTGCGACTACCACCTCACTGTTGACTATATGTCAACAAGCCGCGAATGTTACCGGCGGGGTCACTGCGGCTGCAGCATGTCCACCGTCATCCGGATGCCATCGAGGAGAACCTTGTCGTCGCGGCCGTGTTGGCTGTCGCCGGTGACGGAGATGTTCACCGTTCCGTTGTAGGAGTTGATGCCCACAACTGTGCGCAGGGTGCTGCCGATCGGAATGATTGGCGAGAGGTACCGCACCTCATTGCCAAGGAAGTACAGCGGCTCTGAGGGGCCACGCACATTGGTCACCAGAGTGTCGGAGAGCCAACCGAAGGCCCATCCGAATTTCGGCGCGACGGCCTCCACCAACGGCGCCGGGAATGCCTTGTCGACCACTTCGCTCATCGAGCCGACGATCGCTGGCACCAGTGATTTCTTGCCCTGCATGGTCTGCCGAACCACCGCACCGAGGCGGGCAACGGGATCTATCTCCCCCACCGGCAACTCAATCGGAAGCATGCTCACCTGGTTGTTCGATCGGGCATCACCCGGACGCCGCAGCGACACCGGCATCACCGCTCTGACCGTTCGCTCCGACGGGTCTTGCCCATTGGCCACGATCACCTCACGGAATCCGCCGGCCACAGCCGACATGAGCACATCGTTGACGGTCGCGCCATGGGCCTTCCCAGCCTGTTTCACGTCCGCCAAGGACAGACGCAGACTGCGCCAGTCCCGACCAGCCGCCGGCGCCCCGGTCAAGTCGCTGGGCAGCGCGGGGTGAAGTCGGAGCAACCCGCGCACCGTCGCGGGAGTCATGGCTGCAGTGGCCACCGCCTGGCCCACCGCGTCCCGGGCGAACGACCAGGCACGATCCAGCGGGGAGGCATCCGAGTCATCTCGCTTCGGAACCCGGCATCCCAGCGGACTGCATGGCCAGCGCCTGGGCCACCATCCAGTCGGTCAACGTCTCGCCGCCGTCCGGCTGCATGTCCAGCGCGCGCCCAACCAACATGGTGACGCCCTCGCCGTCTGCCACCGAATGGTGGATCCGCCAGACCAGCGCCCACTCCCGGGGGGCGTAGCCGGTGAGCAGGGTGAGATCCCACAGCGGCCGATCATCGGGCATCGGTCGGGACATGATGTCGGACACCGATGCGCCGAGGTTGTCGGTGGTGACGCGGGTGACGTGATGTTCCAGATCCGGCACCGCATCAGCCCACTTGGGTTGCAGCACTCCAGTCCGGCTAGGCAACGGCACCTGCCGCAGCCGAGCCGCACCTTCGATCACCTCCGCAAGCCGCTGCCGGACCCGCGCAATCGCCGGTGCCCGACCGGAAAACTCCAGCACCGCCCCAACCGCGATCGGCGCATCGCCGGTGTCGAGGTCCATCCACAACGCATCGATGAAGTGCATCCGCCCGGGGTCATCTACGTCCACGCCAGCCTCCAAAACCATCGGTCCCCACACCCTGCCCGGCGAACGGCGCGGAGTCGACCCGAACGGGTCGGCGGCCGAAACCTCGGTGTGGCGCCGTCGCTCAACCCAAAGCGACGGCGTTACCTGCGGCGACGTAGAACGCCAACGCCGCCACCACCCCAAGCAGCGGGCCTGCGATCGGGATCCAGGAATAGCTCCACTGCGAGCTGCCCTTGCCCTTGATCGGCAGGAAGGTGTAAACGATCCGCGGGCCGAGGTCCCGGAAGGGGTTGATGGCGTAACCGGTGGGGCCGCCAAGCGAGGCACCGATCGCGATGATCGTGAAGGCAATTGCTGCATAACCGAGGGCAGAGTTGCCGAACTGAGGTGACGCATCACCGACGCCGAACTGGAATGGCGAACTTTCGTGGATCCACAGCAGCAGCACGAAGGTGCCGATCGCCTCAGTGATGACGTTCCAGCCAGGGGCCCGCACAGCTGCCGAGGTGAAGAAGATCCCGCCGGTATTGGCGGGATCGTCGTGGGTGTCGAACTGCTTCTTGTAGGCCAGATACGCCAGCAACGCACCGAGCATGGCGCCGATCAGTTGGGCGACGAAGTACACCGGTACCAAGCGCCACGGCAGGGATCCGGTGAAGGCTTGTTGCAGGGTGACGGCCGGATTCAGATTCGCGCCCGAGCGCCACGAGACGCTGGCGCCGACGAATACGCCAAAACCCCATCCGATGGCGATGAGCAGCCAATCGTGGCCATGGCCAAAGGACCGCTTGAGCGTGGTGTTGGCCGAGACGCCCACGCCAAGCAGTAGCAGCAACATGGTGCCGACGAGTTCGCTGAGGAACAGTGCAGAAGTTGAGTAGTCACCCATCCGTGCACGGTAGTGCGCTTACCCGTCCGCGCGCTTGGCTTCCCGACGTTCTTTGGCCTGCCGTTCCAGCACCGCGGCCTGATCCAGGGTTGGCGCCGAACCGCCGTGGCGGGCTGGCCACCACCACGGGGATTCGCCGGCCTGAGGCCGTTCGGGGTAACGCGCCAACGTCGCGTCAAGCATTTCGCTCATCTGAGCACGTAGCTGCGCCGTCACAGCTTCGGGATTGTCGTCCAGCGTCGGGTAGAGCGGCTCACCCAGCGTGATCGAGACCGCTTGACCGCGCGAGAAGTCCTTGTGCCCGTACGACATCATCCGGTGGGCGCCGAAGACGATTTCCGGCAGCAGCGGAACGCCAGCCTCCGCAGCCATCCGCACCGCCCCGGTCTTGAAGTCTTTGAGGTCGAACGACCGGCTCATCGTGGCCTCCGGGAACACCCCCACGATCTCTCCTGCCCGTAAGGAGGCCAATGCTGCGTCATAGGCGTGGGAACCGGCGGATCGATCCACCGGAATGTGTTTCATGGCGCGCATCAGCGGGCCCGACACTCGGTGCTTGAACACCACGTCTTTGGCCATGAAACGGACGTAGCGCTGGTGTTCGTCTGCCGGATAGCCGGCAAAGATGAAGTCCAGAAAACTCACGTGGTTGATAGCGAACACCGCACCCCCAGACCGCGGGACGTGCTCGGCGCCGACGCAGTCGATTTCAATCTTCAGCGCCCGGAAAAGGCCTCGCATGATCTTCGTGACCGGGTAGTAGACAGGTTCAGCCATCCGAGCAGCCTAGCGCCAATGTGTGTCACGATCACGGTCATGACAGCGCCGCCAGCCAACACCACGCAGCCCCTCCCCACCGCCGATCCAGGCCCGCCGGACCATGCCGAACTGGTGATATCCGATATCGCCGTCGGCTGCTGGCGGCTCCTCGATTGGGGATGGGGCCCACGCGAGGTACGACGCTGGATCACCCAATGTCTTGACCTCGGCCTCACCACCTTTGACCATGCCGACATCTACGGCAACTACGGTGTGAACGCCCTGTTCGGCGAAGCCTTGCTAGCCGAACCCGCGCTGCGCGACCAGATCCAGATCGTCACCAAGTGCGATATCGCCCTGCTCAGTGACAGCCGACCGACCCACCGGGTGAAGCACTACGACACCACTGCCGGCTACCTCGCGGCCAGCGTCGACGCCCAACTGCGCGACCTGCACACCGACCACATCGACGTGCTGCTCCTGCATCGGCCCGATCCGCTGATGGACGCCGATGAGGTCGCCGCAGTGTTCGACGGTCTCCGGGCGGCGGGCAAAGTTCGCGCATTCGGCGTGTCGAATTTCGGTGTGACGCAAATGGACCTGTTGGCCAGCCGAACCAGGTTGGTGACCAACCAAGTCGAGCATTCGCTGCTCCACACCGCTCCACTATTCGACGGCACCTTCGACCGTTGCCAGCAGCTACGAATCCGACCGATGCTGTGGTCGCCGCTGGGAGGCGGACGCTTGTTCACCGAAGACGACCCACATTCGGCGCACATCCGAAGCACCGCCGAGGCCATCGCCGGCGACTACTCAGTTCCGCTGGCAACGCTGGCATTGGCGTGGCTACTCGCCGAGCCAGCACAGCCGATCCCAGTGGTCAGCAGCTCGCGCCCCGAGGGCCTGCGTGATGCGGCGGCGGCCACTCAGGTGACTCTCGACCGTCAGGATTGGTTCGCCCTGCTCGCGGCGTCCACCGGCTCCGAAGTGCCCTAGGCGATCAGCGGTACACCACCCACGTCCCATAGCTCGGCGACCAGTAGATTGCACCGCGCTGGAAGTTCGACACTCGCCAACCCGCCACCGGGCCTGCTTGCTCACCGGTGATGGGCAGGCCGAGGCGAGACGTTTCCCCTCCCATTCGCAGGTAGGTCAGGTAGATCCCACCGTACACATCGTGCGCCCCAGTGGTGGGCGACCAATAAACCGCACCCCGCTGGAAGGTGTTGACCCGGCTACCCGGAACCATGCCGGGCCGCTCCCCGCTGGTGGGCAGACCCAAGGGTGACGATTCGGCACCGAGCAACCAGTAGCGCATGAAAATTCCGCCGTACACCTCGTGCGCGCCGGTGGTGGGCGACCAGTAGATCCCGCCGCCCTGAAAGATATTGAGTCTGCTGCCCGGGACTCTGCCGGCCAACTCTCCGGTCCGCGGCAGCCCAAGCTGCGACGATTCCAATCCCAACGTCGAATAGCGCCACATGATCGCGCCGTACACCTCGTTGGCTCCGGTGCTCGGCGACCAGTAGATCCGCCCACCCTGAAACGTGTTGAGCCGGGAGCCAGCAACCTGACCAGGGATTTCGCCGCTGGTGGGAAGTCCTAGCACCGAGTTTTCCCGGCCCAATGCCGTATAGCGGCTCAAGATGCCGCCGTAGACCGCATACGGCCCTGTGGTCAGCGGCGACCAGTAGATGGCCCCACGCGTGGCTGTGAAGTAGCGAAGTGCGTCCCACTGCGCGGGATGCTCCGCGCCCACGGTCCACAGGGCCGCGCCAGAGGCGCCAGCTGCAATCACGGCGCGGAGTCTCGAGTCCACGCTTTGCGGATCTGCCAACCACGCCTCTCGTTTCACCACGCAGGTCTTGCCGCCACCGGTGATGGTTTCGGAGTAGCGCACCTGTACCTCGTCGAACACCGGATTGCGAGTGACCGTCGCGCCGGGTTTCGCGGTGATGGTGAAGGTGTCCCGGGCAAGCACGGTCCGGGTGGTAAAGGAGGTGCCAGTTGGACAATCCTCGATGGTTCCGGGGCGCCCGTCGGGCAAGGTGATGTCGTACTCGTCGGTCGCTGTTCGCCGAACCCAATCGCGACCGTATTCCGGGATACCCATGATGAGCTTCTCGGACGGGATCATCTGGCGCATCGTCTGCGTCTCACGTCGAACCCAATCCAACGGTGCCACCGGCCCGGGACGCGCCACTGAGTAGTCGTAGGTCATCACCCGCACCCCATCGAGCACCGCACCCAGGGTCGGAAAGTCGTACACCCAGTAGGCGCTCGTGGGTACCGCCGCGGTGACCACCAAACCGTTGGCATGGAATCGTTCGGCAAGTTCGGTCACGAAGGCTGCCCAATTGGGTTTCGTGGCCGCCCAGGTCGACGAGCCGTCGGCGAACGCGAAGCCTTCGTAGTCGAGGTCGATCCCGTCGTACCCGCCGGACAGCGCCAGGTTGAGCAGTTGCTCCACATGCTGGGCACGAGTCGAAGGGTCGGCCAGCACGGATGCCAGGTAGCCGCGGGGGGTGCCGTCGGTGATCGACGGAATGACCTTTTTGCCCGCAGCCCGCAACGAGGCCATCGCGGTGCTGGTGGGCTGGCCGATGGGCTGGCCCACGATGGTGACCGAACCAGGTGTGGCCCCGGCTCGGGCGTCGAACCAGAACGGGCTGATGTCCGTGAACAGATCAGCGTTGGCGGTATAGGCCCCGATGCTGGTCGACGTGGTCCAGTAGGGCAGCCAACCGGTGAGCAGTGGTTGGCCGACGCCCGGGTCGGCTGCGGCCGGGCTCGTTGGTGCCAACACCCCGGCTCCCACTGCCAGCGCGGCGACGACGGCGCCGCCAGCAGCACGAATCCGCCGGGCAGGGCGTACCCCACGCACCGGCCGTGAACCAAGACCCATGGCCACGCCGCCTCCTATCGCGCGTTGCACCAATCTGGGCGCAACACTCCAATGGTGACACCTCGGGCTCGCCAGACGGCGCGGCCCATCCACACGTGTGATCGGCTTCTCGGCTATCCGGCTTGACGTTGGCACCCAGCCTGGCCATTCGACCGGTCAACGGCACTCGGGATCTTCTAGGGTGCGGAGTAGGCATTCCGAGGCAACAGGGAGTCAAGACAATGGCAACGGTTCTCAGCGGAGCAACTCTGGTCACCGACCGGGAGGTACTCAACAACGCGGTCATCACGATCGACGATGACCGCATCGTGGGGGTGCGTCAGGGACTTGCACCTGCGGACTCGACAGACCTGGCGGGGTCCATCGTGATGGCGGGCTTCGTCGACCAGCACTGTCACGGCGGCGGCCAGGGCGACTTCTTCTCCGGGGATGCTGATCAGATCCGCACCGCGGCCGCGGCTCATCTGGCGCACGGCACCACCACAATCGTGGCCAGTTTGGTGACCGCAACCACCGCGGATCTGCTTTCCCAGCTCGAGTCGCTGCACCCGATGGTCGACGACGGCACGATCGCCGGGGTGCACCTCGAAGGTCCGTGGATCAGCCCGAAGGAGTGCGGGGCGCACGACATCAATCTGCTGCGCGCACCCGACCCGGCCGAGGTCGACACCATCCTGACCGCGGCCGCAGCCGACATCATCATGGTGACCTTGGCCCCCGAACTCACTGGCGGGATCGCCGCCACCGAACAGTTCGTTGACGCTGGCGTCGTGGTCGCCATCGGCCACACCGAAGCCGACCTGGACATCACCCGGGCCGCCATCGATGCCGGTTCGACCGTCGCCACCCACCTGCTCAACCGGATGCCGGCGTTGCAGAAGCGTGAGCCGGGCCCGGTGTTCGCCCTCATGGACGACTCTCGGGTGGTGTGTGAACTCATCATCGACGGGGTCCACCTGCACCCCGAGATCGTGCGATTCGTCATCGACCACGTGGGCCCAGACCGGGTCGCGGCGGTGACCGACGCGATGGGGGCGGCCGGCGCTGCGGAGGGACGCTACAAGATCGGTCAACTCGATGTAGACGTCAAGGACGGCCAGGCCCGCCTCACTTCTGACGGTGCCTTGGCTGGCAGCGTTTTGACGCTCGACAATGCCCTGGCAAATCTCGTCAACAACTGCGGCCAGGACCTCCCCTCCGCATCACGCATGCTGTCGGCAACCCCGGCCCGCGCGATGGGCCTCTCCGACCGCGGCCGAGTGGCCGCCGGTTTGCGAGCCGACCTCGTGGTGCTTGACCAAGACCTTGCAGTGCGTCGGGTGATGCGAGCCGGCGGCTGGGTGATCTGACCTCGACTGGCCGATCTGGCCTACAGCCTAGATCCCCTGCCAGGCGGGCTTGTTCTCGTAGACGTAGCGGTAGTAGTCCGCCTGGGCGAGATTTGCGGCCGCAGCCTCGTCGACGATGATCGTGGCGTGTGGGTGCAATTGCAGCGCCGAAGCGGGCATCATCGAACACACCGGACCCTCTACGGTCTTCGCCACTGCGTCGGCCTTGTTTTCACCCCACGCGAGCAGCACCAGGTGCCGTGCCCGCAGGATCGTGCCAATCCCTTGGGTCAAGACGTGCTTGGGCACCGCTTCCATGTCGCCGTCGAAGAATCGGGCGTTGTCCTCCCGCGTCTCCCGGGTCAAGGTCTTGACCCGGGTGGGTGAGGCCAGTGAGGAGGAGGGCTCATTGAAACCGATGTGCCCATCGGTGCCGATCCCCAAAATCTGGAGATCGACACCGCCAGCCTCCGCGATCGCCTGCTCGTAGTCGGCACAGGCCGCGGGCAGATTCGTCGCCCATCCGTCGGGGGTTCGCACCGAGCCCGGCGCGAAATCCACCCGTCCGACGATCTCCCGCTGCAGCACCGCGCGATAACTCTCCGGGTGGTCGTCAGGAAGCCCCACGTACTCGTCCAGGGCGAAACCCCGCGCTGACGCGAACGACAGACCATCCTGCTCGTGCATGCGCACCAATGCGTCATACACGCCTAGGGGGGTACTCCCGGTCGCCAGGCCGAGGACGGCTGCCGGCTTGGCCCCCAGCAGTTCGCTGATAGCCGCAGCAGCAATCGCCGCGCCGTCCTCGGGGGTTTCCACAATGACGACTTCCACGTCACATCTCCTTATGTTGCACGTCGGTGGGCGTTGCTTCCGGTGGGTTCTTCGCCTGAGGCGAAGAACCCACCCGATCAATCCATGATGTCGAGAATCTCGCCCTTGAGCGTCTCCGCCTTGGTGCCGAAGATGGCTTGCACGTTATTGCCCACTTCGATCACCCCAGCTGCGCCTAGCCGCTTCAGGGCCGCCTGGTCGACTTTGCTCTTGTCCTTGACTTCCATGCGGAGTCGAGTGATGCAGGCGTCAACGTGTTCAAGGTTCTCTTGCCCGCCAAATGCTGCCAGGACTTGCGCGGCGACGGTGAGCTCTCCGGTGGCAGCCTTCGTGGCTGCACCTCCAGAAGGTGGCCCAACACCCACGGTCGACGACTCCAGTTCGTCAGCAGTGTTGGCGCGCTCTTCAGCCGCGGCTTCGGCGTCGTCCTCACGGCCTGGGGTCCGCAGGTTCCAGGCCCTGATGGCAAATCGGAACAGTACGTAGTAGAGAACGAACATGACGACGCCCATGACGATCAGCAATGGCACGTTCTTAGCCGCAGGTGCAGTGCCATAGAGCAAGAGGTCGATGAGGCCAGCCGAGAACGAGAAGCCAAGGTGAATGTCAAGGCTGTAGGCAACCGCCATGGACACACCCGTGAGCAATGCGTGGATGATGTACAGCGGGAACGCCACGAACATGAAGGCGAACTCAAGCGGTTCGGTGACACCAGTGATAAAGGCGGTAAGACCGGCGGCGCCGAGGATACCGATCGCGATCTTCTTCTGGTTCGCCTTGGCCTCTTGGATCATCGCCAGAGCGGCCGCAGGAAGTCCGAACATGAGCACTGGGTAGAAGCCAGAGGTCAAGCGCCCGGCGGTCGGGTCGCCGTTCGCGAAGCGGGTCAGTTCGCCGGTCACGATGGTGCCATCGGCGGTGGTGTAGGAACCGTAGATGAACCAGATGAATGAGTTCAGAATGTGGTGCAGTCCGATGGGGATCAACATCCGGTTGGCGAAACCGTAGAGGCCTGCCCCAAGCGCGCCACTGGCGGCGATGAATTCACCCAACCCGGTAAGTCCGGCGTTGAAGATCGGGTAGAAGTACGACAGCGCGAAGCCGACGATCAGCGCAGCCAGCGAGACGGCAATCGGCACGAAACGCCGGCCGCCGAAGAAGCCTAGATACGTTGGTAGCTGGATTGTGTGGTATCGATCCCAGAGTTTGGCTGTGATCAAGCCGATCAGGATTCCACCCAAGACTGAGTAGTTGATCATCAGCTGTTCGCCGCCGGAGTCCACTTCGCCCGCGAGCACCACCGGCGACATGGCCTTGAAGACACCCGCCATCGCAACGTAGCCGACGACCGCGGCCATGGCCGTTGCACCTTCGGACTTCTTGGCGAAGCCGATTGCAACACCGACAGCGAACAGCAGCGGCAGTTGGGCGAAGATCTCCCCTCCGGCTGCACTCATTGCCTCGAAGAAGGGTCCAATGACCGGCGCCGTGATTTTGCCCAACAGGTCCGGCTGGCCAAGCCGGAGCAAGATGCCCGCTGCTGGCAGCACCGCAATGGGGAGCATGAGGCTCTTGCCGAGCCGCTGCAGGGTGGCAAACCCAGGGAACTGGAAGCCGCCGCCGGAAGATTTAGCGGGCTGCTCTTTGGTTTCGGTGTCTGTCATCGGGATTCTCCTCGTCGCGCGGAAACGGGCATGCGTTCCGCGACCGCATGGCTGTGAGTAACAGGAAAGTAGCACCGCTCGGGTGGGTATGTGGCGTCAACGTAAAAAGTCCGTCAAACCTGTTGCTGCGCACTGATTACGGGCGGGGTATTTGCAGTTCGCGAGGTGCTGTGGAACCTGTCGATTCGGGTTCCGTCGCACAAGAAATGCACTGGTCCGGCTCAGCAGGTGCTGCGACGAGCCGGACCAGTGCATTTGTGTGGTTCACATGCCGAGAGCGTCCATCTCCGACAGGTAGGTCCGCGCAGCTTCGCGAGCCGCTGAAGCGGATACCGCTGCCCGCGCCGCCACGGCCGCAGCCTGGCACTGGTCCAGTGAGTGCGCACCGAGAGCGGTCCGCACCGCCGCGATCGAGCCCGGGCTCATGGACAGCGAGGTGACACCCAGCCCGACCAGGACGCAGGCAAGCACGGGATCACCCGCGGCTTCGCCGCACACCCCGCAGGGCGTTTCATTGGCCGCCGCGCCTTCTGCGCTGATGGCAATGAGGTCGAGCAGTGCGGGCTGCCACGCCTCTTGCAGCCGTGCCACCGCACCCACCTGGCGGTCAGCCGCAAAGGTGTACTGGGTGAGGTCGTTTGATCCGATGGAGAAGAACTCCGCGACCGTGCTCAGTTGCTGGGCGCGCAGTGCTGCTGCGGGGATCTCAATCATCACCCCGATCGGTCCGGCAAGACCGGCTCGATGGCACTGACTGCGGAACCAAGCGGCCTCGGACATATCTGCCACCATCGGTGCCATCACCCAAAGCTCGGCCCCTGTCGCGTCGGCGCTCTTGCGCAGCGCCGTCAGCTGGGTCGACAAGATCTCTGGCGCCTGCATGCTGATGCGCAAACCACGCACACCCAGCGCCGGGTTCGGCTCCTCGTTGAAGGGCATGAATGGCAGGGGCTTATCCGCACCAGCGTCAAGTGTGCGAACCACCACCTTCTTGCCCTCGAAACCGGTCATCACCGCTGAATAGATGGTGACTTGTTCGGCCTCACTGGGAGCCTCGGTGCGATCCAGGAAGCACAGTTCAGTGCGGAACAGTCCCACTCCCTCGGCGCCAGCGGCCACAGCCGCATCAACATCCTCTGGCCCGCCGATATTGGCAAGCAGCGGTACGGCGTAGCCATCCGCGGTCTTCCCAGGGCCGGTACCGGAGCCTTCCAGCGCGGCGCGCCGTTTGGCGTCCTTCGCCAGCGCCGCATCCACGTGAATCTTGGCCGGGTTTATCTCCACGGTGCCGTTGGCCCCGTCAACGAGAAGTTGGGTGCCGGGAACGACATCGGTGGCCCCTGGGCAACCGACCACGGCCGGGATGCCGAAGTTGCGCGCCAGAATGGAGGTGTGCGACGTCGGGCCGCCTTCGGTGGTGACGAAAGCTAGGACGAGGTCCTTGTCGAGCAGTGCCGTGTCGGCTGGGGCAAGGTCCCGAGCAACCAAAACCGAAGGTTCGGTGAGGTCGGGAATGCCCGGTGGCGGCACGTTGAGCAGCACAGCCACCGCCCGCGCCCGGATGTCGTGGAGATCCGCGACCCGGCCAGCGAGGTAGTCGCTACCGGAGGCCGCGAGCATGTCCGCATAGGCACCTAGGGCATCGAACGTGGCACGGGCAGCCGTTGCGCCCGTCTCACATTTCTCGGTGATCTGGGTGGCCAGAGATGGATCTCGAGCCATCATCGCCTGTGCTTCCAGCACCGGCTGGGCCTCACCACCGGCTCTGACCGCCCGTTGCCCGAGATCAGCGGCCACCGCCTCCAAGGCGGCAACCGCTGCGTCGGATTCCGCCTCGGGGGTGCCCGAGGCGGGAACGCTCGGCGGCTCGGGCACTGTGTCCACGACAGGCACTGCCGGACCGTATCCCACGCCAGGGCTCACCCCTACGCCCGTGAGGGAGGTGACCACTTTCACTCCTCCGGGGTCTCGAGCAGCGTCTTCAAGCCGTCGAGGACAGAGTCCGCGCCGTCGCCATCAGCGGTCAACACGATCTCTTCGCCAGCTTTCGCCCCAAGACCCATGACGGCGAGGATGCTCTTGGCGTCCACCGGATTCTGCCCAGGCCGACCCACCGTGATGGGCATCGGGGCCGCCGAGGCAGCCTTGACGAACATCGCCGCGGGCCGGGCATGGAGTCCGACACCCGGGGGCAGGGTCACGCTAACTTCAGTCACGATTTTCTCCTTGTCTGTGCTGGATATGGTCACTGCAGATTGCCGACCCAGCTGTTCGAACTGGGTCGCTGAACAACAGGATGGTGTGGCTAACTCTCAGCCGAGGCGGTAGAGCACGTCGCCGGCACGCACTTCGGTACCGGGTGCGGCCACTACCACCACATCGCCCACTTCGGCTTGCAGCGCAACCACGGGGCTCATCGGTGAGCGCTCCCCGGACTCGATGTCCGCGGGATTCCACGACACGATCGGGTCGCCGGCGGCCACAACGTCGCCCTTCGCCTTGTGCACCGTGAAGCCCGAACCCTCCAGTTTGACCGTCTCGATGCCTAGGTGAACCAGCACTTCACGACCATCTGCGGTGGCGATTCCGAAGGCATGCGGGAACATGCTCGCGATGGTGCCAGCCACCGGGGCAACGGCCGTCTGTTCAGCGCGGACTGGGTCAATGGCCAGGCCAGGTCCGAGGAATCCGCCGGAGAACACCGGGTCCGGCACCTCCGAGAATTCCGCGACTCGGCCGGTCAGGGGCGAAAGAATGTCAAGGGCCATACGAGAACCTTCCTCACAGGTAGGACTGAGCGTTTTGGCCAGTCTGCCGAAAACCTGCGGATTTCTCCTGGTGACTCATCATCCGGTGGAAGATTCCTGGACGCCGGAAGCGCTAGTTGCCGGTGGCCTTCTTCAGCGAGAATGAATAGACAACCTCGATCACGCCCATGATTACCAGCCAGATACCCGTGATCAAAGCCAGGATCTCGAGTGACTCGAAGGGGACGGCAAGCACGATCACGCCCGCGATCAGCCCGAGGATTCCAACCACGATGAGCAATCCGCGGCCCGACTTGCCCTTCGCCTGGATGCCCACGATGAGTTGCCAGATGCCACGGAACAGGAATGAGAAACCGATGAACAAGCTGAGGATGTAAACGCCGTTGGCGATGCCACCGCGGAAGCACAACACACCCAGGATGATGCTGATCACCCCGACGATGACGGCCAAGGCTCGCTCGCCGCCGGAGAGCTCGGCGTTGAAGCCCTGGACCAACTGCACGACCCCGGACACGATCAACCACACCCCGAAGATCACCGCGATCACGACGATTGTCTTGCCCGGCCACACCAAGAACACCGCTCCCAGCAGAATGCTCAGGATTCCGGTGGCCAGCACCACCCACCACGCCTTGCCAATGGCATGCATGACGTCGCCTTCTGTGACGACGATTTGCTCGCGATCAGATTGCTCAGTGCCGCTCATGATTCCCTCTCACTTCCGACTCCACGCGATGTGGAGTCTGCTGCGAGACACGCTACTGTTCAGCAGCCCCAAGCCGTGATTATCTCCCGACGGCGCGCCGCCGAAGGTGGTCGATTCGTGCCTGCAAAGTATCGACATCGGCTTGCGCTGCAGGGGGGCCACCAGTTGCCCGGCGAGCATCACCATGGGCCATCGCGGGGGTGATCCCGCGCTGGCTGGCATAGGCCCGGGCACACGCGTTCAACTCGGCCCGCAGTTCCTTCCGCTTGGCCTCAGCGGTGCGTGGTTGCTCAGCTGTGGTCTTGCTCAACCGAGCGGCGGTCGGGCCAGCGGCTCGACGCTGCTGAAGGAGCGCGGAGACCTGATCTGGCCCAAGTAAACCGGGGATGCCCAGGAATTCTTCTTCTTCGGTGTCGAGCGGGACGACGTGGGACTCGAAGACACCCCCGTCGAAAACCACTCGATCCAGTGTGGCCTCGCTGGTGAGTGGTTCCGTGCTGGTGGTGGGCTCCTTGGCATCGGTATTCGCCGCCGCTACTTCGGCTTCGCTCACCGCCCAGGGGTCCTCGTCGCCGGTGTCATCACGGCGACGTAGCACGTGATCCCGTTCCGCCTCTAACTCGGCGGCCTGGGCCAGCAATCGCGGAACACTCGGAAGAAACACTGATGCGGTCTCACCTGGGCGTCGGGCACGGACGAAACGGCCGACTGCCTGCGCAAAGTACAGCGGGGTGGACGCCGAGGTGGCGTACACACCGACCATGAGTCGGGGCACGTCGACCCCCTCACTGACCATCCGCACCGCGACCATCCAACGCTCGCTGGACGACGCGAACGATGCGATCTTGGCGCTGGCACCGGGTTCGTCGGAAAGCACAAGCACCGCCTGCTGGCCGGTGAGTTCTCGAAGCCTGGCGGCGTATCCCCTTGCCGCCTTCTGGTCGGTGGCCAGCACCAAACCGCCAGCGTCGGGCACCAGTCTGCGCACTTCCGACAGTCGTCGATCCGCGTCACGCAGCACCTGGGTGATCCAACTCCCCCGTGGATCAAGGGCCGTGCGCCAGGCGGCGGCGGTCACTTCCCGCGGGAGGGCGTCGGCGACATCGGCCCGGTAGACGTCACCCACCGACGTCCGCCACGTCATCTCCCCGGAATACGCGAGGAAGATCACCGGCCGCACCACCGAGTCGGCCAACGCGTCCGCGTAGCCGTAGTTGAAGTCCGATCTGCTGCGCAGCACGCCATCGCCGTCGTCGTCATAGGTGATGAACGGGATCGGGTTGACGTCGCTGCGGAAAGGCGTTCCGGTGAGGCTCAATCGGCGCTCCGCAGGCGCGAAGGCCTCACGTACTGCTTCCCCCCAACTCATCGAGTCACCTGCATGATGGATCTCGTCCAGGATCACCAGCGTGCGGCGGGCCGCAACCAGAGATCTCAGCGCGTTGGTCACCGCCGCCACTCCGGCATACGTCACTACTGGCCCATGGACACCCTTCGGTAGGCCAGTGCCGCGACCGTAGTCACCGGTGAGGTGGATATCCAGCAGATCGGCGGCTTCCGACCATTGCGACTTGAGGTGGTCGGTGGGAGTGACCACCACCACGCGCTCCACTGCGCGGGCGTCTAGCAGGCGTCTGGCGAGCACCAAGGCGAAGGTGGTTTTGCCCGCGCCGGGCGTTGCGACCGCGAGGAAATCCCTCGGCGACGTTTCTTCATAGTTGGCCAGAGCGCGCAACTGCCAAGGCCGCAGAGCGGGTCCTGCACCGGAAACCAATCGCGTCGCCACAATCACCAGAGCCTACGTACCAGGAAGCAACAGGTGAGCCTCGGGCTAGGCCGCTCCGCGGGCGCGGGCGCTTCCAGGGTCAGTCCGAGTCATCCCCACCCGAGCCACCGGGACGCATACCTTCGTAGATCTTCTTGCAGTCCGGGCAGACCGGGAACCGTGAGGGGTCCCGAGTCGGCACCCAAACCTTGCCGCACAGCGCAATCACCGGATCGCCAGTGACGGCACTTTCCACGATCTTGTCTTTCCGCACGAAGTGCGAGAATCGCTCATGATCTCCGGCGTCGAGCCGGGCGTCGGTGCGCTCTTCGGTGAGAGTCCCACCAGAAAGTCCGGGGGTGTCCAAAGGAGTCGTCATAACCGCATCCTAATTGCCACCGGGCGTCAGTTCATTGCTGGATCTGATGGAAAGGTACTGGCCAGGCGAAGGTCGTTCGGCTGCCGGCGCAACACTCGCGACCAGCAGTATTCGCGCGGCGAGTGCCGCGCCAGGTCGAGATCGCCGGGCAGTGAGTCCACCACCCACCATGAGCCTTGCTCCAGTTCGGCGGCCAACTGTCCTGCTGCCCAGCCTGCGTAGCCCACGAACAACTGGCCATCGGCCAAGGCAGATGCCAGCGATAGCGGCTCGCGCTCCAAATCGATCACCGCCCAGACCCCTCCAAGCGGCCGCACACCGTCCGGAGGCGACAGCGCCGCACCCTCGGTGAGTCTCACTACGGCCACCCCGGCGTCGGCCTGCACCGGACCACCAAGGGCGATCCTGGAGTGCAACACGGTTTCCCATCCCGGGACCACTTCGCTGACCGGCACGGCGGACAGGTCATTGATCACGACGCCCAAAGTGCCAGCCTCGTCGTGCTCCAGAATCAGGACAACGGAACGACGGAAAGTTGGCTCGTCGATCAACGGAGTGGCCACCAGCAGGGCACCCGCGAATGCCTCTCCCGGGTCACTCAATCCAGCACTGGTCCGCGCCACACGCCCCATTGTGGTCGGTGGGCCACCGATGTTGCCGAGCGACACCGGGCTTCAACCCGCGGCGCGGGCTAGCCTGACGTGGACGATCGGTCCGTTCCGACCCCGAAATATACCCCCGGGGGAATATTTCGGAACGGCACTGCCGTTGCGCCATGCAGACAGCGCGCCCGGCGCTGGACGCGCCTTTGAGGCTCGTCACAACCCGCAACCAGAACAGGAGAACCATGGCCACCGTGGAGATTACGAAGGACAACTTCAAGGAGACGGTCGAGAGTCACGACACTGTCTTCATCGATTTCTGGGCGGAATGGTGCGGCCCGTGCCGGATGTTCGGACCGGTCTACGAGCAGGTTTCCGAAGACAACCCGGATCTGGTCTTCGCAAAGGTCGACACCGAGGCGCAGCAGCAACTAGCCGCGGAGTTTCAGATCACCTCCATCCCCACCCTCATGGCGATTCGCGAAGGCATCGTGATCTACAGCCAGCCCGGTGCTCTACCCAAGGGCAATCTGGAGGAGCTCGTCAAGGCCGTCCGCGATGTCGACATGGACGAAGTCAAGGCCGAGATCGCGAAGCAGCAGCAACAAGCCTGAATGTGACCGACGCCACAAATCATCCTTTCAGCCGATGCGACAAACACCGAACAGATGATGCCCCACACTCCCTGCGCTCACTAGCGTCGTTGCAGGTCAGCACCACTATCGCTGACTACTCCAGACAAGAGGGGCCCGCTGGATGGCCGGCCCGACGTGACGACGGGAGAGGCTTCGTGCCGCAACAACCGCTTTCGCAGGTGCCGGCAGACGCAACGTGGGAGTGGCAGGAGGTGGGTGCGTGCCGTGACGCGGATCCGGACCTGTTCTTCCATCCGCAAAACGAGCGCGGTTTAGCTCGGGTGCGTCGAGATCGTAGCGCCAAGGCGGTGTGTGCGCGGTGTTCGGTGCGAGTTGAATGCGCCGACTACGCGATTCGGGCCAGGGAGCCCTACGGCGTCTGGGGTGGGCTGACCGAGGAGGAGCGGGAGCGCATCTACCTGAAGGTAGCTGTGCCGCTGTTCCCCCGACAGCGCGGCGAAGGCGCCAAACTCGGCGCCGACGAGATCGCTGCGGCGGTCATGCCCACGTCGCTGGGGGTAGTTTCCTAGGACAACGAAGTCACGTCCCGCTCCGGCTCGGGGCTCGACGAACACAAAAGGCCCGGCCCTCCCGCTAACGGAGGGCCGGGCCTTTGTGTTGCGCGTGCGCTACGCGTTGCTTTCCGCTTCGTTGAGCCGCGCCCGGAGGTCAGACAGTTCCTGGCGCAGGGCTGCCGGCACCCGGTCACCGAACTTGTCGAAGTACTCGTCGGTCAAGTCACACTCGGCCAACCAGGTCTCCGGCACGACCTCGAAGAGTCCAGCCATCTGTTCCTCAGTCAGCCCAAGACCGGAGACATCCAAGTCGGCGGCCAGCGGACTGCGGCCAATCGCGCTCTCTTCGGCCTCGACCACGCCGTCGACTCGATCGATGATCCAGGCCAAGACCCTGGAGTTGTCGCCG
This sequence comes from uncultured Actinomycetes bacterium, assembly GCA_963842975.1. Lineage (GTDB taxonomy): Bacteria > Actinomycetota > Actinomycetes > S36-B12 > UBA10799 > JACJWR01. The sequence continues at coordinate 204,466 of CAWJIH010000009.1, read as the reverse complement.
AAGCCGGGCCAGATGTAGTTTCCGGCAGCATCCTTGCGGAACCAGTTGACCTGGTAGATCTTCGGCAGCTTGGACTCGTCGCCCTCGGAGCCGATCTTGACCCAGTGGCCCCAGTAGTCGGCCATGTTGTAGCCACAGAAGGGCAGCATCGCGAATGGGTCGCGACGCAGCGCGCCTACGGTGCCTTCCGCTGCCGCGGTCTGCTCCGAAGCGATCGAGGCACCAATGAACACACCGTGGTTCCACGACAGCGCCTCGTTCACCAGCGGCACGTTCGTAGCGCGACGACCGCCGAACAGCATCGCCGAGATGGGGACGCCGGCGGGATCCTCCCAGTTGTCCGCGATCGACGGGCACTGCGAGGCGGGGGCTGTGAAGCGAGCGTTCGGGTGACTTGACGGGGTGCCAGTTTCCGGCGTCCAGTCGTTGCCCTTCCAGTCAATCAAGTGTGCGGGCGGCTCGGCCGTCATGCCCTCCCACCAGATGTCACCGTCGTCGGTCATTGCGACGTTGGTGTAGATGCAGTTACCCGGCTCGAGGGTCCGCATGGCATTGGCGTTCGTCTCCATGCTGGTGCCGGGCGCGACGCCGAAGAAACCGGCCTCTGGGTTGATGGCATGCAGCATGCCGTCGTCACCGAAGCGCATCCAGGCGATGTCGTCGCCTACGGTCTCCACCTTCCAGCCGGGGAGGGTGGGCTCCAGCATCGCGAGGTTCGTCTTGCCACAGGCGGACGGGAAGGCCGCGGTGAGGTACTTGATGTCGCCGCGCGGTGAGGTCAGTTTGAGAATGAGCATGTGCTCAGCCAGCCAGCCCTCGTCGCGGGCCATTGCCGACGCGATCCGCAGGGCGAAGCACTTCTTGCCCAACAGGGCGTTGCCGCCGTAGCCGGAGCCATACGACCAGATTTCGCGGCTCTCCGGGAAGTGCACGATGTATTTCGTGTCGCTACAGGGCCAGGCAACGTCGTCACGGGCGTTGCCGTCGGCGTCAACTAGCGGGTAGCCGACCGAATGCAGGGCCGGGACGAAATCGCCGTCCTCTCCGATCAGGTTGAGCGCGTCGGTGCCCATGCGAGTCATGATCCGCATGTTCACGACGACATAGGGCGAGTCCGTGATCTCCACGCCCAACTCGCTGATGCGCGAACCGAGCGGACCCATCGAGAACGGAATCACGTACATCGTGCGCCCGCGCATGCAGCCATCGAACAAGCCGGTCAGGATGCCCCGCATCTCCGTGGGATCCATCCAGTTGTTCGTCGGGCCGGCGTCGATCTCGCGCTGCGCGCAGATGTAGGTGCGATCTTCCACCCGAGCCACATCGGACGGGTTGGACCGGGCGAGGAAAGAATTTGGGCGCTTTTCGGGATTCAACCGAATGAACGTGCCACTCTCGACCATGTGCGAGGTGAGGCGATCCCACTCGGCGTCGGTGCCGTCGCACCACTCCACCTTGTCGGGTTTGGTGAGTGCCGCCACCTCCTCTACCCACTCCAGCAACTTCTTGTTCTTGGTCGGAGGATTCTCGAGTCCGGGAATGGTCATCAGCACGCTCCTATGCCGGTTGAGATGGGAGTATTGGTCCAGCCTGCCACTCTTCGGCGCACGACTGAACACTGGGTTCCGGTCGCGCACCGCCGTCAGCGGAACAATTCATGAACCTGATCACAACAGAGAACTGCAGAGTGCGTGCAAGCCAGCCAAGGAGACTCGCGCGCAGATCCCACGATCGAAAGGCATGTAGGTGAAGAAGACCAAGGCCGGCGACTCCTTCTACGAGGCCGTGGTGGAGACGGAGACGTTCGCCGAGGACGCCTACAGCGGCACATTCGTCGCCACCCGGCACACCGCCAGCCCATGGAACCAGGAGCACCAACACGCGGGACCGCCTTGTGCCTTGCTGGTGCGCGCGATCGAGCGACTGTCGATACCCACCCCGCGCCCACTGACCAACCAAATTTCGGTGGACATCCTGGCCCCGATTCCGCTTGGGGCCATCGCCGTCACCGCCCACGTCGTGCAGGAAGGCCACTTCGCCAGCCTGGTCGAGGCCGAACTGACTCATGCGGGGTACTCAGATCCGATCATGCGCGTCAGCGCCTGGCGGACGCGCCGAACCACGCTGGCCGACGCCAACCCCGAAGGCGACGTACCCGCCGTCCCCGACAAGGGACCCAAGGCGAAGCCACCCGCGGCATGGTCGAAAGGTTTCGGCCAAGCGATGCGCTGGCGCAGTGAGGTAGGGACTATCGGTGACCACAGCCGTGCGACGGTCTGGGCGCGGCCGCGAGTGGGGCTGGTGGACGCCGAACCTGTCGCAGGCATTCCCCTACTCGCACTGATGGGTGCCGCCACCTCAACCCTCAGCCCGCTAACGGACCCGGAACAGTCGGTGATTGTGAGTACCGACCTCAGTTTGCACGCTGTCCGCGCACCAGTCGGCGAGGCGATTTGGATCACTACCGAGTCTTTCCTCGACCGCGAAGGTGTGGGCGTGGCCACCGCGACGATCGGCGACAAGCAGGGTTCACTAGCGGTGGCGAACCAGTCGCTCTTCCTCGTGGAACGAGCCGACGTGCGGTTCTAATCGCACCGCAATGCATCACTGAAGAGCTGGAGGCTGGCCATGTCGCGCCGCGGCTGGATGCTGTTCGCAGCACTGTCTGTGATTTGGGGCCTGCCCTATCTGCTCATCAAGGTGGCGGTCGAGGAGGTATCGCCTGGATTTGTGGTGGCCGGCCGGTTGGCCCTCGCCTCGGCGCTGATGCTGCCGTGGGTCCTCCGGCGGCACAAGTTGGCGCAGTTGCGCGGCTATTGGGGTTGGGTGGTGGCTCTGGCGGCCATCGAAATGATGATCCCGTTCGGTCTGCTCAGTTGGGCCGAAACCCGCGTGACGAGTTCGCTTGCCGGGCTGATGATCGCCTCCGTCCCGACGATTAGCGCTTTGGCCGCAGCCTGGCTAGGTCTGGCCGATCGGCTGGATGCACGCCGATTCGTTGGCCTCATCGTCGGTGTGACCGGCGTGGCCCTGCTGGTTGGGTTTGACGTGCGCAGCGACACCGCCCTCGCAGTGCTGGCATTGCTGGGCGTGGCCACTGGCTACGCCATCGGCCCGATAATCCTCAACACCAGACTGAACGCTCCCCCCGGACCCCTGGTGATGGCCGCGGCAACCACCATCGCCGCAGTGGGTTACCTTCCATGGCTGCTGACGGATTGGCCCAGCTCGGCAACCTCGGCGAAGGCTTGGTGGGCCATCGCAACCCTGGGGGCACTGTGCACTGCAACTGCCTTTCTCCTCATGTACGCCCTCGTTGCGGAGGCTGGGCCGACCCGGATGACGGTGATCACCTATCTCAATCCGGTGATCGCCGTCGCCCTTGGTGTGATGGTGCTCGGCGAATCCCTCACCGTGGGGATCCTCGTTGGCTTTCCACTGATCCTGGCGGGCAGCATCCTCGCAACCAGTCGCCGGACACCTGTGGATCTGGCGGCCGCAGGCTAACGTCGGGGTATCTGCCAACCACACCTGCGCACGACAGTTGCACTATGCAGGGCCATAGCAACTATTGTGTGCCACGTTGACATCTGCGGGAGTGAGGATTGATGATCACCGAGACTGCCTTCATGTCTATCAAGCCAGGCCACGAAGCCGAGTTTGAAGCCGCGATCGCGCAGGCGCGCACGCTGGTTGAGCAAACGCCTGGCTGTCGGGGTCTCAAGGTCGCGCGCGGGGTGGAACGCCCATCGGTCTACCTCGTCACTATCAGCTGGGACTCACTAGAGGACCACCTCGTTGGCTTTCGGGATTCGGATCGTTTCCCAAAGTGGCGCGCACTCCTGAGCCCGCACTACTCCGAACCGCCCACAGTCGAACACTGGGGCGATCTCGCCTCGGCTGCCGAATAGCGCTCCGCGCGAATTCCGATGTCCCGCTCGGTTGCCACAGCCGCAACCACCCGCAGCCCGTCGCAGGACCTCCGAACGTTGCTCGCTTCGCGGCACCAGGTGATTATCGCGGCCGGGCGCGATGAGAAGCGGTTGATCGACATGGTGCGGGTAGTGGCCGAGCCGCTGGGTATCCCAGTCTGGACCTGGACGGTTTCCCGCGGGCTCTCCCCGATCGCGGCACCGTCAGCCGGCCAGCCTCCGGGTGCTCCCGGCCGCGGGGTCGCGGGGACCAACGACATCGCGCAGGCATTGGCCTTCGTGGCGGATTCCTCCCGCTCCGGGGTATACGTCTTCCTCGATGCTGCTCCGATCCTGGACGATCCCCTGGCGTTGCGGCGGGCAAAGGAGTTGGCCCACCAGCCGATCGCGGGGCGCACTGTGCTTCTCACCGGTCTGGGCAGCACCGTGCCGATCTCGCTTTCGCCGGAGGCGTCCCTGTTTCGGCCGGCACCGCCCAGCCAAGCCGAACTGGCCGAACTTCTCGATCGCACCGTGCACGGGCTCGCGCGCAGCGGCATGGCTATCCGGCTCTCCCCGTCTGCACGGGCCGCGCTGCTCGACTCGTTGCGGGGTTTGACCCTCATTGACGCCGAGCGGATCATCGTTGAACACACCGTTTCCGACGGCGTGCTCAACGACGGTGATTTGCCCGCGATCCGTGCTGCCAAGGCGCAACTGCTCAGCAGCGACTCGCCCCTCGACCTCATCCCGGCTGAGGTGTCCCTCACCTCCGTCGGGGGGCTCAACACCCTCAAGTCTTGGCTAACCGAGCGCGGTCGGGCCTTCGAACCGGCGGCCCGAAAGTTCGGCCTCCCGCAACCGCGCGGGGTGATGCTCACCGGGGTACCGGGTACTGGCAAGTCGCTGGTGGCCAAGGCCATCGCGTCCGCTTGGGGCATGGCGTTGGTTGCCCTGGACACTGGACGGATGCACGGATCATTCATCGGCGAATCCGAGCAACGCCTGACCAGCGCGCTTGATGCGGTGGAGGCAATGGCTCCGGTGGTGCTGTGGATCGACGAGATCGAGAAGGCCTTCCAAGGTGCCGGTGATGCTGACGGTGGGGCAGCAGCGAGGGTGCTTGGAGTGCTACTTCGTTGGCTGCAGGAGCGGCCCGAGGGAATCTTCGTCGTCGCCACGAGCAACGACGTCACGAAACTGCCACCGGAGTTGACGAGACGCGGCCGATTCGACGAAATCTTCTTTGTGGACCTGCCCGGAGTGGAGGAACGGAAGGCAGTGTTCGCAGCGCAACTGGCCGGCCGTGGTTGGCGGCCCACCGACTTCGATCTGGGGGTGCTCACAGCCACCACCGACGGCTTCTCCGGCGCCGAGATCGAATCGGTGGTCGTGAGTGCGCTGTACGCGGCCTACGCGGCAGGCGGCCGACTCACGACCGACTCGCTACTGCGGGAGGCCACAGAGACGGTGCCGCTGTCGGTATTGCGATCCGAAGATGTGGCCGCGATGCGCAATTGGGCAACCGGTCGGGCCGTTCGCGCGTAGGGCGGGTGCCCCACACCGTCACCGAGGCCCTGACAAGCCGATACTTCCGGGTTACCGCTGCTAGCTGAGAAAGACCCAAAGTAGAACTGCCACAACGGCCAGCAGCACCACAATCGCAGCGATGATCATTGGACGCCCCACGGCCGAACGATGCTCCACCTCCGCCACGGCACCCTCGCGTTCGGGGAGCCGCACGACCAGGTCCGCGGTCCCACCGGGTGCCCCGGCAGCGGCGGCGATCGAACGCCAGACCGCAGCGGGTGGCTGCAGATAGGCTCGTTCCGCCAGGGACGCCTGCGCCACGGTGACCGCCTCGGTCATGGCTACCAGCCGTTGATGACACTCGGGACACGTCTGGGAGTGCCGTTCAAAAACCGCCGACGGGGCGGGTTGACCGACGGCCAGTAGAGCCAGGCCGGTCTCGTCGCAGTGCATCGCAGTCAACTCAGACACCTCGGCTGCCCGCCAGTCCCGCGGCCATCCGCAACACCCCGTCTCGGATCAGATCCGCCACCGCAGCAGCGGGCAACTCATCACCCCGGGCCAGTTGCTGGGGACCCATCCCCTCACCGATGGCCTGCACCACGATGGATCTTCCGGGTTCCGCCAACCCTGTCAACTCGTCGCGAGCCACCACCCGATCAATCACGTCATCTGCTGCCACATGACGCTCTCGATTGGCACCGGTCGAGTCCAAGTACTGATGCACCAACGTGCGAGCAGTGAGAATCAACCTCGACTTGAGGTCTAGACCTGAGCTGGCCCCGCCACCGTTCCAGACTGACAGGAACGTGCGCTGGGTGATTTCACTGGCGATCTCGGCAGAATCCGCCCCACGTCGCGCAACTGTGTAGACCAGAGCACCCCACATGTTGTAGGCCACAGACAAGGCCCGTTCGTCTCCAGCAGAGAAGGTCTGCTCAACCTCTGATTGCGCCACAGCCATGGGCGTGATTGTCCCACACCACCGAACATCGCTGGGCTGGTTCCCCAATGACTCAAGTTTTGATGACTCTTTCGCCATTTAGCCGCCGGTAGGTCCGCTTCAACCTTGAGTAGAGAGTTCGGTACTCCCGGTAGAGCCGATCGTACTCCGCGCGGTGGGCGGGATTCGGACGGAAAGTGTCGGCCAACGGCACCAGATCAGCCGCCTCGTAGAGGGACAACTCCCCTAGGCATACCCGGGCCCACAAGGCCACTCCGCGGACCTGCGCCTGCCGCGGGTCCGCAACCCGCACCAAAGTCACGTTGAGCACGTCGGCGAGGATCTGACACCAGAGATCAGACTGCGCGCCGCCACCAAGAACACGGATTTCGGTGACGGCCCGACCGAGGAATTTCTCGTAGTGACCCAGCAGCCATCTGGTGCTGAGCGCAACGCCCTCGAGCACCGAACGCACCATGATCGCCCGGTTCGTGCGCAGGGACAGATTGAGCCAGGTGGCTCTGATGTTCTTGTCTGCCACTGGCGAATGCTCCCCCGCCAGCCAGGGAGCAAACAGCACTCCCTCGCAGCCGGGTGGGGCACTCGCTGCCAACTGGGTGAGGGCCTCGAAACTGGGCTGCAGGCCCGGCGGCGCGGCACCGTCGGCTCCGATCCCACTGCCACCACCGAGCAGCCCGTCCGACGGCGCGATCACTTGCTCCCGCAGCCACGTGAGGGCTGCACCGGCCGTGTCGATGTTGTTGATCACAAGCGGGTGGCTCGGTTCCAATCCCGGGACGGTGGCGATGGTGTGCCAGATGTCGGTCTTCTTGAACGGCACCGGGGCGGACAACCACGCCGTGGTGGAAATCGCCAGGTGGGTCTGGAACGGCCTCACTGCGCCGCCGCCAAGTGCCGCCGCATGGAAGTCGGGAATTCCCGTGATCACCGGCACTCCCGTCGGCACACCCCACTGATCCGCCAGTTCCCTGCGGAGTTCGCCCTGCACCGATCCGGTGGGTCGCAGCGGCGGCAACGTCGCCGGTGAGCGGCGGGACTTCGCCACCAACTCCGGTACGTAGCCGAGCCGCGCACCCGGCCGGTTGTCGGTGAGCCAACTCAGCACCATTGAGGCCGGAGTTGCGGCCACCACCCCGGTCAGGTGAGCGGTCAGGAAATCGACGGGCTCTAGCTGCCACCGCATCCGCCGGGCCACGTCGGGCAAGTCATGGCACCACACCTGCCAATGCCCGGTGGGATCGTCCCCTGCGGCGCTGGGGACTCCGCCGGTGATCCGCAGCCACGGCACCACCTTGTGTGGCGCATAGCCGGCCACTCGGAGCCGTCCGGCGATGATTGACTGCACGTACGGCTCACCTCTGGTGTCGGCCCACAGCAACACTGATCCCACCGGCTTGCAGTCGTCGCCGACTGGCACCGAACTACCCCATTGGCCAGTGACTGCTACCGCGTGCAGCGCTGCGGGATCAACCTTCGCCAGGACAGCACGCACCGACTCCTCAAACGCTGTGATCCACTCGTCGGCGTCCTGCGTCGCGGTTCCGTCCTGGTCGATAGTGACGCTCACCCCGGTCAGCGAGTGAGCCTTGATGCATCCGTCCAGGGCGACTGCGGCCGCCTTCGGCCCGCCATTGCCCAGGTCGATCGCCAAAATCCAAGGTTCCATCGTCTGCATTCCGCTTGCGACCCTGGCTGCGCAGCTCAGTCCGCCGGAGCCACGGCGTGCATCGCGTCAAGCACCGCCACCATCAGCCCGTTGATGGTTTCGTTGCCTGCCGGTGTGCCACCGAAGCCGTACATCGCTCCCGATGCTGCTGCCTTCCCGCGGTTCGCCTCGGCATACGCAACGGCCCTGCCAAGGTCCGCAACGAAGGCTTCCGCCACTCCGGGCGCGGTGTTCGGCCGGGTCACGCAGAAGTGCAGCGCCGGCGGCAGCTGCAGCGAGTTCAGCCGCCAACCTGCCTCGATCAACGCGTCGTTGACCAAATAGATGTCTAAGGGCTCGCCGCCGTCACCCGCCACTGCCGAGGCTTGGAAAGCCACCAGGAACGTGGGGTCGCCGATCACCTCCACACCAGCAGTGGCCTCAACGCCCCTGCGGATCGTGGTGGCGGTGTTCATGATCTCGGCCGCCGCCGCCCGGTAGGCCTCCGCACCCAAGGTCACCATTGCCGCCCAAGTCGAGGCCACCAGCCCGCCAGAACGCGAACCCGCAAGGCCCGGCGAGAGATAGAGCCCACCGGGCCAGTCGGGGTAGGTGAAGTACTGGCGGCGCCGCAACTCTGGCGATGCGTACAGCAGCACCGAGGTGCCCTTGAGGGCATAGCCGTATTTGTGGGTATCGGCCGAAATCGAGGTGACTCCAGGCACCCGAAAGTCCCACAGCGGCAAGTCGTAGCCGAGTTGCTCCACCCACGGCAGCAGGAATCCACCCAGGCAGCCATCGACGTGCAACCCGATGCCACGCTCTAAAGCCAACGCTCCGAGCTGTTCGATCGGATCGATCAACCCATGCGGATAATTTGCCGCCGACCCCACCAGCGCGATCGTGTCCCCGTCGATGAGTCCTGCCACGGCGTCCAGGTCGACTCGGAAGTCATCGGCCAGCGGCGCATGACGCACCTCAATGCCCATCCAGTGCGCACCCTTGTCCAGAGCAACATGAGCCGTAACGGGCATCACCACATTGGGCGTGGTGACTCCGCGCTCTGCACCCGCCTGCTCGCGGTAGGCGTAGAGCGCTGTGATGAGGCTCTCGGACCCGCCGCTGGTCACCACGCCACAGGCCCCTGCTGCCGGATCGCCGTGCATCATGTGGAGTGTCATAGAGATGATCTCGGCCTCGAACTTTGTGGCCGAGGGATACATGTCGCGCTGCAGGATGTTGGCGTGGGCGAACTGCGCGAACACCTCGGCGAGGTAGGCGTAGTGCTCGTGGTCACCGGAGTACAGACTCCCCGAAACCCGACCAGCAGCGCCTTTGGCGTCCTCGGCACTGGCCATTCCGGTGACTTCGGCCAGCACCTCGGCCCGCGAGCGTCCGTGGGCAGCCAACTCCGAATAGGTGCGACTCGAATGACGGTAGGGGTAAAGCCCGTCGACGAAATCTGCCATACCGTCTCCTACCTCAGGACGCCGATGCCGCGGTGGGCCCCAGGCTGCCGCGACCTCGGGTGTCAACCAGCGCTGGGTGCCCGTTGGCGATCTGCTCACAGAGGATGTCGAGGTGGCCATTGTGTTGCGAGGTTTCGGCAATCATGTGGATCAGGATCCAGCGTAAAGTGACGTGCTCGTCGACCTTGGCGCCCTGATCTGCCCGAGCGTTCAGATCGTGGCGGGCGATGATTTCGTTGGCTTCCGAAATCGCTGCCTTGTAGTCAGCGAGCACGTCGGCCACCGAGAGACCCTCGACGCGCCAAGCCGCGTCCGGGTCGTCTTTGCTCCACGGAGGAGTCCATGGCTGGCCGTCGAGCACACGCACGAACCAGAACCGCTCCACTGAGGCCAGATGGGAGATGATCCCGGCCGGGGTCGTCAGTGACGACACCATCCGTGTCTTGGCCTGGCTGTCGGACAGACAATCGACCCGGTGCCGGGCGAGTTTGCGGTGGAAGTCCAAAAACGACATCAACATCGAACGCTCGTCGGTGAAGTCGTCCACTGATGGTCGCGGCATTTCTGCAGGGTAGTGACCCTGGGTGCAGCACGCACGCGCGTTGGCACGATCAGCCTTGCGACCGGGACGGGACGGGCGTGGCTGCCGCGCAGCGCGTGCCTTCCGCGTGGTTACGTGCCTACCATTCCGTGCATGGGGCAGCAACTGAACGGAGCAGCTGCGCTGGGCCACGGCAATGACCCCCATCTGATCCGGCGGTTAGTGGGCCGAGCCCACGAACTTTTCGTGTCCGGCCTCACCAGCAACGTGGGAACCAGCCTCGACAACGTCCGCAGCGTGGTCTTGGATTCCTGGCATCGTTCGGCCACCCACGGAGTGGATCCGCTGGTGGCGGCACCACCTCTCGTACTCTCCGACTCCGCGTTGGCCGAAGCCCGGCAGCGCAACCCGATGTCGTCGGTGCTGCCGGTGATCCGCGACCTGCTCACCACGGCCGCCGGCGAGGCCGGGCATGTGGTGGCCGTGGGCGATGCCACCGGTCGACTGCTTTGGGTGGAAGGTGATCGGCGTCGGCGCAGCGAAGTTGAAGCCATGGGATTCGCCGCTGGCACCCTGTGGTCGGAGTCGTCGATCGGAACAAACGCCCCGGGGACCGCGTTGGCGCTGGATCGACCGGTGCAGATCTTCGCGGCGGAGCATTTCGTGTCGACGATGCAATCGCTGAGTTGCACCGCGGTTCCGGTGCATAACCCCACCGACGGCTCGGTGATCGGTGTGATCGATGTCACCGGTGACGAACAGACAGTGTCCGGGCAGTCCTTGGCACTCGTCCGGGCAACTGTCGCCGCGGCTGAGGCGACGCTGCTGGCAGTGCACTACCGGGCCGATGGCAGCGTCCGACTCAACGTTGGTGCAGATCCCGAGCCCGTCCCACCATGGCGCCTGGAAGTGCTGGGCCGCAACCACGCCGACCTCATCCGAGCTGGCCAGCGCACCCGCCTGAGCACCCGACACTCCGAACTGTTGCTGCTGCTGTCGATGCACCCGCGCGGGCTGTCCGCAGATCACCTCGGCAGTCTGCTGCACGAGCACGATGTACCTTCCGTGACGATTCGGGCGGAGCTGACCAGACTTCGGCGACTGCTCGGCTCGGACGCACTGCTCTCCCGGCCCTACCGACTGGGAGTACCTATCGAAACGGACCTCTCCGAAGTCATCACTCTTGTCTCACAAGGCGACCTGGCCCAGGCGCTGCGGAAGTACTCCGGACCAGTGCTTCCGCAATCGGATTCACCAGCAATCGCCGAGGTGAGATTCGATACCACCATGCGGATCCGGCGAGCAGCTTTGGCCACCGACGATGCCGATGCGGTGCTGGCCTTCGCAAGCACTGGCGACGGCGGCAACGATGTTGAGTTGCTGCGCCGAGCCTTGACGCTGCTGCCACCGCGGTCACCACGTCGGCCAGCTGTCGAAGCCCGAATCGCCGTACTCAATCACCTCTACGGCTAGCCCACCTCTGAAGATCTCGCAACCATTGCAACGTCGCTGCAACGTCAGCCGGTCTACGGTCTCGTTCACACAACCACCAAGTGTGATCCACACCACAGATCGAGGAGTTCCCATGACCGTCTACGCAGCACCCGGAACCGAAGGCAGCGTCGTCGCCTACAAGTCCCGCTACGACAACTGGATCGGCGGCCAGCGGGTGGCCCCAGTGAAGGGTCAATACTTCGAGAACGTGTCGCCGGTCAACGGCAAGCCGTTCTGCGAGATCGCCCGCGGCACCGCCGAGGACATCGAACTGGCCCTGGACGCCGCACATGCGGCGGCACCTGCCTGGGGCAAGACCTCGGCTAGCGAGCGCGCCGTGATCCTGAACAAGATCGCCGACCGGATGGAGGACAACCTCGAGGTGCTCGCCGTGGCCGAGACGTGGGAGAACGGCAAGCCCATCCGGGAGACGATGGCCGCCGACATTCCGCTGGCGATCGACCACTTCCGATACTTCGCCGGCGTGCTGCGGGCCCAAGAGGGCTCGATCTCCGAGGTCGACGACGACACCATCGCCTACCACTTCCACGAGCCGCTCGGCGTTGTCGGCCAAATCATCCCCTGGAACTTCCCAATCCTGATGGCCACCTGGAAGTTGGCCCCGGCGCTGGCGGCGGGCAACGCGGTGGTGCTCAAGCCCGCCGAGCAGACCCCGGCTTCGATCATGCTGCTGATGGACCTGGTCGGAGATCTGCTGCCACCCGGTGTGCTCAACATCGTCAACGGGTTCGGTGTGGAGGCGGGCAAACCGCTGGCGTCCAGCAACCGGATCCGCAAGATCGCCTTCACCGGCGAAACGACAACTGGTCGACTGATCATGCAGTACGCCAGCGCCAACATCATTCCGGTGACCCTGGAACTCGGCGGGAAGAGCCCGAACATCTTCTTCGAGGACATTGCTGCCAAGGACGACGACTTCTACGACAAGTCGCTGGAGGGCTTCACAATGTTCGCGCTCAACCAGGGCGAGGTGTGCACCTGCCCCAGCCGTGCGCTGATCCAAGAGAGCATCTTCGAGAAGTTCCTCGCCGATGCAACCGAGCGAACCAAATCGGTGATCCAGGGCAACCCGCTGGACACCGACACAATGATTGGTGCACAAGCCAGCAATGACCAGTTGGAGAAGATCCTCAGCTACATCGACATCGGCAAGGCCGAAGGTGCACGCCTGGTGTGCGGCGGCGAGCGCGTCGACCTCGGTGGCGACCTCACCGATGGCTACTACGTGGCACCTACGATCTTCGAGGGTCAAAACTCGATGCGAATCTTCCAAGAGGAGATCTTCGGGCCGGTGGTTTCGGTGACCCAGTTCACCGACTACGACGACGCCATCCACACCGCGAACGACACGCTCTACGGCCTTGGCGCAGGAGTGTGGACTCGGGATATGAACACCGCCTACCGGGCCGGCCGGGCGATCCAGGCGGGCCGGGTGTGGACCAACAACTACCACGCCTACCCAGCTCACGCGGCCTTCGGCGGATACAAGGGTTCCGGCATCGGCCGGGAGAACCACCTGGCCATGCTTGAGCACTACCAGCAGACCAAGAACCTGCTGGTCAGCTACTCCCCCACCAAGCTCGGCTTCTTCTAAACCGACCAGCACCTTCGGGCCGCCTACGGATCATCCGTGGGCGGCCCGAGGCAGGAGGACGAACGTGATCAGCAGAGTCGATGTGACCCCGGAGGCTGCCAACCTGTTGGTCGAGTTAGCGGCCGCGCACGGGCCCTTGATGTTCCACCAATCCGGCGGCTGCTGCGACGGTTCGTCGCCGATGTGTTACCCGGCCGGGGAGTTCGTCGTATCCGAGGGCGCCGACGTTCACTGGGGCACCCTGGCGATCGCCGGCATCGATGCGATCGATGTGTGGATGTCCGCATCGCAATTCGAATACTGGAAACACACCCACCTCACCATCGACGTGGTTCCCGGCCGCGGCGCGGGCTTCTCCCTAGAAGCACCCACAGGAAACAGGTTCATCATCCGGTCCCGGCTCTTGACCGATGAGGAATACGCGGCGCTAGGGTGACCGTCCCGCTCGACGCAATCACTGCCACGCTGCTTTTCGTCGTCGTCGAAACGAGCAACCCCTATTTGGGTTCCGGCGCCGTCAAGCCCACGCTCTACGGCATGGAATTTCAGGAGGCCAGTTCTTCCACGGGTTCGGCGTCGGCACTGGCCGCGGCGAGGTCGCCGAAGTAGGTGTCGTGCCAGAGCGCCAGCATCGTCAGCAAGTAGATCTTGCGGGCATTGTCCTGGGTGCCGTCAGCGTGAGCCCGGAACAGTTGCGCGATCTCCGCCAAGTCGAATCGTGACGCAATGTAGGGGTTCGTGGTGATGGTTTGTCGGAACCACCCGGGGTTCTTGGTCAGCCAGTGACGCACCGGCGTGGGGAAGCCCAGTTTGGCACGGTCGGCCGTCGCCTGCGGGAGGATCGATTCGAAGGCCCGTCGCAGGATCCACTTGGTGGTGCCGTCGCGGTACTTGAGGTCATCGGGGACCGTAGCGGAGACTTTCGCCACCTCCATGTCCAAGTAGGGCACCCGCAGTTCCAGCGAGTGGGCCATGGTCATGCGGTCGGCTTTGGCCAGGATGTCTCCGGGCAGCCAATAGTGCATGTCCACCAACTGCATACGGCGGGATTCGGACTGCGCCTCAAAGCCCGGAACTTCGCTTGCGAGCACAGCACCTGGCTGCTCGTGCGTCCGATTGGAGTTAGGCCCACGCCAGATCCGGCGGACTTCAGCCGGCTTGAATACGTAGGCGTTTCCGATGTAGCGATCGGTGAAGGGCGTGATCGCCCGCCGCAGATATCCCTTGCCTTTGAACTCGGGCTTGGCGTCCACCAAAGGCGCCACCACCCGTCGACGGAACCAATTCGGGCTCTTCGCCACCGGAGCCAGAGCCAGCGGCTCCCGGTAGATCGTGTAGCCGCCGAACAGTTCGTCGGCACCTTCTCCGGACAGCACCACCGTGACGTGTTTGCGTGCTTCCCGGGCCACGAAGTACAGCGACACCGCAGATGGGTCCGCAACCGGCTCATCGAAGTACCACGCCACTTTGGGCAGTACCTCGAGGTAGTCGTCAATCGAAACGATGATTTCGTGATGGTCGCTGCCGATTCGCTCCGCCACCTCACGTGCCTCCGCGAGTTCGGACACCTCGTTGAAGCCGATGGTGAAAGTCTTGACCGGGTCGAGGCCGAGTGCTTTGCGCTGCTCCTGGATGAGCGTCACAGTGATTGCCGAGTCGACCCCACCGGAGAGGAACGCCCCCACCGGAACATCGGCGATCATGTGGTGCTCCACCGAATCACGCATGGTGTCGTGGATCTCGGTCGCCAACTCAGTCGCGTCATGCTGTTCGTGGGAAGGGGGAGCAAATTCGTAGGTCCAGTACCGGCTGACTCCGAACTTGCCAGTGGCCAGGTCTACCACCGCGTAGCTGCCCGGACGCAGGCGCTCGATACCTACGAAGAAGGTGTCGGTGAGCGGGTTGAATTGGAAGGAGAGGTACTGGCGTACGGCTTCGTCGTTGACCTCACGGGTGTAGCGCGGGTCTTCCAGAAGACTCTTGATCTCCGACCCGAACGCGCGCAGCCGCGCCGAACCATCGACCTCTTCGGTGCGGAAGTACAGCGGCTTGATCCCGAACTGATCGCGGGCCAGGATGAGCTTGTTCTCGGTGACGTCGTAGATGGCGAACCCGAACATGCCGCGGAGTTTGTTCAGCATGGCCGAAAGCGAGAGGCGCCCGACTTCCTCGTAGAGGTGCACGATCACCTCGGTATCGGTGTTCGTGGCGAAGACGTGGCCGGCCGCCAGCAGTTCCTCGCGCAACTCCTTGAAGTTGTAGATCTCACCATTGAAGACGATGCAGACCGTCTCATCTTCGTTCCAGATGGGTTGATGCCCACCTGCCACGTCAATGATCGAGAGCCGGCGCATGCCGAAACTGAACCCAGGGGTGGTGAGCCGACCTTGGTCATCCGGTCCGCGATGGGTGATGACGTCCAGCATCGGTCCAATAACCGGTGAGGTGAATTGCTCGTCGCCCAGGACTCCTGCGATTCCACACATGGTGAGTAAGTCTAGGTCTGCGCCACTGCCCGGGAGGGAGCCGCCACGCTGCATAGCGGGTGACCGGTGGCGTGCGGACCGACTAGCCTGAGCCAACTTGACTGAATCGCTCACAAGGTGGGGAACTCATGAACCGTGCTGTCGCCGAATCTGCCATCGTCGTGGGCGCCGGTATCGGAGGGTTGGCCGCCGCCATTGCGCTGCAGCATGCCGACGTTGCGGTGACGGTACTGGAGCAGTCCGCGTCGCTGGATCCGGTTGGAGCGGGCCTGACGCTGCAACCAAACGCGGTGCGAGCCTTGCGCTGGCTCGGCCTTGGCGCAGCGGTCGAAGCAGCAGCCCAGCCGCTGCGCAGCGCGGAGATCCGCGATGCCTCTGGCAGATTGCTCGTCGGGCTGAATCGCCAACGGGGATCAGCCGTGTTCGAGGCGGTGGGGGCCCCTGCCCTGGGCATTCACCGCGCCACCCTGCAGCGGTTGCTGCTCGACGCGCTGGGAGCTGAAACGATTCACCTCAACCAGCCGATCCGGGCGCTCGGTGCGGACGGTCGCAGCGTGGAAACGGCCAGTGGTGAGCGCTTCAGCGGCGACGTCATCGTCGGCGCCGACGGTCTGCACTCCACGATCCGGGCCGAGCTGTTGGGTCCCGCGGCTCCGGTCTATTCGGGCTACTTCTGTTGGCGGGGAGTCGGTCCGCTGGCCAGCTTCAGCGCAGACTGGGCTGGTGAATATTGGGGGCGTGGCGTCCGATTCGGCGGCTGCGGCATCGACGGCGAGAGGCTCTATTGGTTTCTGGTGGCCAACGGTCCGGCTGAATGGGCAGGACGGCGGAGGCGCATACCAGGCGGCGCGGGCGACCGCCGACGGTTTTCCAGCCGAGGTCCGGGAGGCAATTGCCGAAACCCCTGCTGAGGCAGTGTTTCGCACGGACATCTGCGACCGCGATCCGGTGACCCGCTGGGGTGTTGACCGAGTGACCCTGCTCGGCGACGCCGCGCACCCGATGACGCCGAATCTGGGTCAAGGTGCCTGCCAGGCAATCGAAGACGCGGCCGCCCTGGCCGCCGCGGTGCGACATGTCGGCACCAGACCGGCAGCGCTGCGGGAGTATGAGCGGAGACGGATCGACCGGACCACTTCGGTGGTCCGGGCCGCCCGCGCCCTCGGGAGAGTCGGGCAGTGGTCGAATCCAGTTGCTTCTGCAGGCCGAAACACCGCGGCACGACTTCTGCCCCCAACGTTGGTCAGCCGCCAGTTGGTGCGGAGTTGGAGTTGACCGGCGGCCCTGGCCTACTACCCGACCAACAGCGGACCGATGGCATCAAGCACGGAAGCGTCTTCGATGGTTCCCGGCACTGGCTCCGTACGTCCGTCGGCGATGCCCCGCATGGTGCGCCGGAGGATCTTGCCCGACCTAGTCTTGGGCAGCGCGGGCACCACCACCACTGACTTCAGCGCCGCGACCGGGCCAATCTCGGATCGGACCGCGGCGATGATTTCGCGGGACACGTCCTCCGGGGTGGTTTCCGCCCCGGCCGCCAACACCACGAAGGCCCGCGGGACTTGCCCTTTGAGCGAGTCGTGGACCCCGATCACGGCACATTCGGCCACCGCCGGATGCGCTCCGACCACGGCCTCCATCGCACCGGTGGACAACCGGTGTCCAGCCACGTTGATCACGTCGTCGGTGCGCCCCAAGATGTGCAGGTAGCCGTCCGTGTCAACGAAGCCGCCGTCACCGGTGGTGTAGTAGCCCTCGAACGCAGCCAGGTAGCCGTCGAAGTAGCGGCGGTCGTCCTGCCAGAGCGTGGGAAGCGTTCCGGGAGGCAGCGGCAACCGAATCACAATGTTGCCTTCCTCCCCGGGAGCAACCGGATTCCCGGAACCATCCACCACTTCGACCGCATAGCCGGGCATGGGCACCGCAGGTGATCCGGGTTTGATGGCCAACAGTTCCAGCCCGCGTGGATTGGCCGCGATCGGCCAGCCGGTCTCGGTCTGCCACCAGTTGTCGATCACCGGCACGCCAAGCGTTTGGGTGCACCACTGGTAGGTGTCCGGGTCGAGCCGTTCCCCGGCCAGGTACAGCGCCTGCAGCGAACTCAGGTCGTAGCCACTCATCAGCGCCCCGGTGGGGTCTTCCTTGCGGATCGCACGCATGGCAGTTGGTGCTGTGAACAGAGCTGACACGTGGTGTTCGGAGATCACTCGACCAAAGGCGCCGGAATCCGGGGTCCCCACTGGTTTACCTTCGTACAGCACGGTCGTGGCTCCAGCGAGCAAGGGCGCGTAGACGATGTAGGAGTGGCCCACGACCCAGCCCACATCGCTGGCGGCCCAAAACACGTCGCCGGGTTTGATGCCGTAGATGTTGCCCATGCTCCACTGCAAGGCCACCGCGTGCCCGCCGTTGTCGCGCACCACACCTTTGGGTTTACCGGTCGTGCCCGAGGTGTAGAGGATGTACAGCGGGTCGGTCGCGGCGACGGTAACCGGATCATGGGGTTCGGCAGCAGCTTCCTCGCTTGCCCAGTCGACGTCTTTCTCCCCCATCGGTGCAGCCAACTGCGGGCGCTGCAGGATGATGACCGAATCTACGTCGTGACTGCTCTGCGCCAGTGCCTCGTCGAGCAACGGCTTGTAGGCGACGATCCGCGCCGGTTCGATGCCGCAGGAGGCGCTGACCACCACCTTAGGTGTGGCGTCGTCGATCCGGGCGGCGAGCTCGGCGGCCGCGAAACCCCCAAATACCACCGAATGCACTGCTCCGAGTCGGGCGCACGCCAGCATCGCGATCACGGCCTCGGGAACCATCGGCAGGTAGATCACCACCCGGTCGCCCACCCCTACTCCTTTTGCTGCCAGCACCCCGGCGAATCGCGCCACCCGTTCCCGCAGTTCCGCATAACTGAAACGCTCGATAGTTCCGGTGACCGGCGAGTCGTAGATGAGCGCAAGCTGTTCACCCCGGCCGGCTTGGATATGCCGATCCAAAGCGTTGTGGCAGGTGTTCAGTCGGCCGTCGGGAAACCACCGGTAGAAAGGTGCGTCGGAGGCATCCACACCTTTCGTGGGCGGCACCTCCCAGTCGATCGCGGTTGCAGCCGTCAGCCAGAACGCATCCGGATCAGCCATGCTGGCGCGATACGAATCCCGGTAGGTACTAGTCATGACGTCGCCTCTCGGTTGGTTTGGGTTGCGTCAGGTGTCGTGGCCAGCGAAAGGGCAGCGCAGGCTGCTGACCTGAGGCCACCGTAGACAGCCGGGATGACCAGATCCAAGGATGATTCGGGCCACTGCGACCAACGGCGGATCCGCTTCGACCGACGGCTATCCAAACAGCTCCTGCTGTCCGCTGATCGCGGTGGGAAGCGGCTGCCACTGCTGGTTGAACACCGCAGCGAGCAAGAGGATGTACATGATCGTGTAGCCGGCGAGCAGGGTCACAATGACTCCCGTGAGCGCACCGTAGATGGCCTGATAATTGACCATGTAGGTGCCGAAAACGCTCACTCCCACGAGCAGTGCCACAGTCGCTGACGTTCCGATAATCGCCCCGGGCAGCATCGACCGCAACGGAGCGCGCACGGCAATCGAGTATCGGAAAGTCCACACCACCAGCAGCGCGAAGAGCACGGCAAATGCCACCACACTCGCCACGATCACCCCGCCGCGGACGGACGTCGGCTGGCGGTCGAGCCAGCTGACCACGAAGGCACCGGCAGTGACAACGACCCCCAACACCAGCACCCCGGCCACAGCTGCGGCGAAGGCACGCGCTCGAGCGACGAGGTAGCTCTGCGGGGGTAGGTCGTAGGCCTGTCGGATGGCTCGAAACAAGGCGTACCCGCCACTGGAAACGCTCCACAGGGTCACCACAAGGGACACTGCCAAGCCGAGGCTCAGCGATCCGGCATCAGCCGCAGCCACCTGTTGGGCCTGGGTGGCGAGGACGGCGCCGAACGAATTTGGAGCCCGCTTTGTGATCTCATCGATGTCAGCCGCTACTTGGCTCGGTTCAACCACGAGGCCGAACACCGTGATCACTGCAATGACGGCCGGAAACAGCGCGATCACAAGCCAGAAGGCAGCGCCCGCAGCGTTGAGGCTCAGCCGGTAGACACTTTGTCTGCGGATTACTCCGTAGATTGTTTGATACAGCCTCGCCAGCCGCGGTCGGCTGCTCGATGCCAGCAAGGATCTTCGCCCAGATGATTTCCGCTCTGGCTACCAGGGCAGCCCGCCGGGTCGGCGCGCCACCGCCTTCAGCCGACGTCATCCAGCGTCAACTCCCCCTCGCGCCAGGCTGGGCAAATGAGGGCGACTCAGCGGAGTCGACCGAGCGCCAGGTAGGCGATCGGGCCGACGGGCTGGATCAGTAGGGCAGGGGCCCACAGCAACTTGGGTCCACGAACCTGGTCAGCCGGTCGGCGTATCAGGTCGACGGCAGCGACCGAGGTGAGCACCACCTCCACAACGCCGGCAGCGATAATCACCCGCCGACGAGTGGATGACAGTTCCGACCACGATTGTTGCGGCATAGCGCCTTCCCTTTCCTTGGATGCCCGAGAGGATACCGCTGTCGAACTACCGGTGTGCTGTTCTTAGCGGATCACGTTGCCGGTGATCAGCGGACCTTCGTCAGTGCGCGCCGCGAAGCCCCCATCCAAACGGTGAGGCAGGTGATGGGCCGATTAGTCGATAGCCGTGGCTGGTGTCACCGGTGGAGGGAAGGCACAGTTGGGCTCGGCCGGACGACCGTCGAATCGGTCAGCGATCCACTCCACGGCGCTGGGACCACCAATCACCGCGGCCTTCTGGTGGTTGACATCGCCCAACCAGAGTGCGGACATGTTCACTCCGGCCGCGCACCACGACTCTTGCAGCAGGGCGTTTGTGGGCGCCAACACAACCTCGTCGGCAGTGCCCTGGACCAGGAAGAAGGGCAGTCCATCCGGCGGCGGGGGCGGTGTCTGCTCGGCCACGATTTGGGACCAGGCTTCGTCATTGATGGGATTTGCCTCAAAGAAGTTTTGCTCCAAGGTGCTCAACGCCACCGCGTCTAGCCCTTGACCCAGAATGCACTTGGACTCCAGATCCGACATTGCCTTGCGCGCTGTGTCCGACAAGGCCCCAACAACGTTCAAGTCCGGATATGCAACCTCAAACGCCTGGGTCGCCTCCGGACCGATCACCCATGCCACCTCAGTGTCCCACTGGGCATCCATGATCTCGGTGAGTTCGGCAGCAGGCGCGGCTGCCGCCACTCCCCGCAAAGTCAGTTCCGGCGCCAGTTCTCCACCCTGCGCGGCCGCCCAGAGAGCGGCCTGGCCGCCCTGGGAGTGCGACCACAGTGCCCAGTCGTTCGACGTCGTGACGCCTGCTTGGGCGGTGTGGGCCTTTGCTGCCCACACGGAGTTGACGAGGTCTTGAGCCGACTGATCGCCCAGCAGGTACGACTTGGGCCCGGGTGTGCCCAAACCTGCGTAGTCCGTGGCGGTGACCACCCAGCCCCGACCCAACATCTCGTCGAGCCAGATAGTCATGTCCCCCAGCGGCGTTGCCGACCGCGACGGTGCGCATTGATCGGCCTGACCCAACGTCGGGTGCGCCCAGGCCACGATGGGCGCGTCGGGGGCCGGTTTTGTGGGGGTGAACACCATGCCGGAGACCGCAATAGGCTCACCGGCGTCGTTAAGGCTGGTGTAGAGGATCCGTTCCGCGGATCCGTTCTCCAGGGTGACGTTGTCCATCGGTTCGGCGCGAATCACGTCCCCGGGATTCGCCGGCAGCGACTCCGGCGGTGTGTAGAACGGCTGAAGTTGGGCCTGCCGCTGGTCCGTCTCGCGCTCGTCGAGTAGGAACTTGGTCACTGCGAAGCCAATGCCGCCGATCACGGCGAGCACCACGAGTAGGCCAAGCACCCGAAGCGGGGTCCACGCCTTCTTACGCTTGGGCTGGGTGGCCGGTGTGGGATCACTCATTTCATGATCATGTCACTGGTGCTGTGGAAAACGCAGCGCTACTGAAATCCTCGAAGCGTGTCGATCGATTCCCATGACCGCGGATCCGCGACCAAGTCCGCAACCTCGCCGGTGAAACTCCCGCTCAACACGTCTGCGAGCGTGGCCGCATCAAGAATTTTGCGATAGGCCGCGCGCGCCGCGACCCAGACATCGGTGAGATGCTCGGCGGCCCCTGGGTAGGCCATGTTCTCTGGTCGTTCGCCGTGAATATCCGCGAGATTGCCGATCTCGGCACGCATCACGTCGCCGATAGTGATCTGATCCGCCGGTCGCGCCAAGGAGTGGCCGCCATTGCGACCACGCCTACTTGTCACCAGACCAGCACGTCGCAAGTCGCCGACGATGTTCTCCAGGAAGCTGACCGAGATGCCCTGCCGACTCGCCAGCTCTTCGGCGGTCAACGGACCATCGGTGTGCGCGGCAATCTCCAACGCAGCACGCACCGCATAGTCCACCCGCGCCGACAACCACACGAGACAAAGGTACGACCCGCGCGAACCCGACACGGCATGTGCACTGTGTCAGGGGGTGCGAGCGGCCGCACTCGGCAAATCTTCTACTGTTCTGGTGCACATTCCGAGTTTCCCCAGGAGGATGTTCCATGGACCAGCGATCACCGGCGATCTATGAGCGGGTGACCGACCTCATCGGCAACACCCCTTTGGTGCGCATAGCCCACATGGCGCCGGCAGGCGGGCCAACGGTGGCGGCCAAACTCGAGTATCTGAATCCGGGCGGTTCTGTGAAGGACCGCATTGCCTCCCGGATGATCGACGCTGCGGAGGCCGAGGGGAAACTTGCCGCTGGCGGGACCATCGTTGAACCAACGAGCGGCAATACCGGTGTCGGGCTAGCCCTGATCGCCCAGCAGCGCGGCTACAAGACCATTTTTGTGTGCCCGGACAAGGTCAGTCAGGACAAGATCGCGGTTTTGCGCGCCTACGGAGCCGAGGTGCACGTGTGCCCCACTGCGGTGCCGCCGGACGATCCCCGTTCGTACTACTCAGTCAGCGACCGTCTCGCCCGGGACGTACCAGGCGCCTGGAAACCCGACCAGTATTCCAACCCACACAACCCCGAGTCACACTACTTGGACACCGGCCCTGAGATTTGGCGGCAGACCGCGGGCAAGGTCACCCACTTCGTCGCCGGTATCGGCACCGGCGGCACGATCAGCGGTGTCGGTCGCTACCTCAAAGAGGTCAGTGACGGCGCGGTGCGCATCATCGGTGCCGATCCGGTCGGATCGGTGTACTCCGGCGGCACCGGACGGCCCTACCTGGTCGAAGGTGTCGGCGAGGACTTCTGGCCCACCACATATGACGCCGACATTTGCGACGAAGTGATCGAGGTGTCAGATCGTGAGGCTTTCGCCGTCACCCGGCGGCTTGCCCTCGAAGAGGGCATGTTGGTTGGGGGGTCGTCCGGTTTGGCTGCAGCGGCAGCCTTGCAGGTGGCGGCGAAGGCGGCATCGGATGACCTCATCGTGGTGCTGCTGCCCGACTCCGGGCGCGGCTACCTGTCGAAGGTGTTCGACGACGACTGGATGGCGGCCTTTGGGTTTCTGCCCGGCAACCGCAAGCAGGCCACAGCGGGCGAGGTGTTGGCAGCGCGCTCTGGGCACCTTCCCCATTTCATTCACCTGCATCCCAATGAGGCCATGCGCGACGCAATCGACTTGTTCGACGAGTTCGGGGTGTCGCAAATCCCAGTGGTCACCTCCGAACCTCCGGTATTGGTCTCCGAGATGGTGGGGTCGGTGTCGGAACGTGAACTGCTGGCGGTGCTCTTCCGGGGCGAAGCGCAACTCGCCGATCCGATCAGCAGCTTCATGTCCGGACCGCTGCCAACCATCGGATCCGGGGAGTCCGTCGACATGGCCGTCACTCGGCTCGGTGAATCCGATGCCCTGGTGGTCCTCGCCGATGGCCGCCCACAGGGCGTCCTCACCCGCGGGGATCTGCTGAACTTCGTGGCGCGTTAAGCCGACCGACAGAGGACAATCACCCTCATGACACCAGCGCACCCCGGCTTCTCCACCCGCGCGATTCACGCCGGCCAGGATCCCGACCCGGCCACCGGAGCGGTGATCCCGCCGATTCACCTGTCCACCACGTTCCGCCAGCCAGCGGTGGGCACGCTGCCCGCCGGCTTCGAATACTCCCGCAGCGGCAACCCCACTCGGGCGGCGTGGGAGGCGGGTCTTGCCGCAATGGAAGGTGTGGACCGGGAAGGCGCACCGTTGGCGGGCGTGACGGCGATGGCATTCGCCTCCGGCTTGGCCGCCACCGATGCAATCCTGCGAGCCACCACCCGCCCGGGGGACCACATCGTCATCCCCGACGACGCCTACGGCGGCACCTTCCGCCTAGTGGACAAGGTGCTGACCGAGTGGGGAGTCGACTACGACGTTGCATCGCTGGCCGATCCCGCCTCGCTGGCGGCCGCGGTGCAACCCGGGCGCACCCGCCTGGTGTGGGCGGAGACACCGTCGAATCCGATGCTGGCCTGCGCCGACATCAATCACTACGCGACGGTGGCCGCAGGCGTCGGCGCGCTGCTGGTGGTCGACAACACCTTTGCCACGCCGTACCTGCAGAACCCATTGGCCTGGGGCGCCGATGTGGTGGTGCATTCCACCACGAAATACCTCGGCGGGCACAGCGACGTGGTGGGTGGAGCGGTGGTGACCCCGCACGCCGACGTCGCCGAGAAGATCGCCTTCCTGCAGAACGCCGCCGGCGCGGTACCGTCACCTTTTGACTGCTGGCTGGCCCAGCGCGGCGCCAAAACCTTGGCGGTCCGGATGGAACGGCACAGCGACAACGCCGAAGCGGTGGTGGCGTTTCTGCAGTCGCATCCGCGGGTCCTCGAGGTGTTCTACCCAGGCCTGCCTTCCACTCCCGGCCACGCTGCCGCGGCCCAGCAGATGCGCCGATTCGGGGGCATGGTTTCGTTCCGGGTGGATGGCGGCGAGCAGCGGGCCCGGGAAGTCTGCGCTGCGACGCAGATCTTCACCCTCGGGGAGTCCCTCGGTGGGGTCGAATCGCTGATCGAACTGCCCGCTGTGATGACCCACGCCTCCACCGCAGGTTCAGCGTTGGAGCCACCGGCGGATTTGATTCGGCTGTCGGTGGGGATCGAAGATGCTGCCGACCTGGTGGCCGACCTCACGCAGGCACTGGGCTAGCGGCGGGAGGGAAGGCTATGGAAATCCCCTTTCACCCGTCCGCGAGCCACTCTCTGGGCGTGGAGTGGGAACTCGGGTTGGTCGACGCCGACACCAAGGACCTGGTCTCCCGGGCGGACGAGGTCTTCGCCGAACTCGACTTGATCTCCGGGCATCGGGTGCACCGGGAACTCTTGCTCAACACCGTTGAACTCGTCACCGACGTCTGCCACACCGTGGGCGAGGCGATGGCGGATCTCACCGAGTCGATGACTCAGGTAGCAGCGGTCGCGCAGCCACTGGGCATCGAACTGTTCAGCGCCGGCATGCACCCCTTCGCCTCCTGGCAGGATCAGGTGGTCACCTCCTCGGCGCGCTATGACACCCTGATCGACCGCACCCAATGGTGGGGTCGGCAGATGCTCATCTACGGCATCCACATGCACGTCGGCATGCCGGATCGAGACCGGGTGCTGCCGGTGTTGAACTCCCTGCTGAGGTATTTCCCGCATCTGCAGGCGCTGTCTGCGTCGTCACCGTTCTACGACGCCCAGAACACCGGCTACGTGTCGAATCGGGCACTGTTGTTCCAGCAGTTGCCCACGGCAGGTCTGCCGTTCCAATTCGACACCTGGGCGGAGTACGAGTCGTACGTCGACGACATGTACACCACCGGCGTCATCGACGTGATCAACGAGATCCGCTGGGACATCCGCCCCTCACCGACGTTGGGGACCATCGAAGTCCGCATTTGCGATGCGATGGCGACGTTCGAAGAGGTCGCCGCCGTGGTCGCCCTGGTGCACTGCCTGATTGTGGACCTCGACACCCGGCTGGCAGCAGGCGAAACCTTGCCCACCTTGCCACCGTGGCACGTGCAGGAGAACAAGTGGCGCAGCGCCCGCTACGGCATGGATTCGATCATCATCTTGGATGACGCCAGCCGTGAAGGGCTAGTGGTGGAGCATCTGCTTGAGGAGATGGCCCGCTTGGCTCCGGTGGCTCAGCAGCTCGGCTGCGTCGAAGAACTGGCCGGGCTGAATCGGATCATCAACCGCGGGGCCGGGTATGAGCGGCAGCGAGCGATGGCCCAGGCCGCCCGCGGAGATCTGCGAGCCGTCGCAGCATCAGTCGTGGACGAACTGCGCGAGAGCCTCGCCGCTCGCGACTAGCGCGCGGTGGTGGGTCGGCGCCCTAACCCGTTGCCTCTACCGGCGGGCGACGGTCGAACCAGGGTCGGGCCGCTTCCAGTTGGGCGGCGAGCCGAAGCAGCGTCACCTCGTCGCCGAACCGACCGGCGAACTGCACGCCGATCGGCAAGCCACGTTCGTTCCACCAGAGTGGCACCGACATCGCTGGTTGGCCGGTCATGTTGAACACTTGGGTGTTGGGTGTCTTGGCCAGCGAGTTTGCCGCCAATTGATCCAGTATCAAGCGCAGTGCGCGACCGGAAGAAGCCCGGCGCAACGCCGCCAATGCGGCCCGCTCGATCGCCGATGGCGCCAACTCCCCTACCCGCACCGGCGGGAAGGCCATGGTGGCGCTGAGATGCACATCCAAGCTGTGCTGGTCATAGAACAACGCCAGGTTGTGCCCCAGTTGCTGCCCTTGCTCCCGGGCCTGCGCATGCTCCAACGCGCTCAGTTCACGACCCACTTGGCCAAGGAACCAGGTGGGCAGTTCGAAGTCACCAGGCTCAGGCTTCTTGCCGGTCTGACGTTCGGTTTCGGCAATTTCTGCAGCGATGCTGGTTGCGACCACCACCAAGTAGGCCCGAGCCAACTCCTCACGCTCCAACGGAAGGTCGATTTCAACCACTTCGTGACCCAAGTCGGCCAGCAGCGCAGCGGCGTCCAGCACCGCCGTTACTGCATCAGGATGCATAGCTTCGGCGAGGAACGCCTTCGTAGAGAACCCGATCCGCAATGCCGGGACTGGCCCCTCCAGCGTCTGCCGGAACGACTTCGGCGCCGGGGGTTCGGCGTAGGGCGCACCGACGCTGGCGCCGTGGGTGGCGTCGAGGGCTGCGGCGGTGTCCCGCACCGAGCGGCTGATCACTCCCGGCACCACATAGCCGTCCCAGAACTCCGCGGCATAGGGGCCAATCGGCTGTCGACCGCGGCTGGGTTTCAACCCGAACAGCCCACAGGCCGATGCCGGGATCCGGATCGAACCGCCGCCGTCGCCCCCGTGGGCCATCGGTACGATCCGAGCCGCCACCGCAGCCGCCGAGCCTCCCGAGGACCCGCCGGGGGTGTGATCGGTATTCCAAGGGTTACGCGCCGGACCCCGCAACTCCGATTCGGTGACACCGACAATGCCGAACTCGGGGCAATTGGTCTTGCCCACAATCACCAGACCCGACGATTTGAATCGCCCGAACAGGTCGGAATCAGCGACTGGCCGCCAGGACTGCAGGGACCGCGACGAAGAAGTGTTGGGCTCCCCACCAAGCACGCCGTCCATGTCCTTGACCAGGAAAGGAACCCCAGAGAAGGCGCCATCACGTGGTTGTCGAGCCTCCATCCGAGCCAGCGCATCGCGTCGTTCCACAACCGCATTGAGTCCGGATTGACCTGTTCAATGCACCTAATCGCGACCTCGACCAGCTCGGCCGGTTTCACTTGCTTGGTCCGCACCAGTTCGGCGAGGCCCAGGGCGTCGTAGTCGGTGTATTCGTGTGGCTCCATCCGATTAGTTGATCATCGCCCGGCGGCAGTTGTCCTGTTTGGTTTCGGCATCGCGCCGCGCACCTGTGCGGCACCGTTGCCACCACCCTGCCGGAAAATACCCCATAGGGTATCCTTGCGGGACTTCACTCAGCCGATACCCGCGGAGGATCGACACCTATGTGCAGCCCAGCCGAATGCCGCTCGTGCGGCAAAGCAACCTACTCCGGATGCGGAAACCACGTCAGCCAGGTGATGCGTGGAGTTCCCTCGCGGGACCGCTGCCGCTGTGACAACGGCAAGCCAGCGAAGCGCACCATGTTCGGCTGGATGTCCAAGCGCAAGTGAGGGTTCCTGGCAGTCGCCAGACGTAGTTTTCGTGACCCCAGGTGGTGTCGGCCAGTGCCTAGCGCCGCAGTCTCCCCCACCAGGTGCGGCGCTCGGCATTAAACGGGTCCTGGTAGCCGCCCCTCGGAACGGCTTCGCCGTCAGCGTTGATTTCCTCGCCGTTGTTATAGCCGTTCGCGTCATCCACCGCGATGCGCTCCCGCCCAGGCGTGTCATCGTCGTCGTTGGAGTCATCCACATCTTGCGCGTGTGGTTTACCGGTGAGGTTCTGGGCCTTGCGGGCCGCCCGGACGCCCGCAGCGATGCTGTGCCACATGTGGTCGGGACCCAGTTTGTCCAACAATCCGGCCCGTCGAAGCACCCGCCGTGCCTGAAAGAAGACTCGCACCAGGTACAAGTCAACTTCCCGTTCCTCCAGTTGTGACCACAGCAACTCCAACGCGTCGATGCTGGTGGTATCCAGTTGGCTTGTGGCCTCGAGGTCGAGCACCAATGCACGCACATCCGGGTCGGCATCCACCGCGGCAATGATTCCGTCTTGGATTTCAGTCGCGTTGGCCCAGAACAAAGGGGCATCCAGACGCATCACTATGACGCCGTCGTAGGTCATCCTTTCCGGATGATTGCGAATGCCGCCCCAGGCGGCCTTCTCCTCGGGCACCCGACCCATGATCTCCATGTCGATCCGGCTTGAGCGGTAGACGAGACCAAGCACGGCTAGGCCGACCGCGATCAGCAGCC
Organism: uncultured Actinomycetes bacterium; assembly: GCA_963842975.1. Lineage (GTDB taxonomy): Bacteria > Actinomycetota > Actinomycetes > S36-B12 > UBA10799 > JACJWR01. Next base: position 175,859 of record CAWJIH010000009.1, on the reverse strand, counting down.
CGTAGAGCGGGCCAAACACGAGCACCCCGAACATCGCCGCCAGCGACGAGTTGAAGTCGTTGCGCCGAATCTTCTGGTAGCGCCGAATCGCCCGGACATCCATCAGCCCCCACACCGCCTGGATCACGATCGCCGCCAGCGCTGCCTTGGGCAGCGGCGCAAGCGAGCCAGCAAATGCCGCGATCACCACCAGCACGAGTACCGCAGCTACCAGGCCGGCCATCTGGGAACGAGCACCAGAGCGCACCATCGCCGCGGTCTTGGACAGCGACCCAGCCACGCCCATGCCGCCGGAAAGTCCGGCTGCAACATTGGCCGCCCCAGTGGCGATCAGCTCCTGATTTGTCTTGATCGAGTAACCCTCCTTGGCCGCGAAGAGTCGAGCGGCACTCAAACCTTCGGCCAGCCCAACCATCGCCAGCGCGATGCCGCCGGTGAACACGGCTGGAAGTTCCGAGACAGACACCATCGGGAGGGCGAGCCCCGGCAGCCCTTGCGGCACCTCCCCCACTGTCGCGACACCGCGATCGGCGAAGTCAAAGGCGCTCGATACGACGATTGCCACCAGCAGCACCAGCAGACCCCAAGGGATCTTCGGAACCAACCGAGCCCCGACGAAGAGAATCACCAGCGACAACACCCCTATGGCAGCAGTGAGGGGAGTGATGGCACCGAGGTTCGTCGCCAGCGCCCACGCCCGGACGAAGACGTCGCCGGACTCGGCCGGGAGGCCCAACAAGTTGGGAAGCTCACCGACAATGATGAGCAGCACCAGGCCGAACACGAAGCCGGTGACAATCGGCCGAGACATGAACTCCGCGGCCCACCCAAGTTTGGCCACCCCACCGATGATCAGGCCGACGCCAGCCCCGATTGCCAAGGCGGCTGTCAGCGCGATGGCGGTGCTGCCATCTCCTCTGGCCAGATCCGCCACCAGCGTCCCCGACAGCACTGAGACGGTTGATACCGGTCCGACCACTAAGTGTGGGGACGAGCCGAGCATGGCGTAGGCGATCAGCGCCAGCGGGATGGCATAGAGTCCCACCACCACCGGCACACCCGCTATCGCGGCGTAGCCGAGCGACTGCGGGATAGCGAGGGCCGCCACCACCAACCCAGCGAGTACATCGCCGGCCAGATACCGGGTGCGATACCTGGGGAGCCATTCCGCGATGGGAAGCAGGCGCTTCCACCTCGGGTCCGGCGCAACACGTGGATCCGTGGCAGTTTGATCTCCTGACACTTTTCGATCACCTGCCGTTCACTTGGCTTGTAGCGCGAACCGTAGCCTCATTTGCAGCCATTTGCACGCGTGGTCAACCGAGACGCCTCACCGAGGGCACGAGGTGATCACCGGGGCGGCGTATTCTGGAGCGGTGGACAACGAGTTCTATATGCGATTGCTCGACGATATTGCCGACGGGGTGTACTTCGTTTCCCTCGATCGTCGCATCACCTACTGGAACGCTGGGGCCGAACGAATCACCGGCTATTCCGCGGCCGAAGTTGTTGGGGCATAGTTGCGCGGAGGGCATTCTTCGACACGTCAACGACCGCGGCACCCAACTGTGTCTGCACGGCTGCCCACTGGCCGCCGTGATGCGTGATGGCAAGAAGCGCGAGGCAGCGGTCTACCTGCACCACAAGGCTGGGCATCGAGTACCCGTCACCGTCCGTGGCCAAGCTCTGCGCGACGCTGCGGGGGACATCGTCGGATCCGTCGAAATCTTCACCACCCGATTCACGTCCCCATACGCGCTATCAACGGCCGCGGAGGAACTCGATGGGCTTGATCCGGTGACTCACCTTCCTCCGAGGCGGGTAGGCGAACGGCAGCTGACCAGGCTGCTTGCGGACGTCACCGAAGGTGAATCGCAACTGGGAGTGTTGTATTTCGACCTTGATCACTTCAAGCGTGTGAACGACACTTTTGGTCACTCCACTGGCGATCGAGTGCTCCGCATGGCCGGGCAATCGTTGGCCAACGGGCTGAACCAGGGTGACCTGCCAGTGCGCTGGGGCGGCGAGGAATTCGTTGCACTGCTGCCCGGAGCAGATCCATTGAAGGTGGCCGCGACAGCTGAGCGGGTGCGCATGCTCGTGGAGAACTCGTGGCTACCGAGGGGAGATGACCAGATCCGCGTCACGGTATCGATCGGCGCCACGGTTGCCACCGCCGGAGAGTCCGCGGAGGAGCTGCTGGATCGAGCCGACAGTTTCATGTACACGAGCAAACGATCCGGGCGCAACCGAGTCACCACCGATGCCGGCATCCTCACTAGCAGCGCGGATGCGCCCATCCTCGGCAACCTCGTCCCCTGGGAGATGCCGATGTACCAGGAAATCGCCGGCTAACGTCACCCGGACGCGGCGGCACCCGGATCGTCCGGCGTGCCGTCGATGAGCGAGTCTGCAACCGCCGCTTGGTAGAGCTCCTGCTTGGTGTGGACGCTTCTCCCCACGGCTGCGTATTTTCCCCTGATGCGCTTGAGGTACTCCCCCACGGTGTTCTCTGACACCGACATCCGACGCGCCACGCTCTTCTGCGGCAAACCCATGGCATAGAGGCGCAGCACCTCCAGTTCCCGTGGGCTCAGATGAGGCGCAGCCACGTCGAGCAGAATCTCCGCGGCAGCGTCGTCAAGGAGGAACTCACCTCTGCTAGCAATGCGAATCGCGGCCGCCAACTGTTCCGGCGCCGCACCCTTGTGGATGTAGCCACACGCCCCAGCCAATAGGGCTTCCCGGACCAAACGACCGCGCTCCAGCGCACTCACCAGAATCGACGGAATTCCACCATCGGTCAGCGACCGGACCACTGACGCGGCACTTGGGTTGTGCGGGCCGAGATCGACATCGACCAGGACACAATCGAGTTCTCCACCGGCGGAGATGAAATCCCTGCAACTCGGAAGCCTGACCGCCTCGCCAGACCACCTCAATGTCGGATTCTGCCTCCCCAAGCAGCGCGGCCAGACCGGCGGCGACGATCTCATGATCGTCCAACACTGCCACCCGAGAGCGTCCGGGTTGTCGATCCTCGCCAGCCACGGGCCTATGGTACGCGCTGCCAGACCGGGTGGTGTCCGCTCACCTGTCCGACGCACCCCGACTCCCCCCTCGTGGGTCGGGATGCTGGGACCGCTATGCGGACACCACCAGCCTGTGCACTACTTATTGTGGTATCCGCGCGCCGCTCCTGGCACGCTCCAAATGTCACCTATTCAGGTGACATGCCCGTCGGGCCACGTCGGACTTCTCCTGCGCTATGGCGAGTGGCGCCAGTCGCGGCGGATAGCCCCATCCCAGCAGTAAGCGCTACCTCACCTGGCTAGCCTGTGTTCTCATGAGTCTCGCCGCGATCGCCGCCTTACTTGCCGGACTGGTGCTACTCGTGGGCGGCGGCGAGGTCCTGGTCCGGGGTGCGAGCAGCATCGCAACAGCCGCCGGCTTGTCACCGTTGGTTGTCGGCCTCACCGTGGTCTCGTTTGCTACCTCCGCACCAGAGTTCGCTGTCACCATGCAGGCAGTCGTCAACGGTTCGCCCGGTCTTGCAGTGGGAAACGTCGTCGGCAGCAACATCGCCAACATCCTGCTGGTGCTCGGGGTGGCGGCCGTGATCGCGCCGCTGGCGGTGAAGTCGCCAGTCGTCAAGCGCGATGTTCCCGTGATGGTGGGCACCTCGCTGTTGGCGACGGTGCTTTCGTTCAATGGGGTCATTGCGCAGTGGCAGGGCGCGTTGTTGGTTGCAGTGCTGCTCGCATACCTGACCTGGACTGTGCGCGTCAGCCGGCGGGAAGAGGCCGAGAAGTCCCGCAACGGCGACTCCAGCGGCGACTCAGATGGGCCCGACCCGATCTTTGCAGAGGTGGTCGAACCGATCAGAAAAAATCCGCCCCTCGTGATCAGCGGTGGCCTGGTGATAGTCGGGGTGGCGCTGTTGGTGGGTGGTGCCTCGCTGCTGGTGAGCGGGGCCACCTCAGTGGCTAGATCGTTCGGCCTCAGTGACCTGGTCATTGGCCTCACGATCGTGGCAATCGGCACGTCCTTGCCCGAGTTGGCCACCAGCGTCATCGCGGCGGCCCGAGGCCAGCGCGATCTTGCTGTGGGGAATGCTGTGGGATCCAACATCTTCAACCTCGGCGCTGTGCTGGGTTTCGCCTCCATGATCACACCCGGTGGAATCGTCATCCCAGAGGCGGCATCCAACTTTGACTTCGTGTTGATGACCGGTGTGGCCCTCCTGCTCCTGCCTGTCGTCTACACCGGCCTGGCCGTGGCTCGCTGGGAGGGTGTGATGTTCCTGCTGTATTACGCCGCCTACACCGTCTACCTATTGTTGGCCTCAGCCGAGCACGACGCCCTGGCTCCCTACAGCACGGTGATGACGCTTTTCGTCATCCCCCTCACAGGGATGATGTTGGTGATCCTCGTGGTCGCCGAACGTGCACGCCGGCAGGCCTTACAGTCCCCGGCCGACCCGTCCCCTCAGTAGCCACCAATCCCGAACATCTGCGAACCGAACAGCACCATCGTGACGAACACCAGCGGGAGGCCCCACCGCGGATCCGCCCACCAACCAGCTGCTGGCACCTTGCCCTTCCAACGCGCCGCCGGTTGCTCCACGAGGAACCAACTCAGCACCGCCAAAGGAAGCGTGAGCAGCACTGCGAGCCCGGCGGACCACAACCAGCCGATAGCAGCCACGCCCGTAACCGCCATCGCCTGCTGGATCGGAAAGGCATAGATGTACACCCCGTACGAGATGTCGTTCCGCGACCCGAATCGCCAAGGCAATCGGCAACCAAGCCACAGCAACACGTATGCCCAGGCGGCGCCACCCAACATCCGGTAGTCCAACCCGGACAGCAACCCTGCGGCCACCAGAAAGCCCGCGGCGCCGAGAAATACCGGCTGCATGGGGATCACTTCGGCGAAAACCCACAAGGCGGCGCCGATGGCAAACATCAGGAACAGTCGCGGCGCGACGTTGCCCAGGAAGGTATCGAAGTAGGCGTCGTTAACGGAGGGTAGAAGCGTCTTGGTGGCGGTGACCAGCCACAGCAGCACAGCAACCGCAAACACCCACCACCGACGCCTGAGCACCCCCACGAGGCCCAGCACGGCCAAACCGAGGTAGCACAGGAACTCCCAGAACAGCGTCCACAACGAGCCGTTCCAGGTACCCGGGTAGGCAACGGCAAAGGGGGTTCCGGCGATAGCGGGTTGGCTCATCCACAGTGCGGCGTTGCGCCACAGGTAGCTCCAGGGTCCGTCCGGCGCCGACCAATACCCCGCCAGCGACTCTCCTTGGCTCAGCAGAACCAGCGGCACCGTGATGAAGGCGGTCACCACGAGGCACACCCAGAAGGCGGGAAGAATCCGTAGGCATCGATGCCACAAGTAACGTCCCCACGATGGTCGACGCAGCCAACTGCGAGCCAGCAGGAAGCCACTGACGGCGAAGAACCCGTCCACGGCGCCCTCACCCAACATGAGCATCACCGTGGGTGGGAGATCGTAGCCGCCCAAACGAGCTGCGTGGCTGAAGATCACGGCCGTCGCCAGCAGCAGTCGAATAGAGTTCAGCGCGTTGGCGCGCGGATCGAACGCGGCAGCTAGGGTCTGTGGGCCAGACCACACGGACGTCGTGCCCACGTGACTCCTTCCAGGGCTGAGTAGCGAATCAGGTCCGGCGTCGAGCCAGATTCCACCCTAGACTCACACCTACCAAAGGTGCAGACGCGTATCGCCGTAATCGGTGCCGTCATTTCAGGAGTCATCATGCTCAAGTTCTCCTCCGCAAGCGTCCGAATGGTCAACTCACGCCGCGCGATGGCGGAATGTCTGGAGAACGCCGCGATCGACGGCAACCCTGACTGCGACCTTGTGGTCTTCGCGGCGTCCATGGGCCACGACTTCGCCGCGCTGGCCGAAGAGGCTTCGCGATTGGCTCCAAGTGCCCGGATTCTCGGTTCCTCCTGCTGTGGCATTGTCGGGCGCGAAGGCGTCAGTGAATCGATGAATGACCTCGCGGTCATGACCATTTCGGCCCCAGTTCCCGGGGAACTAGCGGTCGCCCAGGTGGACGATATTCGCGGGCACAATTCCCGCGAGAAGGCCGCAGAACTCGCCGCCTCGATCAAGGAGCAGGCTCCTGAGGTCACCATGGTGCTTTTCCTTGCCTCCGGAATCGACATCGACGACGACGCCTGCATCGCCGGATTCGAGTCGGTGCTGGGCGAAGACGTCACCATCTTCGGTGCGACGTCCGCCGACAACATGCGAGGCATCGTCAGCTACCAGGTGGCCGACCAGGATGTCTTCACCAACAGCGCCTGGGCAGTCGGCTTCGCAGATCCGACGCTAGCGGTTGTGACCGCTGCTACCCACGGCTTCGTAGCCGTGGGCGAACCGATGACGGTGACCGCTTCGGAGCAGAATCGGATCGTCGAACTTGACGGCAGGCCGGCCTGGTCGGTCTACACCGAACGACTTGGTTTGACCCCGGACGCGACGCCCGCCGACACCATCCCGATTGGTGCCTTGGCGGAGAAACTCCCGGCGGATCTTGCGGACGAGTACGGCAACCCGGACATCTTGCGAGTGGTCACAAAGCGCGACGATGACGGCACCATGCACTACGCCACCACCTGCCCGGTCGGGACCCAGCTACGACTCACGGTGCGCGACGAAGACCTCATCTTCAGTGATCTGGATCGCATGATGGAACGCATCAGAGCTGAGGCCGAGGGCGCAGAGGTTGTGGCCGTCTTCCACGCCGACTGTCTTGCCCGGGGCCGCTACCTATTTGGTCGGGTGCTGAAGGAGGAGTTGGTGGGGCAGATGCAGTATCCGTTAGCCACCGACGGCGTCGTTCCACCGTGGCTGGGCATGTACGGATTCGGCGAGTTCGCCCGCCTCGGCGGTGCGAACACGTACCACAACTACACCACCGCTATCTATGCCGTCATCCGACGCCAAGGGTGAGCACGGCGAGCCGACCGACGAGCCGGATTCGGCGGTCGGCTGTAGGCCGGAGGAAGTGGACGAACTCCGCGCCGAAGTTGTCCGGCTCCAGGCCCAAGTTGCCCGATTGTCGCTGCTGCAGCAGGAACACATAAGCATCCGCGATCAACTCGACCGCGAACTTCAGCGGTTTGCAGCCATGCAGGCGCACAACGCACGCGTGATCACTTTGACTGCGGCGGAGGAGTTCGCCACGTCGACCGTCGAGGCCGCCATTGAGATATTCGAGGCCGAGTTCGCCGCCCTATGGCTGCCGGTTGCTGAGCAACAGTTCGCTGGGGCACCTGCAGCGTGCGAAGGTCTGGGGCCAGGTTCGGATCTGCCACCGCAGGCCGCGGCGCACTTCTGGAATCTCGTTTCGAGCGGAGGCACTCGGGCCCGGGTGGTCACTTCCAATGCGCTCAAGTCGATACCGGGGCTGGCAATCCAGAGCGGGTTGGTTGCCGCGTGCGTGGGTCCATCCGGCACCGTGCACGGTTTGCTGGTGGCTGGTACCACCCTTCCCGGGAGTCAGTTCTACGAGGACCTCAGTGCCACACATCTAGAAGCATTCATCCTGTTCAGTCAGCAGGTTGGCGCACTGCTGGCGAACCGTGCCGATCAAGCGGTGATTGCGGAACAGTTCACCCAGTTGCGGCTAGAACAGGAACGGTTACGACTCGCACTGGATGGCAGTGGAGCAGGGTTGTGGGACTGGGATCTCGTCACCAACGAGATCTACTTCTCCGACCGCTGGAAGACGATGCTAGGTCACCGGCCTGAGGAGATCCCGAACGATTTCTCCTCTTGGCTCAGCCGAATCCACCCGGACGACATGACCGCGGCCACCGAGCATGTGCGGGCCTACCTTGCCGGTGAAGTGGAGCACTACGAGAACGTCCTACGGATGCGACACAAGTCGGGCCACTACATCTGGATCCTGGCCACCGGGAGGGCCTTGCGCAACCCCGACGGCAGCCTCAGCCGGATGGTCGGTATCCACCTCGACATCACTGAACAACGCCTCGCCCGGGAGCGCGCCGAAGCCGCCAACCGAGCGAAGAGTGAGTTCCTGGCGACCATGAGCCACGAGATCAGAACACCGATGAACGGCGTGATGGGGATGCTGCAACTCTTGGCGGATCGCGACCTCGAACCCACCGATCACAGGTACGTCGAGATGGCCTACCGCTCCGCCGAATCGCTACTGGTGATCATCGACGACGTCCTGGACCTGTCGAAAATCGAAGCCGGCAAGGTGGAAATCGAGGACATCCCGTTTGATCCAGCGGTCGAACTGTCTGAGGCCGCCGAGCTGTTGCGCGAACGAGTGGAGTCCAAGGGTCTGCTACTTCAGATCAACATCGCACCGGATTTGCCTCAGCGGCTGCGCGGGGACGTTCGCCGCCTGCGGCAGGTCATCACCAATTTGGTCGGCAACGCCGTCAAGTTCACCGCCGAAGGATTTGTCCGACTGGACCTGTCGATAGCCGAACGAAACGACTCCGCAGTGGAACTAGTGATTGCGGTATCCGACTCCGGAATCGGGATTCCCCCCGAGGCCACCGCCCGCCTATTCGAGCCCTTCACCCAGGCCGATTCCAGCACCACCCGGGTGTACGGGGGCACCGGGCTGGGGCTGACTATCTGCCGCCGCCTGATCGATCACATGGGGGGACGGATCTGGGTGGAAAGCACACTGGGGGAAGGGTCGACTTTCTCCGTGCAGGTACCGCTACCTATTGCGCAGGTGACCACAGCGGCCGCTGGCACGCCGGATCAAGCCGATGTCGCCGTCACCCCGGCGAGCACCTCGGCGCGGGTGCTGCTGGTCGAGGACAACACTGTGAACCAGAAGGTCGCCTCGGCGATGCTCGGCGCTTTGGGGCACACCGTTGATCTTGCTGAGGACGGGCAAGTGGCCGTCGACGTTTTCCAGGCCAACCCACCGGATCTGGTACTCATGGATTTGCACATGCCGGTGCTCGACGGCATCGCGGCCACCGAACTCATCCGAGCTCACGAGGCGCAGGCAGGCCACCCGGCCGGAGCGTCCGCAGCGGTGCCCATCATCGCGCTGACCGCCAACGTCATTCCCGAGGTGCAAGCGGAATGTCTGGCGGCGGGCATGAACGACGTCCTGCTCAAGCCGTTCACCAAAGCCGGACTGCAGGCTGCTCTCACCCGGTGGCTGCCGCCGGCTCCGCGGGGTGACTGAGGCCAGTCACCCGCGCCGCGGAGCGGAAACAAACCCCACTGCTTCATACACCGCAGCCAAAGTCACCTCAGCTACCTCTCCCGCCTTGGCCGCGCCCAACGCCATCAACCGCTCAAGTTCGGCCGGATCGGCAAGCAACTCCTGGGTGCGCGCAGCGAAGGGCTGAGCCAGTGCCACGACCGCGTCGGCGACGTCACCCTTGAGTGTGCCGTAGAGCACGCCTTCGTAGTCGGCGACAAGTTTCGTCACGGGCGTGCCGCTGAGCGCCGAGAGGACCTCCAGCAGATTCGACACTCCAGGTTGGCGTTCCGGGTCGAAGCGGATCATCGCCTCGGAATCGGTCACCGCCGATTTGATCTTCTTGGTGATCCGTTTGGGGTCCTCCAGGAGGAACACGCAACCAGCGGGGCTGCTCTTGCTCATCTTGGCGGTGGGGGCGGCGAAATCCAGCACCTTGGCAGCCCCTTTGAGCACATGCGCCTTGGGCACCACGAACGTTTCGCCGAAGCGGGAGTTGAACCGCTGTGCAAGGTCGCGGGTGAGTTCCAGATGTTGACGCTGATCCTCCCCCACCGGTACCTCCGATGCCTGGTACAGCAAAATGTCGGCCGCCTGCAGGATGGGGTAGGTGAACAGCCCAACGCTGGCCGCCGAGGTGCCGTGTTTGCCGGCCTTATCCTTGAACTGAGTCATCCGGCTGGCCTCGCCAAAACCGGTCAAACACATCAGCACCCAAGCCAACTGGGCGTGTTCGGGCACCTGGCTTTGCACGAAGACTGCGCTGCGTTGCGGGTCGACCCCGGCCGCAAGTGTCTGGGCGAATGAGGCCCTGGTGTTGGCCGCCAGCACCGCGGGATCCTGGGGCACTGTGATGGCATGCAGATCGACGATCGTGTAGTAGGCGTCGAAATCATCTTGCATAGCCACCCAGCTACGTAGCGCCCCGAGGTAGTTGCCGAGGTGAAACGAATCTGCGGTGGGTTGAATCCCGCTCAGGACTCGTGGCCGGGCCGCGTTCACAGTGTCAGCACTATTCACGCCATGCCATCCTTCCCTAGGTCTGATGCGTTGCCCACCCTAGGACACACCTACGATCCACGAGGCGGGCCCTGGACGATTCGAACCGCTCGCTAGCCAGGGCCTACTCCGCCATCGCGATGCGGGATGGGCGAGACTGGTCACGCCAGCGCTCAACGCGTGCGAAGGAGTCATCCGATGGGCCGGAAATCGAACATCTCGGTTGGCAAGCATGCGCGGGTGGGCAGCGACGCCAAGGTCCGAGACTCAGCGAAGATTCTTGACCGAGCCAGGGTCACCGGCTCGGCCACGATTCGACACCAAGCCGAGGTGAGTGGGAAAGCCCACGTCACCGGTCGGGCCGAGGTGCGCGACCGCGCAATCGTCACCGACGAGGCCTGGGTACGACATGATGCCTTGATCGCCGACCGGGCCTATGTGGGCGGCCAGGTGCGAGTTTTCGGCGACGCCGACATCACCGGCGACGCACGGATCACCGGATCCGCCCGGATCGGCCCCGGCGCACGTGTTTCTCGGTCCTCGCATGTCGTGACCGCAACCCACCGTGGCACCTTGTGGACGGCCTATCGCACGAAGAAAGATGGCGTGGCCGTTTTGCGCGGCAGCGACAAAGCCTCCTTGGGCGATGCCCCTGCCGCGCTCCGGCAGGCCATCAAATGGACCTAGTCGTTCGAGACCAACCCGGCAGTTGAGCTTGCGCGCGCAACCGGATCAGGTGGCGGCGGACATCTTTCGCTGCAAGTTCTCATCGATCGCCGCCAGGAACTCCTGCGTGGTCAGGTAGCCCTGGTCTGGGCCGACGAGCAACGCCAGGTCCTTGGTCATCTTCCCTGATTCAACAGTCCGGACACACACCGACTCAAGGGCGTCTGCAAAGGCAGTGACCCCGGGGGTGCCGTCCATCTTGCCTCGGTAGGCCAGCCCACGGGTCCAGGCGAAGATTGAGGCAATCGGGTTGGTCGACGTCGGTTTGCCTTGTTGGTGCTGGCGGTAGTGCCGGGTGACGGTGCCGTGCGCCGCCTCCGCCTCTACCGTCTTGCCGTCCGGGGTCATGAGCACACTGGTCATCAGACCGAGCGATCCGAACCCCTGCGCGACAGTGTCGGATTGCACGTCGCCGTCGTAGTTCTTGCAGGCCCACACATAGCCGCCTTCCCACTTCATGGCGGCTGCGACCATGTCGTCGATCAGACGGTGCTCGTAGGTGATGCCCGCGGCTTCGAACTCCGCGGCGAATTCGGCCTCGTATACCTCTGCGAACAGGTCCTTGAATCGACCGTCGTAGGCCTTCAGGATCGTGTTCTTGGTCGACAGGTAGACCGGGTATCCGCGGGACAGTCCGTACCTCATCGACGCGCGCGCGAAGTCACGAATCGAATCATCAAGGTTGTACATACCCATCGCCACGCCGCCGCTCGGGAAGTCGTAGACGTCGAACTCCATCGGTTCCGAACCGTCGGCCGGGGTGTAGGTGAGGGTGAGCGTGCCAGGCCCAGGCACCTTGAAGTCGGTGGCACGGTACTGGTCGCCGAAGGCATGACGTCCCACCACGATGGGTTTGGTCCAGCCCGGCACGAGCCTCGGGATGTTGGAGATGATGATGGGCTCGCGGAAAATCACACCGCCGAGGATGTTGCGGATCGTGCCATTCGGCGAACGCCACATCTTCTTGAGTCCGAATTCTTCGACTCGGGCCTCATCTGGGGTGATGGTGGCGCACTTCACCCCCACGCCGTACTTCTGAATGGCGTGGGCGGAGTCGATCGTCACCTGGTCGTCGGTGGCGTCGCGGTGCTCGACTCCGAGGTCGTAGTACTTCAGGTCGATATCGAGGTACGGCAGGATCAGCTGGTCTTTGATGAACTGCCAGATGATCCGGGTCATCTCATCGCCGTCAAGCTCGACGACCGGATTCTCAACTTTGATTTTTGCCATCTTCAGGCCTCTGTCTCTCTCTGCTTGTCGGTGAGCGTCGGCTGGTGCGACTAAAGGCTCTGGACGTCGGCCTGCTTGGCGCGCACTGCCTCGGCGGCTTCGTTCAGCGCGACCAACTCGGTCTCGGTCAGGTCGGTGGTGACGACTCGCCGGACGCCTTCCTTGCCGATTTCGGCCTCTACGCCCAGGTAGACCCCGGCGATGCCATATTCGCCATCCACCCAGGCACACACCGGCATTACGTCGCCGCTGTCCTCGGCGACCGCCTTGGCCATCCGTGCTGCGGCGGCGGAAGGCGCGTAGTAGGCAGATCCGGTCTTGAGCAGGGCCACAACCTCGGCTCCACCGTTGCGGGTTCGGACCACGAGTTCTTCAATTTCGTCGTCCGTCAGAAACTCGGTGAGGGGCTTGCCATCGACCGTGCAGCGTGACGGAACAGGCACCATGGTGTCGCCGTGCGAGCCAAGGGTGAGGGTCTGGACACTGGCGATCGGCTTGCCGAGTTTCTCCGCGACGAAGTGGCTGAAGCGGGCGGTGTCGAGCATGCCAGCCTGGCCAAGCACGCGGTGGTGCGGGAAGCCGGTGGCGATCTGGGTGAGGGCGGTCATCTCATCGAGCGGGTTTGAGACCACGATGACAACTGCGTTCGGGGCGTACTGGGCTACGTTTTCCGCCACCCCACGGACGATTCCGGCGTTCACCTCGATGAGGTCCATGCGGCTCATGCCGGGTTTCCGGGGCAACCCGGCGGTGATCACGACGATGTCCGAGTCCGCGATGGCTTCGTAGCCCGAGCCATCGGTGCCAGTTGTGGCCCCGGTAATGGCAGTCTCAAAACCTTCCACCGGCCGGGATTGATTCATGTCCAACGCCAGGCCTTCGGCTTTGCCTTCCACGATGTCGGTCAGCACGACCTCGTCGAAGATGTCATATTCCGCGAGCCGCATCGCGGTGGTGGAACCGTAGAACCCTGCGCCTACGACCGTTACTTTGCCTGCACGTGCCATGAGTGAGGAGACCCTTCTGCCGGCCAGGACGCCAACGCCCCGGGTTGATGTACATCGGGCGCCGCCTGCCGTGTCGATCGAGAGATCTCCACCGCCAGCAGCGACGGCGCGTACCCGCAGCCTAGCGCCGACTCCTCACGCGGGGGGCGGCACCCACAGCGCCATGATTGTCAGCATCGTGGCCAGTCCGCCAAGCACACCCAGATCGACCGGACGTGCCCGGACGGCAAGCAAACCAGCCTGCTCGTCGGTCAGCACCAGTCGCAGGATGAAGGCGGCCACCACGCTTGCTGCCAGCAGTACCGATCCGACCCGAAACCGGTCGAGTGCGACGAAGGCCAAAGCCAAGGCGATGCCACCGAGCACAGCACTGATGGGCCACTGCCGGACCAGCCCGCTGATCACCTCTCGGACAGCCTCTCCGCCGCATCCACCACGTTGGCCAGGAGCATCGCCCGGGTCATCGGACCAACACCCCCAGGCATCGGCGCGACGTGACCTGCCACCTCTCGCACTCCCGGATCAACATCACCCACCAGACCCGCGGCTGTCCGGGTGATCCCCACATCCAACACCGTGGCGCCGGGGGCCACCAGGTCTGCGGTGATCAGACCGGGGACTCCGGCAGCCGCGACGATGATGTCGGCACGTCGGGTGTGTTCGGCGAAATCTTTGGTTCCGGTGTGGCACAGCGTCACGGTGGCGTTCTCGCTCTTCCTGGTCAGCAACAGCCCGAGCGGGCGGCCCACTGTGACTCCGCGCCCGATCACAACCACCTCCGCGCCGGCGATTTCCACGTCGTATCGGCGGAGTAGTTCCACGATTCCCCTTGGGGTGCACGGCAGCGGCCCTGGAGCGCCGAGCACCAACCGGCCGAGGTTCGTCGGGTGCAGACCGTCGGCATCCTTTGCGGGGTCCATCCGCTCCAGCACCTGGTTGGCATCCAAGCCCGACGGCAACGGCAACTGCACGATGTAGCCAGTGCAGGCTGGGTCTGCGTTGAGTTCGTCAACCACACCCAGGACCTGCTCCTGCGTGGCGGTGGCAGGAAGTTCCACCCGAATGCTGGCGATGCCTACTTCGGCGCAGTCGCGGTGTTTTCCTGCCACATACGCCGAACTTCCGGGATCGTCGCCGACCAACACAGTTCCCAGCCCGGGCCGCACACCCCGTTCGACGAGAGCACGCACACGGATTGCGAGTTCTGCCTTCACTGCCGCGGCAGTGGCCTTTCCGTCCAAGATCGTTGCGGTCACTTGTGCATTGTGCCAGGCGATCGTCTGCTGCCCAGGAAGGCCAGCACTGTGGCCAGCATTGACACCAGCACCGCGGCGATCGTCTGCCAGGTGACGCCAGCCTCGCCCGACACTGGCGCGACCACGTCGACCAACACCCCGCCCACGAGTTGACCGACGATGGTCAGCAGCGAAAACAGCAACACTCCCAGACCTCGCACCGCGAAGGCCGCCACCACCACGAACGCCACCCCGATGGGACCGCCAAGCCAGAGCAGCGGCTCCTGCCAGGGCAACGGCGGAGGGGTGAAGGTCTGCGTGTCAAAGGCCTCGATCACACCGCCAACCAGCAGCAAGGCGGCGAAACCCACGATGAAGTTGACTAGCGCCGCCGGCAGGGGTGATCCGGCTATCACCGCGACTCGACCATTGAGGCCTTGCTGAACCGCCACCATGGCGCCGGCGACCATCGCCAACAGCAGCAGCCCGACGGCCACCTCGCCGGTACCGATTTCGCCCGAGACAGCAAGCACTACCCCAGCCACCGCGGCCGCCGCGGCCACCACCCGCGGCCAGGTAACGGGTCGGCGGCCCCCGGGGCCGATGCCGTACTTGTCGACCACCAGCGAGTTCCCGCTGAGACCTGCCACCAGCGCGATCGTGAACAGGGCCACTCCGGTGGTCGGCACCACCAGACCCTGGGACGCGACGAACGTGGCCCCGCCGAGCCCTCCGAGCAATATCCAGGCTGGCGCCCGGGGTGGGATGCGGAACGCCCGGAGCAGTCGTCGTGAGCCGCGCCTAGCTGAAGGGACCGCCAGCACGATCACGGCGATGAGGAGCAGGCCAGTGCCAAACGAGGCAACGGCCGCTTCAATCCCGCTGCCAACTACCAGGGCAAGTTCGCCGTTAATCCGCGCCTGAACCACGGCCAGCAGGCCGACCAGCAGCGCGAAGGCTCCGTCCACCACCGCCCGCACACCATGGTCATGCGGTTGATCCGCCGACTCGATCACGGACTCCGGCACCTCGGGCATGCCCCGCATGGTGTCAGGCGCTGGTCAGGCGGCCCGCGCCGCCCGTCACCCCGCGCCCCGCGCGCGCCCCGCCGCAGCTCCGCAGCCCCGACGTGGCGGCTTCCACGCAAAATCGACCAAGTCGCGCAAAATCGACCAGGATTCTTGGTCGATTCTGTTCGCCGTGGTCGATTTTGCGCGAGGGCGAGGAGGTGGCCACAGGCGCGTGCGCACACGGAACTCAGCGAGCCACCCAAACCAGGCGGCACCAGGCATCCACGGCTGCATCAGCCGCGGCCTCCGCGACCGGTGGCTACCCTGCCAGGCGCACGTGCGGCGAGCGGCCGACTACCCACTTGGCGGCGTTCACGAGCGTGCGATGCTCAATGACCCTCGCGATTGAGCGTCCTGCATCAGCATCTCCTTGCCCAAGAATTGCCACACATCGACTCGCCAGCGCATGGAATGCCGCGGAGGGCGTCGCGCATGATTTCGACATCGTCCGGTCGACGCATGAGACACCTCCTGGGCTCGTGGCGGGACAACCCAGTGTTGCAGATTCGACGCCCCGCAGGAGTTCGCTGGAACGGAATGTGGATGGCAGAAGCAGTGCGTCACCTTGGCCCTGACAGCCGGCCGACGGGGCGCTGGTGTCACCTGGATTGGGGACATTTCGAGGTGGCGGAGGTGGCTCACCGCCTGACACGGTTCAAGGAACGCCGATTTGCTTTAGCGGGGGCTCCTCTCCACTCGTGAGACTCCCGCGTGTCAGCAGTCCCGTCACGACAGGAGTTGCCTCGATGAGCAAGCCCCCCCCGGATGCCCTTCGTAGCAACTGGCTGACGACTGGGACGGTGGCTGAGCCGGTTGAGGTGAGGCGGTTCAGCCACACCGACACCGCTGCTCTCGCCCAGGCCCGCCGACTCCGAACTGATGCATATCTGCGACATAGGTTGCTAAACGATGGCCATCTAGTCGACGGGATCGACTGTTGCCCCGACGACGACAGGTCGATCCACGTCGGCATGTACGCCAGCAGCGGGGAGCTGGTCTGCACGGTGCGCGTCATCCGTAGTCTGCCTGAGCGGCCAATTCTGATTGCCCAGGCCCCATTTGATGTTCCTGTGGGACGCAGATCCCACGGCGAGATCTCCCGATACGCCGTTGCCGATGGCTGGCATGGCCTCGGCCTGGTAGCGGGCGCCTGGCGCGAGGTTGTTCGCATTAGCATCGACGAGCGACTGTGCGACCTCTACGCACAGGTCGAAGGATTCCTGCTCGATGCGCTGCTCGCTGCGGGCCTGCCGTTTCAATCGTTGGGTGATCCTCATTTCGTAAACGGCGCAAACCACCATCCGGTGCGACTGCGAATGGACACCCTCGTGGCCGACGTCCTACCACGCAACCCGTCCCTGGCAGCATTCCTAGCAGACGGCTGGCGCCCAAGGAGTCCCACCTTTCATCCGCGCGACCTCACACTCACGACCGCCGAGTTCAACGAGTTCAACGACTGGTGGACCGATCAGACGCGCCAGCACACAAACGCCCTGGCCGCCTTGACCACGGACGGCATACGGTGACGCAGCTCCCCACAACGACTTCTATCCAACAGGTCCAACCTGTGCGTCCGTGGTCGCCACCGATTTCGTTCAACATGAGCGATCCTGATGACGAGGGTCGCCTCACGACAGCATTTGAGGCCGGCGCGATCCAAACTGTCGTCGACTCCGTCGAGCACGTGGCGAATGGGCTGTTCGAGCTGCGCCACCCCGACCGGCGAGACGATGCCGGACTGCGTGCCAACTTCGTTACCGACATCGTCAACCAGGGTCCGACCTTCGGACGCTGGTGGCTGTTCGAGTGGTCGGGGCAACTCGTCCGATTTCCCGAGCGCGATGACCTGCGTGCGCTGCGCACGTTCCGCAACCGCGACCTGATCACTCCGGCAGAGCAGCGCCGCCTATACGCCGCGACCATAGCTGTGTTTGGCCTGAGCGTCGGCAGCAACGTGGTAGAGCGACTGGTCGGCGCAGGCATCGGGGGGAGCTTCATCATCGCCGACATGGACATCATCGAGCCTTCCAACCTGAATCGCATCAATGGAGCCTTCAGCGATGTCGGCGAACACAAGGTGGACTTCGTTGCCAAGCGCATCAGTGCCATCGATCCATACATCGAACAGGTTCACCTGCATTCCGGGGTCGACGCCCACCTGCTTCAGGCTGTCATTCGCGACCACTCACCCGACATCTTGATCGACGAGATGGACGACCTCTGCGATGAAGGCCCTCTTACGCGACACCGCACGAAACCACCGCATTCCTGTGCTCTCGGCCAGTGACGTCGGAGACCGCTCGGTGATCGATGTGGAGCGGCATGACCTGGGCGCGCAGCCCTTCCACGGCAGGCTCGGCAAGCGCCTGCAGTCTCTGCTCGATGGTCACCTCACGGATGCCCAGCGACGTAGCCTGCTGATGAAGATGGTGGGCGTCCGCAACGTCAGCCCGCGCCTCATCGACTCGGCGTTGCGCGTCGATTCCGATCTCGCCGGATTGCCGCAACTCGGCGGAACCGCGTCGGTCGGCGGAGCCTTGCTGGCCGTCGCCGCACGGGAACTGCTCCTAGGCCGCCGCCTGCATTCTGGACAGTATGTCTGCTCCCCCAAACGCATCTTGAAACTCCAAGCAGCCACCCCTCCGCGCGAGGCCGTGGCGATCTTCCGTGCCTTCGCCGCCTCACGCAACGGCCGCTAGCGGCCACTAACTGCGCCCTTCCGAGCCCTTGCTCACACGGGAGCCAATCCAAGGCCGCATCGTCGGAGGGCACTAGGCCTCAGCTACCCATGCCAGAGCGCACCTGAATCCGCCTCGGGAGAAGACGCCCTAGAGGACCCGGCTTCCCCGCAAAATCGACCGGGACACGCAGAATCGACCAGGATTCGTGGTCGATTTTGTCCGCCGTGGTCGATTTTGCGCGAGGCGCGAGGCGCGAGGCGCGAGGCGCGAGGCGCGAGGGGCGCGCCATCGCCGGAGCAGGTGCTAACATGCTCATATGAGTCATAGGCTTCAGGTGCTCATAGCCGAAGAGCTCAACGACCGGCTCACGCAAGCGGCAGCCCGTTCGCGCGTATCAAAGGGGGAATTCGTGCGCTCAGCTCTCGAAGCCGCCATGGCGGCTCAACTCACCAGTAGCGATCCCGTCTCGCGGTTGAGCCAAATCAACGCTCCAACTGCGGACATCGAACAGATGCTGGAGGAGATCGAAAGTCGCCATCGGTGAGCGTCTTCCTGGACTCGAACGTGGCGATGTACGCGGCCGGAGCCGCCCATGCCCACAAGGAGCCCTCGCTGCGTTTGCTGCAACAGGCACACGACAAGTCGATCGAGTTAGTCACGAGCACCGAAGTCCTGCAGGAGATTCTTCATCGATACCACCGCCTCGGTAGGCCTGAAGTGGCCGCGGAGGTGTACCACCTGATTACCGACCTCTGCCTTGCGATCCTGCCGGTGACGCTGGCGGACACGGATGCGGCGGTTCGACTGCTGGCCCAACACCGGTCATCCGTGCGTGATGCCCTCCACGTAGCCGTCATGGCAAGTCATGGAGTCTCTACGGTCGCCACCTTCGATACCGGATTCGACGCCTTCCCCCAGGTCAGCCGACTGGTGCCGCAGTAGCGGGGACGAACTGACGCTAGCCTGCGATCATGCGCGCAATTCAACTCACAGAGTTCGGCGGTCCCGAGGTTCTCGAAGTGGCCGAGGTACCCGACCCCACCCCACCGGCCGACGGCAAACTCGTACTGATCGACGTCGAGGCGGCCGGGGTGAACTACGCCGACACCCACGCAGTCGAGAACTCCTACCTGTCGCGTCAGACGCTACCGATGATCCCCGGTAGTGAGGTGCTCGGGCGAACCCCCGACGGCCGAAGGGTCTGCGGCTTCACCAAGGGCACCGGCGGGTACGCGGAGAAAGTACTCGTGCGTCCCACCGACGTCTTCGAGGTGCCCGAC
Organism: uncultured Actinomycetes bacterium; assembly: GCA_963842975.1. GTDB lineage: Bacteria > Actinomycetota > Actinomycetes > S36-B12 > UBA10799 > JACJWR01. The sequence continues at coordinate 156,387 of CAWJIH010000009.1, read as the reverse complement.
GACATGCCTGCGACCACCGCATTGTCCCTACTGGTGCAAGGCCTCACCGCCTGGCACCTCCTGCGTACTTCTGGCCGTATGCAACCCGGTGAGACCGTCGTGGTGCACGCGGCGGCCGGCGGCGTCGGCAGCCTCGCGGTCCAACTGGCCAAGGCCTGGGGCGCCGGACGGGTGATTGCCACCGCCAGCAGCGAGGCGAAGCGCCAGATTGCCCTGGATCTTGGTGCCGACATCGCGATCGACCCAGCCGCGGAAGACTTGGCGGACTTACTGACAGAGGCGAACGGATCAAAGGGCGTCGACATCGTGCTCGAGATGACTGGCGGCAGCGTGTTTGATGCGTCGTTGGCAGCGCTGGGCCGCTTCGGCCGCTTGGTGACTTTCGGGATGGCCTCACGGACACCCCCGACCCCCGTGGCTCCCGGCACCTTGATGGTGGGTTCGCACAGTGTGATCGGATTCTGGCTCACAGACGTGATCACAGCGGATCCAGTCACCGGCGTCGCCCAGCCCCTCGCGGAGTTGGTGTCGTTGATCGCTGAAGGCGCGATCACTCCACTACCCGGCCACGAATACCCGCTAGCGCAGGCCCGCCAGGCACATGAAGACCTCCGCGCCCGGGCAACCACCGGCAAAGTGGTGCTCACCATGAATGACTAGCGATCCGGCTCAGGCCCGGCGGGCTCGGCCATGGTGATCCACCGCCAGCGAGCGAGTCCTACTCCGCTGGCGCAATCACCGCCGGGTGCAGATCGTGATCAGGATCGATGCTGCGCAGGAACGCCCGCACGTTGGAGTCGACCTCCACCAGCACCTCATGCACCGACCGATCCGGGGTTGATCCAGCTTCGGCAATCGTCCAGCGGGTCGTGTTCGGTGCCGGGTCGTCCCAGTCAACGCCGTCGGTTCCGATCGCGATCACGTAGTCCGCGTCTGCGATCTGCTCAGGTGTGACCTGTGTGGGTGAATCAGTGAGTTCCCACCCCACTTCGCCAAGTTCCGTCGTGAGTGCCGGGTTCAGCGAACCATTGGGCTTCAACCCCGCCGAGGAGACGCGAAAACGCCCTGGCGCGTAGAACTTGATCAGCGCACAGGCCGCTTGCGACCGGGTCGAGTTGTGTTCATCCAGCACGAGGATTGAGGGCAATCCGTCGACCTGGTCGGATACCTGATCCTGCTCCGCCTCGATCTGCTCCAACGCCAGGTTCCCGGCAAGGACAGGAAGGAAAGTCGTCACCTTCGCCTCGGCGGCGAGGTCGGTGTACTTGGCGACCACCAAGTCACGCAGGTCATGGCGATGCACCGTTCCCTGGGTGTGTGCCACCAACCCGTCGACGACGTTTTCCAGCCTGGTTAACGTTGCGGGATCGATTTCTAGCTCGCTCATGGCCGAATTGTGGCGCATAAGTGACTCACACGTGTCTCCCGACAGGCCACGGCGAAAACAATTCGAGTCTCACCACCGGCCACAGGGTCTCGCTAGTGGAAAAAATGCCGGGTGCCAGTGAGATACATGGTCATTCCGGCGGCGCGCGCGGCCCTGATCACTTCGTCGTCGCGCACCGAACCGCCCGGTTGCACCACCGCACGCACTCCGGCCTCCGCGAGCACCTCCAGCCCGTCCGGGAACGGGAAGAAGGCGTCCGATGCAGCAACCGATCCGCGAGCGCGATCTTCACCCGCCCGCGCGACCGCAAGCTTGGCCGCATCAACCCGGTTGACCTGACCCATCCCGATACCGACGGCGGCACCGTCTGCCGCCAGCAGGATGGCGTTCGACTTTGCTGAGCGCACGGCTCGCCACGCGAAATTCAAGTCCGCCAGGGTTGCCGGATCGGCCGCGTCACCGCACGCCAGGGTCCAGTTCGCCGGATCATCCCCAGCTGCGTTGATTCGATCCGATTCCTGCCGCAGCAACCCGCCGGTGATGAATCGTTGCTCCACCGCTGGCCCACTCGGCACCGGATCCGCGACCAGAATGCGGATGTTCTTCTTGGCTCGCAGTAGCTCCAGCGCCTCGGCGTCGTAGCCGGGTGCCACGATCACTTCCGTGAACACGTCGGCCACCTGGCGTGCCATGTCCAGCGACACTGGTCGGTTGGCCGAGATCACGCCACCAAAAGCCGACACCGGATCGGTCTCATGGGCCAGTCGATGCGCCTCGGCGATGTCGCCGCCGATCGCCAGGCCGCACGGATTCGCGTGTTTGATGATCGCCACAGCTGGCTCGTCGAAGTCATACGCACTGCGGTAGGCCGCATCAGCGTCGACGTAGTTGTTGTACGACATGGCCTTGCCGTGGAGCTGCTCGGCTCGTGCGATGCCGCCGGCCACGTTGGCAGATTCGGTGACATACATGGCTGCGGGCTGATGCGGGTTCTCGCCATAGCGCAGCACCTCGGCGCGTTGCCACACGCCAGCGACCCAGCCGGGCATGCCAGCGGTGGCCTGGTCGGGGGACACCACCGAATCGAGCCAGGTCGCCACCGCAACGTCGTAGGCGGCGGTGTGACGGAAGGCGTCGACTGCCAACTCGCGTCGTTGCTGCAGCGTGAAGCCGCCATCCCGGACAGCAGCCAGTACCTCTGCGTAGCGTTCCGGGGACACCACCACGGCGACACTTGGGTGGTTCTTCGCAGCGGCGCGAACCATCGCCGGGCCACCGATATCGATCTGCTCGATGCAGGCATCGTCGTCTGCGCCGCTGGCCACGGTGTCGGCGAAGGGGTAGAGGTTCACCACGACGAGATCGAATGGGGCAACTCCGAGTTCGGCCAACTGCTCGCTGTGTTCGGGTTTGCGGCGATCGGCGAGGATCCCACCGTGAATCGCCGGGTGCAGGGTCTTCACCCTGCCATCGAGGCACTCCGGAAAGCCGGTCACGTCCGACACTGATGTCACCGGCACCCCCGCTGCGGAAATTCGGGCCGCAGTCGACCCGGTCGAAACCAACTCGACTCCGGCAGCGTGCAAACCCTCGGCCAGTTGCTCCAGACCGGTCTTGTCGTAGACCGAGACCAGGGCCCGGCGAATCTCATTCCGGCTCATGTCAGGTGCACCTTTCTTCCATCAATTCGAAGGGTCCGGTTCCTCGCAAGCGACGTCATCACGGAGACAAGCAATACTCGTTCGACGGCCTTGATTCGTTCGTGCAGGCTCGCTTCGTCGTCGTTCGGGTGCACCGGCACCGCCTGCTGCGCCACAATCGGGCCGGTGTCGACCCCCGCATCGACGATATGGATCGTAGCCCCCGTCACCTGCACGCCGTAGGCCAACGCGTCCCGAACGGCGTGGGCGCCCGGAAACGCCGGCAACAACGCCGGGTGGGTGTTGAGCAGCCACGGCGAGTAGCGGCGAACGAATGATTCGTCCAGGATCCGCATGAAACCGGCACTGAGCACCAGATCCGGTCGATAGGCGTCGATCGCCTCGGCCAGCGCGGTGTTCCATGCCGGTCGCGTGGGGTGCTTGGCGGGCGCAACCGCGAATGTCGGGATCCCAGCTGCCGATGCGATTCGGAGGCCACCCGCGTCTTCCCGGTCCGAGCCAACCGCGACGATCTGGAACGGCGCGTGTCCTGACGTTGGCGGGTCAAGCAGCGCAGCCATCGTCGAGCCGGCACCGGAGAGCAGAACCACTACCCGCAATGGGGCGTGGCCTGTCTCGTCCTCATGTTCCACAGAACACCGGCCTCATTTCCGTATCGGTCGAACACGGCGGCACCGGCCCGGCACCTTGCCGCCACGCCTCCCGCTACCGCCTAGCGGCCTAAGTCTGACGCATCCTCGTCAGCAAGCACCACAGTGCGGTCCTGGGACCAACTCGGAACCTCCTCGGCGCCGAGTCGGGCCTCCTGGAAGGTAGAGCCGGTGCGGCTCCTGGTGCGGCCGGTACGGCGGCTCGAGCGGGTGCGTCGCGGCGTGAAACCGACCAGCTCCAACCCGCTCACGACGGCCGCACCAAGAAGGAACCAGACCAGCACCGACAACGCAAGCATCGCCGGATTCGGGCCAATGTCCGATAGTCGCCCGCCCAAGGTGCCGTGCGTGAGCACTCCAGCTACGCCTGCCATCGCAGCAGCCATCACGGCGGCTCGCAGCCGCGGGATCAACCGATCGTATTGGGACGGCGTTTCGATCGAGCCGGTCACGGCTCGCGCAGTGACCACACCCGCGGCCAGCGCGACTACGAGCCCCACCAGGTACCACCACCGGTACCGATCGGGAGCCGCTGCGAGCAGCGGGATGCTTGGCAGATCGCCGATGGTGACCGCGAACGGCGTGGCCGCTGCGCCTTCGCCCAGCGAGACACCCGCCCCCGTGAGAAAAGACGCCGCCCACACGACCGCCGTCGGCAGATAGACCAGAGTTGCCAAGATCAGCACGAGGGTGCCGGAGAATCCGGGGCGCAGGTCAGCCGAGATCTCCTGTATTTGGCCCCAGGAGGCAACCATGGCCGCGAGCAGCACAGCGGCGCCGCCAATGGCAAGCACGGCCAACCCCTTGAGGGCCGCGCGCAGTTCGCTGAGGTACGCCTCAGGTATCCGCCCGACGAAGATCGGCCCGACGCTGGGATGTCCGTGCAATCACCGGCGCGAAGCCCACTGCGAACACTGCGGCAGTGGCGAACGGCACCAACCAGAGCGGGACCCGAGCCGCTGGTCCGGTCGCGGCCCAGGCCAGCACCGTGGCCAGGGCCGCATAGGTCACCGCGGCGGCACCGAAAACGCGCCAACGCGCGGCCGCGTCGGTGACACTTCCCCGGCGCAGTGTTGTCTGGCCAACCCGCCGAGCCAACCATCCGACGCCGACTGTCAGTACCAGCGGGGGCAGCCACAGCCAGCCGCCCACCGTACTCACCGGCACCAAGTGGACGGTCAACCAGCCGAGAATCGCTACCTGGAACATCGCCCCCAAACTCGAGTGATCCGCGGCCAACACCCAGCCAATCACGGTGACGCCGAGCACCACCACGAACGACAGTGCCGCAACCGTCAGCGCGGCAATCGCCCCGTTGAGCAGCGGGTGCATCGTGGCGTCGCTGTGGATCCGCCGGCGACGCCTGTTGCGTTCGGCACCAACCGCCGCCGCTGTCGGGTCGGTGAGATCGACAGTAACCGCAGCACTACCCCGCCTCACCCGCCAGGGCCGAGCGCGGGAATCCGCGCCTACTTGTGCAGGCGAAGGTCGATCGTGGCGCCCGCGGGGGCGACGTTGAGACCGGCGTCGAGACATGACGCCAAGTGTCCCAGCCGACGCGGTGGCGGCCCGAGGTGCGACACGCACCACACCGTGATCAGTCGAGCAACTCGCGCATCAACCTGGCAGTTGCCGAAGGGGTGCGACCGACCTTTACTCCGACCGCCTCCAGCGCTTCCTGCTTGGCAGCAGCGGTGCCGGAGGAACCAGAGACGATGGCACCAGCGTGCCCCATGGTCTTGCCCTCAGGTGCGGTGAAGCCCGCGACGTAGCCGACGACCGGCTTCGACACGTGCTCGGCGATGTAGGCCGCTGCGCGTTCCTCAGCGTCGCCACCGATCTCGCCGATCATCACGATCGCTTCCGTCTCCGGGTCAGCCTCGAAAGCGGCGAGCGCGTCGATATGGGTGGTTCCGATAATCGGGTCCCCGCCAATTCCGAGGGCGGTGGAAAATCCGATGTCGCGCAGTTCGTACATCATCTGGTAGGTCAACGTGCCCGACTTCGACACCAAACCGATCGGTCCCGGGCCGGTAATCGTTGCCGGAATGATGCCCGCGTTGGACTTTCCGGGGCTGATGAGGCCGGGGCAGTTCGGACCGATCACGCGGGTGGTACCAGACGCCTCGGCGTAGGCGAAGAACGCGGCGGTGTCGTGCACCGGCACGCCCTCGGTGATCACAACAGCCAGCGGAACGCCGGCGTCGACGGCCTCCACCACGGCGCCCTTGGTGAACTTCGGCGGCACAAACACAACCGCGACGTCGGCGCCAGTCGCCTCGGTCGCCTCGGCCACCGAGTTGAACACCGGGATGTCCTTGCCTTCGGCCTGCACCGACTGGCCCCCTTTGCCAGGGGTCACTCCAGCCACCACGTTGGTGCCTCCGGCAATCATCCGGCGGGTGTGCTTGCCACCCTCGGAGCCGGTGATTCCCTGCACCAGAATGCGGGAGTTTTCGTTGAGGAAGATCGCCACGTCAGGCTCCTTGTGCCGCAAGTTCGGCGACCCGGCGGGCCGCGTCGTCCATCGTGTCCACCATTTCAATGAGGTCGTGCTCGGCCTCCAGCAGGATGGTGCGTCCCACCTCTGCGTTGTTCCCATCGAGCCGAACGACCAGTGGCTTGTCCGGCTTCTCGCCGCGATCGGCGAGGATCGAGAACGCCGAGATGATGCCCGCAGCAACCGCGTCGCATGCGGTGATGCCGCCAAATACGTTGACGAACACCGCCTTCACGTCGGGGTCGCCGAGAATGATCTCCAACCCGTCAGCCATCACCTCAGCTGAAGCGCCGCCGCCGATGTCCAGGAAGTTGGCCGGCTTCACTCCGCCGAATTCTTCGCCGGCGTAGGCGACCACGTCGAGGGTGCTCATCACCAGGCCCGCACCGTTACCGATGATCCCCACCTCGCCGGAGAGTTTGACGTAGTTGAGGCCCTTCTCCGCGGCCTTGAGCTCAAGCGGATCCTCGGCCTGGGTGTCGGCAAGTTCGGCGTGCGCGGGGTGTCGGAAACTGGCGTTGCCGTCCAGCGTGACCTTGCCGTCGAGCGCGACCACGTCCCCGTTCGGGGTTTTGACCAAGGGGTTCACCTCGACCAACGTGGCGTCTTCGCCGACGAAGACGTCCCAAAGACTCACCAACATCTCCGCCACACCTTCGGCGACGTCGGCCGGGAACTTCGCCTCAGCAACAATCTCGGCCGCCTTCGCGAGGTCGACACCGGCGAGTGGGTCGATGTTGATCTTTGCCAGCGCTTCCGGATTCGTGGCCGCGACCTCTTCGATGTCGACGCCACCCTCGACGCTTGCCATCGCCAGGAAGGAACGGTTCGCGCGATCCACGAGGAACGACACGTAGTACTCCTCGGCGATGTCGCTGGCTGGCACGATCAGCACCTTGTCCACGACGTGGCCCTTGATGTCGAGGCCGAGGATGCCCTCGGCCTTGGCCTGAGCGTCCGCGGGATTATCCGCGAGTTTGACCCCGCCGGCCTTTCCTCGCCCACCGGTCTTCACCTGGGCTTTGACCACCACCGTGCCGCCGATCTTTTCGGCGGCCTCAAAGGCGGCAGTGGGCGTGGTGACCACTGAGCCCACTTGGGTCGCGACACCGTGCGCCGCGAACATCTCCTTGGCTTGGTACTCGTATAGATCCACAGATACACCCGTTCCGTTCTTCGCCTCAGGTCATCATTCCGACGACTGCACGCCGGGCCTTGCCGGCACACTCCGACAAGCCTTCAAGAACCCTACTGCGCGCGTCTGTCACACGACCTAGACCCCCTGCCCGAGGCCTCAGCGACTGCGATCAGGCGGCAGGTGCCGGCTGCAGCGTGGTGTTGACCCAATCGACGATGTCCTGGGTGCGTGTTCCTGGCGTGAAGACTCGCGACACGCCCATGTCCAGCAACAACGGGATATCGTCTTCGGGAATGATTCCGCCACCAAAAACCACGATGTCGGCGGCACCGCGATCTCTCAACAGATCGAGTACGCGGCGGAAGAGAGTCATATGCGCTCCGGAAAGGACGGATAGTCCGACCGCGGCGGCGTCCTCTTGGATCGCGGTCTCCACGATCATCTCGGGGGTTTGGTGCAGTCCGGTATAGATGACCTCAATGCCAGCATCCCGCAAAGCCCGCGCCACCACCTTCGCGCCTCGGTCGTGGCCATCCAGTCCGGGCTTGGCGACAACCACGCGCACCGGTGCATCTGCCATGTCAATTGCCTTCCCATTGCGGATCACGACGTGAATATCCCCACGATACTCGTCGCCATCGGCGCACCAACCTCAAGACTGACGAAACGGTCGTGCCCACCTTCGATTTCGGACCTCAGTCAACTAGGTTGTAGTCCGTGATGGACGACGACCGCCATGAATCGGAAGAGCCGGGCGGAATCCAACGCCTGGGCCGCCAGTTGGATCGTGCCCGGGAAACCACCTCCCGCGCTCGCAAGGCGGTGCTGTCACCCGCCGGCGTGCGTGGAACCGCTATTGAATGCGCCTGGCTCAGCGCCCACATCGCGATTTACCCCCTCACGCTGCTGGAAGAACGGGCCCGAGAAGCGCAACAGCGGCACAACCTCGAGGGCCTCGCCCCAGTCCAGCGTGGCTTGATCATCGGGGATGTCGAAGCGGCTGGCACTCCGATCATCCTGGTCCACGGCGTAGTCGACAACCACACCATCTTCACTTTGCTTCGGCGTTCCCTCATGCGTCGGGGGTTTGGGCGGACAATCTCGCTGAACTACTCCCCGCTCACCGACGACATCCGGCGGGTGGCCAAGCGACTGAATCGCCTGATCGAATCGGTATGCCGAGAAACCGGCTACGAACGTGTGCATGTGATCGGGCACTCCATGGGCGGGCTGATCGCTCGCTACTACGTGCAGCGCCTCGGCGGTGACGCCAGAGTGCACACCCTGGTGACGCTGGGAACCCCGCACTTGGGCACGGCCCCGGCCCGCTTCGTCCCCCACAGCGTCGCCCGGCAACTTCGACCAGACAGCCCCATCGTGGCCGAGTTGTCCGAACCGGCGCCGCATTGCCGGACCCGAATGGTGGCGGTGTGGTCGGACCTCGACCAGATGATCATCCCGAAGCGCAATGCCCGGATCGAGCATGATGACCTCAACGCGCGGAACGTTTTTGTCCGGGGCGTGGGTCACATGTCGCTGCCCGTGGACGGTCGTGTGGTCCACGAAATCAGCACCACCCTGGCCCATATTGATGCCGACGGCACCACCTTGGCATCCGGCGCGACGTCCATCGCTTCCGAGCCAGCCAAACGTCTGCCCGCGGCCCGCAGTCCACGCGATCCCGGTACCGGAAAGGCCGTCGCCGGGCGCTGACGCCGCCGGGCTCAGCCCGCCGACGGCGGAATCGGCAGCACGCTGATCGGGTCGACCAGCACGCCGTTCTGCGTCAGTTCGAGGTGCAGGTGCGGGCCGGTGCTGTAGCCAGTGGTGCCGAGCGCACCGATCGGGTAACCACCGCTGACACGCTGCCCCACACCGACATACGGTTCCGACATGAGGTGGGCGTAGAGGGTGGCGTTGCCGTCTCCGTGGTCAATCTCAACGGTGAAGCCGTAGCCGTCTTGCCAGCCAGCTGCGGTGACCACACCAGAGCGACCCGCAAGCACATCCTGGCCCTGGGGTCCCGCGAGGTCTGTCGCGCTGTGCTGGCCCTCTGGGCGCATCTCGTCGAAGTAGCTGCTGATGTAGTAGCTCGCGACTGGCGTGTGCCAGGTCGCATCCGCGGCTTGCGCCTTGGCGTTCATGGAGGCAGAAACCGCGGCGACGAACTCAGCCTCGGCTGCGGCTTGGTCGACCACAGTAGGGCCAGCCACATCGACAGGTGCGACCGTCGGGGTCGCCGCGGCAGCAGGGCCGGCGGCTGCCACGGCAACGGTTGCTGCAACAGCGAATAGGGTCCGGGTCCCGAAGCTGAATACGGGATTGGCTTTCTTGCTCTTCTTCATCATCGATTCGACTTTCTGCTGTTCGGGTTATGTCTGGGAGGTGGCCTGCGTCGTTCCCCCGAAGCATGTGCCGGTCGTGACTTCACTGTCCCCTACTCAGTGCGCCAACTACACCCCCGCAAAACCGACAAATAGGACATATCACCTGTGAGCCGTCACACAGTGTGTCGACCTTGACTACTCCCTTGCACTGGGAGTGACGCCCCTCACTCCGAACAGACGCCGAGCTACAGTCGTTCGACGGGTGCGTAGCGCAGCAGCAGTCGCTTCGTGCCGGCACTACCGAAGTCGATGCTCGCCTCGGCCCGTTCACCGGTGCCCCTCGTGGTCACCACGGTGCCTAATCCGAACGTGGGGTGCAGCACGCGATCGCCGGGCGAGAGGTTGAGCACCACACCGGCTCCCGACGACTTCGTGACGCGAGTGCCATGACCTGCGCCCGAGTTGGTGGGCCCTATGCCAGATCCGCCGCCAAACTCCTGCGGCTCTCCCCTGCTCTCGACTACCTCATCGGGCAATTCGGCCAGAAACCGGCTGGGCGGATTCGCGATCGGACTTCCCCACGCTGCCCGCATGCGTGCTCTGGTGAGGTAGAGGCGCTCCCGTGCCCTGGTGATCCCGACGTAGGCCAGGCGTCGCTCCTCTTCCAACTCCCGCGGATCGCCAAGCGACCGCGCATGCGGAAAGACCCCGTCTTCCATGCCGGTCAAGAACACGACCGGGAACTCTAGGCCTTTGGCTGTGTGCAGCGTCATCAGCGTCACCACACCGCCCTGCGAATCGGGAATGTCATCCGCATCGGAGACCAACGCAACGCGTTCAAGGAAGTCATCCAGACCCGACACCGGGTCAGAAGCTGATTCAGCGGCTGCTTGCGCCAAGACGTCATCCGAGAATTCGATGGCCACGGATTCCAGCTCCGCGAGGTTCTCAGCGCGCGTGGCATCTTGCGGGTCGTCGGAGTTCTGGAAGCCCGCGAGCAGCCCCGTCAGCTCCAAGACCGCTTGCACCACTGCACCCAGTCCCGCCTCGGATTGCACCACGGCATTGAGATCATCCAGCAGCGCGGTGAAAGTGCCCAACGACTTGAGCGCTCTCGGGCTGAGCCCGGGCACTTCGTCGGCTCGTCTGAGTGCGTCGTGAAAGCTGATCCGCTCACGCTGGGCGTAGGTGGCCACGAGTTCCTCGGTGCGTTCCCCGATTGCTCGCTTCGGGGTATTCAGGATGCGGCGCAGTGACACGTCATCGGCCGGGTTTGCCAGCACCTTCAGATACGCCAGCGCGTCCTTGATTTCTTTGCGCTCGTAGAACCGAGTGCCACCTACCACGCGATACGGCAGGCCCACCCGGATCAGAACCTCTTCCACCGCCCGGGACTGCGCATTCGTCCGGTAGAACACCGCGATGTCGCTGGGTTGGACGCTGTGGTCGTCGGCAAGCGCATCGATTTCCCGCGCGATGAACGACGCCTCGTCACGCTCGTCGTCGGCTGCGAACACCACGAGCCGCGGGCCGCTGCCGGAATCGGTCCACAGCCGTTTGGCGCGCCGCTCGGCGTTGCGAGTGATCACGGCGTTGGCGGCCGTCAGGATGTTCTGTGTGGAGCGGTAGTTCTGTTCGAGCAGAATCACCTTCGCATCCGGGAAGTCCGCCTCGAACTGCTCAATGTTTCGCAGGGTCGCACCCCGAAAGGCGTAAATGGACTGGTCGGAATCACCGACCACACACAGCGCGGCCGGGGCAATACCGTCAGTCCCGTCGCCCACGAGCGCGCGAACCAACATGTATTGGGCGTGGTTGGTGTCCTGGTATTCGTCCACTAGGACATGTCGGAACCTGCGGTGATAGTGCTCGGCGACGTCGGGGAAGGCCCCGAGCAGGGCCACCGTATGGCCGATGATGTCGTCGAAGTCCACCGCACCTGCCCGCAGCAGTCGCGCCTGGTACTCCTGGTACACCGACGCAAGCACGACGTCAGACGGCACCACCGCGGTTGCCGAGAAGGTCTCAAAGTCGACTAGTTCGTTTTTCAGCGACGAAATCCGAGAGGCCATGGCGCGTGGCGTTGTGCGTTTGATGTCCAAGTCGGCGTCGCGCATCACCATGGTGAGCAAGCGAAGCGAATCGGCAGTGTCGTAGATGGTGAAGCTTCGTGGCAGCCCGAGGCGTTCCCCATGTGCCCGCAGAATGCGCACGCACGCCGAGTGGAAGGTGGACACCGTCATAGCGCGTGCTCGCCGGCCCACCAGCGACTCGACCCGCTCACGCATCTCCGCGGCGGCCTTGTTGGTGAAGGTGATGGAGAGGATCTCGCCGGGGGCGGCCTGACGTGACTCCAGCAGGTGGGAGATCCGCCGGGTGAGCACCCGAGTCTTGCCCGACCCAGCCCCCGCGACGATCAGCAGTGCTCGTGCCTCACTTGTGACCGCCTCCCGCTGCTGGGCGTTGAGGTCGGAAAGGGAGTCGGTCACGCGGCCATCCTAAGTGCCCCCTACGTCAGCGTCTGACCACCTATCTCCAGAAGACCGCGATCACGATGTTGAGGATCGAAAGTCCACCGATCGCCGCCCAGATCCCGGTGGAGATCGCGTCCTTCTTGCGGTTGACCAGGATCAACCCAAGCACCACCAGCAAAACGACAAGTTTGACCGCAATCTTTGCGTTGTCCGGGTAGAGCTCTTCGTTGCCGTCTGCGAGCGGATATGCAAGGCCCACAAGCGCTACACCGGTGACCAACTGGGTCAGCGCTCCGTGGAACATCGCGTTGTTCACGACCTTGGTCTGGTCCTTGATCTGCACCAGGAACCCGCCGATCAGGGCGGCCAAGCCGACGAAATGCACAACGACCAGTAGATGCTCGAGAAACTCCATGGCGGTCAGCCTATCCACTGGCCGCGGACCGACCGAGTTCCCGCCCCGCTACTCCCACTCGATGGTTCCGGGCGGCTTGCTGGTCACGTCCAGCACCACCCGATTGACTTCGGGCACTTCATTGGTGATCCGGTTGGAGATCCGGGCGATCAGGTCGTAGGGCAGCCGAGACCAGTCCGCCGTCATCGCGTCCTCACTCGATACCGGCCGCAGCACCACCGGATGGCCATAGGTGCGCCCGTCGCCTTGCACGCCCACACTGCGCACATCGGCCAGCAGCACCACCGGGAACTGCCACACGTCACGGTCGAGTCCGGCTGCAGTCAACTCCTCCCGTGCAATTGCATCGGCTGCCCGCAACACTTCCAGCCGCTCCGGGGTCACCTCACCGATGATGCGGATCGCCAGTCCCGGGCCCGGGAAGGGATGCCGCCAAACGATCTCCGGTGGCAACCCGAGCTCTAGCCCCACCGCCCGCACTTCATCCTTGAACAGCGTCCGCAACGGCTCCACCAGGGCGAACTGCAGATCCTCGGGCAATCCCCCGACGTTGTGGTGGCTTTTGATGTTCGCGGTGCCGGTGCCGCCGCCGGATTCGACCACATCGGGGTAGAGCGTGCCCTGCACCAGGTAGCCCACCGTCGCGCCGTGAGCGCCGGCGTCGGCCACCACCTCACCGGCTGCATCCTCGAACACCCGGATGAATTCACGGCCGATGATCTTGCGTTTGGTTTCCGGGTCGACCACCCCGGCCAGCGCCTTGGCGAATCGTTCCCGAGCATCGACGACCTTCAGATCCACCCCGGTCGCGGCCACGAAATCGCGCTCCACCTGTGTGGCTTCACCAGCCCGAAGCAATCCATGATCCACAAAAACGCACGTCAACTGGTCCCCCACTGCCCGCTGCACCAGCGCCGCCGCGACTGCCGAATCGACCCCACCGCTGAGCCCGCAGATCACCCGCTCGGCCCCTACCTGCGCCCGGATCAGCGCCACCTGCTCGTCGATCACCGACTCGGTTGTCCACGTCTGCGGCACCCCTGCCACGTCGGCCAGAAACGCCGTGAGAATCCGCTGGCCGTGGTCAGTGTGCAGCACCTCCGGGTGGAACTGCACCCCGGCGAAGCGACGTTGGGGATCCTCAAACGCCGCCACCGGGGCACCCGAGGTGGTCGCGGTGACCGCGAAACCGCTCGGCGCAGCGACCACCGCATCGCCGTGCGACATCCACACCCGCTGTCGGGCAGGCATCCCGGCGAAAAGTAGCCCGGGGTCGGTCACGGCCAATTCGGTGGCCCCGTACTCGCGGTTCCCGGTGCGATCCACAGTCCCGCCCAGTGCCTGTGCCATCACTTGGAACCCGTAGCAGATGCCGAACACCGGCACGCCCGCGCCGAACAGTGCCGGGTCCACGGCTGGGGCGCCCTCGGCATAGACGCTCGCCGGGCCACCGGAGAGCACGATCGCTGCCGGCGATTTCGCAAGCATCTGGGCCACCGGCATAGTGTGCGGCACGATCTCGGAGTAGACGTCGGCCTCTCGCACGCGACGCGCGATCAACTGCGCATATTGCGCACCGAAGTCGACGACCAGGACGGGGTGTGCGGCAGCATCGGACATGAGCCGAATCTATGGCATCCCCGACCCCACCGGCACCGAGGGCATCCCGAGGTCGACTGGCAACCGCCAGGCCCCCTGGGCGTGCTCCGGTACCACCGGGTTCTTGGGTGCCACCGCTGCCAAACGCTGGTAGGGCTCGCCGGGCGCTGGCCGCTGGTCGTCCTCGCCTCGGTTCGGCCACAGCGACATCGCTCGCTCAGCCTGCGCGGTGATGGTCAGCGACGGGTTCACGCCGAGGTTGGCCGACACCGCGGCGCCATCCACCACGTGCAAACTCGGGTAGCCGTGCACCCGGTGGTAGGGGTCGATCACACCACGCTCGGGCGTCTCGGAGATAACGGCGCCACCCACGAAGTGCGCGGTCATCGGCGCGTTCAGCGGTTCCCCGACGTTGCCGCCGGGTACCCCGCCGATCACCTTGGCGAGCTTGCGCACGGCCTCGTTCGCCACCGGGATGTAACTCGGATTGGGTTCACCCTCACCCTGTCGACTGGTGAGTTTGATGCGCCCGGTGAGGGTCTTCTTGCCCGACACCGTCACCGAGTTGTCGAGGTTCTGCATCACCAGCGCGATCACTCCCCGCTCGGACCATTTGCGGAAGTTCGCAACCTTGGCAGCAGTCTTGGGGTCCCTGGCGATGGTCTTGAGCCACGTCTTCCAACGCGGCACGCCGGGCTGCTCGTCCGTGAGCACGGTGGTGAGCATGCCCATGGAGTTGGATCCTTTGCCGTAGCGGCAGGGCTCGATGTGCGTGTGCGGCTCCGGGTGGAAGCTCGACGTGATGGCCACCCCTTCGGTGTAGTCCTCGCCGGTGGTTGCGCCCATGGCGCCCACCAGCGACTCGGAGTTGGTCCGCGAGAGGTAGCCCAGGCGATCCGAGAGTTTGGGCAGCACGCCAGTGGCCTTCATCCGGTGCAGCAGCTTCTGCGTGCTGTAGGTGCCAGCAGCGACGATCACCTGATCAGCAGTGAACTCGCGCTTGGGACCCGGTCGGCCGGTGCGTTTGGTCACCACCCGCCACGGCCCGTCGTCCGCGCTTGGGATGATGCTCGTGACCAGCGTCAAGGGGAACACCTCGGCCCCGGCTTGCTCGGCCAGGCCAAGGTAGTTCTTGGGCAACGTGTTCTTGGCGTTGTGGCGGCAGCCGGTCATGCACTCGCCGCATTCGATACAGCCCGCACGCTCCGGCCCAACTCCACCGAAGTAGGGGTCGTCCGCGGGAACGCCAGCGCCTTCGCCGAAATAAACACCCACCGGGGTGAGGGTGAAGGTGTCCCCGACGCCCATCTCGTCGGCCACCTGCTTCATGGCGCGATCGGACGGCGTCATGGTCGGGTTTTGCACGACGCCGAGCATGCGGGTCGCCTGATCGTAGTAGGGGGACAGCTCGTCCTCCCAGTCCGTGATGTCGCGCCACTGGCGGTCTTGGAAGAACGGCTTCTTCGGCACGTACAAAGTGTTGGCGTACACCAGCGATCCGCCCCCAACGCCAGCACCGGCGAGCACCATCACGTTGCTGAGCAGGTGAATCCGTTGGAGTCCGGTGAGGCCCAGCGCCGGCGCCCACAGGAACTTGCGCAACCGCCAGGACGTTTTGGGAAAGTCCTCGTCGCGGAATCTGCGCCCAGCTTCGAGCACGGCGACCCGGTAGCCCTTTTCCACCAGTCGCAGGGCGGAAACCGAACCGCCGAAACCGGATCCCACGATCACAACGTCGTAATGACCTTCGTGCTTCATCTGTTGCCTTCCCTACTTCATTCCCAGGCGACGCATGATCGCCACGGATGCGATGAGTCCCTCGCCCCATACCTTGTCGGAGAACATATCCGGACGGGTGAACCCCTGTACTCGTTGGACGGCAACGTTTTTCGTCTCGGTATATTTGAGCAGCCCCTCCTTGCCGTGCCGGCGGCCGAGGCCCGATGCGCGGAAGCCACCCATCGGCGCATCGACACTCGCCCAGGCGGCACCGTATCCCTCGTTGACGTTGACCGTTCCAGCGTGCAGTTGCGCCGCGATGGCTTTCCCCTCACGATTCGAACTGGTCAGCACGGAGGCGTTCAGCCCGTATTCGGTGTGGTTTGCGCGGTCGATGGCCTCCTGCACCGAACTCACCTTGAACAAGCTCACCACCGGCCCGAAGGTCTCGGTGAACGCGAGGATCATGCTGGTGTCCACATTGGCCAAGACGGTGGGCTCGTAGAAGAACGGTCCCACGTCCGGGCGTGACTTTCCGCCGGCAAGCACCACCGCGCCTTGAGCCACCGCGTCGTCTACATGTTCACTGATCCTGGTCAACTGCCTGGACGAGATGAGCGACCCCACGTCGGCGCCCCAACCGATGGTGGCCCCCAACCGCAGGTCCTTGGTGCGTCGGACGAAAGCATCGACGAAGGCCTCGTAAACGTCGGCATGGATGTAGATCCGCTCCATCGAAATGCACAGTTGCCCAGTGTTCGAGAAGCTCGCCGCCACGGCGATCTTCGCGGCCCGCTCGACGTTGACGTCGGGGGCGACCACCATGGCGTTCTTTCCACCCAATTCCATCGAACAGCCCACCAGGCGTTCACCGCAACGTGCGGCGACCTGCCGACCCACCGCCGTGGATCCGGTGAACATCACGTAGTCGGCGCGGTCGGTGACCATCGGACCCACCACGTTGCCCTCACCATTGACGACGTTGAGCACGCCTTCCGGGAGCCCGGCCTCGTACATCTGCTCCACCACCCACAGCGCGGTGAACATCGTTTGCACATCGGGCTTCAGCACCACCGCGTTGCCCGCGACGAGCGCAGCGATCGCGTCTGTGATCGCCAGCGTCAGCGGGTAGTTCCAGGGCGAGATGATGCCCACCACACCGATCGGCACGTGGTGCACGCGGGTCTTGGTGAGCACCGGGATCGCGCCCCGACGATTGTTGGCGCGAAGGGCTTTCTCCGCCGTGCGGGCGTAGTAGCGAGAGGTGATGAGCACGTCGCCGAGTTCTTCGGCGGCCGAGCCCCTGGCCTTTCCGGTCTCCAGTTGCACCAGGTCGAGGCCCTGTGCCCGGCGGGCATACACCAGGTCGTGAAATCGAAGCAGGATGCGGGCCCGCTCGGAGATCGGGGTCGCCGCCCAGGTGGGCTGGTGGCGACGTGCCGTGCGGAAGGCGATCTCGACGTCGGCTTCCCCAGAAATCGGCACCGCTGGCAACGGCGACGCATCGAAGGGGGCGGTCGCCACCGTCACGCCGTGGGTGCCCGAGGCGGTGACTCGTCCCTGCAACTGGCGAAGCAGGTCGGAAGTCATCACCGTGTCGGCGAGGGGCGTGCTGGTGTGGGGGGCCGCGTCGAGATCGATTGCCATGGCGTCAGGGTAGGCGCAAGTTGACGTCCGCGTCAGCCCCTAACGCCACCCAATTTTCTCGCGCCCTCCTCGGCATTCGCGGAAAGGTCGTCAGCCCCGTACAACGACGTCGACCCGTTGGAACTCCTTGAGATCCGAATACCCACACGTTGCCACCGCGCGCCGCAGGGAACCTGCGATGTTCATCAGCCCGCTGCTCATGCTGGACGGCCCACGCAGCACGTCTGCCAACGTACCGACCGTGCCCAACTCCACCAGTTCCCCGCGTGGCAGATTGGGATGCACCGCTTCCATACCCCAGTGCCGACCTTGGCCCGGAGACTCCTCCGCGCGGGCCAGCATGGACCCCACCATCACCGCATCCGCACCACACGCCATCGCCTTGACGATGTCGCCAGTACTTCCCATCCCACCATCGGCGATGACATGGACGTAGCGACCGCCCGACTCGTCGAGGTAGTCGATCCGAGCAGCTGCCACGTCGGCGATCGCGGACGCCATCGGAACGCGTACGCCCAGGACCTGGTGTGTGGTGTGGGTGGCGCCACCGCCGAAACCCACCAAGACGCCTGCGGCACCCGCCCGCATCAAATGCAATGCAGCCGAATGCGTCGCCACCCCGCCGACCACCACCGGCACGTCGAGGTCGTAGATGAAACGTTTCAGATTCAGCGGCGCGGCCGCTCCGGAGACGTGTTCGGCGCTCACCGTGGTGCCACGGATCACGAACACATCTACCCCGGCTTGGGTAACGATGTCGGCAAACTCTTCGACCCGTTTTGGGGACAACGCGCCCGCAACGGTGATGCCCAGGCCGCGCAGTTGCTGGACTCGAGCGCGCATGAGATCCGGCGAGATTGGCTGCGCATACAGCTGCTGCAGCCGAGCCACCGCAGTTGCCGGGGCCAGCGATCGAATCTCCGCCAGCAGCGGTTCGGGATCCTCATACCTAGTCCACAGACCCTCGAGGTTGAGCACCGGCAAGGCGCCGAGTTCTCCGATCCGCGCGGCCGTCGCTGGCGACACCACCGAATCGGTCGGCGCCGCCATCACCGGCAAATCGAAGCTGTAGGCGTCCATCCGCCAGGCAGTGGAGCAATCCTCGGGATCACGGGTACGACGACTTGGGGCGATAGCCACGTCGTCCAGCGAATAGGCGATGCGGGCGCGTTTTCCGCGGCCGAGTTCGACCTCAGTCACGATTCTTCGACCACCTTTCAGGAGCGCCGGTAGTTTGGCGCTTCGACCGTCATTTGGATGTCGTGTGGATGACTCTCGCGCAGGCCAGCCGCGGTAATCCGCACGAACTGGCCCTTCTCTTGCAGATCCGACACCTTCGCAGCTCCGGCGTATCCCATGGAGGCCCGTAGACCGCCGACGAGTTGATGGGCGACCAGCGCCAGCCGACCACGGTAGGGCACTTGCCCTTCGATACCCTCCGGCACCAATTTGTCGTCGCTCAACACATCGTCCTGGAAGTATCGATCCTTGGAGTACGAGGCATTCTGGCCGCGGGTCTCCATCGCACCGAGCGATCCCATGCCGCGGTACTGCTTGTATTGCTTGCCGTTGACGAAGACGATGTCCCCTGGCGCCTCATCACAGCCAGCCAGCAGCGACCCCAGCATCACCGAATCAGCGCCGGCGACAAGGGCCTTGGCGATGTCCCCGGAATATTGCAGACCGCCATCGCCGATCAGCGGAACCCCGGCTGGCCCGCAGGCTTTGGCAGCCTCATGGATTGCGGTGATTTGCGGCACCCCCACCCCAGCCACGATCCTCGTGGTGCAAATCGAGCCGGGACCGACCCCTACCTTGACGCCGTCCGCCCCCGCATCAATCAGGGCTTGGGCCCCAGATCGGGTGGCGACATTGCCACCGACCACGTCGACCCGGCCGTCGGCTTTGATGCGCGACACCATCTGCGCGACCGCCCGCGAATGACCGTGCGCGGTGTCGACGACGAGGAAGTCCACATCGGCGTCGGCCAGCGCCATCGCCCGCTCGAAGGCGTCCTCGCCAACTCCCACCGCGGCTCCGACGACCAAGCGTCCCTCGGCGTCTTTGGTGGCGTTCGGGTATTGGCCTCGTTTGATGAAGTCCTTGACCGTGATCAGGCCCTGCAGGACTCCGTCATCGTCCACCAGCGGCAGCTTTTCGATCTTGTGGGCGCGCAGCAGACTCAGCGCCTCGTCACCCTCGATACCCACCCGAGCCGTCACCAGCGGCATCGGAGTCATCACCTGGGCCACCGGACGGCTGAAGTCTTCTTCGAACCGCATGTCGCGATTGGTCACGATACCCAGCAAGCGTCCGGCGTGGTCGACCACGGGCAGGCCGGAGATCCGGTACTTCGCACACATGTCGTTGACTTCCGCCAGCGTGTGCTCCGGCGCGCAGGTCACCGGGTCGCTGACCATCCCAGCTTCGGAACGCTTGACCATATCCACTTGGGTGGCCTGGTCTGCGATTGAGAGATTCCGATGCAACACCCCCGCCCCACCGACCCGGGCCATGGCGATCGCCATCCGGGCCTCGGTGACGGTGTCCATCGCACTCGAGACCAGCGGCACCGAGAGCGAGATGTTGCGGGTCAAGCGACTACTGGTGTCTACCTTGCTCGGGATGACCTCAGATTCCGCTGGCAACAGCAGCACATCGTCGTAGGTGAGTCCCAGCAGCCCAAACTTGTCGTCATCTGCCATGTGGCCCAGGCTAGTGCCTGACCCCGACGTCACCACACGTCGAGATCCGCAACGGCTCTCCAACCCTCAGCGCAGCAGCCCCCACCGGAATCCCTGAGCCACCGCCCCGGCTCGGTCAGTGGCCCCCATTTTCCGATACAACCGTCGCGCGTGAGTCTTCACCGTGTCCTCCGTGAGGAATAATTCGCGGCCGATTTCGGCGTTCGACTGACCACGCATAATCCCCTCGAGCACCTGCTGCTCCCGAGTGCTGAGCACCGGTTTGCGCCCGGTGGGTCGGCCCACCCGCAGGCCTTGCGAGGGAGTCGATTCCATCAGCAGAGCCAAGAGTGCGGAGAACTCCTCTGGGGAGGCATCTTTGGCGACGTACCCGCGAGCGCCGAACTCCACAGCTTGGCCCACTGCGTCGGCGTCCTGCCCGCTTGCGAGCATGATGACGGCCGCTTCCGGATGGTCTCGATGGAGTCGCTTGGTGGTCTCCACCCCACCCAGACCTGGCATCCGGACATCCATCAGGACAACGTCGGGCTGCTCCGCGGGGAATCGACGCAACAGCTCTTCCCCACTCGCAGCTGTGAGCACGCGGTCAATGCCACTGATCATGGAGACTGCGCGGCGCACCGCTTCTCTCTCCGTGGCCACGTCATCGCACACCATCACCGCTGGCACAGTTCCCGCCTTTTCATCGTTGACGTCCACCCGAATGCTGGGATTAGCCTAGCCGCGACTGCAGAAATCCAGCTTCCCCGAAGCGGCAGGCGGCGCGAGTCGTCGGTGCGGCACTACCCAGCACGGTTCAACAGCGGCGCAACGTCGTCCCGGGTCAACCACTGCTCCCGCAACCCCTGCGGCAAGTCGGCGGCGATAACGGAGATGGCGTACCGGGCCGACTCACGATTGCGTTCGGCCTCCTCCGGGTTCGCCTTGAGCCAGGATGCGAGCAGCCCTCTGGTGACCCAGACCAGCGGCCAGGTGCCGAGCGATTCGGCGAGCAGCGCCGCCCGTCCCAGGGTCGCTAGGGCGGCCGGATCTCCGATCGTGTGCTGCGCCACCGCGAGGAAGGACAGGCTCTTGGCGACGTGGCGCGGGGCTCCCACATGCTCCGCCTCAGCCACTGAGCGAGACACCGCGACGATTGCCTCCGCCGGTCGATCCCAATACAGGTCGACTTCTGCTTGCACCCAACCCAGCCGAATCCGCTCCCGCCACCATTGCGGGGATGCCGAACACAGTTGCGCCGCCGTCGATACGTGGTCCTGGGCGGTATCCCGATCGCGCCTGCCTACCGCGTCCGCGGCCAACCCCAGAGTGGCGGTGAAGCCCAGTACTGTGTCGGCCCCTGCTATCTGGGCGGCCCACCGATCGAACTCAGTGGCCTCCGTGAATCGACCCACCTGACGATGAATCGATGCCAGCGCACACGCCCCTTCACCGGCGTAGTGCACATGCGCAGGGGTGGGAGCGGGTGGCAATGCCAGCAACGGCTGCAGCGTGGCCGAGGCACTGCCGAATAGCCCGGCGGCTCCTTGACATACGCCCAGCAGCCAACGTGCCTTGAGAAGTTGATCCGGTGCCAACATCGGCGGCTGCGCAAGGAGCGCTGTCAGCGGACCGATTCCGTCGGCTGGGCGGCCATGAAACGCTGCTCTCTCGCCCTCGGCGAGAGCGCGCGCATCGACCACGTCGGGAATGCTACGCGGCCCGCAGCAGCCGCGTGACGGCACTCGCCAGATCGCCGACGTGCACAGTCCCATCCGGGGCCGGCGCGGGCCATCCCGGGCCGGCCAAAACCACCAGTGGCTCCGGGCGAATACGTGGGATCTCCAACGCGAAGTCGGCGTGCGTCACCCGGAGGTAGGCCCACACGAACACGCTGCTTGGGCCTAGTCGGCGGACCGCCGAGGCCAACGCCGCCGCAGGCGTTCGGGGTCCGAGGATTCTGGTTTCCACACCACGTTCGGCAAGTGCCGCGGCAACCGCGTGGATGGCAAGGCAGTGATCTTCGTGCGGGGCGCAGGCCAACAGGGCAGGTCTTGTGCTCCTGGGTGCCTCTCGGGAGACCACTCCGCTGAGTTCGGTGGTGGCCACCTGGCTGAGCATGTGCTCGACGTCCACCCCCGCACCTGTGCGCTCCCAGTGCCGACCGATTTGCACCAGGACTGGTCGGAGCACCTCATCCCAGGTCCACATCACTCCCCGGGATTCCAGACTTCGTCGCAACAGGGTCGCGGCCGCCCGGGCGTCCAGCGCCAATGCCGACGACGCAAGGCCACGGACTAGCGCGTCTCGATCCGGGTAGTCCACCCCAGCAAAGGGCTCCTCCTGGGTCTCAGGTTCAGCAAAGCCGCCGTTAATCTCCGGCTGCCACCCGCGGGCGGCGACGGCCGCATCTGCCACCCGAACCCCAGACCGCACCAGCGATTGCATGTGGAGAAGTCGCGCCAAGTCGGCTGAGGAATATCGGCGATGCGACCCATCAGTGTGGCCACTAGGTCCAATGCCATAGCGACGATCCCAGGTCCGAAGAGTGGACGGGGATACCCCCAGGCGGCGAGCAACGGCCGCGACCGAAAGACCTGGACCCTCCGCTGAGGACAGGTCGGAACTCGCAGCAGTCACGCCATAAGTGTGGACCCGTCCGCCGATTACGCCACTCGACCCGCCGCGCGGCGTCCGGCATTGTCCAAAAAATTGTTCAGAGGGGGTCCTTGCATAATGTTTGCAACGATTGGTACAGTGAAGTCACTCATACAGGAGGTGCGACATGGCAGATATCTCTCGGCTCCCCGGGCCCAACGCCGACCGCTGGGACTGGCAGCTTGATGGCGCGTGTAGGGGCGAAGATCCCAATCTTTTCTTCCATCCAGAGGGCGAGCGCGGTGCCGCGCGTGAAGCTCGCGAGACCGCAGCAAAAGCGATCTGCGCACAGTGCCCCGTGTTGCGCGAGTGCGCCGAGCACGCGCTGGCAGTTAGGGAACCATACGGCGTCTGGGGCGGCATGAGCGAGGATGAGCGCGAACGCCTGTGGAGCGCACGTCGCCTAGCCCGAGCAAGCTAGCTCTCGCTTCCCGTCCGCTCTCCTGACAGCTAAGGGGCTCGAACCGATTACGGTTCGAGCCCCTCGCTTTTTGTGCTATTCCCTTATTCGCCTCGAAGGCTAGTGCACCGCTCCATGGTGGTGGGAGTGTCCATGGCCTGCGTCTTCATCTTCGTCTTCTTCCGGCTTCTCCACCACGAGCACATCCGTGGTGAGCAACATCCCCGCAACCGACGCGGCATTCTCTAGTGCCGCCTTGGTCACCTTCACCGGATCGATCACACCGGCAGCCACGAGGTCCTCGTAGGTGTCGGTTCGGGCGTTGTAGCCGTCGCGGCCGCCCAATTCCGAGACCTTCGACACGATGACGTAGCCCTGCTCACCGGCATTTTCGGCAATCCAACGAAGCGGTTCGACGACCGACTTGCGCACAATCGCGACGCCGGCCTTCTCGTCGCCGGTTCGGCCGAGGTCCTCGGCAAGCACCGACGTGGCGTGCACCAGGGCAGCCCCGCCGCCGGCGACGATGCCCTCTTCAATTGCCGCACGGGTGGACGACACCGCATCTTCGATACGAAGTTTACGTTCCTTCTGCTCAACCTCGGTGTAGCCACCGACCTTGATCACGCAGACCCCGCCGACGAGCTTCGCCAGCCGCTCCTGCAGCTTCTCGCGGTCCCAGTCGGAGTCGCTGCGGTCAATCTCGGCCCTAATCTGAGCCTCTCGCTCAACCACGGCCGAGTGCTCGCCAGCACCATCGACGATCGTGGTCGTGTCCTTGGTGACCACCACGCGGCGAGCCGTACCCAGATCGTCCAAGCTCACCTGGTCCAGCTTCAACCCGATCTCTTCGGAAACCACAGTGGCCCCGGTGAGAATGGCGATGTCCTGCAGGATCGCCTTGCGCCGATCGCCGAAGGCGGGCGCCTTCACTGCGCACGAGGTGAAGATGCCGCGCATCTTGTTCACCACGATGGTGCTCAACGCCTCACCATCGACGTCCTCGGCAATGATGAACAGCGCTTTACCCGACTGCGCAACCTTCTCGAGCACCGGCAGCAGATCTGCAATCGCAGACACCTTGCCCTGCACCAGCAGGATGAAGGGGTCATCGAGGACCGCTTCCATGCGCTCGGCATCAGTCACGAAGTAGGGCGAGATGTAGCCCTTGTCGAACTGCATACCTTCGGTGTAGTCGAGTTCCACGCCGGTGGCCTGGGACTCTTCCACAGTGATGACACCATCGGCCCCGACCTTGTCGAAAGCTTCGGCGATAACCTCACCGACCTCTGGGTCTTGGCTGGAGATGGTCGCCACCTGGGCAATCTCGCCGCGTCCCTCGATCTTGCGCGACGTTGCGGACAGTTCGGCGTTCACTGCCTCAACTGCGGCATCGATTCCACGCTTCACGCTCAGTGGCGCCGCTCCCGCGGTGACCATCCGGAGCCCTTCGCGCACCATCGCCTGCGCGAGGACGGTAGCGGTCGTGGTGCCGTCCCCGGCCACGTCGTTGGTCTTGGTCGCAACCTCTTTGACGAGTTGGGCACCAAGGTTCTCGTAGGGATCGGACAATTCGATTTCCCGGGCGATTGTCACGCCATCGTTGGTGATGGTCGGGGCACCCCAGGCCTTGTCCAAAACCACGTTGCGGCCCTTGGGTCCCAACGTCACACGGACCGTGTCGGCCACGTGGTCGACACCGCGCTCAAGTGACTTCCTGGCGGCGTCGTCGAATTCCAAAATCTTTGGCATCTGTTCTCCGTTTGCTTACTCGATCGCGCACAACGCCCCGGGTGCAGCGTGGTGCACTGTGCTGTACCCGGGGCGTGTCGCGTGCGTGGAATTACTTCTCGACGATCGCGAGGACGTCGCGGGCCGACAGGATGAGGTACTCCTCACCTTGGTACTTGATCTCGGTTCCCCCGTACTTGGAGTAAACGACGACATCGCCGACGCTGACATCCATGGGAACGCGCTCGTCGCCGTCCTCGTTGAAACGGCCGGGACCCACGGCGAGGACCTTGCCCTCTTGTGGCTTCTCCTTGGCGGTGTCCGGAATAACCAGACCCGACTGAGTCTTCTGCTCGGCGTCGAGCTGTTGCACGAGGATTCGGTCCTCGAGCGGCTTGATGGCGACCGACACGGTCTAACCTCCATAGTGGACGTGGATACGCATGGTGGTGGAATGCCAACCGCCGTCGCGGTGCGGGTGACGTTTCCGCTGGCACTCACACCTTGCGAGTGCCAGCACCTACGTTAGCACTCACCCATTCGGAGTGCCAATAGGCGGGCTGTGTGCGTGTGCAGAAAAACTCAGCAGCACGTCAGTCAGAGCCCAGTCCGACGAGAGGCGCCAAGTGCAGCACAGTGAGACACCCACAAGCGCGCCGCCTCCGGCGATCCTGGACTCTGAATTGGGCCGCGCTGTGATCGACGCCGCGATGGGCCTTGATGCGTTGGCAGCTCGCGGGATACTGCAGCGCCGCTACCCAGCCGCGACCGACGAACTCATCCGGGCCGCCACCGTGCAGGCGGAGTTAGCGGCCCGCGCCGAGCAGAGGTTCGGCCCCTTGGGTCGGGAGTTGTTGTGGACTTCCAGCGGTTTGGAGCAGGCGTCGAGGCCGGCCACCAGCCACTATCGGGCGGCGACGCTGCGGGCAGCAGGAATCCGATCCGTGGCCGATCTGACCTGCGGGCTGGGTCTGGATGCACTGGCCTTCGCACGGGCTGGGATGTCGGTGGTAGCCGTGGAGCAGGATCCGACGACGGCGTCGTTAGCCGCGGCCAACACCCGCCGCACAGCGGCCGGGCAGCCGGTGGAAGTGATCGTCGGATCATGCACCGACCCGGCTGTGTTGGACTTGGCCAGCGAAGCCGACGCCTGGTTCGTGGACCCCTCACGTCGATCTGAACAGCGGCGCCCGGATGGCCGACACCTGCGTCTGGACGATCCACAGCAGTGGTCACCGCCGTGGGCGTGGGTGCTGGCCCAAGCGCAACGGGTGGGCGCCGCACCCGCGTCCCCCCGGGTGCTGATGGTCAAGGCAGCGCCGGGTCTGCCGCACGAGGAGATCACCGAGGTCCCCGGCTGCCAGGTGGACGCCGAGTGGCTTTCGCAAGGCGGCCAACTACTTGAGACCTGCGTGTCCTGGTGGCGGGCAGACGTCGCAGTTGCTGCACCTCACCGCCGATCCGCAGTCATCCTCGACGAGGATGGCCGCGCCCTGGTGCGGATTGTTGCCGACTCCGCCCCGCCGCCAGCAACCGCGCACCCACCGCTGTCCGGCGAGTACCTGTTCGACCCGGATCCGGCAATCGTGCGCTCCGGGGTGGTCGCTGAATTCGCAACCGCCGCAGGTGCTCGCCTAGTCGACTCCCACCTGGCGTACCTCGCATCGTCGGAACCGATGTCGCCGGTGCTCACGCCTGCCGCGCGCTCGTGGCAGGTGCTGGACTCCGGAACCTATGATCCGCGGCGTCTGCGAGCGGCGTGCGCCGAACACGGAATCGGTCACCTCGAGGTCACCGGCCGGGGACGCCGGCTCGATCCGACACGTGTGCGCAGCGAACTGAAACTGCCCGGATCCGGCGCCCGCGGCGTCCTGGTCGTCATGAGTCTTGGCCCGGCCCGAACGACGTACGTGTGCCTGTGCCGCCCGGTCTGATCCACCACACGCGCACCAGTCGCCTAGCCGACCAACACCTCGGTGACCGGAGCCGAAGAGTCCGCGGCGATTCCCAAGGGCGACGGCTCCACCCCGGCCTGCACCAGGGCCGCACCTAACGCGGCAACCATCGCCCCGTTGTCCGTGCACAGCCCCGGACGAGGGATTCGCAGGCTCACCCCGGCTGCGTCGCAGCGAGCCTGCGCGAGGGCGCGAAGTCGGGTGTTGGCCGCCACACCCCCACCGATGAGCAGATGCTCCACCCCGGTCTGGCGGCAGGCGGCGATGGCTTTCGCTGTGAGGACGTCGACCACCGCCTCCTGGAAGGAAGCCGCAACGTCGGCTACCGCAATGGCTTGGCCGTCGTCCCGTTGCGCCTGCACCCACCGTGCCACCGAGGTCTTCAAACCGGAGAACGAGAAGTCGTGAGCGTGGCGGGCCTGATCCTTGGCCGCGGTGAGCCCACGCGGGAAGCGGATCGCTTTGGGGTCACCTTCGGTGGCTACTCGATCGATGTGCGGACCGCCCGGAAATGGCAGGTCTAGCAGTCGAGCCACCTTGTCGAAGGCCTCCCCTGCGGCATCGTCCAAGGTGGCGCCCAGTGGGGTCACTTCGGCTGTGATGTCGTCGACTTGCAGCAGACTTGTGTGCCCGCCGGAGACCAGCAGTGCGATGGCGGGCTCCGGCAGCGGGCCATGCTCAAGCCGGTCCACGGCCACGTGTGCTGCCAGATGGTTGACCCCGTACAACGGCACCCCCAGCGACCAGGCCAGTGCCTGCGCGGCCGACGTTCCGACCAGCAAAGCGCCGGCCAAACCCGGCCCAGCGGTCACGCTGACTGCATCAACGTCAGTCAGGGCCACGCCGGCCTCGGCACACGCACGTGCGAGCGTGGGCAACATCGCCTCGGTATGGGCACGGCTGGCGATTTCGGGCACCACACCGCCGAATCTGGCGTGGTCGTCGACCGACGACGCAACCGCATCGGCGAGCAATGTGGTGCCGCGCACCAGCCCAATGCCGGTCTCGTCGCAGGACGTCTCAATCCCCAACACGAGGGCGTCTTCGGAAGCCGATGGCGTACTCAACTCGTCCTCCCTCGCATCACACACGCATCTTCGCCTGGTCCGTAGTAGTCGCGCCTGGTGTCGATCCGGACGAAGCCCGCGCGCTCGTAGAGCCTGCGCGCCGGGTTGTCCGCACGAACTTCCAGGAACATCACATCGGCACCGTGTTCAGCAGCGGCCCGGCGGCCAGCGTCCAATAGTCGCAACCCCCAGCCCTGCCCGCGAAGCTGCGGTGCGACCACGATCGTCATGAGGTCCGCGTCCCGCCCGACCACCGCAACATCGACGTACCCCCACACCTGCGAACCGTCGGTGAGCACCTGCAGCCAGCGTCCCGGCGCGGCCAATTCGGCGTAGAACTGCGAGTGGCCCCAGGCACCCTGACCGGCACCAAAGGTCGTCTGTTCTAGTCGGACCACCTCGTCGAGGTGCCACCATCGCATCGGGACCAGGCGCAGGTCTGGGTGCCCTGGGGCGCTGCTTTCGGACAGCGTTTGCGTGCTCATGTGCGGACGGGTTCAGTCGCGTCGGGACGCCGAAGGTACAGCGGCTGCGGCACTAGCAACGCCTGTGGCACCCATCCGGACTCAGCGCCATCGCTCGCGGCGCTCTGCCAGCGGGCCGGCACCGCCTGGAGTTCCGCGGTGGTCGTCGGCCACTCCGTTGCTGCCCAGGTTGCGAGTGCACGGGCGTCGGGAGAGGCGTCCGAGACCCAGTGGTCGTCCGGCCATCGCAAGCGGGCGTCGTCAGCTGGCAGCACCACCGGCCCGGTGATCCGGGTACCGGCTCGGTCGTAGCGCGACAAGTAGACCTCACGCCGGCGGGCGTCTGTGGCCACGCTGAACGTGGCGTCGCTGGTCACGCCGCCGACCGGCAACGAGTTCATGGCCTTGCGTGCGATCACGTCGTGACTGCACGCCCCGACTACCTGAACGTGGCTGGCGTACCCGACGGTGGCCGCGAACATGATTCCCACCCGCAGGCTCGTGTAGGGGCCGGGGCCGACTCCGACCGCCACTCCCGTGAGGTCGTCGGGGGAAATGTCGTGCGCCGCCAGTAGGTCAGCCACGGTTGGGGCCAGCAACGCACCAGTTCGCCGACCGGCGTCGATCCGTACTCCAGCCACCCCGCCGTCGTGCAGAATCGCAACGGACACCCGGGGCGTCGAAGTATCAAGTGCGAGGATGACCGGCACCGCACCAGGCTAGGCGAGGAGTCCCTCCACTTCCACACCTGCCCACCGTGGGCCCGCCGCACGCACGGTCAAGGCCCGCTGTTCTCCGTCTGGCCCGGCGGCGACGAGTTCGATTTCCAGCCGATCGGTGGACATCTGCTCAGCTTTGCCGCGCCCCCACTCCACCACGGTGACCGAGTCGGCAGCATCCGCTTCCAGATCGAGGTCATCAAGGTCTGCCGGACCCGCAAGCCGATACGCGTCGACGTGTACGAGGTCTGGACCGCCGCACATCGAGGGATGCACCCGAGCAATCACAAACGTGGGTGAGGCGACCGGTCCGCGCACTCCCAAACCGCGGCCAATCCCACGCGTGAACGTGGTTTTCCCGGCTCCCAACGGGCCGGTCAAAATCACCAAGTCGCCAGCGCGGAGCAGGGTGGCCAGAGCAACGCCAGCCTGCTCGGTGGCTGCCTCGTCAACCAGCGGCAGCGTCACCGGTCGGTCGCCGCCTCGCCAGCTGCGGCCTGCGCCGAGCGTTCGGCGCGGCGGAACAGGTCCAGCAACTCGCGGTTGACTTCCTCCGGCCGCTCCATCATCAACATGTGGCCGGTGCTGGGCAGTAGCACGAGTTCGGCATGTGCCACTCGTTTGATGATTTCCTGGGAGTGGATCTGAGGCGTCATGAGGTCGGCCGTTCCCACCATGACCAGTACTTCGATCCCATCAAGAGTCGCCAACGCCTCGGATTTGTCGTGCGTCTGGAAAGTCGGTAGGAACTCCCCCACCACGTCGACCGGCGTTGCGTTGATCATGTCGAAGGTGAACTCTGCCACCTCCACCGGAACGCTGGAACCGAAACTGTAGCGGTGCAGAATGATCTTGCTCAGGTCGCTGGCCCGCTCACGGGTGGCGTCGATCAGGGCGCCGCGGGCCACCAACTGTGGTGCCACCACCGGAGTCAAGCGGTTCGCAGCCCGGGCCAGCGGTGCTGGGAGACCCAGCGGCATGTCCATGATTCCCGCCGCGCTGGTGCCGAGCAGCGCCACGCCGTCCACCCGCTCCCGGATCAACTCCGGGTAGTGCTCCGCCAACGACATCACGGTCATGCCACCCATCGAATGCCCGACGAGCATGAGCGGACCCATCGGAACCACGTCGCTGATCACCCGGTGCAGGTCGTGGCCGAGTTGGTCGATGGTGTGACTTCCGGCCGGGCCGCGCTTGGATCGGCCGTGTGCGCGTTGATCCCAGAACACCAGCCGGGTGAACGGTCGCATGGCCTCCCGCTGGAAGTGCCAGGTGTCCTGGTTGAGGGTGTAGCCGTGGCTGAACACAACCGTGGGGTGCCGGGTGGGATCAAATCCCTCCGGTGTGTCCACTTCAACATGCAATTCGGTGCCGTCGGACGCCTCGACCAGCACCTTCTCGCCACGCAACGCACCAAGCCGGTCGCGCAGCCAAGGATCTGCGGTGAGTTTGCGCCGCACGAAACGCCGCTCGGCCACCACCCCGGCGGCAGCACCTGTGGCCAGGGCTGCGACCACACCCGCCACTTTGATCGCCAGCGGTGCCTCAGCCACGGGGGGTCTCCTCTTCAGTCCGGGTTCTCACTGCCACCCGCGGCACTCGCGGGCCGATCCGGGTGACGATCTCGTAGGCAATGGTGTCGGTGCGATTCGCCCACTCGGTGGCGGTGGGGTGGCCGTTGGCGGCGTCACCGAACAGCACCACCTCGTCGCCAGCCTGAGCGGGCGCCGAGTCGAGATCAACCACCACCTGGTCCATGCATACCCGCCCCGCGATGGTTCGCACCTGTCCGGCTGCCAGCACTGGACCCACATTCGTGGCCGCCCGAGGAATCCCATCGGCATACCCCAGCGGGATCAGCCCAGCGGTGGTGTTCCGTGGGGTGACGTATTGGTGGCCGTAGGAGATTCCGCTCCCCGCCGGGAGTTGCTTCACGGAGACGAATCGCGACTTCAGTGTCATCACCGGGCGCAGTCCCAGTTCGGCCTCGGTGCCCACTGCGGCTCCCGGCGAGATGCCGTACACGGCGATCCCGGGGCGCACCAGGTCGTAGTGCGTGCCAGGTAGCGCGAGGGTGGCGGCGGAGTTCGCCAGATGGCGCAGTTGCGGCCGCAATCCGGCCCGTGTGGCGGCTTCGCAGGCAGCCTCGAATGCCTCCACCTGAGAGGTGACGGTGGGGTGTCTGGGCTCGTCTGCGTAGGCGAAATGCGACCAGATCCCCACGACCTGGATCACGCCGTCGGCCTCGGCCCGTTTGGCCTGGGTGAAGAAGTCCTGCCACGGCGGCATGGCGCCTCCCCGCGACAGGCCGGTGTCAACTTTGAGGTGCACCCGTGCTGGGGCGCCGGTCACCCGAGCCGCCTCGATGACCTCCGCGAGCATCCGTTCGTCGTAGGCGCTGACGTCAATGCCCGCGTCGATGCACTCGGCAAACGGGTCACCGGGCACGGCCAACCAACACAGCAGCGGGCCGGTGTCGCCAGTTGCACGTAACGCAAGAGCTTCAGCGGGCAAGGCCACACCCAGCCAATCGGCGCCCGCCTCCCGGACCGTAGCCGCAACCGGCGCCAGACCGTGCCCATAGGCGTCCGCCTTCACCACCGCCATGACTTGCGCGTCACCGGCAGCGGCCCGTAGCACCCCGACGTTATGACGGAGGGCATCATGATCGATCTCGGCCCAGGCGCGCATCGGCCTCACGCCCTCGTGGACGCACGGGCAACGGCCACCGCCGCCGCAACGTGGCCAAGGACGTCCTCACTCACAATCGGGGTACCACCGGCTGCCGCCAACCGACCGGCAAGGCCGTGCAGGTATGCCCCGGCAGCGGCGATTTCGACCACCTCGGTGTCGGTCAAGTCGCCGCTTCCCCGAGCGTTCGCGGCAGCGAGCATGGATCCGACCAGGCCCGCCAACACGTCGCCGCTGCCGGCGGTGGCGAGGTCAGGTGGTCCACTCGACGAGACTGCGGCGGGGCCGGAGGCAGCCGCGACCAGGGTGTCGGCGCCTTTCAGCAACACCACAGCACCGAGATCCGCTGCCAACGTCCGCACCGCGGCGAGGCGTCCACCCGGGTTCTTCAGGTCGCCGCCCAGACGGGCGAATTCCCCAGCGTGAGGGGTGAACAACGTGGGTGCCGTCCGCTGCGCAACTCGCGACCGCAGGGACGAATCGTCGGCCACCAAAGTGATGGCGTCGGCGTCGATCAACACCGGCACGTCGGCGTCGAGTGCCTGCTCCAGTCGTCGTTTCGCAGCGTCGTCGACGCCCGCCCCTGGGCCCACGATCCAGGCTTCCACGCGACCCGCAGCAACGGGGTCACTGTGGCTCGGGACCACCTCCGGCCACCGCGTGACCACCGGGTCAGGCGCACCGCCGGCGTACCGGACCATTCCCACACCACCGAGCCTGGCGGCTCCCGAACAGAGGATGCCGGCGCCGGGGTACGCAGTCGAACCGGCGACCACGCCCACAACGCCGCGGGTGTATTTGTCGTCGAATCGACCAGGCTGCGGCACGTGCCCAGCCGCACCAGCCGCGTCCAGCACCACCACCTCAGGGGCCACCGTGGCTAGTTCGGGTTCCAGCCCGATGTCCACGAGGTGCAGCATTCCGGTCCGCCAGGAACCCTCCGGCAGGACGAGCCCGGGTTTGAGGACCCCGAACGTCACCGTGAGTTCGGCACTCACACAGGCCGCTGGATCAGCCACCACTCCGGTGTCGGGATCGACTCCGCTGGGCAGATCCACGGCGATGGTCTTTCCCGCGGCGGCCCGTGCGAGTTGGTCCGCCGGCGGGCGCAGCGGACCCACCGCCCCGATTCCGACGATCCCGTCGAGCACCACATCCGCGGACCCAATCATGGCAAGGGCTTCGGTGACTGCAGCTTGATCCGGCAGCGACAGCATCCGCCCACCGGCTGCGAGCAACGCCGCGGTTCCGGCTTGATGCGGAGATTCGGTCAACGCCACCGCCGTCACCCCAGCCCCACGGCGGGCTAGATAGGCCGCAGCGTGCAGCGCGTCTCCACCGTTGTTGCCAGCGCCCGCGAGCACCACCACGCGAGTCCCCGAAACCCTTGCACCGCGGCCCTCCAGCCAGCGCATCGTCGCTACCGCCAGCCCCCGCGCCGCGACGGCCATCAGCGCATCTTCGGGCAGGCGTGCCATGACCGCGGCTTCGGCCGCTCGAACTTCGGCCACCCGGTACGCGTGTCGCATACTCACTCGACCGTGACGCTCTTGGCTAGATTGCGCGGTTGGTCAACGTCGTGGCCCTTGACCGTCGCCATCTCGCACGCGAAAACTTGCAGCGGCACCGTGGACACCAGTGGCTGCATCAGCGTCGGCACTTGCGGCACCCGGATCAGGTGATCTGCGTAGGGCACCACCAGTTCGTCGCCCTCCTCGGCAACCACGATGGTGATCGCGCCGCGGGCTCGAACCTCCTGGATGTTGGACACGATCTTTTCGTGCAGCAGGCTCCGCCCCCTGGGTGACGGCACCATGACCACCACCGGAACACCTTCCTCGATCAGCGCGATCGGGCCGTGTTTGAGCTCCCCAGCTGCGAAGCCCTCGGCATGCATGTAGGCCAACTCTTTGAGTTTGAGCGCACCCTCCAGCGCAACCGGGAATCCAACGTGGCGGCCGATGAACAACACCGACGTCGCGTCGGCGAACTCCCGGGCAAGTTCCCGCACGCCTTCGGTGGTGTCGAGCACCAGATCCACAGCGTTCGGCATGTCCGACAATTCGTCCACCATGGCCCGAATCTCGTCGCCAAACATGTGCCCGCGCACCTGAGCCAGATACAGAGCGACCAGGTAGGTGGCGACGATCTGAGTCAGGAATGCCTTGGTGGACGCCACCGCGATTTCCGGTCCGGCGTAGGTGTAAAGCACAGCATCGGATTCCCGCGGGATCGTGGCCCCTTGGGTGTTGCAGATTGCCAATGCTTTGGCACCCTGCTGGCGGCCGTGCCGCAAGGCCATCAGGGTGTCCATCGTTTCACCGGATTGCGAAATGGCAATCACCAAGGTGCGTGCGTCGACGATGGGGTCTCGGTAGCGGAACTCGCTGGACAATTCGACTTCGCAGGGAATGCGCGTCCAGTGCTCGATCGCGTACTTGGCGACCATGCCGGCGTGGAAGGCAGTCCCACAGGCAATGATCACGACTTTCTCGATCGCACGCAGTTCGTCGGGTGTCAGTCGCATGTCGTCGAGCTGCAACAGCCCCTGCCGGTTGATTCGACCCAGCAAGGTATCGGCCACCGCACGGGGCTGTTCGGCGATCTCCTTGAGCATGAACAGGTCGAAGCCGCCCTTTTCGGCTGCGGAGGCATCCCAGGTGACTTCGAACTCGTTGTACTCCGCGGGATTACCGTCGAAGTCCGTGATGGTGATGTCGTCCTTGGTCAGCACCACTACTTGGTCCTGCCCCAATTCGATCGCATCCCTGGTGTGGGCGATGAACGCGGCAACGTCCGAGGCGACGAAGTTCTCGCCAATGCCTCGGCCCACTACCAGTGGCGAGTTCCGACGTGCGGCCACCACCAGATCCGGCGCGTCCGCGTCGATGGCCACCAGGGTGAAGGCACCCTCGAGGCGCCGACACACGGCTCGCATCGCCGCTGCGAGGTCTCCCTGCCAGTCGGGCAATGCCAGCGCGAGGAGGTGCGCGGCCACCTCGGAGTCGGTTTCGCTGACGGTTTCCACACCTTGGGCCACCAACTCAGCGCGCAGTTCGGCAAAGTTTTCGATGATGCCGTTGTGGATGATTGCGATCCGGGCATCGCCGCTGAGGTGCGGGTGCGCGTTGATGTCGTTCGGGGCGCCGTGGGTGGCCCATCGGGTATGCCCGATGCCGGTGGTCGAATCCGGGAGCGGGTCCTCGCCCAGCAGCGCCTCGAGGTTGGCCAGCTTGCCAGCCTTCTTTCGCATCTCCAACTCGCCGCCGGTTATCACCGCGACACCGGCTGAGTCATACCCGCGGTACTCCAGCCGTCGCAGACCTTCGACGACGATTTCCAGGGCCTGCTTCGACCCCACGTATCCCACGATTCCACACATGGAGTTGAGCGTAACCCAACTGCCAGGTGAATCAGGTCAGGGACAACTCTTGCCGCACGACCGCAGCCAACTGCTCAGCGAGCCGCCGAGCCTGATCGTCGGTTGGCGCTTCAATCATCACCCGCACCAGTGGCTCCGTGCCCGACTTTCGCAGCAGCACCCGGCCCTGCCCGTCGAGTTCTGATTCGGCGAGCGCAACCGCCTGCGCCACCGTGTCGTTGCCCGCCAAAGCGGCCTTGTCAACGCCCCCGACGTTGATCAGCACCTGCGGCAGCACTGTCACCACTGAGGCCAGTTCGTCCAGCGGCGATCCGGTCGAAGCCATCACTGCCATCAGATTCAACGCAGTGAGCAGACCATCACCGGTGGTGGCGTGCTGCGCCAGCACCACATGGCCAGACTGCTCACCGCCCAGGCTGTATCGTCCGGCCCGCATCTCCTCCAGGACATAACGATCGCCGACCGCCGTCTCCACCAGCGTGATGCCATAGTCGGCCATCGCGAGTTTGAGCCCGAGGTTGCTCATCACAGTGGCCACCAAGGTGTCCTCGAACAGTTCCCCGTGCTCCTTCAGATGAACCGCCAGAATCGCCATCATCTGATCGCCGTCGACGATGCGACCATGGGCATCTACTGCGAGGCAACGGTCCGCGTCGCCGTCATGGGCAATGCCGATATCCGCACGGTGTTCCAGCACCGCGTGCTGCAGACCGTCCATATGGGTCGATCCGACACCGTCGTTGATGTTGTACCCGTCCGGTGAAGCGTGGATGGCGATGACCTCGGCGCCCATCCGACGGTACGTGCCAGGAGCAATGTCACTGGCAGCGCCGTGGGCGCAGTCGACGACACACCGGATCCCGGTGAGGCGATTCGGGGTGGCCGAAAGTAAGTGGTCCACGTAGCGCTGGATGAGGTCCCGTCCATCGTGCACCCGGCCGACGTCCGGCGCCGATTGGACGATCCCAGGCTTCGCCCATCCTGGTCTCGATCTGGTCTTCGAGTTCATCGGCGAGCTTCACGCCACCACGGGCAAAGAACTTGATCCCGTTATCCGGCATCGGATTGTGGGACGCCGAAAGCATCACACCGAGGTCCGCATCCAGGTCCGCAGTCAAGAACGCAACACCCGGGGTGGGGATTACGCCCACTACCTGAACGTCCACACCGGCGCTTGCCAAGCCTGCCACGACAGCGGCTTCCAGGAACTCACCGCTGACCCTGGTGTCTCGTCCGACAATGGCCAGCGGACGAGTGCGGGACTCGTGGCTGAAGGCTCCAGCATCGCCCAGCACGTGGGCCGCGGCGACGGCCAAGTCGACGGCTACCTCTGCAGTGAGGTCGACGTTTGCCAGACCCCGCACACCATCGGTGCCGAAAAGTCGGCCACCCATTACTAACGCTTCGAGTATTGGGGAGCCTTGCGCGCCTTCTTGAGGCCGTACTTCTTCCGCTCTTTCACGCGGGAGTCCCTTGTCAGGAAGCCGGCGGCTTTGAGGGCGGGGCGGTTAACTTCCGAGTCGACCTCGTTGAGGGCCCGAGCGATCCCCAGGCGCAGGGCACCAGCCTGACCGGACGGCCCGCCACCAGAAAGGTTGGCGATCACGTCGTAGGCACCTTCGGCACCGACCACAGCGAACGGTTCGTTGATCAGTTGCTGGTGCACCTTGTTCGGGAAGTACTCCTGCAGCGAGCGACCGTTCAGCGTGTACTCGCCGGTACCGGGAACAATGCGCACTCGAGCGATCGCCTCTTTGCGACGCCCAGTGGCCCGTGCCGGGCCGGTGAGCGCTGGCCGGGCGGAGGATGCGCCAGCCGGCGCCGCCTCGGAGTCCTCGGAACTCCAACTGGTGAGGACTTCTTCCTCCACCTCAATGATCTCGGTCACGAGTGTCCTTTCGATGCCTGACGTCTGGTGTTGGGAGGAGCGCGACTACTGCGCGATCTGGGTGATTGTGAATGGCTGCGGTTGCTGCGCGGCGTGAGGGTGGTCCGGGCCGGCGTAGACCTTCAGCTTGGTCAACTGCTTGCGACCGAGCGAGTTGTGGGGGACCATGCCCGCGACGGCTTTGGTCACGGCACGCGCGGGGTTGGTGGCCAGCAGTTCGGTGTACTTCGTCGCCTTCAGCCCACCCGGGTAGCCGCTGTGGCGGAAGGCGAGTTTCTGCTCGGCCTTCGCACCGGTGAGGGCCACCTTCTCGGCATTGATCACGATGACGAAGTCACCAGTGTCGACGTGCGGGGCGAACGTGGTCTTGTGCTTGCCGCGCAGCAGTGCTGCCACGTGCGACGCAAGACGTCCGAGCACCACGTCGGTGGCATCGACGACGTACCACTGCCGAGTGATCTCGCCGGGCTTTGGGCTGTACGTGCGCATGTCTGACCTTCACCTAGATTCTTGGGGCGGCTTTGTCGGGGCGACCACCGCTGCCGACAGTCAAACGAAGCTGCCCATCGAGATGGACCCCTTGTCTGGCTGGAGGCGCGGCACCAGAGCGCCTCTCGGCGCCAACCGCTTTAGCCTACACCGCTCGAAATTGGGCCTCGCACCCGGCGTGCCACCGTCGCTTGCGCTGCCGGATCGTCCGCGTAGCTGACTCGCTCCAGTACCAGGCCGCGCGCTGGCATCACCACGACCTCTGGGATCCGCTTGCCGCCTGCCAGTACGGTGGCCGGCCACTCCGGCGGACGCCGGCCACTTCCCACGGGTAGGAAGGCTCCCACCAGGGAGCGCACCATTGAGTGGCAGAAGGCATCCGCCTCAATGCTCATCGCCACCACGCCTTGTGCGTCGCGCTGCCAGCGTAGGTGGCGTAGCGTCCTGACGGACGAGGCCTCCGGTCGTCGCCGACAGAAGGCCGCGAAATCATGTTCCCCTAGCACCGCACCAGCTGCGGTGTTCATGGCCTCAAGATCCAGTACGTGCGGCCACGCCACCACGAATCGCCGCTGCAGCGGATCAACTTCGGTGCCATCTGTGAGGCGGTAGCAATAACGCCGACTGAGCACCGAGAACCTGGCATCGAAGCCAGCGGGTGCACTGGCGAGGTCCAGCATGCGCACGTCATCGGGCAGTAGGCCGTTGATCCGACGCACGAGCCTGTGGGTGTCTGCCGGGTTCCACACCTCAGCCAGCAGATCGGCATGGATGTGTTGGTCGCGGGCGTGCACACCGGCGTCGGTGCGGCCGGCACATACCACTTGGACGGGGACGGGATGGTGCAGCGCAACAGTCAGGGCGCGTTCCACCTCGGCCTGGACCGTCCGCCGGTCTGGCTGCCTGGCCCAACCGGAGAAGTCGGTGCCGTCGTAGGCAAGCCGGGCACGAATACGAACGCGGAGGCCGCCGTCGCCGGCGCCCTCCGCGTCACGTACTGAAAGCGAAGTGATCAAGAGCTTTCGGTTGCGGGTGTTTCAGCGGCAGGCGCTTGCTGTTCCTTGGCTGCGCGCTTGGTAGCACCCACGGCTTCGGCCACGACTTGTTCGGCCAACGGCTCCACAAGCTCGATCACGACCATCGGAGCGTTGTCGCCCTTACGGTTGCCGATTTTGGTGGTGCGGGTGTAGCCACCGTTGCGATTGGCGTAGCGCGGACCGATCTCGGTGAACAGTTCGTGCACCACCGTCGTGTCGCGGACTACTCGCATGACCCGGCGTCGCGACGCTAGGTCACCCTTCTTCGCGTAGGTGACGAGTCGTTCGGCGACCGGTCGCAACCGTTTGGCCTTGGCTGCCGTGGTCGTGATCCGGCCGTGTTCAAACAGCGAGGTCGCGAGGTTGGCCACCATCAGACGTTGGTGCGCCGGTCCGCCGCCGAGGCGGGGCCCCTTCGTGGGCGTCGGCATGGTGCTGTCTCCTTGAATCTATGACTGAAATGGCCTAGAGCTGCTCGTCTTCGACGAAGCTCGAATCATCGTCAGGGTAGAAATCCACCGCTGCGGCGACGTCGAATCCTGGCGGGCTGTCCTTGAGCGTGAGGCCCAGGGTTTGGAGTTTAGCCTTGACCTCATCGATGGACTTTTGCCCAAAGTTGCGAATGTCGAGCAAGTCGGCCTCTGAGCGTGTGAGGAGCTCGCCGACGGTGTGAATCGCTTCCCGCTTCAAGCAGTTGTACGAACGAACCGTCAGGTCCAGCTGCTCGATCGGGGTGCTCAACTGCTCGGCCACGAAGGTCTCCGTGGGTGACGGTCCGATCTCGATGCCCTCTGCTTCGACATTGAGTTCGCGGGCCAGTCCGAACAGCTCCACCAGGGTCTTGCCTGCGGAGGCAACGGCGTCACGGGGGGCCATGCTCGGCTTGGTTTGCACATCGAGCACTAGCCGGTCGAAGTCCGTCCGCGTTTCCACTCGGGTGGCCTCGACCTTGTAGGTGACTTTGAGGACGGGGCTGTAGATCGAATCGACCGGAATCCGGCCAATTGGAGCTCCCTCGGCAGCGTTGAGTGCTGCCGGGACGTAGCCGCGGCCTCGCTCGACTACGAGCTCCATCTCGAGCCTGCCGCGGTCGTTCACCGTGGCAATGTGCCATTCGGGGTTGTGGATCTCCACCCCGGCCGGCGGCTGGATGTCACCCGCCGTCACTACCCCAGTTCCCTGGTGGCGGAGGTACATCGTCGCGGGTTCGTCGAGTTCGCTTGAAACGACGATGCCTTTGACGTTCAGCACGATTTCGGTGACGTCTTCGACGACTCCCTCAATCGTGGAGAACTCGTGCTGCACGCCGTCGACGCTGACCGACGTTACGGCGGCACCGGGGATCGACGACAGCAGGGTTCGACGCATGGAGTTGCCCAGCGTGTAGCCGAATCCGGGTTCCAGGGGCTCCAGTACGAAGCGGGAACGCGTGTCGGTGACTACCTCTTCTTCCAGGGTGGGGCGCTGTGCGATGAGCACGGATGTTTCCTTCCTTCGGCGACCGCTATTTGACGCCGGGGTTTTTCCGGATTACTTGGAGTAGAGCTCGACGATGAGTTGCTCTTGGACGAGCGTGTCGATCTGTTCGCGAGTCGGAAGCGAGTGGACCAGCACCCGGAGTTGCCCGGGAATGACCTCAATCCAGCCCGGCGAGGTGTGCTCGGCACCCTCGGCTTCTGCCACCAGGTACGGCGTCAAAGTACGGGCGCCTGGGCGAACCTCGATGATGTCCTTGGGCGACACTCGGTAGGAGGGAATGTCGACCTTCCGGCCGTTGACCAGAATGTGGCCGTGGCGCACGCTCTGCCGGGCGGCGTCGCGGCTCTTGGCGAATCCGGCCCGGAAGACGACGTTGTCGAGTCGGCTCTCGAGGATGGTCAGCAGGTTGTCACCAGTCTTGCCCTGGCGTCGGTTGGCTTCTTCGTAGTAGCGGCGGAACTGGCGCTCCAACACTCCGTAGATCCGCGCAGCCTTCTGCTTTTCGCGCATCTGCAGCAGGTATTCGCTCTCCTTCACCCGCGCGTTGCCGTGTTGGCCGGGCGGGTAGGGGCGCTTCTCAAGTGGGCACTTTGGTGACAGGCACTTGGAACCCTTGAGGAACAGTTTTGTCTTCTCACGACGGCAGCGCTTGCAGTCGG
The DNA here is from genome assembly GCA_963842975.1 of uncultured Actinomycetes bacterium. Classification (GTDB taxonomy): domain Bacteria; phylum Actinomycetota; class Actinomycetes; order S36-B12; family UBA10799; genus JACJWR01. The sequence continues at coordinate 115,567 of CAWJIH010000009.1, read as the reverse complement.
GACCGGTGTAACGGGCCATGGTCTGGTGTCTCCTCCCGAACTTCAGACTCGACGCCGCTTGGGCGGGCGGCAGCCATTGAACGGAACAGGGGTCACGTCGGTGATCGCACCGACTTCGAGGCCAGCGGCCTGCAGCGAGCGGATTGCGGTTTCCCGACCGGAGCCGGGACCCTTGACGAAGACGTCCACCTTGCGCATCCCGTGCTCCATGGCACGCCGGGCGGCGGCCTCAGCTGCCAGCTGGGCGGCGAACGGGGTCGACTTACGCGAACCCTTGAAGCCGACCTGGCCGGATGAGGACCACGCGATCACTGCCCCGGCGGGGTCGGTGATTGAAACGATGGTGTTGTTGAAGGTGCTCTTGATGTGGGCGTGCCCGTGGGCAATGTTTTTCTTCTCTTTGCGGCGCACCTTGCGGGCGCCCGTGCTCTTGGGGGGCATAACTGGGTCAGATCTCCAAAGTTGTTGAGGTTGCGAAAGTCAGGGCGTGACGCGAGCGACTACTTGCCGGCCTTCTTCTTGCCGGCCACCGTCTTGCGCCGACCCTTGCGGGTCCTCGCGTTGGTGTGAGTGCGCTGTCCGCGCACGGGCAAGCCGCGGCGGTGCCGGATTCCTTGGTAGCAACCAATCTCAACCTTGCGGCGAATGTCCGCCGCTACCTCACGGCGAAGATCACCTTCAACCTTGAAGTTGGTGTCGATGTAGTCGCGCAGCGCAATGACGTCGGCTTCGCTGACGTCGCGCACCCGCTGGGATCCGTCAACGCCAGTGGCGGCGAGGGCTTCCAGTGCGCGGGTCCGGCCGATGCCGTAGATGTAAGTGAGTGCAACCTCAAGGCGCTTGTCGCGCGGGAGATCGACTCCAACGAGTCGTGCCATAGGGCGGTGGTGCTCCTTATTCTCGTGGCTGTCGGCCTGCGGCCCGCCAGGTTGTGGTCGAAGGTTTCTTTTCGCGCTACCGGTCCCACCGCCCTGGTGGGTCCCCGGCCTTCGTTCCGGGGGTGGCGTCCCGCAGCCGCATGGCGACTGGCGCGGGGGTCGGGTAGCGCTTGTGACGACTAGTGCTGACTAGCCCTGACGTTGCTTGTGTCGGGGGTTATCGCAGATGACCATTACGCGGCCGTGCCGCCGGATCACCTTGCACTTGTCGCAGATCTTCTTAACGCTGGGCTGGACCTTCATCGTCTCTAGTCATCCTCACTTGTACCGGTAGACGATGCGTCCACGGGTGAGATCGTACGGGGACAGTTCAACAACCACCCGGTCATCCGGGAGGATGCGGATGTAGTGCATGCGCATCTTTCCCGAGATGTGAGCCAGCACCTTGTGCCCGTTGTCGAGTTCGACCCGGAACATCGCGTTCGGGAGCGACTCTACGATGGTGCCCTCGAGTTCGATGGCACCTTCTTTCTTAGGCATGCGAGAAGGCCTGACCTTTCGTTGGTGATGGATGGTTCACACCCCATAGGGCGTGCGAAGAAACAGTCTACGCCACGGGGCACTCCGCACACTGCCCACCCCCGAACTCACCAACGGGCGGATGAAGGGTCCGCACCTCCGCCCAGGAGAAACTTGTCCAATGACTGTGAATCGGTGGCGCACTCGACGGGCCTCAATCGCCGAGGCCCCTCAGGTTGCCCAATTGCTGCACGACTTCAACACGGAGTTCGATGCTCCCACGCCCGGGGTGGGGGTGTTGGATCTCCGGCTGCGACGACTTTTCGCCGGAGATGCCACGTATTGCATTCTGGCTGGTGATCCGCCCCTGGGTGTCGCGCTGGTGACACTTCGACCCAACGTTTGGTTTGACGGCCCAGTCGCGTTGGTGGACGAGTTCTATGTGGTGCCGGGGCATCGTGGCCAAGGAGTGGGTTCGGCGATCATCGAACACCTCCTCGCCGCTACACAGGAGTTGGACTGCCAGTTGGTAGAGATCAATGTAGACGAGGGCGACTACGACGCCCGCCGCTTCTACGAGCGACACGGCTTCTCCGCCTCGGACCCTGAGAGTGAAGAGCTGGCGTTGCACTACTACCAAGAGATTGCCGGCTGGGCTGCGCCACAATGTCCGCCATGAGTGTCGCCGTTGTGACTTGTCGAGAGATGCCCGAACCCGATGTGGACGAGGATCTGCTGCTGGATGCCCTCCGCGCGGCTGACTTGGCACCGACCTTGACCGCCTGGGACGACCCCAGCATTGAGTGGAACGCATTCGACCTGGCGGTGCTTCGATCGCCGTGGAACTACATCGAGCGGCTAGATGACTTCCTGGAATGGGCCACCTTGGCAAGCGCTCAGACCCGCCTGCTCAACCCCGTCGAGGTCGTGCGCTGGAACACCCACAAGGGATATCTCCGCGATCTTGCATATCAAGGTGTCCCAGTGGTGCCGACTGCGTGGGTAGGGGCAGACGAAGCAGTAGACCTCGCCGAGATCATGGCCGACCGCGGCTGGCATGACGTCGTTGCCAAGCCAGTGGTGGGCGCGGGATCCTTCCTCACCGACCGCATCACTGACCCCACCAGTGCCCCTGTACGCGACTTCTGGCGTCGCCTATTGGCCAACGGGGAAGTGATGGTGCAGCCATATCTGAAGTCGGTCGAGGACTACGGCGAGCGATCGGTGATTTGGATCGATGGCGATTTCACCCACGCGATCCGCAAGAGCCCCCGACTTGGTGACGCACCCGAACAGGTCAGCGACGCCCTGGCCATCGCCGACGATGAGCGACGATTGGCCGAAGAGATCATCGCCGACCTCGACCCCGAGTTGCTCTACGCGCGGATCGACCTCATCCGCGACAGTGAGGGCCAGCCACTACTCGCTGAACTTGAACTCGTCGAGCCATCGCTATTCCTGCAGCAGGCCCCAAACGCTTTGGCGCGTTTAGTCGCAGGCATCGCCGCACGCGCCACTGCCGACTAGGCCTCGGGCAGCGGCGGGTCGGCGGAACCGGAATGGCTGAGTCCCGAAGGGAAGGTCCATCGCCAAGCTGGCTCGGGACCGGGCACGTTCTCCAACTGGAAGCCGTGGTGAGTCTTCATGTTGTGATGCACCCGGCACAGCGGGCCGAGGTTCGCAGCCACAGTGCCCGGCGCTGCCGGGTACGGGACTGTGTGGTCCAGATCGCAGTCCACTGATCGGCGAGCGCAACCGGGCATCCGGCACGACATTTCGCGGGCACGGATCAGGCGTGAAAGTGACGCCGATGGGGTGTAGCTGCGCGATCCGGTCGCGACCACATTCCCTCCAGCACCGTCCGTGACCCATAGCCGCCAGCGACCGTCTGCGGCCAACTCGCGAGCAATGTCGGCATCCACCGGACCGACCCCGTCGACGACGCCACAAGCCTCAGAGATGCCGAGCAAGGTGTCCATCGACACCACCACTGACACCTCGGTCTTGCCCTCGTGATCAGGGCAGACATGGGCGGCGTTGGCGTCTTCCATTCCGCCCGGAACAGAGTCGGGCAACGTGCCGACGTGAGCTGCAAGCAGAAGCCCGACAAGCAGGTCCGCGCGACGCTGATCTGCCGAGCGCGCATCATCCGGGTCGTCAGCCTTCACCGCGGCCGCAGCAGCAGTCAATCGAGCGTGGATGCGCCGAGCCTCGACCTCCGGGAGGTAGGCATTGAGCCACGCCATTCCGTCGCGTACCAGGGGACACCGTGACTCGCCGCTCTTGATAGGCCGCCCCCCGAGCGTCGGCCTGCTCGTCCCCTGCCACGGCCAAGACCACCGCCCGAACCGCCCTGCGCGCGGTGCCAGGAGTCCAACCAGCGCGGTCCGCATCCTTGCGCGCTCGTGCCTTTGAGACCATCCGGTCGATCACTTCGGCGCGCGCACCCTCGGAAAGTCGCGCGGTTTCGGTCATTACCACCTGACCCACCCCGGCCGACACCACACCATCCGCTATCAACGCCGCCCACTCGGGAAAGGCCGTCAGGTCGCGGGCAGCACAGATCCGGGCCGCCACCGACAATGGCGACAGGTGCAAAACCGCAGCCAACTCCTCGCGGGAAACGTCCACGACGCGACCTGCGGGCACCTCTTGCGGGACGAAAACCCGAGGTGTGGCCCCGGCAGCATCAACCACAGCCTCGGCCGCCTTCACCCCCAGCCAGCCGGCGACCGCCTGCCACCCCGCCACGATGATCACCTGACAGGCACACGGACCCACCTCAGCCACGGTTGGACCGTGGTCAACCGGGCACACTTCACGCGAGCCCAAGCGCACAAGTGCAGCCACCAGTTCCGGCCCTGGCGAAAGGTGCATCAACGCGCGCACATCAGCACCCACCACATCTGAATCCCACTCCCGGCGCACCCAACCTGCGAGTTCCGACTGGTCGCCGCGATCCGCCCCGAGCAGCATCCGCCCGAGCAACACCGCCCCACTCCAACTCGTCGGCGGACATCACCTCGGCAGCCTCACGCAACTGATCCAAGGTGGGTTCAACCACGTCGTCCCACCACAGCGGCTCGACCGGTGCCGCCCCCATGAGCAAGGCACCGGATGACAACTGGCCGACACCAGCTGCGATCCTCGCAGCCACTACACATTCGTCTGCGGATGGTTCCCCAACCCCAAGCACAACCCCGCGCATCATGAGTCCCCCAATGGCTAGATGTTTTTCCGTAGCTAGATGTTTTTCCGGTGGAAGTTACCCTTCGCCCACCAGTTTAGTACACCTGTACTACTTCCACAAGGGCCTATTCGAAACTTTGTATTGCTTCTTCGTCACTCAGCCCGCCACCGTCAAAGGCTGTGAGTACCCAAGGACCGGCAGGCGTCACCGCGACCGTGTGCTCCCAATGCGCGGCCCGCACACCGGAGCGAGTCACCACCGTCCAGTCATCGTTGAGTTCATCAACTGCGTCTCCCCCAGCGGTGATCATCGGCTCAATCGCAATCACCATTCCCGCCCGCAGGGTGGCGCCTCGGCCCGGCCGACCGGTGTTGGGAATGTTGGGCTCCATGTGCAGCGCCGATCCGATGCCGTGCCCGGTGTAGCCGGCCACGATGCCGTAGCCGGGTTCGGCGGAACGCACACTCGTGGCAATGGCATGCCCGATATCGCCCACCCGCGCACCCACCTGCGCCGCCGCGATACCGGCGAACAAAGCCTGCCGGGTCACGTCCGACAGCCGCGCATCCGCCGGATCCCGGCGCTCGCCGACCAGAACGGTCACCGCCGCGTCACCGTGCCAGCCATCGCCGTGCCAGCCGGGCGGCACCGAGCCGTCGGGGGCCCGCACAATGGCGCCGCAGTCAATCGACACCACATCGCCTTCGCGCAGCACTCGTGGCCCGGGGATGCCGTGGATGACCTCCTCGTTGACGGAGATGCATACATGCGCTGGGAAACCCCCGTAGCCCAGAAAACTGGGCTCCGCGCCGGCGTCGGCTATGACCCTCGCCGCCACCTCATCCAGGTCGCCTGTCGTCACTCCTGGCCGCGCCGCCTGTGCTGTCGCAGCCAGCGCCTGCGCCACCACCAGCCCCGCCGACCGCATCAGCCGCAGTTGCTCGGGGGGCTTGATTTCAAAGCGTGGACGCCGGAACACTGCACTCCTCATTTGGTCAACCCTAGCCTTCCGCGGTCAGCACCCCGGCCGCTGTCGACTCGGCATGGGTCCCGGAGTGCGTCACCTCCGAGGCCACCGGAAGTTGGCGGCGCAGGCACGCGCGCGGTGCGCCACGACAGCACGATGGACATCACCGCGCTGGCGGAAGAGTTCAGCCGCCGAGGACGGCGACGATCCGGGCGTTGACCTCCGTGATGCCGCCCAAACCGTCCACCTTGCGCACCAGGCCACGCTCCGAGTACACCGCCACGATCGGCTCGGTCTCCGCGGCGTAGACCTGCAAGCGGCGGGTAATTACTTCCTCGGTGTCGTCAGCCCGGCCTTCCTTCGCGGCTCGATCCAGCAGCCGAGCGGTCACCTCGGCGGCATCCGCGGTGATCTCGACGACGACATCGAGTTGTTTACCCAAGTCGGCGAGAATGACGTCAAGTTCGTCGACCTGAGGCAGCGTGCGGGGGTAGCCGTCGAGTAGGAAGCCGGCCTCGGTGTCGGGCTGGGCCAGGCGCTCTCGGACCATGGCGTTGGTCACCGCATCTGGCACGTACTCGCCGCGGGACATGAACTTCTGCGCTTCTTGGCCTAGTTCGGTGCCGGACGCGACATTGGCCCGGAAGATCTCGCCGGTCGAGATGTGCGGGATGCCGAACTTCTCCGCGATCAACTTCGCCTGGGTGCCCTTTCCAGCACCGGGGGGTCCGATCAGGATCAGAGAGGTCATCGCAAGAATCCTTCGTAGTTGCGCTGCTGCAGTTGGGACTGCAACTGCTTGACGGTGTCAAGTCCGACGCCCACCATGATCAGCAACGAGGTACCGCCGAACAAGAAACTCTGTCCGACGCCCAGGAAAGCGAATCCGGCAAACGGGATGATTGCGATTATGCCCAGATACAACGACCCGGGGAAGGTCAAACGGGTGAGAACGTAGTTCAAATATTCCGCGGTCGGCCGCCCAGGCCGAATGCCGGGGATGAACCCGCCGTACTTCTTCATGTCGTCGGCCACGTCAACCGGGTTAAAGGTGATCGCCACATAGAAGTAGGCGAAGAAAATGATGAGCAGGAAGTACGTGGCCAGGTAGATCGGCTCAGTGCCGGTGGTGAAGTTTCGCTGGACCCACTGCGCCCACCCGGCTGTGCTGCCCGAAAGCGAAACCACCAACTGCGGGATGTAGAGCAGCGAGGAGGCGAAGATCACCGGGATCACACCGGCCATGTTGACCTTCAACGGGATGTAGGTGGAGGCCCCTCCGTAGAGCTTGTTGCCCACCATCCGTTTGGCGTATTGCACCGGGATTCGCCGCTGGGCTTGCTCCACGAACACCACCGCGATGATCGTGATGACCGCCACCAGCAGCACCAGGCCGAAGGTGAAGGCGCCGCGGCTCTGGAAGATCGAAGCGAACTGGGCCGGGAATCCAGAGAGGATCGACGCGAAGATCAGCAGGCTCATACCGTTGCCGATACCGCGCTCGGTGATCATCTCGCCGAACCACATCACTACCACGGTTCCGGTGGTCATCACCAAGATCATGGTGAGGATGACCGCGATGGACTGGTTGGGCACGATCTGCTCGGGGCAGCCAGCGAAGAGTCGGCCAGGGGTGCGAGCCAGCGCCACGATCCCGGTGGTCTGCAGCACGGCCAAACCAACAGTCAGATAACGCGTGTATTGCGTCATCTTCGCCTGGCCGGTTTGTCCTTCTTTCTTCAAGGCTTCCAACCGTGGGATCACCACGGTGAGGAGTTGAATAATGATGCTGGCCGTGATGTAGGGAACCACCCCGAGGGCGAACACACTCAACTGCAGCAATGCGCCACCGCTGAAGAGGTTGATCAGTCCGTAGAGGGAGTTGCCCTCCACAAGTTCGATACAGCGCTGAACACTGGAGTAGTCCACTCCGGGAGTCGGAACCACCGCGCCGAGCCGGTACAGGGCAAGGAGTCCTAGCGTGAACAGGACTTTCTTGCGCAGGTCCGGCGTGCGGAAGATCGACGCTATGGCCGAGAGCACTGCCACCTCCGATTGGGAAATCTGCACGCGGTGCCGGCCCCCGCGACCGGTGAACGGCGGCACACAAGTACTTGAGCCTAGCAGCGCGACAGTCCTAGCTGGCACTCCCGCCTAGCCGTAGACCGAAGCAGCCGACGAGGTGAGTGTGCGCATTCGCTGTAACGAAAAGCATCCAGCCGGGACTATAGGAGTGTGAGGGACTCCCAACCCGGTGCCGGGCCCCCGGCCGACGTGAGCGATTTCGAGCACGTCTACCGGCAGTATGCGCCAGCAGTGCTCGCCTACGCCCGGCGCCGATTGGCCAGTAGCGCCGATGCCGAAGACGTAGTCGTGGAGGTGTTCACGGTGGCCTGGCGGCACCGCGACACCCTGCCCGCCGAACCGCTGCCGTGGCTCTATGCGACCGCCGCCCACACGATCGCCCACACCCTGCGAGCCGAGACCCGGCGGCTGCGCCTGGCATCGAAAGTCGCCCACACCACTGGGATGCGCCCGCAGCACTCAACCGTCGACGACGTAGTAGGGCAATTGGCTGCCGCCGAATACCTGGCACCGGCGCTGGCATCGCTGACGCCATCGGATCAGGAACTACTGCGGCTGTGGGCCTGGGAGGACCTCGACGGCGCCAGCCTGGCCCAGGTGCTGGGGTGCACCCCCGGCACCGCACGCACTCGGCTCCACCGCGCCAAGGCGCGCCTACGCGCCGCTCTCGCCGACTCCAGCCCCCAACCGCAATCTCAACCAGGAGACCCATCATGACCCGCGAAGACGCTCCGGACTCGGCGGCCGCCGAAGACGTCGCCTGGCGGTCGGCGCTGCGGGATCTCGACCCCACCGCCAACCCCACCGCCGACGATGCCGCCGACGATGACTACCTACTCGCACGAGCCTGGGAACGCGTGTCGGAGGAGACCGCCAACCACCCGCCGACGGTCCGGACAAGCTCGACTGGGCGTCATCCCCTGTGGCGATCGGCGCTGGTGGGCATGGTGGCCGCGGCCTGCCTGCTGGTTGCCGTAGGTGCGGGCCTGGCGGTGGTCGGCTACTTCACTACCGCCACCGACGACTCCACGGCCATGGCGCCGGCCGAGCCCGTTATTGGCGCTGCCGAACCGGGCTTCGCTTCAGACATGGCAGAGACCGACTCTGCAGGCGGCCCCACCCCCGCCATTGCGTCGGACGCGTCCGCGGTCGTATCGACCCCAGAGGTGGCCGCTGCACGCGACTCCTTTGTGCGTACGATCACCGAACTCGGTGGGACCGTCACCAGCGAGACCGTCACGAGCGACACCGGCACCGATGCGTCAGCGTCGTCCTCGACGGTGAGCTCGGGAGCGTACCCCGGTGACTCGGCGATGATCTATCCGCCGATCGTGTCCGTCCCGGGCATCGCCCTCAGCGTGGAAGTGCCTGCAACGGCCTTCGATCAAGCGTTGGCGTCGGCTCGCGAGTTGGGCGACGTCGTAACGTTCAGCCGATCGTCAGTCGACCTCGGGACCAGCATCACCGACACCGACGCACGAATCGTCGCGCTGGAGGCTTCGCTGGCGCGCCTCAACGGCCTGATGGATCAGGCAACATCGCTGTCGGACGTCATCGCCTTGGAGTCTGCGATAGCCACTCGGCAAGCCGAGCTCGACGGCCTGACCGCCACGGCGCGCCAACTGGCATCACAGGTGGAACAAAGCCGGATCACGCTGCAACTGGTGACGCCGGACACCGCCGATGAGTACTTCCGCCCAACTCAACCCTCGGCCTGGCAGGGATTCCTCGATACCGCCCGCACCGTGTGGCTGGCCGCCGGCGCATTCCTGCTTCTCACCAGCCCGCTGTGGATCATTGGAGCAGCGATCTGGTGGTGGCGGCGTCGGCACTAGTGCCAGCACCAGCTCGCCACCAGCACGAAAAAGAGTGTGGTGTCGCACGCGAGTCACCTGCGTGCGACACCACACTCGATGTCTTGGATAGCGGTATAGCTTAGGCGGACTCCACCGAGCCACCCGCGGCAACGATCTTCTCTGCTGCCGACTTGGACACCGCGTCGACCTTCACCTGCAGGGCCACCGCGAGGTCGCCGTCGCCGAGCACCTTCACCTTGTGGCCGCGGCGCACCGCACCCTTGGCTACGAGATCCGCTGCGGTGACTTCGCCGCCATCGGGATACAAGGCCGCCAGGTGAGAGACGTTGACCACCTGGAAGGCGACCCGGTTCGGGTTCTTGAAACCCTTGAGCTTGGGCAGCCGCATGTGCAGCGGCATCTGCCCACCTTCGAAGGCAGCAGGGACATTCTTGCGGGCTTTGGTGCCTTTGGTACCACGGCCGGCAGTCTTGCCCTTGCTCGCCTCACCACGGCCCTTACGGGTCTTTTCGGTCTTCGCACCTGGCGCTGGGCGCAGGTGATGGACTTTGAGCGTTCCCATGGCGGTTAAACCTCCTCGACGGTCACGAGGTGCGAGACCGTGCGAATCATGCCCCGCACCTGCGGGGAATCTTCTTTGGTGACGGTGTCACCGATGCGCTTGAGCCCAAGGCTGCGCATGGTGTCGCGCTGCACCGAGGTGCCGCCGATCACCGACTTCTTCTGGGTGACTAGCAATTCCGCCATCAGGCGCTCCTCCCAGCCGCTTGCGCCCGCAGCATGGCTGCTGGCGCGACATCTTCCAGTGGCAGACCACGTCGGGCCGCCACTTGCTCTGGGCGCTCGAGTGCCTTGAGCCCGGCGACGGTGGCGTGCACGATGTTGATCGCGTTGTCCGACCCGAGCGACTTGCTCAGGACGTCCGCGATCCCCGCGCATTCCAGCACCGCGCGCACCGCACCACCGGCAATCACACCGGTACCGGGCGATGCCGGCCGCAGCAGCACTACGGCAGCGCAGTCCTCGCCGGTCACGGGGTGCGGAATGGTGCCCTGGATTCGCGGCACCTTGAAGAAGTTCTTCTTCGCCTCTTCGACACCCTTGGCGATTGCCGCGGGCACCTCCTTGGCCTTGCCGTAACCGACACCGACGGTGCCGTCGCCGTCGCCCACCACTACGAGTGCGGTGAAGCTAAAGCGGCGACCACCTTTCACCACCTTGGCGACGCGGTTGATCGCAACCACTCGCTCAAGGAATTGGCTCTTCTCGGCGCCGCGGGAGTCCCGGCCCCCGCTCCTGCGCTGTGCAGCCATCGTGTTTGTACCTCTTTCGTCTCGTCTTATGCGTGTGTCGGCCGGGGCGCTACAGCTTCAGACCAGCGTCGCGAGCGCCGTCTGCGAGGGCAGCCACGCGACCGGTGTAGCGGTTGCCGCCGCGGTCGAACACGACGGTGTCGATGCCAGCAGCTTGAGCTCGCTGGGCGACGAGTTCGCCGACCCGACGGGCTTTGGCCTTCTTGTCGCCTTCGAGCGAGCGCAAGTCCGACTCCATGGATGATGCAGCGGCCAGGGTGACGCCTGCGGTGTCGTCGATGACCTGTGCAACCACGTGCTTGGCGGAGCGGAACACCGACAGCCGTGGCCGGCTCGGCGATCCGTTGACGTGCTTGCGGACTCGGTTGTGACGCCGGATCCGGCCAGCCGCTCTCGGGTTGGAGGATGGTTTCTTGTGTGCCATGGCTTATTTACCAGCCTTTCCAGCCTTGCGGCGGATCACCTCGTCCGCGTACCGCACACCCTTGCCCTTGTACGGGTCGAGCTTGCGGATCTTGCGGATCTTCGCGGCGATCTCACCAACCTGCTGCTTGTCGATCCCGGAAATCATGAATTTCGTCGGGGTTTCGACTCCGAATGAGATACCTTCTGGCGCCTTCACCAGCACCGGGTGACTGTAGCCGAGGGAGAACTCGAGGTCCGAACCCTTGGCGATCACACGGTAACCAGTGCCGGAGATCTCCATCTTCTTGGAGTAGCCCTCGGTAACACCGATGATCATGTTGTTGACCAACGAGCGGGTGAGCCCGTGCAGGGCCCGGTTGCGGCGCTCGTCGTTGGGACGGACCACCGTGATCGTGCCGTCATCAAGGGTCACCTTGATGGGTTCAGACACAGTGAGGTCCAGCGACCCCTTGGGACCGGTGACCTTCACCTGCTGACCTTGCACGTCAACGGTGACACCGCTGGGGACAGTAATGGGCAAACGTCCAATACGTGACATGGTGTATCGACTCCTCTCACCAGACGTAGGCGAGGACTTCCCCGCCTACACCCTGGGCAGCCGCCTGGCGGTCTGTGAGCAGACCCGCCGAGGTGGAGATGATCGCGATGCCGAGACCGCCCAGCACCTTGGGCATGCCGGTGCTCTTGGCGTACACCCGCAGGCCAGGCTTGCTGACCCGGCGGATTCCGGCGATGGAGCGTTCCCGGCTGGGGCCGTACTTCATGTGCACGTCAAGGGTCTTGCCGACGCGGGCATCGGACACGTCGAATCCGGCCACGTAGCCCTCGGAGACGAGGATCTTGGCAATGCCCTCTTTCAACTTTGAGTGTGGCATTGACACCGTGTCGTGGTAGGCGGTGCTGCCGTTGCGCAGACGCGAAAGCATGTCTGCGATGGGGTCAGTCATGGTCATTGTTGGCCGGTCTTCTCTCTCGCTGTGGTTTCGCCCGGTCCGGAGGAGGTTCCTCGGACCCGGAGACCTTCAGCGTTGTCGGTCTGGATATTGATGCCAACGCCCTGGTCAGGCGCTGGCGGGGAATGTCGACTTACCAGGAACTCTTGGTGACGCCGGGCAGCTCGCCCCGGTGCGCCATCTCCCGCAGGCAGACCCGGCACAGGCCGAATTTGCGGTACACCGAGTGTGGCCGCCCGCAGCGGGTGCAGCGGGTGTACGCCCGAACCTTGAACTTCGGGGTGCGGTTCGCTTTGTTGACTAGAGCCTTCTTTGCCACGTGCTCACTTCTCCTTGAACGGAAAACCGAGCTTGCGCAGCAGCGCCCGGCCCTGGTCGTCGGTTTCGGCAGTCGTCACGATGGTGACGTCCATGCCTCGCGTGCGGTCGATGCTGTCCTGGTCGATCTCGGGGAACACCACTTGCTCGGTCAGCCCGAAGGTGTAGTTGCCGTGGCCATCGAACTGCTTCGGCGACAGTCCCCGGAAGTCCCTGATTCGCGGCAGCGCCACCGACACCAGCCGGTCGACGAACTCCCACATGCGGTCCCCACGAAGCGTGGTGTGAGCGCCAATGGGCATTCCCTCACGAAGCTTGAACTGGGCGATCGACTTGCGAGCGCGAGTCACCTGTGGCTTTTGGCCGGTGATCGTGGCGAGGTCGCGAACGGCCCCATCAATCACCTTCGAATCGCGGGCGGCGTCACCGACACCCATGTTGACCACGACCTTGACCAAGCCCGGAACCTGCATCACGTTCTCCAGGTCGAACTCCGACTTGAGTTCACCCCGAATGGATTCCAAGTACTTGGTCTTCAGCCGCGGCATTGTCCGCTGCTGTTCAACACTGGTCGTCATCACACGTCCTCACCGCTGCGTCGACTGACCCGCACCCGGCGCACGACCTGCCTGGTGGAACCGTCTGCCCGCGTCTTCTCGATTGTCTCTTCTCGGCTGCCTACCCGCGTGGCTTTGCCGTCGGAATCGACCAGCATCACGTTCGAGACGTGCACTGCCGCTTCCTTGGTGATCAACCCGCCGGCCTTCGAACCGCCTTGGCCCGGAGACACCCGCTGGTGGCGCACCACCCGGTTGACGCCTTCGACGATCACCCGGTCCGACTCCGGAAGCACCTTGAGCACAGTGCCTTCCAGACCTTTGTCCTTGCCGGCCCGCACCAAGACGGTGTCGCCCACCTTGATCTTCATTGTGGCCATGGCTACAGCACCTCCGGCGCGAGCGAGATGATCTTCATGAAACGCTTGTCGCGCAGTTCCCGGCCCACTGGGCCGAAGATGCGTGTTCCGCGTGGTTCGCCGTCGTTCTTGAGCACCACGGCCGCGTTCTCATCGAATCGGATGTAGGACCCGTCCGGTCGGCGAGTTTGCTTGCGCACCCTCACCACAACCGCCTTGACGACGTCGCCCTTCTTCACGTTTCCGCCGGGGATGGCGTCTTTCACCGTGCACACGATCGTGTCGCCGATACCGGCATAACGACGGCCAGAGCCACCGAGCACGCGGATCACGAGCAACTCTTTGGCACCGGTGTTGTCCGCCACCCGAAGGCGGGACTCCTGCTGAATCATTGGTTCCTCACTTGGCCTTCTCGAGGACCTTGACGACACGCCAGCGCTTGGTGGCCGACATTGGTCGGGTCTCCATCAGCAGCACGCGATCGCCTACCCCGCACTCGTTCTGTTCGTCGTGCGCCTTCAGCTTCGATGTGCGCCGCACGACCTTGCCGTACAAGGCGTGCTTGAAGCGGTCTTCGACGGCGACGACAACGGTCTTGTCCATCTTGTCCGACACCACAAGACCCTCGCGGACCTTGCGGTAGCCCCGCTCTGTGGCGGCGGTGGTGGTTTCTTCGCTCATGCCGCGCCCTCCGTCTCGGAAACGATGCCGAGCTCTCGCTCGCGCATTATCGTGTAGATGCGCGCGATGTCCTTGCGGACCGCGCGAAGCCGGCCATGGTTGTCCAGTTGCCCGGTGGCTGCTTGGAAGCGCAGATTGAACAGCTCTTCCTTGGCCTCTTTCAGCTTGGTCACCAGGTCATCTGTGTCCAGCGTCCGGAGGTCTGCAACCACGCTCGAATTCTGTGTCATCAGTCCTCACTCACTTCGCGCCGAACGATCCGGCACTTCATCGGCAGTTTGTGCGCCGCTCTGGTGAGCGCCTCTTGTGCTGCCTTCTCATTCGGGTAGGTCAGTTCGAACAACACTCGACCTGGCTTCACGTTGGCCACCCACCATTCCGGTGAGCCCTTACCGGAGCCCATGCGGGTTTCGGCCGGCTTCTTGGTGAGCGGGCGATCCGGGTAGATGTTGATCCACACCTTGCCACCACGACGGATGTGCCGGGTGATGGCGATACGTGCGGATTCGATCTGCCGGTTCGTGACGTAGGCGGGTTCTACGGCTTGCAGGCCCCACTCGCCGAACGTCACACGATTGCCGCCCTTGGACATGCCGGAGCGCTTCGGGTGATGCTGCTTGCGGTACCTGACTTTGCGTGGAATCAGCATGACTTGCTCAGCCCTCCGATCCGGTTCCAGCAGTCGCGGACTCAGTGTTGCGACGTCCACGGCGTTCGCCACGGTCGCCCCTATCACCGCGGTCACGACCGCCTCGGCGACCGCCGGGGGGGCCGGTGCGAGCGCGTGCGGCCTGCTGGGCGCGGCGCTCCTCCGGGTTGGTCGACACCTCGCCGTGGTAGATCCACACCTTCACGCCGATTTGACCAAACGTGGTCCGGGCCTCGTAGAAGCCGTACTGGATGTCCGCCCGCAGCGTGTGCAGCGGCACCCGGCCTTCGCGGTAGAACTCAGTCCGGCTCATCTCGGCACCGCCCAAGCGGCCCGAAACCTGCACCCGGATTCCCTGGGCGCCGGCACGCATGGCGCTTTGCATGGCCTTGCGCATGGCGCGCCGGAACGAGACCCGGCTGGCGAGCTGCTCGGCGACACCCTGGGCAACGAGCTGCGCATCCACCTCGGGGTTCTTGACCTCGTGGATGTTCAGTTGCACCTGCTTGCCGGTCAACTTGTCCAGCTTGCCGCGCATCCGCTCTGCCTCGGTGCCTTGGCGGCCGATGACGATGCCGGGGCGGGCAGTCCAGATGTCGACTCGAACCCGGTCCCGGGTCCGCTCGATCTCGACCTTGGCGATGCCGGCGCGGGCCAGTTCTCCGGTGATGAGCCGCCGGATCTTGACGTCTTCTTCGACGTAGTCGCGGTAGCGCTGCCCGGGCTTCGTGCTGTCAGCGAACCAGCGGGAGTTGAAGTCCGCCGTGATGCCCAGTCGGAAGCCGTTGGGATTAATCTTCTGACCCATACGTCTATCCCTTCTTCGGTGTGGTCGTCCGCTCCTCGACCACAACCGTGATGTGGCTGGTGCGCTTGCGAATCCGGTAGGCGCGTCCCTGCGCCCGGGGCCGGAATCGCTTCATGGTCGGCCCCTCGTCCACGAACGCTTCGCGCACCACCAAGGTGGTTGGATCGAGTTGCTTGTTGTGGGCAGCGTTGGCTACGGCGCTGTCGAGCACCTTCCCCACCGGCTCACTCGCGGCTTGCGGGCTGAATCGCAATACCGCCTGGGCCTCTGCCACCGGCAGCCCGCGAATCAGGTCCACCACGCGGCGGGCCTTCATGGGCGTGACGCGGACGTACCGCGCCTGGGCCCTGGCTTCCATCCTTGCTCCCTTGTCGTGCGTCTGTGGTCGTCGTGTGAAAAGTGGGTTCCGCTCGCGATTAGCGGCGGCGAGCCTTGCGGTCTTCCTTGACGTGACCGCGGAAGGTCCTCGTCGGGGCGAACTCGCCGAGCTTGTGGCCGATCATGTTCTCCGAGATGAACACCGGCACGTGCTTGCGGCCATCGTGCACCGCAATCGTGTGACCCAGCATGTCCGGGATAATCATGGACCGACGCGACCACGTCTTGATCACGGTGTAGGTGCCCTTTTCGTTCTGAGCTTCCACCTTCTTGGCGAGGTGGTCGTCCACGAAAGGACCCTTCTTCAAACTACGCGGCATTCTCAGTCGTCTCCTTAGCGCTTCTTGCCGGTCTTACGGCGGCGCACGATGTACTTGTCTGAAGGCTTGTTCTTGGCCCGGGTCCGACCCTCTGGCTTACCTGCCGGGTTAACCGGGTGACGACCACCAGAGGTTTTACCCTCACCACCACCGTGCGGGTGGTCCACTGGGTTCATCGCGACACCGCGAACGGTCGGGCGCTTGCCCTTCCAGCGCATGCGCCCCGCCTTGCCCCAGTTGATGTTGGACTGCTCGGCGTTGCCGACTTCACCGACAGTGGCCCGACAGCGCAGGTCCACATTGCGGATTTCACCGGACGGCATCCGCAGTTGCGCGTAAGGACCGTCCTTGGCCACCAGCTGCACGCTAGCCCCGGCCGAACGCGCAATCTTTGCGCCGCCACCAGGTCGCATTTCCACCGCGTGAATGACGGTACCCGTCGGGATGTTACGCAGTGGCAAGTTGTTGCCCGGCTTGATGTCCGCGCTCGGACCGGTCTCCACCCGCGCGCCTTGGCGCAACTTGGTCGGCGCCAGGATGTAACGCTTGTCGCCATCTGCGTAGTGCAGCAGCGCGATGCGTGCGGTGCGGTTGGGGTCGTACTCAATGTGCGCGACCTTGGCCGGCACGCCATCTTTGTCGGCCCGCCTGAAGTCGATGACCCGGTACTGCCGCTTGTGGCCGCCACCGTGATGCCGAGTGGTGATGCGTCCGGAGGCGTTCCGCCCACCGGACTTCGGTAGCGGCTTGACCAGGCTCTTTTCCGGCGTCGCGCGGGTGACCTCGACAAAGTCGGCCACGCTGGAGCCCCGCCGGCCCGGTGTGGTCGGCTTGTACTTTCGGATTCCCATGTCTGCTCGTCTCTACTGTGATGCGATCCGGCCGCGGCTAGGCGACCGGGCCTCCGAAGATGTCGATCCGCTCACCTGGGGCGACGGACACGATGGCGCGCTTGGTGCCGGGACGACGGCCGTAGCCAGCTCGGGTCCGCACTCGCTTGCCAGGTCGGTTGATGGTGTTCACACCCGTCACCTGAACGCCGAAAATCTGCTCCACGGCGATCTTGATCTGGGTCTTGTTGGCGTCCGGACGGACCAGGAAGGTGTACTTGTTCTCGTCCAACAAGCCGTAGCTCTTCTCCGAGACAACCGGCGCCAGCAGCACGTCGCGTGGGTCTGCGATCCTCACTTGGCACTCTCCTTCTTAGCGGCCCGATCGAGGAAGTCCGACAGTGCGCCAGCGGTGAAGATGACGTCGTCGCTCACGAGCACGTCGTAGGTGTTCAGCTGATCCGGCGCAATCACGTGCACGTTGGCCACGTTGCGCAGCGACTTCCAGCCGTTGCTGTCACTGCGCTCCACCACGAAGAGCACCTGCTCGCGCTCGGTGACCCGCCGCACCATGGCGGCAGCGGTCTTCGTCGAGGGCGCATCCGATTCGACGACGGCGGTGACGACGTGGACGCGGTCATTGCGTGCCCGGTCGCTCAACGCGCCGCGAAGTGCCGCGGCCTTCATCTTCTTCGGCGTGCGCTGGCCGTACGACCGTGGCGTGGGTCCGTGCACGGTGCCGCCACCGACGAACTGGGGCGCCCGAGTCGAACCTTGACGCGCCCGACCGGTGCCCTTTTGCTTGTAGGGCTTGCGGCCACCGCCGCGCACTTCACCGCGTGACTTGGCGTGGTGGGTGCCTTGCCTGGCCGCAGCCAACTGCGCCACCACAACTTGGTGAATGAGCGGGATGTTGGCCTGGACGTCGAACACTTCAGCCGGCAACGACGCCGTACCTTCGACATCGCCCTGCGGCGTACGAATCTCTACCTCGGCCATGTCAAGCCCCCTTCGCGGCGGAGCGCACGAACACGATGCTGCCGCGCGGGCCGGGGACGGCACCGCGAACCAGGATGTAGCCGCGCTCGGTGTCGATCGCCTGGATCTTGAGGTTCTGGGTGGTGTGGCGCTCGTTCCCCATTCGGCCAGCCATGCGCACGCCCTTGAATACCCGACCTGGCGTGGCGCAGCCACCGATCGAGCCGGGCGAGCGGTGCTTGCGCTGCACACCGTGTGAGGCGCGCAGACCGTGGAAGCCGTGGCGCTTCATCACACCGGCATAACCCTTGCCTTTGGTGGTGCCGGTGACGTCCACCTTCTGCCCAGCTTCGAACGTCTCGGCGGTGATGGTCTGGCCCAACTCATAGGTCGCTGCGTCGTCGGTGCGCAATTCGATGAGGTACCGCTGGGGTGCCACGCCGGACTTGGCAAAGTGGCCAATCTCGGGCTTGGTCACCCGACGTGGGTCCACTTGCCCATAGCCCAGCTGCACGGCGTCGTAGCCATCGGTCTCCGGGGTGCGGATTTGGGTTACCACACACGGCCCTGCGGCGATGACTGTCACCGGTACTACCCGGTTTGACTCATCCCACACCTGGGTCATGCCGAGCTTGGTGCCCAGGATGCCCTTGCGTTGCTCAGTCACGTGAAAGTCCTTACAACTTGATCTCGATGTCGACGCCCGCGGGGAGGTCGAGACGCATCAGCGAATCAACTGTCTTGGGCGTCGGCTCAAGGATGTCGATGAGTCGTTTGTGTGTGCGCATCTCGAAGTGCTCGCGGCTGTCCTTGTACTTGTGTGGCGAGCGGATAACGCAGTACACGTTCTTCTCGGTCGGCAGCGGCACCGGTCCCTTGACCTGCGCGCCGGTTCGGGTCACGGTCTCGACGATCTTTCGAGCCGACGAGTCAATGACCTCGTGGTCGTAGGCCTTGAGCCGAATGCGGATCTTCTGTCCCGCCATGTGGCTATTTCCTTCGCTTCCTAGTGCCGCTGATGATTATGGGTTCGGGCGGGGACAGTCCCCGTCGGTTGATGGCACCGACGGGGACTGAACCCGATGGGTACTACTTGAGGATCTTGGTGACTCGGCCGGCGCCGACGGTACGACCGCCTTCGCGGATCGCGAACCGCAGTCCGTCTTCCATGGCGATCGGCTGGATGAGCTCCACCGACATGTCGGTGTTGTCACCGGGCATGACCATTTCGGTGCCTTCCGGCAGCGTTACCACGCCGGTCACGTCAGTGGTCCGGAAGTAGAACTGCGGACGGTAGTTGTTGAAGAACGGCGTGTGCCGGCCGCCCTCGTCCTTGCTCAGGATGTAGACCTGAGCTTCGAAGTCAGTGTGCGGAGTGGTGGAGCCGGGCTTCACCACGACCATGCCGCGCTCGACATCTTCCCGCTTCGTGCCGCGGAGCAGCAGACCCACGTTTTCGCCGGCCTGACCCTCGTCGAGCAGCTTGCGGAACATTTCCACGCCGGTCACGGTGGTCTTCTGCTTGTCCGGACGAATCCCGACCAGCTCGACCTCCTCGTTCACCTTGACGATGCCGCGCTCGATGCGACCAGTCACCACGGTGCCACGACCGGTGATGGTGAAGACGTCTTCCACCGGCATCAGGAACGGCTTGTCGATCTCGCGCTCCGGAGTCGGGATGAACTCGTCGACGGCGGACATGAGCTCGAGGATTTTCTCCGCGTACTCAGCGTCGCCTTCGAGTGCCTTCAGTGCCGAGACCTGCACGACGGGAAGGTCGTCGCCGGGGAATTCGTAGCTGCTCAGCAGCTCCCGAACCTCCATCTCGACGAGCTCGATGAGCTCCTCGTCGTCGACCATGTCGCACTTGTTCAAGGCCACTACGATGCTGGGCACACCCACCTGGCGGGCGAGCAGCACGTGCTCCTTGGTCTGCGGCATTGGACCATCGGTCGCAGCCACCACCAGGATCGCCCCATCCATCTGGGCCGCACCGGTGATCATGTTCTTGATGTAGTCAGCGTGACCGGGGCAGTCAACGTGGGCGTAGTGCCGGTTCTCCGTCTGATATTCGACGTGCGCGATCGAAATGGTGATACCGCGCTGACGCTCTTCCGGCGCCTTGTCGATCATGTCAAACGGTGTGAACGGGTTCACTTCGGGATACGCGTCATGCAGCACCTTGGTAATCGCCGCCGTGAGCGTCGTCTTCCCGTGGTCGATGTGACCAATGGTGCCGATGTTGACGTGCGGCTTAGTCCGCTCGAACTTCGCCTTCGCCACTTCGGGTCCTCCTAGACCTCTAGAATTCGGCCGTCCTCCGCCAATCGGAAGATTGTGGCCCTTACTTGGTTGTTGGGTTGTGCCTTCTTGTTGGTGACGCGGTGTGCGCCACCAGGCGCGAGGATTCTATTCCCCACGAGCCTTAGCGATGATCTCCTCCGAGACGCTCTTGGGAACCTCTGCGTAGGAGTCAAACTGCATGGAGTAGCTCGCCCGGCCCTGCGTTTTGCTGCGCAGATCACCGACGTAGCCGAACATCTCCGACAACGGAACCAACGCGGTGACGACTCGGGCTCCGTTGCGCTCGTCCATGGCCTGAATGTGACCACGACGAGAGTTCAAGTCGCCGATGACGTCACCCATGAAGTCTTCCGGGGTGACGACCTCGACCGCCATCATAGGTTCGAGCAGCACCGGGGCCGCCCGCCGTGTGGCGTCTTTGAATGCCATGGATCCGGCGATCTTGAACGCGAGCTCAGATGAGTCGACGTCGTGGTACGCACCATCCAGCAGGGTCACCGAAATGTCAACCATCGGGTACCCGGCGAGCACACCGTTGTCCATCGCTTCGCGACAGCCGGCGTCCACGCTGGGGATGTATTCCCGCGGGATGCGGCCACCGGTGACCTTGTTCACGAATTCGTATCCGCCCTCGTGCTCGTCCTCAACGCGCGGCGGATTCGGAGCGATGGCGATGATGACGCGACCGAACTGGCCGGAGCCACCCGTTTGCTTCTTGTGGGTGTACTCGACCTTCTCGACCGGCCGGGTGATGGTCTCGCGGTAGGCAACCTGCGGCTTGCCGACGTTGGCCTCGACCCGGAACTCGCGACGCATACGGTCGACAAGTACTTCCAGGTGCAGCTCGCCCATACCGGCGATGATCGTCTGACCGGTCTCCTCGTCGGAGCGAACCTTGAAGGTGGGGTCCTCTTCCGCCAGGCGCTGAATGGCGGTCGCCAGTTTGTCCTGGTCGCCCTTCGTCTTCGGCTCAATCGCCACCGAAATCACCGTGGCCGGGAACTCCATGGATTCCAAGACCACCTGGTCGCTGGGATCACTCAGGGTGTCACCAGTAGTGGTGTCCTTCAAACCCATCACCGCAACGATTTCGCCGGCACCGACCGAGGCGATTTCTTCGCGCTTGTTGGCGTGCATCCGGTAGATCTTCCCGATCCGCTCCTTGCGGCCCTTGGTGCTGTTCATCACCTGGGTGCCGGCGTGAAGGGTTCCGGAGTAGATGCGGATGTAGGTGAGCTTGCCCAGGTGCGGGTCGGCGGCAATCTTGAAGGCCAGCGCAGCGAACGGTGCATCGTTTTTCGGCTCACGGACGAGTTGCACTTCTTCGTCGCCCGGCTTGTGCCCGTCCACCGCACCGATGTCGAGCGGCGACGGAAGGTAGGCCACCACGGCGTCAAGCATCGGCTGCACGCCTTTGTTCTTGAACGCGGAGCCCGTGAGTACCGGGGTGATCTTGTCGGCGATCGTGGCCCGACGGATGGCCGCCTGGATATCTTCGGTGGTGAACTCCTCGTCCAGGAAGAGCATCGCGAAGTCATCGTCAGCGTCTGCGAGGGTTTCCAGCAACTTCTCACGCCACTCCGCGGCGGAGTCAGCGAGGTCCGCGGGAATCTCTTCCACCAGGTAGTCGTCGCCCTTTTGGGTCTCCCCTGGCCACACGAGGGCGCGCATCCCAATCAGGTCGACGACGCCCAGGAAGTCCGACTCAGCCCCGATCGGGATTTGCAGCACCAGCGGGGTCGCGTTCAGGCGACTGACGATCATGTCCACACACATGAAGAAGTTCGCCCCGGTGCGGTCGAGCTTGTTCACGAAACAAATACGCGGAACGTTGTACTTGTCGGCTTGCCGCCACACGGTTTCTGACTGCGGCTCGACGCCGGCAACACCGTCAAACACTGCGACCGCACCGTCGAGCACCCGAAGCGAACGCTCAACTTCGACTGTGAAGTCGACGTGGCCAGGGGTGTCGATGATGTTGATCTGGTAGTTCTTCCACTCGCAGGTGGTTGCCGCCGAGGTGATCGTGATGCCTCGCTCTTGCTCCTGCTCCATCCAGTCCATCGTCGCGGCACCTTCGTGCACCTCGCCGATTTTGTAGTTGATGCCGGTGTAGAACAGGATCCGCTCGGTCGTGGTCGTCTTGCCAGCGTCGATGTGGGCCATGATCCCGATGTTGCGGACCATAGCCAGGTCGGTGGCGGTGGCGACTGACACGTTTACTCCGTTGCTCTCGTGGTGGGGTTTTGCCGGGGCCGGGGTTACCAGCGGTAATGGGCGAAGGCCTTGTTGGCTTCGGCCATCTTGTGGGTGTCTTCGCGCTTCTTGACGCTGGCACCAAGGCCGTTGCTCGCGTCGAGAATCTCATTCATGAGCCGCTCGGTCATGGTCTTCTCGCGACGGGCGCGTGAGTACTGGATCAGCCAGCGCAGCGCCAACGTGGTGCTGCGACCTGGACGGACCTCAACCGGAACCTGGTACGTCGCGCCACCAACTCGACGGCTGCGCACCTCGAGGCTGGGCTTGACGTTGTCGACTGCCCGCTTGAGGGTCGCAACCGGGTCGGTACCGGTCTTCTCCCGGCAACCTTCGAGGGCACCGTAGACGATGCGCTCCGCGGTGGACTTCTTACCGTCCAGCAGCACCTTGTTCACCAGTTGCGTCACCAACTGCGAGTTGTACACCGGGTCGGTGACCACAACGCGCTTGGGAGCGGGGCCTTTGCGCGGCATCAGCTCTTCTCCTTCTTCGCACCGTAACGCGAACGTGCTTGCTTGCGGTTCTTCACACCTTGGGTGTCGAGGGCTCCGCGGATGATCTTGTATCGAACGCCAGGAAGGTCCTTCACACGACCGCCGCGAACGAGCACGATGGAGTGTTCCTGCAAGTTGTGGCCAACGCCAGGGATGTAGGCGGTGACTTCGATTTGGCTTGTGAGTCGAACACGAGCAACCTTGCGCAGCGCCGAGTTCGGCTTCTTCGGCGTGGTGGTGTACACGCGAGTGCACACCCCGCGGCGCTGGGGGCTTCCCTTCAACGCAGGGGTCTTGTTTTTCGAGACCTTGTCCTGCCGGCCCTTGCGGACCAGTTGCTGGATGGTGGGCACCTGCACTCCGATGTGGTGTTGAGACGTGTGGTTTGGATGTGTTCGTCAGCCTCGAAGCCCCGACCCCCGCGGTCGGGCGTGTCGAGTGCGAAGGACATTCGCATCGACTGACCGATTTGAGGAACGGTGACGCCGGGTTGTCGGCCCGCGATGCGGACTCGGTGCCCACCGGCGTCTGCTATCGAGACACCCGTGAGGCCGGCTGCGCTCGAGGCTTTCCGAGCACGCATCCCTAAGACTAGCCCAGGTGACCCCGGTGGTGGAAGGCGGGTGGGCGCTCTGCGGACGTGATGCCTGTCACCCCGCCTAGGAACTGGCGAATCTGGAGCCCGTTCAGGTTCCGAAATCGCTCGTTGGAACGGTCGTTGGCTCGATCGAACCACTCGCCAGAATCACGACGAAGATGAATGCCACAAAGATCCCGACCAGCACGAAGAACGCAATGTTGATCCAAGAGATGATCTTCGCTGCCAGTGCCATGCCACTGCCGGTCAGCCAACCGTTGCTAGCTTCAATCTCTTTCGTCGCTTTGTGCGCCAGCACCAGCGCCACGATCGCCGGAATGACCGGAACCGCAACCCAGGCGACGATGGCCAGGACGAGGGCCACAATGGCATTGCTGCTCGCCTGGGGACGCTGCTGGACTTGGCCGTAGGCGCTTGGTGCCCACTGCTGCGCGTATGGGGCAGGCGGCGCTTGACCGTACCCTCCGGGGGGAACTCCCTGCGGCCAGGCCGGCAGCGGGGTTGAGCGGGCTGCGGAGGCTGCACTGGCTGCGGCGCCGCAGGTGCTGGTGGCGTGCCGGCCTCGGCCGGCGCTGGTTGGTCCGGTGTCGGCCCGGGGTCACTGGACGGGGTCTGCTGGTCACTCACGGCCTGCCTCCTTCGACGCACCTCGAGCGCATCACACGCTCCATCATGCCCCATCACGACGTCGGCGGCGGCGTCACCATTGCTGGTGACACCGCCGCCGTGGTCGCACTACTCATGCACCCGGGGTGCACGAGTCGGTCACATCATCGGAAGTCCGGATTCTCCGGCCGGTAGCCGTAATCGAACTCCTCAAGTGCAACAGCTTCCCCGGATCCACCACCGAATCCGTAGTCAGCGTCGGTGAAGGAAGCGATCGACCCGTACATTTCGGCCTTCGCCTCCTCAGTGGGAGCCACCGAGACGTCGCGGTAGCGCGCCAACCCGGTGCCGGCGGGGATGAGCTTGCCCAGGATCACATTCTCCTTGAGCCCAAGCAGCGGGTCACGCTTGCCATTGATTGCGGCATCCGTGAGCACCCGGGTGGTCTCTTGGAAGGACGCTGCCGACAGCCACGACTCAGTGGCTAGCGACGCCTTCGTGATACCCATGAGTTCGGGGCGGCCGCGGGCAGCCCTACCACCGTCGCGAAGCACCCGCTGGTTCTCTTCGCGGAACTTCGTGGCATCGATGAGCTCACCGGTGAGGTAACGGGTATCCCCGGAATCGATGATGATGACCCGACGCAGCATCTGCCTGGCAATCACCTCGATGTGCTTGTCGTGAATCGACACACCTTGCGGCCGGTAGACCTTCTGCACCTCGTCGACAAGGTGCTTCTGGGCTTTCCGCCCACCCAGGATCCGGGCCACCTCCTTGGGGTCCAACGGGCCCCTGGTGAGTGGTTCGCCGGCCTTGATGTGGTCGCCGGTGGCCACTGCCAGCCGGGCCCGCCGCGGGATCTTGTCGTATCGAATCGGATCGCTACCGTCGTCCGGGGTCACGACCACGGCTCGTGCGCCATCGTCCTCTTCTTCAACCGTCACTCGCCCAGTGGCTTCACTGATCTGGGCCACACCGCGCGGGGTGCGGGCTTCGAACAGCTCAACCACACGCGGCAAACCGGACGTGATGTCCTCGCCGGCCACACCACCGGTGTGGAACGTGCGCATCGTCAGCTGAGTGCCAGGCTCACCGATGGACTGGGCGGCCACAATCCCGACTGCCTCACCGACATCCACCAACTTGCCACTGGCAAGCGAGCGTCCATAACACTTGGCGCAGGTGCTCACCTTTGACTCGCAGACGAGCACCGAACGCGCCTTTACCTGCTCAATTCCGGCAGAGACCAGGCGATCCACCAACTGGTTGGTGATCTCCTCACCTCGGCTCGCGAGGTGAGTTCCGTCGGTAGCCTGCACGTCATCGGCCAGGATCCGACTGATCGCGGTCGATTCGACGCGCTCTGCCTTGCGGAGCACGCCGTCCTCGTCGGTTTCCGCGATCGGAATGATGAGCCCGGCTTCGGTGCCGCAGTCATCCTCGCGGATGATCACGTCCTGGCTCACATCCACCAGGCGACGCGTGAGGTAGCCGGAGTCGGCCGTCCGCAGCGCGGTGTCGGCCAGACCCTTACGGGCGCCGTGGGTGGAGATGAAGTACTCCAACACGGACAAACCTTCGCGGAAGTTCGACTTGATCGGCCGCGGGATCGTCTCACCCTTGGGGTTGGCCACCAGACCACGCATACCGGCGATCTGGCGCATCTGGTTCATGTTGCCTCGGGCACCCGACTGGACCATCTGCCAGATCGGGTTGTCCGCGGGGAAGTTCTCCTGCATCGCGTTGGAGACTTCGTCCGTGGCGTGGGTCCAGATCTCAATCAGTTCGTCGTTCAGTTCCTGCTCGGTCATCAGACCACGGTCGAAGGCCTTCTGCTTCTCGGCTGCTTTGCCTTCGGCAGTGGCCAGCAGTTCCGCCTTGGCTGGCGGCGTCACGACGTCCTCAATCGAGATCGTCACACCGGAGCGGGTCGCCCAGTAGAAGCCGAGGTCCTTCAGTGCGTCGAGCACTGCCGAGACGTACACCTTCGAGTAGCGCTCGGCCAGCCGGTTCACGATGGCGCCGAGCTTGCCCTTGTCGACCTGGTAGTTCACGAACGGCTCTTCACCAGGCATAGCTTCGTTGAACAGTGCCCGGCCAAGAGTGGTCTTGAGCAAGAAGTCGTCCCCGGGCTGCCACCCGGCTGGGGTCGCATAGCTGGTGTCATCCGGCGGGTTCTCGTCGGACAGGCGGATGGTCACCGGGGCCTGCAGGTCCAGTTCTCCGGCGTCAAACGCCATCATCGCCTCGTCCACGGAAGTGAAGGAACGGTTCGCTCCGACGCCCTCCGGGTTCTCGGTGGTGAGGAAGTAGATACCGATCACCATGTCCTGGGTCGGCGTCGTGATCGGCTTGCCGTTGGCCGGCGAGAGGATGTTGTTGCTGCTCAGCATCAACACTCGTGCTTCGGCCTGGGCTTCGGCGCTCAGTGGCAGGTGGACGGCCATCTGGTCACCGTCGAAGTCGGCGTTGAAGGCGGTACACACCAGCGGGTGAATCTGGATGGCCTTACCTTCGATGAGTTGCGGTTCGAAGGCCTGAATACCCAGCCGGTGCAAGGTGGGCGCGCGGTTGAGCAACACCGGGTGTTCGGTGATGACTTCCTCGAGCACATCCCACACCACGGGACGTGACCGCTCCACCATCCGCTTGGCGCTCTTGATGTTCTGGGCGTGGTTCAAATCGACCAAGCGCTTCATCACGAAGGGCTTGAACAACTCCAGGGCCATCTGCTTGGGCAGCCCGCATTGGTGCAGCTTCAGCTGCGGACCCACCACGATGACCGAACGGCCTGAGTAGTCCACTCGCTTGCCCAGCAGGTTCTGACGGAACCGGCCTTGCTTGCCCTTCAGCATGTCCGACAACGACTTCAGCGGCCGGTTGCCCGGGCCCTGCACCGGACGTCCGCGACGGCCGTTGTCGAACAGCGCGTCGACGGCCTCCTGCAGCATCCGCTTCTCGTTGTTGGTCATGATTTCCGGCGCACCGATGTCGAGCAGACGCTTGAGCCGGTTGTTCCGGTTGATCACCCGACGGTAGAGGTCGTTCAGGTCGCTGGTGGCGAAGCGACCGCCGTCGAGCTGCACCATCGGGCGCAGGTCCGGCGGAATCACCGGCACGTAGTCGAGCACCATGGCGTCGGGTGTGTTGGTGGTGTTGAGGAACGCCGTCACCACCTTCAGCCGCTTCAGGGCACGCGTCTTGCGCTGCCCCTTACCGGTGGCGATGACCTCACGCAGTTTCTCTGCTTCTGCTTCCAGGTCGAAGTCACGCAGGCGCTGTTGAATGGCGGCCGCGCCCATGTCGCCGGCGAAGTACTTGCCGAAGCGGTCGCGCATTTCGCGGAACAGTTGCTCGTCACCTTCGAGGTCTTGGACCTTGAGGGTGCGGAAGCGATCGAACACCGCCTCCAGCCGAGTGATTTCGGCGTCCGCACGCTTGCGGCGCTCGGCCATCTCCTTCTCGGCTGCGTCGCGCGTCTTCTTGATCACAGAGGCAGGCTCACCGCCAGCCTCCAGGGCTGCCAGGTCCTCTTCCAGCTTCGACATCCGCTTGTTGATGGCATCGTCACGGCGCTGACCGATGTACTTGACCTCGCTTTGCACACGCGATTCGAGGTGCGGAAGGTCACGGTGGCGGGCATCTTCATCGACGCTGGTGATCATGTAGGCGGCGAAGTAGATGACCTTTTCCAGGTCCTTCGGGGCAAGGTCGAGCAGGTAGCCGAGACGACTCGGCACGCCCTTGAAGTACCAGATGTGCGTGACCGGGGCAGCAAGGCGGATGTGGCCCATGCGCTCACGGCGCACCTTGGCCCGGGTCACCTCGACGCCGCAGCGCTCACAGATGATGCCCTTAAATCGGACCCGCTTGTACTTGCCACAGTTGCACTCCCAGTCCCGGGTGGGACCGAAAATCTTCTCGCAGAAGAGGCCGTCTTTTTCCGGCTTGAGCGTGCGGTAGTTGATGGTTTCGGGCTTCTTGACCTCGCCGTACGACCAGTTTTGGATGTCGTCGGCGGTTGCCAGACCGATCTGGAGTTGGTCGAACAAGTTCACGTCGAGCACTCGTTTGTTCCTTCGCGTCGGTGACTCGGAAGTATCTGGGTGGTTGGGGTTGAGCGGCCCGGGCACTGTCGCACCCGGGCCACGACGCACTACGCCTCTTCGACGCTGCTGCGCTCCGGACGCGAGATGTCGACCTCGAACTCCTCGGTCATGCGGTAGTCGTCCTCGGTGTCCTTAATGTCCACCGTGATGCCCTCAGAACTCAACACTTCGACATTCAGGCACAGCGACTGCATTTCCTTGACCAACACCTTGAAACTCTCCGGGATGCCTGGTTCCGGGATGTTGTCGCCCTTGACAATCGCCTCATAGACCTTGACCCGGCCGATGATGTCGTCACTCTTGATCGTCAGCAGTTCCTGCAGCGCGTAGGCGGCACCGTAGGCCTCGAGTGCCCACACCTCCATCTCACCGAAGCGCTGACCACCGAACTGAGCCTTACCGCCCAGTGGTTGCTGAGTGATCATCGAGTACGGGCCGGTCGAACGGGCGTGGATCTTGTCGTCGACCAGGTGGTGCAGTTTCAGCACGTAGAGGTACCCGACGGCGATCTTCGCCGGGAACGGTTCGCCGGATCGGCCATCAAAGAGCCTGGCTTTGCCGTCGGATCCGACCAGCCGTACCGGCAGCCCCTCGGAGTCTGCCCAGGTTGCGGTGGTGGAACCAAGGAGCCCCGTGATCTCATGCTCCCGGGCACCGTCGAACACCGGCGTTGCCACTTTGGTGTCCGCGCCTGCCGACCTGACCCCTTCTGGGATTCGGCTCGCCCAGTCCGGGGAGCCCGCAATCTCCCAGCCTTGGCTGGCGACCCAGCCGAGGTGGGTTTCGAGGATCTGGCCGACGTTCATCCGGCCTGGTACACCGAGCGGGTTGAGCACGATGTCCACCGGCGTGCCGTCCTCGAGGAACGGCATGTCCTCGATGGGGAGGATCTTGGCGATGACACCCTTGTTGCCGTGGCGTCCGGCGAGCTTGTCGCCTTCGGTGATCTTGCGCTTCTGGGCGATGTACACCCGAACCAGGCGGTTGACGCCGGGGGGAAGTTCATCGTCGTTCTCGCGGTCGAACACCTTGGTGGCAATCACCACGCCGGATTCGCCGTGGGGCACCTTTAGCGAGGTGTCGCGAACTTCGCGCGACTTCTCGCCGAAGATGGCACGCAGCAGGCGCTCTTCTGGTGTGAGTTCGGTTTCGCCCTTGGGGGTGACCTTGCCCACCAGCACGTCGCCGGATCGGACTTCAGCACCCACCCGGATGATGCCGCGCTCGTCGAGGTCGTGCAGCACCTCTTCACCCAC
The DNA here is from genome assembly GCA_963842975.1 of uncultured Actinomycetes bacterium. Lineage (GTDB taxonomy): Bacteria > Actinomycetota > Actinomycetes > S36-B12 > UBA10799 > JACJWR01. The sequence goes on along the minus strand of CAWJIH010000009.1, from coordinate 85,915 downwards.
ATTGGGGATGTCGCGGGTGATTTCCTCCGGGCCCAGTTTGGTGTCGCGGGCGTCGACTTCGTGCTCTTCGATGTGCACCGAGGTGAGCACGTCGTCGGCCACTAGACGCTGGCTGAGGATGATGGCGTCCTCGTAGTTGTGCCCTTCCCAGGACATGAACGCCACCAGCAGGTTGCGTCCCAACGCCATCTCGCCGCCTTGGGTGGCGGGACCGTCGGCCAGCACTTGGCCAGCCGTGACCCGGTCACCTTGGTGCACGATCGGGCGTTGGTTGAAGCAGGTGCCTTGGTTGGACCGGCGGAACTTGCGCACCGTGTAGGTCGGGTACGTGCCGTCGTCAGCAGCGACCACGATCTCGTCGGCGCTGACTTCCTGCACCACACCGGGCTTCTCCGACACGATCACATCGCCAGCGTCGGTCGCGGCACGCAGCTCCATGCCGGTGCCGACGTACGGCGAGTCCGACCTCAGCAGCGGCACCGCCTGCCGCTGCATGTTTGATCCCATGAGCGCGCGGTTGGCGTCGTCGTGCTCAAGGAACGGGATCATTGCCGTGGCAACGGAGACCATCTGCCGAGGCGAAACGTCCATGTAGTCGACGTCGCGGGGCACCACGTAGTCGACCTTGCCGCCGCGGCGGCGCACAAGTACCCGCTCTTCGGAAAAGGCACCGTCATCGTGCAGCGGTGCGTTGGCCTGGGCGATGACGAACCGGTCTTCCTCATCGGCTGTCAGGTAGTCCATCTGGTCGGTGACGATGCCCTCGACGACCTTGCGGTACGGGGTCTCGATGAAACCGAATTCGTTGACCCGCCCGAAGGTGCTCAGCGAGCCGATGAGGCCAATGTTCGGGCCTTCCGGGGTTTCGATCGGGCACATCCGGCCGTAGTGGCTGGGGTGCACGTCGCGAACCTCGAAGCCGGCCCGCTCGCGGCTCAGACCGCCGGGGCCGAGCGCGGACAGCCGCCGCTTGTGCGTGAGGCCGGCCAACGGGTTGGTCTGGTCCATGAACTGGCTGAGTTGGCTGGTGCCGAAGAACTCCTTCAGCGCAGCCACCACCGGCCGGATGTTGATCAGGCTCTGCGGAGTGATCGCCTCGACGTCCTGGGTGCTCATCCGCTCCTTGACCTGTCGCTCCATGCGCGACAGACCGGTACGGATCTGGTTTTGGATGAGCTCACCCACGGTGCGCAGGCGACGGTTGCCGAAGTGGTCGATGTCGTCGGTCTCGATCGGCACCGGGCCGACCTCGGACGTCATCTCGGTCTGGCCCTCGTGCAGCAGTACGAGGTACTCGATGGTGTGCGCGATGTCGTCCAGCGTTAGCACCGACTGCTCGAGCGGCTCGTGCAACCCAAGCTTCTTGTTGATCTTGTACCGACCAACCTTTGCCAGGTCGTAGCGCTTGGGATTGAAGTAGAGGTTGTTGAGCAGGTTCTCCCCCGCCTCCGCGCTTTGGGGTTCACCCGGGCGGAGCTTGCGGAAGATGTCGGCGAGTGCTTCTTCCCTCGTGATGCCGCCGGACTTGCCCCGGCTGGTCTCGATCTCTTTCTCGAGGGTCTGCATGAGGGCGGGGTAGCGACCGTAGCGCTCCCGGATTTCCTCGATCGACATGCCCATCGCGATCAAGAGCGCGGTGGCGGGCTGCTTTCGCTTGCGATCGATTCGAACACCGACGTTGCTGTTCTTGTCGACGTCGAACTCCAGCCACGCGCCGCGGCTGGGGATGATCTTTGCGCTGACTAGTTCGATGTCCGAGGTCTTGTCTCGGCTCCGCTCGAAGTAGACCCCGGGGCTGCGCACGAGTTGACTGACGACCACGCGCTCGGTGCCGTTGATGATGAACGTCGCACGGTCGGTCATCAACGGGAAATCACCCATGAACACCGTCTGCGACTTGATCTCGCCGGTTTCCTTGTTCATGAACTCGGCGGTCACGAACAGCGGTGCGGAGTAGGTGAGGTCCTTCTCCCGGCACTGCTCTTCGGTGTACTTCGGGTCGTCGAATCGGTGGTCGCGGAACGACAGCGTCATCGAATCGCGGTTGTCGACGATCGCGCCGATCTCGGAGAAGATCTCCTCGAGACCGGAGGTTGCGGGAACGTCGTCTCGACCCTCGTCTAGGGATTCGGCCACCCGATCCTGCCAGTCGTCATTACCAAGCAGCCAGTCAAAGGACTGGCGCTGCAACTGAAGCAGATCGGGCACCGGCAGTGGTTCGCGAATCTTTGCGAACGTGACCCGGGAGGCGGAACGGTCATTTGCGATAGGGCGGGAGGCCAAGAGGGATCCTTCCAAGGGGCGGAACTCTCGTCATCGCCCACACCGGAACCGGACGAATCCGGACATCTCCCGGACAGGGGAGATAGGCATGGCAATGCGGATGTTGTCGGAGTGGGGTGGGCGCAAGGACCAACGATAGCCGACGCCCGCCGAATGCGCGACAGTGGGTGGCTCAACTGACGAGAGTACGCGGGTGGCTCACCAACAGGCAAGCCTCTTCGACGGCGTGTGGAAAACCGACAGTCACCGTGCTGTGCCGGGACGCGGTCCTAGTGAGACGGAAAACGACTTGGGCCGGACCCCCGTTGGCGGGGATCCGGCCCAAGTCGTTGAATCTGGGACGAACGAGTTCGGTACTACTTCAGCGAGACGCTGGCGCCAGCACCCTCGAGGGCCTCCTTGGCCTTCTCAGCGGCCTCCTTGTTGACCTTCTCCAGCACCGGCTTGGGCGCGGACTCCACGAGGTCCTTGGCCTCCTTCAGGCCGAGGCTGGTGAGCGCGCGCACCTCCTTGATGACCTGGATCTTCTTCTCGCCGGCACCTTCCAGGATGACGTCGAATTCGTCCTTCTCCTCCTCCGCGGCGGCTTCGCCACCGGCGCCACCGGCAGCCGGGGCAGCGGCCATCGCCACCGGCGCGGCAGCGGTCACCTCGAAGGTCTCTTCGAACAACTTCACGAACTCGGAGAGTTCGATCAGGGTCATTTCCTTGAACGCGTCAAGCAGTTCGTCGTTGGTCATCTTCGCCATGATGGGCGTTCCTTTCTCGATGTTGTCAGCGCCCCCGGGCTCGGGGCCACCGTTGGTTGGGTGGGCCTTGGCCCTAGTCTTCGGTGGTTTCCGACTCGGAAGCCGCCGCGGGCGAATCTGCTGGTTCCGCGGCTTCGGGACCCTGCTGTTCTTCCACCTTCACCCGCAGCGCCTCCACCAGGCGTGCGGTCTGGGCAAGCGGGGCAACGAACAGCGATGCCGCGCCGGACATGGAAGCCTTCATTGCGCCAGCCATCTTCGACAGCAGCACCTCGCGGGACTCCAGATCCGCCAGCTTTGCGATGTCGCCCGCGGAGAGAACCCGGCCGTCCATCACGCCGCCCTTGATCACCAGGGCGGGGTTGGCCTTGGCGAAAGTGCGCAAACCTTTTGCTGCCTCGACCGGGTCGCCCTCGACAAAGGCCACCGCACTCGGGCCGACGAGCAATTCGTCGAGTCCCTCGATGCCGGCATCCTTAGCCGCGATCTTGGTCAGGGTGTTCTTCACGACCGTGTACTGGGCGGTACCCGCCAGCGAGCGTCGCAGTTCTTTCATCTGCGCCACTGTGAGGCCGCGGTACTCGGTGAGCACGGTCGCCTGCGACGTGCGCATCGACTCCGCGAGTTCGGCGACGACTGCCGCCTTCGTGTTCTGCGCCATATCGATATGGCTCCTTCCATCCAGTGGTGCCACCGCACCGTCAAGCACACATAAAAAGAACCCCGGCGCAGGGCACCGGGGTTCACATGACTGCACATTGGCTGTCTCGCGTGGTGGCACCTGCGTCGGCGCCCATTCGTGTGGTTCACGGGCTTTACCGCACCCTCTACAGATGCGACCGGCGGTCTTTGGTGAGAGTAATGCTAGGTGACGCCCCGAAAGTTGCAGCCACCGGGGCGTCACCTAAGCGAGTCAGGACTCGGCGTCTATCCTCGCGCTGTCGATCGGGATGCCGGGACCCATGGTTGCCGACATGGTCGCCTTCCGGATGTAGCGTCCCTTGGACGCCGATGGCTTGAGCCGGTTGACCTCATCAATAGCGGCCCGAAAGTTCGCCAGTAGATCCGCCTGCGAGAACGACGCCTTACCGATGATGAAGCTCAAGTTGCCATGCTTGTCCACGCGGAACTCGATCTTTCCGCCCTTGATTTCGGACACTGCTTTGGCAGCATCCATCGTCACGGTTCCGGTCTTCGGGTTGGGCATCAGTCCACGGGGGCCAAGTACGCGGCCGAGCTGGCCAACTTTGCCCATCTGGTCGGGTGTCGCGACGACGGAGTCGAAGTCCAGCCAACCACCCTTGATGCGTTCGAGGAGGTCGTCGCTGCCGACATAGTCAGCGCCGGCCTCGCGGGCTGCTTCGGCCTTGTCGCCAGTGGCGAAAACGACCACTCGCGCGGTCTTGCCGGTACCTGCCGGCAGGTTGACCGTGCCCCGCACCATCTGGTCTGCCTTACGCGGATCAACTCCGAGTCGCAGGCTCACCTCGATGGACTGGTCGAACTTGCCTGGCGGGAACGCCTTGATCATGTCAATTGCGGTGGCGACCGGGTACTGCGCGGTGCGGTCGATCTTTTCCGCGGCTTGCCGGTAGGCCTTTCCGTGGGCCATGTGAAATTTCCTCTCTCCGTCGCAACCTCTGCGATCGGCGTGGTGCCAACGAGCCCGAATCCGTCATGTCGAGCGGATCGGACCCTTCCACTTCAGTGGTTGCCACGGGCGCTCGGTGCGCCCGCAGCGGGGCGCCATCAACAGCTGTAGTCGATGGCGGTGGTGCACTGTGAGGCCGTCAACTACTCGACGACGGTGACGCCCATGGAGCGGGCAGTCCCCTCGACGATTTTCATCGCGGCTTCAACGTCGTTTGCGTTCAGATCAGGGAGTTTCGTTTCCGCGATCTCCCGCACCTGCGCCTTGGTGATCTTGCCAACCGGGCTCAACGGGTTGGCGGCGCCCTTCTCCAGACCTGCCGCCTTCAACACCAACTTCGCAGCTGGCGGCGTCTTGGTCACGAAAGTGAACGAGCGATCTTCGTAGACGGTGATCTCGACCGGAACGACCTGGCCGCGCTGGGCTTCCGTCGCCGCGTTGTAGGCCTTGCAGAACTCCATGATGTTCACGCCGTGCTGACCCAGCGCCGGACCAACCGGGGGTGCGGGGTTGGCAGCGCCGGCCGAGATCTGCAATTTGATGAGGCCGACGACTTTCTTCTTCGGGGCCATGGTGGTGGTACTCCTTGTGATGGGTGGGTCAGTTCTTCTGAATCTGGCTGAAACTCAACTCGACCGGTGTTTCCCGGCCGAAGATCTCCACCAGACCGGTGATCTTGCCGGCATCGATATTGATCTCGGAGATAGTGGCATGCAGAGTAGCGAACGGGCCATCGATCACAGTCACGGAATCACCCAGCGACAGATCGATCTCAGTTTGCGGCGTCGCCGGGGCGACGAGGCCTTCGTCTTGCGCTCCTACAGCCGCTGCTGCCGGTTCAGCCTCGGCAGGCTCCGGCGCCAGCATCTTCTCCACCTCGTCGAGCGAGAGTGGCACGGGAGTGTCGGATTGACCGACGAAGCCGGTGACCGCCGGGGTGTTGCGCACGGCTGACCAGGTTTCGTCGGTGAGGTACATCCGCACCAGCACGTATCCTGGGTACTTGCGCCGTTCGACCTTCTTTCGCTGGCCCTGCTTGATCTCCCAGACAGTTTCCTCCGGCACCTCAATGGCGAAGATGTCGTCTTCGAGATCTTGGGACTTCACGACCGATTCGATGTTGGTCTTCACGCGCTTCTCGTAGCCGGAGTACGTGTGCACGAGGAACCAGTCACCGGGAAGGTCGTCGAGCACCATGCGGAACTCCGACACACCCGGGAAAGCATCGTCGGACTCGGGTTCCTCCTCGAATCCCGAAACTGATTCCGCTACCTCGTCAGAGGTGTCGCTGGATTCCGCTACCTCGACGTCGAATACGTCATCGGTTGTGGGGTCGGCCACCACCTCGGTGGGGGTCTCGTCGGTCGACACGGGGGTCCTTTCGGTGCACATGGTGCGATCGGGGCGGAGCTACTCGCCGAAGACGAAGAAGACTGCTCGGGCGAAGGCGAAGTCGTAGGCCGCGAGGATGGCCGCCATGATCACCACGAATACCAGCACTACTGAGGCGTAGTTGATCAGTTCGCTACGCGTGGGCCAGATGACCTTGCGAAGTTCCGCGACGACCTGCCGGAGGAACTTGGCGAAGCGGGCGAAGATGCCGGGCTGATCCGACTTAGCTTTCTTGCTCTTCTTGGGCGCCGCACCTCGTGACGCGTCCTGCGCGCCGTCCGAGTCCACCCCTTCAGAGTCAGCACCGGCGTCGTCGGGTGTACTCACGCCTTAGCCTTTCGTCGAGGGATGTGCGCCGCTCCCATTGCGCCTCCTGGCGCCATGAACTCGGCGGTGAAACGGACGGTGTCGCAGGGCCGGAGGGACTTGAACCCCCAACCCCCGGTTTTGGAGACCGGTGCTCTGCCAGTTGAGCTACGACCCTTTGGCATCAACCACCATCGTCAGCATGGATTGGGGCACACTGACGAGGTTGGCGTTGTGACGCCGGAGCCTACTGTACGCGACGGGATCCGATAGGGAAGAATCGGCCCCATGCCACGTTCCCAACGCATCTCCGCCCGAATCGGCTCGATCTCCGAATCCGCCACCCTCGCTGTCGACGCCAAGGCCAAGGCGCTCAAGGCCGCCGGCCGACCCGTGATCGGCTTCGGCGCTGGCGAACCTGACTTCCCCACCCCTGACTACATCGTCGCAGCTGCCGTGGCCGCCTGTGGCGACCCTGCCATGCACCGCTACACCCCGGCCGGCGGTTTGCCCGCCCTCAAAGAAGCGATTGTGACCAAGACTGCCCGCGACTCCGGGCTGACCATCGCGTCCAACCAGGTGCTGGTGACGAACGGCGGCAAGCAGGCCCTCTACAACGCCTTCGCCACGATGCTCGATCCCGGCGACGAGGTGCTGCTCCCGGCCCCATATTGGACGACCTACCCGGAGTCGATCCGGCTTGCCGGAGGCATCCCAGTTGCCGTGCAGACCACCATGGAATCGGGCTATCTGGCCACTGTGGAGCAACTCGCCGCCGCGACCACCCCAGCGACGAAAGCGTTGGTCTTCGTCTCTCCGTCCAACCCGACCGGTGCGGTGTACCCGCCCGAGCAGGTGGCCGAGATCGGTCGCTGGGCAGCGGAGCAGGGAATCTGGGTGATCACCGACGAAATCTACGAGCATCTTGTCTATGGCGACGCCGAGTTCGTCTCAATGCCGGTGGTGGCTCCGGAGATCGCCGACCGCTGCGTGATCGTCAACGGTGTCGCGAAGACCTATGCGATGACGGGTTGGCGAGTGGGGTGGATGATCGCCCCGCCGGACCTGACCAAAGCGGCGACGAATCTTCAGTCCCACGCCACCAGCAACGTCGCCAATGTCTCACAGCGGGCCGCAATCGCCGCGCTAAACGGCGGGTTGGAAGCGGTCGAAGAGATGCGCACCGCCTTCGACCGCCGTCGGCACACCATCGTGGAACTGCTCAATGCCATCGACGGCGTGCAATGCCCCGAACCGCATGGCGCCTTCTATGCCTATCCGAAGGTGACCGATCTGCTGGGCAAGCAGATCCGCGGCCGGCGTCCAGCAACGACAACCGAACTCGCCGAGGTCATCCTGGACGAGGCCGAGGTCGCGGTGGTACCCGGCGAAGCCTTCGGCACCCCTGGCTTCCTGCGCCTGTCGTATGCCTTGGGTGATGCTGACCTCGCTGAGGGAGTCGCGCGGATGGCCGCACTGCTCGGCGAGGCAACCGACTAGCCGTACCCAGTTCGGTCAATAGGAGAACGGCCAGGCCTTGAAGTAGTTGCGCACCCGTATCCAAAGTCCGTACAACCCTCGTGGTTCCAGGATGAGGAATAGCACGATGAGCAGACCGAAAATGATTGTCTGCAATTCGAACACATTGAGGATGCCACCCTGGCCGACGCCGGAGCTCACTGGCAGGAACCCGGTGAGGTTGTTGACCAGCTTCGGCAGCATCACCACGAATATGGCCCCAGCGATGGAGCCGCTGATGCTGGCCAAACCACCGATGAAGATCACGGCGAGGAACTCCACGGACAGGAAGAAGTTCCAGGTTTCCGGCGATATCCGCCCAATGATGATCGACAGCAGCGCCCCCGCGATCCCCGCGTAAAACGACGAGATCACGAATGCCATAGTTTTCGTGCGCAGCAGCGACACGCCCATCACCTCGGCCGCCACGTCGCGGTCACGGACCGCCGCGAAACTGCGGCCGAATCGGGAACGCACCAGGTTGCGGGCGAGCACCGCCATGATCACGAAGATCACGAAGCAGGCGTAGTAGAACGTGGTGAATCGATCGATCCGATAGCCGAAAACCTCGTAGCGGTCGAACAGGTTGAAGCCGAGGAAGATGGGCTCTGCCGGTGCACGCCCCACACCGGCACCGCCGGTGATGGCGTCGGCTTCCTTGAAGATGTGCTCACCGATGAACACCAAACCCAGCGTGAGGATCGCCAAATAGAGTCCCCGCACTCGGGCCGCCAGCGGCGCCACTATGAGCGCGATGAGCGCTGGCACCAGACCTGCCAAGGGCAGCCAAATGGCCATGTCCAGCTCTAGGCCGATCACACCCCGGCTAGGTTCGCCGCCGAACACTGCCGCGGTGTAGGCACCAACCCCCAGAAAGAACGCATGACCGAGCGATACCTGTCCTGAATAGCCGGTGAGGATGTTCAGCCCGATGCCTCCGATGGCGAATACGAAGACCGTGGCGACCAACGCCACCATGTCCCGTTGCAAACCAAAGGGCAGGAGTAGCACCGCGACAACCAGCATGGCAACCCAGAACTTCTTGGCGCCGGTGTTGAAAATCGCCAGTTCCGAGGCATAGTTCGTGTAGAGCCCCGGCCGTCCGCGCAACGAACGCGCCGACGCCCTCGAAGTGCGCGGCGGTCGGGCGGTTGCGCGGGCCGTGTCCGTGGTGGTCATACCCGGACCACCTCCTTGGTGCCGTAGAGACCGTACGGACGCACCATGAGCACCAGGATCATGATCAGGTAGGGGACGATGATGTCGAAATTGGCCCCAAGCCAGGGTGCGTAAGCCGGTTGATAGGTGCGGGTGAGCGATTCAGCGATCCCAATGATCAGGCCAGCAACGACCGATCCCTTGATCGAATCGAGACCGCCGAGGATGATCACCGGCAATGCCTTGAGTGCTACCAGCGCCGTTGTGGTCTCCACCCCTGATGCACCCGAGGCGACTAGCGCACCTGCCAGTGACGCCAGCGCAGCCGAGATCGCCCAGGACAATCCAAACATTCGGCCCACGTTGATGCCCTGGGCCAGGCTGGTCTCCTGGTCGATCGCGGTCGCGCGCATCGCCAGCCCGACCCGGGACCGCGTCAGGAACAACCCCACCAACCCGATCGCCACCAGCGCGATGATCAATTTGGCGATGTCGACCGTGAAGATGGTGGCGCCGCCGATCACAATCGTGTCAAGGCCCCAGGGGTCATTGACCGTGAGCAATTCCGAACCGATCAACCGGCCCGCAACGATCAGCAGCACGATGAACACACCGACTGTGACGGTGGCCGCGGAAAACGCTGGCCGACCCACCATCGGCCGCAGCGCCAACCGCTCCACCACCATGCCGACGATGGCCATGACCACCATCCCCAGCAGTACCGCCAGGAAGAAGGGCAATCCGTTGCTGATGCCAAACCAGGACGTGACGTAGGCACCCAAGATCATCAAGGCTGGCTGGGCGAAGTTGATGACGCCGGTGGCGCGGTAGATGATGACGAAGGCCACGCCCAGCAGCGCGTACACCCCACCAAGCCCGAGCCCACGAACGATGGATTCGAAGAAATCAGCCATGACTCACCTCGCCACGGATTCGACCACGATGACCTCGGACTGATCGCCGCCTGCGCGCTGGTCGGTGTTGTTGTACATGTCGTCGATTAGATCGCCGAAAGTACCGGTGAGGGCCGAACGCTTGACCTTCTGAGTCGCGGTGAGATCGCCATCCTCGTGACCCAGCGCCTTCGTCATCATGCGGAACTTCCGAATGTTCTCCACCCGGGCGAGTTTCTCGTTCGTGCTCGCGATGATTCCCTGCACCAACCGCAGAACTTCCTCCCGCTCCGATAGGTCACGGTAGGTGGTGTACGGGATGCGCTGGGCCTGCGCCCATCCGCCGACGGTGTCCTCCTCGATACCGATCAGGGCAGTGAGGTAGGGGCGTTTGTCGCCGATCACGACGGCCTCACGGATGAACGGCGAAGCCTTCAGCGAGTTCTCAATCTCCGACGGCGAGATGTTCTTCCCGCCGGCGGTGATGATGATGTCCTTGATCCGGTCGACGATCTTCAGATGGGTGCCGTCCACCCACTCCCCCACGTCGCCAGTATGCAACCAGCCCTCGGCGTCCAGCGTTTCCGCGGTAGCTTCGGGTCTGCGCCAATAGCCTGCGAAGTTGCCTGGATGCCGTGTGAGAATCTCCCCGGAAGCGTCGTCCAGTCGCACCTCTACATCCGGTTGCGGCTCCCCGACGGTGCCCAGTTTGATCCGGCCGGAACGGTTGGCCGTTGCCACTGCGCTGTTTTCGGTCATGCCGTATAACTCGTTGATTACCACCCCCATGGTGAAGAAGAAGTAGAGCACCTCGGGGGAGATCGGGGCGGCGGCCGAAGCCGCGGCACGCACCTTGCGCAAGCCCACCCGGTCGCGCAGCGCACGGAACAGGAAGACGTACCCGAGCGCATACATCAACCTGGTCTTGAGCGTGTGGCGGCCACCGTTGGCCACCATCTCGGAGGCCATCCGATTGCCCACACCCATCCACAGTTTGTAGTTCGCCCGCTTGATCCACGAGGCGGCCAACATCCGCACCTCGATGCCCGCCTTGAGTTTCTCCCAAATCCGGGGCACCGCAAAGAAGAGTGTGGGCTGCACTTCGCGCAGGTTGGTGGTGACGGTGTCGATGGATTCGGCGAAGTGAACGATGGCCCCGCTGATGGCATTGGTCCAGGTGGTCACCGCACGCTCCGCCACGTGGCACAGTGGCAGATACGACAGGATCACATCACGGGAGTTCGGTGGCGGCTGGTACACCCCGCCGCCGTTGACGATCACGTTGGACGCGAACTCCACATTGGCGTTGGTGAGCATGGCGCCTTTGGGGGGTCCTGTTGTGCCCGAGGTGTAGACGAGAGTCACCACGTCTGCGGGCTCCGCCGCATCTGCCAATCGTGCAAGGGCTTGCGGATCAGCCTCGCGATGGGTCCGACCGTGTTCGATGAACTGGGTCCAACTCATCAGTTTCGGATGATCGATGGTGGCAACCCCGCGAGGTTCGAGGTACACGATCCACTCCAACTGCGGGCATTGCGCCTCCACCTCAAGTGCCTTGTCAACCTGTTCTTGATCTTCGGCGATGAGGATGCGGGACCCGGAGTCGTTCAGCAGATAGGCCACCTCTGCCGCCGGGTTGGTCGGGTACAGCCCAACCGTGATGCCACGGACGGCGACAGTGCCCAGGTCGGTGTAGAGCCATTCCGGCCGGTTCTCGGAGTGGATCGCCACCCGCTCACCGGGTTCGATCCCAAGCGCGAGCAGGGCATGCCCCACCAGGTCGACCTGGTCGGCGTATTCAGCCCAACTGACGTCCGCCCAAATCCCGAGCCGTTTCGCCCGCATCGCCACGTCGTTCGGCCGGGAACTGGCGCGATCCCGCACCTGTCCGACCAGAGTCCAGCATCGGGTTGTGGCCTCGGCAGTGGCTGTCATGTGAGCTCCTCACCCAGGTAGGCCTTGATCACGGCCGGATCGGCCTGCACCTCGGCAGGGGTGCCGAGCGCGATCCGGTGGCCGAAGTCAAGTACCAGCACCCGATCGGCCAGATCCATCACCAGCCCCATGTCGTGTTCCACCAGAATCATCGAGATCCCCAGTTCCGCACGGATGTCGAGGATGAACCGCGCCATGTCCTCGGTTTCCTCAACGTTCATCCCCGCAACTGGCTCGTCCAGGAGCAACAGGGTGGGTTGCATTGCGAGCGCCCGACCGAGTTCCACACGCTTCTTGATCCCATAGGGAAGCATGCCCACGGGGAAACTCCGGTGTGCTGCGATGTCGAGGAAGTCGATGATTTCCTCAGCGATTCTCCGGTTCTCCACCTCGGCCCGCTTGGCCTTCCCAGCGAAGATGAAGGCCGAAAGTACCGAGTAGTGCATGTGGTTATGGCGGCCCAGCATGATGTTGTCCAACACCGTGAGGTTGTCGAACAGCTCGATGTTTTGAAACATGCGGGCCACCCCCAACCTGGCGATTCGCTCCGGCCGCAGTCCCAAAAGGTCGTGTCCCGCAAATGCGATCGCACCCTCTTGCGGGTGATACACCCCCGAGATCGAGTTGAAGATTGACGTCTTGCCCGCACCGTTGGGGCCGATAATCGCGAACAGTTCGCCAGCCTGGACGTCGAAACTCACATCACTGATCGCCGTCGTCCCACCGAACGAAAGCGAGATTCCGGAAACGTCCAAGATGGGGCCGGGTGATTCGACTTCTCGTGCGGCCACCTCCACCGGGATCGTCAACTCAACCACCGCTTCCGTCTCCGATATTGCTTCACATCACGCAGGGAACCGCGTTCGGCGCCGCGCAGACCCAAGTAGAACTCCTTCACGTCGTCGTCTTCCCGCAAAGCAGCGGCCGGCTTGTCCATCACTATCCGTCCGGTCTCAAGTACATAGCCGTGATTGGCAATCGATAGCGCCATCGCTGCGTTCTGTTCAACGAGCAGCACCGAAGTTCCGGCCCGGTTGATGTCCACGATCAAGTCACGCAACTGCGCCACGATTTTCGGGGCAACTCCGAGCGAGGGTTCATCCAGCAGCAGGTAGCGCGGTTTGGCCATCATGGCTCGGCCGATCGCGAGCATCTGTTGCTCGCCACCGGACAGATACCCGGCCACCTGCTTGCGACGGTCAGCCAGCACTGGGAAGAGGTCGAATGCACGCTGGAGGCCTTCGGCGGTCTCGGCTCTACTGGCAGTGTGACCACCGACCCGCAGGTTCTCTTCCACCGTGAATTCCCGGAAGATTCGGCGTCCCTCCATAACTTGGCCGATACCGGCCCGCACGATGGTCGGCGGTTCGGCACCGGTGAGTTCTTCGCCGTCCAATGTGATGGTGCCCTTACTGACCCGGCCGCGGTGTACGCCAAGCAGTCCTGTGATGGCTCGCAGGACCGTGGTTTTTCCGGCGCCGTTCGGCCCCAGGAGCGCCACGATGGAGCCTTCCGGGACCTGCAGAGACACGCCTTTGAGCACGAGTATGACGTCCTCGTAGACGACCTCTAGGTTCTCCACGGAAAGCACTGAGCGAGCCTCCTCGAATGGGAATTTGTGGGAAAGCAGGAAAACTTGTTCCCATAAGTTGGCATAGCTGTAAAGAGTTTGCCAAGGTGAGCGCGAGTTTGCACGCAAATTCGTCCGGTGTCGATCCGTCACGTCCGTGCTGCCCGCAAGTAGCGGACGATCAGCCAAGTGGGAGTCAATATGAGAAGCAGAAGGTTCACGGCATCGTTGGCGTTGGCTGGTGCCGGCGCACTAGTGATCGCTGGCTGTGGTGGCGGCAGTTCCGAGGAGGGTGGCGATGCAGGTGCCGCCACCGATGGCGCCTCGGTCGCCCCGGAAGAGATCATCACAGACGTAGGCGTCACCTCGGAGCCGTGTCCGGAGGCTGTGAACCCGGACAACGGCTGCATTTACCTCGGCATCATCTCCGACCTCACAGAGGGACCCTTCGCTCCGCTGGCGACGCAGGTGGTGACCGGACAGGAGGCCTTCTGGGCTGCCGTGAACGCAGAGGGTGGCATCAGCGGCTACGACGTCAACGTGTCCCAATACACCCGCGACAACAAGTACGACCCAGCCGTACACAGCCAGGAGTACCGCTCCATCGAGCCCAACATCTTGGCGCTCGCCCAATCTTTGGGCACCGCCCAGACCCAGGCGATCCTCAACGATATGGATGCCGACGACGTGGTTGCAGCTCCCGCCTCATGGTGGTCGGGTTGGCAGTTCCCCGAAGACGACAACGGATTGGTACTCGAATCGGGTTCGTCCTACTGCATCATGGCCATGAGCGGACTGGACTGGTACACCGAGAACAAGAGCGAGATCACCAAGCTTGTGGCAGTCGGCCCACCAGGTGACTTCGGTGGTGACTACGCCGCTGGTGTCGAGAGTTGGGCGGAGGCCAACGACGTTGAGTTCGGCGGATTCATCGAGGCGCTGCCGAACTCGATTGCGGGTAACCAAGACGCAACCGTGCAGCAGATCCTTGATTCTGGAGCCGACGTTGTGGCGCTGGCCATCGGGCCGGTGGAAACCGCGGAAATCGTGGGCAAGGCTGCCGCACGCGGCTATGAAGGCCAATTCCTGGGAGCAGCGCCCACCTGGAACCCGCTGCTGCTCAGCCTGCCGGCCGCCGATGCACTGAAGGCCCAATACACCAACGTGGGCACCACCGAATCATTCGGATCGGAAACCGAGGCTCATGCAGCGATGCAGGCGGCTTTGGGCGAAGGAGAGGTGCCCACCAACGACGGCTTCACGTACGGCTGGGTGTGGCAGTACCCAATGCTCGCGCTGTTGGAGCAGGCGGCGGCAAACGGCGACCTGACCCGGGAAGGCTTGCGCTCGGTGGCCGAAGGTGGATTCGAAGTCGACTACCAAGGTGCGCTGCCCACCGTCGTAGTGAACGGCGACCCGTCACAGGTGGACCGGTCGGTGACGATCAACACACCGGACGACGCGTCCCCGATGGGGATCACGACCGTCGAGAAGGGTTACGTCGGGCCGACCGCCGAGGCTTACGACTACACCGGGACGTGCGCAGGCTGATCTGCCCTTCGCCGCTTAGGCCCTCGGGTGCGTCACAGTTGGCACCCCACGAGCACCGGCTCGGGTTGCAGCTCGATTCCGAATCGAGCTGCAACCCCGGCCCGGACGCGTGCGGCAAGTTCGAGCAGGTCCGCTGTCGTGGCCGTGCCTCGATTCGTCAGCGCCAAGGTGTGCTTGGTCGACACCGCCACCGGCGCGTTGATGGCAGTGGCGTAGCCCTTGCCGAAACCTGAGTTCTCAATGAGCCAGGCAGCGCTGATCTTTACTGCCCCGTCCGCGGCTGGGTAGCGCGGTGCATGTGGCGGCAGCAAGGCCGCCTGATCTTGGCTCACTATCGGGTTGGTGAAGAAACTTCCGGCGCTCCAGGTGTCGTGATCGTGTGAGTCGAGCACCATACCTTTGGCCCGACGCAGATCGAGCACTGCGGCGGCGACCACTTGCAGCGGAGCGGTCACACCTGTGGGCAGCGAGAGTTTCTTGGCGAGTTCGGCGTAGCGCAGCGGCGCCGATATGCCGGTGGCTGGTAGCCGGAAAGTCACCGACAGCACCACGAAACGGCCAGGAGCGCGTTTGAACATGCTGTCGCGATAGGCGAACCCGCACTCGGCAGTGTCCAACACCTCGGCCACTCGCCGGTGCCGGTCCCACACTCGGACCGATGTGATGGTCATGGCTACTTCCTGGCCGTAGGCGCCAACGTTCTGGATCGGCGTCGCCCCCACAGACCCCGGTATCCCCGAAAGCGCCTCGATCCCACTGCGGCCCTCGGCCACCATCGCAGCAACGAAATCGGACCATGACTCCCCCGCGGCGACCTCCACCAGATCGCCATCCACCCGGATTCCCTTGGACCTCACCAGTACCACCCGACCGGCCCAACCCTGATCGCCGATCACCACGTTGCTGCCGCCTGCCAGCAGCAGCAACGGCAGCTGCTCGGCATCTGCTGAGATGACTGCGGAGACCAGTGACTGCTGCGTGTCGGCGGTCACCACGTCGGCGCAGGGCCCGCCCAGCCGCAGCGTGGTGAAGTCGGCCAATCGCTGCTGTGTGGTCATGGGAGCCGAACCAAGGCTGTCGCTTGGCCGAGCACCTCAGCGCCGTCACACCGAGCGCTGATGTCCAGCCGCGCCAACGAGTCCGCTGCTGGCTCGGGTTGGGCCCGGGTTGCCGTCACCTGGATGCTGGTTCCGGCATCATCGTCCGGCACCACGACGGGGTGACTGAATCGGACTGCATACTGCTGCACCCGGCCAGGATCTCCGACCATGTCCGTCACCGTACGGCCGGCCAAGGCCATGGTCAACATGCCATGGGCGATGACATCGGGCAGCCCGACGGACGTCGCGATGCGACTGTTCCAGTGGATCGGATTGAAGTCTCCCGACGCACCCGCGTACATCACCAGCGTGGTCCGGGTTACGGTGAAATCAGCCTGGCTGACAATGTCACCTGGGGTGGGCGCCGGTACCTCGTCGATGGTTCGCTGGCCGACGTTTGAGCGGTCGGCCGCACCGGCCTTCGCCCCGATCCCGGTCCCGCGGGACACCACCACAGACCTGGTTGCGACCAACAATTCGCCGTCGACGGAATGGATGTCGGCCGCCACGGTGAGGAACTCATTGCGGCCGGTGCTGTTGATCGCAGCGATGCTGGCATCGACGAGCACTTCATCACCGGCGACGATCGGCCGACTGACATCGAAGGTTTGCTCCCCATGAACCACCCGGGAATAGTCCAGACCAAGCTCGGGGTCGAACATCGCACGTGTGAGGGCCCGCATAGTCAATACGAAGCCGAAGGTTGGCGGGGCAACCACGTCGCGGTAGCCGAGACGCTGCGCGGCTGCGACGTCGTGGTAGGCGGGGTTGTGATCGCCGATCGCCGCAGCGAACTCCCGTACCTTCTCCCGACCGACCAGATAGGAATCACCCGGCGAGTACTTCTTGCCGACGTAGTTCGGGTCCAGTGGCACTATCGCCGCCTCCGTGTGTGTGACGTGCCTACATTCCGCCGAGTTGGCCGCCGGTCACCGGGATGGTGACCCCAGAGACGAAGTCGGAATCGGCGCTGGCCAGGAACGCATGCACCGCCGCGATGTCCTCCGGCAGCCCGAGCCGCCCGAGCGCGATCATGGCCTTGGCCATCTCTCGCATCTGGTCCGGGATGCCATAGGTCTCCCCCGCGACCTTCGCCTGGGTCAGCCGGGTCTCAACGAAACCTGGGGCTACGGCGTTGACGTTGATTCCGAAGGGACCGAGTTCACGTGCGAGGGTCTTGGTGACCGCGATCAGCCCGCCCTTCGCCGCCACGTAGTTCACCTGTCCGGGGTTTCCCATCAGGGCCGCCACCGACGAGGTAAAGACGATCTTCCGGTTGTGGCTGGGCCGACCCTTTTCGGAGATTTCGGCCTTTGCGACTTCCCGCATGGCAGGCATCGCAGCCCGAGCACAGTGGATGGCCGTCTTGAGATTGGCATCCAGGACAAAGTCGAAAAGCTCGTCGTCCATGCCGTGGAACATCTTGTCCCGCGTGGTGCCCGCGTTATTGATCAAGATGTCCAGTGCCCCGAAATGCTCGAGGGCGACGCCGACCAGCCGTTCCGCCTCGCCGTAGTCAACAGTGTTGGCTACACAGGCCACTGCCCGACCACCATCGGCAAGGATTTCTGCGACCGTCTCTTCGGCGGGATCCGGATCGATGTCGTTGACGACAACCGCGGCACCTTCAGCGGCCAGCCGGGCGGCCGTCGCCGCGCCGATTCCGCGCCCGGCACCGGTGACAATCGCAACCCTGCCGTCGAGCCGGGCCATGCTCAGCGCGTCTCTTTGTGCTCGGTGTGCTGGTTACACCGAGGGCAGTACTTCTTCAGTGCGATTCGATCCGGATCGTTGCGTCGATTCTTGCGGGTGATGTAGTTGCGCTCTTTGCACTCAGCACACGCCATCGTGATCTTCGGACGAACATCGTGGGACTTCGCCATGCTTCTGACCTCTCCATTGCGTTACTACGCCGGCGCACACCTCTGTGGACCGCATGTCCACCGCGTACTCGTGGTTTTGCCTGGTAGCGGAGGCCGGACTTGAACCGGCGACACAGCGATTATGAGCCGCTTGCTCTGCCTGGCTGAGCTACTCCGCCATGAGCGGGCGCTCTAGCGCCCACCGAGCCCCAATACGGAATCGAACCGTAGACCTTCTCCTTACCATGGAGACGCTCTGCCGACTGAGCTATTGGGGCCTGTGCAGCCTGTGGTCACAGGAATTGCGCCGGTGACAACCTCCACCGGCGCGTAGTTTTACTGCACCAGAAGAGGGTACACGCAAGGGGATCGGTCTGGCCGACCTGGGTGGACTCTCGGACACCGCCGGTGGCAGGCATGGATGATCTGGGGTTTGCTTGGGACATGAAGTGGACAACCTCGGACATTCCCGACCTATCCGGCAAGACCATCGTGGTTACTGGGGCCAACTCCGGTCTGGGGTTGGAAGCCACGAAAGCCCTCGTCACCCACGGTGCCACCGTCGTTGCTGCCTGCCGGAACTTGGACAAGGGCCAAATCTGCCTTGCCCTTCCCGGGCCGGGCCAGGTGGATCTACGTCAACTCGATCTCGCAGACCTAGCCTCCATCGAATCTTTCGCCGCCGCCCTGGTCACCGACTACCCGGTGCTCGACGTGCTACTCAACAACGCCGGGGTCATGGCGCTGCCCCGCGGGCTCACGGCTGACGGTTTCGAACGTCAAATCGGCACCAATCACCTCGGGCACTTTGCGCTCACCGGACGCCTGCTCGCACCCTTGCTCGCCGCACCCGCAGCGCGTGTGGTGAACGTCAGTTCCAGCGCCCACCGCATGGGCAAGATGAACTTCGACGACCTCATGAGCGAGCGCAAATACCAACGCTGGAACGCCTACGGACAGTCGAAACTGGCCAACCTACTGTTCACCCTCGAACTTCAGCAACGCTTTGCTGGAGCTGGCACGAGGGCCATCGCAGTGGCCGCACACCCGGGGTACTCCGACACCAACCTGCAGTCCGCGCACGCACGCGAGATCGGTCGCGGTATCGAAGAGAAGATCACCTCGGTGATGAACAAGGTAATGGGGCAATCGGCAGCCATGGGGGTACTCCCCGAGTTGTATGCAGCAGTGGCGCCAGACGTGCACGGTGGCGAATACTTCGGACCAGACGGCTTCATGGAAGCTCGCGGGCACCCGACACTGGTGACCCCAACCGAGCGTGCCAGGGATGCCGCCGATGCGGCCCGGCTCTGGGCGGAGTCAGTGCGCCTGACCGGGGTGGACTACGACGCGCTAGGTTGACCGCGGAGCAATCGGCAGAAGGGACGCGCTCGTGCCGCCAGGATCGGATCATCACGACGGGGTGGCTTCGGTCGCCCAATACGCCCTGTTCATTTTGCAGGATGAATTCGGAGCAGCCGTGCATGTCATCGACGGCACGCGGTTCGAACTTCCTGTTGGCTCAACCAAGGTGAGCATCGAAGTTTCCGGTGTCGGCCCATTCGCGGTGGTGCTGGTGTCGTCTCCGCTCGCCCTCGGGGTGGAGCCGTCGCCCGAACTGTTCGAGTTCGTCGCCAGGCAAGGCGGGCGGCCCGGGCTGGCTTCGATGATTGTGGTGGATGCCGAGGAAGTCGGATTGATCAACGTCTTCGTGGTGCATCACATCTATGGCAACTGCCTGGACCGTTCCGAGCTGCTCACCTCGGTGGCGAATGTGGCGGGTCAGTCCGACGACTCCGACGAGACCTTCGTCGCCCGGTTCGGTGGCCAACGCTACAGCGATGCCGTGGCTGGCGGACCTGCCCAAGGCTGAGGCGGCCACTCGCATCCGACATGTCGCAACGCCGGACGACGCTAGTCCTGCATTATCTGGGCCCTCGCCGCTACCGTGGCGACTACGGCCATGCTGTGCGGCCACAACCTTGTCTGTCCATTGAAAAGGGCCAACCGTGCTTAAGCGAATCCTATTTGGCCTTGTCGCCCTAGTTGTCGTGCTGCTGGTGATTGTCGTGGGAGCGCTGCTCTACCTTCGCATCCCGCAGAACGCTTCCGGGATGGCTGCGGAGAGCGTATGCTCGGCCGCCTTTATGGCTGGCCGTGATGCCGACAATCTCATGGAGGAGGACGTGCTCCCCGCGAGTCCGGCCTTGACTGCCATCTCGATCGACGTCAATGAAGGCGAGAAGTCGGTGACGGCCAAGTTCGCTGGCCTGTTCAGCCGCACGGCGTCGCTGCTGCCGGATCGGGGCTGTGTGTTGGATGAAGATCCGGCACCGGGGGTACAGTCCTTCACCCCCGATCCCACCGCCGGTGCCGGACAACCGTGGCCGCAAGGCAACGCACCGCTGCCGGAAGCCGAATGGGACCCCGCCATTGACTCCGCACAACTCAACGCCGCAGTAGACGCGGCGATGCAGGGCGCAGGCGACGTGGCCGGGGCTAATCCGCGCGGGTTGGCCGTGGTGCAGGACGGCAAACTGCTGGTGCTGCGCGAGGCTGAGGGATTCGAAGGCACCCCGCTGCATGGCTGGTCGATGACCAAGACCGTTGGCGGCATGCTCGCCTACAAGGTACTCGCGGACAAGGGTATTCCGTTATCCACTCCGGTCGTCGATGCTTTCCCGAGCGGCAACGCGCCATCGTGGGTGGCCGAGTGGGCGCAGGACGAGCGCAAAGACATCACCGTCGCGGACCTGTTCTACATGCGCGACGGACTGAAGAACCGCGAGGGTTATGGGCCCGCCGACCCAGTCGTACAGATGCTGTACGGCGAGCCAGACATGTCCGGCTGGGCCGCCAGTTTCCCGGCCGAAGAACCAGCCGGAACCCGCTGGCAGTACCTCAGCGCCACCTCGAACATCCTGGCAGCCGTCGCACGCGCTCAGTTCGCCACCGACGAGGAATATTGGGCGTACCCGCAGACCGCCCTCTACGACGAACTCGGCCTCACCACCGCCTCGCTCGCAACCGACACCGCGGGCACCTGGGTGTCCTCTTCCTACCTGTGGGCCGCCGTTCCGGATTGGGCGCGACTGGGCCAGCTGGTGCTCCAAGATGGCCAGTGGGACGGCAATGCGGTGCTACCCGAAGGCTGGCTGGAGACAGCTAGTACGCCGGCGCTCCCGGCGGGCGACGGCGCCGGGTACGGTGCCCAGTCCTGGCTCTTGGCGAACCCTGTGGGTGGGGAATGCCGCACCACACCGGGGATTCCCGAAGACACCGTGTCGATGGGAGGCCACTGGGGACAGATCGTTGCCTCGGTGCCGTCAAAGGACGCTGTGGTGGTGCGGTTGGGCTGGACCTTCGATTCCGACCAGTTCGACAAGTGCGAGTTGCTGGGCGACATCCTCTCGTCGCTGCCGGACCGCAACTAACTGGAGCAGCTCGGCCAGCCTGCACCTGTCACGGGCGGCGCGCCTCGACCCGGGCGCGTAGTTCCGCCTCGATCATGTAGGGCCGCGGAATCGCGTGGACGTACTTGGCTAGTCGACCGCGTGCAAGCGCCATATCGCCTGCGAGTTGCCGCACCGACGGTGCACACACCTGAAGTTGCACAGTTTCCCTGAGCAGTCTGATCCGCTGCGAAAGGGTGTCATCGTCGGGTGCCCACACGGTCGCGGCCCACGGTTTGTGGACCAAGTCCACAGTCGGCGTTACGGCCGAACCCACGACCGGCTCACGGATCCAATAGCGGAATCCAGGTACTGCGGCGACGGTGGCCCGATCCGCGCAACCGGCGATCCAGCCAGCCTCCTCGGAAACGCCGTACACCTGCGCTACCAGGTGGTCATCGGCGTACGACCAGTCCAGCGCGAGCCCCTCATCACTATCGATCGTGAGGTACCCGCGGACAGCGGCACCGACGAAATCCGCGCCGGGGCCGTGCCGCCAAGAATCGGCCAGCGCCATCAGGCTGCCTGGCAGCCGCGCCCCCACCTCGATCAGGCACGGACCGCGGTGATCGATTTTCGCCTCCAGGTGGAAAGGGCTGAAACGCAGACCAATGGCGCGAATGACTCTGGCCGCGTACTCCTTGAGCATGTCGAATTCGGCCGCGTCGGTGCGTAACGCGCGGGAGGAACAGGCAACGTTCGGCCTCTGGTTGATCATCCTGCGGTCGTATCGCCCGACCTTGACCACCAGTGGATCACCGGACGCCCCGACGAAGCCGTTCACGAAGAACTCGTCGCCGCCGATGAACTCCTCCGCGAGAACCGACCCGCGAGCGTCGCGCAAGTACTCGTCCGCGAGTGGATCCCCCGCGTCGAAGAATCCCACGTCCCGGTTTCCGGAGCCGGCGTCCGGTTTCAGTACAAAGGAGGAGATCGATTGTGTTGTGACCCAGTCGGCCAGTTCGTCCACGGTGCTCACAGTGGCGAAGGCGTTCAGTCTGAGGTGCTCATCGCGGGCCGCGATTCGCTGCTTCATTAGCGCCTTGCTGCCAAAAATCGGCGTGAGTTCAGGCTGGGACCAGGCAAGCTCGAGTTCGTCGGCGAGCGTGGCCAGCGGCGCCACCCCACCTTCCTCGTGCGGCAGCACCGCTACGACGTTGTGGCGGCGCCGAAGGATTGGGGCTAGCGCCGCAACCCCTTGCGACGGAATCATGTAGTGGGCTGCGACGGCACTCGATCCCAGCAGCGGTGAGCGTGATTCCATCGGCAAACGAGACCGCCAGTCGTTGTGCAAGGCGATGGTCCGGATGCCGTGCTCGAAGTACAACCGTGCGATGAACATCCGGGCATACGTGTCGTACGGGTTGAGCAGTACGGCCTCACCCCGGACCGGCCGCCGCGCCATAGGGTCAGCCGCCATCGTCATACCTCACATTCTGAGCGCCCCAGCCATGTACATCCGCGGCCGGGCCTGAACATACCGTCCAAGCCGGTTGCGCAGCACCGGCAGCCGCTGTGCGAAGCCGGACAAATCGGCAGTCGCCGTGAGCCGCACGGTATTCCGAAACGCCTCCACCCGGGCGTCGGCTTGCGCCACTGACGACCCATAAACGTACGCGCCCCACGGCTTGGCCACCAGATCCAACGTCGGCCCCACCACGTCGCCAATAGTTGGTTTCTTCACCCACATCAGAAACCCCGGCATCCGCTCCACTGCGTCAGCGCCGTCCACCCGACCGACCACCATCTGCCGCTCCGATGCCCCGTTGACCTGAGGCCACCACGTTGCTATCGACCCGTTCCCAGTCCAACTCCAGCGGCGGGCGCGGATCGCCGGTGACATAGTCATGGACCGCGGCACCGATGAATGTGGTCACCGCACCGTGTTGCCACTCGTCAGATAGCACCCCGAGGTCACCGCAGAGCCGAGCCCCCACCTCAATCAGGCAAGGTCCATTCTCATCAATCTTCGCCTCTAGGTGGAATGGGCTTCGACGCAGTCCGATCGCCCGCATCACCCGGGTGGCGTAGTCGCGCAGGGCAGTGAACTCCGCAGTCCGGCTATCAAGCGTGTGAGTACCGAATTCGACGTTCTCCTTGCCGTTGATCTCCCTGCGGTCGTAGATGCCGACTACCGTTACCACGGGCACCCCGGCAGCATCGATCTGGCCGTTGACCCAATATTCCTCACCACCGATGAACTCCTCGGCCAGGATCACGCCGGGCACCTCGCGGAAGTAGTCAGCAAGGTCGGAGTCACTCGCGTCTGAGTCGAAGAAGGCAACGTCACGGTTGCCCGAGCCATCATCGGGCTTGAGCACGAACCGCGACACTCCCGTCTGGCTCACCCACTCCCGCGACGTCCCCCACTGAAGCAACATGGCCGACCTGGTTGACGCGCAACTGCGGGTCGTTTCGACGCAGCAGCGCCTTCAGCGCCCCCTTGCTCGCGAAAGCCGCCAGCGCATCAGGCTGCGACCAGTTCACCCCCAAGATCTCCGCCATCCGCGCCAGCGGCCAGACGGCACCCTCGTCGTGCGGCAGCACCGCGGTGATGTCATGCCGAGCGCGCAGCATAGGTGCGAGTGCCTCGACACCTTCGGCCGGAACCATGTAGTGCGCCGACACGGCTCGGGATCGCAGGATTGGCAGGCGAGGCTCCAACACCAGTCGGCTGCGCCAGTTCCGGTGCAGCGCCACCGTTTGGATGCCGTATTCGCGGTACAGCCGAGAGATGTACAGCTCGGCATAGGGCTGATACGGGTCGATCAGCAACGCTTCGGGCATCGTTTGGATCTCCTCCTCATGCTCTGGTGCGGGTTCGAAGGGGTGCTTGCACTGCGTTTTCCCAGGCCTCGAGATCCGCTAACGCTTCACCATGGACTTCACCCTGGCAACCGTTCCCGGATCAAGCCGACTCGCGAACAGCCACCAGCTGCCGATGTACACCGGAACAGAAAGCGCCACCGCAAGCCAGAAATTGGGCGGGAAGTACCCAACCGGGGCCATCACAGCAGTGGCTAACAACGCTGGCAGCAGGGTCTTGCCCATCCGCGGGCGCCCATCGTGGCGGGCCAGCCGCCACCACAGCAGCGAAGCCTGAGTGGTGAAGGCCACCGACACCGCGATGCCAGCACCCACCGCACCGAAGTTGTCGACCAGCGGCCACACGATGATGAGCTTGACTGCGAGGGTTGCTCCAGCCACAGCGGCGACATCCCTGCTGTAGTGCCGCACCAGCAGCGCGGTGGTGAGCGTACCCATGGTGACCCACGCCAGCAGCCCGAATGCGATCGCAGCGGCAGCTGGACCACCGGCTGCGAACTCCGAACCGAACACCACCGCCATGATGTCGCCGCCCCGAAGCGCCAGCGCTGCGGCGACTGGAAAGTAGAACACCGCATCGGTTGCCAGCACGGTCCGAACAATCTCGCCCACCCGTCGGTTGTTCTTCGCGTACAACATCTCCGGCAGCGCCGAGCGGATCAGCGAATCCGAGATGAAGAGGCTAGTTTCTACAAGCTTGAAGGCTGCTGCGAAATATCCGACCGCGTCCGCGTCCTTGCGCCGCTCCAGGGCAATGATGTCCAGCCGGGTGGTCTGCATGTTCATGGTGTTGGCCAATCCGGGCAGGATGGACTTTCGAACCACGTCGACAGTGGCATCCCGGTGCAGTTTCCGTGGTGACGGCCCGATCCCGAAGTGCGCGACGATCACCAGCAGCGCGACGGCACCAACTGTGGTGCCGAAGAGGAAGGCGATACCCATGGCCAGGACGCCGTAGCCGAGCAGGAGCATCGATATCGATGCCACCGCGGTGACGACCCTTTGGACGATGATGATCACCGCCGGGCCCCGCTGGCGGTCGATCGTGGATGCCGCAGCCCGCATTCCGGTGGACAGGTTGTCGATGCTGAGTGCAATAGCCATCACGATCACCAACGCGCGGGCGTCGGGATTTGACAGTGGCACGAGAGCGACCACGGACACGCCGATGACCCCGATGATCAACCGTAAGGTGATGCTCGAGGTGAGGTAGTCGGCGACTCGGCCCCGATTCCGCTCACCGAGTTGGATCAAAGCCATGTCGAAGCCGAACATTCCGAACGACGCCACGATGGCCCCGAGCGCCATGGCCCAGGAATATTCGCCGAATCCGGCCGGCCCGAGGATCCGGGAGGCCACTGCGAACATTCCAAACGAGGCCAGTTTCCCGACGATCTCCGATACCGCGAAGAGCAGGGCGGTCCGCGAGCGGTACCCGGCAGAACGCTCACCGGGGATGATCTCGGCGCCCTCGTCCTCTTTGGCCACGATTCACCCCTTTGCGCTCAGTGACGAGTCACCACGCTAGCGCACCGCAGTTGTCACCCTAAGTGCCATACTCCCGCACATGAGGTGTGTGTAAATGGCGACCATCGCGCTCATCGAGGACGAATATTCTCAGCCGAAAGTTGACTTCGCTGCTGCGCTTCGCCACCGCGGCCATCGCACGGTGAGGTTACTGGCCGATTCCGTCGATGCGGTTGCGGCCGACCCCTCACGCGTGCGCTGGGCGAATCTGAGTTCACGTTGGGTTCCGGAGGCGGTGATGCCCTCTGGTGTGCTGTCCGACCTCGGCTGGTCGGTTCTGGGCCAGGAGCAGCCGCTGGATATCCAGGCGACCGAATCGACTGCCGTGTGGATGTCCCGGGAAGGGCACGACGACCAGCTGGGGTGCCGAAAGGTCGCCGCGATCCCAGACCGCGACGTGATCGACAAGTTGGCGCTTACCCGTTTCCTGGCCGACCAGGGCATCCGCGTGCCCCGCACCTGGGACGACGTGGACGACGTCCCAACTGGCCTCGACGTCCCGTTGCTGTTCAAGCTGCGCGAATCGGGCGGCGGACGCGGGGTGCACCTGTGTTACGACCCACACGAACTGCGGAGGTGGGTCGATGAGTATGGCGAGTCCACCCCCTACCTGGTCCAGGAGTTCTTCTCCGGTGTGCCTGTGATCGCCGCCGGGGTGGCGGCGGCTGGCGAGGTAGTTGCGGGCATGACGTACACGAACCTCATCAATCCGGCCAAACCGTTCGGTTTCGGCTACGGACTCACCGTGACCGACGACCCGGACCTCGTGGCCTACACCAGCAACGTGATCCGCACTCTGGGGGTGACCGGACCGTTCGCCATGGATGCGGTTCGCGGTGCTGACGGTCACCCTCGGCTGGTCGACTTGAACATCCGGATCTGGGGCAGTTGGGTGCCTTGCCAAGCTGCCGGCCTGGACGTTTTGGGGGCCTATGAGTACGCACTCGGGCTGGGTCCGCGACCGCCGGAACCGAGGCTCATCGTCGGATCGGTCCATTCCGCGCTGCGCACTCCGCCGCTTGCGGTGGCGGGTGTGCCCGCACGAACCCGTTGGCTGGCCAATGAATTGCGGATCATCGGTAGACGAGCACCCTGGATGGGGGCACCGTGGGCGCGCCTCGCACGTCGGCGCGCACTTGGCTGGGCCGGCAAAGGCAAGACGCTGGCTTCCATCGACGACTGATCTGCCCCGTAGCATCGAGTGTCATGCAGGGCGACTTCGAAAGTTTCGGAGCTGGGTGCGACGTTGACGTGCTGATCGTGGGCGCTGGGCTATCCGGTGTGGGAATGGCGAGCCAGCTTTCTATCCAGCTCCCATCGGTGTCCTATCTGGTGGTGGAGTCTCGGTCTGACCTCGGCGGCACCTGGGATCTTTTCCGCTATCCCGGAGTGCGCTCGGACTCGGACATGTACACCCTGGGCTACGGCTTTCGGCCCTGGCCCCACGCAACCGCCATCGCGGACGGACCGGCGATCCTGGCGTACATCCGGGAAACCGCGGAGGCCTATGGCGTCACCGATCACATCCGCTACCAGACACGGGTGCTGGCGGCGGACTGGAGTTCGGCGGAGTCCCTTTGGACCGTGCAACTGACCGGACCAACCGGCGCCAGCACCGTGACCTGCCGCTTTCTGTTCGCGGCCACCGGCTACTACGACTACGCGTCCGGGTACTCCCCCGAATTCCGGGACAGCGAACTGTTCGAGGGCACTATCGTGCACCCGCAGTTCTGGCCGGCCGAGTTGGACTATGACGGCGCCCGAATCATCGTCGTCGGCAGTGGCGCGACAGCCGTCACGCTGGTGCCGGCTTTGGCAGAACGTGCAGCCCACGTGACCATGCTGCAACGCACACCGACCTACATTGCGGCTCTCCCTCGGCGCGACCGGCTGGCCGCGGCAGCCCGCCGTGTGCTGCCCGAGAATCAGGCCCACCGGCTGATTCGGGCAAAGAACATCGCGACCTCGGTACTCAACTACCAGTTGGCCCGACGAGCCCCCAAAGTCATGGCGTTCTCTGCTGAGATCCGGCGCCAAGTCCCACCTTCCTGCGGGCTACCCAATTGCAGAGCACTTCAACCCGCCGTACGAGCCGTGGGATCAGCGGCTCTGTCTGGCCCCGGACGGCGACTTCTACGACGCGATCGCAACCGGTCGGGCCGACGTCGTGACCGACACCATCGATGCCTTCACCCCTACTGGAATACGCCTCGCAATCGGGACGCGAACTCACAGCCGACATCATCGTCACCGCCACCGGACTCAACTTGCTCGTCCTGGGCGGGATGACGCTGTCGATCGACGGTCGCCAGTAACTGGCCTCCGAATCGATCGGGTACCGCGGGGCGATGTTCTGCGACATCCCCAACTTCGCGGTGGCGCTCGGCTACGCCAACGCCTCCTGGACACTCAAATGTGATCTGATCTCGGAGTTCGCCTGTCGGGTGATCGCCTACATGGTTGCGAACGGCTACCGATCCGTGACCCCTCAGTCCCCGCCCGCAGGCACTCCCACTCGGCCTTTCATGGACCTCGATGCGGGCTACATCCGCCGCTCTATGGACCAACTACCCCGGCAAGTAGCTGCCGAACCGTGGCGGCTGCATCAGAACTACCTGCGCGATCGTGCGTCGTTTCACCGAGCGGACGTGTCGGGCGCGGAGCTTGCGTACTCCTAGTGCGCCCGAACGCGTCGTCAGGGCCAGGAATGAGAACTGCCACAGCGCGCCATTGGCCGCGCCTGCGCCAAGATGAACGTGTGATGCACAGCGGGCGGCCCTCGGAGGAACAACCGTGACGGCCCGCGCAGCTCTGGCAGCGTCACTGCCCAGGGCACCTGGAATCACAACCCTGCGGTCGTATCGGAGATCGTGGCTGCGCGGCGATGTGGTCGCCGGCATCACCGTCACTGCCTACCTGGTGCCCCAGGTGATGGCCTACGCCACTGTGGCCGGGCTGCCCCCGATCGTGGGCCTGTGGACGATGGTGCCGGTGCTGGCGGTGTACGCGGTGTTCGGCTCGTCTCGGGTGATGTCAGTCGGACCGGAATCGACCACTGCGCTGATGTCCGCGGCGACCGTGGCTCCGCTTGCCGCCGGAGATCCGGTGCGCTTCGCAACGCTGTCCGCCGCGTTGGCAACCATGGTCGGCCTGCTTGCACTTGTGGCCTGGGCCGCCCGGGTCGGGTTCATCGCCGACCTCCTCTCACTACCGGTGTTGATCGGCTACATGGCCGGGGTGGCTGCGCTGATGATGGTGGGTCAACTGTCCAAACTGACCGGTGTCGACGTGGAGGGCAAAGGCTTCATGGCCGAGTTCTCGTCCTTCCTGTCCGGCGTGTCCGAGGTCGACCCGGCAACGGTCGCACTGGCGACGGTGGTATTGGTGTTCCTCTTCGGGGTCTCATGGCGATGGCCGCGGGCGCCAACGCCATTGATCGCGGTACTCCTCGCCACCGCTGCAGTAGTCGCCTTCGGGTTGGAGGACTATGGCATCCAAGTGGCAGGCGCGTTTTCGCCAACACCGCCCGACCCGGGGTTGCCGACCTTGAGTGACATCTCGCTGCTGGTGTTGCCGGCCATCGGTGTGCTGCTGGTGGGCTACACCGACGTGGTGCTCACGGCCCGCGCGTTCGCCGCCCGGACCGGGGGAACGGTGGACTCGAACCAGGAACTCTTCGCACTGGGGACGTCCAACGTGGCAGCCGGGATGATCGGCGGCTTCACGATCAGCAGCAGCGGAAGTCGCACTGCGCTGGCCCTGGCCGCCGGAGCGCGCACCCAGCTGTATTCGTTGGTGGCATTGGTCAGCGTGCTCGCCGTCATCTTCTTCCTGGGTGCGGTCTTGGCCAAGTTCCCCACCGCCGCACTGGGCGCAATCGTCGTCTACGCGGCCACGAAAC
Source organism: uncultured Actinomycetes bacterium (assembly GCA_963842975.1). Taxonomy (GTDB): domain Bacteria; phylum Actinomycetota; class Actinomycetes; order S36-B12; family UBA10799; genus JACJWR01. The sequence goes on along the minus strand of CAWJIH010000009.1, from coordinate 56,241 downwards.
TGATCGACGTGCCAGGCTTCCGTGCGCTGTGGCACTTTCGGTGGTCCGAGTTCGTGCTGGCGCTGGCGGCCCTCACGTCAGTGCTGATCTTCGGAATCCTGATCGGCGTCGCCTTGGCTGTGGGACTTTCCGTGGCGGACATGCTCAGGCGCGTTGCCCGACCGCACGATGCTGTCGTGGGTTTCGTGCCCGGATTAGCCGGCATGCACGATGTCGATGACTACCCCGAGGCCGTCACCGTTCCCGGCCTGGTCGTCTATCGCTACGACTCGCCCCTGTTCTTCGCCAACGCGGAGGACTTTCAGACCAAGGCATTGGATTCCGTGAAGCAGTGGCAGCGGACGGGGCCGGTCTATTGGCTGTTGCTCAACATGGAGGCCAACGTCGAGGTTGATTTCACCGCCATGGATGCTCTCGCGGCGCTGCATGCCGAACTCACCAAGCGCGGTATCGAACTGGCTCTCACCCGGGTGAAGCACGACCTGTGGTTGCCGCTCGACCGGGCCGGGCTGGTCGATTCCATCGGCGAAGATCGGATCTACCCCACCTTGCCGGTGGCAGTTGCCGACTACCGGCGCTGGCACGATGCCGAGGGCCTGCCAGAAGACCTATCGTGAAAACATGAGCGAACCCCTCGATCCCATCGCCGTCACCGCAATGGTCCACAGCGCGATCCCGGCCCTAGGACGACTCGGACTGGAAGTCGTGGCGATGTCGGCCGGCAACGTGGAATTGCGGATGCCGCTGGAGCCCAACAAGAACCACATCGGAACCATGTACGCCGGTGCCTTGATGTCGCTTGCAGAGGTACCGGGCGGGCTGCTGCCGTTGGGCATGCCGGAACTCGGCGTGGTGCCGATCGTCACCAACTTCGAAGTCGAGTTCCTCCGCCCGGCGCGCACCGATGCCATGCTGCAGGCGTCGATCCCGGCCGACGAGCTGCGTGCGCTCGCTGCCAAAGCCCACGCCGATGGCCAGGCGGAGTTCGTACTCGAGACCGTAGCCGTCGATCCCGACGGGACCCCGTTGTTGCGGTGCCGGGGAACCTACCAGTTGCGCCCCGCGCGGTAGCGCCGCCGAGCTGCCCATCACCTAGGGGTGCGCTCCGGCCGCCAGCGTCTTGGCATCCTGCCAGCCGTTCGGTACCGGAATGCGATGCGCAACGTCAGCCAGGACGAGCGGATCAGCGCCGAGGTCTCCACCGAGGTGGGGGTCACGGCCGAGGCGGCGGCGCCATTTGAGGTCCGAGGCGGCGAACTCGCGGTACTCAGTCATCGTGCCGGGCGAGCAGCCCGTGGCCGCGCCATCACGAGTGCAATCCGGTGGCCGCATGGCGACGGATTCCCCCGGGCGGCTTGCAGATGAGGTTCTGGCGATCGGGGGCAATCGTCGATCGGGACGTCGCACCGGTCATCGGCTCACTTCGCCATCCCCTGCGCGAGTGGAGTTGCGCGCCGTGGTCGGCGGGACGGGATGAGGCCGCTGGTCGCCATGGCGGGGCCGGTCGTGCTAGAACCGGTGTATCGGTGGTGCACCAGATCACTGCCGCGATCTCGCTGACTTGACCCACGTCGGGTGGCCACGATGCGTTGTGAGTCAGCGGGCAGAGGACGAGGCAGCCATGTGGCGAGACCCGGCAGCAACCAACCCCGACCACTACGTGGTGATCATGGAGAACGACCAAGTACGTGTCCTGGAGTACACCGACACACCTGGTGACGTGACCACGCCGCACGATCATCCTGACAGCGTCATGTATGCGCTCAGCTCGTTCCGGCGGCGCCTGCACGCCAACGGCGCGTTCCGCGACGTCGAAATCGCGGCCGGTGGCGCGCACTGGCTACCAGCCCAGCGGCACTACGGGGAGAACATCGGCGACACCGACACCCACGTCGTCTTCGTCGAGCTCAAGAACGCCGATGCCGCCACCCCGACGGCTGCGCTCGGACCGGAATAGAAGACCCCTTGGCGTCGCGCGCGTCCATGGTGCCCGCGCTCTACCGCATTGCTCGAAGCGACGTCCCTGCTGTGCGGCCTACTGGCCACCGGGCACGTCGACGCCAGCACTGCTGATGCCCACGAAACGGGCGCGTCACACCGACGCCTGTGGGCGCGCTCCTGCCGCGTTGATTGCCTGCCCATGCGCGGAACATGATGAGGTCATGGCAACTAATCCCGGCAGCCCTGCGCCCGGCGACCTTCCCGCTGGACAGACCGTGAGCAGTCACCTGCCTGGCCTGGGGTCCGGCTGGTCCACACCGGAGGTACCGGCGGGCGTGCTGGACCTGCTGGCCGAGGCCGACCGGCGCCTGGCTGACCGCCCGGACCGGGCCGCGCGACTGCGCAACGCGGTCCTGACGACGCTGCGTGGCGCGGTGCAGGTGAATCCCGACGGGCTGGGGTTCGTGCGCACCGGCGACATCCCAGCCATGTGGCTGCGGGACTCGACCTGGCAGGTGCGCCCGCTGCTGGCCGCTGCTGTGGGGGATCCCGAGACGACGGCGCTGATCGCGGGGGTGAGCCGCCAGCAGGCACAATTCGTGCTCGTCGATCCCTACGCGAACGCCTTCAAGCTGGACCCCGCCGACGTGCCGTACCACCTGGACTTCCCCGACCAGCATCCCCTGGTGTGGGAGCGCAAGTACGAGCTCGACTCGCTGGCCGCCGTCCTCGACCTCGCTGTGCGGCTGTGGCGGGTCACCGGCACGGTCGTGCACCTGGACGACGCCTTCCATGCGGCGGCCCGGCGAATCGTCGAGGTCCTGGCCGCCGAGCGGGAGCACGACCCGGCGACCTACCGGTTGCACCGACCGGGAGCCGCCGCGCATGACCACCTGGCCCATGACGGCCGAGGTGCACCCGTAGGTCCCACGGGGATGACGTGGAGCGCGTTCCGGCCCAGCGACGACGCCTGCACCTACGGCTACCTCGTACCCGCCAATGCCGCCGCAGCGGTGGGCCTCGACGGGTTGGCAGAGCTCGCGCGATGCGTCTGGACCGACGAGGAGCTAGCGAGGTCCGCAGCTGAGCTGGGGGCGGGGATCCGCGCCGGGCTGGCCGCGCACGCCGTCGTCGCAGGTCCGGCAGGCAGACCGATCTGGGCCTATGAAGTCGATGGGCTCGGCCGCGCGCTGCACATGGACGACGCCAACGTGCCCAGCCTGCTCGCTCTTCCCTACATGGGCTTCTGCGCCCCCGACGACCCGACCTACCTGGCCACCCGCGACTTCATCCTCTCCCCTGCAAACCCCACCTACGTCTCGGGGCGGCGAGCCTCAGGGCTGGGTTCCCCGCACACCCCCGCACGGCACGTGTGGCCGCTGGCGCTGGCCATCGCCGCCCTGACCGCGACGTCCGCGGACCTGACGGCCTCGATCCTGGACACCCTGGAGACCACAGACGCCGGCACCGGGCGCATGCACGAGTCGTTCCACGTCGACGACCCCGGGACCTATACCCGGGCGTGGTTCTCCTGGGCGGACATGACCTACGCCCACCTCGTGCTGCGCAGCATCGGACTCTCTCGGGGCGCCGACTGAGCTCACTACGATCGGCCCCTGCGGCACCCGACCAGCCCACCGGCCCGGCAGGGCGAACGCGGATGGCTCACGTGCCGCGAGCCGTCCCGGTGGGCAGCAGGATCCCAGATGCGCGGTGATCAGGGTCCCGTCGATGTCGACCAGCACCTCCCCGGCCGGCACCGGCAGAAGGCCTCCGGCGCGGGCCCGCGCCGCACCACAAGATCACGAAACCCCTAGGCGAACGCATCCTGTGGCCGCGCAGCGCCTGGACATGGTCTGTCAGGCCGCGGAAGGGATCAGTCATGGCCCAGCCCAACCCTCGCGCCCATCCAGCCTGGTACGGAGCCGTGATGGGCACCGGAGCCTTGGCGGTGACCCTGGCCTACCAAGCCGAAATCTGGCGATGGGAGTGGCTGACCACCGTGGCCGTGGTGGCGCTTGGCTTGGCGAGCGTGCTCGGAATCGTGCTGCTCCCCCGGTACCTGAGTCGGTTGCGCAACCGTCGCGAGTTGGCAGCCGAACTGCGGGATCCCGGCCATGGCGCGCAGTTGGCAACCCTGCCCGCCGCCTCCTGGTGCTGACGGTTCTCGTGCGCGCTGGCCCTGCTGCCGATCATCATCGCCAACCCGACCCAGTGAGACTCTGCGCATCGTCGTGGCATTCTGCTCTTCTACTGGCGCTCGGACTTGAGCACTGTTCCTATCTGGTGATGGCGCCTTAGTCGTCGCACGCAACTGGCCCTGCACGAACCAATTCCGGCGGCCGATGGCCCCGATCACTGTGGATTCCGCTGGCACCGGCCGGGATCATCGGCTTCGCCCTGCTGAGGCTGCTGGAGGCTGCGGCCGCAAGCGGTTTCCCCGGCATCCCTCGGTTGGTGGGGCTTTGTCTTCCCCGTGGCCGCAATGACCCTGTCGATCAGCGGGATCGGTGCGAGCACCGACGTTGAGTCGGTGCAGGTTGTGGCGCTGGCTGCCACGGCGAGCCTGGTGGCCATCTGGCTCTACGCCGCAGTCGTGACAACTCTGATCGAGTTTCGCGCACGGTCTGCCGCCTAGCCTCGCTGCGGCCCGCGCGAAGTGCGTTGTCTCTTTCCTCCGACCGCCACAGCGAGGACCTCGTTGCGGCGCATCGCGGCCCGCGGATGCGTAACGTAGCCAACGTGAGGTGAACTGCACGCGTCTGGGGAAGGAAACGTCATGCTGGAAGTCGCTGAGGTCGGCAACAAGATCAGCAAGTCTGAATACCGGGAGGCCGTTCCGGAGTTACGACTGAATCTGGTCAACGCCCAATACGACCTGCGCGAAGCAGACTTCCCGGTGATCGTGTGGATCGCCGGGGATGATCATGTCGCAGCCAACGAAATGATCAACCGGCTCAATGAGTGGATGGATGCCCGCTTCGTTGACACCAAGGTATTCGCCGATGTCGGTCAGGAAGAAGCCGTCCGGCCACAACTATGGCGGCTCTGGCGCTCGCTGCCGCCCAAGGGCCGGATGTCGATCTTCGCCGGCGGTCTGATGCGGGCAGCCATCCTGCGGGCCACTAACGAACTCGACGACAACCAGTTCGACACCTGGATTCGGCACGTTGCAAGCATGCAAGAGGAGCTCGTGGCAGACGGCGCTCTGGTGCTGAAGTTCTTCCTGCACACCCCAGCCAAAGAGCAGCAGAAGCGGCTGCGCAAGGCGGAGCAGGACACCCAAGACGGCTGGTGGGTGGACCAACGCGACTGGGCCCAACTCGAGGCGACGGGACCAGCGTTGCCGTTTGCCGAGCGAATCCTGCACACCACCAGTGCACCCGGAGCACCGTGGGTCATCGTCGAATCGACGGACGCCCGCTACCGCGACCTCACCGTCGCCCGCACCATCCTCGCCGCTCTCAAAGCGCGGCTGGAACAACCGAAGGGCGCGGGGCTGTCGGTCTCAGATTCGCTGTTCGGCGACTTCGATGAAGCCAGCGTGCTCAACGGTGTCGATTTGGAGAAGGGGCTCGAACGCGACGAGTACCGCGCCAAATTGGCCAAACAGCAGGCCAAACTGCACCGCCTTGCCATTGAAGCACGGGAGCGTGGGGTGGGCATGGTGCTGGCGTTTGAAGGCTGGGATGCCGGGGGCAAGGGCGGGGTGATTCGACGCATCACCACCGCGCTGGAGGCGGGTGACTACCGAGTGGTGCCCACTGCTGCGCCCACCCAGGAGGAGAACAAGTACCACTACTTGTGGCGATTCTGGCGCGACATCCCACCCCAGGGAAAGTTCGTGATCTTCGATCGCACCTGGTACGGCCGCGTACTGGTGGAGCGGATCGAAGGGTTCGCCACCCCGGCCGAATGGCAACGCGCATACGACGAAATCAACGACTTCGAATCGCAACTGGTCGAACGTGGCTACTTCGTGGCGAAGTTCTGGCTCCACATCTCCCCAGAGGAACAGCTGGCCCGTTTCCAGGCCCGCGAAAACACTCCCTACAAGCAGCACAAGATCACCGAGGAGGACTACCGCAACCGGGAGAAGTGGGACGACTACGTCAAAGCGGTCGATCAGATGCTGCTGCGCACCACAACCGACGGCGCTCCGTGGCATGTGATTCCGGCCAACGACAAGCGGTACGCCCGGGTGGCGGTGCTCAAGGCCGTCAACAAGGGTCTGGCCCGGGCCATCCGGGCCGCATCAGATTAGGCCTGACAACCAGGCACGAGCGCAGTTGCGGGATCCGCTAGGGCAGGATTCACTCGACGCCGCGACACGCCGATGGCTGCGGTACTAGAGTCCACCGTCATGGGTACTCGATTCGCCACCGCCAGTGTCATTGCTCTCGCCAGCGCTGGTCTTTTGCTGTCCGGGTGCTCGGGGTCCGACTCGGAATCCGCGGAAGCGTCGCCGTCGACCGAGGCCACCGAATCGGCACCTACCTCCGCGGCTGCCACTCCTAGTGAACCCTGCGAGTTGGCCCCGGACACCACACTCACAGACCTCACCTACGAAGAACTCCAGCAGTACGAACTGAACAACGGGGAAACCATCCCGACGCTTGCGGAGTTTTTGGCGTTCGCCAACGAGAACCAGGTGGGTGTCCTGCCGGAGATCAAGACATTCGCGCCGGCGGAGGGCCAGCCCAAACCCGAGCCCTCCACCGAACAATTCGCCGAGTTCATTGAGCTGGTCAACGAGAACCCCGACATCACCGAGGTGCTCATCGGATCCTTCGACGAGTCGACTTTGAAGTACTTTGCGGACAACGAACCGGACTGGACTCGGGTGTGGTTCCGTGGCATCGGGGGCAGCACAAACGATCCGTTCGCTCCCCCGACGGTGGAGGAAATGACCACCCGCGCCCCATCAGCCGACGCGCTGGGCCTGCTGAACGTGCTCTACTTCCAAGGCACCTTCCCGCTGAACGGGCAGCAATACGACGTCCCGGCTGAGTTCGCCGCCGCCGATATCCCGTTGTACATCTGGTACAACGTCGCCACCGGCGGCGACTCCGCGGAGAACGGCGCCGACTTTGGCGATCTGCCCTCCCCCGGATGGCAGTCCATCACGTCGATCACCCCACCCAACGTCAGGTGGATCGCCACCGACTTCACCAAGGAGTACTCGGTCTGGGCGGAGTCTGCAGAGACGGATGGAGCGACTGTGCCAGAGATGGTGGCCCATCGTGGCGGTGGCGAGGAGTCGGTGAGCGAAAACTCCATGCAGGCCTTCCAAGAAGCGGTCGACAATGGCGCGGCGGTCCTGGAGACCGATGTGCAATGGACCAAGCCATCGGCAGACTCCCCGAACGGCGTGCCGGTGCTGATGCACGACGCCACCATCAATCGCACCGCCGTCTGCGCCTCCTAGCCCGCCACGAGAGGCAACGCGTTTCGGTCAAACCGGGATCGTGGTGCCCAACAGCCGACTCGGGTCCAGATGCACCGTCACACTGCGCACTGCGCCAGTGATGCCGATCTGCTCGACGTCACCCACACTTGCCAACACCCGCAAGGGTGCATCATTGTTCGCCAGCATGGAGCATTGCCAATTCGGCTCCCCTGCGGCCAAGGACATCGTGGCCATCATGCGAAGCACGTTGCTGCCGATTCCTTGCCCCTGATACGCGTCTGCCACGGCAATCGCGACTTCCGGTGGCCCATCTGGCACCAGGGCGTACTCGACTAGAGCAACGATGTGGGTGAGATCGTTCGGGTCCAAGGCCGCAAGAGCCATCCGATCACGACCATCCCGGTTGGCCAACCACGCAGCTGCGGTGGCTGGCACCGTTGGCATCGGTGAGAAGAACCTGCGATTCCGACTCTCGTCGCTGAGGTCCTCCTGGAGGAAGCGGCGGAGCACCTCAGTGTCGTCCGCTACGAGGGTGCGCACCGGATAGAACACGTGCCTCACCATGATCCCGGGGCCGGTGATGTCGGGTCCGTTGAGGAGTCGTTCGCGGACCAGTTTGGCCGCCTGGCCCACCGCGTCGGACGCTTTGCCGATCGGCCATCTCGCCACGGAACCCAGCGCACTGGGCATCGAGTCACGAGGCGAGCCAAGAAGATTCGGATGCGGCGTATCCACGCGCACCTCCATTCACCGGATTGGGCAATCGACCGATCCCCGAGAGTGCCCCCAGGCTAACCGAACCGCATCACCGAAACTGCCCCGGCGTAGCCAGCCTTGGCAACCGTGGCCACTAACGTCGACCACGTGCCTAGTCCCCCCGAATCAAGGTCAACCACCCCCGTTGCCGGAGCCCGACAACGCTTCCCAGACCAACTCAGGGGACTTGCGCTGCTGGGAATAGTGGTGGTCAATGCCCCCTACATGGCACTGAGCGCTGATGGCTACACCCCGGAATCGATCGCGGAACCGGTCGACCAGGCCGCAGCATTCCTGGTCACCATGCTGGCCACCGGGAAGTTCTACCTGATCTTCTCCTTCCTGTTCGGCTACAGCGCCACCTTCATCGTGCGTCAGGATTCCGGACCGGACGCCGTCGGAATGCGCAGGTACCGTAGGCGCCTCGTGGGCCTCGCGGCGGTGGGTCTGGCACACGCCATTTTCTTCTTCATCGGCGACATCCTGGTGTCCTACGCCCTCCTCGGTGGGGTCCTCATGCTGCTGTTCGGCTGGACCAGCCGGGCAGTGCGCGACTTCGGCATCGCCATCTACCTGTTGGCATCGAGTTGGCTGGTGTTGCTGTTCGTGGCCGCATTTTCCGAAGGTGAGTCCACCTCGACTCAGTCGATACCCGCCATCGCCCGGCTGAATCAAGAGCTGGCGACTGGCTCCTTCCTTGAGGTTGCCGCAGCCCGAGTCGATGCTCTGCCAGCAACCCTGCTGAGCATTGGCAGCGCCCAGTGGGGTTTCGCGCTGTCCGCGTTCGCGCTGGGGCTGGTGGCTGGCCGCGGCAACTACCTGGGCGAACCCGACGCTCATCGCAATCTCTGGCTGCGCCTGGTCCGTTGGGGTCTGCCGCTGGGTTTGAGCATGCAAGCCTTCGCGGCCTGGTTGGCGTTCGCCGACGGCACCGGCTACGGCACGAGTCCACTGAGTTTTGCGGGATTGGCTGTCGGTTTCATCACCGCCCCAGTTCTTGCTGCTGGCTATGTCGGAGGGCTGGCTCTGCTATTCCTACGCCATCGATCCGCGCTGGCTCCGGCCGAGAATGCCGGAAAGGCCTCACTGAGTGTGTACATCGGCGAGTCAGTGATTCTCTCGGCGATCTTCTGCGGGTGGGGTTTGGGGTGGTTTGGCGAACTCGGCGCCGCCGCTGTGACGGTGATTGCCATTGGCAGCTGGATCGTTTTGGCTGGCGCCGCCGCAGTCTGGTTGCGGTTCTTCCGCCGTGGACCGTTGGAGACGCTCATGGCCCGGTGGGTCAAACTGGGCGGTGCTCGGCCGCCGGGCTAGTCGGCTGAGGCCTCGATCAGCACCGTCTGCTCCCCCGGACGCCACTCGTCGGTCCCTTCGAATTGCACCTCGGCGGTGCCGCCGGCAGGTACCTGATCGAGTTGGCTCGACGCCGAGCCAACGAACTGGCCGTCGACGTAGACGAAGACGGTCACAGTTGCCGAAGCCGCGGCTGCCCCGTTGTTGCGCACAGTTCCGGCCACCCCAAGGACACCGCCGTCATTGGTGATCCGGTAGTTCGTGAGATCCCAATCGCCTGCCGACAGCACGTCCTGGGCCGGCGCAGGTGGTGGTGGTGCGGTGGCCGAGGCGGATGGTGATCCGGTCGGGGCTTCCGATGGCTCGGCACTCGCCGCTGGGGTTGGTTGCGCAGTGGCCACGGCGGTATCTCCGGTGGCGGATGAGTCCGCGCCACCGTCGAGCGCCGCACGAACCCCGGTGATGGCGACCAGCGCAACGATCACGGCCAGGGCCACCCACAACGCCACGGACAACGGCGATCGCCGGGCTGGCTGCGAGGCCTCACGCGGAGGTACAGCTGCAATCCGAGGCTGATCCGCCGTAGGTGGTTCCGGCTGCAATGGCAGCGGCGCTTCGGCCTCCGGTGATGCCTCCGGTGTCGGCTCCGCACGCGGTGGCTCCGCACGCAGTGGCTCCGCGCGAGGTGGCTCCGGTGCCGGAATCACCGGCGTGGCTGCTGGGAGCGGGTGGGACGCTGCCTCCTGAACCCGCTTCACCCACGCCAGGATCTCCCGTGCGGTGGGGCGGTCAGCCGGATCCTTCGCCAACATGCTGGTGACCAGGTTCGCTTGCATTCCGGTCAGGCCGTCGAGGTCGGGGTCTTTGGTGGCGATCGCTGCCAGCACGGCCACATGCGCACCCTGCCCAAACGGCGGGCGCCCAGTGGCGGCGAATGTCAGCAGCGCGCCGAGGGAAAACACATCGCTGGCAGCGGTGGCAGGTTTGAGGTCCGCCTGTTCCGGCGACAGCCAAGAGGCGCTGCCCGTCACCAACCCCGTGGCCGTCAGCGAGGCCGCGTCGGCAGGCAGCGCGATACCGAAATCGATCAACACCGGACCGTGCGGCGCCAGGATGACATTTGCTGGTTTGATGTCGCGATGCGTGATTCCGTGTAGTTCAAGGACTGCAAGGGCTTGCGCCAGTCCCCTGGCGAGTTGCCACCATTCCGATTCGGTCAGCGGCCCCCAGGTGGCCACTGCCTCGCGCAGATTGGCTCCCGGGACGAATGCGGTCGCTAGCCACGCTGGCTCACCAGTCAGGTCGGCGTCGAGGAACTCGCTGATGTGCACGTCGCGGATGGCACTGAGCACCTCCACCTCGCGGGTAAATCGCGCCTGCGTAGCCGGATCGTCGAGCAATCCAGGCCGCACCACTTTCACCGCGGCTACCCGGTCGCCGCGGACAGCCCGGTAGACCACCCCCATTCCGCCGGCACCGATACGCGACTCAACCCGCCACGGTCCGACGACCGACGGGTCCGACACCGGTAGCGCATTGCCCTCGACCATGATCCTCACTCAACTAAGTCAACTGCCGATAATCTACGCGATGTACCGTTGTAGACCCGTCGGACTGACCGTCGGCCGTGACGAGAATCTCAGCACCACGAGGCGACTCAAGGTTGCGTTCAGTTGTCCTTGAGGACGACCGTGGAGGTGGCCTTGTCCGAAACCAGGCATTGGCGATTGTCATCCCACAGCGGCCACAGCACTCCGATGTAGCAAATCGCAAAGTCGATTCCGAGCAGGAACTGGCGCAGCAGCAACCACCAGAACCCTTTGTATTGACCGGTCTGCGCATCCACCGTGGTCAGTTTCATCACGGACTTGCCGATCGACTTGCCGGTCTTGGACTGGCGATAGCCAACGTTCCACAGCACGAACACCATCGCGATCAGCCAGAAGAACCAGTAGATGACGCCCAGGCCACCGTTGGGTTCCCCAGCAGCGGACGACCAATTGATACCCAACGCGATGCCAGGAATCATGATCAGCACTGGGATCACGTAGTCGATGAGGTATGCCACTACCCGCATCGGCCAGACTGCGTACTCCTGCCCATTGGGCGCGTACCCCTTCCTGGGCGCGGCATATCCCGGCTGTTGGGCCCCGTATTCGGGTGGTGGTGGCATCGACATGACGACCTCCTTCAATAGCAAGGATCCCCTTCACGAAGGGTAACCCCTCGCGACTCGTTGCTGGGCTGTCGCCGCCCGACGTTACTTCCGCAGAGTGCCGCCAACTGTGTCTTCGGCCGCCCTCAGTTGACTATGCCAAGGCCAGCGTGGTCGAAGTAGGCGCTTACTTGAGCCACCGCAAAGGGACTCCCGTCGGACAGCACCACGTGCCAGCGATTCGACGGCCAGTACACCCCGCTGCCAGGCTTCACATCGATGCGGGTCGCGGCGTCGGCATGTCGAGCGATCACTTCCGGATCCGGGCGAATGAGATCCCGATGACCGCGATGGAAGTACTCCGGGGGCCACAGCAGGTAGGTCCGCTTGCCATAGAGACAGAACGAAAACACGCCGCCGTTGACCCGGTGGATCCCAAAGGGGGTAGCGGCGTAGTTGCCGAAGAAGGCGTCGATCTCCCAACGACGCACCACCGGCGCGCCTAGGAGGGCATTGAGCCGCTCGTGGAAAGGCTCCGTGGCTTCCTGCAACCCGGATTGCGCCGACCCAAGTCATGCACATTGGCCCCGAACGACCTCCCTGCAAGCCTGGCGAAGCAGCCCGTGAAGTCGCCGTCGGCCTCTTGCGGACCGAAATGCCGAAAAGTCGCCAGCCGGTATGACCGCAGATCCGTCGGCGAGTCCGTCACCGACACCTGGATCCAGTCCAATGGATCGCGGGACGCATCGGCGGTCAGGGCAGTAAACACCGCCGCGGTCGAAAACGGCGAATCAGGTTCCGCAACGCTGAACGAAAGTGGCTCCCGCTGCCAATAGGCGTCCCGAATGGCGTCCCAGAAACTGCTCTCGGGTGAATGTCGGATCACGTGTGAGGTCTGTCCAATCGATCAAGCGTCAACTGCCGTGCGGTGCGGTCTGCGTCAGTGCGGCTAGGTTATCCGCGGCCTCCGGCCGATGCTGGGTCCGCGGGCGCCTGGCGTCACGCCGTGGTGGTCGGAGTCCTTTCGGCGGCCGCCATGTACTGGGCGCTTGCGAATGACGTTTCCCACGGATATTGGGTTGCGGTCACGCTGGTCGTGGCGTTGCGGCCACTACCCGAGGAACGCCGGGACACCCTCGAGGGTCGGCTCTTGGGCACCCTGCTGGGAGCTCTGATTGCGCTGGCCGCCGCCTTGTTCCTACCCACCTGGGGCGCGGCCATCGTGGCCATGATCTGTCTGTACGTGATGGTGATGTACGCGATGGGCGGGTCCTACTTCATGCAGACGCTGTTCCTCGCCGCGTTGCTGCTGCGCCGTTGGGATCGCTACCGCTCGACGTGATTCGGCAGTGGCGCGCGCATCGTCCGCACCCCACTTTCGATCTCCGAGGACCAGTCCAAACCCGACTGGGAAAGCAGGGCAAGCATCCCCTCGTTGTCCGCCAAGACAGTCGCGACAACTTCCCGGAAACCCAGGATCTGCGCCAGTGAGATCATCTGGCCGAGCAGCACGGAACCAATGCCATGCCCCTGCTGAGCGTCCTCAATGATCATGGCAATTTCGGCGGTGGCCTCGCCCTCGGGTTCGTCGGGAAAAACGTTGCCGAGGCCGATCACCGTGTCTTCTTCGTCAAGTACCACCAAGGTGGCTCCGCGATGACCTCCGGAAAGCCGATGCAACTGCACATCGCGCCACTGCACCACAGCGAAGTAGCGCTGGTATTTGCTCTGATCGGAGCATCGATCATGCATCCGTCCGACGGCCTCCGCGTCGCCGGGTTGAGCCAGCCGAATCCGAACCAGCCGACCCTTGACCTCGCCTTCGAAAATCCAAGGGGTCCCGGCCCCAAGTGACTCGGCGATGGCCGCGGACAGCCGCAGCAACGCCGAGGCGCGGGTCCGTTCGGCCTTGGCGAACGGAGCCCATTCCCGGCGCAGCACCACATGCTGATTCGCCGTCCACTGCAATCGCATCGTGCCGCGAAGATCATCGCTGCCCTCAGTCGCGGCGACGACTGTCACCTCATCGGCCTCAACCAAAATCGCAGCCGCCAACGGCGCCCAGGAGGGGTCCTTGATCAGATTCACTGCACCGTCGAGCACCCGCGTGGGCAAGTCCATCGAGTCGTCGGGGGATCCGGTACGGATGTAGACGTTTCGGCCCACCGACTCGGCAGTGGCGCGAAGCGCAGTCGCCATCACGTATTTGGGTGCGGTGATGGCGAGGTCGATAGTCCGGTAATCGTCCTTGGCCCCGATCACGTAGACGCCGATCGCGTAGGTGTGCAGCGCCCCCAATGCTCGAACGAGCCGTGCCACGCCACCGGGCCGGTCGGGCACATCGACGCGCAGTCGCCACCGGTCTCTGGCTTCATGCTCCCGACTCAGCAGGAACTCTTGCGGCGCCATCGCGGTACCGATCCGCGCCATGAGTGCGTTCCACTGCGCCACCGTCGGCTTGTTGGGCACCACCGGATCGATGACTGCCAGCCCGGCCGACATCGCCAGGAGTAGGTGAGTCAACGCCCTGTCCGAGACATCTACGTCGAGTCCGCCGCTGCTACGGACCTGTTCGACGAGGGCGTGGGTGTTCTGCCAGCGTTGCTCAATTCTGGTGGACTCGATCGCCCGGAGTTCGTCGTCCAATTGGGCGCGGGTGAGCGCCTCCAACTCAAGGATGTCCCAGCTCTTCTCGGGCGCGGTGAACACCTCTTGACCCGCCGCGAGCACCACCGCCAGCGGCGGAATCGCCGTCGGGTTTTGGGCTGCGGCGGCGATTCGCTGGGCAACAGTTGAGGTGACTCGCTGCACCATCACCTCCTCGAACAACTGCGACCGCCCCCCAGTCAACCGACGCACGTTCGCCACGGTGGTGCCTGCCTTTTTCGCCACCATCCGCACCTTGGTGCCGCTGTAGCCGTGCAGCGCGAACAGTTCGGCGGCAGCGTCGAGGATCCGTGCGCGCAAGTCGTCATCGTCGGCGTGGATCATGGCTGGCTCAGGTGCTCGGCAGGAGGCATGGTGCCATCGTTGCCCGCCGCCCGGTGGATCGCAAGGTACGACGAGGTGTTCACTCCTACTGAGGTCGCGGGAGCGACCGCGACGCCTGCCACGAATTAGCCTGCGAGACCCCTGTGCGGATGCCGACACCAGCGCGGAACTTACGATGGATGCGGGGAAATCGCTCAGCGAAAGGCATCAGGGTGGCAGGGCAGGTACCGAACAGCGGACAGATGACACGCACCAATCGCCCTGCTGGAACTCACCCCGGCGGCCATTCCAAGGGAGCGCACAGGGGCCACCCAGCACACATCGGCGCTGTGCGGCCCGAGGGCTGGGTCTACGCCAACTCCCCGATGATCATCTACTGGGAGCTGACCAACGCTTGCGGGCTGGCGTGTCGACACTGCCGAGCCACCGCTATGCCGGATCCGGCTCCCGGCGAGTTGTCGACCGACGAGGCGATCGCGCTGCTCGACGAAATCACCGGATTCGGCTCGCCGCTGCCACACGTAGTGATGACAGGTGGTGATCCGCTACGAAGGCGCGATCTGGACACGCTGATCAGCGCGGCCATCGCCCGCGGCATCGGGGTCTCACTTGCCCCCGCGGTCACGGAGTTGCTCACCAAGGAGCGCCTAGCCGAACTCAAGTCTGCCGGCGTGGCGGCAATCTCGCTCAGCCTCGACGGCTCCACTGCTGCGGCTCACGACGGCCTACGAGGAGTACCAGGCACCTTTGACGCCACACTCGAGGCGCTGGATTGGGCCGCTGAGGTCGGGATGCCGGTGCAGATCAACACCCTCGTGACATCCACCACCGCCACTGACCTCCCCGCGATCTATGACTTGCTGCGCGAGCACACGCTGCTGCGCTGGAGTTTGTTCTTCTTGATCTCCGTGGGCCGTGGCTCCACCCTCACCGAGATGACCCCCGGCGACGCCGAGCGACTCATGGGCTGGCTGTGGAAACTCAGCCAAGAGGCGCCATTTCAAGTCAAGACCACCGAGGCGATGCAGTATCGCCGGGTCGCGGCCAAGGCCTTGTCCAAGCAGGGCCTGCGCCGACGCCGAGATCGAGCAGCACCCGATTTCGGCGGGATTCGGAATCCGCGACGGCAATGGGATCGTCTTCGTGGCCCATGACGGTTCGGTGACCCCCTCGGGGTTCCTTCCGCTCGCGGTTGGGAATGTCCGGGAGACCGGCCTGGTGGACCTCTACCGTGATCATCCGACCATGCAGGCCCTGCGCGATCCGACCCAATTCAAGGAACGCTGCGGGCGGTGTGAATACCAGTTGTGGTGTGGCGGATCCCGGGCGCGGGCATACGCCTGGACCGGGGACCCGCTGGAATCGGATCCACTGTGCCCGTACGTGCCGCACTCCCACCGCGCGCATGAGTCCTCCCCTGCACTGGGCGGCGCGGGTGCAGCACCGGGCGGCGCGGGCAACGCGGATTCCTCCGACGCATGAGCACGCTGCTCATTGTTGGCGGGGGCATCACCGGACTGGCCGCAGCCTGGGAGGCGATGCGGGCAGGGGCCGACGTCACCCTCGTCGAGGCCAGCGACCACCTCGGCGGCAAGGTGCGTACCGAGCACTTTGAGGGATTCCTGATTGAACACGGTCCCGATTCGTTCGTTTCCTACCGACCGGCGGCCGGAGTCCTCGCCGGAGAACTGGGCTTAGCCGACGACGTGATCGCGGCCAACCCCGGCCGGACTGTGCACCTGCGCGCCGATGGCCGCATGTTGCCCCTCCCCGACGGGATGGGCATGGTGCTGCCAACCCGGATGGGACCTTTCGTGACGACGCGGATACTCACCTGGCCGCAAAAGTTGCGAGCCAGCGTGGATGTGTTGCTGCCGCGCAGGCTGCGCGACGACGACGTTTCCGCTGGCGCATTCCTGCGCGCACGGCTCGGCGATGGCGTGGTCGACCGGATCGCCCAACCATTGATCGGTGGGATCTACGGTGCTGGGATCGACGAACTCAGCCTCGATGCAGTGCTGCCCACGCTCCGCGCCAGCGAAGAAGAACACCGCAGCCTCATGTTGGCCAGCCTGGCGCAGGGTCGCGCCGCGCGGAAGCGAGCCAAATCGTCTGCCACAGCGACGCCCGGATCGCCCTTCCGCAGTCTGCGCGATGGGATGGCGTCCCTCGTGAACGAGCTAGACGCCCAACTGCGGGCCGGCGGGGTGAGGATCCTTACCGGCACCACTGTGCAGGCGTTGGCCAAAGCGGCCGGCGATGGAACCACGGTGGCAACGCTGGCTCACGACGGATTGACGGCGGCCACTGAGCGATTCGATGCCGTCGTGCTGGCCGTTGGGGCGGAGGCGATGGCCTCGCTGCTGGAATCCCACGCCCCGGCCGCGGCGACCGCGCTGCGGCAAATTCCGCACTCGAGTACCACCGTCGTGACGTTGGGCTACCCAAAGGGCGCATTCGACGGGCACCCACCCACGGTTGCCGCCCGCCAGCCCGAGGAACCTGCGGGCGCGCCCACAAGCCAAGGCTGGCTGGAGGCAGGCGAGGCACCCATCAGCGGAGTCACAATCAGTTCAAACAAGTGGGCCAACCGAGCACCAGACGGATTCGTGCTGCTTCGCGCCTTCGTCCCAGAGCGCCGCGGACCATTGGTGATGGCACCCGATGACGAGGTGCTGCAGGTGGTGACCGGTCATGTGGCGGATGTGCTGGGCGCCACCGGAACCCCATCGCTCACCCGCGTCACCCGGTGGAACCATGCCATGCCGAAGTACACCGTGGGGCACCTGGACCGGGTCGCGACGGTCGAGTCCGCCATGAGCGACGTACCGACCTGGCAGGTCGCTGGTTCGGCGCTGCATGGGGTGGGGGTTCCTGAGTGCATCGCCGATGGCCGAAGGGCCGCGCAGCGGACCCTCTCTGCATGAGCAACAATCCTCACGTGGAGTACACCCGACCGACCTGGGACGAATACTTTCTGGGCATCGCGCAGGCCGTTGCGGCGCGGGCCGACTGTCGACGCCGACGCGTGGGCGCCGTGCTTGTGTCGAACAATCGAATCGTGGCAACCGGCTACAACGGAGCGCCATCTGGTGGACCGTCCTGCCTTGCTGGGGAGTGCCCGCGCGGATTGCTCGACGCTAAAGATCTAGCCCCCGGTTCCTCCTATGACACCGGGAGCGGGGCCTGCGTGGCGCTGCACGCCGAACAGAACTGTCTGCTCTACGCCGACCGAAGCCGAGCCGAGCACGCCACCATCTACGTCACCCACGAACCGTGTGACGGTTGCCGCCGGATGATTGCCGGCTCAGGGGTGATCCGCGCGGTGTGGCCTGGCGGCGAGTGGCAGGTGCGCTGAGGCTTCGGGCCCACGCCACCCACTCTCCATCCATCCCGATCCCACGCCGAGGCGTGGCACCATGATGAGCGTGATTATCGTGGCTGGGCATCTTCGGGTAGACCCCGCTGTTCGGGAGTCCTTCCTCACCCACGCGGCCAACATCGCACGCATGGCCCGGGCAGCACCGGGATGCCTCGACTTCCATCTCGCAGCGGATCCGCTTGAACCGGATCGTGTCAACGTGTTCGAGCGGTGGTCGTCCGGGTACACCCTGGCGGCCTTCCGCGGCAGCGGGCCGAGCGGCCTGATGGCAGATCAGATCCGCAGCGCTGACGTGCGGGAGTACGACGTCTCTGAGTGACTCTGTCGGCAGCGTCGTTGCGCTGCCAGGTGCCGTTACCGGCAGGTGCAACGCCGCTCGGCGGGCACGCTTGCCAGCACCATTTCGACGTGCATTCCGCAACCGCTGTAGGTGACCTTCTGACAACGTCCACACATGGCTGGACTACACATACGTGACCTCCTGGGATGACGAACAGTGCCCTAACTATACCCCAGGGGGTATCAGATGTCGCTCCGGGGTCAGCCGAAAACCACCGAGCCGGTGTAGCTGATCATCCACTCGACACCAAATTTGTCGGTGCAGCCCGCGAACCACTCCGCCCACTCCGTAGCAGCCGGTTCCATCGCGATGGTCCCCCCACTCGCCAGGGCTTCGAACATCCTGACCGCTTCGTCGACACTGTCCGCCTCCAGATGGAGCGAGAAGTCATTGCCGGATCGAAACTCCTGCCCCAACGAAGCCAGCATGTCCGTGCCCATCATCTCGGCTCCGTTGGGGAACCTCAGCCCCATATTGGCGATCTTGTCGAGGTCTGCTTCCGGCAACGATCCCATCGTCTCGACGAAATCGCGGAACCGGGAAATGCCGGTGATTTCGGCCCCGAGGGCCGCCACATAGAACTCGAACGCCTCCTCGGTGGTGCCGGGGAAGTTCAGGTAGGGGGTCAGTGTCTTCATGTTGCGGCCCTTCTTGCCCGTGGTTGGTGTCGCATTCGCCCGAATTGACGTCCCCCCAGGCTATTGGCTGGAGCCGGAGACTGAAAGGCGAAAGCCTGCAGCGCGGCCCTGAGTTCTCCTACTCGCTCACCATTCGCGCCTGAATCTCCGCCCAACGCTCCCCCATCGCCGCTGCCAATGCGGTGGCTCCGGACAGCGGTCGGATCATCACCATGAAGTCATCAATCAAGCCGTCATCGTCGAGGTGTAGGAAGTCACAACCTGTGACTTGGCGATCACCAACCTTGGCTTCGAAGATGAGTGCGTGGTCGCGCCCGTCAGCGGAGTTGATCTCCCGGACATAGCGGAAGTCGGTGAAAACCCCCATCACGGTCTCGAGGATCAACGAGGTAGCCAGTTTGCCCGGGTAGTTGGAGAAAGCTACTGGGCTGGTGAACACCACGCCTTCTGCCAAGCAGTCGATCATGCCTTGCAGGTCGCGCGCTTCGACTGCATTCCTGAATTCCTTCATGGGACTCCTCTGCTGGTGGGCTGGGACGCGCCCGCGCGGGCCGTCTTGGCGAAACTACGCGCGCTCAACGCCCTGGATTTGCCAGGATCTAGGCCGTGGAGTCACGCATGGTGGAATCGTCGGGGCGATCCGTCACCCATGTGGTGCCAGTCAACACCACACAACGTGTGGGCGGCAAAGCCCTGCAGCTGCTCGGCATGGTCTCCGCTACCGGTCTCGCAACTGCCTCGGCAGTCATTACGCTCACCGCGGCCAGGGTGTTCATAGCAAGCCGCCAGCAGGCCGCACCGACGTCTCCGGGCCGAACTGAGGCAGCCGACGCGGCAATCATCTTTGGCGGCCAAGCCTTCCCACACGGACCGGGCCGCGAACTGACCGCCCGACTCAACCATGGGATCGCACTGTGGCGCGATGGCGTGGTGCCGTTGCTGGCAGTCAGCGGCGGGCCGTCCGGGGACGTCGACGAGATCGACGCGATGCATCGCTACCTACGCGCAAACGGGGTACCCGAATCGGCGATTGTGGACCTGCGCCCCGGCGACAACACCCGGATCACACTGCGCTCGGCGGCCGCTTCGCCGCTTGCGAATCAACGACTCATCGGGGTGAGTACCCGCTACCACGCCCACCGAATCGAAGCCGAAGCTCGCAGGAGAGGCCTGGTATTGCGTGCCGATTGCCCGGCGGACAGCCCGGAGATGCGCAATCCGGATGCTTTGTGGGTGCGCTACCTCTCTGAGGTCATTGGGTGCATGGTCTACGCCTCACCCGAGTGGCTTGAGCATGCGATGCGGCGCGTGGCGGGGCAGCATCGGCATAGCGCGGCGAGTTCGTTGATCCGCCAGAGTCGGCAACTGCGCCGGCGGTACCGGCAGCAACGGAGCAGCCAGTCGGGAAAGCGCTGAACTCACTGAGCCGCCGCGACCAGCGACCGCTGCAAGACCTCCCGCCATTCGGTCGGTGCCAATCCAAGAACTTCACGGGTAGCCGAGTCGTCACTGACGAATGGGCCTTCCACTTGATACGCCAGCTCCGGGAGCTCGCCGACAGTCTTGTTGAACAGCCCGATGATCTTGAGTTGCCACCTGGGTACTGGGGCAAGGGTGGGTGTGGCCAGGCCCGCGAGTTCCGCGAGTTGGGTGAAAACCTCGCGCTGGGAGTCGTCAGCTGCCACCAAGGCATGCCATGCCCGGCCCCAGGCATCGGGGTTATCCGCTACGGCCACGAGCGTGCGGGCCATGTCGCCGACGTAGGTCCAGGAATGTGGCACATCGGGATTGCCTAGGGTCCGCAGTTTCTTGCCCGCCAGCAGCGCCGGGAGTTGGCGGTCGATCTGGGACTGTTCGCCGGCTCCGACGTAGTCTGCGCCGCGTACCTCCGCAGCACGCAGCCGACCGGCCTCGTGCGCTGCGAGCGCGTCCAGCCACATTTGTGCTCGAATCCGACCCTTGGTGGAGGTGCAGTTCAGGGGCAGGTCCGGAGTCATCGGGCGGTCCACGGAGCCGTAGCCGTAGAGGTTGGATGCGGTCACCAGCAACGCCCCGCTGCGTTCCGCGGCGGTCAGAAGCGAAGCCGCAAGCGGTGGCCAGTCGAGGGCCCACCGGTGGTAGGCAGGGTTGGCACAGTTGAAGATCGCAGCGCACCCCTGGGCGAGCGCCGCAAGGGCATCCGCATCAGTGGCATCAAGGGCAACAGTTCGAACGCCCTCAGGGCCGTTGCCGCTTCGGGTGACTGTGGTGACCTCGTCACCGCGCGCCAGCAACTGCTCGGCTACGCCGGAGCCAACGGGGCCAGCGCCGACGATCAGGTATGAATTCATGTTCTCTCCTCTTCCAGCTTCGACTACTCGACATGATCGATGCTCTTTTTTGCGAGCAGTGCTCTCGCTTTGAGTAGACCACGACTGCACCATCAATTGCAAGAGCACTGCTCGCATATTTGATCGCCGCTCGCGCAAGGGTGACCAATGAGGCATCATGTGGTCATGGCTGGGGCAGCAGACACTTCACACCGACGGGTGAGCACAGCTCGCGAACGTGCCCGCGCCGAGATCACCGCCGAACTACTCGCAGCAGCGCGGCGTCAACTTGCCGAGGTGGGTGCCGGTTCGCTCTCACTGCGCGCCGTCGCCCGCGAGGTGGGCATGGCCTCCTCGGCCATCTATCGCTACTTCCCGAGTCGGGATGACTTGTTGACGCGCCTGATCATCGAGGCCTACGACGATGTGGGGCTCGTCGCCGAACAAGCCCAGGCGCACGCTCGGGATGAGTCCGGCGAAGTCCAGTTCCGGGCGGTATGGCATGCGGTCCGACGGTGGGCCGTGGACCACCCACATCAGTACTCGCTGATCTTCGGCTCCCCCGTACCCGGCTATGCGGCCCCGATCGACACGATCGCCCCGGCCACCCGACTGCCCGAGGTGCTGTTCGGGATCCTCACTTCGTCCGCAGTCGGCTCCGACTCGGCGGTCGCACTCTTGCCGCCTGCGACTGTGGCTTCGGCCGCCGCAGCGCTTGCCCCAGCACGTGCGACGATGCCGATTGCTTCGATCAGCGACGGCGCTCTGCTGGCGGCGCTGACCAGTTGGACCACCCTGCTAGGGGCGATTTCGTTTGAGCTCTTTGGCCACACCCACAACGTCGTTGACGATTCCGCTGACTGTCGTGCGGACTACTTCGATGCCCAGATTGACCTCATGCTGCTGCTGTTGGGCTCACACCACAGCTGAGCAACAGATCCGTGTGTGTGGGCGGGGTCACTGAGCTACCCGCGTGTCAACTCCTACGTTCGTGTCGATCCTGACACCTCAGGGCATCAGACCTATCAAGGAGTGCACCATGACCACCACAGCCACTCAAGCAACGAATCAAACCACAAGCGCCAACGACACCGGCCCAGACCTCATCCGCCGAGCCACCGCCGGCGCACTCGGCGGCCTCGTCGGCGGCATCGCCTTCGGCCTGCTCATGCAGATGATGGACATGATCGGGATGGTCGCCATGATGGTCGACAGCGACTCGATCGCAGTGGGCTGGGCCCTGCACCTGGCCATCTCGGTGGCTCTCGGAATCGGCTTCGGGGTGGTCTCGGTGCGTGGCCTTGACTCCTGGGGCACCGGAATCGGCATGGGCGTCGGCTACGGAATCATCTGGTGGGTCCTGGGTGCTCTGCTGCTCATGCCCACTCGGCTGGGAATGCCAACTTTCGTGGTCGACACCATGGCGTGGCAGTCGCTCATGGGTCACGTGATTTTCGGCGCCTTGCTGGGCGCGGTCACGGTGGCAGTAATCAGGGCCGGGGCGAAGCGGGCATGAGAAGGCCCGTCCAGGTGACGGTGCTGGTGTCGGCGTCCTGCGCAGCGTGCGCGCAGGCGTCGGCATTGGCGCGTCAATTGACCGTGGAACGGCCTGATGTCGAAGTGGCCGTCATCGATGTGAACACACCCGACTGGCAGCCGCCGATGTTCTATTCGGGCACGCCGATGTTCTACCTTGGGGACACCGTGATTTCGTACGGCAATCCCACGATGGCGCAGTTGCTGGCTGCCCTCCCGGAGGTGGCACGCTGATGGCCGAAGTCGAACGCGAATGGGTGTTGCGCGAGTTCGACCTCTTCCAGGACCTCAACGACGAGGAGGTGGCCCGCATCGGCGACGCCGCCCCCATGAGTCAACTCCCACGTGGCCAAATGCTGTACTCCCCGGATCGTCCTGCCGAGGTGCTTTTCATCTTGAAGAAAGGGCGCATCCGACTGTTCCAGATCGGCGCCGATGGCCGCACCATGACCACCGCGATGATCGCCCCCGGGCAAATCTTCGGCGAGATGGCTGTGCTAGGCCAACACCTCGACCAGACCTACGCGGAAACCATCGAACCCTGCCTGGTGTGTCTCATGAGCCGATCCGACGTTGAGCGGCTACTGCTGGCGGATTCCCGCATCGCTACCAGGGTCGCGGAGTTCCTGGGCTCCCGCGTAGCCGACCTGGAGCGCCGACTGGGCGACTCCGTGCTGAAGTCCGCACCGGAGCGAATCGCCGCCACCTTGGCGCGCCTCGGCGGTGACTCCGCCGGGTACACACCGGTGAAACTGACCCATGAGCAACTTGCAGATCTGGTCGGCACAAGCCGCGAGACGGCCACGAAAGTCCTTGGTGACCTGGCCAACCGGGGGTTGGTCAGTCTGCGCCGCGGCAAGATCATCATTCGTGATTCGGCAGCACTGCAGGATCTCGCCGAGGGTGGAGAACTCGCCGTAGCCACCGGTGGGCACCAGCGGAATTCCTGAATCAATTGTGTGGGCGGGGTCACGGAACTTCGCGATTGAGGTTGCGACGATAACGCCCATGAACGCTCCCGACGCCGCGTTGTTGCTAGCTTTCAGCGCGGGTCTCCTGGCCGCTTTCAACCCCTGTGGTTTCGCCCTGCTGCCCGCCTACCTCGGGATGTTCCTGGCGGACCGTCGAGGCGGTCGAGCAGTGACGCGGGCACTTGGCGTGGGTGCGGCGGTCACCTTGGGTTTCGTGGTCACCTTCGGGGTGGCCGGGTTGGCCGTGTCTGCGCTCTCGTTGCGATTCGGTCAATGGATCAGCGCACTGACCGCGCTCCTTGGCGTGCTGCTGGTGGTGGCTGGTCTTGTACTTCTGGCCGGCAAGAAGGTATCTGTGCGCTTCCCCCGCGCGAAGTTGGCTGTCTCGGGCTCGCCTTGGGGCATGTTCTCGTATGGGATCATCTACGCCACCGTCTCGCTTTCGTGCACCTTGCCGGTGTTCATGGCCGCGGTTGCCACCTCTTTCACCGGCAGCGGGTCGTTGCTACAGGGCACTGGAGCGTTCCTCGCCTACGCGCTGGGGATGGGCTCGGTGCTCACTGTGCTGGCCCTGGCGATGGCGCTTTTCCGCGACCGAGCGGCATCCGGGATGCGCCGCATCACCCCACACATCGATCGCATCTCGGCCGTCTTCCTGCTGGCTGCCGGGGCGTACGTGATCTGGTACGGCTACGTGGAGTTCCGCTCGTTCCAGGGCGAGCTGGTGACCACTGGGCCGACTGCCTGGGTGGCCGACGCCTCGGCCGCGGTGTCAAACACGGTCAGCGACATCCCCCTCTTCGTATTCCCGCTGGTCCTGGCAATGGCCGCGGCCGGTGTGTGGTGGGCCACTCACCGAAACACCCGCACGCCTGATGCAGCAGTGGAGCGGCACTCCGAAGCACACACTGAAGACTCCTCCCACCCTCAACCTGCGGAGAACCAATGAAAACGAACTACCGGCTGAAAATCACGGCTGCCGGTTTGGCTACGACATTTGTCCTTGCGGGCTGCAGCAGCGCCTCGGGCCTCAGCGACACCGACGCCACGTCGGAAACGCCAGCCGCCGCCACGGGCCAAAGCAGCGACACCGGCATCGTGCCGGCTGTGGAGGTGATCGACGTCAACACCGAAGCGCCGGTGAATCTGGGTTCAGTGGTGCCTTCGGATACTCCGGTGTTGCTGTGGGCGGGGCACCGCTCTGTCCGTTGCCGGGCCGAAGCGCCCACTTGAGGAGTTCGCCGCCGCCAACACCGACAAGGTCACAGTCGTCGGCCTTGGCACCCAAGACGACCTCGCTTACGCCAAGGAGTTCGTCGCCGACACCGGGGTCACAACGCCCCAGATGCTGTGGGATCCCACCTTCTTCACCTGGCAACAGCTGGGCATTACCGCCCAGCCCACCTGGATTCTGGTCGACGCTAACGGTGAACAACTCGGTACCTGGGTAGGGGCGCTGCCGACGGAGCAAATCCTCGCCTTAGTGTGACCTGCCGGGCTATCAGCATCGCCGCCTGAGCGAGCAAGAACTTGATCATTGAGTAGGCTCGCGGAAGTTGATCAGTCGACAGGCCCACAGGCAGCGGCGCAGGCATAAGTGATCGCCTTCCGCTCTGTGGGAGGAATGTGCGCGGAAGGATTAGGTCGTGCCCGACGCTCGAGATGACTCTCAGGAACGCATTGCCGCTCTGCTGCACACCGCTCGGAAATCGCTCGACCTCAGCCTTGCCTTCCTCAGCCGACTTGACGGGCCGGATCAGACCCTTGAGGTGGTTGACTCCGCCGCCTGGTTGCCGATCAGTGATGGTGTCACTCAGCCCCGCGCGACGTCGCTATGTCAGGTGATCCTCGACGGCGACCTTCCACCTGTGCTCCCGGACCTGCGGTCTTTCCCGGTCGCGATGGCTCTGCCTGCGGCGAAGCGGCCGAGGCTTCGCAGTTACATCTCCGTTCCGGTGCGCCTGAGCGACGGCTCGCTGTACGGGACCTTCTGCGCCGCCGGGCTAACTCCACGTCCTGAGCTGGGCAAGCGGGATCAGGGGCTCATGGAGGTCCTCGCGCAAGCGGCAGCACTGATCATCGAACCGCAGGTGATGGCTGAGCAACACGCTCGCGCGCTTGCCGAACGTTTCGAGCCCCTCATGGCCGCAGGTGGTCCGGCGATCGTGTGGCAGCCGATTGTTGACCTGGGTTCAGGCAAGTTCCGGGCAGCCGAGGCGTTGAGCCGATTCCCTGCGGAATGGGGCGCACCACCAGATGTGTGCTTCGCTGAAGCCCACGAAATTGGGGTCGGGCACGAGTTGGAACTGCTCTCGCTGCTCAATGCCTTTCGCCAATCGACCCAGTTGCCTGGATATGGCACTTTGAACATTTCCCCGAATACCCTCGTGCTGGAGTCCACCACCGCAGCCCTCACCGAAATCGCTTCCGACAAGGTGGTTCTTGAGCTTTCCGAACATGATCCTGTTGCGGATTATGACGCGCTGAACGCCGCCCTCGGACCCATGCGGGACAAGGGACTGCGCGTGGCCATTGACGATGTCGGATCTGGTTTCTCTTCGCTGCGGCATGTGCTGCTCATTCACCCGGATGTGCTCAAACTCGATCGCAGCATGGTCAGCGGGGTCCGTCCCGGAACTGCGCAGTTCGACCTCATCCAGTCGCTAGCCGACTTCGGCCACCGCATCGGAGCACGGATCGTCGCCGAAGGCGTCGAGGAACAGTCCGAGGCCGACGCGCTCGGCAGCGCCGGAGTCGATTACGGCCAGGGCTGGCTATTTGGCCGCCCGATTCCGCTGCCGGACCTCCTGAGCCAAAGCGAGCACCGTGGGTGGGAATCCGATGAGGGCGTCAGGGTAGGTTGAGCGCGCCGGAGGGGGCTGGTGGTTTCGACTACCGGCATCGGGTTGTAGCTACCGGTACTCGGGGTTGGGATGATCCGGGTCGGACAGGTCCCAGTTGGTAGTGATGTTGCCGAATGCCGGGATGCCGCCGCTGTCCACGAGTCGACGCGCGGTGTGCAGCATGTTCCACGCCGCGAACACGGTATTGCGGGTCGTCCAATGGTTCGCTGCGCCACGATTGTCGTCCAGGTAAGACGGTCCGGGCCCGGCTTCACCCACCCAGTAGGAGTCCGCCTGCGGCGGAATGGTGAAGCCGATGTGGGAGAGGGCATAGAGCATCTGCGCCGCGCAATGCTTGCCGCCGTCCTCATTTCCGGTGACCAGCACGCCACCCACCTTGCCGTAGTAGGACCACTGGCCAGCGTCATTGAGATCCCCGGACCAGCCGTAGAGCCGCTCGATGATGAGCCTCGTCATCGACGATTGGTCCCCCAGCCATATCGGTGAGGCCAGCACCACGATGTGGGCCGGTTCGATGAGTTCCCGGTACAAATCGGGGAAGTCGTCGCGGTCCCATCCCTGTTCCCGCATATCCGGATAGACACCGGGGGGGATCACATGATCAACGGTCCGGATCACGTCCACCCTCGCTCCTGCACCTTGGAGTACGTGGCGGCTGACGTCGATCAGACCATCGGTGTGGCTGGGCTCAGGTGAGCGTTTGAGTGTCCCGTTGAGGAACACAGCCCGCAGATCCGAGAAGTCGGTGGTGTTCGCGGAAATCTCGGCATCGATGAACGTCTGAACTGATTCGGAGAGCATGTGTCGTCCTTTCGTTGATATGGATAGGGGTCCCGATGGCGACGGCAGGTCAACGACCTGCAAACCCGGGTCGAATGTCTTCGCGGCAAACCAGAACGTGTCGATGTGCGCCAAACGCTCCAGCTTGATCCCGGCTAGCGGCCCGTCGACTGCTTCGCCCAGCAGCGTCCACCCGGAGCCGGTCTGACTATCCCTGGCCGCGAGGCCAGCATCTGATGTCGATTCGAAAGACAGCACCTGTTCGTCGACAACCGCGCAGAACACCCCGGTAGCCGGAATTGGTCGGCCGTCGGCGATGGCCCGGGTGTCCAAGGCTGAAGCGAGGCCGGGAGCCGCGAACAGCGCAACTGGTCTGCCTCGGACATCCACGTTGGCCACGGACTGTCCGGACAATTGCGCCAGTGGAAATGCCACGGACGAATCGAGCACAACCACGACGCGTTCCTTAGCTGGTAACCGGCCGTCAGCCGGCTGGTCGAGCAGGGTCCAATCATCGGTCTCGTCGCCAACGTAGGGGTTCTCGCCGTATGGCCGGTTGTGACCGGTATCCCGGGAAAGCACCCAAGCGTCTGGGCGCTGCTGGCGCAGATCGGCCCAGCGCAGCATCGAAATGGGAATCGTCGACAGTTGCGTACCGGTCAACTCCCCAGCGATGGCAGGTACAGACTGCCCGAGGTGCCGAATGTCAAAGTCCGTTCGCCCACCTCGCCCGAAAATGCGATCGCGCTGTTGCAGAGCGGGCAGTAGGTGACGGTGACCGGTTGGCCACCGACGACATCATTGACGATTTCGTGCCAGGTCATGATGGAGACGGGATAGGCCCGAGTTCCACCGGCTCAGCCGCGCCGGAGTCGGCTCCAGCCGACTCTGCCGTCCCGGTTCTATCAGCCCCGACTGAGCAGCCGCCGAGAACTAACGTGGCCGCCATAGCAACCGGTATGCCCGCTCATCGGGAGGGCCGCGACCCTGGCTGGGACCGTCTGTTGGATTCGTTCACACTTCAGGGTCCCGCATCAACTGCGCCTCGTCTGTGGGCGAGCACACACTCGAGTCGACTCCGCGCCTCCGCTAGTCGGTGTGCATCGCCCGGGTGGCAGCAACGGCGAACACCGTGTCGATAGCGCCCAAACCGGCACCTTGCACGATGATTGCTGCGCCGTGACCACGACGCGCAACCGCATGCGGATCGTTGCGCCCCCGAACCGACCCGATCATCAGGGCGCCGACCGCCATGTACCCAACATCCAATCCGGCGTTGATCAGCAGGATCGTCCGCAGTCGCGGCAACTCCACCGGCGACCGCCGGGAGCGCCAGAAACCGAATCCGGCGATGGCAAGGTTGATCGCTCCCCAGGTGGCGCTCTGTTGGCCGAAGGCGCTGATCATCGGCCCCCGCCCGGAGGCGGCCGCCGCGCTTCCACCAACGACGTTGGCAGTCCCCCAAGCAGCGAGAGTGCGTCCGACCGCGCGGGCAACGTCGTGACCGGTGGGATTGCCTGGCGCCTGCGGTTCGGATTCACTCACGGCTCCACCGTTTCAGATTCCCGATCCTGGTGCAAGAGTGCCGTCGCCGAAGTGCATCAACGCCAGGGCGTATGGAGTCGATTCGTGCTTGAACGTCGGCTGAGCAGGTCGTGGAATGACCATTCCCGAAGAGCCTGTTGCTCCACATCTGCGTGCAGCGGTGCGAGCCAGTCTTGGTGCACGGGGGAATCGTCAGCGGCGCTCCTGCCACCTCAGGCACCCAGCGCAGAGGACCAGCGTGGCCGGATGCACGGCAGCCCGGACGAGTGGCAACCGCATTCGAGTCCGGACTAGCGTGCAAAGAATGCGGTCGCTGGCTGCGGCCCCTTGACCCTCGGGAGCGGCACCATGGTTGGGACCGACGAATCAACACCGGCGACCGCGTTTGCAGGTTTCCGATGGCTGATCGCGACCGTCGCCGCTGTGGCGCTCACCATGTCGCTGACCACAGCCGTCACGATGACGGCTCCAGTCGCAGCGGCGGCATCATCGGTAACGGCGTCTCCCCGAGTAGTGCCGGAGTCAACGGATTCAGCTGTGGACTGGGGAGACCTCAACCCAGGTGGGACCCGGATCAGTAATGCCCCTGCCGACGCTGCGCTCTCCGTGTACCTGGGTTTTCCCAGCCCGGAGCTGGCGGTGGATGCGGCCAGCGTGTCCGACCCAGATTCCACCAGCTATGGCATCTACCCGCCGCTGCCACTCGCTTCGTCCTACTACGGCGCAAGCGAAGAGGACGAGGCCGCCGTTGACGCTGCCCTTGGGGCCGTCGGGGTCGACCCGGCCATGGCAGGCACCCGGACCTACACCCGGGCCCAGATGTCGGTGGCGCAAGCTGAGCGATTCTTTGGAGTTCCCTTCGGTCGCTATTCCCTGCCCGGTTCCGTGCTCCTGGTCGCGCCGGATTCTCAACCGTCCCTGCCTGCCAGTTTGGACGGGATCATCACCAACGTCTACGGCCTGATCGCCGAAGTAGGCGCCACCAACACCGCCTCGGATGGCGGACCCATTGTGAATCCCCTGCAGTCCGATGCTCCACCTGTGCCACCGGCACCAGGGACGCTCGCCACACCCACCCGCACAGGCGTGCCCGAAGGATGCCCGGAGGCACTTTCAAAGGGAGGATTCGCACCGAATCAACTGGCAACCGCCTATGGCATCGATACCCTCCACGATGCCGGACTCAAAGGACAAGGCCAGCGCCTGGCGGTGCTGGAAATCGACGCCAACGTTCTCGACACCGACACCGCTGAGTTCGCCGATTGCTTCGGAATCACCGATCTCACGGACCTACGGCAGGTGAACGTTGCGGGTGATCCAGATCCCGCATCGCCGGATGTCGGTGAGGCGACTCTGGATGTGCAGGTGGTGGCCCAGGTCGCGCCACAACTCGAAGCGTTCGAGTTGTACTCGTTCAACGGGAACACCCCGGACACTCCAGCGGCCTTCCTGGAGATGATCACCATGCCGCTCGATCCGGCGGTGTATGGGGAGGCGCCACCTGATGTGGTGTCTGTGAGTTACGGGGTGTGCGAGTCCGAGTTCGTCGGCGCTAGCCCGGCAGTCACCATGACCGAGCAAGTCCTGGCAATGGCTGCGTTGTCGGGGATGTCCGTATTCGTTGCGGCCGGCGATACCGGCTCGTCCGGATGCCTACGTCTCAGCCCAGAATTCACAACCCCGACACCCGCGTACCCTGCCACTTCGGCATGGGTGACGGCTGTGGGCGGCACGGGTATTTCGCTGTCCGGCCCCCCTTACACCCCGCCATCCAGTCCAGTGAACGAAATCCTCCAACGGCCAACTGGGGAGCGAACCGAGTCGGTCTGGAACGACACGCTCTACACCGGTTTTCAGTTCCTGCAGGCGGGAGGTGGCGGCGGCACGAGTGAGTTGCTCCCACGACCCGCCTGGCAGACCGGACCGGGAGTGCCGGACGGCGCAACACGGCTCAATCCGGACATCGCCATGTACGCCGACGTTTTTCCTGGCTGGACGATTTTCTGCAGTTCCGTCGGGTGCGACCTGCCGGAGCCAGGGTGGGGCACGATTGGCGGCACCAGCGCGGCTTCTCCCATGGCTGCGGCCATCACGGCACTGATCAACCAGAGCCGCGCTGGAGGACCCGAGGATTTTGAACGCCCACTTGTGGGCTTCGCGAGCCCCATGTTCTACGACGTGGCGAACCGTCAGTACCAACCCACGTCGTTCCTCCTGCCATCAGCGCTTCGTGACGTCACCACGGCCAGCAACGACGTCGCCGGAGTTGGCTGCTGCGCTGCGAGCGTTGGCTACGACCTCGCCTCTGGGTGGGGTTCACCTCACGCCGAATCCCTCAAGTCGGCCCTGGCCGCCACTCCAAACCGGCCGAGCATCACTGCCGCGACCGGCGGATACCGAAGCGCCGAGTTGACAGTCGAAGCGCCAGCCGACATTGGCGCGCTGCCGATCACCGGCTACGAGTACTCATTTGACAACGGCGAGACGTGGCAGCCCGCGCCCATCATCGGGGACCCCAGCGCGGCCACAGTGCAGTTCACCGCCACCGGACTCCCGGGTGGCACCGAGACAGGCCTGTTCGTGCGCGCGGTCAACGCCGCCGGGCCCGGTCTGTCGTCGGATCGGTTTAGCGTGTCGACACCTGGTGCCGCCTTCGACGTATTGCCGACGGCGCAACGGGTGTTCGACTCCAGGACGTCCGGCGGTCCGATCAACTCCGGCCAACCAGTGCTCATTGATGTGAACGCACCGCTCGATGCAGTAGCAGTCGCGTACAACCTCACGATCACTTCACCCACCGGCCGCGGCAACGCGGTTGTGGCTCCGGCTGGCGCAACAGACTTGGCGACGACTTCGACTATCAACTGGTTCGGGGCGAATCAGACTGTGGCCAACGGCTACGTCACCGCCCTCGGGACCGCGGGGACTACCGGCGAGGTGGAGATCCTCATTCGGGGAGGCAGCGCCCAGGTGATTCTGGACGTCCTTGGCTACTACGTAGCGCAGCCGGATCAGGCGTCCTGGCTCGTCATGTCTGATCCTCCGACGCGTGCCTATGATTCCCGCGTGGCGGGCGCGGGTGGGCCATTGGCCGGCGGTCAATCTCGGGCGGTGGATTTGAGCGACGCCGTGCCCGCGGGTGCCACGGCAGTCGCCTACACCCTCACCGAAGTGGGCACCGTCGGCACTGGTCACCTGACCGTGGGGCTTCCCGGGCAGCCCAAACCAGCGACGTCAACCATCAACTGGTTCCAGTCGAATCAGACCGCAGCGAACTCCACTGTGGCCGCACTCGACGACTCGCGCGCGATTCAGGTATTTGCCGGCGGTGGCAGCACCAACTTCATCGTCGACGTACTCGGGTACTTCGAGCCGTCCGGGGTAGCCGTGCCGAGCACGAACCCTGCCAACGGCGAAAATGACGCGCCGCGACTCGGGTTCACCGCGATTGCGCCTGAGCGTTTCTACGACTCCCGCAGCGCCGGGTCCGGCGGCCCGCTGAGCGGCGGACAGTCCCGCACCACGCCAATTGAGTTGGCCAGCATCACTTTGCCGACGGACACCGCAGCGCTGGCAGTGAACCTCACCGAGACCGCGACTGTGGCCACCGGGCATCTACGACTCACCGGGGGCCCGACTGGTGCTCCGCCCCCTGTGTCGACCATCAACTGGTTTGCATCTGGCGTGACCATGGCCAACGGGACGCTGAGCACCGCAACGGATCTTGAGTTGACCACGTATGCCGGAGGTGGAAGCACTCAGTACCTACTCGATGCCGCTGGCTACTACACCCCGTCCGACGGGTCGTAGCTCCGGCTGCAACTCGTTGACTTTCAACTATTTGGGTGTGGGGTCGAGCTTTCGACGCCCTGGGTGGTGCTTAGTGGTGGGGTTGGTCTGGGCCGCGGTTGCGTCGGTCGCTGTTGCCGCGGTCGTCGTTACGCCGGTTGCGGTCGCCGGTGGTTGTGGTTGCTGGTGTGGGTGACTTGTGGGGTGCCGGTGGTCATGTCGATGTGCCACATTCCGTGGTGTAGTTGTTGATGGTGGGTTCGGCAGATGAGGGCCAAATTTTGCACGGCGGTGCGACCTCCGGCTGCCCAGTGTTCGACGTGGTGGGCCTCGCACCAGCCAGGTGGGCGGGTGCAGCCAGGGATCACGCAGCCGCCGTCGCGGAGGGTGACCGCGTGGCGGATCGCCGCGGGCACCACCCGGGTGGCCCGGCCGATGTCCAGGGGTACTGAGTCGGGGGTGAGGATCACCCGGCGCACGGTGGCATCGCAGGACATCCCGGCGGCTTCGGCAGACGAGCAGAAACCTTGCCCGGGACCGTTACCGGTGGCCCAGGTACACGACAACAACCGAGCCGAGTCCAGCAGATCCGCCAAATCCAGCACCGCCGGCACCACACCCACACCAGCAGCGGCACCGGCAGCCGGCAGTCGGCACCTGCACTCGCACCTGCATTCGCTCCTGCACCGGCGCCTGCTCCTGCTGCGGCTCCTGCGCCGGGTCCTGCTGGGGTGTTGGGGTTGGTGGGGAGTTGGTGGGCGGGGATGAGGATGGTCACTGCGGCGCGTTGCCTGGCGGTGTCGGGCAGGTCGGCCGCGGCGGCGCGGGCGATGTCCATCAACGCGTCCGCGCGTCGGGCCGCGGCCGAGACCCGCCCACCGGTGTCGGTGTCGGTGTCGGTGGTGCGGTGGGCGCGGGACATGTATTCGTTGACGATCCCGGCCAACTGGGCGCCTTCGACCCCGGGCAGCCAGCCGCGTAGATCCCAGCCCTCACCGACCGGGGACAGGTACACCCCGCGCCGGTTGGCGTAGTCCTCGGCGGCATCGTCATCGCCACTGGCCGCGTCCACAGCATCAGCCCAACCGCGCAGGGTTTGGCGGAACTCGGCAATGTTGGTGTGCCCGGCCACTGTCAACAGGTGGGGTTCGAACTCGGCGAACGCGGCCCTGCGCGCGGCGTTGGCCTCCACCGTGGCGCGCAACGCGCACAGGTGATCGACGCTGAACCCGCCGGCATGAAACGCGTCCGCGGTGCGCGGGTGGGTCTCCAGCCAGCCCGCCGCGGCGGTCAACGCCCGCGCCCGCCCACCAGTTAACCGGTGGCTCGTCGCCAACCAGTCCGTAGCCGTGACCGACCCCGGCGGCACCGCACCATGACGGCGCACCGCACCGACCGCGGCCACATGCACACTGCCGACCAACGTGGCCACCTCGTGAACAGCCTGCGCCAACGGCGCCAACTCGGCCACCGCCAACCCATCAATCCCCTCAGAAATCACCGCCAACGCCTCCCGCACCACCCCCACCGCCTCCCACACCGGCCCCACACCCACACCCGAACCGAGCGCAGCGTCGCCATCAGCACCCCCAGCAGCTGCAGCCTGGGCAGCCTGCGCCGCAGCCGCTGCCGCGGCAGCATCAATGACCTCATCAGCAGGCATCGACGGCAAACCACCAAACCCATACGACCGCCCCCACACCACCCCCTCCTCAACCGAACCAGTCGAAGCCTCGGCGGCACCAGCACCGGACTCGCCAGTCGAAGCCTCGGCGTCGGCAACACCGGCGCTGGCGGCTGCCTCGTTGTGCGTGCGTTTCACCACACCCACCCCCTTTCCAAGAAAGTTGATCCGAACAGGAACCACGCACCCGCACACATGCCCAGCACCACACACCGAGACACACCACAGACACGTCACATCCCGATCAGACCAACCCCGAAAAGGTCAACCCAGGAACCCCACCCACACAACCCCAACCAACACCGCAACGTCACCACAACCCAGACGCCCGGCATCCGCACTCCCCACCAACACCACCCACATTAGTACACCCGTACGACACACGTCAACCACCCCGCAGCAAGAATTCTTCGGGCTGCACCGCGTTACCCAGCCAGGCCCGCGAGCCCCAGCCCAACCAGCCCACCAAGACGCGTCAAATCACAAGTTCAGTGACCCCAGTGAGAAGAGTTCCGCGGAAGAGTTCACTGGCCCCCGGCGCTGGAGTCGCGGCACCCCGGGCGGCACCTATCGACCCCTAGGCCTCGTCTGGCTTCTTGTGCCCGTACGGCTCTTCAACCCCGTAGAACTCGACTTCTTCGGGAGTCGCGGCGTACCCCTGACCCGGTTTCACCTTGTGGATCTGCCAGCCAAGCGCATCGTAGATGAAAGAAATGATCGGGTTGATCCAGTTGAAGAAGGCGAAGGGCAGGTAGGCAATGGTCCCCACCCCCAACACCCCAGCTGCGTACGCCCCACAACTGTTCCACGGAATGAGCACACTGGTGACGGTCGCCGTGTCCTCTACCTGCCGGGAAAGCGACTGTGGCGCGATGCCGCGCTTCTCGAAGTCTTCCTTGTAGACGTTGCCGGTCAGCACGATGGCGAGGTACTGGTCGGCGGCGACGGTGTTGATTCCAATAGCGGTACCGCCGGTGGCAATCATCGCTTTGCGGTCGTTGTTCGCCCATCGCCGCATGGGCTCAATCAGCCGCGCCAAGAAGCCGCAGTAGTTCATGATTCCGCCGAACGCGAGGGCCGCGACAATCAACCAGATCGTCACCAGCATGCTCTCCATACCCCCGCCAGAGAGCAACTCGTCGACCTGCTCGGATCCGGTGTTGGCGGTGAATCCATTGGCCATCGCCGTCCACACACCCTCAAGCATGGCAAGCGGGCCTGTGCCCTCCACGAAAGCCGAAACCACTGTTGGTTGCCAGATCACCGCGACAATCCCACCCACCAGAGCGCCTGAGAGAATCGCGAGCACCGGCGGAACCTTCTTGACCGCCAACGCAATCACCACAACCAGCGGAATCAGCGGCACGAACCCGGTCCGGAACGCTTCGGCGATTCCAGCGACCGCCATCTCCTCGGGTAGCGCCGAGGCAACGTCGGTGGTCAGACCGATGAAAAGGTAGATGATCAGCGCGATGATGATTGATGGAATTGTCGTCGCCATCATTGCCCGGATATGGGTATACAGATCTGTACCCGTGACCGCAGGTGCCAGGTTGGTGGTCTCCGACAACGGCGACATCTTGTCCCCGAAGTAGGCCCCGGAAATCACTGCGCCGGCAGTGATGGCGGCACTCAAACCCAACGGACCCGAGATCGCGATGAGAGCCACCCCAATGGTTCCCATCACCGTCCACGAACTACCAACCCCGAGTGCGATCACTGCACAGATGATGGCCGCAGTGACGTAGAAGAGGCTCGGACTCAGGAACCTGATGCCGTAGTCAGCCAGTGTGGCGATCGTGCCGGACATGTTCCAGGTGCCGATCAACGCACCAACTGCAAAGAGAATGAAGATGGCCCCCATGGCCGAGGCAACGCTGTCGACTGCGGCCTTTGCCATCTCCGGCTCGCGGTGGCCATTCTTCCAACCGACCAGCCCGGCCACGGCCGCCGAGAGGAACATCGCCACCTGCACCGGGCCGCCAATCGCACCGTCACCGTAAATGACGATGGAGGTCACGATGGAAACGACCAGAAATCCCAGCGGGATCAACGCGTCCAGCATCGACGGCTCAGGAATCGTCTGCCTCGGCATCTTGTCCAGATCCATGAGGCCTCCTCGTCATCACCCGTGAGGGACATGCCGTACCCGCAATCCGACGTGAAAGAGGTCTCGATTCGACAACGGTGGGTACATCCAGGGTGAGGTGTGGCGATGCTGTCATCGTCTGTGGGTAAAGCACCCGCGAGCGGATCGGATTGTCACGCACTCGAACCGAATCGGCACCCCCGACGATCGGCGTTCAACCCGAAGACACGCGCCTCAGCTGCCTCGTCGAACGCAGCCGTGGCCCTAGGGTCAGGCTCATGGCGCCGGAAGTGGATCTTCGCTCGCCGGCGGGCGGGGGCAACCGGGTGCGCGTTGGGGGATCCGCGGCTCCGGTCGTTGTCGTGGATCGCCCACCGATCGTGGTTACGACTCCACAACGCAGCTGGCGACGCGCGCTCGGCGCAGCACTCTTCACCCTGCTGAACATTGCTTTGGCGGTCGCGGCCGTACTTGCGCCCCTGCAGCGGATGGTGGCGGCAAACGAAGCCGAGGTCAATCCGTGGTGGGGCTACACCGCCGCAGAGTGGCTGCTCAACTACGGTGGCGGCCCAGTCCGCCGCGGCTTGGCCGGCGAAGTGCTACGTCACCTGCCCTTCGAGTCGGATCGCGTTGCCACCAGCGTCGTCGTGATCGGGTTGATGGTGACCGTCCCGCTGCTCTTCGCGGTGCTCGTGCAGTTGGCTGGTCGGGCGACCCGCGCTGGCTGGCCGCTGCTGCTGTGGGGTTTGCCGGGCGGACTACTGCTGGGCACCTGGCAGGCGGAATGGCTGCCGTTGAGCGACTCGCAGATCCTCTTTGCCACGCGCAAGGAGTACGCTTTCTTCGCGGCGCTGCTCCTGCTGGCGATCGGACTTGGGCTCAGTCATCGCGTGCGACTGTTGGCCATTGCATTCAGCGCCGCCATGGTGGCCGGCGCGTTGACCCACGAGGCGCTGACGATTCCGTTCACCGTGGCGGGCGGGGCCTTGGTCTACTTCGCCGGACAGCGCACCTCCCAGCAGCGAATGAACCTTGCGATCATCGGTATCCCCGTCAGCTTGGCCGTCGGTGTCGTCGCTGCGCTGCCGACCTCCACCGATGCCCGAATCGCCGAACAGTGGGGCACGCTGGATTCCACCACCCGTCAATGGTTGGGGGGTGACTTGCCGTGGCCCTTCCAGTGGTTGGGCTTCACCCTCAACGATGCGGTGGAATCAACGATCGTCTACATGCTGCGGCCGGAGATGCTTCCAGTGTGGCTGATGCTGGGCGTTGTCGTCGCCGGCTGGACCGTGGCCGCGTTGGCCTTGGTGGATCGATCCGGTGACGCGTTTCGGAGCACCCTGGCCGTGGCTGGCGTGATGACGGTGGCAGTGCTTCCGCTGGCTGCAGTGGGAATCGACTGGGGCCGATTCATCGTGATCGCCGCCAACTGCACGGCGATTGTGATGCTGGGCCGTCAACTGCACCGCCCGCGTCTAGCGCGCCCAGCACGCCTAAGCGTCGTGACTGTGGCCGCGGCGGCAACTCTGATCGCAACCCTGGCATTCGTGGGGGTCCCGGAGGCGGGTCCGCCGCTGGGTGAACTGCGTGGTGTGACGGAGCCGACCGCAACCCCCTGACCATCGCGGATGCCTGCGGCGCACTGGTTGCTTTGGCGACCGGCCCTGCCCGCGCTGCTCGCGGGGATGCGACTAGGCCATCCGTTACAGTGCCCGAATGAGGTTTGAGTTCGATTTCGAACACCGATACCGCCCCCTTCTCGCCTTGATGGGCGTCACCCCGAAGTCTGCCTGGGTGGATCTCACCGATGAAGAACTCGATGCTCGGTTCGGCCCATGGCGCTGCCGCACCCCGATCAGCAACATCGTCGGCACCCAAACCTCCGGGCCTTACCTGGCAATCAAGGCGATCGGTCCGCGGGCCTCCTTCGCCGATGGCGGGGCTACCTTCGGGACCACCACGGCCGGCGGCGCCTGTGTGAAATTCGCCCGACGAGTCAAGATCCTCGACCCAACAGGCACCCTGCGCCATCCTGGGTTGACGCTCACCCTCGCCGACCGCGAGGGTTTCGCGGCAGCCGTGCGCGAGGCCGCCCAGCTCAGCTAGATGGGCATGCCCATGCGGTGCACCTGACCCACCAGCGGAACCTTGCGCGACGACCACTGCAGCGTCATCCCCATTCGCTCATACAGGGCGCGGGCACGGGTGTTACGAGCCTCGACATCCAGCACCAACCGCTCGGCGCCAGCGGTGCGAGCGCGTTCCACCGCATCGTTGAACAACGCGGACCCCACACCGCTGCCGCGTAGGTCGTCGTCCACGGCGATCGACTGCAGATACCACTCGCCCGGCTCCCGCCGCATCAACGCCGAGAACACCGGATAGGCAGCGACGAACACCGCGAACGCGCGCAGCGAGCGCCACCCGGCCGTACGGATCGAAATGCCCACGGTGTCGTGATGGAGCTCGCCTGATCCGCTGCACAGCCCGACAACCTCGCCACCGACTTCAGCGAAGACTGCGTTGGCCAGATCGAACTCGCTGCCCGGCTGCAGGCTTGCCCGGGCGATGATGTCGGGTGCAGCGGAGCCGAACATAGTCGCGAACAAGCCGTCGGCAGCAATGTCCAGATACCTGGCGTACAGCTGGCCGTCCGATAAGTTGCGCTGGGCGGGCCGGAGCACAACCGCCGGGTCCGAGACGTCCATGGCGTATGACCCTAGCCGGTGCCCAGCGGCACATGACCTTCCCAGCCTGAGCTCACACCGCGTGGCTTAGGGATACTCTGGAAAAGATAGGGAGGTCATCCCGCGCAGCGGCCATACGCCCACCGAGCGGAAGTCCCAACGAAGCCATGAGGAGTCTCGTGTTCCAAACGCGTATCCACGGCCGCGGCGGCCAAGGCGTGGTGACGGCCGCAGAATTGCTCTCCGTCGCCGCCTTCGACGCCGGTCTGCACGCCCAAGCCTTCCCGAGTTTCGGCTCCGAACGCACCGGTGCTCCAGTGGTTGCGTATTGCCGAATCTCGCATCGGCCGATCCGAAACCGCGAGCCGATCTTGGTGCCAAACGCTCTGATCGTGCAAGACGCCACCCTGCTGAACCAAGTGGACCTGCTTTCCGGGCTGCCGGACGATGCCTACGTGCTGGTCAACACCCGCAAGTCCTTCGCGGATCTCGGTCTGAACGATTTCACCGCCAACCGTGACCCCGCTCGCCTGGTGACGGTGGCAGCGACCCAAATTGCCCTTCGACACATCGGTCGGCCGGTGCCCAACTCCGTGCTGCTAGGCGGATTCGCCGCCCTCACCGAAGTAGTGTCGCTGACCGGGGTGCAAAAGGCCCTCACCCGTCGATTCCCCGGGGCGCTGGGTGAGTCGAACGCGAACGCCGCCGCCGAGGCTTTCCAGGAAGTACTCGAGCAGAAGCAGCGAGACAGACTTGGCGAGAGCCCAGTAGCGGGCTACCCGCAGGAAGGAGAACTCACCGATGCGGCAACAAATTGAGGGATCCGAAGCCGTGGCCCAAGCCGTGGCCTTGGCCCGCCCGGAGGTGATCTGCGCCTATCCGATTTCGCCGCAGACGCACATCGTCGAAGCCTTGAGCCGAATGGTGAAGTCAGGCGAACTCCGAAACTGCGAGTACCTCAACGTCGACAGCGAGTTCTCTGCGATGAGCGCCTCGATCGGTGCCTCTGCTGCCGGTGCACGGGCCTACACCGCCACCGCGAGTCAGGGCCTGCTCTACATGGTGGAGGCGGTGTACAACGCCTCCGGGTTGGGGTTGCCGATCGTGATGACGGTGGCCAACCGGGCAATCGGCGCTCCCATCAACATCTGGAACGACCACTCCGATGCCATGAGCCAGCGCGACTCCGGCTGGATTCAGCTGTACGCCCGCGACAACCAGCACGCGGTAGACCTGCACCTGCAGGCATTCCGACTGGCTGAGGAGGTCTCGCTGCCAGTGATGGTGTGCATGGACGGATTCATCCTCACCCACGCAGTTGAAGACGTGGACCTGCCGGATCAGGCCACCGTGGATGCCTACCTACCCCCCTTCGAACCGCGCCAGATGCTTGATCCGGCTGAACCGCTGTCGATCGGCGCCATGGTCGGGCCGGAGGCCTTCACCGAGGTGCGCTATCTGGCGCACCTGCGGCAGATGCAGGCCCTGGACCTCATCCCCCAGATCGCGCACGCACAAGGAGAATCCGTCGGGCGACCGCACCACGGCCTGATCTGGACCTATGAACTCGACGATGCTGAGACTGTCGTCGTGGCCCTCGGGTCGGTGCTTGGCACCCTGGCTGACGCGGTTGACGAGTTGCGCGCCGAAGGAGTACGGGTGGGGTTGCTGGGCCTGACGTCCTTCCGGCCCTTCCCGCTGGCCGCAGTGCGCGAGGCGCTAGCCAACGCCAGCCGAGTCGTCGTGGTCGAGAAGGCCCTCGCCGCAGGCATCGGCGGCATCGTCAGCGAACACATCCGGACCGCCGTAGCCGGCCAGGCAACCCCTACCGCGACTGTGATCGCCGGCCTCGGTGGTCGACCCATACCGTTGGCGTCACTTCGGGAGATGATGATGACTGCCCACACTGCTGGCCTGCCCGAACTGAGTTTCCTCGACTTGCGCCTCGACCTGATCGAGCGCGAACTCGCCCGCGAGAAAGCCGGCCGGCGCTCTGGCCCAGCCGCCGAGAACATACTGCGCGACCTCGGTGTGGTCGGCGATCCCCACGCAGCCTCCCCAGTCGTCTCGAGCAGGTCCCGATGAACGACGGCGCCGCACCCGTGAAGTTCTACCAAGTCGGCTCCTTTGCAGTCGGCAACCGTCTGCTGGACCTCACCAGCGTCCAGTCCGACCCGAACCGCAGCAACTCCATCAACTCTGGGCACCGCGCGTGCCAGGGATGTGGGGAGGCGCTTGGCGCCCGATACGCCCTCGATGCGGCGATGCGGGCCACCTCCGGGCAGTTGGTGGCCGTGAATGCCACCGGCTGCCTGGAAGTTTTCTCCACCCCGTACCCGGAAACCTCCTGGCAGATCCCCTGGCTGCACTCGCTGTTCGGCAATGCTCCAGCTGTGGCCAGCGGAGTGGCGGCAGCGATGCGCGTCAAGGGCCGCTCGGACGTCCGAGTAGTGGCCCAAGGCGGGGACGGGGGCACCGTCGACATCGGGATGGGTCCGTTGTCCGGGATGTTCGAGCGCAACGACGACGTGCTCTACATCTGCTACGACAACGAGGCGTACATGAACACCGGGGTGCAACGCTCCGGCGCCACACCGCCCACTGCTCGCACCACCACCACGCAGGCCGTCGGTGGTCACCCCGGGCAGCGCTTCGGGCAGGGCAAGGACATGCCACGCATCGCGATGGCCCACGACATCGGCTACGTAGCCACCGCCACCGTCGCCGACCTGCACGACCTAGAGAACAAGGTCACCACCGCGATGGGCATCCGGGGAGCGCGGTACCTACACATCCTGGTGCCGTGCCCGTTGGGCTGGGGTTCAGCAAGCAACGACACCATCAACCTTGCCCGGCTCGCCACCCAGTCGGGGCTCTTTCCGGTCTACGAAGCAATCAACGGCGAGATCACGAAGGTCGCAAAGATCCGCCGGCAGGTGCCGGTGGCGGACTACTTGAAACGCCAGCGCCGATTCGC
Organism: uncultured Actinomycetes bacterium; assembly: GCA_963842975.1. Taxonomy (GTDB): domain Bacteria; phylum Actinomycetota; class Actinomycetes; order S36-B12; family UBA10799; genus JACJWR01. The sequence goes on along the minus strand of CAWJIH010000009.1, from coordinate 14,101 downwards.
CCACCTCTTCGGCGCCGAACCGGCCGTCGACGACCTCGCCCGGCTGCAGGCTCTTGCGGATCGAAACATCGCCCGGTACGGCCTGCTGGATCAGGAGGACTAGCACGATGGACAAGCCTTTTGCCATCACCCTTGACGTCGGATCGTCCCTGGCAAACAAGACCGGATCATGGCGCACCGAACGTCCCGTATACCTCAATTCGTTGCCACCCTGCAACGACGCCTGCCCGGCTGGGGAGAACATCCAAGGCTGGCTGTACGACGCCGAGGAGGGTCGCTACGAGGATGCTTGGCGAGTCCTCACAGCGGACAACCCCTTCCCCGCCATCATGGGGCGGGTCTGCTACCACCCCTGCCAGACCGCGTGTAACCGAGCCCAACTGGATCAGCCGGTCGGGATCAACTCGGTGGAACGATTTCTGGGCGACACCGCGCTGGCGCACGGTTGGCAGCTCGATCCGCCCGGCCCTGCCACGGGCAAACGCGTTCTCGTGATCGGAGCCGGCCCGTCGGGGCTCTCTGCCGCCTACCATCTGCGCCGATTCGGCCACGACGTGGTGTTGCGCGACGCCGGTCCGAAGTCGGGCGGCATGATGCGTTTCGGCATCCCTGCCTATCGTCTGCCGCGCGACGTGCTCGACGCCGAGATCGAACGGTTGCTGGACCTGGGCATCGAACTGGAACTCAACAGCCGGGTCGACAACGTGCTGGAGGCCAAGGAAGCCGGCGGATTCGACGCCGTCTTCCTCGCCGTGGGGGCCCACATCGGTAAACGCGCCTACATCCCTGCTGGCGAATCGGCCCACATCCTCGACGCGGTGACTTTGCTGCGGGACATGGAGGGTGAGGAGAAGCCGCTGCTGGGTCGACGGGTGGTGGTGTACGGCGGCGGAAACACTGCGATGGACGCCGCCCGCACGGCCAAACGGCTTGGTGCTGACGAGGCGGTCATCGTCTACCGCCGCACCCGCGACCGGATGCCCGCGCACGACATCGAAGTGCAAGAGGCCCTGGAAGAGGGCATCCTGATGCGCTGGCTGTCCACCATCAAACACGTCGACTCCGACCACATCACGGTGGAGAAGATGGAACTCGACGACACCGGTTTCCCGCAGCCCACGGGGGAAACCGAAGAGTTGGCAGCCGACTCGGTGGTGCTCGCCCTGGGCCAGGACGTGGACCTCTCCCTGCTGGACAACGTCCCGGGCATCAGCGTCGACGACGGTGTGGTGGCGGTCAACACGGCCATGATGACCGGCTGCGAGGGCGTCTTTGCAGGTGGCGACATGGTGCCCAGCGAACGCACCGTGACAGTGGCTATCGGGCACGGCAAGCAGGCCGCGCGCAACATCGACGCCTGGCTGCGCGGAGAAGAGTTCGTGCACCCACCGCGCCCGCCGCTGGCCAGTTTCGACACCCTCAACACCTGGTACTACTCGGATGCGGATAAGTCCGTGCGGCCCACCTTGGACGCCGCCCGGCGCACCAACAGTTTCGACGAGATCAAGGGTGGCCTCGACGAATCAACGGCCTTGTTCGAAGCTCGCCGATGCCTCAGTTGTGGCAATTGCTTCAACTGCGACAACTGCTTCGGGGTCTGCCCGGACAACGCGGTCCGGAAGTTCGAAATCGGATCCGAAGCTGGCGACAACGGCCGTGATTACGCCTTCGACCTCGACTACTGCAAAGGCTGCGGTATGTGTGTGGCCGAATGCCCGTCCGGTGCGATCCTGATGGAGCCCGAAGACCCCTAGCCGCACCTGCGGGATAATTCCGGCGGGTTGGGCCGGCTGGCCGACTGGCTAGCTGGCTGGACGGCTGGCTCAGCCGGCGTCGATGCTCAGCAATACCTGACCGCCCGTGACCGCGTCTCCAACGTCGACTAGCACCTCAGCCACGGTGCCGGCAGCGCTGGCGGTGATTTCGGTTTCCATCTTCATCGCCTCCAGCACAATCAGCACATCGCCTTCTGCGATCTCCTGGCCTTGCTTCACCGGGATGCGCACCACCGTTCCTCCCAACGGTGCCTTCACTCCGTCACCGGAGGCAGCAGCCGGTGCGACGGGCGCCGCAGCATGCTGCGGTACGAATCCACCACCCATGAAGATTGTGCCGAGCGGGGGTCGCGGATCGTCCTCGACTTCCACCTCGACCTCGTACACGACCCCGTCGACGGTCACCTTTAGCAGCATTGCCTCACCTCACACCATGAATGACGTCGCGCCGCTGGACCGCGGCCCTACCTTGCTGGGTCCACGCGTCGCCGCCGGAGCGATAACGCACCTGCTTCAAACGTGCCCGATGCCCCAGGAACGCCGCCACTGCCGCGGAGATAGCAATCACGACCTCATCGGGGACCTCCGCGGGCGGAAGTTCCGCGCGCACCGTGGACAACTCGGATTCGAGTGCTTCGACTCGTCCCGACAGCGCCCCGACTTGGGCGGACAGGCTCTCCACCGCGGCCATCAGGTCGGCCATGGTCGGCTCGGTCATGTCGGCCCCAAACCGTGTTTCTTCGCCGGGCGGAGGTCGCGTTTGGCCACCAGCATCTCCAGCGCCCGCGAGACCATCTCACGAGTCCGGGCCGGATCGATGATGTCGTCCACCAGTCCGCGCGAAGCCGCAACATAGGGGGTGGAAAACGTCGAGCGATACTCCTCGATCAGTTCCGCCCGTCGGGCTGCTGGATCGTCCGCATCGGCGATTTCGCGACGGAACACGATCTCCGCTGCGCCCTCGGCCCCCATCACGGCGATCTCCGCCGTCGGCCAGGCGAAGACCCGATCGGCACCGAGATCCTTGGAACACATCGCCACGTAGGCGCCTCCGTAGGCCTTCCGCAGCACCACGGTGACCTTCGGCACGGACGCCGCCGAATAGGCGTACAGCATCTTGGCGCCATGCCGGATGATGCCGTTGTGTTCTTGAGCAACGCCTGGCAAGAAGCCCGGGACGTCCACGAGCGTCAGCAGCGGGATGTTGAACGCGTTACAGAAGCGGATGAACGCCGAACCTTTGTCGGAGGCGTTGATGTCGAGCACACCAGACAGCGCATTGGGCTGGTTGGCCACGATCCCCACGGTTCTTCCGGTGACCCGGCCGAAGCCAATCACGATGTTCTGCGCGTACCCGGCTTGCACCTCTAGGAAGTCACCCCAGTCCACAATCCGCGCGATCACCTCCCGGACGTCGTAGCCCTTCTTGCCGTCCTCCGGCACGATGTCGGCGATCGCCTCGTCCGGTTCGATGACCACATTGGGGTTGACCACCGGCGGATCTTCGGTGTTGTTCTGGGGCAGGAAGCTCAGCAGCTTCTGCGCTACCAACAGCGCCTGCTCATCGTCTTCCACGACGAAGTGGTTGACCCCCGACAGGGCCATGTGGGCGTCGGCACCGCCGAGTTCGTCGGAACTGACTTGCTCACCGGTGACCTGGGCGATCACGTTTGGGCCCGTGATGAACATCGTTGCCTTGCGCGTTTGGATGATGAAGTCGGTCAGCGCCGGCGAATACGCCGCACCGCCAGCACACGGCCCAGCGATGATCGAGATTTGCGGAACCACTCCGGAGAGCAAGACATTGTTGTAGAACACCCTGCCGTAGCCGGCGAGTGATCCGATGCCCTCCTGCACCCGGGCGCCGCCGGAGTCATTGATGAAGATGAATGGCGTGCCGGTCTGCAGACTGGCCTTCATCATTGCCGCGACTTTGTCCGAATGGACTTCACCAGCGCTGCCACCGGCAACCGTGAAGTCCTGCGAGGCCACGTGCACCGGCCGGCCGTGAACTGCACCCTCACCGGTGATGACACCGTCGGCGGGGAAGTCGGCATCGGCGAGGCCGAAGTAGGTGGACTGATGCCGGGCGAACATGCCCGTCTCCAGGAAAGTCCCGGGATCCAATAGTGCGTCGATGCGTTCCCGGGCAGTCAGTTTTCCCTGGGCGTGCTGCTTCTCCTGGCGTTTGACCCCGCCACCGAGTTTCGCAGCCGCTCGGCGCTGCAGGAGTTCCTCGGTGCGTTCACCCATTGATTCAATACTCATCGGCGATCAGCCCCGCTCAACCGTGACGTGGCGCTTGGCACCATCGAGGGTCACCGCGTACCTGATCGGCCCAGATACCGGACCTTGGCCCGTGGAGTCCGACTCTTTGCTGGCAGCCACCTCAGCCGGATCGAGCCCGACGTTGATCGGCCCTTCGTGGCGTTTGGCGAAGAAGCCGGGGGCCACTCCGGGGAACATCGCGTAGGTCAACACGTCTTCGTCGCTGCCATCGGATCCGGTAAGGGCGTCGGCCTCGTCGCTCAACTTGTCCCACTCCGGCGACAGCAAGTCCGCTGGTCGAGCCTCGATGGGCTCCTTCTTCGTCTGCGTGATCGCACGCTCCACGATCTCCGGGTCCCGGGGGCCAATCGCGGTGCCGTAGTAGCCGAGCATCAGATCGGCGAACTCCGCCGTGAGCACCTGGTAGGGGCCCATGAGCACGTTGAACACTGCCTGCGTTCCGACGATCTGGGACGAGGGCGTCACCAGCGGCGGGTAGCCCGCGACTTCGCGCACTCTGGGCACCTCAGCCAGGACTTCCTTGAGTCGGTCGCCGGCGCCTTGTTGGCGCAACTGGCTTTCCATGTTCGAGATCATGCCGCCGGGAATCTGACTGTCGAAGATATCGGTCTCGACTCCGGTGATTCCGGATGAGAACTGCGCATACCGAGGGCGAACCGCTGCGAAGTGGTCCTTGATCCGCCCCAACCGGTCGGCATCGAGATTCGTGGTGTAGCCGGTGCCCTCCAGCATGGCCACCAACGACTCGGTCGGGTTGTGACCGGGGCCCAGCGAAAGCGAGGAGATCGCCGTGTCGACCACGTCCGCGCCAGCCTCGATCGCCTTCATCAGGCTCACCAGCGTGACCCCGGTGGTGGCGTGGCAGTGCACGTGAATGCGCACATCCGTACCCAGGTCGTCTTTGATCGCCTTGACGATGTCATAGGCCGGCTGCGGACGAAGCAAGGCGGCCATGTCCTTGATGCACAACGAATCGCAGCCGATGTCCATGAGGTCGCGGGCTTGTTGCACATAACCTTCGACGGTGTGCAGTGGGCTCTCGGTGTAGCAGATGGTGCCTTGGGCGTGCTTGTCCACCCGGCGCACCGCCTCCAGGGCACGTCGCACATTGCGCACGTCGTTCAACGCGTCAAAGACCCGGAAGACGTCCATGCCGTTCTCGGCCGCCTTCTCGACGAACCGATCCACAACGTCATCTTCATAGTGCCGGTAGCCGAGCAGGTTCTGCCCGCGCAGGAGCATCTGTAGTCGGCTGTTGGGCATGAGCTCTCGGAAGGTGCGCAACCGCTCCCACGGATCCTCATTGAGGAACCGGATGCACGCGTCGTAGGTGGCTCCGCCCCAACACTCGACCGACCAGTACCCGGCCGCGTCAATGTCAGCACACGCATCAACCATGTCCTCCATGGCCATCCGGGTGGCCATCAGGCTCTGGTGGGCGTCACGCAGGACAAGCTCGGTGACCCCTATCTCGCGGCCAATCGGACCCGCATCGAGGAGGTCTGCTGAATCACTCATGGCGGCCATTGTTGCAGTCCGCGGCACGCCTAGCGCGGCACCGAACAGGGTTTACCCCGTTTTCGACCCAAAAATGATGCATGAATTGGAGGTAGTCGATCCCGACGCCCAGGCCGCTCGTTTCGACTCACTGATATCTGGTCAGACCCCGTGGCGGCAGCCCGCGACACCGCTAGATCATCATCGAGACACATGGGCGCCAGGCGGGAGTTGGGGCATTACTTCACCACAGCGGCGTAGCATCAACGGCAGGTCTTCGACTTGTCGACGCAGCAAAGGAGCGGTGCGTTATGCCACCCGAACCGCAGCAGATGGTGCATTGGATCGATCAGCAGGGCAGACAACTGGCGCCCGAACCGTATGAGGTGCTGCTGGCGCGGGTCGCGGCGGGAACTGTGCCAGCCTCGACGATGGTGTGGTGGGAAGGCGCAGCAAGTTGGGCCCCGTTGAACGAGGTGGCTGAGGTGGAGTCGCCAACGCCAGCTGCTCCGGAGGCGGACGGCGACGTGTCCGCACCTGCGTCCGACGCGCTGATGAGCGGGCTCACCGACCAGGAACTTGACGATGAGTTCATCGACCTGGTGTCGCAAAGCTGGGAGATGTACAAAGAAACCGAGTTCGCCACGTCGATTGATGAGGCCATGCTCGGCGGGGTGATCACCGCACTAGTCGACTGCGGCTATGCCCTCATCGACCTGAATACCGCAAGCGCCTGGGCGGTCGCAGGCCAGGTATCCACCCCGGATGTCGGCTCCACCGTCACCAGCGGGCATCACCAGCTTCGGTTCGAGGAGCCATCGGACCATTCCCGCGTGACCGTCGCGATCGAACACCTGACGCCGGATCCAGCAGCAGCAAAAATGCTCGGCCACCGGGCCACGGCGATCATCGGCTACGGCCAGCGAGTGCCGAATTTCTCGCAGGTCAGTGGCGCGGTGCGCCAGGAGATGCAGAGTACTTTCATCGCCTCACCAGAGCCGGGCACAGTGACCTTCGACGCGGACCTTTCCAGCGGCTACATCTACGCCCAAGTGGATCTGTTGCTCGAGTTGGAGCGCTACGTCGACCACGACCTCGCAGTTGATCACGAACTGCTGCGCAAGCACCTGGCGAGTGTCGTCTACACCATGAAAACCTTCATCCACGCACGGTTTGGAGCCTAGGAGCGCATCATGGGCCTATTCAACGCAATGACCAACTACTCGCATAAGTCCGAACTGCGGGAATCGAAGGACGAGATCGTCTGCGGCGAGTTGATCCGCGGGCTATCCCACAACGGTTGGCGCTGCCATCGCATCGTGGCCGATTCCGGCCGGCAGTTGATCGGGTTCAAGTTGCCCGACGACGAGGTGCTCTCGGCGGTGTATGTCGTGGTCGACCGCAAAACCGGTTCGGGCGCCATGTCGGCTGGCATGGGCAGCCGCACCGTGATGGGCTTCACCGCCGAGATCCGCAACAAGGTCTCCGATCCCGACGACTTGGCAGCCATGTGGAAGACCGACCTGGCGAACCTGTTCAAGATGCCGGTGGCCGGCGAAGTTCGGATCAACCACCAACTCAACACCGTCAACGCCCGCACCTACTACGTGGTCAATCTGGACCAATACGTGAGTGGCACCACGGTGCAAACCCAACCATTGGTGGAGTGGACGATTGAGCAGGTAGACGCGTTACGCGAGCACTTGCGACCGTTGAAGAAGTAGCCGCTACTCGTCCCGCGGCAGCACCGGTCAGGCGCAGTTCACCCACTCTTCCTGCCCGTCAGCGAAGCGCTGCAGTTTCCACACCGGCAGGATTCGTTTGACCTCGTCGACGAGGTCGGCGCAGGCGGTGAACGCCTCGCCACGGTGCGCCGAGGAAACTGCGACTGCAAAGGCGAGTTCACCAATTTTCAAGTCCCCGACACGGTGTGCTGCGGCCACCCGAAGGCCCGGTCGCGAATCCAGGAGGTTCCGCACGGCAGCCGACAGGATTTCCGCCGCGTTCGGGTGGGCCGAGTAGTGCAAGTCCAGTACCTCGCGACCTTCGTCGTGGTTGCGCACGCGGCCTTCGAAAGTCACTACGGCGCCTGCGTCATCGGCTGTCACAGCGGCGATCATCTGTGAGAGGTCAATCGGTTCGGACTGCACCGATGCGTTCATAGCTGACGTCTGCGGGCTGACCTGTGAAACCTTGCCGTCCGCTCCCGGCGCTGGCGCCTGGCCGTGCTCACTGCCGTGCCCACCGCCGTGCTCACTGCCGTGCCCACCGCCGTCGAGCATGGAGATCGCATGGATCAGCAGCCCTCCGACAGTTGCCAAACCATCGCTCACTCCCCCTCGGCTTCCAGGCAGGCACAGCACCAACGTCTGGCCCAGCGTGAAACCCCCCGACCGGGATAGATCAGTTGTCGGCACGCGGGCTCTCGCAGCCGCGCGCATCGCTTCGCCCATTCCAGGTATGCCGCAGCCGCCCATCCCGACTACCGCGTCAATGGTGACGTCCCTGGGTCCGAGTCCGGTGCCACCCGTGGTGACGATCAGGCGATTACCCGCGTCGATGGCTGCCGTGACCGCCGCGATGATGGCCGGCTGGTCGTCGGGGACCACGATGGGAGCGCTGGCAGTGAATCCCAGTTCTGAAAGCAGGGACGCCGCCAGCGGCCCGGAGCGATCCACGGCTCGTCCGGACGCCACCGAATCCGAGCAGGTGATGACCGCCGCGGGTGCCACACCCTTTGAACCAATTGGAGTATGCACGGGTCAAGTGTGGCACTCGGGGGGATTCGCCGATGCCAGACTGAAAGTATGAACGAGACCGGTCAGCAGCCGACGCTTAGCTTGCCGTGCGGGTGACCGCAATCGAAGAGCGGCTCCGGAGTATGGGCCGAGCCCTCGGTGAGTGATCACATCGCACCCTGACAGTGTTCGGCAATAGAGTGGCCACATGTCTTCAAACGGACCCTTCACCCGTCCGCTTGCCGTCATCACCGGCGCCTCCAGCGGCATCGGTGAGGTATTTGCCCACCGACTCGCCGACCGTGACCACGACCTCGTCCTGGTGGCTCGACGCACCGACGAGCTCGAGCGACTAGCGAACGAGGTCACCGAACATGCCAGAGTCCTCGTGGAAGTGGTGAGCGCGGATCTGGCCACGGCCGAAGGGGTCGCGCTGGTGGCGCAGCAGGCGGCCAGCGCCTCGGTGCTAGTCAACAGCGCCGGCTACGGAGCGGTGGGCGATGTGGTGGAACTCGACGCCGACGAGCAGATCGGGCAGATTCGACTCAACGTGGAGGCGCTGACGGTGCTATCGCGGGCGGCGGCCGTGGGAATGGTTGACCGTGGCGGCGGCGCGATCATCAACATGGGGTCCACTGCAGGGTTCCAGCCGATCCCGCATGAGGCCGTCTACGCGGCGACCAAAGCCTACGTGGACAGTTTCAGCCAGGCGCTCGCCGAGGAGGTCAGTGGCAGCGGCGTGCGGGTGCTGCTGGTCTGCCCTGGTTTCACCGAAACCGGCTTCGCCGATCGGGCCGGTGCGAAATTCTCCCAACTGCCTTCGCTCATGGTCTCGACGCCAGAGCATGCGGTCGACACCGCCCTGCGCGACCTTGACCGAGGACGCTCGGTGAGCATCCCCGGATACCTGAATGCCGCGATCGCCGCGGGGTCGAAGGTGTCCCCGAGTTGGCTCACGCGAAAGGTCTCCGGCGTACTCACCAAGCGCACGCTGTAGCCGCGTCAGGCGCTCACGGCCACTTCCGATTCCTGGCGCGGTGAGGCGTCACCCATATCTGCGCGAGCACGCGCCGGTGACCACTGCGACGGGAACCGTCCGCACACCCGCTGCCAACGGTGAGTAGCCCAAGACCAACCGGTTGCATCACGGTCGTGCAAGCGCCGAACAGTCACCGAGATCCACGGCAGAGATCACCTGTCGCTGTTGGATTTCGACTCAGGAAATTGGACGATTCCTCCCAGAACGCGTACGTAGAAGCGACCACCCTGCGACTGGGGACGGTGTCGACTCGTGCGCTGACCGAGACCGATGGGCAGGAGGTGCACAACCTCCCCGCCGCAGCCCCTGGCTCAGGCGTATGGGGCGGCCAGGCCAGGAATTACGGGGACGGAACCAGGGGCCAGCGGCGTTGCGCCAGAATGCAGGCCGCAGCGACGGCGGCGATCAGCAGGACCGCCAGTAGGTTGAAATCACCGACTACTTCCCACGGCTCGTCGGAGAACAACTCCTCGAGTTCTTCGTGCCGCTCCGACTCTTCGCCTTCGCCGATGGGACCAAGGCTTGACGGCCGTAGCCACGCCTCCACGGTGACCGCAAGGAAGACCGCAGCCGCGAGTCCGACGTTCACCAGAGTGTCGGTCGAGCGCCGAAGCGCCCCTCCTGGGAGCTCGAACTCGCCCATGTCGTCAGGGTACGTCAGGTCGGCCGCCCGGCTTCTCTCAACGTGATCCGGACCGCGCCCGCCGTTTCAGCCCGAACACGGCACCCGCGGTGGGCAACCGTCAGACCGCGGGTCGTGAGGTCAACGCCACGCGCAGGCCCAACCCCACCAGCACCGCACCGCTGGCGTAATCCAGCCGTCGCCGCACCGCAACCCGCGAGAACCAACCCGTTGCCCAGCCGACCGCGCCGGCCAACCCAAGGTAGAGCAGCGTCTCCACCGTCACCTGGAGCAATCCGAGGGCGATCGTCGCGGACAACACCGGACCCTCAGTTGGGAGGAACTGCGGGTAGAAGGCCATCAGGAAGAACGCGGCTTTGGGGTTGGCAAGTTGAACTGTGAGCGCCTCGATGAATGCCCCACTGCCCGACCGCGGATTCGGCGGAGCGGGCATCGGCTGTCCGCCAGCGCGCTCGCGCAGCCGCCAGCCGGCGCGCAACGCCTTCCAGCCCAGGTAGATCAGGACCCCGGCACCGACGACCCGCAGAATCCAGAAAGCGACCTCTGAGGCCGCCACTAGGGCAGCGAGTCCCAGCCCGGCCGCCAGCGCCCAGAGGAAGAGCCCCATCTCCAAGCCCAGCACAGTGGGTATCGCCGCGCGAAAACCGTGGACGCCGGCGCGCTGCAGGATCAGCGCCATGGCCGGACCGGGAGTTGCTGAGATCAGCAATACCGCGGCCAGGAAGGCCGGCAGGAAGGACAGGTCCACATTCGCATCTTGACAGTCGGGTGCAGTGGCGACGTCAGTGGATTCCCGACTCCCGTGCGACCGCCTACGTGGCAGCCACATTGCTGTGGGCTTTCGCCTGAATCGTCACCTCGAACCAGGCGATCAACTGGCACCGCCCATGACTGGAAGGAGTAGTGGTAAGAGTTGATCACTGCTCCCCTGACACTTGGAAGGCGGCGACTGCCCATGGCCGTACTGGAGATCTGCGCCTATTCGGTGGTAGACGCCGTCGCCGCAATTGCAGCCGGCGCGGACCGCATCGAACTTTGCCGGGCACCGGAAGCCGACGGGTTGACGCCAACCCGAGTCTCCCTCGAGCAGGCATCGACGATCGAGGCGCCCGTGCATCCGATCGTGCGTCCTCGACCGGCTTTCGTCGCAACTGGTGACGACGAGGTGGCCATGCTCGCGGCAATGGCCGACAGTGCGGCGTCTCGGCTACCCCGGTGCGGTCGTCGGTGCCCTCGACGTCACCGAATCGGAACCGGATTGGCCACTGCTCGAGCGCGTCGTGGCCGAGGCGCCGGGACTCGCACTCACATTTCACCGCGCGTTCGACCACGTCACCGACCAGCGCCGCGCGTTGACCAGACTTGCCGAACTGGGCTTTGCAAGGGTCCTCACCAGCGGCCGACCGGGCCGCGCAGTCGACCACCTGGACCTGTTGTCCGACTTGGCCGAGGCGGGAAGGTCGTGCGGCATCACCGTGATGGCGGCTGGCTCGATTCGCGCAGCGGATGTGCCGCAACTGGCCTCCTGTGGCGTTGCGGAGGTGCACGCCTCCGCCGGCGGTACGCAAGGCGCGATGTCGGTCGAAGAAGTGTCGGCCCTGGTCGACGCCGCACATACCGCGCCAGGGGCCACCTGAACTCGATTTCAGATTGACCTCCGTGGACCCAGCGCCTAACCTACAACCAAATGGTTGCACATTATGAACTCAGCGACGCCGAGGTCGACCAGTTGTTTGGGGCCCTGGCAGATTCGACGCGTCGCGACATCTTGCGCCGGACCGCGGGCGAGGAACAGTCGGTTTCTGAACTGGCCAAGCGCTACCGGATGTCCTATGCGGCGGTGCAGAAGCACGTCGCCGTCCTGACGGCCGCGCAATTGGTGGTCAAGCGCGTGGATGGCCGAGAGCGTCGGATTCGAGCCAATCCGGACGCAATCGCGCGGGCCCAGGCTTTGCTCGCCGACTACGAGAGCCTGTGGCGGTCTCGGGTGGATCGTCTCGACGATCTACTCAGCAGCGACATGACCGCGACCGACGACTCAACCGCTTTCCCACCCACCCAATCAGGAGCCTGACATGCCCGTCACCGACGTCACCACCGACCCCCAGTCGCTCACCATGGCCCTCACCGCCGAGTTCCCTGTGCCGGTCGAGCGGCTGTGGCTGGCGTTCACCGATCCGCGCCAGCTCGAGCGATTCTGGGGGCCTCCCGGTTGGCCCGCCACCTTCACCGAATTCGACCTCGCTGTGGGCGGCATGGCGCGCTACCACATGACGAGTCCAACCGGTCAGACCATCCACAGCGCCTGGGAGTTCCTGGCAATCGAGGAGCCCCTTCGGTTCGAGGTCCTCGACTCCTTCGTCGGCGACGTCGATGGCCGCGCGTCCGAGAGTTTCCCGACGATGCGGATGACGTTCGAGTTTGCGGCGACGCCGACTGGGTCAAAGCTGACGAACACGACGTACTTCACGTCGGCCGACGACCTTGCGAAGATCGTCGAGATGGGGGCAGTGGAAGCCGCTCCCCTGGCGATGAATCAACTCGACCAAGTGCTGGCTGGGCTGCGCGCCTTCGCCGAAGGCAAAGGCACCGAGGTCGAGGTACTCGGCGACAATCAAGCCCGCATCACTCGCCTGATCGAAGGGCCAATCGAACTGGTGTGGCGAGCCCACGTGGAGCCCGACCTGATCCGCCGGTGGATGCTGGGCCCAGAGGGGTGGCGGATGTCCGTGTGTCAGGTGGAGGCGTGGGTCGGCGGCAGGTTCGAGTACGAATGGGAACCGACGCCCGGCACGGATGGCCAGCGGTTTGGGTTCGACGGCGAAACTCTGCTCATCGATCCGCCACGGCGCTGGGTGACGACTGAACACATGGTTGACACCGACTATCCAGCGACAACTAATGATCTAGGCCTGCAGCACGAGGACGGCGCGACGTTGGTGACCCTGCTCATCAGCTACCCCGACCGCGACACCCGCAACGCGGTGCTGGCCACGGGGATGGCGGAGGGCATGGAAGCCAGTTTCGCCCGGTTGGAGGGTCTGCTCGGATCGCTGTAGCCGGCACGCGGTACGGGATTGATGGGCCGGTCCGAGGGTGTTGTGTCCGGCCCGGCGTGGTTGACCGTGGAAATTCCAAAGTTTTCTTGACCGCCGTACTACTATCCGGACTGCACCTTCCCCTGCCCGCACACCCCTAACGACCTCGGAGGCATGAATGTCCACCAACCCCCCAGTTCCCCCCGGTTCGCCCCCTCCGCCACCCCCTGGCGGCTCTTTTCCACCGCCACCGCCGGGCGGGGGCATGCCTCCGATGCCGCCTGGGCAACCGGCGAGCGCCGGGCCACAAATCGGTGATGGCATCAAATGGGCCTTCAACAAGTTCGGTCAGAACGCAGGCATCCTGATCGCGTTCGCCGCCGTCATCATGGTCATTCAGGGTCTCGGCTATGGCGCTCGTACCGCGACGTCCACGAGTGTCGACACGGTCAACGACTGCGGCGACCTCACGGGCGAAGCCCTGGCTGACTGCTTGACCGAAGGCGCCGGATCCATCGGGTTCATCGCCGGTATGGGGATCTTGTCGGTCTTCCTTGGCGTCCTGTTCTGGGTGCTGGGCGTGATCGCTCAGATCGGACTGATCAACGCGGCGCTGAAGATCACCCGCGGCGAGAAGCCCGAGTTCTCTGACCTGTGGAACCCGCGGCACTTCTGGCAGTACGCGTTCGTCTCGATCCTGTTCGGCCTGGCCGTGGGCTTCGGATTAATCCTCTGCCTGATTCCCGGTCTGCTGGCGATCTGGGCCTGGCAGTTCGCCCAGTTCTCGGCCCTCGACACCGGCCAAGGTGTGTTCAAGTCATTCGGCGAATCCTGGCGGATGGTGTCTGCCAACAAGGGGCCGGCAGTCATCACTCTTGTGGTCGTCGCCATCGCATATATCGTCACCTTCTTGACCTGCGGTATCGGGGCCCTCGTCGTGCTGCCGTTCCAGACCCTGTTCATCGCGAACATGTACCGGCAGTTCCGCAACGAGCCAATCGCAGCCTGACCCCTTCACGAGTCCCCGGCACCCGCATGAGGTGTCGGGGACTCGTGCTGTGCCCATGTCGCACTGCCCAGCG
>CAWJIH010000008.1:0-213652 GCA_963842975.1 uncultured Actinomycetes bacterium | reverse complement strand
GATCGCCACCAGTCGGCCTTCCCGCACGGCCCAGGTCAATCCCGCCACCGCTTTCGTCGCAGTAGCCGTCTCCACCTGTGCGACCGTTGACAAGGGCACGTCCGCTGCCGAGTCGGCCGCCACCCGAACCGCGACCACCTCCGCCGGGAAGTAGCCGACGACATCGACCAGCACATGGGTTCGGGTCGGGGTGTAGACACAAATCTTGCCGCCAGCGCCCAACCCAACGATCGTGCCATTCGCCACCGACGCACCCGTCGGATAGTTCAATGTTGACGCACCAGGGCGGGCCTGCCCACACGGGAACACCCGCAGATGACCCGCTCCATCAGGCGCCGTCGCGGTGATATTCGCCACCACCGCCGCCGCATCACCAGGCACACCATTCAGCCCGCCGACCGGCACCTCCAGCGTGCCCCCGGCCGGCACCGGCACCTTCGAGGCCGGGAACGCCACCGGCTGCCCCACCCGGGTATCAGCAATACGCACCGGCGCCAACGCCGTGTATGCCGCACCGGCCGGGAAGTAGCCGACGACATCGACCAGTACATGGGTTCGGGTCGGGGTGTAGACACAAATCTTGCCGCCCGTGCCCAACCCGACGATGGTGCCGTTGGCCACCGACGCACCGGCCGGATAGTTCAGGGTTGACGCGCCGGGGCGGGCCTGCCCGCACGGGAACACCCGCAGATGACCCGCACCATCCGGTGCCGTCGCGGTGATGTTCGCGACCACCGCGGCCGCATCGGCCGGGACACCGTTCGCCCCACCGACCGGGACTTCCAGCGTGCCGCCGGCCGGCACCGGCACCTTCGAGGCCGGGAACGCCACCGGCTGCCCCACCCGGGTATCAGCAATACGCACCGGCGCCAACGCCGTGTATGCCGCACCGGCCGGGAAGTAGCCGACGACATCGACCAGCACATGGGTTCGGGTCGGGGTGTAGACACAAATCTTGCCGCCAGCGCCCAACCCAACGATCGTGCCATTCGCCACCGACGCACCCGTCTGATAGTTCAATGTTGACGCACCAGGGCGGGCCTGCCCACACGGGAACACCCGCAGATGACCCGCACCATCCGGTGCCGTCGCGGTGATATTCGCCACCACCGCCGCCGCATCACCAGGCACACCATTGAGCCCACCACCGGCACCTCCAGCGTGCCCCCGGCCGGCACCGGCACCTTCGAGGCCGGGAACGCCACCGGCTGCCTCACCCGGGTATCAGCAATACGCACCGGCGGGACAGGTGTGTAGGGCGGCGAAGCCTGTGCCAAGGGTTCCACGGCCTGGGCTGCGGCTGGCGCCAACGCCTCGGGCTTGCCACTTGTTGCGGGGGGCGCCGCCGCTGCAGGCGACACCACCAACGAGGCCACCATCGCCAGGACAGCCAGCAAGATCACCAGCAGCCAACTCCGCCGCACCATCGACACCCCCGCCCAAGGACCCACCCGAACCACCACCTCTGACGCACTAGTCACTGCCACGCTACGCCGAAGCGCAGCATCAAGGCTGCAGGCATTTGTCACTAATCTAGGTGACAAGCGCGCCCCGACGCGGCGAGCCAACGCGAACTCCAAAGCCCTCAGACCACCAACGGGGCCACTCCCTGCATCTGCAGGGCCCCAACCCCATCCATCTGGATTCCCCTCGCCACAGTGCACTGCCAATCGACACCACACCGCACGCGGCCGGACACAAACGCAAATCCACGAGCGTCAGTCCGCGAGTGAACTTCAACCGCCCGGCACTTCGCTCGCGACCGCGGCGCCCACCGAACGCACCACAGCCGAACTGTCGGAACTGCTGCATCAGCTGGCAACGACCACTCAAGCACCTCAACAACGGCGAATCACAGAGGAGTGGCCCACCATGAGCACTTGCATTGCAGCGGGTCGTGCCGCCGGTCGGGCAGGGTATCCGGAACTACCCCACACCCTCCGCATTTGATGTCGACTGACGTGGACATCTCAGATGAAGCGGCCGTTCGCGTTGAACCCGCTGCACTCTCGGAACATCGCATGATCTTGAGTTCGTTCCTGTCGCGGAGGCGCATCACACTCATATCGACGGAAAAGAGTCAGCCCGTGGCCACCAACGACCAAGTCAGAGCCCTCGTCAAGAGCCACGCTGAGGGTGACGACTCCCAGTTCTACTCCCTAGCGATGCAGATCGCGGCGAACTGGCGTCGCTGCTAATGGTCTCCTACCCCGACGCACGACTGTCGGACCTCGTCCTCGACGACGCAACATCCGGACGACTCCAACGCGTACTGCTGGAGCATCGGCAACGCGATGTGCTGGCACGACATGCGCTTCGTCCCGCGCAACGACTCCTCCTCGTGGGGCCACCGGGCACCGGCAAGACATCCACCGCACGGGTGGTTGCCGGTGAACTCGGCCTTCCCCTTTTTGCGATCCGCCTCGACAGCATCATCACCAAATTCATGGGCGAGACCGCGGCCAAGTTGCGACTCATCTTCAACGCCCTCGCCGAGACGCGCGGTGTGTATCTGTTCGATGAGGTGGATGCTTTGGCCCGCGATCGCGCCGCTGCCAACGACGTTGGCGAAATCCGTCGGGTACTGAATTCGTTCCTGCAGTTCCTCGAACTCGACACCTCCGACAGCATCGTCATCGCCGCCACCAACCACCCGCAACTGCTGGATGAGGCGATCTTCCGCCGATTCGACACGGTGGTCCACTTCGATCTGCCTGACGAAGGCGCGGTACGCGCAGTAATAGAAAACCGCGTGCCCACCTTCAACACAGACACGGTGGAGTGGAGCCGAGTGGCGTCGGCCGCGCATGGCCTCAGTCACGCCGAGATGGCCGTCGCCGCCGAGAACGCGGCCAAGCGCACCATCTTGTCGGGACGCACCCGTATCCTCACAAGTGACCTCGTCAGCGCGTTACAGGCGAGGTCGCAGGAAGCCTTGACAGGCAAAAGCAGGGGGTAGTCACGATGGGGGAACGCGACCGGACGCATCTGTTCATCAGCCCGTCGCCTACGAATGAAGCCTTCCAGCAGGTGGTCGGGGGTGGCCCATCTGGGGCAAGGCCCCTTCCGCCCGACCGCCGCAAACACGGACTCGGTCTTGCAACCGAGGCGACTCGGGCGAAGACGGCGACAGGCAATTCGCGACCGTCTTCATCCCCCGCGGCAAGAAGTCCTACTTCCTTGAGAAGCTGGCGGCCTACATCGAATCGGCGGACGATGAGAAGCCCAAGAACGCCCCCCTGGTCGAAGGCATCCAGCGCATCCGACGAGCCACAATCAAGGACCTCTGGACGGATCCTTTTGTTGACTACCCGTCTGATCCGAAGGCCACCATCTGGTGGGAGGTCTGGCTTCGCAACCACGGCAAAACGCAGCGAGAGCGCCTTGCAGAGTTCGCACGCGAGCACGACCTTCGGCTGGGCAAACATGCGTTGGGTTTCGACGATAGGAGCGTGGTGCTCCTTCGAGCCAGCGCAGATGAACTATCTGGCGCATTGTCCGTGCTTGACGACATCACTGAATTGCGGCGGCCCCATGTCGCCGCGACCTTCTTGGCCGACCTGCCCGCGGCCGATCAGGCCGACTGGGTGGAGGACCTCTGGGCAAGGCTGCGGGCAGCCGATTCTGATGCTCCCGCAGTCTGCGTTCTCGATCAGGGAGTGCAGTGGAATCACCCGCTACTCAACGCTTCGATTGCGGCCAGCGACGTCCACGTCGCTGATCCGGCCTGGCCCACGCAGCCAGCCCCGAATCGCGGCCACGGTACCGAAATGGCCGGTCTGGCCCTGTACGGAGATTTCGAGGCAGCCATCAGCGGAACCCATCCGGTGCATCTTCAGCACCGGCTTGAATCGGTGAAGATCCTGCCGGACCAAGGCCGGAACGAGCCGGACAGTTACGGCGCCCTCACCGCCCGCGCGGTCGATCGCCCCGAAATCGCTCAACCCGACCGCCAGCGGGCGTTCATGCTCGCCATCACCGAGCACAGTGCGCCCTCGGGCGCCGAGCCACTACGAGACGCGGGCCGCCCCACGGCATGGTCCGCGACGGTTGATGCGCTTGCCTACGGCCGCGCGATCGACGATAGGGACCCAACCTTCACTTACCTGGACCGTGACGAGCCTCGGCACCCGAGGCTGCTCATCATCTCCGCCGGAAACATCCCCACGCCTGACCTAAGTCCCCTTGACGACCATCTCGACCGCTGCGATACCGAACCGGTCGAGGACCCCGCGCAGGCCTGGAACGCCCTCACAGTCGGGGCCTACTCCGCGCGAGACGACATGGTCGCAGCCCCCGGCGTCTTCGCCGGCTGGGTACCGATGGCGCCCGCGGAGAATTGTCTCCGGTGAGTCGGACATCGGTCCTCTTCGACCGCGCGAAATGGCCCGTCAAACCGGACGTCGTAGCAGACGGTGGCAACGTCGCGCGGTCACCGGACGGTACGTTGGCTGACACGCCTGAGAACCTCGCCCTGATCACCACTCGTCTGCAACCGACGTTCGGAGGCGCGGGCCCTCTCACGGCCACGAGGGATACCTCGGCTGCGACCGCTCAAGTGGCAGCCATTGCGGCAGACATCTGGGCCGCCTACCCATCATTGCGTCCCGAGACCGTGCGGGCGCTCGTCGTTCACTCTGCGGAGTGGACGGAGGCGATGATGGGCCGGTTTGACGCCGGCGTGCCCCAATTCGCAGCGTAGGTGCGACACCAGGACTTCGACTGAAGGTCCGGCCGACCGGCCGTTGCCGACAAATCCCGGAGATCCGACGCCGGACCCCATGAGCTGCCGGTCGGACAGCGCATCCAGAGCTACTCCACACCCGCTGCGACGGATGTCGACTATCGGCGGCACGCGGCCTGGCCAATCCAAGCTCGCACAGACCTCAGCACCATCGTGGACGAGGCACACGTGCGCCGACCTTCCGACGACCTGATAACGCGGGAACACAGCGACATGCAGTCCATGTGCCGACACGTGCTTTCCTTCGCCCAAGAACTCGACTACGAGCAGAGCGTCACACCTCTCATCCGCAACCACATCCCACCCTTCAACACAGGCACTGTGAAGAAGAGTCGTGTGGCCTCGGCCACGTGACCGGCGCACCCACGATTGCCCCCTCACTTTCGCGGCCAGTCGACCTGCTACGAGTCGCCGAACAGCGATCCCGCGGCCATTCGGAACCTGCGCCAGCGCCAACGGCTGAGCTGAGCCGAAGCGTCTCGACCTCCTAATGCGCAGCCTTCGGCGCATTCGTGGACCGAGCACAAAAGGTGATGGTTCCCGCGGCCACCGTCGAGGAAGCCGCCAAGATCAGCCAAGTCATCAGTCACTAGGGGCTCGAGCGCTCGGCGGAATGGGTCGAACGGGGCCGGGTAAGCCACCTCAGCCAGTACTTGCGGGAGGCCGTGGCTCCGCTGATCTCTCGCGTCGGGAGAACCCGCGGTGGTCGCGGTGGCCATTGCTTTTCGCACCCTGTACTGGGCCCGCCTCGATGTGGACTACAAGCCCATCGCCGTTGCCGATCGCGCCTTCGTTGACGACCAAAACCGGGCGGCTCGGTCGATGATCGCACTCACGGAGTCAGTCGACCCGGCTGTCTCCGACGCCTCCGACGCCTGGTGGCGCGCAGTGTGGCTCAGCCGCTAGAGGCCCGCGACCACCACCAGCCCGGCAGCGCCAGCGACGAACGCTACAGAGTCATGCGCTGTGATTCGACATCCGTGCAACGAGGAGGTATTCCACGCCGACCGCTGACGTCATGAAGGTTTCGTCGAACGGGCAGGTCTCGATCCCCGCTGAGGTGCGGGCACTCACACCGGCACAATCCGAATCAGATCCCTCAGGTGTTCGACATCCGCCAGATTCGCCGTGACCAACTGGGCGTCGTGAGCGTGTTCGGTGGCGGCGATCATGAGATCGAGGTTGCGGGCACGTGATTTTCGCCCGGCGCGATGAGTCGCCGCGGCGAGTTCCGCACAACTGGCGGCGACCGCGGCATCAACGGGCAACGGTTCGAAGGCCCCCAGGATCGCTGTGAGCCGGGCCAACCGGTGCGCCCGACGAGCATCGTCCGGCGCGACCAGGACGCCGAACTGCAGCTCCGCGACGGACACGACGCCGATAGCAAGTTCACCGGGAATCGACTGCCTGCCCTCGGAGATCAGCACGCTGGCGTCGAGGACGCTGCGCACCTATCCAGCCCACGGATCGCGCAGACCGACCGCACCAAAATCGAGGCGTTCGGCACCCCAGCCCGCGTCGGTCGGGCTGTCGAACACACCCTTTACCCGATTCCAGGTGATCCAGGCCGCCCCACGAATCGGCAGGATCTGCGCAACCGCACGGCCCGCGACTGTCACGGTGGCAGGCTCGCCAGCATCGACTGCACGCAGCACCTCGCTGGCGTTCTGGCGCAACCCGCGCACCCCAACGATCAACACAGGACGACGGCAGTGCATGTGCAACAACAGGCATGGTGCAATGAGGAGGCGCAGTATCACCGCCGAACTCTCGGCATTAGCGATTGCCGCAGCATTCGGCCCGGCCCGCTGCGTAGCCCCCGCATCGAGTGTGGTTTCGAGCCCCGAAATCGGCCCTGAACCCACACTCGACCGGCGACCCCAAGACCCCGCAACCCGCGCCCCGCAGCCTCAACACACCCCAAACCCACCCCCACACAGCAGAACGCCCAGGTCCGGGGGAAATACCCCTGACCTGGGCGTTCACGCCTACGTGGCGGGTGAAGGATTCGAACCTTCGAAGGCAAAGCCGACGGATTTACAGTCCGCTCCCATTGGCCGCTCGGGCAACCCGCCTAGCGCCCTAAGAGGATACACCAGACGATCATCGCGGCGTCACCGCCCGGTCCACGTATCCTCGTGCCATCAGTCCGTATCCACCAGACCACCACGAGGTGCCCCCACATGGCTGACAGCAGCTTCGACATCGTCTCCAAGATCGACCGGCAAGAGGCCGACAACGCCCTGAACCAAGCGGCAAAGGAACTTGCCCAGCGCTACGACTTCAAGAACACCGGCACCTCGATTGCCTGGACCGGCGAACTGACCGTCGAGATCACCTCCGGCACCGAGGAGCGCGCCACCGCGGCCCTCGACGTATTCCAGAGCAAACTGATCAAGCGCGGGATCTCGCTCAAGGCCTTCGATTCCGGCGACCCCCGCTCGTCCGGCAAGGAGTACAAGATCGCCGGATCGTTCACCGACGGCATCACCACCGAACAAGCCAAGAAGGTCGCGAAACTGATCCGCGACGAGGGGCCCAAGGGAGTCAAGACCCAAGTGATGGGCGACGAACTGCGCGTCAGCAGCAAATCGCGCGACACCCTGCAAGAGGTCATCGCCTTAGTGAAGGACGCCGACCTCGACTTCGCGACCCAGTTCGTCAACTACCGCTAGCGCCCGACCCTCGCGCACCGACGTTGTCGTCGACCACCTGTGCACACGGCACCTCTGTCAGGCGGCATCCGAGGGCGCGACGAACTTGAACCCGACGCCACGAACTGTGTGAATGAAGTGCGGTTTGGAAGCGGTCTCGCCGAGCTTCTTGCGAAGGTTGCCCACATGGACGTCGATCACGTGATCATCGCCAAACCACTCCCCGCCCCACACCTGATCAAGTAGTTGCGCACGCGTGTGGACTCGGCCCGGTTTCGCGCTCAGCGCGGCCAGGATGTCGAACTCGATCCGGGTCAGCGAAAGCTGGTGGCCGGCAAGCTCGGCCACCCGACCCTCCACATCCACCGTGAGATCCCCAAACACCGAAGGCCTATAGGTGGTCATGGGACGCGGCCGACGTCGCATCGCCTGAATCCGGGCCGCGAGTTCGCGAGACGAAAACGGCTTGGAAACGTAGTCGTCGGCCCCGATCGTCAGCCCCACCACCCGATCAACTTCTTCCGTCCGCCCGGTCACCATGATCACGTAGGCGCTGGAAAACTCCCGCAACCGCCGGCACACCTCCAGCCCGTCGATTCCCGGCAGGGAAACGTCCAGCACGATGATCTCCGGATCGATCTCGCGTGCCAGGTGTAGCCCGCACAGGCCATCGTCGGCCACCGTCACCGAAAATCCCGCGCTTTCGAGCAGCCGACGGCCCAGCAGTTGGAACTCCTTGGAGTCCTCCACCAGCAATGCCCTGGGCTGCGCCATCATGCGTCCTCTCGAATAATGCTCACCGGAAGATTACCCCCGCACGCAGCGAATCGACCCCTACAGACTCATGATCAGTCGATCACTTCCGACGTAACGCTGCCGGCCACGATGATTCCGGCCGCACCGGCTCGTTCGATTTGGCTATCCGGCACCGGATTGAACTGCGATCCCGCCACCAACATCGTTTTGCCAGCGATTCGGCATTCTGAACCCGCTCAAGGTAGATGCGCCTGGGACGCCTGCTGAGCATCTGTGCTCCTATGCTGAGCCAATGAGTGTCGCCATAGTCATCGAAGACGAATCAGCAGACGCCGACCAGCGGCTACGCCTGCTGGCAGCAGCATTGGCCTCCCCCACCCGAACGATGCCAGCCGCCGACGCGCTTGCGGAAGTGGCCGCCTCAGATGTCGGGCTGGTGCTGCTCAGCGATTCTCCGCGCGGCATGTGTTTTCACGAGGTGGCCGCCGCCGTGACGCAGGTGTGCGAACGACTGGGAAAGCCAGCACCGACCGTGCTGAGGGTGACCACCGAGGTGCTGTTGGATGGCCCCGCGCAGACCTCAGCCGAGGCAACTGAAGCGACCACTCCCCGCGGCCACCGAGCCGCTGAGCCGACGCCGTTGCGGACCTCGGTTCTGGCCACGCTGGAATCGGACATCGGTGACCGGGGGTTCGTGGTTGACACGATCGAGGTGTATCTGGGCGAACTCCCAGGAAGGGTGGCAGCGATGACCCGGGCGCTGCTGGAAGGCGATGCCCGCGGCGTCAAAGCGGTTGCGCACTCCCTGAAGTCGAGTTCGGCGATGCTGGGTGCCATCCCACTGTCCGAAATGTGCGCGCAACTGGAAGCGACAGCTGCCGCCGGTGGCCCCTTCGTGGACCCTGCGGACCAGGCGGCTCACCTCACCGAGCGCGCAAACGCTGCCGCGGACGCCCTACGCGGCTACGCCGCCAGCTAAATCAAACGGCGGCTGGCTAAGCCGCGACTTCACGGGTTCTCATCACCACCGACCATCCAAGCGCCCCAACGCACTACGATCGGCAATGCACCAGCCTGGCTGCGACTAACGAGCGACCCCGAGAGGTGAGGCGAACGTGCGAGCCGAGGACATCGACCTACCTTCGCTGCTGGAATTCCGGCCCGACCTCGGTCAACTGCTGCTCAACGGCCAACGGATGCTGATCTTCAGCAAGCAGGCCGTGGGCGTGCTGTACGAATCGCTCGCTACCCACTTGGGCCACGAGCTGACTGCCGCGATTTTTGCCCAGTTCGGGGCCCGCAGCGGCCGCGCGGATTACCGTGCAATCGCTGCTGACGCCGATTGGGATACCGACCTCGACCGTATTGGTTCTGGCCCCGTAATCCACATGTGGGAAGGCCTCGTCCATGTGACCCAGACGTTGCTGGACTACGACCGACGCCAGGGCAGATTCCAGATGACCGGCGAGTGGCGAAACTCCTATGAGGCCGCGAACTACCTGCAACGCTATGGAGTCTCCGACAGCCCGGTCTGCTGGACGCTCACGGGCTACGCAACCGGGTGGGCCACGGAGTTCTTCGGTGCCGAGGTGCTGGCCATCGAGACCGCGTGTGTGGGGGCCGGGGATGAACTGTGCCGATTCGAGATTCGCCAGGCCGACGGGTGGGACAGCCGCGCGAATCCGTGGCGCCAAGCTCTCAACGCCACACCGGAATTCGTCACCTCCTACACGGAGGCCAAGGTGGCGCAGCGCACCGCTGAACTCACCGAAACCAACCGACAACTGGCCGCCGCGCAGAGAGCGGCCGAGGAGGCACTGAGGGCAAAGTCGCAGTTCCTGGCTCGCGCCAGTCATGAACTGCGCACCCCGCTGAATGGCGTCATCGGGGTAGCCGAACTCTTGCGGGCAACCGACCTCAGCGAAGAGCAGCGACATCTCGTCGACGTGATCATTGAGGCGGGTGGCCAGCAGTTGGCCGTCGTGAGCGACGTCCTTGACTGCGTCTCCATGGAGTCCGGCGAGATGCCAGTGAACTCCCCGACCGTCGACCTAGTTGGGTTGCTGGATTCGGTGGTGAAAGTCACCCGACCGTTGGCCACAGCCAAGGGCATAACGCTCAACGCGGACCTCCCAACCACCGACCCGTCACCCGCCTACGTCGCCACCGACACCTTGCGCCTGCGGCAAATCCTGGACGCTCTGCTCTCCAACGCAATCAAATTCACCGAACCTGGTGGAACCGTGGAACTCGCCGCCGAGACGGGCGAGGAGTTCGTGACGTTGCGTGTGTCCGACACCGGGGTCGGCATGTCTGAGTCGACCCTGGCGACACTTTTCGAGCCGTCCCAGGAACCAGACGGCGACCCAACCCGGCGCTTCGCAGGTTCCGGGTTGGGTTTGGCGATCAGCAAAGAACTTGCCGACCTCATCGGGGCACGCATCGAGGTGTCGTCTCGGATCGGTGCCGGGTCAACCTTCTCGTTGCTGCTACCGCGCACGGTTGACCAGCAGTCGCAACCGACGGATGCCACGGCCGGGGCTGAAGTGCGCTCTCAGCACAGTCCCGGGCAGGGGGGATCGCCGTCGATTGCTGACGCAGGCACAGCACCAGGCATTGCGGTGCTGGTGGCTGATGACAATCGCATCAATGCAGTGGTGATCACCAAGTTGCTGGAGTCACTGGGAACCGCGGTCACCACAGTCGCGGACGGCCGGTCGGCGATCGAGGCCTTCGACTCGGATCACTTCGACCTCATCTTGCTCGACCTGCACATGCCGAACTTGGACGGGGTGGATGTGGTGCGGCACATCCGTATCGCCGAAGTCGATCAAGGCATTCCCGCGCATCTGGTTGCGGCCCTCACCGCCGACGTCCTAGAAGAAACCCGGCAGCGCTGCCTGGCCGCCGGGTTCTCGGAGTTCATGACGAAACCCGTCCGCCGGGAAGAGATCAGCGCTATGGTCGCACGGGCTGGGGAGTTGCGGTCAGCGCGTCAGCATTGAGCCAAGCTTCGAGGGCCCAACGGAATCCGTCGAGGCTGCATGGCTTGGCCAGGTAGGCGTCAAGCCCGGCCGCAATCCACCTTTCGGCCGCGCCAACCCTGGCATCCGCGGTCAGCGCCACCAACTGCTGAGCACGTCGCGACTCGTCAACAGCGGTCTGGGACTGGTCGTGTCGGCTGCTGGCACCGCCTGCGGTACCCAGGCCAGCGCGTCAAACGGACACACCTGGACACAGATTCCGCAATACATGCACAGCCCGAAGTCGATCGTGAATTCGTCGAGCACCTTGACCTTCCGTGGACGACCGGGGCCATCCTTGGTGGTTTCGGTGTGGGCAGTCAATTCGATGCACCACGCCGGGCACTCGACCACACAAAGGTCGCAGGCGGTACAAGCATCCGGATCCAAGGCGATCGCCCCATGCGCGCCGGCTGGACGCGTACCGTCCGAGGCGGAGTCAGTTCCCTGAGAGTCATCATCGTGTCGGCTCATTCGGCGGTCGGCTCCTGCCACTTCGGATTATTGCCCGGGATTCGAGACCGCCGCCCGGTACCTGCAGCCCCCGGCCAGGGTCTCCGCAGTCGAGCGGCCAGCGGGTACGACTGGCGCAGCGGAGGTGGTTGGTCGCTGTGCAGCAACAGCGGCCGTGGATCCCCGTCCGCGAATCGAACACCGACCAGGTCGGCTGCCTCACGTTCGTGCCATGCGGCACCGGGGAACACCTCGCGAATACTGGGCACCATCTGACCGGACCCGGCAAACGTGCGAATCAGCAGATCCTCGACATCGTCACGGACCAGAGCAACGACCTCGATTTCGCTGCCATCGACTGCCCCCAACCAGTCGAATCGCCCGCCGGCCTCTTTCAACGCGCGAAACACCCGTTGCCACGCAGCAACGTCGACCTCCAGACACCTCACGCCCATGCCGTCGGACGTCACTGCGCCGTGAAGCTCGCCGTCGCCGTCGCCAGTCCTGCCCGCCGGCCGAGGTGCGGCCGGTGCGGTCGTCGCGGCCTCCGCTGCGGCCGCCAGCAGACGCCGACCCGGCTGCGGACCCTCCTGCACCTCGGGCAGGTTGTCTCCTCGACTCATATCGTGGCCCCGTCGAGTACCACGCGAAGCCCCTCAACCAAGGTGTCCGGTCGTGGCGGGCATCCGGGAATGGCCACCGCACCCGGCAGGACCTCCAGCAGGCCGGGCACAACCGCGTAGGAGTCCCAATATGGGCCTCCGCTGATGGTGCAGGCCCCAAAGGCAATCGCGCTCCGCGGCTCCGGCATTGCCTGCCAGGCAGCAGTCACCTCCGGCAGCAGCGGCCACGTGACCGTTCCCGCGACCAGCAGGACGTTGACCACCGGAGCGTCGGAGAGTGGCGACAGGGCGACCCCCGGCGGCTGCGAGGCAGCCACCAACCAGTCCACTGCCTCGGCGGCCTCCACTGCACAGCAGGCCAGGCTCAGTGGGAAAAGGCGCACGGTCACGCCCTCGAATGTGACCTCCACCACCCCATGATCAGCGACACTGGACTCTCCCACGTGCACCACAGTAGCCCCGCCTTAGAATCGTAGTCAGGTGCTCTAGACACCCTTCCAGTTGATCCCGCGCAGACACACCCCTGCTGCGTCGGATATCTGATCCGAGAGGTCGCTTTGACGAAGAAGACAGTCCACAAAGTCGACAAAGTCATCATCCGCTTCGCTGGCGACAGCGGCGATGGGATGCAACTGACCGGCGACCAATTCACGTCGTCGGCGGCCGCCTTCGGCAACGACCTCTCCACGCTGCCCGACTTCCCGGCCGAGATCCGCGCACCTGCCGGAACCTTGCCCGGAGTCAGCGCCTTCCAGGTGAACTTCGCCGATCACGACATCCTCACCCCCGGGGACCAACCCGGTGTGCTGGTGGCCATGAACCCGGCCGCTCTCAAGGCGAACCTGGCCGACCTGCCGCGGGGCGCGGAAATCATCGTGAACACCGACGAGTTCACCAAACGCAACCTCACCAAGGTCGGCTACGAAGCGAATCCGTTGGACGACGATTCGTTGGCCGCCTACCAAGTGCATCCCGTTCCGCTGACCTCACTGACCGTCGGCGCGCTCGAGGGTTACGACATCTCCAAGAAAGATGCCGAACGAGCCAAGAACATGTTCGCGCTTGGGCTCCTGCTGTGGCTTTACAGCCGCAACCTCGACGGCCCTGAAGAGTTCATCCGGGAGAAATTTGCCCGGAAACCGGAGATTCTGAAGGCGAACCTGGCCGCCTTGCACGCCGGGCACAACTACGGGAACACCACCGAAGACTTCGCGGTCCAATACGAGGTCGCGCCGGCGGTGCTGCCGCGTGGAACGTATCGCAACATCACCGGCAACATCGCGCTCAGTTATGGCCTCATCGCCGCCTCCCGCGCCACCGGGCTTCCACTGTTCCTCGGTTCCTACCCCATCACCCCGGCCAGCGACATCCTGCACGAGTTGAGCAAACACAAGCGCTTCGGCGTGCAAACCTTTCAGGCCGAAGACGAGATCGCTGGTATCGGTGCTGCGCTGGGCGCGTCCTACGGCGGCGCGCTCGGTGTGACCACAACCTCCGGGCCCGGGATGGCTTTGAAGGGCGAGACCATCGGGCTGGCCGTCTCCCTGGAGCTGCCGCTGATCGTGGTCGACGTGCAGCGCGGTGGGCCGAGCACCGGCCTACCCACCAAAACCGAGCAGTCCGACCTGCTGCAGGCCATGTTCGGCCGCAATGGCGAATCACCGGTTCCGGTGATCGCGCCGCGGTCCCCCTCGGATTGCTTCGACGCTGCCATCGAGGCTGCCCGCATCGCCACCGTCTACCGCACACCGGTGATCCTGCTGTCCGATGGCTACTTGGCGAACGGCTCGGAGCCCTGGCAGGTGCCGTCGGTGTCCGAACTGCCGGACCTCACCGTGCAGTTCGCGACCGAGCCGAACCATGTCGGAGCGGACGGCAAGCAGGAGTTCTGGCCATACCAGCGCGATCGAGACACCCTTGCGCGGCCGTGGGCGGTGCCGGGTACGCCGGGGTTGGAGCACCGGATCGGTGGGTTGGAGAAGGCCGACGGCTCCGGCACGGTGTCCTACGACGGGCGCAACCACGAGCGGATGGTCGAGCTGCGGGCGGCCAAGGTGGCCGGCATCGAAGTTCCCGACCTCGAAGTGGATGCGGATCCGGAAGCCGATGTGCTGGTGCTCGGCTGGGGTTCGACCTATGGCCCCATCCGCACTGCGGTCCGCAATGTGCGGGCTGGTGGACGGCACGTCGCGCAGGCCCACTTCCGCCACCTCAACCCGTTCCCGGCCAACACCGAGCGGGTACTGCGACGTTACCGGCGGATCCTGGTGCCAGAGATGAACACCGGGCAGTTGGCGATGTTGCTACGCGCAAAGTACCTAGTGAACGCCGAGCCCATCACCAAAGTTCAGGGCCAGCCGTTCAAGGCCGCTGGACTCCAGCAACTGATCGAGGAGGCGATTGCCCATGCCTGAGCAGATCGCGCTGAAGGCAAAGGACTTCAAGTCCGACCAGGAGGTGCGCTGGTGCCCGGGTTGCGGGGACTACGCGATCCTGGCAGCAGTCCAGGGCTTCCTGCCGGAACTGGGCAAACGCCGCGAAGACATCGTCTTCATCTCCGGCATCGGTTGTTCGTCCCGGTTCCCGTATTACCTCACGACCTACGGCATGCACTCGATTCACGGCCGGGCCCCGACCTTGGCCACCGGCCTGTCGGTGTCGCGGCCAGATCTGGACGTCTGGGTGGTCACCGGTGATGGTGATGCGCTGAGCATCGGTGGGAATCACCTCATCCACGCGCTGCGGCGCAACGTGAATCTCACCATCCTGCTGTTCAACAACCGCATCTACGGACTGACCAAAGGCCAGTACTCCCCCACCTCCGAGGTCGGCAAGATCACCAAGTCGACCCCGGTTGGATCGGTGGACGCACCGTTCAACCCGGTCACGCTGGCGCTGGGTGCCGGCGCCACCTTTGTGGCCCGAACCCTCGATACCGACCGCGCCCATCTCACTTCGGTACTGCGAGCGGCGGCCGCGCACAAAGGCACGTCACTGGTGGAGATCTACCAGAACTGCAACATCTTCAACGACGGCGCCTTCGAAGTGCTGAAGAATCCGGATACCCGCGACGACGCCCTGATTCGGTTGGTCCCCGGGGAGCCGATCATCTTCGGTACCGACGGTGCCATGTGTGTGGTGCGCGACTCCGGCTGCGGCCTGCGGGTCGCGGCAACCGCCGAGGTTGCACCCGACGACATCGTGGTGCACGACCCTGGTGCCCGGTCGCCGCTGTCGGCGTTTGCGCTCAGCCAGATTGCTGATCCAGTCACCAACGATCACACCGCCATCGGGGTGTTCCGCGACGTCGACCGTCCGAGCTACAACGAACTGTTCGAGGCGCAACTGGCGGCGGTGGAAGACCCAACAGCGGATCTGCAAGCGCTGATCAACGGCAAAGACACCTGGACCGTGGCCTGAAACACGACCCCAGACGGATTCCCGGTGCGGTCGACGCCTCGACCACCGCGGCGGCTGCACGCACCCGGCTCACCGGGCTGCTGTACGGCCTGTTGGCCTACGGCATTTGGGGCCTCTTCCCGCTGTACTGGCCGCTACTTGAACCGGCCGATGCAGTCGAGATCGTGGCGCACCGAAGTTTGTGGTCGCTGGTGTTCCTGGCCCTTGTGGTCACAGTTGTGCGGGCCTGGCCGGTGGTGCGGAGCACCCTCGCCACTCCGCGCACCAGGTGGCTGCTGCTTGCTGCCGCCGCCCTGGTGAGCATCAACTGGACCGGGTACATCTGGGCGGTGAACACCGGGCACGTGGTGGAGGCGTCGCTGGGTTACTTCATCAATCCGCTGGTCAGCGTGCTGATTGGGGTGGTGGCCCTCGGGGAACGTCTGCGCCGAGCGCAGTGGGTGGCGGTGGGGATGGGCGCTGTCGCGGTGGCGGTGCTGACTTTCGCCTATGGCCGCCCCCCGTGGATCGCCTTGCTGCTGGCCTCATCCTTCGCCCTCTATGGGCTAGCGAAGAAGTTGGCTGATGTGCCGGCCGTACCGAGCCTCACAGTCGAGACCGTCTTCATGGCCCCATTTGCGCTGGGGGTGTTGATCCTGTGGCACGTTCAGGGGTGGGGGCACTTCGGGGATTCCGTCGGGCAGTCGCTGTTGTTCGCAGGTGCCGGGGTGGTGACGGCCCTGCCGCTGCTGGCTTTCGGCGCCGCGGCCATTCGGATTCCACTGTCGAGTTTGGGGCTGTTGCAGTATTTGACGCCGATTCTGCAGTTCCTGCTCGGGGTGATCGTGTACGACGAGGTGCTCTCGGCCGTGGGGTGGTTCGGCTTCGTGCTGATCTGGTGGGCGCTGCTGGTGTTCAGCGCCGATGCGTTGCGGTCGGCTCGCGCGTCGAGCAGTTGAGGCCGCCGACAGCCCGATTCTGGCTGGCGCACCCGGACCCAGGCCGCTCGACTAGAGTCTGTCCATGAGTCAAGTTGACACCGACGTCATGTTTGATTGGGACAACAGCGAGCGCCGAGCGCTGGCTGACCTCGCAAGCACTTTCACTGCCGCGGAAATCGCGCCCAACCTCGCTGATTGGGAGGCCGCCGGGGAATTACCACGGTCGCTGCACCGGGCTGCGGGCGAAGTCGGACTGCTGGGCCTGAGTTACCCCGAGGAGGTCGGCGGATCCGGCGGCGACCTGCGCGATGTGGTTGCCATGACCGAGGCGGTGCTCGGTGGTGGCGGCTCGGGTGGCCTCATCGCGGGACTCTTCACCCACGGCATCTCAATCCCCCACGTCATCGACGCCGCCTACCGGCGCAAGGCCGCCGGTGACGAGATCGGCGCGGCGACCCTGATCGACCGCGTGATCCGTCCGACCCTTGCCGGTGAGGCGATCACCGCGCTCGGAGTCACCGAACCGGACGGCGGCTCAGACGTCGGAGCGCTCCGCACCGCCGCGGTCGGTCTCGATGCGAACGGTGTCGAGACCAGTCCGGACCGGGCAGTGGAGTGGCGGATCAACGGCGCGAAGGCCTACATCACCTCCGGCGCCAGAGCCGACTTCGTGGTGGTGGCCGCGCGCGCCTTCGGCGAGGGCGCAGCTGGCGTGGCGCTTTTCGCGGTGCCGACCGACCTCCCCGGATTCGCCGTGGTCCGGCGCATGGCCAAGATGGGCTGGCACTGCAGCGACACTGCCGAATTGTCACTCACCGACGTCGTAGTGCCCGCTTGGTCGCTGCTCACGGAAGGCCCGGGCTTGGGATTCGCCTCGCTAGCCCGCCATTTCGCCGTGGAGCGCATCTCGCTGGCAGTCACGGCCTATGCCACCGCCCAACGATGCCTTGACCTCACAGTCGAGTGGACAAAGCAGCGCCAGACTTTCGGCCGACCGCTGGCCAGTCGGCAGGTGGTGCGGCACGACCTAGTGGAGATGCATCGGCTCACCGACGTCGCTCGCACCTACACCCGCGCGCTGGTGTCGGAGCTGGTGGCCAGGGACGACTCCGAGCCGACCATGGGCGAGATGCCTGATCCTGGCCTGCTGCTGCGCGCCGCACTGGCGAAGAACACCGCGGTCGCGGCCTGCGACGCAGTGGTGGCCACCGCCGTCCAACTGCATGGCGGGTATGGGTTCCTGCGCGATGCCGAAGTGGAGATGCACTACCGCGACGCCAAGGTGTTGGGCATCGGCGGTGGCGCGACCGAAGTGATGACCGACCTAGCCGCGAAACTGCTGGGCTATTAACCGCTCTCGTGCTAGCTGCAACGGAAAGACCCGGTGAGTGGAACGCCTTCGAGGGAGGTGCCGCTCACGGTGCCAGCTGTGCCGCCGTCGGTGATCACGATTGTGGTCCCTTGAGCTGATGCGGTCAGGTCCTTCCCACGATCATTTCCAGTGATGATGCCCTCGTAAGTGCCGTCCGGGACCGATTCACCATCCCAGTCCCCCTCGACCGGCGGGATCGCGAATCCGATGTACTGCGTTTCCGCCGAGACGGTGGAGTCGTCCGGGTCCAACACGATGGTGCCGGCATTGACGGCAAAGCCGAGGGACTCCACGGAGCACTCGGCGTCCGAGAGCTCCAGCGTTGTGGTGCCATCCGACAGTGTCGCGGTGCCTTCACCACAGAAGGTGCGGGTGTTGACCCCGTCGATCTCCTTGATTCCGCATTCGGCCCCGCCACCGGCGGCGGAACCGCCACCATCGGCCGCGGGCTGAAGCCTGCTCGGAGGAGGACGACGAATCAACGTCCGAGTCCGAGGTACCCGACCCGCATCCCGCCACCAGCACCAGACCCAGGGCGGCTACGGCCGCAAGCGAACGCTGCATCATGATTCGATGCTACCCCCGGAAACCGAGGGCAAAAGAAGATCCAAACGGACGTTACTCCCGCACTCCTAGCTCACAGGGTTTCGACTACCTCGTCCCACTCGAGCCGTGGCTGCCGAGCCCGGATGCCTTCCGGCGCGGCATGGCCAATGTTGACCACCAGAATCGACTTCAACGCGGTTCCGGCGAAGAACTCCTCGTCGACTCCAGCCTTGTCGAATCCGCCCATCGGTCCGGCGTCCAAACCAGCCGCCCGCACGGCCAGCAGGAAGTAGCCGGCCTGCAGGGTGGCGTTGAAGTGAGCTGCCTTAGCCCGAGCAGCGTCATCTGCGAACCGCTCCTTGGCGTTAGGCAGGTGGGGCGCCAGTCGATGCAGGTGTTCGTGGAAATCGGTGTCGGCGGCAAGGATCGCCACCACCGGGGCTGACTCGGCTTTGGGCCGGTTGCCGGGCGCCAGGTGAGGCATGAGGCGATCCTTCGCGGCCTGACTCTGGATGAACGTAATTCGCAACGGCTGGGTGTTCATTGCCGTGGGCGCATACCGCATGGCGTCGTAGACGCGGGCGAGTTCGTCCTCGGTGACTTCGGTGTCGTCGAAGGCGTAGGCGGTATGTGCCTCATGGAAGAGAAGGTTGATGGCACGGTCGTCGATCGCTGACGGTGCCATGGCTGTCATGGTGACCACTGATGCCTCCAAACGGCGAGTGTACTTGAATGTTCAACTAGTATCCGGGGTCTGAACGCGTCCACGCCGCGATCTATTCCTCCGCTAGCTGCGGTTGTCGAAGTGACATTATGAAGCGGTGGCGTCACCTCGGCTCGACTCGCTTCCCGCCCGCGCGCACGCTGCCCTCCAGGGCGTCGACGTGGGCGGCATCGGCCTGGAGATCGGGCCTTCATACAACCCCATTGCACCCAAATCCGCGGGTTTTGACGTCCGCATCCTGGACCACGCGACTCGCGCCGACCTGGTGAGCAAATACCGCGAGGTCGGCCTGAGCCAAGCAGAACTGGAACGGATCGAGGAGGTTGACTACGTCTGGACCGGCGGCCCGATCACCCAGGCGATTCCCGACGGTCAACGCTTCGACTACATCGTCGCCGCCCACGTGATCGAACACACCACCGACGTGATCGGCTTTCTGCAGGCGGCAAGCACGTTGCTCACCGAACGCGGTGTGCTCAGCCTGATCGTGCCGGACAAACGCTTCACGTTCGACCGGGCTCGTCCGGTGAGCACCGCTGGCCAGGTGGTGGAGGCCCACCTGCTACCCCGAACCTTCCATGGCCCGGCAGCTTTCATCGACACCCACCTCTACTCGGTGCGCGACCACGGCGACGGGATGGTCTGGGATTCGGCGACCAATATTGATCTGAACCTGGCCCAATGCTCCTGGGCATCAGTCCGGCACACTATCGATCAGGTCACTAGCGCAGCCCACTACCAGGACATCCACCGCTGGGTCTTCACCCCGAACTCCCTGCAGCTGTTGCTGTCCGACCTTCACCACCTCGGCTTCACCGACATGGTGCTGCACTCGATGCGCCCCACCGACAGTTTCGAATTCTTCGCGACCCTGACCCGTTCGCGGGTCCGCCCGGACCCATCCGCGCCGGTGGCCAATCCGCAACGACTGGACCTGCTGGCCGAGATGAGTCGGGAAGAGCCCCCCTTCCCCAAAGCGAAAACGGTCAACAGGGTGCTGGCGAAAGCCGCCCAACTACGCGCCCGGGCAACGGCACGGAAGACCTGATTCGAGCAGCGTCAACTGGTGCGCTCGACCACGAAGTCACAGAGTCGCTCCAGTGCCCGACGGGCGGGAATGTCCGGCAGCGGCGCAAGCGTCAGCCGGGCAGCATCTGCCCACCGCCGTGCCTCGCTTCTCGCTTCGCCCACCGCCGGGTGCGCGAGCAGCAACTCCAGCGCTTCGGCGTGGTCGGCATCGTCTGGCAGCGGCCCAGCCAACAATTCCTGCAGCCTCGAATCGGTGGGCGCAGACGATCCCAGTGCCAGCAGCGCGGGCAGGGTTTGCACACCCTCGCGAAGGTCACGGCCCTGGGTCTTGCCCGACTCGTCGTCCGGGCTGGTGAGGTCGACCAAATCATCCACCAGCTGGAAGGCCACCCCGATGCGCTCGCCGAAAAGCGTCAGCGTCTCCACGATTGCCTCATCGCAGCCGGCAAACATCGCCCCGAATCGCCCCGAAGTGGCGATCAGCGAACCCGTCTTGTCCTCGAGCACTTCGATGTGGTGGCTGACCGGATCGGCGCCTTTGGGGCCAACCGTCTCCTTGATTTGGCCGATCACGAGTCGTTCGTAGGTGCGTGCCTGCAGCCGTACCGCCTCCGGGCCAAGGTCAGCCAAAATGTTTGAGGCGCGCGAGAAAAGGAAGTCCCCACTGAGGATCGCAACCGTGTTGTCCCAGCGGGAGTTCGCCGACTCTACCCCGCGGCGCAGCGTGGCCTCATCCATGACGTCGTCGTGGTAGAGGGTCGCCAGATGCGTCAGTTCCACGACTACCGCGGCTTGCAGCACCTCGGCAGATTCCCAATCGCCAAACTCGGCTGCCAGCAACACCAACATCGGCCGGAACCGCTTGCCACCGGCGTGAACCAGATGTTGGGAAGTTTCGGTGACCAACGGGTAGTGGCTCTTGACCGACTCGCGCAGCATTTGCTCCACGTTGGTAAGGCGTTCCGTGAGCCGACGCTCCAGTGCTTCGTCGCCGACGGGGTAGGCGAATGTCACCCCACTTCCTCCTCTACCGCGAGTGCCACAACCGGTGCCCTTAGACGATATGCGGTGGGGGCACTTTCCGCACCCGCGAACCTGCTCATCGCACGAACGTACTCGCCTGCTCGGCAAGATCGATGACAAATTGGGGGACGATACCCAGAATCACGGTGACCGCCACCGAGACCCCGATCGCGATCGTAGTGAAGCTTGACGGCACCACCACCGAAACGTCGTCGCTGGTGGGTTCGGTGAAGAACATCAGCACGATGATGCGGGCGTAGAAGAAGGCGCTGATGGCACTGGCGATCACAGCCGCAATCACCACTGGGGTGGCGCCACTGCCGACACCCGCAGTGAAGATGAGGAATTTGGCCGTGAACCCACTGGTGAGTGGGATACCCGCGAATGCCAGCAGGAACAGCGCGAAAGCTCCCGCCACCACCGGCGAGCGTTTGCCCAACCCAACCCAACTGGAGAGTTTCGTCGCTTCGCCCGCGGAATCGCGGACCAGCGTCACCAAAGCGAAGGCCCCTACCGTGCTGACGCCGTAGGCGAGCAGGTAGAACAGCGTGCTTGCCAAGCCCAGCTGGGAGGTGGCAATCACTCCGATGAGCAGGAAGCCAGCGTGCGCGATTGACGAGTAGGCCAACATCCGTTTCATGTCGGTTTGGGTCAAAGCCAACACCACGCCAACAAACATGGTGAGGATGGCCACAATCCAGAAGGCCGGTCGCCAGTCCCACGCGGTACCACCGAAAGCGACGTAGAAGATTCGGATCAAGGCACCGAACCCGGCCAGTTTGACCGCGGCAGCCATGAAGCCGGTCAGTGGTGTGGGCGCACCCTGGTAGACGTCCGGCACCCACTGGTGGAACGGCACGGCGCCGACCTTGAAGAACATTCCTACCGCTATCAGGGCGACACCGGCGATGAGAAGTCCGTTGGGGCCAGCGATTGCTGCGGCGGCCTCAGCGATGCCACCGAAATCGAGCACCCCCGCGAAGCCAAACACCAGAGCCGCGCCATACAGGAAGAACGCTGACCCGAAGGCGCCAAGCAGGAAGTACTTCAACGCCGCTTCCTGGCTGAGCAGGCGACGGCGGCGAGCCATCCCGGTCATCAGGTAGATCGGCAGCGAAAGCACCTCGAGGGCGATGAACATGGTGAGCAGGTCGTTGGCAGTGACGAACACCAACATGCCGCCGACGCTGAACAGGAACAGCGGCCAGATCTCGGTCTGCTGCCAACCCTGGGCGCCGAATTCCTTCTCTTCCTCACTGCCCGGCAGGGCGGACGCCCGCGGGGTGAAGGCGTCGCCGGCTGGGTCGGTGCGCTGCTCGAACATGACGAAAGCGGCAATGATCGCGATGAGCAGTGTGGCGCCCTGCAGGAACAGCCCCGGCGCATCGATGGCAAGTGCACCATCGGCGGTGGTGATGTTGGTCCCGGCGAGCGTGAAGACACTCACCAGGGCCGCGATCAGGGCGACGAACACTGTGACAATCTCAGCGCTGCGACGTGCCTCGCGACGCGCCAACGATTCGATGAGGATCGAGATGATGCCAGCACCGAAGATGATGAGAATAGGCGCAATTGCGGCGTAGTCGAAACTTGGTGCGGCGAGATCGGGCAGGTCCGTCATTGCTCCTCCCCTACCGTCGCGGTCTCAAGTTTGGGTTCTGGATCTGTCTGACCGATAGAAACCATGGTTCGCTCCACCGCCGGGTTGATGTCCTTCAGCAGGGTCTGCGGGAAGATGCCGATGACCACCAGCAGCACAATGGCGGGTGCCACACCGACCGCTTCGCGGAAGTTGACGTCGGACCATCCCTTGACGGCCGGCGAAACCTCACCATTCATCGTGCGCTGATACCACCAGAGGATGTAGATCGCGGCGAGCACGATGCCGAACGTGGCCACCACCGCAAGCCAGGGGTAGCGACTGAAGGTACCGATGAGGACCAGGAATTCGCTGACGAAACTGCCCAGACCTGGCAGCGCCACCGACGCGAGGCCGGCGATCAGGAACAGTCCTGCCAACACCGGGGCCACCGTCTGGACACCGCCGTAGTCAGACAGGTACTTCGACCCGCGGCGCCGGATCAGGTATCCGACCAGCATGAGCAGAGCTGCGGTGGTGAGGCCGTGGGTGACCATGTAGAGCGTGGCACCGGACATCGACTGGGTGGTGAAGACGAAGATCCCCAGCACGATGAAGCCGAAGTGGGAAATCGACGTGTACGCCACCAGACGAAGCATGTCGGTTTGCCCAATTGCCAGCAGCGCGCCGTAGATGATGCTGACCACTGCCAACACCATGATCACCGGGGCGTAGAAGGCACTTGCCTCCGGGAAGATCGGGAGCACCAGACGGAGCATCCCGAAGGTGCCGACCTTGTCCATCAGGCCCACCATCAGCACGCTGGTGCCTGGTTTCGCTTCGGAGGCGGCATCCGGCAGCCAGGTATGGAAGGGAACCATCGGCGCTTTCACCGCGAAGGCGAAGAAGAATCCGAGGAACAACATCCGCTGGGTGTTGTCGTCCATGCTCAGTCCAGCCAGCGACAAGATGTCGAAGGTGGGTTCGCCAGTCTCCCGGCCGGAGGTGACGAACAAGCCGATCATCGCGGCGAGCATGAACAGCCCGCCGAGCAGGCTGTAGATCAGGAACTTCATCGCCGCGTACTGCCGCTGCGGCCCGCCATACCGACCGATCAGGTAGAACATCGGGATCAGCATGACTTCGAAGAACACGTAGAACATGAAGACGTCGGTGGTGGCGAAGACGAAGATAATCGCCGTCTCCAGGGCCAACACCAGGGCGAAGTACCCCTTGGGGCTGGCGCCGGTCGGCGAGTCCTCGGACTCGTGCCAGCCGGCGATCAGCACGATCGGCACCAACACGACGGTCATCGCCAGCAGGACCAGCGCGATGCCATCCACGCCGAGTGCGTAGTTGACGCCGAGCGATGGAATCCAGGGAACGCTTTCGGTGAACTGGAAAGGTTCAGTCGAGTCAGGGTCGAACAGCAACCCCATCGCGATGACGATCCCCACCGGGATCAGGGAGAACACCACGCCGAGTTTCCGGGCGGCAATATCCGCCGACTCGGGCATGAAGGCGATGACGATGGCGCCGATGAGCGGCACCAGGGCGAGGGTGGTCAACCACGGGAAGCTCTCCACGTCACAGCCTCACCAGGAACAGGGCGCCGACCACAAGGACAGCACCTCCCAACATTGACAAAGCGTAGGTTCGGGCGTATCCGTTCTGCCAGCGCCGCAGTCGGCCGGACGCACCGCCCACTGCCGCGGCTGATCCGCTGACGAAGCCGTCCACGGCTGAGTGATCGAACCACACCAACGAACGCGTCAGATACTGGCCCGGTCGCATGAACACCGCCTCGTTGAAAGCGTCTCCGTAGAGGTTCACTCGCGCCGCCTTGGTGAAGACGCTGACGTGCTGCGGCGGGGTGCGCGGAACATCGCGCGCGAATTGTTTGGCGGTGACGAAGACCGTGAGCAGTACCAGCGAAAGCACGATCAGCGAGAAGGCCCACTCGGGTATTGGCAGTTCCGTCTTCTCGTATCCCAGCACCGGCGTCAGCCAATTCACGATGGAGAACACCTCTGCCAGGAGGATGCCCGCGACCGTCGAGAGCACCCCGAGGATCCACAGCGGAATCGTCATCGACATCGGTGATTCGTGCGGGTGCTGACCGTCATCCCAGCGCGACTTGCCCATGAAGGTCATGACGATCATGCGAGTCATGTAGGCCGCGGTGAGGATTGCGCCGACCAGCGTCACCATTCCGACCACAATGTTCGCGCCGAAGGCCACCTCAATGATCTTGTCTTTGGAGTAGTAGCCGTCGAACGGCCAAATACCCATGATGGCCAAATAGGCGGCGAAGAAGGTGATGTAGGTCGCGAGCATCACCTTGCGCAGCGCACCGAATCGGCGCATGTCCTCTTCGTTGTTCATGCCGTGCATCACCGAGCCGGCGCCGAGGAAGAGTGTCGCCTTGAAGAAACCGTGCATGAGCAGGTGGAAAATACCGTAGGCATATCCGACGGGACCCAACCCCACGGCCACGATCATGTAGCCGATCTGGCTCATGGTGGATCCGGCCAGGGCCTTCTTGATCTCGTCGCGGGCCATGGCAATGACCGCACCGAAGATGATGCTGATCCCACCCACGATGACGACAACGGTGGCCGCGGTGGTGGCCACCGTGAAGATGGGGTTCGCGCGGGCGATGAGGTACACGCCAGCGGTCACCATGGTGGCGGCGTGGATCAATGCCGAAACTGGGGTGGGGCCTTCCATGGCGTCGAAGAGCCAGGCATGCAGTGGGAACTGTGCGGACTTCGCGATCGCACCGACAAGTAGCAGCAGCCCGATGATGTTCAGCGTCCAGGTGGAGACTTCTGGTGCCGCAGCGAAAACTTCCGGATAGGCCACTGTGCCGAAGGTTGCGAAGATGAGGAAAACTCCGAGCGCAAATCCGAAGTCCCCCACCCGGTTCATCACGAAGGCTTTCTTGGCTGCAACCGCCGCAGTGGGTTTGTACTGCCAGAAGCCGATGAGCAGGTACGACGCCAGACCCACAGCTTCCCAGCCGAAGTACAGCAGGATGAAGTTGTCCGCGAGCACCAGCAGCAGCATCGCCGCGATAAACAAGTTGAGGTACGCGAAGAATCGGCGGCGCTGCGCATCCTCGGCCATGTAGCCGATCGAGTAGATGTGGATCAGGCCACCGACACCGGTGATCAACAGAACGAAGATCATCGACAGTTGGTCTAGCTGGAAGCCAACTTCCGCATTCAGCCCGCCGACCTCGAACCAGGTGTACAACGTCTGCTGCACACCACGTGATGCCGCCGGTTCCCCCAGCATCGTGAAGAACATCGTGGCGCCAAGGGCGAAGGCAGTAAAGACCATCGCAATGGCGAACCAGTGGCCCCACTTGTTTGCTCGCCGACCGGCGAGTAGCAGGAACACAGCGCCGAACAGCGGCAACCCGATGAGCAGCCAGATGTAGGAGAACACTCCGCTGGCAGCGGTGAGGGTTTGCAGTTCGGCGGGCCCGCCAACGTCACCGCTGAGCGGGAGAGCCGCCAACGTCGATGTCACGTCGACCTCCCCGAGAAGGTTGTTGAACATCCGGATCAATACCTCAGCAGACTGGGTTCATCGATGGAGGCCGATCTTCGGGTCCGGAAGATGGTCACGATGATCGCCAGACCAACCACGACCTCGGCGGCGGCCACCACCATGACGAAGAATGCAATCGCTTGGCCCTCAAGGTTCCCATGGGCCTTGGCGAACGTGACAAATGCCAAGTTGGACGCATTCAACATCATCTCGACGCACATGAAAACGATGATTGCGTTCCGACGGACGAGTACGCCGACGGCGCCCAAACTGAAGAGGATCGCGGAAAGGACAAGATAATAAGTGGGGTCCATCAGGCGCCAGCTCCGTCCTCGCTACCAGGAACGGCAGGCTTGCCTGACATTCCCTCCGAAACCTCGGCGAGGTCGTCTGCGTCAACTGGGCGCACCGAGCCCCGCGCACGCAGCGGACCCGGGACCGAGTCGGGAGCCGTGGTGCCATCGGGCAGCAAGGCTGGAGTGTCGACCGCGTTATGCCGCGCGTACACGCCAGGTGGCGGCTTGG
Organism: uncultured Actinomycetes bacterium; assembly: GCA_963842975.1. Lineage (GTDB taxonomy): Bacteria > Actinomycetota > Actinomycetes > S36-B12 > UBA10799 > JACJWR01. Next base: position 186,703 of record CAWJIH010000008.1, on the reverse strand, counting down.
GTCCCGCGTAGTCGCCGCTCGCGAACTTCTCCAACGACAGTTCTCGCTGGGACTTGCGCGAGTTGATCCGCTCTCGGTGCGTCAGCATCATCGCCCCCAGCGCCGCGATGATGAGCAGTGCGGCAGTCAGTTCGAATGCGAAGGCGTATCGGGTGAACAGCAAAACTCCGATGCCCTCAACGTTCCCACCGTAGGCTGCGTTGGCCTCGTCAAGGTTCCCCCCTGGGCAAGACAGACGCCCCCCGGCCGATGGCACCGAACAACAGCGCCGCGAAGCCCAAACCGAAGAGGACTCCTGCCACCCGCTGGCCCTTGATCGTTTCCACCAGACTGTCCGACGAGTCAACGCCGACGATCATGATGACGAACAAGAACAGCATCATCACCGCGCCGGTATAGACGATGACCTGCACCACTGCGAGGAACGGTGCCTGCAAGGAGGCATAGATGATCGCCAGGTTCACCATGGTGAGGGCGACGAAGAGCGCACTGTGCACGGCCTTGCGGGAGAGGATCATGCCTAGGGCGCCGAGCACCGCCAACGTGCCACAAATCCAGAAGGCCGCTGCAGCGCCTGGGCTGGTCGCAGCGAGCAGCGCGAGGGGATTCATGCGATGCTCTCCTCCTGTCGGGCCCTGGCTGCGGCGATCTGATCTGCAGTTGCGCCCGTCACTTTACCGTTGTAGTAGTCCTTCTCGTCGGTGCCTTCCACCATTGCGTGTGGTGGCGCGACCATGCCCGGCAAAAGCGGGGCCAGGAGTTCGTGCTTTTCGTAGATCAGATCCGTCCGGTTATCGTCGGCCAGCTCGAACTCGTGGGTCATGGTGAGGGCACGAGTCGGGCAGGCTTCGATGCACAGCCCGCAGAAAATGCAGCGCAGGTAGTTGATCTGATACACCCGCCCGTAGCGCTCCCCCGGCGAGAACCGTTCGCCGTCGTTGTTGTCGGCGCCTTCGACGTAGATCGCATCGGCCGGGCATGCCCAGGCGCACAGTTCGCAGCCGACGCATTTCTCCAAACCGTCGGGGTGACGATTCAACTGGTGGCGCCCGTGAAATCGGGGAGCCACCTCTTTCCGATGCTCCGGGTACTGCTCAGTGACGACCTTGCTGAACATGGCCTTGAAGGTGACGGAGAAACCCTTGGCGGCTGGCGGGACTTTAGGCATTCTCAATCTCCTCCGTGGTTGCTTGGTCGCGGCTTGCTCCGACCGTGACCGGGGCCGCAGGCGGTCGAACCGGCTCGGCCAGTTTCTGGCCAGGGAGTGGCGGCACTGGGAAACCACCAGCGAACGGATCGACCACCTTCGGCGGTTCCACCGCGGGTGCGGTATCGCGGCCGGTGAACCACACCACGGCCGCGATGAACAACCCGAGCAGAACGGCGAAGATGGCCACCACCAAAGTGAGATCCCAGTTGTACTCGTTGCCCAGGTACCGCACAGTGGCCACCACGAAGATCCACAACACCGCTGCCGGGATCAGGAACTTCCAGCCGAATCTCATGAACTGGTCGTAGCGCATCCGTGGCAGCGTCCCGCGCAGCCAGACGAACACGAACAGGAACGCAAGTACCTTGAGCAGGAACCACAGCAACGGCAGGTAGCCCTCGTTGGCGCCTTCCCAGATCGAGATCGGCCAGGGAGCCCGCCAACCGCCCATGAACAAGGTGACGGCCAAGGCCGAAACCGTGACCATGTTGATGTACTCACCGAGGAAGAACATCGCGAACTTCAGCGACGAGTACTCCGTGTGGAATCCGCCGGTCAGTTCCGACTCTGCCTCCGGCAGGTCGAAGGGCGCCCGGTTGGTCTCCCCGACCATCGACACCGCGTAGATCATGAACGACGGCAGCAACAAGATGATGAACCACAGCCGCGTCTGCGCATCGACGATTGCCGACGTGCTCATCGCGCCGGCGAAGAGGAATACCGCCACGAACGACAACGCCATCGCCACCTCGTACGAGATGACCTGGGCACTCGAGCGCAACGAGCCGAGCAGCGAATAGGTGGAACCCGACGACCACCCTGCCAACACGATGCCGTACACGCCGATGCTGGCGATCGCAACGACGTAAGGAACCGCCACCGGGAAGTCCGCCAATTGCAGCGGCGTTCGGTAGCCGAACATCGAAACTTCGGGTCCCAGCGGAATCACCGCAAAGGCCATGAACGCGGCGATCGCTGACAGGATGGGAGCCAGGTAGTAGACGACCTTGTCGGCCGATCGTGGCCAGATCTCCTCTTTGAATGCCAGTTTGAAGCCGTCCATCAAGGTTTGCAGCAAACCGAAGGGGCCAGCACGGTTGGGGCCGACCCGCAGCTGCATCCGGGCAACGACTCGACGCTCGAACCAGATCGTGAACAGCACAATCAAAACGAGCAGGACGAAGACGCCCAATACTTTGATGAGGACCAGCCAAACCGGGATTGGTCCGAACTCCGCTGGCACCGCGGGTTCCATCATTTAGGCACCTCCAGCAATGATCCGCACAACCGCGCCCGCGGTGACCCGCAGGGCGTCGTGCACATGAGATCCGGGCGAGTAGGTGGGCAGCCACACCACACGGTCGGGCATTTCGGTGATCTCGGTGGGCAGCCGAAGCGATCCAGCCGCCGAGGCGATTGTCACGTCCGCGCCCTGCGCCACCCCAATCTCGGCTGCGGTGGCTGCCGAAATCCGAGCCACCACCGGCCTGCGGGTGGCCGCCAGGTGTGGTTCGCCGGACTGTGAGGCGCCGTCGTCGAGTAACTGCCGCCAGGTGGCGACGACTGCTTCACCGGCTTGCGGGCTCGGGGCTCCAACTGCTGCTACGCGGGCGAATTCCGGCCGCTGTTCTTCCATCCAGAGGCCGAGGGCGTCGAATTCGGCGGCCGCCGCGACGTCATCGCCGGCTCCGATCGGCGTGCCCATCTCCCGGGCCACGAGGGCCAACACCTGGGAGTCGGTGAAGCCGGCGGCCTGCCGAAAGACCGTCCCGAACGTGCGCGGCCGGCCTTCCCAGTTGGTGAACGAACCGGCCCGTTCGGTGAGGACCTTGACCGGCAGCACCACATCGGCGCTGGGTTCCACCGCCGCCGACCACGACGTCAGTTGCACCACGAATCCGGCCGCCGCCACGGCTGCCCGCGCCTGCGTTGGGTCGGGGAAGTCGTCGTAGCCGATGGTGCCGAGCACCAGCGCGTCGACGGAATCCGCCGGCGGGCCTTCGGGATCGTCCTCGTCGTTGATGGTCAGCAAGGCCTCGAAGATCTCGGCGGCTGCCCGTCCTTCCCGGTTCGGCAGCGCATCAGCGGGCAAACCCCAGGCGGCAGCGACCTCTGCTCGGGCCCCGGCGTCGCCCACCGGTCGCCCGCCTGGCAGCACACCGGCCAGGGCGCCGGCATCCAAAGAGCCGCGTTCGCCTGCCCGACGCGGCACCCATGCCAGCGCCGCACCGGTCTGGGCGGCAAGCTCTGCTGCTGCAGACAACCCGCCGGGCACTGTGGCAAGTCGTTCTCCGACCAGGATCACCGCACCCTCGGCACGCAGATCCACCGGAGCGTCTGCGCCAGCCAACTCGCGCAGCGCGGCAGGCTCATCGCCTGGAACGGTGGGCACAACTGTGGCGTGCAACTTTGCAAATCCGGGGCTGGTCCACGCTGCGATGGCGAGCACCGAGGTACCCCCGGCCGCAACCGCCTTGCGCAGCCGGAGGAACACGATGGGCGATTCCTCCTCCGGCTCGAAGCCAACCAGCACCACCGCCGGAGCGGCCTCCACATCGGCGTAGGTCACACCCAAACCCGATCCAGCAACACTCGATGCGAGGAAAGAGCGCTCCTCGTCCGAGGTGGGGCGGGCCCGGAAGTCGATGTCGTCGCTGGCCAGCGCAACGCGGGCGAACTTGGCATAGGAGTAGGCGTCTTCGTTGGTCAATCGCCCACCCAGGAGGGTCGCGGCGTGTCCCCGGGCCGCCGCCAAGCCGCGCGCGGCCACGCTGATCGCCTCCGGCCAGGACGCGGTGCGCAATTCACCGGTGGCCGAATCCCGCACCATCGGCGAGGTGAGCCGGTCGTGTGCCAGATACGGGAAGGCGAAACGCCCCTTGTCGCAGTTCCACTCCTCGTTGACTGCTGGGTCCTCGCCCGCCAGGCGACGCATCACGGTGCTGCGGCGGGTGTCGGTGCGCATCGCGCAACCCGCGGCGCACTGCTCGCAGATGGTGGGCGTGCTGACCAAGTCGAACGGCCTGGAACGGAACCGGTAATCCGCACTTGTGAGTGCCCCCACTGGGCAGATCTGCACCGTGTTGCCGGAGAAGTACGAGTCGAACGGGGTGTCTTCGGCGATGCCCACCTGCTGTTTGGCGCCGCGTTCCAGTAACTCGATGAAGGCGTCACCGGCGATCTGGTCGGCAAACCGCGTGCACCTCGCGCAGGACACGCACCGTTCGCGGTCCAGCAGAATCTGCGCGGAAACGTTGATCGGTTTCGGGAAAGTTCGCTTGGTGCCATCGAATCGAGACTCACCTCGGCCGGTGGACATCGCTTGATTCTGCAGCGGGCACTCCCCGCCCTTGTCGCAGATCGGGCAGTCCAACGGGTGGTTGATGAGCAAGAACTCCATCACACCCTTTTGCGCGATGTCAGCAACCGTCGAGGTCAACTGGGTGCGCACCACCATGCCGTCGTTCAACGGGATCGCGCAGGCCGGCTGCGGCTTGGGCATCCCGTCAATCTCGATGAGGCACTGCCGGCAGGCTGCCACTGGATCAAGCAAGGGGTGGTCGCAGAAGCGCGGGATCTCAATACCGATCTGCTCGGCAGCCCGGATGATCAAAGTGCCCTTGGGCACCTGCACCTCAATGTCGTCGATGGTCGCCGAAATGAGGTCGCTGGGCACGACCGACTGTTCGGCGGAAGAAGTGACGGTCATGCGGTGACCTCCGCAGGGGTAAAGACGGTGGTGCGGACCGGATCGAACAGTTGGTCGGCCGGGGTGTGGGTTCCCGCAGCGAACTCGTCGGCGAAGTACTTCATGGCCGCCGGGTAGGGAGTCGAGGCGGCATCGCCGAGGGCGCAGAAGGAACGACCCAGAATCTGAGCGCACAGTTCCTGCAGCAGTTCGAGGTCTTCTGACTTGCCGGTGCCGGCGCTGAACCGGTGCAGGATCTGGTTGATCCAGTAGGTGCCCTCCCGGCAGGGGGTGCACTTACCGCACGATTCGTGCTTGTAGAAGTCCAGCCAGCCGGTGATTGCTCGGACCACCGATGTGGTCTCGTCGAACAGCATCGGGGTACCGGTGCCGAGCATCGAACCGGCCGCAGCGATGTCTTCGTAGGTGAGCGGGGTATCGAGGTGGTCCGGGGTGAGCATCGGGACGCTGGATCCGCCCGGCAGCCAGAACTTGAGTTCGTGACCGTTTCGCATTCCACCGGCGTATTCGAGCAGTTCGCGCATCGTCACGCCCAACGGCGCCTCGTAGATGCCGGGGTTGGCGACGTGCCCGGAGACGGCAAACAGTTTGAAACCCGGTGACTTCTCGGTGCCGAACTCGCGGAACCAGTCCACCCCGTTGTTGACGATGTACGGCACGTTCGAAATCGTCTCAACGTTGTTCACCACCGTCGGCGAAGCGTAGAGGCCCGCGACAGCCGGGAAGGGAGGCTTGAGCCGAGGCTGGCCGCGGCGTCCCTCGAGGGAATCAAGCAGGGCGGTTTCTTCACCGCAAATGTAGGCCCCCGCACCCGCGTGCACCACGACGTCGATGTCGACCCCGGAGTCCAACACGTTGCTGCCCAGATACCCAGCCTGGTAGGCCTGCTCGACGGCGGCGAACATCCGCCGGATCACATGCGGCACCTCACCGCGGATGTAGATGAAAGCGTGGCTCGCCCGGATCGCGTAGCAGGTGATCGCAATGCCCTCGATCAGTGCTTGCGGGTTGGCCAGCATCATTGGGATGTCTTTGCAGGCGCCAGGTTCGGACTCGTCGGCATTGACCACCAAGTAGTGCGGTTTGCCGTCGCCTTGGGGCACGAACGACCATTTGAGACCGGTGGGGAAGCCGGCACCGCCGCGGCCCCGCAGGCCCGATTCCTTCATCACCCCGATGATCTCGTCGGGTTCCATGCCGAGGGCCTTGGGTAGCGCGCGATAGCCGCCGTGATCCTTGTAGACGTCAACATTCCACAAGCCGTCGACGTCCCAAAACTCGGTGAGGACCGGAGTAAGCGTCATGTCAGGCGCCTCCATTCGCATCGGCCGGTGGGGCGGACATTCCGCGTTCGCGTGCGACTCTCAGCCCTGCCAGCATTTTGTCGTCCACTGCCGGAGCAGCGGCGAGCCCATCATCGAATCCAGTCAGGGTGCGTTCAGTGTCGGTGAACTTGCGAATCACCGGGCCGCGGGTGGCCACCACCTCGCCGCCGTCAGCCAGGGTGTCGAGCACGGCCCGCATCGACTCCGGGGTTTGGTCGTCGAGGAACTCCCAGTTGACGGTCACGACCGGGGCGTGGGTGCACGCGGCTTGACATTCAATCCGTTCCAGCGAAAAGACCCCGTCTTCGGTGACTTCGTGGTCGCCGATGCCGAGTTTGTTGCAGGTCATGTTCCACAGCTCATCACCGCCGAGCAGCCCACAGCCCGGGTTCACACAGATCCCGACGTGGTATTCACCGACGTCGTGCCGCTTGTACATGGTGTAGAACGTGGCCACGGCGGCAACCTCGGCCGGCGTCACACCCACTTCTTCGGCGCACATCGCAATGCCTTGTGGGGTCACATAGCCTTCCTCCGCCTGCACCAAATGCAACATTGGCAGCAGGGCTGAGCGCGCCTGGGGGTACCGCGCGATGATCTCGCGCATCTGCTCCCGAGTGGCGTCGGTGAGGGGCATTGGTGTCCTTTCTTCTGGGTGGCCCGCGCTAGCGGTCCACTCCGCCCATGACGGGGTCGATTCCTGCCACCGCGGCGATGACATCGCTGAGCATGCCGCCTTCAGCCATCACTGGGACGGCCTGCAGGTTGTTGAACGAAGGCTCCCGGAAGTGCACCCGGTAGGGTCGCGTGCCGCCATCGGACACCACATGGGCCCCCAACTCGCCGCGCGGCGATTCGACCGCCTGGTACACCTGACCAACCGGCACCCGGAAACCTTCGGTGACGATCTTGAAGTGGTGGATCAGCGCCTCCATCGAGGTGCCCATGATCTCCTTGATGTGCTCCAACGAGTTGCCAATGCCATCGCCGCCGAGAGCGAGTTGGGCTGGCCAGGCGATCTTCTTGTCCGCGACCATCACCGGCCCAGGCTTGAGGCGGTCTAGGCACTGCTCGATGATGCGCAGCGACTGCCCGATCTCTCCGATTCGGATCAACCAGCGGCCGTAGGAGTCGCAGGTGTCGGCGGTCATCACATCGAAGTCGTAGGTTTCGTAGCCGCAGTAGGGCTGAGTCTTGCGCAGATCCCACGGCAGGCCGGTGGAACGCAGCACCGGCCCGGTCATGCCCAACGCGGTGGCGCCGGTGAGGTCGAGGTAGCCGATGCCTTCGGTTCGAGCTTTCCAAATCCCGTTGTCGGTGAGCATGTCGGTGGTCTGCTTCGCAGCTTTCCGAAGCTCCTTGACCGCGCCGGCGATTGTGGTTTCGATGCCTTCCGGCAGATCCGCGGCCACTCCGCCCGGGCGCACGTAGGCGTGGTTCATGCGCAGGCCGGTGATTTCTTCCAGCACGTCGAGCACGATGTTGCGGTCGCGGAATCCCCAGATCATCGGCGTCAGCGCACCGAGTTCCAGCGCGCCGGTGGCCAATGCCACCCCATGGGAAGAAATCCGGTTGAGTTCCATCATCATCACCCGGATCACGGTGGCCCGTTCCGGGATTTGATCGGTGATGCCGAGCAGCCGCTCTACCGCCAGGCAGTAGGCGGTCTCGTTGAAGATTGGCGCCAGGTAGTCCATCCGGGTGACGAAGGTGGTGCCCTGGGTCCAGGTTCGGTATTCGAGATTCTTCTCAATCCCGGTGTGGAGGTACCCGATTCCTGCACGCGCTTCGGTGATGGTCTCGCCGTCGAGTTCAAGGATGAGCCGCAAAACTCCATGCGTACTGGGGTGTTGCGGCCCCATGTTCACCACAAGTCGCTCTTGCTCACCCGGTGGCGGAGCAGTGATCGAATCCCAATCCTCACCAGTAACGGTGAAGACGCGACCCTCGGTCGTTTCGTAGGAACCGGCGGATTGCGAAGTAGTGGACATCAGGAGTACTCCCTGCGCTCGTCCGGCGGCGGCGTGGTGGAACCCTTGTGCTCCACCGGAATGCCGCCCAGCGGGTAATCCTTGCGTTGTGGGTGCCCGAGCCAATCGTCCGGCATCAGAATCCGGGTCAGCCCCGGATGTCCATCGAAGATGATGCCAAACATGTCGTAGGTTTCCCGCTCGTGCCAGTTGTTGGCGGGGAAAATCGAAGTGATCGTGGGGATGTGCGGATCCGTATCCGGGCACGTTACTTCCACTCGGAGGTAGCGCCCGCCGTGGGTCATGGAGCGGAAGTGGTACACCGCATGCAGCTCTTTGCCGGTGTCGTTCAGCCAATGGACGCCCGACACACCCAAACAGGTCTCGAATCGCAACGTCGGATCGTCTCGCAGGGCGCGGGCCACCAGCGGCAATGATTCGCGGTTGACCTCAAAGGTCAATTCGTCCCGATCCACCACGACTTTGCTGATCGCCTGCTGGTAGGTCTCGGCGCCGAGGACTGCTTCGAGGGCATCTGCGGCCGAATCGAACCAGCTGCCATAGGGACGTTGAGCCGGGCCCGGGAGCACAATCTGCTCGACCAGCCCGCCAAATCCCGATACATCCGGTGATCCGTGGACGCCGAATGCCCCTTCCCGGGTCTCCACCACCTCAAGTTCGATGACCTGATCGGTGACCTCTCCAGCCGCGTCCGTGGTGACGATCGTTTCCGGGACCTCGTTCACCGAAGCAGCCCCTTCATCTCGGATGTCGGAGTGGCGAGTAGAGCCGCCTGCTCCAGTTCGGCGACCTCGGCCAATCGGTTGGCCCCGAGTTTGGTGTCCTGCACCTTGGTGTGCAGTTTCAAGATTGCATCCAGCAGCTGTTCCGGCCGTGGTGGGCAGCCTGGGAGGTAGATGTCAACGGGCACGACATGGTCGACCCCTTGCACGATCGCGTAGTTGTTGAACATGCCGCCTGAGGAGGCGCAGGCTCCCATCGAGATGACCCATTTGGGGTTGGGCATTTGGTCGTACACCTGGCGCAGGATGGGCGCCATTTTTTGGCTGACCCGGCCTGCCACGATCATCAAGATCGGCTTGCCTGCGGCGACGGCCGGAAGACCTCCATGCCGAACCGTGCCATGTCGTAGTTGGCACCGCCCGTGGACATCATCTCGATCGCGCAACATGCGAGGCCGAAGGTGACCGTCCACATTGAGTTCTTGCGAGCGTACCCGGCTACCCCTTCGACTGTCGTGAGCAGAAATCCACTGGGAACCTTCTCTTCAAGTCCCATGTTGAGTCTCCTATTCCCATTCAAAACCGCGTCGGCGCCACTCGAAAAGGTAGACAACCATGACCGCGCCGAGGAAGAGGTTCATCGACAGCAACCCAAAAAGTCCCAACATGTCGAAGGTCAGCGCCCACGGGTAGAGGAACACAATCTCGATGTCGAAGACGATGAACAGCATTGCGACCAAGTAGTACTTGATCGGAAAGCGCCCGCCTCCCGCTGGTTGCGGAGTCGGCTCGATGCCGCACTCATACTCCGACACCTTCGCGCGGTTGTAGCGCTTCGGACCCGTGAACGTGGCCACAGTGACGCTGAGTACTGCGAACAGCCCAGCCAGGATGCCCAGAAAGATAATCCCGAGCGAGACGTTGTCCACGATCCATGCCCTTCCGCACCAGGTTGTGTCATGGCGATCTTAGGCGGATCTGCGAGGAGATGTGTGCTCCCCGTAAATCTGCGCGTTCAGCAGTCTAGCCACCTCACGATCCGGCGCACGATCACCCGCGTCGCGGGGACAGGACGAACGCCAGCGGGAGTTTTGCTGGACTCCGTAACTAGGGGGCAAATCCGCGGTGCAGGGCGACGATTCCGCCGGTCAAGTTCCGCCAAGCCACCGAGGTCCACCCAGCCGATCCGATGAGGTCCGCCAGTCCCTGCTGATCCGGCCAGGCGCGAATGGATTCAGCTAAGTAGACGTAGGCGTCCGGGTTACTCGATACCGATCGGGCGATCGCGGGTAGGGCTTTCATGAGGTACTCCAGATACGCGACCCGCATCGCGTCCGAGGTCGGTGTGCTGAACTCGCACACCACGATGCGGCCACCTGGTTTGGTGACCCGGCGCAACTCCACCAACCCAGCCAACGGATCGGTGATGTTGCGCAGTCCGAAGGAAATTGTCACCGCGTCGAAGGTGGCGTCGGCAAACGGCAGGCGTAAACCGTCCCCGGCCACAAACGGCAACTCAGGTAGGCGCTCAACGCCTACTTGCAGCATGCCCAGCGAGAAGTCGCAGGGGACAGCGAACGCCCCCGCCGCGGCGAACGGTGCCGTGCTGGTGCCGGTGCCGGCGGCGAGGTCGAGCACCAACTGACCCTGCTGCGGCGCCACCGCATCTACCACCGCGGTGCGCCATGCCCGGGTGCGCCCGGCCGAGAGCACGTCGTTGGTGAGGTCGTACCGCTCGGCGACTTGATCGAACATGGCTGCCACGTCTGCCGGGCGTTTGTGCAGGGTTGCTCGGGTCACACTGGCTCCTTGTGGTTTGGCTGCAACGGCTGCCTGGGATTGTGGCTGATCCCTGCGTGGCTGGATGGATGCTGCTGTAGATCGTCGGTCCCCTGGCGCCGCCGGCTCCGCCGGTAGGTGAATCCCACCAGCAGCGCGCCGAGCGCGCCGACAAGGATGCCTGCCACCCCCGGAGCGTAGCCGCCGCCGACCCGCGAATCGACGATGCGCACACTTCCGGCGGGGTCGTCGGGTAGGTAGGAGACAGCCACCCGAGTGCCGTGCGTAGGCGTCCAGCCCGGCGACTCCGCGGTCGCCACCACCGCCGAATCCCCGACCAGAAACCGAACATAGACCTCACTACCGCCCCCGAGCGACGTGGTGCCCAACGCCGTGGCGGGAACCTTCACACCCTGGCTGCGAACGTTGTGCACGCCGTACACCGAAGCCAGTCCGACCACGAGTGCCGCCAGGCACAAGGCAGCCGCCAGAACCACCACGGAACGGGTGAAACTCGGCGGCCAGTCGGGTTCGGCGGCGTCCACTCGACGATTGTGTCGCGAAGCCGGCCCGCCCGCACGGTAGGTCCGCATCAGCCCGCTCTGGCCCGGCAGGCACCTTCGAAGCGCCCAATCGTGGCAGTGGCCTTACCCTCGTAGTCGTGCGAGACGTATTCCCGCCCCAGTTGCGCATCACGACTGAGGCCCTCACCGAAGCCGTCGACTTACTCGACGTGATTCCCGCCGAGCCCGCCATGGCGTGGGTACACGACGGCGACGGGCTGGTGGCGTGGGGTGAAGCAGCGCGCTTTGAAGTGACCGGGCAGGAGCGCTTCAGCCGGGCGCATCGTTGGTGGTCACACGTGGTCGATGCCGCGACCGTGTCCGATGCGGTGCGCGTGCCCGGCACTGGACCGGTGGCTTTTGGTTCGTTCACCTTCGCCGATGGCCCAGGGACTTCTGTGCTCATCGTCCCCTCGGTGGTGGTGGGTCGACGGCACGGGAAATCGTGGATCACCACCGTCGGCACTCCAGCGCATGGCCAAATTGACGTTGCTGCCCCGCCGCTCGACCCGGGGATGGTGCGCGAGGAGTCCGACCCGGGCGCTGCCTCGCGTTGGCAGGACAGCGTTTCGGAGGCTGTGGCCCGGGTGACTGACGGCGGTCTGGACAAGGTTGTCTTGGCCAGAGCCACCGTCGTGCGCACCGAACACCGCTTGGATCCCCGTTTCGTGCTGCACCGGTTGGCGGCCGAATACCCCGAATGTTGGACATTCAGCGTTGACGGGCTGCTGGGTGCGACCCCCGAGCTACTCGTGCGGCGCACCGGCGACGCGGTGGTGTCCCGGGTGCTCGCCGGCACTGTGCAGCGCAACGGCGATTCGTCCACCGACGGTCAACTCGCACGGGCCTTGATGCGCTCCGACAAGGACCTCGTGGAGCATTTGTACGCAGTGGAGTCCGTGGCAGCCGCGCTGGCCCGGCACTGCACCGACCTGCAGGTTCCCTCCTCCCCGAGCCTGCTGCGGCTGGCCAACGTGCAGCACCTGGCAACGGATGTCTCCGGGATGCTCGCCGATGATTCCTCGGCGATCGCGCTCGCTGCTGCGCTGCACCCCACCGCCGCGGTCTGCGGAACCCCCACCGAACGAGCCGAGGCAGTGATCGCCGAACTCGAGGGCCTCGACCGCGGACGCTACGCCGGTCCAGTCGGTTGGGTGGACGCCAACGGCGATGGGGAATTCGGCATCGCCCTTCGCTGCGGGGAAATCGGACCTGCTGCGAAGTCGATCCGACTCATGGCCGGTTGCGGAATCGTCGCCGGCTCCACACCGGAGGGCGAGTGGGCAGAGTCCGAGGCCAAACTTTCAGCGATGCGCGCCGCCCTAGGAGTGGGCGAGGCCAAGGCGAACGGCTGAGCGAATCCGCGTCAGCAGCGCCTGCTCAGCCGCACGTGACCCCACGTCGCACACCACCAACCTGACCCCGGCTCCCGGCTGATTTGCTTCCAACGCTGCCTGCAACGTGGCCAGATCGTGGATTCGCACCGACGGGACACCTGCGGCGTTGCCATAGGCGACCAGGTCGCGACCCGTCGGCGTGCCGAAGACGCGTTCAAAGTGTTCGGCATAGGCGGGCAGGCCGGCCTCCACACTGGTGAAGATGCCACCGCCATCGTTGTCGATCACCACGTAGGTGAGGTCGGGCCGGGTTTCCGTGGCTGGCACGAGCAGGCCATTGACGTCGTGCAGCATCGCCAGGTCTCCGAGCAACGCGACACCCGGGCCGCCGACACCCGGTAGATCCTCCAAGGTGAGCGCGGCTGCGGCCTCGTCCCACGGGGATAGCTCGCGCTGGTGAGCCAGCGCCGCACCCCACGCAGCCGACACCAACCCATCGATGCCGGACACTCCGCGGTTGCCGAACACCCACGGCGGATCTGTTCGCAGTGGTGCGTAGGAGTCGAGGAAGCGCACGGGCCATGAGGCGGCGGCCCAGAGGAACCCATGTTCAGGTGTCTGCTCCCACACCTGACGAGCCACGGCTGGTCCACAGAATCCCGCCTCGGCCACGACCTCGGCGATGGCTTCCGCAGCGATGGCGTCGGCTTCCAACCAGGAGTCCATCCAGTCGTCTGGGGCCCGGCAGGAGTCCGCCGGAGCCGGCACTGCCGACACCACCGCTGCGGCGGTGCGTAGCGGGTCGATGGGCGTGCGCGCCGGGCGCGGATCCACAGCCACGTGCAGCGGCGTCGAGCGGATCAACGCATTGACCGTGCGGCTCAGGCCAACTCGCCCAACAGTGACCACCACGTCTGGGCGGTGGCTGTCGAGGAATTCGGACACCCCGCACAGCAACGCACCGTGGGCCACCACGGTCCCACCGTCATGGGCGTTGCCCGTGGGTTCGCACAGCAAGGGCCAGTTGTGCCCCTCCGCGAGCGCCGTGGCTTCGGATGGATACGGCTCACCGACCGCGAGGTCACCGACCACGACCACACCCCGGAGCGGACCGGGCCGGAGGTCAAGTTGCTCCAGCAGCGAGTCGAACGCCAGACTCGCAACCGACACCAGCCGTGCATCCAACGTCCAGGGCAGGCCGGCAGGGCGGCCGCGCAGCCCGGATTCGTCGCTGTCCGCCTCCCCGACGTCTGCGTCCGGATCGCCGGCGAGTAGCGGTTCGCGCAATGCCACGTTGACGTGAACCGGGCCCGGCGCGATGGTGTCCGTGGCGGTGTTCACCGCCTGGCTGATCGCCGAACGCCAGTAGCGCGCCACGCCGGTCCGCCAGGCGGGCGGTTCGAGCGCGACACTCGCTCGCACCCGAGTCCCGAAAAGACCCACTTGCTCGATGGTTTGGTTCGCCCCGACTCCCACGAGCTCGCCGGGCCGATCCGCGGTGACTACGAGCAGCGGCAGATCCGAGGCGTCGGCCTCGGTTACGGCCGGCATCAGGTTGGCCACGGCAGTACCGGAAGTGCAGATGAGCATGGCCGGCCCAGCTGCCGCGCGAGCGAGGCCCACCGCCAGAAAACCGGCCGAACGCTCGTCGACTCGCACGTGGAGCCGACACGCACCGTCGGCTGCTGCCGCCGCAGCCGCAACCGCCAGCGGCGCTGAACGCTGCCCGGGCGAGACCACGATGTCGGTGACTCCCCCGCGCAGGGCCTCATCGATGATGATCGCCGACGCAGCCTCTGCAGGATTCACAGCTGCGAGTCTGCCATCAGTTCGGCGATTCGTCCCGCGGCGCCCGCGTGCCAGGCCGCCTCCATCCGATCCAACCAGGCGCGACGCTGCTCCTCGCTGACTCGGGCAGTGGCTCGAGCCAGGGCGGCCGGGTCTGGGATGGGTGTCTCCATCCGTGCGTCTGCGGCGCCAGGCGTCGCTAGCACGCCACGCTCCGGCAACATGGGGACTGCCACAACGTCATCGGCCAGTAGCGCCCCCGTGCCCAACCCACAATCGAGATCGAGGGCCGGTAGCGCCGCAGCCAGCGCGACCCCGGCGGCCAGCCCGACGCTGGTGTCCATGGCACCGGAGACCACCACCGGGACGCGCGCCTGTGCCACCACTCGAAGCGCGGAGCGCACTCCCCCCAGTGGTGGCGCCTTGATCACCAACACGTCAGCGGCCTCGGCTGCCACTGCTCGAATCGGATCCTCGGCCCGACGGATGGACTCATCGGCGGCGATCAGCACCGACACCTGCCGGCGGAGCGCGGCGAGTTCAGGCAACGTGGCACATGGCTGCTCGGCGTACTGCAGCCCGCCCGCGACGCGGTCGAGCCGACCCAGCGCGTTGACCGCCTCCGCTACCGTCCACGCTGCGTTCGCGTCGATCCGCAGCGCAACGTCGGGGCCCGCAGCAGAGCGGACGGCAGCCAGCCGATTCGCATCGGCCTCCAGGGTGCCACCCGGCTCGGCTACCTTCACCTTGATCGTCCTGCTGCCCCGCGCGACAGCCTGGGCAGCAAGCGTGGCGGCGACTTCCGGAGCCACCGCGGGCACGATGGCGTTCACCCCGATTCGGCTGCGCACGGGTCGCGGCCAGCCGAGGAAGGCTGCTTCGACGGCCGACTCCAGCCACCGCGCCGATTCCGCCGGACCGTACTCCTCGAAGGGGGCGAATTCGCCCCAGCCGGCTGGGCCCGACAGCAGGATTCCGGTCCGGGACGTGACCCCGCGGAACGGCACCCGCAGTGGCACCTGCACCACCACCGCGGCGGCGCGCAACTGCTGGGAGTCAAGCGGGTGAGCCGAGCCCAACGTCGGTCGCCTGCTCAGGGTCGGCGTGGGAATTGGCCGAAGTCTGGCCGACGGCGTTCGGTGTAGGCGTTGCGGCCTTCTTGGGCCTCTTCGGTCATGTAGAACAGCAGCGTGGCATCGCCGGCCAGTTGCTGTACCCCGGCCAGCCCGTCGTCGGCGGCATTGTGCGACGCCTTCAACATGCGCAGCGCCAGCGGCGACAGGTCCAGCATGTCCCTGGCCCAGGCCACTGTCTCGAGTTCAAGGTCTGCCAGCGGCACGACCTGATTGACCAAACCCCAGTCGTAGGCCTGCGCAGCGCCATACTGGCGGCATAGGTACCAGACTTCCCGGGATCGCTTCTGCCCCACGGTGCGGGCCAACAGGCCGGAGCCATAACCACCGTCGAAGGAGCCCACTTTTGGCCCGGTCTGACCGAAGCGAGCATTGTCCGCGGCGATCGTCAGGTCGCACACCACGTGCAGCACATGGCCGCCCCCGATGGCATAGCCGGCGACCATCGCGATCACCGGCTTGGGCAGCCGTCGGATCTGGATCTGCAGATCCAGCACGTTGAGTCGGCCGATCCCCTTGGCCGCGACGTCGTCGTCACCGATGTACCCGTCGTCGCCGCGGATCACTTGGTCGCCGCCCGAGCAGAAGGCCCAATCCCCCTGGCCGGTCAAAATGATCACCCCGACCGAATCGTCATCGCGGGCCATGGCGAAGGCGCGCTCCAACTCGAACAGGGTCTGCGGGCGAAAGGCGTTGCGCTTGTGCGGGCGATTGATGGTGAGTTTTGCCACACCCTCGGCCACTTCGTATTTGATGTCCCGCCACTCACCCTGTGGCTGCCACTCCAGCGCCGGAGTGATCGAGGAGTACCCAGGATCGGCGGCGGCCGGGCTGTCTGGGGCCACCACGTCGGGAAGTGGGTAGCGGTCTCGGGTGTCCATGTCGATGGTTTCTCCTCGGATGTGGACTCGCCTGCGCGGCACGGGTAGTGGCAATAGGCTAGTCACGATGGGACTTCCCGCGACTCCGCCCACCTACACGGTCCGCATGATTCCTGCTGGCCAGGCGGGCGCCAACCTGCTGGCCGCAGCCGTCGCGGCTGCACTTTCGGGCGGTCCGCCCGTTGCGCTGGTCCCGGATTATGGGCCGGAGCAGGTTCGCGCGTCGCTGCTGGAACGGCTTGCGCTGGCCCAGCAGCGCCCACACCCAGGAAGGCCCACCGGAGCCGCAACGTCGGTGCCGGGCGACGCTGCGGTGATCCTGCCCACCAGCGGTTCCACCGGCGCACCGCGGCTGGTGGTGCTGAGCCGCGAGGCCCTGCGGGCGGCTGCAGCCGCACGTGATGTGGCCTTGGGCGGGGCTTCAGCCTGGTTTGTCGCATTGCCTCCGGTGACTGCTGGCGCCTTGATCGCAACAACCCGGGCGCTCCTGAGCGGACACACGCTGGAGTCCTGGTCGGGGAGCGGCGGGCTGGCACGTTTCGAGGCCGCCGCGGTGGCAGCCGAATTGCAGCGTTTCCTCGACCGCACCGAAGCGCGTGGTGAGGCAGCGCGGATCTCGCTGGTCGCCGCCCAACTCGACCGACTGTGCACTGTTCCAGCGGCCGTTGCCGCCTTGGCCCGCTTCGACCGGGTGCTCCTCGGCGGCGGGCCGGCCGCCGCATCGACGCTGCGCGCAGCAACCGCCGCCGGCCTGACCGTCACCACCACCTACGGCATGACCGAAACCTGCGGAGGCTGCGTCTACGACGGCCACCCCACCGCCGATGCCATCTGCGAGGTGGGCGACGAGTCCGAGATTCTGCTCGGTGGTGCCTGCCTGGCGTCGGGCTACCTGGACTCGCACATGCCGACTACTGGCAGGGGGCTCTTCCACACCGGGGACCGCGGGCGCCTCCGTGGCGATGGAGTTTTGCAGGTGTTGGGCCGATTCGACGAGGTGGTCACTGTGGGCGGGGTGAATGTCGACCTGGCCGCGGTCGCCCGGGTAGTCGCCGAGGCGGCTGGCGTCGTCGACAGCGCAGTGGTCGCGGTGCCGAATTCCAGTGGTGGCCACCGAGTTGTGGCCCACGTTGTGGGTTCGGCGTCGGCCGAGTCGATCCGGCGGCTGGTGGCGCAACAGCTGGGGACCGCCGCCGCACCGCGGGTGTTGCTGACCTCTGAACTTCCCCGCCTTGCAGGTGGCAAGGTGGACGTGCAACGACTGCAGAAGGGACCGCAATGACGGCTGCAAAGCTGTGGTGGCAGGGAGCTCGTCCGCGAACGTTGCCTGCTTCGGTGGCCCCGGTGGCGGTCGGCGCCGGGGCCGCGGCGTTCACCTCCACCGATGCCTACGCGCTCATCGATCTGGTGATCGCGGCGCTTTGCGTGGTGGTCGCGCTGTCGCTGCAGGTGGGCGTCAACTATGCCAACGACTACAGCGATGGCATCCGCGGTACCGATTCCGAACGGGTTGGGCCGGTGCGTTTGGTCGGGCAGGGGCTTGCCCCCGCGCAGCAGGTGAAGTTGGCCGCCTTCGCAGCGTTCGGTGTCGCTGCAGTTGCCGGGCTTACCTTGGTCGTGATCACCGGGCTGTGGTGGCTGCTCATCGTCGGCGCGGCGGCAATCGCAGCGGCCTGGTTCTACACCGGCGGTCCTCGCCCCTACGGCTACGCCGGGCTGGGGGAAGTGTTCGTGTTCATCTTCTTCGGGCTGGTCGCTGTGGTGGGCACCGCTGCCTGTTTCACCGGCAGCATCAGCCTGCTCAGCGTGGTGCTTGCCGTCCCAGTCGGGCTGCTGGCGGTTGCGATCCTGGTGGCCAACAACCTCCGGGATGTGCACACGGACCGCTTGGCGGGCAAGCAGACGCTGGCGGCTCGGCTCGGCGATGCGCGCACCCGCAACTTGTTCATTGGCCTGGTGTGGGCGCCATTCGTGATCGTGCTGGCGGTCGCGATTCTGGGCTTGATCGACCCAGCTGGTTGGCCCTCGCTGGCGGCCCTCGCCTTGGTGACGGTGCCCCTTGCGGCCGGCGCGGCCCGGCATGTGCGCAGCGGGGCGGTGGGCGCCGACTTGATTGTGGTGCTCGGCGAAACCGCTCGGCTCGAGTTGGTTTTCAGTCTGCTGCTTGCGATAGGTACTGCCCTGGCTGCGGGTTGACTCACGCCACCGGGCGGAGCAGCACGGCGAATGCCTCGAGTTCGGCGTAGGGAACCGTGCCGGTCACAACGGTGGTGACGTTCGGGTCGTTGAGCACGATGGCGCGTTCATCGGTCTCGGCCGAGTAATACCGCTGCCAGGAGCCATTGACGAGTTCGATGGTCCCCTCCGGGGTGCCGTCATCGGTTTGCTCAGCGATGAACCCCTCCAGGTCGAAATCTTGCTGGACCACTGCCACGAACTCCCCGTTGGGATCGATGTAGCCGTTGAACCAGGTACCGGTGTCCTCCGAGGGCCCGGGAGTGAACCTGGCGCTGGTCGCCCGCCAGCCCTCGGGTAGCCCGACGGGCACCACAACGTCGAAGGCTTGGGCCGACTGCGCCACACTCGCCGGACCGGCGACTTCCACCTCACGAACCGGATCAGGCGTGGGCCGCAGGACGATCAGATACAGGAACGCCACAAAAATCCCGACCACCGACATCGAGATCAGGAGGTCCCGCACGGTTTGATTCGCACGGCTCTTGGTGCTGGTCGCCATGGCTTCATCTTCGCTGCTGTGTCGCGATGCCGCGAACCCGGACCGGGCGTCCAAGCGATTGTGGTGTGGTTGCTGGGCACGGCTAGGCTGGTGAGCGTGTCGGAAAGTGATGGGTTACCGCTCCCCTATGACCTCACCGCCGAGTATGGCGCGGGTCAACGTCGGGCGTTGGTACTGGGCGGCGGCGGTATCTTCTTCATCGCCTGGCAAATCAGCTACTTGCACGAACTTTCCAAACGCGGCGTGCACCTGGCAGACGCCAGTTGCGTGGTGGGTACCTCCGCAGGATCCGTCGTGGCGTCGCTGGCGACCGCCGGGCGCACCGGTCTGGCGCGGGCCGAACTCGGCGTACTCGCGAAAGTCCCCTCCGTGGTCTCCGCTATGGCACCAGCCACGGGCTTGCGCCCAAGCCAGCAGCGAGCCGTTGAGTTGTTCCGCCAGGCCACCGACTCCGAACCCGCAACCGTGCGGGCCATCGGGCACGCGGCGCTGGCAGCCGATGCCGCCCCAGCCGGAAAGCTGCGACGGTCTGTGACGGCGCTGCTGTCCACGCGCAGATGGCCGGCCGCGGCCCTCACCCTCACGACTGTGGACACCTTCACTGGCGAGCGTCTCGTGATTCGAGACACCGCCCGGGTATCAGCGGCCAGGGCTGCGGCCGCAAGCAGTTCGGTTCCAGGTCTATTTAGCCCGCAACCGGTCGGTGACCGCCGTTGCATGGACGGCGGGGTCAGCGGAACCGGCACCCACGGCGACCTCACCGTAGGCGCCGAGCGAGTGGTGATTCTGTCACTTTCTGCGGATGCAGCCAGGGCCGAAGCGATGATGACGATCCGACCAGATTCGCTCCCCAATGAGATCAAAGCTATCCGGCGGGCCGGCGGCGAGGTGTTCGTCCGGGGCCCGCTGCAAACCGACCTGGCCACGCTGATGTCGCCTTCCTCGGTGCCTACAGCAGTGGCCATGGCTACTCGGCAGGCCTCCGATGACGCCGACGCCCTGGACCGGTTCTGGGGCTGAGCAATTTTGGGGATGGGTTCGGCAGCCGGCGCGATGGTTTTCGACATGCATCACCCACAGTTGGGCTGATGTGGTTGGCTTGGCACGGTGGAAGTTCGGTGCCGCCCGAAATGTTAGTCACGAGGTGTGAAGTGTTGGGAAGAGACGACGCCGGCGACGCGTCGCATCATGGCCAAGCCGCGGCTGGCCATAAGGCCAGAACATGATTGGCCGCTGCTGATGCTTGCGGCGATCGTCGATCCGTGTGTGGTCCTCGACCCGGTGCTCGGCGGCGACGGCGAAGTTGTTGACTTGGTCTTTCTGGAGGTCAACGAGGCAGCTTGTGAGTACCTCGCGCTCAGTCGCGATGAAGTGGTGGGGGCGTCGCTTTCGGAGAAGTTCCAAGGCGAGAACGTGCAACGGGTCATCGGTTGGAGCCAGCAAGCTGCCCACGATCCCGAACCGGTCGCGCACGATGCCGTTGAGGTCACGTCGGTGGTTGACGGCCGGCCTCGCTGGATTGACGTCAGGCTCGCGCACACGGCCGCGGGACAGATTTTGAGTTGGCGCGACAACACAGCACGACACGAAGAGTCGCAACGGCGTGCCGAATCTGAAGAGCGGTACCGCATCCTGGCTGAGAACTCCACTGACGTCGTGCTCCGGACCGGTACGAGCCGAACCATCGAATGGGCTTCACCTTCGGTCACCGAGATCCTCGGCTATGACCCCGACGACTTGCTCGGTCTGCGAGTACCCGATCTCATGCATCCGGCGGACCTACAGGAACTGATGGCGCGCATGACGGCACTGCGCGCCGCAGGTCAGGAGGGAGGGGACTTCGAGGCGCGCATCCGCACAGCGGACGGTTCCTGGCTGTGGATGAGCGGAGTGGGCCGTTCCCTCACCGATGCCGATGGCACCGTCATCGGCGGGATTGACTGCCTGCGTGACGTGCAAGCACGGCACGACGCCACCGTCGCCCTCGAAGAAAGCGAAGCCCACTTCCGGGTCCTGGCCATCCATGCCGGGGACGTGGTTGCCCAACTCACGGCAGACGGTCGCTTCTCCTGGATCTCCCCCTCGGTCGAAGCAATGCTGCAACGACGATCACGAGAACTTCTCGGCCGTTCGGTGACCGAGATCGTCCACCCCAACGACCGGGCAGAGTTTTGCGCTGAACTCACGCGAATGTCGTGGGGTGATTCCTCGTCGGCGTTGACGTTGCGGGTGGAAGCCGGCGACGGCTGGCACAAGTGGGTCGAGGCGACTTTGCACGGAGTGGGTACCGCAACGGCGGGCTCCACCACGACCGCTTCCACCAGCGCCTCAAAGGGGACGATGGTGCTCCGTCTACGCGACGTCGATGCTCAGGTGCGAGCCTTCCGGGATCTGTCGCGCAGCGAAAGACGGTTCCGGATGGCCATGGAATCTGCGCCGATCGGCATGATTGTGGAGGATCTGACCGGTGGCCTTGTGGAGACCAACCCGGCGTTGAGCCTCATGCTTCGACGCGAGCGCGAGTGGTTGGCCGTCCGACGGGTGATTGACCTAGTGCACCCCGAAGACGAAGAGAAAGTCACGGACATGCATGACGAACTCTTCTCCGGTCGGGCCGATTCGGTCCGACAAGAGTTGCGCCTGCTCCGAGACGACCACTCCACAGTCTGGGTGGAGTTCGCCCTGGCAATCGTCCGAGACGAGAACTGGGAACCGCTATCCCTGGTCGGCCAAGTCCTCGACATTACCGAGGCGAGGCAAGCCCGGACGGCGCTGGAGCATCTTGCGGATCACGACTCCTTGACCGGAACCAGAAACCGGCGGTCCTTCCACGCCACTCTTGCCGGTGCACTGCGGGCCAGCGCCGACTCCGGCGAACGGGTGTGTGTGCTCTACGCCGATCTCGACGGGCTGAAGTCAATCAACGACGATTTGGGGCACGCGGCAGGCGACACCCTCATCTCGGCAGTTGCGCGCCGTTTCAGCAGGGTGCTTCGCAGCACAGACGTGCTGGGCCGGATCGGTGGCGACGAATTCGCCGCTGTACTGGCTCCACTAGCAAACGAGGACGAGTCACTCCGCCTCGCGCAGCGGGTGCTGGACGAAGTGGGGGCACCGATCGCCATCGACGATCGCGTTGTCACTCCGTCACTGAGCATGGGTTTGGCGTGCTCCCGGCCCGACGACGACCCGGAAACCATCCTGCGCCGGGCGGATTCGGCCCTCTACCGAGCCAAGCAGAGCGGCGGACACCGCGTCGCGCGGTAGCTCGGGGACACCGCGCCGTCAGGCGCTGCACACTTCAGTCGGAGCTTGCGACGCCAGCCTCGCGAGCGATCCGATCGATCTCCGCCGCCAGTTCGATATCAACATCGGTGACCGCAGCCAAAGTGTGAGTCGAACAGCGAAAGGACACCGTCCGCCACCGAACGTCGATATCTGGGTGATGGTCAAGGTCGTCTGCTACCACCGCGACCGCGGAAATGGCGTCGATTGCCTGGCGGAAGGTGGCGAACTCGATTTTGCGGATGATGGCGTCGTCCACCACCTGCCAATCGTCAAGCCGGGCGACGACTGCATCGATCTCGCTTGAAGGTATTGGGGTGGGCATCGTATGACTCCTCGTGGCTACGTGTCGTGACTGCGGAGTGGGCATGAGTCAGGCAGTGCGAAACCCAAAAACAGGCCGCCCGGGCGTTCTCCGCTCCGGGCGACCTGTCTTGTGTGCTTCACGTTGGCTAGCGTGCCACAGTTGTGGTGCGGACTGCAGCCCAGCGGCGTTGTCGATCAGCCGCACTCCCACGGGCCCCAGCCGGCAACCTGGTAGTAGTTGTAGGCCACTTGGTCCTGCGCCCAGTCTGGGGCGAGGTGGGGGTACTCGGCGTAGGCGCCGCCACCGTTGGCGTGCCAGGACGGGTAGTCGAACTGCCAGGCACCGTAGTAGCCGTTGCCGGTGTTGATGGAGTAGTTGTGGGTGGACTCGCAGAACTTGACGTCCATGGACTTCGGGCTGCTGGCCCAGGCGGCAACCTCCGCCGACACCGGGGACGCGGCTTGCGCGGCGGCCTCGGCAGCGGCGGCTTCAGCCTGCCACTGGGCAACAACGGCCTCCCGCATCTCGGCCTCAGCGATCATCTTCTCTGCAACAGCGGCACGAATCGCGTCTTCGGACGGCGCTGCGGTGGTTTGCTCAACGCCAGCAGCCGGTGCTTCGATCTGGGCGTCTGGCGAGGTCTCAGTGGTGGCTGTGATGGGTGCGGCGTTGGCTGTGATCGCTGCGGTCATACCCACGCCAGCGATGATGGTTCCGGTCAGCACTAGGGCTGTCTTCCGAGTCTTCATGTGATTCTTCATGTGACTGCCTCTCTGCTCGTCTCGTGTGTTCTGTTCTTTCGACACCTAAGTGATTCCCCAGCCAGAGCGGCTCACACACCCACTCGACGTGTTGCCCCCCACGAGATTGGTAAAGAAAGCGCAAAGACGGGTGCCAGTACAGTGAATCAACTGTTGGACCGATGCGATTAGATGTCGGTATCCATTCTTGGGAGGGCCTATGGCATCAGTACTTCTGGTTTCTCAGCCCACCACCGCCGGCGTCGCCCAATGCGTGGTGGATTGGGCGCGAGGGCTATCAGAGCAAGGCTGGCGAGTCGCCGTGGCGTGTCCTCGGGATGGTTGGCTGGGACAGGCCGTTGCCGCCTCCGACGTGCAAGTGTTCGAATGGGACGCGGTGAACGATCCGCACCAGGGGGTCCTGCTCGAGTTGCGACAGTTGCGCGCAATCGTTTCTGACTTCAATCCCGATGTCGTGCACCTGAATGGGGCCAAGGCCGGACTGATCGGGCGCCTGCTGCTGCGAGGCGGCACCCCCACGGCGTTCAGCCCGCACTCGTGGTCGATGGCCGCAGCAGACGGCGCCAAGAGTCGCGCTGCCATGAAATGGGAACAATTCGCGACTCGTTGGACCGATGTGATCCTCACGGTCGGCGAGGGCGAAGAGCTTGAGGGTCGCAAACTTGGGATTCACAGCCGCTACGAAGTTGCTCGCAACGGTGTGGATGTCGACCTGATTCGACCCCTTGACGACGCCGAACGTCGCGCGGCACGGGTGGATCTCGGACTCCACCCAGACGAAACGGCCGTCGTATGCGTCGGACGGCTGCACCGACAGAAGGGGCAGGACATCCTGCTGCAGGCCTGGCCCGAGGTTGCGGGGGTGAATCGTCGACTTGTCCTGGTCGGCGACGGTCCGTTGGAATCTGAACTGCGTCGTCAAGGGCAACGCAGCGACGTACTCTTCGTCGGGGGCACCGATCGATCATCTGCCATCAAATGGATGCAAGTGGCAGACGTTGTGGTGTGCCCGTCCCGCTGGGAGGGCATGGCGCTGGTTCCGCTTGAGAGCCTTGCAGTGGGAACGCCGGTGATTGCCTCGGACGTCACCG
This sequence comes from uncultured Actinomycetes bacterium, assembly GCA_963842975.1. Classification (GTDB taxonomy): domain Bacteria; phylum Actinomycetota; class Actinomycetes; order S36-B12; family UBA10799; genus JACJWR01. The sequence continues at coordinate 162,084 of CAWJIH010000008.1, read as the reverse complement.
GTGCCCGCGAGGCAGTGGGCGCTGAGTGCGGGCGAATCGTGACACCAGAAGACCCCACGCAGCTGGCGGCCACGCTCAACGATTGGCTCGCCGCGGACCCGCAACGACTCGCCACCGCCAGAGCCGATGCACGGAGGCGTGCTGAGAGCAACTTTCACATCAATCAGACCGTCTCAGTGATCTCCGATACGCTCGCAGCCATGTCCGGGTCGAGCCCGAACGGGGCATTCGACTAATTGACGTCAGAACGGATCTCCACGTGGCGACAGCATCGGATCGTGCGCTCGAACTAGACACCGCGGTTGCCGCCCTGCTTGTTCGAACGGGCAGCCCACGCTGGGACTATGGCGCCCTCGCAACGGTGCGCAGCCTGGGTTTGCTCGGCGTCCAGGTGCACCTGCTGGCAGACGCTAGCGAGCCGGAACTGCTGAGGTCACGATTCGCCACGTCGGTGCTTGGGCCACCGCTGGATCCGCAAGGTTCCGTGGATGAATCGGTCAACCGACTCAACGAGGTGGCAGCGAAGATCGGAGCGCCGGTGCTCGCCATCGCCGGTGACGATGAATCGGCGGTCCTACTCGCAGAACAGCGCAACCTATTGAGCCCCCTGCTGCTCACCTTCGACGTGCCCCCGGACCTTCCTCGTCGGCTATCGAGCAAGGCTTCGCTGGCGGCCATCTGCGACGACGCTGCGGTGCCGTACCCAGCGTCCATGGCGTCCGAAGATCCAACAGATCTGATCAGCTTCGCGGATGACATCGGATTCCCGGTCATCGTCAAGGCACCCGAACCCTTCGCCCGATTGCACGAGTCCAACACGATGCGCACCCAAGTCGTGTCGAGCCGGGCCGATCTACAACAACTGATCCTCCAGTGGCCAATTGGCCGGCCAATGCTGGTGCAGCAATTCCTTGATCCAGATCGAGTGGAGTTTTGGTATTCGGCTGGCCTCGCCGGCCCGGATGCACCGAGTTGGCACTCCTTTACTGGTCGCAAGGAAGTGGCGTACCCGACCCGCACGGGAGTCGGCACATATTCGGTCGCTATTCGAAATCCTGACCTCGCAAGACTCACCGCGGACCTGTGCGCCCACATCGGATTCCAGGGCCCCTACGACTCGGACTGGGCCCACGATCCGATGACCGGGCGCACCTGGCTGGTCGATTTCAACCCTCGTCGTGGCGCCCAATTCCGCCTGTTCACCACCACCACCGGGCTGGATATCCTGCGGGCCGCGCACCTGTCGATCACTGGCCGCCCCGTGGCCTGGGGCGAGCAGAACACTCCCCGAAGCCACTCCGTGGGCAATCTCAACGTGCTGGTGGCGAGGCAGTGGCTGGCGGCCAAGAAGGCCGCCGGATACCCCCCTGGTGAGGGTGCCTGGTGGTATCGGCGGGACCCGGCCCCTGCGATGGCGGTGAGTGCGAGTTTCGTCGGCACGGCTGCGCGCAAGGCCGCTCGGGTTGCCCTGGAGCGCTCGGGCCTCGGGCACAACAAGGGGGACACCAAAAAGCGGTGGGCCCAACCCTTGAATCGGGTTGGACCCACCGCGGTTGGTCATCAGGCGATTTGAGCTTTGGCGCTCCAAACCACCGAGGCCGTTACTGCTCAGCCGCAGGACCAGGGGCCCCAGCCAGCAACCTGGTAGTAGTTGTAGGCAACTTGGTCCTGGGCCCAGGCCGGGGCAAGGTCCGGACGGGAGGCGTAGGCGCCACCGCCGTTGGCCATCCACGACGGCAGGTCAAACTGCCAGGCACCGTAGTAGCCGTTGCCGGTGTTGGTGGAGTAGTTGTTGCCGGACTCGCACATCTTCACTGACATCGACTTGGCGCTTGAGGCCCACGCGGCGACATCGCCGCCCGCGTATCCACCGGACGGGGCCGACTGGACGACGGGAGCCGGAGCCGGAGCCGGTGCGGCTGCTGCAGCGGCAGCGGCGGCCTGGGCGCGCATGTTCGAAGCGATGGCGTTGTAGTACTCGGCTTCGGCGGCAGCCTGGGCAGCGGCCTCGGCTTCGGCTGCGGCGATCGCGGCCTGCTCGGCCTCAGCCGCAGCAGCCTCGGACTGCCACTTGGCGATCACAGCGTCGGCCATGGCGGCTTCGGACTGCCACTTGGCGACGACCGCGGCGGCGATGGCCGCTTCGTCGACTTGGGATTGGGTGGTCTCGCTCGCCGTACCAGTCTCTTCGGTCACGGGAGCTGCGCTGGCCGTGAGCGCCGCGGCAAGCCCCGCACCTGCGGCAAGGGTGCCACCGATGATCATTGCGTTGCGTCGGGTCTTCATGGTCTCGAATCACTCCTTGGTTGCGGTTGGGTTCGTTCGACACAGACGTTCTTCCCCGTCAGCGGAGCTTCAATCAGGCAATTGCGGTGACCCCGACCACGCGCATCGCAAAGAATTGGTAAGGGCAGACGGGAAGGGGTGATCCGCCACAGGACCTGCCACACCCGTAGCCGGTTAACGCAACTCCCAGCCCGGGCTACGCTGGGCAGATGGCTGAGTTCATCTATGAAGACCTCCTCCCCCTTGGCGAAGACACCACCCCGTACCGGCAGCTAACCGCCGACGGTGTGAGCACAGTGGAGGCCGCCGGGCGCACCTTCCTGCAGGTTGAGCCCGAAGCCCTCCGGCTTCTGACCTTCGAGGCGATTCACGACATCCAACATCTGCTGCGTCCCGGCCACTTGGCCCAGCTACGCAAGATCTTGGATGATCCGGAGGCCTCACCCAACGATCGTTTTGTGGCGCTGGACTTGCTGAAGAACGCCAATATCGCCGCCGGTGGGGTGCTGCCGATGTGCCAGGACACCGGCACCGCCATCGTCATGGGAAAGAAGGGCGGGCACGTCCTCACCACCGGTAGCGACGAGGAGCACTTGTCGCGTGGGATCTTCGACGCCTACGCACAATTCAACCTGCGCTACTCCCAAATGGCGCCGCTGACGATGTGGGAAGAGGTCAACACCGGAACCAATCTCCCCGCCCAAATCGAGTTGTACGCCGACACGGATCCGGACCACGCGCTTGCGTACAAGTTTCTGGTCATGGCCAAAGGCGGCGGTTCCGCGAACAAGTCGTTCCTGTTCCAGGAGACCAAAGCCGTTCTGAATCCGACCTCGATGATGGGCTTCCTCGACGAGAGCCTGCGCAAACTCGGCACGGCGGCGTGTCCGCCTTACCATCTCGCGGTTGTAGTCGGCGGCACCAGCGCCGAATACGCACTCAAGACCGCGAAGTACGCCTCGGCGCGCTACTACGACTCCCTGCCGACCACCGGCAGCCGGACCGGCCACGGGTTCCGCGACCTCGAACTCGAACAGGAAGTCCTCAAACTCACTCAGAACTTCGGTATCGGAGCGCAGTTTGGTGGCAAGTACTTCTGCCACGACGTGCGAGTGATCCGGCTACCCCGCCACGGCGCCAGCGCACCGATTGCAGTGGCGGTGTCGTGCTCGGCGGATCGACAGGCGCTGGCAAAGATCACCCCCGAGGGGGTCTTCCTGGAGCAACTCGAAGCCGACCCAGCCAGTTACTTGCCCGAAGTGACCGATGACCACCTTGACGACGACGTGGTGCGGATCGACCTGAATCAGCCGATGGCGCGGATCCTCGCCCAACTCAGCAAGTGCCCGGTGAAGACTCGGGTGTCACTCAGCGGAACCCTGGTGGTGGCGCGCGACATCGCGCACGCTCGAATCAAGGAGATGATGGACCGCGGCGAACCTATGCCGCAATACCTCCGCGATCATCCCGTGTACTACGCAGGCCCGGCGAAGACGCCCGCCGGACTGCCCTCTGGTTCCTTCGGACCCACCACTGCGGGACGAATGGATGCCTACGTGGACCAGTTCCAGGCAGCTGGCGGATCCATGGTGATGCTTGCGAAGGGGAACCGATCAAAAGCGGTCGTTGAGGCCTGCAAGAAGCACGGCGGGTTCTACCTGGGATCAATCGGTGGGCCAGCCGCCCGGCTTGCCCAGGATTGCATTCGCAAGGTTGAGGTGCTCGACTTCGAAGACGCCGGGATGGAAGCGGTGTGGCGAATCGAAGTGGAGGACTTCCCAGCCTTCGTCGTGATGGACGACAAGGGCAACGACTTCTTCGCGGACACCTCCCGACCGATCGCCAACCGCATTCCGGTCGGACCTCCGCAGGGGTGATCCGCTACGCCGATCAGGTGATCAACTTCTTTCGGCTTCAGCCGCAATGTCCGGTTTGACCGTTTCTCAACAGTAAGTATTGAGTCAATGCCGCTACTTGTGCCCGTAAAGTCAACTTCAGTAGGTCGCGCACGATCCTAATGAGCGCAACGAGAACACGACATACGTCAAGTTGAGGACCCGAGTACATGACGCACCCAAAACACCGTCGCCGGCGTGCCCGAAGGGTTATCCAAGCGGCTGCATTTGCCATGCCCCTAGTGACTTTGGCGGCCACTCCGGCGTTGGCAGAGGCCGCCCCTGACCCCACCGCGTATGCCACGGTCGAGTCGCAGTCAGACCCGACACCTGCCGTCCCCGACCCGTTCTCATCGTCGGTGCCGACGCTGCCGGTCGATCCGGCGACGGAGACCAGCCCGGCCGAGGAGGCTCAACCTGACCCTGCCGGGAGCACCGAACCTGCTCCCTTGCCTCTTACCGAGCCAGATCCCTCAACCCCGCCGAGCGAGGCCCCAACCCCGGAGGCCTCCGCTAGTGAGTCAGCGACCCCCACACCGGCGGTCAGCGAGACACCGGAAGTTGAACCTAGCCCGCCGCCGGCCACCCCCGTCGAGCCGCAAGCTCCAACGACCGTCGCCGCCGACGTGACTCCGCAAAACGCCGCCATGGCCGCTGCCATCCAGAAACGAATCATCGAAGACCCGGCGTTCCGTCTCGAGTTCATCGCGCTGGTGCGGAATAGGATCGCCACCGACCCGGCGTTCGCGGCCCAGTTCACGGCAGACGTCCAGCGTCGAATGGCCACTGAACCCTTCTTCGCGGCCACGTGGCGGGCGGCGATCCGAGGGAATCAGGACGCCAACGTGAACTTCGGCGCCACCACCTGGAACGGCGGCACGATCCGGCACCCCCGCGGTGTGGCCTACTACTCACAGGTCATCCGTTGGGGCGACCTGGTACTCGGGGTGATGGCCGAACTCAACATCGACCCCTACTACTTCCCCGGAATCATGGCCCAGATTCAGCAGGAGTCCGCCGGAAACCCGGGCGCTGTGAACGGCTGGGACTTCAACGCCCGCATGGGATATGCCTCAATGGGACTGCTGCAAACGATCGCTCCGACCTATCAGGCGCACGCACGGCCCGGCTACCGCGGCACTTTGACCTACGTGCCCGTCAATGGCACCAGCATCCGTCAGCAGTTCGCCTCACCGTGGCAGACGCACCCCTACACGAACCTCTACGCCGCGCTGAGCTACGTCATTTCGCGCTATGGGTACACCAAGTTCAAGTCGTGGAACGCTGGCTACAACCAGGGTTACTGACCCCGGCGCGCCGGGACCGCTCCCGGGCTAGACGTACGAGTTCTCACCCAAGACATCGGTCACGAGCGCGGCAATCGCCGACCGCTCGGACCGAGTCAGGGTGATGTGGGCGAATAGCGGATGGCCTTTGAGTTTCTCCACCACGGCCACAATGCCGTCGTGCCGACCGACTCGAAGGTTGTCCCGCTGCGCCACATCGTGGGTCAGTACCACCCGAGAGCCGCGCCCGATCCGCGAAAGCACCGTGAGCAGAACATTGCGCTCCAACGATTGCGCCTCGTCAACGATCACGAAGGAGTCGTGCAAACTGCGGCCACGGATGTGCGTGAGCGGCAGCACCTCCACCATGTCTCGGTCGATGATCTCGTCGATCACATCGGGGGTCGTCACCGCGCTGAGGGTGTCGTACACGGCCTGCGCCCACGGCGCCATCTTGTCGCCCTCAGAGCCCGGAAGGTAGCCCAACTCCTGGCCGCCGACGGCATACAGCGGGCGGAACACCACAACCTTGCGATGCAATTGCCGCTCCATCACCAACTCCAGGCCGGCACACAACGCGAGGGCCGACTTTCCGGTGCCGGCGTTGCCCCCAAGTGACACGATGCCCACGTCGGGATCCATCAACAATTCCAGCGCAATGCGCTGCTCGGCAGAACGTCCGCGGAGGCCGAAGGTCTCCCGATCGCCACGCACCAACCGGACCTGCTTGCCGGCAGTGACCACCCCCAAAGCGCTACCCCGGTGCGAATGCAGCACCACTCCGGTGTGGCACGGGAGGTCCCGAGCCTCGTCGATGTCCACCAGATCGTGGTGGTAGATGTCCTCCACCACCTGCTCCGACACGTCCAGTTCGGACATCCCGGTCCAACCGCTGGAGACCGCCAACTCCGCGCGGTACTCCTCCGCGGCCAACCCAGCCACCGACGCCTTCACCCGCATCGGCAGGTCCTTGCTCACCACCACCACGGAGTGACCCTCAGCGGCCAGATTTGCCGCCACCGCCAAAATCCTGGTGTCGTTATCGCCGAGGCGAAGGCCCGCTGGCAACACGGTGGGGTCGGTGTGGTTGAGTTCCACGCTCAGCCGGCCACCGTCGGCCAGTGGTACCGGCGTGTGCAACGCGCCATGGGTCAACCGCAGATCGTCGAGCAGTCGCAGCGCGGTGCGGGCGAAGTACCCGAGTTCCGGATGGGTGCGTTTGGCCTCCAACTCGGTGATCACCACCACCGGCAACACCACGTTGTGTTCGTCGAAGCGCACCATTGCGTGGGGATCGGACAGCAGCACGGAGGTGTCGAGCACGTAGGTCCGCACCCCGGTCCGCAAGTTGGTTGATTCCCTCTGTGGCATCCGAGCCTCCCGCGTTGCGGCCAGTTCCGGTCCGCCCGTCGGCGGCCGGTGCGAATAGTGCGAACCTAACCCGCAAGCCGAGTGGATCCGGGCGGACACGCCCGGCATTCATCGCGCCGTTCATCGGCGGGCGGGCACCGTTCATCGTGACCTCGCCTGCCGGTGGCAGACACTCCCCCGCCGTCGGTCGCAGCACCCGCTGTTCGACCTACCACACGATTCGGTCGCTCCCTACCTTGATTCCACCGGCGACCCTGCCGGACCCACTTGCCAAGGAGGTCGTGGCGACATGAGCACCACCGAAGGTTTGCCGAAGGTCGGGGGCACCCCCGACCCGGCTGCCTACATAGAAGTCCAGAAATCACCGCAGTTCGTCGAGCTGCGCCACCGCTACCGCAGGTTCGCCTTCCCGATGACGATCGCGTTCCTGGTCTGGTACTTCATGTTCGTTTTCGCGTCGATCTTCGCCCCGGACTGGATGGCCACCTCGGTGCCGATCGTCGGCAACATCGGCATCCTCTTCGGCCTGCTGCAGTTCGTCACGACCGGACTCATCACGGCGCTGTACATCCGCCACGCCACCACGAAACTCGACCCGCTGGCCACCGAAATCCGTGACGAGATGGAAGGCAACGCGTCATGATCGACATCAACTCCACCTTGGGGTCGGCAATCGCCGGCAGCCCGGTGGTCAACATGGCAATCTTCCTACTCTTCGTCGCCGGCACGATGGTGATCGTGATCCGCGCCAGCCGGAACAACAAGACCGCAGCCGACTACTACGCCGGCGGACGTTCCTTCACCGGTGGCCAGAACGGCACCGCGATCGCCGGCGACTACCTCTCCGCCGCGAGCTTCCTGGGTATCACCGGGGCCATCGCGCTGACCGGCTTCGACGGCTTCCTCTACTCGATCGGCTTCCTGGTCGCCTGGCTGGTGGCACTGCTACTTGTGGCCGAACTCCTTCGCAACACCGGCAAGTTCACCATGGCCGACGTGCTCGCGTTCCGGATGCGGCAGCGCCCGGTGCGCACCGCAGCGGCCATCTCCACCCTGGCGGTCTCACTGTTCTACCTGCTCGCGCAGATGGCGGGCGCTGGCGGTTTGGTGAGCCTGCTGATGGGCATCACCGGAACCGTGGGGCAATCCATCACCATCGCGGTGGTCGGCATCATCATGATCATGTACGTCCTGGTGGGCGGCATGAAAGGCACCACCTGGGTGCAGATCATCAAAGCCGTGCTGCTGATCGCGGGCGCTGCGTTGATGACCTTCTGGGTGCTCGGCAAATACGGCTTCAGCTTCCCGGCCCTGCTGACCGGCGCCACCGACGCCTCGCCACTGGGTGAGGCGCTGCTGGAGCCGGGTGCCAAGTACGGCGTGAGCGACCTGTCCAAGATTGACTTCATCTCGCTGTCGATGGCGCTGGTGCTGGGCACGGCTGGGCTGCCGCACGTGCTCATGCGGTTCTACACCGTTCCGACCGCCAAAGAGGCACGCAAGTCCGTGGTCTGGGCCATCAGCCTGATCGGTCTGTTCTACCTGTTCTCGCTGGTCCTCGGATTCGGTGCCGCTGCCATCGTCGGGCCGGAGAAGATCCTGAGCGCACCTGGTAAGGCCAACTCCGCCGCACCCCTGCTGGCCTACGAGCTCGGCGGCACCCTGTTGCTCGGGTTCATCGCCGCGGTTGCCTTCGCCACCATCCTTGCGGTGGTCGCCGGTCTCACCATCACCGCAAGTGCTTCGTTCGCCCACGACATCTACGCCAGTGTGATCAAGCGCGGCGAGCTGGCGGCCGACAAGGAGGTCCGAATCGCTCGGATCGCCGCGGTTGTGATCGGCCTGGTCGCGATCGTTGGCGGCATCCTGGCAAAGGATCAGAACATCGCGTTCCTGGTTGCACTGGCCTTCGCGGTGGCTGCCTCGGCCAACCTGCCGACCATCCTCTACTCGTTGTTCTGGAAGGGCTTCAACACCCGCGGCGCCCTGTGGAGCATCTACGGTGGGTTGATCTCCTCGATCGGCTTGATCATCTTCTCGCCGGTGGTGTCCGGCAAGCCGGTCGACCCCGTGAGCGGTAAGAGCGCCTCAATGATCCAGGGCCTGGACTTCTCCTGGTTCCCGCTGGACAACCCCGGGCTGGTCTCGATCCCGTTGGCCTTCTTCCTCGGCTGGCTCGGTGCGGTGACGTCGAAGGAACACGACGCCGCGAAGTACGCCGAGATGGAGGTCCGCTCGCTCACCGGCGCCGGCGCCGAGAAGGCGACGGTCGCGCACTAGCGCGGTTGACCTCCCGCAAGCCCGCTCGGGCGTCAGGTGAATCCCTCCCGTCCCTGGCGCCCGAGCCCCCAACCCTCCTAGCATCATGGGCAACCCCTGACTGGGCAACGCCCGAGTCCGACCACCACCACTGTCCCCTAGCCCCTGAGCCCCTAGCCCCTAGCCCCGAGCCCCTAGCCCCGTCCACCAAGACCACACCACGACGAACTAGCCCGAATCCCAGCGAAAGGCCACCGCACATGTCCCACGACGCCCTGGAGAACCTCAGCCACGAGGACCGCTCCTTCCCCCCGTCGGCCGAATTCGCCGCTCAGGCGAATGCAACCGCGGCCCTCTACGTCGAGGCAGCCGAGGACCGTCTTGGTTTCTGGTCCGCACAGGCCACCGACCTGGTCAGCTGGGACACCCCCTTCACCGAGGTGCTGGACTGGTCGAATCCACCGTTCGCCAAGTGGTTCGGCGACGGCGAACTCAACCTCGCCTACAACTGTGTCGACCGCCACGTCGAAGCCGGCTACGGCGACCAGGTGGCGATCCACTGGGTCGGCGAACCCGCCGGGGACACCCGCGACATCACCTACGCGGACCTGCAGGGAGACGTCAACCGACTCGCCAACGCACTGGAGTCGGTAGGTGTGGGCAAGGGTGACGTGGTGGCCATCTACCTGCCGATGATCCCCGAAGCAGTCGCCGCGATGCTCGCCTGCGCCCGCCTCGGGGCGCCGCACTCGGTGGTGTTCGGCGGCTTCTCCGCCGAAGCACTGCGGTCGCGGATCGAGGACGCCCAAGCGAAGGTAGTGATCACCGCTGACGGCGGCTACCGCCGCGGCAAGCCAAGCGGGCTCAAGCCAATCGTGGACGAGGCATTGGAACACGGCGCCGATTCCGTGACCGACGTGATCGTGGCCCAGCGCACTGCCCAAGAGGTCGGTTGGGTGCAAGGCCGCGACCACTGGTGGCACGAGCTGGTGGATTCCCAGAGCGACGAGCACACCTACACCCCGCACAACGCCGAGGACACGTTGTTCATCCTCTACACCTCAGGCACCACCGGAAAACCCAAAGGCATCAAACACACCTCTGGCGGCTACCTCACCCAGGTGGCCTACACGTTCCGGAACGTGTTCGACATCAAGCCCGACAACGACGTCTACTGGTGCACTGCTGACGTCGGATGGGTCACCGGGCACTCGTACATCGTGTACGGCCCGCTGGCGAACAGGGCGACTCAGGTGATGTACGAGGGCACCCCGGATACCCCACACAAGGGGCGGCTGTGGGAAATCGTCGCGCAGTACGGGGTCACCATCCTCTACACGGCGCCAACCCTGATCCGCACGATGATGAAGTGGGGCGACGACATCCCGGCCGACTACGACCTGTCCAGCCTGCGCCTGCTCGGCTCAGTCGGAGAACCGATCAACCCCGAGGCCTGGATGTGGTACCGCCGGGTGATTGGCGGGGACCGCTGCCCCATCGTGGACACCTGGTGGCAAACCGAAACCGGCGCCATCATGATCTCGCCACTGCCCGGGGTCACTGCCACCAAACCCGGATCGGCGCAGGTGGCGCTTCCAGGAATCTCGGTGGACGTGGTCGACGACACCTGCACCCCGGTTCCGGATGGATCCGGTGGCTACCTGGTGCTCACCGAACCCTGGCCGGCCATGCTGCGCAGTATCTGGGGCGACGACCAGCGGTTCATCGACACCTACTGGGCGCGCTTCCCTGGGCAGTACTTCGCCGGCGATGGGGCGAAGAAGGACGACGACGGCGACTTGTGGCTGTTGGGCCGCGTCGACGACGTCATGAACGTCTCCGGTCACCGAATCTCCACCACCGAGGTGGAGTCGGCGCTGGTCTCGCACGAGTCCGTCGCCGAAGCCGCGGTGGTTGGTGCCTCGGACGAAATGACCGGCCAAGGAATCGTGGCGTTCGTGATCCTGCGAGGCAACGCCATCGACGACCCCGACATCGTGACGTCACTGCGCAACCACGTGGCCCACGAGATCGGTCCGATCGCCAAACCGCGCCAGATCATGGTGGTGGCGGAGTTGCCCAAGACTCGGTCCGGCAAGATCATGCGGCGACTGCTGCGGGACGTTGCCGAGAACCGCGAAGTCGGCGACGTGACCACACTGGCCGACTCGTCCGTGATGGAGTTGATCAAAACTGGTCTCGGCGGCGGAGGCTCGGAGTAGCGCCGACTGAAGCGCGCCCCAAAGTGAGGTTTATTCGGTGTTTGAGAGCCTAAAAACCTCACTTTGGGGCGCGGGTCGGAAAGGGCGCCCCCGAGATCGGCCCTGCACCGTCCGCCATCGGCTACCTTCGCCCTTGTGAACGCCTGGCTGCTCGCGGTGCTGGCACTCGCCGGCGCGATTGTCGTGGCTGTTGTCGTGGCGCGGGCCGTCCGCGGCCGGGCCCGCATGGGCACCGAAGCCGACCTTGCGACGTACCGCACCCTCCACGTGGCCAGCCAAGCCTCACCCCATCTGCGGGGCGGACTCACCACCGCCGCCGCCCAGGGCTCCATCAAACACCTGCGCACGCTGCTGGGGGTGGAGTCCGTGGCAATCACCGACCGGTTCACCACGCTGGCGTGGGACGGTGCCGGTGAACGGCATCAGACGATCGCCGTGCAGCACGCCGACGAAACCCTCAACCACGGCACCACTCACGTGCTGCCCGCGAGCGCAGCACGCGAGGTTTCGGCGATGCTCAAGTCCGGAGTCGCTGCCCCGCTCACCTCCGACGACGTGGTGGTCGGAGCCCTCGTGGCCTATTCGAGCCACACCGCGGGCCACCCCTGGTGCGCGCGGTCGAAGAGGTAGCCGACTTCGCCTCTAGCCAACTCGACCTCGCCGAACTGGACCGCACGAGGGCACGCAGCGCGGAAGCCGAGGTCCGCGCCCTAAGGGCCCAAATCTCACCGCACTTCATTTTCAACTCGCTCACCGCCATCGCCTCCTTCGTCCGCACCGATCCGGATCGGGCGCGCGAATTGCTGCTGGACTTCGCCGACTTCACCCGGTACTCCTTCCGAAGCCACGGTCGCTACACAACCCTGGCCGAGGAACTCAAATCGATCGAGCAGTACCTGTTGCTGGAGCAGGCCAGATTTGGCGACCGACTGCAAGTCAAGCTCCGCGTCGATCCCGAGGTACTCGGGGTGAAGATTCCGTTCCTCTGCATCCAACCGCTGGTGGAAAACGCCGTCCAGCACGGCCTGGAGGGCCGCCCCGAGGGCGGCACGATCGCGTTGAGCGCACGGGACCGCGGTGCGGAGTGCCGGATCACCATCGAAGACGACGGCGTGGGCAACGATCCCGCAGTGATTCGACGTAGCCTGGCCGGCGAACCGGGCGATCACGTGGGTCTGGCAAACGTCGATGAGCGGTTGCGAACCGCGTTCGGTGACGACTACGGGTTGGTCGTCGAAACCGGCCCAATGGCGGGCACTCTGGTCTCCATGCGGGTGCCCAAGTACTCCGAGGTGGTGCAATCGGGATGAACGAAACCGGGGCGAATGAATCCCTGTCCGAGGCGCGGCCCGACCATGAGAGCGCGCGAGCGGACGGGCCGCACGGCGTGGGGTTGAGGGTGCTTGCCGTCGACGATGAGCCACCCGCCTTGAACGAGCTGGAATACCTGCTTCACAACACCGAGGGCATCACCGAGGTGGTCACGGCAGCGTCGGCTACGGAGGCGCTGGCCGCGCTTGGGCCCGGCGACATCGACGCGATCTTCTGCGATATCCGGATGCCGGGCCTGTCCGGACTCGAGTTGGCGCGCATCGTGGAGAAGTTCTCTAACCCGCCCGCGGTGGTGTTCGTCACCGCGTACGACACCCACGCCGCCGACGCCTTCGACCTCGCCGCGGTGGACTACCTGCGAAAGCCGATCCGTGCGACGCGGCTGGCCGAGGCCGTCCGCCGGGTCCGTGCCCGTCGCGCGGAGTCGACGCCCGAAGCGCCAGCAGCCTCGACTGCCGAGCAGGCAGGCGAGGCCGAATCGCAACTGGCCACCCCACCGCCGGACGAGACGATCGCGGTGGAACTCGGCGGCGTCACCCGCTATGTCAAGCGCTCCGACATCGCCTACGTAGAGGCCCGCGGGGACTACGTGCGCCTCCACACCCGCGCCGCCGCCCACCTGATCCGCACTCCGCTGACCACGCTGGAGGAGCGTTGGCGTGATGTCGGATTCCTTCGGGTCCATCGGCAATTCCTGGTCAACACCGCCTATGTGGAATCCCTGCGCAGCAGCGCTGGCCGGCTCACCGTGGACCTTGGCCACGGCCAAGCGGTGCCGGTCAGCCGTCGCCACACCGCAGCGGTGCGCCAAGCGCTGGTGCGCCGGCGTCGGATCGATCGGGACTAGCCGATGGAACCGCAACAGCCTGGTCCTGCCAAACGGGAGCGTGTCACCGGACCCCGACGGGACGTCCGACGCGCTCCCCGACGCCGGGTCACCAGCGAAATCGATGCCGGTACTGCCCTCGGCGAAACGTATCTGCGAGCCCTGATCCGGAGCCAGTTGCGGCTTGGGCTGGCCACCGTTGCGATGGTGGTGCTGCCGTTGGCCGCGCTGCCGGTGATGTTCGGATTGTGGTCGGCTCCGCGGCGGTTGGTGATCGGCGAGGTGCCGCTGTGGTGGCTGTTGCTTGGGGGTTTGGTGTATCCGGCGATCCTCGCAGTCGGCTGGTGGTACACCCGGGCCGCGGAACGCAACGAGCGTCAATTCACGGACCTGGTCGATCAATGATGCCCCTCGCCGCCATGGCTGCAGTCGTGCTGGTCACCCTCGCCTTGGCGGCCTACAGCACCCGGCTGGCCCGCACCACCGGGGACTTCTATGTGGCTGCTCGATCAGTGCCACCCTGGTGGAACGCGTCTGCCATCTCCGGGGAGTACCTCTCGGCTGCGTCCTTCTTGGGGGTGGCCGGACTGATCATGGCCGGGGGCGCGGACGCCTTGTGGTTCCCGGTCGGGTACGCGGTCGGGTACGTGCTGCTGTTGGCGCTGGTGGCCGCGCCCCTGCGCCGATCCGGGGCCTACACCATCCCCGACTTCGCGGAGGCCCGGCTGCGTTCGGTGCCGGTGCGAATCACCGCCAGCGTGTTGGTGGTACTCATCGGCTGGCTCTACGTCGTACCCCAGTTGCAGGGGGCAGGCCTGGCGCTGCGGGTGATTCTGGGCACCCCGGTGTGGGTCGGCGGCGTGGTGGTGGCGGCAACTGTGCTGGCGGTACTGGCTGGTGGCGGGATGCGCAGCGTCACCTTGGTGCAGGGTTTTCAGTATTGGCTCAAAGTGGTGGCGATCTCGGTGCCGGTGATCTTCCTGATCGCCGCCTGGCAAGCCGACGGCGCGCCAAGCCCCCTCACGGCACCGGCGCCGCAGTTTCCGTCCGCCACCACCGTGATGTTTGACACCGGAGTGCAACTGACAGTGACCGAGCCGGTCGCGGTGACAGCCCAGGGCACCATCGATGGTGCCGCGGTCTCCGGCCCGACCACCCTTGCGGCCGGTGATGCCGCCATTGCTGCCGGCACGCGCATTGAGTTCCCTGCTGGCGCGCCGGTCCCGCATACCAGCGACTTGGAGCCCAGCACCGGCAGCGAGTGGTCGGCTCCGTTGGTCGGTGGCGGGGACCACCCGATGTACCGCACCTACGCGTTGATGATTGCGCTGTTCTTCGGCACCATGGGCCTGCCGCATGTGCTCGTCCGGTTCTACACGAACCCCGATGGCCGGGCCGCTCGCCGGACGGCGCTGGTCGTGATCGGGTTGGTGGGTCTGTTTTACCTTTTCCCAGTCACCTACGGGGTCTTGGGCAGGCTCTACACCCCGGAGTTACTCATGACCGGACGCACCGATGCGGTGGTGCTGCTCCTGCCGACGACGTTGGTCGGGGGCACGCTGGGAACGCTGTTGGGCGCCCTGATCGCGGCTGGCGCCGCGGGAGCGTTCTTGGCGACCGCCACCGGTCTGACGGTGTCGGTGGCCGGGGTGCTGAGCCAGGACATTGTGGGGCGCTTCGTGAAGAATCCGGTGTTGGCTTTCCGGACGGCGGCGGTCGCCGCTGTGCTGGTGCCGCTGTTGCTTGGGTTGCTCGCCAGTTCGCTGCCCTTGGCCCGGGCTGTGTCGTTGGCTTTTGCTGTCGCGGCGGCGACGTTTTCGCCGCTGTTGCTGCTGGGGATCTGGTGGACTCGACTCACCGACGTCGGCGCGATCGCCGGCCTGATCACCGGCGGCACGTTGGCGGTGGCGGCGATTCTGACCGCCATCGCCTTGCCAGACCTGACCGGTTGGCCCAGCGCGCTGCTCAGCCAACCTGCCGCCTGGGCGTTGCCCGTGTCGGCGGCAACTATGGTGGTGGGGTCGCTGCTCACCCGGCGTCGGGTGCGCCCGGACGTAGGGAGGATCATGGTACGACTGCATACCCCCGAAGCGGTTGGCGTCAACCGCTCCTGGACCGCCCGAGGTTGACGTTGACTAGCAGCACCCCGCACCCGGTTGCTTCCCACGCGGCCACATCGACCACGGCTACGGCGTCGACTCTGGTGGACGTCGCTACCGCGTTGACCGACACCGAACCTGCCATCGTCGTCGCCGCGGCCATGTCCGATGCGGTGGATCAGCGCACCGAGGCCCTCGTCGCCGAGCACGTCGCCAGCGCCGGAGCCCCGCCGTCGGACTTCGCCTGGATCGCCCTCGGATCCCACGCCCGCAGGGAGCTGCATTGCGCCAGCGACCAAGACCACGCGCTGGTGTGGGCCGATCCGCAAGCGGCGCGCAGCGCCTATGCGCTTGACCTTGCGGATCATGTCATTGCGGGTCTGGAACGATTCGGGATGCGCCGGTGCAGCGGCGGGTACATGGCCGATCGTTGGTCGCATTCGGTGTCGGACTGGCTGACCATCATCGCCGATCGGATCGCCGCTCCGACCCCCGATGCGGTGTTGGATGCAGACATCTTCCTTGATTTGCGCCGGGTGACTGGGACCCTCGACACCGCACCGTTGCTCGCGCAGTTGCGGACCGGCGCGGATTCGCAACGCCTGCTGCATGGCCTGGCCCAGGCGGCGAATTCGTTCGGGGTGCCATTGACCGCGCTTGGCCGGCTCCCTCGCGGCACCATCGACGTCAAGAAGTCTGGCCTCGCACCCATCGTGCTGTTGGCGCGCCTCTACGGACTGGTCGCCGGCTCGCCGGCGGCGAGCACCCGGGAGCGGCTCGCGGATGCTGCGACCGACGGAAGTGTGAGCGCCAAATTGGCGGGCCGGCTGGACTTCGCGTACACCCTTTTCACCCGAATTCGGCTGCACTCGCAACTGCGCCAACTCGCGGCCGGATCCGAACTGTCCGACACCCTCACAATCGACGACATCCCATGGCAGGATCAGGGTCTGATGCGAAACGCCCTGCGGACTGTGAGGTCGGCGCAGGGGTCAATCGCGATGACCTACCGCACCGACCTCTAGCGTCCGCCGGATCGGCCAGGGAGCCCGAATGACCAGACCGATCATGGCGTTGCTGATCGGGATCGCCGTGGTGGTGCCAGGCATAACTGCCGCCGTGGTACTGGCGGACCTACCTGCAGAGTCCAAGGACGAGGTCACCTCAGCGTTAGCTGCGCAGTTGCCCGTGCTCGGGTTCGGTCTGGTCACGCTGGTCGCGGCAATCGCGGCGATCGGTTGGTGGGTGCGCCAGCGGGAACGGCATGCCGACCAACTGCTGGCAGCCGACATCGCCACCATCGCCGATGGCGACAGCACCCACCGGTTGCCGGATGGCAGCGCCGCCGCAACTGCGGTCAACGACTTGGCGGCGAAACACCACAGCGCGGAGGAACGCTTGGAGTCCGCACTGGCCGCCGCACACGGCGAGTTGCGGCGGGAACGCGACGCACTGGTCGCGGTGTTGGCCGGGCTTGACGTACCGGTGGCGGTGATCGATGCGCAGGGCCGCCTGTTGCTGGTGAATCCGGCGGCGCGGCGGGTGTTGGCTGGCGGTAGAGCACAGCCGCCGGCTGCCGGACGCAGCATCTTCAGCGTCCTCGACGCCGATGACTTCCGCCCGGTGCTGGCCGAGGCCATCGCTGGGCAACGCCCAGCCGCAACCGTGGCGGGCATCCCGATTCGACTGGTGCGGATCAGCGGCGAGGAGGAACCGGCTGCCATCCTCATCGTCGGCGATCCCTCCGAACTCGTCCACCGATTCGGGCCCGCGGATCGGGCTCAGTTCCGACCTGGCCCGCCCCAGTCGGTCAATGCCGCAGCGGGATGCGTGGCTTGACACCCCGCTGGCCGACATCGTCTTCACCGTCGTCGACTGCGAGACCACCGGGCTGCATTCCGCCGCCGGGGATCGACTGGTGGCGGTGGCAGCGGTGCGCGTGGACGGCGCCGTGGTGCGCGCCGAGGACACTTTCGACGAGTTGGTGAATCCGCGGCGAGCGATTCCGGACGGAGCGATTGCCATCCACGGCATCACCCAGGCGATGGTGGCCGACGCCCGCAGCGCCCCAGAGGTGGTCGCCGATTTCGCCGACTACGCCGAGTCGTCCGTCCTGGTGGGCCACCATCTGGGCTTTGACTTGGGCTTCCTGGCACCGGCCGCGGCGAAGGCCGGCGCCGAGTTGGAGCCGTTCACACTGGACACCATGCTGCTGTCCGCGGTGCTTTTCACCGAGCCTGGGGCCCGGCACGGCCTTGATGCAGTCAGCCGGAGGTTGGGGGTGAACGTCGTGGGCCGCCACACAGCGCTGGGTGATGCGCTGGCCACCGCCGAGGTGTTGGTGCGGATGATCCCGCTGCTCACTAAACGCGGAATCGTCACGCTCGCACAAGCGCGCCAGGCTTCGCAGGCCACCGCGTTCGCCCGCCGAATCGCCGAGGGCGCCTGACTGCCGGCCGCCGCACCACTTGCCGCCGCACCACTTGCCGCCCTAGCGCTACCCGCCGAAGCGTCGGTGGCGCATCGTGTAGGAACGCAAGGCACGCAAGAAGTCCACCTTCCGAAAGTCCGGCCAGTAGGCCTCGCAGAAGTAGAACTCAGAGTGCGCCGACTGCCACAACAGGAATCCCGACAGACGTTGCTCCCCGGAGGTGCGAATCACCAGATCCGGATCCGGCTGGCCTTTGGTGTAGAGGTGTGCGGCGATGTCCTCGGCGTCAAGAATGGTGGCCAAATCGGCCAGGCTGGTGCCCCGTTGGTGGTGCTCCATGAGCAACGAACGCACCGCATCGACCACTTCCCGACGGCCGCCGTATCCGATGGCCACGTTCACCAGCAGCCCGGCGGAACCGGCTGTGGCAGCCTCAGCCTCCTTCAGGACTCGAGCGGTGTGGTCGGGCAGCAGATCGAGGGCGCCAACCGGATGCACCCGCCAGTTGCCGGTCGCGGCGAGCCCCTCGACGGTGCCCTCGATGATCTTGAACAGCATGCTCAGCTCGGACTCGGGACGCTCCAGGTTGTCCGTGGAGAGCAGCCACAGGGTGACCACCTCCACATGGGCCTCCTCACACCAACCCAGGAAGTCCGCAATCTTGGCCGCACCAGCGCGGTGACCCGCTTCCGAGGCTGCGCCCTGTAGCGAAGCCCACCTGCGATTCCCGTCCAGAATGACACCGACGTGCCGAGGGAGGTCCTCTCGCGGGATCTTGGCCAAATCGTCCACGAGACGCCGCGTGTAGAGGTCATACACGACATCGCGCAACACCATCGCACACCGCCTTCACTCGTGCTGGCGCGCCACGTTGGCAGCACTAGCCAACTGTGCCATACCCGTTCGGCCGATTGCCCCGCAGTCAGCCCACAGGCCGCTGTAGGTCGATCGGCCCGGTGTCGCCGTAGCCAATTCCGATCGCACCCGCTTGGGTCAGCAGCAACCGCAGCAAGTCCAGCAGCTCTGGCGCCGTGAGCATGGCTCGCAGGCCCTGGCCGGTGTCTCCCCAAGCATCGAGCACGGCTCGTTCACGGAGCACCCACCGGCCCAACCCCCGCTGGTCGCTGGCAACCCAGGACTTCGACGTACGCAGCGAGCAGCGCAACTCGGCCAGCCGAGCCGGGTCGTCCGGATCCCGGCGTCGGAAGGAGAACAGCGATCGCTCGCGGGGTAGGTAACGGGCTAGTGTTGACCACGCTTCAGATCCCGATTGACCGTGATCGGCCGCCCAGGCGCGCACCCCGGCTTCCATCGAACTCGGCGGGAAGCGGTCCGCCGGGTCATTCCAGCGCTCGCCGACACCATCGTCGGCCATCGGACCGGCCTCGTGCACAGCACGTTCTAGCCGTGAGGTCAGGTTGGCGAGGAAGAAGCCACACCTCTCGCCCACCACGCCAAACGGCGCACCGTCGCGAAGCAGCCGTAGGGCCATTTCGTACGGGACATCATCCCGATCGAGCACCGGCTCGGGAAGGATGGTCAGGACGGTCAAACCGTCGACGCAGAGCACATCTGCCACGGGCGCAACAGTACGCCAATTACCAGCCGCATCAGGGCCGATTGCCGACATCCTGCCCGTTGCCCGCCGGCGGGATCGGGACCACACATACGTCGCCGAAGCAAACGAACCCCGCGGCCGGACCGCTCAAGATTCCCTGCGCTACGGACAGCCAGGTACCAGCGAATCTCGGATGCTCTGCCATCAACGGCAGCGCACCGAGCAGCAGTCGGGTAGCCAACTGCCGGGCGTCTCCATCGTCGTCGCTGGCGGCCAGCGCCATCAACGCAGCGGCTGCCGCCGAGGTACCCGCGGGGTATGCATTGTCACTGGGATCCGTTGCCCGCGGAAGCACCCCGTCTGGTTCATAGTCGTAGAGCCCACCCCGACCGTCGGAGAATCGCTCCACCATCTCCTGCAGCAGGCGTCGGGCGCGGTCGAGCCAAACCTGATCCGCGGTGGCCTGGTGCAGCACAAGGAAACCGTGGGCGACGTCGGCGTAGTCCTCCAGCACCCCACGGGCCGGGCCGGCGTGGCCGTCCCGGGAGACCCGCAACAAGCCGCCCTCGGAATCGGCGTGGACCGTGGCCAACAACTCGCCCGCTGCCTGCGCCGCAGCCACCCAGTCGGGCTGATCAAAGACCATCCCGGCGTCGGCCAGCGCACCGATCATCAGCCCGTTCCAGGCGGCCACGACCTTGTCGTCGAGCGCCGGGGACGGACGCGCGTGGGCTCTGGCCTCCCAGAGCCGGGCCCGAAGCCGGGCGAAACGTTCGGGATCGGGCGGGTCCTGCCGCAACTGCAAGGTGGATCGCCCGTGCTCAAACGTGCCGGCCTCGGTCACGTCGCACAGACCGGCCAGCCAGTGCCCATCCGCCTCGCCGAGCACCTGGACCAACTCCGCCGGGCTCCAGGCGTAGAAGGCGCCCTCCGCTGGCGGGCCGCCCGCGGCTGGCACCGAGTCGGCGTCCAGTGCCGATGCGAAACCGCCCGATTGCGTGCGCAGGTCACGCAGCACGAACTCAGCGACCTCGTATGCCACCCGACGTGCCAGCGGCTGCCCGGTTGCCTGCCACCAGTGGGTGTAGACGCCCAAGAGGCCAGCGTTGTCGTAGAGCATCTTTTCGAAATGCGGGACCACCCAGTCGGCGTCCACCGAGTAGCGGGCGAAACCGCCACCCAATTGGTCGTACATGCCGCCTCGCGCCATCGCCTCCCCGGTGCGTTCCACCATCTCCAACGCCGACGCCTCACCGGTCGCGCCATAGCGGCGGATCAGGAACTCCAGCACCATGGTCGGCGGGAACTTGGGTGCGCTGCCAAAACCACCCCGGCGGCGATCGAATTCGGCAGCAAGTTTGACCGTGGCGGCGGCCGTTGCTGCTGCCAGCGCTCCCTGCACCGCCGTGTCGTCGTCTGCATTCACGTCTGCCGCTGGCGAGTGGCGCCGCCGTACCCGCCAGGGCTGCCGCAATCCGGCCTGCCGCCTCGTCCACCTGATCACGCCGGGAGTCCCAGGCCTGCCACACCGAATCCAACACCGCCCGGAAACTCGGCATGCCCATGCGCGGCGACGGCGGGAAGTAGGTTCCCGCGTAGAAGGCGCGGCCGGAATGGTCGAGCCAGACCGACATCGGCCAGCCACCGCGACCGGTGAGCGCGGTGGTGGCCCGCATATAGGCGGCGTCGACGTCGGGATGTTCTTCGCGATCCACTTTGATGCACACGAAATGCTCATTGAGCACCTCCGCAAGCATCGGGTCCTCGAACGATTCGTGGGCCATCACATGGCACCAATGGCATGCTGCGTAGCCGACCGACAGGAATATTGGCACGTCTCGGCGACTGGCCTCAGCAAAGGCCTCGGGACACCAAGGCCACCACTCCACGGGATTGTCTGCGTGTTGTTGAAGGTAGGGGGACAGCGCGTCGCGCAGGCGGTTGGACACCCTTCATTCTCGCGTGGATGCGCGCTGTGGCGCGAGGTGTGTGGCTATCCACACGATGTGAGCACTCGAACCGCTCAAAGGTGTGGGGGCCGCCAACGTTGCTAGATCGACTCATGGCAGACTTAGACCCGACGCCCTCGCGGTTGAGCCATCCCCCCCGGCTCCCGTGGGGGCGTCACTCTTTTGCCGGCGTATCCATGCCCCGAAGTGAGGGCAGGAAGATGCTCGTCACTCCCACGGCGAGCACGCCAAGGGCGAGGGCGATGAAGACCGGCCCCACACCAAAAAGCTCAACTCCGGGCCCCACCAAGACGTATCCGATCGGCCCGGCGATGTAGGCCGAGGACGTGAGCAGCGAGACCACGCGCCCACGCAAACGGAAGGGGGCACGGTTCTGCATCACCAGGTTGATGACTGGACCCACCGGTCCGTAGCACAGCCCGGCCGCGAAGCCAAACAGCGCGAAAATGGCGAAGGGCGGGAAGAAGGCCATGCCCAGCACCGCCACACCGCTGAGCGTGAAGGCGCCAACGAAAGTGGGCCGGGAACGCCACCCATGGCCTCGCATGGAGTATCCGAGCGCACCGACCACGCCGCCGACAGACATGGCCATGACGGTGATTCCGAGTCGCTCAGGTTGGTCAAGTCCCGCGAAGTGAACCGGCAGAATCACGCCCTCAACGGGCAGCCAAATCCCCACGATCACCATGCTCACCAACGCCATCGCACGCAGGGTTCGATCTCGCCACACGAACCGGAGGCCCTCCATCACGCCGCTGAGCACCCCGCTTGGCCGTTCGTGGATGGTCGGCCGGCCGGCCCCTGGAACCCGCAGCGTGGATATCACCACGCTGCTCACGAGAAACATTCCGGCTGTGAACCAGTAGGTCGGGGCGGCGCCGAAAAGACCCAACGACAGTCCCCCCACACCTGGGCCGACCAGGTAGCCGACACCCCAGATCGCCTCATGGATCCCGTTCACGCGTTCCCTCGTGAGCCCGGAGGCTTCGGCCACCTCCGGCAGGACGGTCTCGCGGGCACTGATCCCAGCGGGATCGAATACCGCACCTAGCACGGCCAAGGCAGCCAGCAGCGTGAAGGACAACCCAACCGTCATTGCCAGGATCGGCACTAGCGCCGCGGAAGTCATGGACAGCACGTCCGCAACTACCGCCACCCGCCGTCGACCGATGATGTCGACGATGACTCCCGCAAACAGGAACGACAACGCCAACGGCAACACCGTGATGGCCCCAATAGCACCGGCTGCCGCGGCGCTGCCGGTGATCTCCAGCACCAACCATGGGAACGCGATCATGGTGATGCCGTTGGCCACCGCACTCAACAGCGTGGACGACTCCAGGATCAGCAGTGGGGTCAGTCTGGTTTGCCCAGCCATCTGTTAGCCGGCTGCGACGGCCATGCGTCGACGCACGTCCTGGACCACCTTGTGCTCGGCGAAGAACGAAAGGAACGGCACGGTGCCGGCCAATGCGATCAGCAGCGTCGCCCACAGCGAAAACTTGGCCTTGAAGGAAAGGTCAATCACGGCCAAGAGATACAGCACGTAGAGGAAGCCATGGATCGGCGCGAGGGACTCCGAAAGGTGCGGATTGCCGAAACCGTAACGCAGGATGATGCCAGCGGTGAAAATCACCAGCACCACACCGACGATGTACGCCATCACTCGGAACCGCAGAAGTGCACCGGACACGGTTTAGTCTTTACCTCCACTCGGATGGACCGACCCGCCTTGGTGCGGCTCGGCGGACGCAAAAGGGTCGAAGCGCTGCTGTTGGGCGGGGACATCTGCACTGGGCGGGGGCTGGTCACCACTGGCCGAGTTGGCTGCTGCGGGTTCCGAGGATGCCACCGGCTCTGCCGATTGCTCAGCCGCAGCGTTCTCTGCAGCTCGCTGGTCGCGGATGAATCGCCACCAGAACCAGAGCGCCACGACGGCGAAGATCCCCCAGTTGAGCGCATACGCGTAGTTGCGCCACACCTGGGTGTCGGCGCCGACCGGCTGCGGCGCCACCGCCGCTTGATACTGCCAAAGGCCCAACCAGACGCAACCCGCTACCGCGACCGCCCACAGAAGATGCCAGGGAAGCCAGCGACGTTGCAGCAGGTAGCGGATCACGTGTCTTGCGCCTCGCCTGGTCCTTGGGCTGCCGGTGCTTGTTTGCGCGCTTGGGATTCTTGGGCAGCAGCGGCCACGGAGGCATCGAACGCCGCCGCGGACTTGCGCCGTTCGGCTCGCGTCGCGTATTTCGGTAGCGGCCGAACCCCAGCGGGCAGTGCGTCTTCTTCGAACTTGATACGCGCAAGTTGCTTGCGCATGGAGAAGTAGAGCAAGGCCACGGCCCCGATCAGAAAGACGAAGAAGACGAAACCGAGCAGGCCGGGGGTCACGCGGTTCGGGTCGACCGCGAGGTCGATCGGGGTCGGAAGGGGCGAGGGTGTCATGTCTGATCCGATCGTCGTGGGGCCCGCCACAACACGGGCCCTGGCGTGGCCTCTGGGTCGATTCCGGCGAACAGGTCGTCCTCGGGAAGCGCCACCGGAATGCGCGTGGCTGCGAGTTCGAAGTCTTCAGTGGGCCACACCTGGGTGTGCACCTCGCGCGGAATCGCAAACCAGCGGCCTTCCGGATCGACCTGGGTGGCGTGCGCCTTCAATGCCGCCTCGCGAAGTTCGAAGAAGTCCGCGCATTCGACCCTGGTGGTCACCCGATCACTCTTCGGCGGCCTGTCCCCCCACTCTGACAACCAATCGCCATACGGCGATTCGCCACCGGCCACCAGCATCGCCTCGTGCAACCGAGTGAGCCGCTCCAGGTGAAAAGTGATGTCGTAGTAGAGCTTCGACACCGCCCACGGCTCGCCGCCGGGCACAGTCTCGTCAGCTGCCGCATCAAAGGCGTATGCGGTGATCTCGTGGGTTCGGACGTGGTCGGGGTGCGGATACCCACCGATCTCGTCATAGGTGGTGATCACGTGTGGCCGAAATTCCCGAATCTGCGCAATCAGCGGAGCCGCGGCCTCGACGATTGGGAGCGCCGCAAACGACCCTTCCGGCAACGGTTCGTTGCTCTCCGGATCGGGAAAGCCGGAGTCCTCGAAGCCCAGCCACACATGCTCCACTCCCAGGATCTGCGCCGCCCGGGCCATCTCATCCCGGCGTACCTCGCGGATGTCTCGCCCCGCGAGTTGGACAGCGGGGTTGAGGAGGTCTCCCCGCTCGCCCCCGGTGCACGTCACCACCTGCACCCGGGCACCAGCGCGCACATATTTGGCCATCATCGCCGCACCCTTGCTGGATTCGTCGTCTGGATGGGCATGGACCGCCATCAACCGCAATACCTGCGCCACCGCCTGTTCCTCCTGCTCCCGACTGCGCAGATGCGTCCCGGTTCGCATCTGACACGCTTAGTCTCGCAGCCAGGACGAACTTGAGCGAAAGGAGCCTCGCGCGATGATCGACTTGCGGACCTTACCGCCTGACTTGCAGGATCGCTACGGCGTGACCAAACGGTCTCGCTGGTCGGTGGTGGTGATCGCCTTGTTCGTCGTGGCCTTCGTCGTTGCCTCCGGCTTCACCGCCTGGCAACTCGCGAATCCCCCGGTGCGGTCGAAACTGCTGACCTGGACCGCAAATCCGGAGTACTCCAGCGTCACTTGGGAGGTTCGCAAAGCGGCCGACGCCGAGGTAGTGTGCGTGATTCGGGTTGCCGATGCGAATCGTCACGATGTCGGATATGCGACGGTTACGATTCCGCCAGGAGCAACCTACGAACAGCCCACCTACAACGTGCGGACCCGAACCCCGGGTCGCGTGGTGGAACTCCTCGGATGTGCGGCCGGCAAAACACCAGCCGTACCGGCGCCGGAGTTTCCACCGGGTACCGAGAATCCGCCGCAACCGTGGACCCCAGAGGAGCAGCCCACATCATGACCGAGACGACCTATCTGAGCCAAGCAGCCTACGAGCGCCTGCAGGAAGAACTTGCTGAGCGCGAGGGCCCAAAACGCAAAGAGATCTCCGACAAGATTGCGGCTGCCCGGGACGAGGGTGATCTGAAAGAAAACGGCGGCTACCACGCCGCGAAGGAAGATCAGGGCCACAACGAGGCTCGCATCCGCCACCTCAAGCATCTGCTCGAAACAGCGAAGATCGGTCGCCCCGACGATGCCGCGGAGGGTGAAGCCACTCAAGGCACCGTGGTGACGATCCGTTTTGAAGGCGATTCGGACACTGAGCGGTACCTGCTGGGATCGCGGGAGGAAGCCGCACACGTCACCGACATCGAAGTCATCTCCCCCTCATCTCCCCTCGGCGCGGCGCTACTCGGGGCGCAGAAGGGCTCCTCGGTCAGCTATTCGCTGCCCAACGGTCGCCAGATCGAAGTGGAAATCGTCGACGTCGAAGCTGGCTGAGGGCGCCTGAGACCAACCGACGGAACCTGTGGATAACCAGAACTGTGGAATGAGCTGACCGACGTAACCTCGATATCAGCGCGCTTGCCGAGTCCACGGCAGCGCTTCACTATCGGGGGGACACGTGGGCACTATTTCGGCATCTGCAGCATCCGAGGGTCACCGCCCTTCAGGTCGCCGCTCGATCCTTCGCCGCAGCGGCATTTCAGTTCCGCGCAGCGCCGCGGCATTGATGCTGCTGCTAGCCATCGGCTCCTTGCTCGCAGGCCTATTGGTGGGCTTGAGCGTGTCCGCTTCCGCCGAGCCAGGGGCGGATCGGCAGCAGCGGCCGGCAGCGAGCTGGCGCTGACGGTCGATCCCGCCGCCGCGCCTCCCGGGGCGGACGTCGACATCGTCATGAGCCTCACCAACTCCTCGACCACCGACGCTGCCGGAGTCGCCTCACTTAGCGCTGCCCTCGGGTGTCGAGGCCACCGCGGTTGAAGGCCCATCGGGGTGGTCGCTGGAGTACTCCCAGGATGGCGGCGCCAGTTGGTCGGCGGCGGCACCGGCGGACTTCGCGGCCATCACGAACCTTCGGGCCACCGGCGACGTGCCCGCAGGCGGCACCGGCGAGTCCACACCGCTGGAGCCATTCGTCGAGGTGGGAGCCCTGGAGGTCACCGGTGGCGGCGACGGCTTCGGCGCCCTATTCCACCAGGACAAACTGTGGCTAGTGAATCACCACGCCCGGGCAGTTGATCGGCAAGAGCCTGATGTGCTTCGCAAGGGTGGCGAGTGGTTGAAGTGCTTTAGCCGGATCGACGGTTCCCCGTGCCCGGCGCCGTACCCAGGGCCTGCCGGCACGTTCATCGCTGAGGCTGCCGGCACTCCGTTCGGCGAGGGTGCGTCCACCTTGGTGACACCGAACGCGTCGGTCGCGGCTATCGACCCTGCTACCGGCCGGCTCTATGCCGGGGTTCAGGTGCATGCCGAATCGGGCCGCACTGCGGTCGGGTGGATCTGTGGCGAGCTGGCGACCATGACGTCGTGCGGCTTCACTCCTGCTGGGGAGGAAGCAGCGCCCGAAGACGTGGGTAGCAACAACATCTTCCCGCGGTTCAACCCCGCCCAGGCCTGGCAGCCGGAGCAGGTTGGGGGTCTGCTCTACGCCGTCGGCGGTTCAGGGACCATCTACTGCTTTGATACGGCCACCGGCGCCCTCTGCCCAGACAATGCAAGCGCAGTCGATGCTCGACCGAGATCTCCACGACCTGGGCTCCGTTTCCTCTACACCGGGGCGGCGGGTGAGATCGCTGGGATCCCCCACCGCGCGGTACGTGTACGCGGTTTCGATGCCCGATGAATCGTCCGGGCTATTGCAGTGCCGCGACTTGGTCTCCGGCGCCGGTTGCGCCCCCGTCCGAATCGGTTGCCCTTTGCCGCGTCCAGGCGGCGCCCGGCACGCAGGCCACCTTCACGCAGCCGCTGGCCATGTTCTCGCCGCTCGGCGATTTCGCGGGCGTCTGCGTGCTTCGGCATGAGCATGTTCACCCTGGTTCCTGGACCTGCCTTAGGCCAACGGGCGCGCCCTGCCCGAATTGGGAGGCCGCCATTGGCCGCGGTCGACCCCAGCGGAGTCCGCCCATTTCGGTGGACGCATCCAGCCGTATTCGGCCGACACGGCCCTTCTTCGACAATGTCGCTCATTGATGTACGCCAAGATCCTTCGAGACCGGCTGTACATCCCGTGGGTGCAGTATCCGGATCCGACGATGTCTGCAGGGGCACAGAACTCCGTCTCCTGTTTCGACTTCGCTACCGGCGCCCCATGTGCGGGGTTCAACCCGCCGACCGGTGACTATGCCGACAACATCGTCTACACCGTGGATGAGCCTGCCAACTTTCCCGGATGTTTGTGGTGGTCCGGCAACGAGGGACGATTGCAGGCGTTCTCCGGGCAGACTGGCGAGCTCGGCTGCGCTCCGATCTCGGCGACTTCACTGACGGTGGAGCCTGAGTCCTGTGCACCGCTGGACTCGACCAGCTACGGCGAGCTCACGTTGCCCGGTCTTCCCGCAGGTGTTGTTGCGGCAGTCAACCTTTTCGACTCCAAGGGTGCACTGTTGCCGGTCGGTCAAGGCCAAACCTTGAGGCAGGGTGAGTCGCTGGATCTGTCCACCATCCCGATCGCAGGTGACACTGCCTCGCTCACTGCGGTGGTCGACATCACCAGTGAAAGCGGCATGGTCGATCTCTCAGCGGCAGCTGTGCGGATCACCTGGGCGGCTCCTGCGGCTTCGGTCTGCGCCACTGTGGTCCCGGTCGCCACCTGTGAAGCCGGCCCCGAACTTTCCTTCGCCGCAGAGTCGTTGCTCACGCCGATCTCCGGCGGGGACCCAGTCAGTTCGTCGGCGACCGGGCAACTACAGGTCCAGCGCGAGGCCGCCGATTGCACGATCGCGCTGGTCAAGCAGGTGAACGGCGAAGTTGCGCCCGAAGCACCCGGTGTGATGGTGCCGTTCGGTGGTGACGTCGGCTACACCTTCGAGATCTCCACACCTGGCTCGTTCACCCTCGGCACACCCAGCCTGACCGACGATGCCACCACGCCCGACGACCCGGCCGACGACTTCTCGCCTGACTACCAGGATGGCGACACAAATGGCAATGGGTCGCTTGACCCGGGCGAAATCTGGACCTACACACACTCGAGCACAGCAACCCTCGCAGGGAGCTTCGTGAACACTGCGACCGCGACCGTCGAGGGTGCAACCAACAACCCGGCCATCGCAACCGCGGCGTATACCACCGACGAACCCAGCATCACGGTGGTGAAGCGGACCAATGGTGTGGCTGCCAACAGCCCGGGCTTGGAACTTGTCGCTGACGACACTGTCCGGTGGACCTATGAGGTGACCAACACTGGGCCCGCATCCCTGACCGAGGTGGCACTTGTGGACGAGCCAGCTGGCAGTCCAGTCTGCCCGCAGGACACCCTTGCGCCGGGCGAAACCATGACGTGCGAGTTGACCGGGACCGCGATCGATGGCGGCTACGAGAACACCGTGACCGTCACCGGGAAGGAGCCTCTCACCGGGATGGTCGTGACTGACTCGGATCGCAACGAGTACACCGGTGTGACCCCGCGGATTGATGTGCGCAAGGCGATCAACGGCGCCGGTACAGCTGCCGAGGACGGCTCCCCGAACCGGGTGGCCCTGAGCCCGGGTGATCCCACCGCCGTGACCTTCGAGGTGACCAACACCGGCACAGCCGACCTGATCGACGTGGTCGTGGTCGACGAACCATTGACCCAAGGCGACGTGCCGCTCGCGGTGAGTTGCCCCGGTACCTCGCTGGCCGTCGGCGAGTCGATGACCTGCACCGCCGAGGGAGTGGCGGTCGTCGGTGCGCACGACGACCGCGCCACTGCGACCGGCACCGGCACGTTCAGCGACGGTTCAGCTTTGACTTTCGCCGACGGCACCCCAGTGCCAAGCGTCACCGCACAGTCCGAAGCCGGGTACGTCGCGCAACCAACACCCACGCCCACCCCGGAACCCACGCCAACCCCGGAGCCCACTGCCGCCATCGCCCACCCCAGAACCCACCGTTCCGCCATCGCCCGGCGCGCCCGGCCAACCCGGCGAACCCGGCGAACCCGGTAGCCCCGGCCAGCCTGGAAACCCTGGTAACGGGAAACCCCGGCAACCCGGGCCAAGCCGGAGGATCGGGCGGCTCGGCTGCTCAGCCCTCGCCCACCAGCGGGAAACTCGCCCAAACCGGGGCCAACCTCCTGGGGATCGTGCTTGTGGCGGCAGGCGTCATCGGCGCCGGAATCGGACTGCGCCGGGCTGCACGCAGGACGACCTCCTAGATGTCAGCACCGCGGTGTGAGCGGCTGGCTCACCAAACCTTGACATGACTCTGCTGCGATCCAAGCGATGGGGATCTACCGTGATAGTCACGGGCCTCACGGGGAGGCACCAAACCTCCCGTGCACGCTGCCCCGGATGGAGAGGACCCACGATGTCAGTCATCGACGAACACGACCGGACTCCTGAGGTCTATGACACCGAGGCTCGCCGTCGGCTGGCGCGCGAGTCCGTCAAGGCCATCGACACTCGGCAGCCACGGGGGATTCCTCGTCCGCCCGGGCCCAACGGCGCTGGCTTCGTGATGCAGCAGTTCCTGAGTGGCAGCCTTGGACCCGAGTACTTCTCACGGTTGGCGTTTCGCTATCCGACGATTGCGCACTGGTCGGTGCTAGGACGGCATATCTATGTGATCAGCGATGCCGACGTGCTCGACCACGTCCACCGAGAGCACGCCCGAGTGCTGTGCAAGAGTCGCGCCCTGATGGAGGCGAAGGTACTGCTCGGCAACGGGCTCCTCACCAACGAAGGTGCCGACCACCTGCGGCAGCGACGACTGGTGCAGCCCGCTTTCCACCGAGACCGGATCCGGGAGTACGCGGAGCGAATGGTGGCCGCCACCCTGGATCATGAACGTGAGTGGACTGCCGGGCGCACGGTGGAGATGGCAGCGGACATGAGTGCGTTGACCTTGGACATTGTTGGCCGGACCTTGTTCGGCGCGGACTTGCGCGCCGACGCCGCTGGGGTGGGCGCGTCGCTGTCCAAGCTGCTGGAGGCTTTCCCCCGCCTCATGGTGCCCGGCGGCCAACTGATGTCGCGAATTCCGGGAACGGCTCTGCACGCGCTGCCAGCCGAACTCGACGCTCTCGACACGATGGTGCAGCGGATGATCGACGACCATCGAGAGGCTGGGGACACCGGCGACCTGCTCAGCATGCTGATCGCGGCGACCGAGGACGGCCACGGGATGACCGATGCACAGTTGCGTGATGAAGTCATGACGCTGGTGCTCGCCGGACACGAAACCACGGCGATGAATCTCACCTGGACCTGGTACCTGCTTTCGAACAATCCGATCGAGGCAGCCGCATTGCGGGCCGAACTCGCCGCCGTCCTTGACGGCCGTCCCCCGCGCTTCGATGACATGGCCCAGTTGCACCGCACCAAAGCAGTGATCTACGAATCGATGCGGCTCTACCCACCAGCCTGGATCATCGGCCGATCCACGACCACCGAGATCGAGGTGGCTGGCTGGCGGCTACCCACCGGCTCAATCATCCTGACTTCGCAGTACGCCATGCATCGCAACCCGCGCTACTGGCCGGAAGCGGAGGCGTTCCGGCCAGAGCGCTGGCTCGACGCTGAGGGGAAGTTTTCCGAGCGGAACCCTGGCCAGCCGCGGGGGGCCTGGTTCCCATTCGGCTACGGCAAACGACAGTGCATCGGCGACCAATTCGCCATCACCGAAGCCACAATGGCGCTGGCCACCCTCGCCCAACGCTGGGAACCAACACTTGTTCCAGGATCAACGGTCGAACCCATCGGCGCTGTGACGCTGCGTCCGCGGACAGGCGTACCGATGCGGTTGAATCACGTGAGCGCGGTCCAGTAGCGGCCACCCTGAGCGACCAGTCCAGCCGCTCCGATGAGGCCAGCCTCTTGCCCGGTGGTCGCCGGTCGGATCGACATCCTGCGGACGAAACCGAAACCCGCATGTCGTTCGAACGACTCGTGGATCGGGCCGATGAGCAATTCTCCGGCATGCATCAGTCCACCCCCGATGGCTGCCGCATCGAGGTCGAGCAAGGCCGCAACGGAGGCCAACGCCTGCCCCACCGCCTCGCCGCTTCGACGAAATGCGGCCAGGGCTCGTGGGTCACCCTCGGTGGCCGAGATCAGCAGATTCACCCCACTTGGCGGCTGCCCATCGCTCGGGGTCCAACCCTGACCAACCGCCCACTCGACAATCGCGGGTCCGCGGGCAACCGCCTCCAGGCACCCGACTCCGCCGCAGGCGCATGGCGGCCCGTCAGGATCGACCACCACGTGGCCGATGTGTCCGGCATTTCCGAGCCCCCCGTTGACCACCCTGTTGGCGCTGATGATCCCGCCACCCACCCCGGTGGAGACGACCATGCCCAGGGCGTTGGCGCTACCTTGCAGCGACCCAACCCAGTGTTCGGCCACGGCCACACACACCGCATCGTTGTGTACCCGGACCGGGCCGAACGGCCATTTCTCGTGGATCCGCGCGGCCAGCGGAAATTCCCGCCATTGCGGCAGATTCAGCGGCGACACCACTCCCTCCGGCCACAGCATCGGGCCGGCGCAGCCACAACCCACGCCCTCCACCCGAGCGACTCCGGCAGCCGCTAGCGCCTCATCTCCGACGGTCACCAGAGCCTGCCACAAGGACTCCGCATCGTCGTTTCCTGCGGTGGCGATCCGGTTCACGCTCAGCACGCGACCGGCGGAGTCAACCACCGCTGCAGCAATCTTGGTACCGCCGACGTCGATTCCGAGGTAGAAAGGTGGTTCGCCGCGGATCGATGCCGTGGCGGGGTGCGTGCTATTCACCCCAACATCGTGGCAGATCCCACTGTTCGAAGCCCAGCGATGCCCTGCCCGCGGGTTGCGGTCAAACCCTGCCGAGGCTCTTTGCCCAGGCGTCGACGAAATCCTGCTCAGGCATCGGTCGAGCCAGCAAGTAACCCTGGACTGCGTCGCACCCCACGGACTTGAGGAAATCCAAGTCCCGCGGGTCTTCGACGCCTTCGGCGATCACGCTCAAGCCGAGTGCGTGCGCCATCGACACGATCGCCCCCAACAACTTGCGACGCCTCCCAAGTTCGAAGGCCCCATCGACGAAAGCCCGGTCGATCTTCAAGGTGTCCACGTTCAGCCGGCTCACCATTGTGAGCCCCGAGGTGCCGGTGCCGAAATCGTCGATCGCCACCCCCAGGCCCAGCATCTTGAGTGCCGCCAAATCCGCGTTCGCATTTTCGTCTGCGGTGTCGAGGCCGTTTTCGGTGATCTCCAACAGGATTTCGCTTGGGTCAACGCCGTATTCGCCGAGCGAAGTGTCAAACTGCCGGAGGGCCGCCGACAACTGCAGTGGGGAGATGTTGATGCTCAGCATCGGCGACTGCGGGCCAAACAAACTGTGGAACTTCGCCAGAGTGCGGAGGCCCTCGTTGACCACCCAGCGGCCGATCCGGAGAATCGAACCGTTGCTCTCGGCGATTGGAATGAACTCCCCCGGTCCGATCGGCCCATTCGGCGAGGTCCAGCGAAGCAACGCTTCGGCCCCGATCATCCCGTCGATGCTCAACGAGTAGATGGGTTGGAAGTACAACTCAAGTTGGGACTCGAGCTGTGGATCCCGCAGCATGGTGTCGATTGCCAGCGTGCGTTCGGCAAGGCGTTGCTGATTCGGCTCGTAGATCCGCCAGCCACCTCGGTTCGTTGTCTTGGCGTTGTACATGGCCGCCTCGGCATGCGTGAGCAGCTGCTCGGCGGTCAGTTCGGCGGTGTCCTCCGCAACCCCAATCGTCGCTGAGGCCATCAGGGTGGTTCCGCCAGCGTCCAACGGGGTGTTCGCCGCCTCGGCGATCTCCGCAACGAGAGCGGTTCGCGCCACCTGCGGCGCTGGAACCTCCATGAAGGCTGCGAACCGATCATCCGAAATCCGCGAGACCACGCCACCGGCCAGACTCCGGTTCAGTCGCTGCCCGAGCGTCACGAGCAACTCATCGCCGACCGCTGTTCCGAAACGCCGGTTAACGACACCGAGGCCATCGATGTCGACCGAGGCGACCAGCACGTGCTGACCTTCGTGCCGGCTTCGCCGAAGGGCCGTGGCGAGTCGCTGCAGGAACACTTCGCGATTGATCAGGCCGGTGAGCGGATCGTGGGTGATCAGCCGGCGACGCACCCGGTGGGCAGACACCAGATCGTCGAGATCCGTAAGCGCTGCCACTACGAAGAACTGTTCGTCGATCACCTCTTTGCTCAACACCATGCCCAGGTTGAAGAAGGTCCCATCCTCTCGATACCCGTGGAGGCTTGGATGCTCAGAGATCACCAATTCCGGCTCATCCGATGCGAGGAAAGCAGCAAACTCGGCCGCGAACGGCTGGCGAAGATGCGGTGGGACCAATGAACTCAAGACCAGACCCGGGAGTGCTTCTGGCCGGTAGCCGAAGAGCGTGGCCGCGGCCCGATTGGCCGTACGAATCACCGCATCCTTATCTACGATGATCACGGCCCCAGCGGTGAGTCGCGGTTCGTTGCTGGGTTCCCTTTGCGCTTGTGGGCTGGTCTCCCAGGCGTCGCCGCCAGCGAGGAACCGCTCCGGCACTCTGGCTGCGACGGCGCCGGAGCGGGCAACCACGTGGAAGTCACCGTCCTCGTCGGTTTCGGCGATGTAGCAACTCACCGCCGCGTGATGCGTGTTGGGATCCATCGTGACGACGCCTTGCGGGACTTGCACGGACACCACGGAGAGTGCCTCCGCGAGTGCCTCGGCGGTGAAGTCAACAGCTGTCCGCGCGGCCTCAGCGAAGGCCCGCACGCAGACCCAAGCTCCTTCGCCGAAGTTCGTGACCACGCCATTGCCCTCCGGCCAAAGTCCGGTCACCTCTGGCGAGTCGGAGAGTCGTTTGAGCAACTCTTCGTTTTCTGGCGTCTCCACGCCCATGAAGTACGTGTTCGCAACGATCAATCCGGCACGTTCCTCGGGAGTCGACATGTCGGCCAGCACCGGATCAAAGTGGCCCATCCCGATCGCCATTGAATCTCGCACACCCGCCGCCTGGGCAGCGCGCAAGACGCTGATCTGATCGAGACCGGCGAAGTAGGGGACGAAGACTTGGGCCCCGCTGGTGGAAACGTCGCTGAGGAGGTCCGCGATCTGCTGTTCGGTGGGGGCGAACGGCAGGTACTCCTCGCCGACAACTTCCCCGCCACGCGCGTTCAGCACCCGCTTGGCCGCGTCGATGCTTCCGCGGGGCCACTCATAGTTGTTGCCAGCGAAGTAGAACCGTGCGCCAAACCTGCTCATGAGGTAGGGCACCAGCGATTCGATCTGTTGGTTTGGAACGGCTGCGAAGTTGAAGAACCAGGGGCTGTCGATTCCGCCTTCGTAGGAAGAGAAACTCAGCAGCGGCACCCGAAGCGGGCCCGCGACCCGCTCCGCTACTGCGATCCTGCTGTTACTCATGAGTGTGCCGATCAAGGCCACGCACCCATGCTCTTGCACCATTTCACGCGCGGCGGACACCGCAGACTCCGGTTGGCTGCCGTCGTCGGCAACCACCAGCTCCAGCGGCCTGCCCTTGACCCCGCCTTCTTCATTCACACTCTGGATCGCCAGCCGCGCAGCCCGCTCAATCTCTTCGCCGTACATCGACACCACTCCGGTGAACGGTGCTAGCAGGCCGATCCGAAGCGGGCCTGTGCTCGTCGCCGGCGCGGTGCTGGGGTCAACCGCTCTGCACACCGTCCGGTTTCGTCCCGTGGTTTTTGCCTCCATCAGGGCATTCGAGGCAGTCGAGATGAGCAGGTCGATGTCCACGATGTCGGATGAGGTGACGGTTGCCACCCCGATGCTCACGGTGACACGTTCAGAGACTGTGGACGCCGGATGCGGAAGCGCCTCGGTCCGGAGCAGGGAGTGAATTCGACTCGCGCATCGACTTGCGGCGTCCGCGTCTGAACCCGGGAGAACGATCAGAAACTCTTCCCCGCCGGACCTGAGGAGCAGGTCACGCTCTGGGGAGATGGCACTCTGCAGCACTTTCGCGACCGAACGCAAACAGTCATCTCCCCGGACATGCCCGGCTGCTTCATTGAACGCCTTGAACAAGTCAATGTCCACCACCAGCACGGCACAATCGGCCATGCCTGAATTTGTCCACCGGCCCTTCAGGTCCGCGAGCGAGTCGAGCATTCGCCGATTCCCCACGCCAGTGAGGGAATCTGTGCGCGCTGCCGCCTGAAGTTCGGCGTGGGCGCGCATCAATTCATGTTCGTGCTGAGTTCGTTGGCGCGCGAGTGCCCGCCGCTGGGTCTCCAACTGACGGGTCAGGCGGCGCCGATTGATTTCCTGCGCGGCCGACGAGGCCCCGAATACCGCCCAGACGAGACCTTTTGCGGATCGCAACATGGCCTCGGGCTTGAGCACACGGCCATACTAGGGAGGCAGCCCGCGCCACGCAGGATCGTTCCAGAATCACTGGACCTACCCAACAGCCGGTCGCGACCCCTGGTTTCGTCGATGCAGAGTTTCGGGCATCGCAAGCGAAGCGAGCAAACCCAGACCCATGATCGCCCCTCCGACCGCGAAGGCGGCGCCAAATCCAGCCCGATCAAGCACCAGGCCAGCTGCCAGCGGCCCGACGATGGCGCCGAAATCGCTGACCATCTGGAATGCGGCCACCACGGTGCCCCCAGGGCGCCCGTGCGTCACGTCCCCGACGACTGCGGCCGGCGCCGGGCTGAGGAACGCACCGGCGATCCCGAAAACCACCATGGCCACCATGAACAGCCACACTTGGGTGCCCAACGCAAGTGCGACCATGGCAAGCACGCTGGCCGTCGAGCCGATGATCATGGCTGGCCTTCGGCCGGTGTTGTCGGCCATCCGTCCGGCTGGCAGCAGCAGCACTGCCTGCACCAAGGCGGCCACTAAGAAACCGATGCCAGCCAGCGTCGGACCCTGTCGCATGCCCTCGACCACAAAAAGCGGCACCAGTGCGGAGCGGAGTCCAAAGATGGAAAAGCCGTTGCCCAAATTGGTGGCCATCGCGGCCAGATAGGCCCGATCGCGCAGCGCTGTTGCCAGCGGCAGCGGTTCGGACCCCTCGGGATCACTCTTTGCCGCGGCGTCGGATTCCTCGCCGTCGGGGTCCACGTGCGGAGCCGGGTCCTTGAGCCAGACAAGGCACACGATGGTGGCCGCGGCCAAGGTGACGGCATAGAGCAGGAAAGGTGCCCGAATCGAAATCCCGATCACGATTCCGCCGACCGCCGGGCCAGCAACACCACCAAACAGGAACCCTGCGTGGTAGGCCCCGGTGGCTCGACCGCGCTGGTCTGGTGCCACCGTGCGCAGCAGCAATGCCATCGCCGACACCGTGAACATGCTTGAACCGAAACCACCAAGAGCCCGAAGCACAATCAACTGCGGATAGTTCTGGGCAAATGCCGCCGCGAGACTGGATACCGCAACGATCCCGAGCCCGGTGGCAAGCACCCGCCGCTCACCGACCCGATTCACTAGTGCCCCGGCACCAGGCGCGGCGATCAGGCGGACGAAGGCAAACGCACTCACCACTGCGCCCGCGAGGAAAGCAGACACCCCGAATGTTCGGGCGAAAATGGGAATCGCCGGGGCAACGATGCCAAATCCCAACGCCACGCAGAAGGCGATGGCAGCAAGTACCCCCACCTCGGGCGGCAGGCCGGTGAAGAGCGGAGTCCGACCGGCTACTCGGGACATCGTCCCGCCGATCGACTTCCTGGGTTGCTCTGCCACCAGGGGAACCTAACCCACTGTGTGCCGCGCCACACCTGCGGCGTCGAATCATTTCGGAATAGCTACCTTGCCGGCAGCGTTCAACACCCGCAACACACCACCGTCCACCCACCACTACTCCCACCCGCCACTACTGAAGCGGAGTCACCATGAAGCAGGTTCGAAGGGCCGCCCTGACCGCGGCCACCGTCAGCACCATGAATGCCCACGGTCGGAGCGGCTTCTTGACTCGCGTGGCAGCAGTCCCGCGAATGATTCGCGACACCATGACCGGCGAGTACTCCGGCCTCGGCAAGGGCAACGTCTTCGCGATGGTGATGGCCGTGGCCTACTTGGTCTCACCGATCGATCTGATCCCCGAGGCACTGCTCACGATCCCCGGCCTGATCGACGACACCGCCATCGCGATCTGGCTACTTGCGGCGGCCACGTCCGCTGCCGACCGCTACCTGATGGAGACCTCCGCGGTTCCGGTCTACGCCACCGCGACGGTGATCACCGACCCACCCGCACTGACTCGCTAACTCGCTAATCCGCTCCGGACCACAGCGGTGTCCCAGGGAAAAGTGCAGCCCCCAGGAACGGGGGTGGCTCAACTGGGGGCTGCTACCGCTCGGGGGTACAAGCGGCGAGGACAACGATACGCCCCGATGTGGCCTGACGTGCACGGTGGTGGGCTACAAATCGTGGCCCCCCACCAGTGCCCCGCCAGCCAACCCCTTGTGACCTGCGAAGACCCTCAAGAGCGCATCCAATCCGGTCACGCTCAGTAACTGCATTCGTTGGGAAATCTCCCCGTGGTGACACATTGGTGAACACGAATAGGCAGTAGCAGACCTTCTCGGCTATCTCGGCAGCTCCTCACCAGCGTCGAGCGTGCATCACTCGACGTGTTCAAGCGCCGGAAGGGGGATTCCTGTATTCGCGTGGCAGTCGTACCCGTGTGGGACCTTCTTCAGGTATTGCTGATGGTATTCCTCGGCCGGGTAGAAGGGGTGCTCGGACGCCGGCCCCATTTCGGTGGTGATCGGGTCGAAACCAAGGCCGGTGAGCACCTCGTTGTACGCCGCCAAGGTGGCCTTCACGATGCGCTCTTGCTCGTCATCAGTCCAGTAGACGGCACTGCGGTATTGGGTACCGACATCGTTGCCCTGCCGGAACCCCTGGGTGGGGTCGTGGTTCTCCCAAAACGCCTTGAGCACGTCGTAGGTGCTCACGATGGCGCGGTCGTAGGCCACCATGACTGCCTCGGTGTGGCCGGTTCGACCGGTGCACACCTCCTCGTAGGTGGGGTTGGGAGTGGGTCCGCCGAGGTAGCCGACGGCCGTGCCCACCACCCCGGGCAGATTCCACATCTTCTTCTCCGCACCCCAGAAGCAACCCATCCCCAGGTAGAGAACTGCCACGTCGGTTCCCTCCCAGGGGCCAAGCAGTGGGCCACCGAGCACCACGTTTGTCCGGGGCACATCGAAGGCGGGGTGGGCGCGGCCGGGCAGCGCGCTGTCGGCATCGACCAAACGAGGGGCGCCACTGAAGAGGTTCCATAGGTTCATGCCTTCCATGGTCCCTGTGCTGTGGACATCCCGCAACGCACCGGGCACAACACCCGCCGCCCTACTCACGGCGCCAGGGTTTCGTCCTAGGGTGGTTCCGTGATCCCCGTCCTTGGCCCTTCGCTGCCTGCACGGCTGTATCCGCCGATGCCTGCAGGTGGGTGGCGAGGGTGGATCGGCCCGCTGATCGCACTCGGGTTGGCAGCTCTACTGCGGATCCCACACCTTGGGGCGTCCCAACGACTTCGCCTTCGACGAGACCTACTACGCCAAGGATGCGCTGAGCCTGCTGCGATTCGGCGCCGAGCAGAAGATGGCCGAGGATGCCAACTCGATCATCCTCGCCTCCGACGGCAACCCGTGGACGGTGAATCCGTTCCTCGAGGGACCGTCATACGTGGTGCATCCACCGTTCGGTAAGTGGGTGATCGCTGCCGGCGAAGCCATGTTCGGGATGACGCCGAGCGGGTGGCGGGTGGGCGTGTTGGTGTGCGGGCTGATCGCGGTGGTACTCATCGCCAGAATCGTGCGGCGATTGCTGCGCTCCAACGCCTGGGGTACCGCCGCGGGGCTGCTGCTGGCGCTGGACGGTGTGGCGATCGTGATGAGCCGGACCGCCGTGTTGGACAACGTGTTGATGGTGTGTGCGCTGGGCGCATTTGGTGCCTTGTTGCTCGACCGAGATCAGACTCGACGGCGCCTGGCGCAGCGTCTGAGTCAGGTGTCCGACCAGCAGCGGGTGTTGGCCCTCGGTGTACTGAATCGGCCGTGGCGGTGGGTTGCTGCGGTGCTGCTCGGGCTGGCGTGCGGGGTGAAGTGGAGTGGCCTGTGGTTTGTGGTGGTGTTCGGCCTGTTGACCGTGTTCTGGGATTTGGGGACCCGGCGACTAGTGGGCGCGCCGAACCCGTGGCGCACGACTTTGCTGCGGGATGCGATTCCCACAGCGGTGGTGTGGTGCGGGATCGCCACGGTGGTCTATCTGGCCACCTGGACTGGTTGGTTTCTCGCCGATGCGAACACCGCCTACTACCGGGACTGGGCAGCGACCGCGGGGCCCGGAATCCCACTTGTGCCGGACGCCTTGCGGTCGCTGTGGCACTACCACGCTGAGGCGTTCACCTTCCACACGAATCTGTCGTCCCCGCATGCGTATGCGGCCAACGCCTGGGCCTGGCCGGTGCAGGCTCGCCCGACGTCGTTCTTCTACTCCGATGGACCCACCTGTGGCACAGAGAAGTGCGCGCAGGAGGTGCTGGCGTTGGGCAACCCGATCATCTGGTGGGCGGCCGTGGTGGCACTGTTCCACCAGGTGTGGCGCTGGGCCGGACGTCGGGATTGGCGCGCGGGCGCGGTGCTGGCAGGATTCCTCGCCGGTTGGGCGCCCTGGTTGATGTACCAGGACCGGACCGTGTTCGGGTTCTATTCGATCGCCTTCCTGCCGTTCATGATCATGGCGCTGGTGTTGTCGCTCTCGGTGGTCCGCGGGGCCGATCGCGACTCTGATTTGAGGGGGTTGTCGAATCGCAACCTGGTCGGCATCGTGTTGCTGGCAATCTTCGCGATTGCCGTGGTGTTGACCAGTTGGTGGTTCTACCCGATTTGGGTTGCCGAACCATTGCCTTACACCGAGTGGTACTGGCGGATGTGGTTCCCCAGTTGGGTTTGATTCCACCGCTCGCGTGCGTAAGGCTGACACCGCCGACGACGACAGGAGTGTGGAGTGACCACCAACGATTCTGGTATCAACGAGCAGGAGGCCCGCCAGCAGTGGTCGGAGGAGGCAGCCAAACTGGGCCGGTTCAACCTGCTGGTCCTCGGGAAAACCGGCGTTGGCAAGAGCACCTTGATCAACGCGATCTTTGGCGAGTCGGTCGCGCGCACCGGTATCGGACAACCCGTCACCACCGGAAGCCGGCTGTACGTCACCGAATCCGGAAACCTTGGCCTGTACGACACCAGAGGGTTCGAGTTGGGGGCCACGTCGCAAGAGATCCTCGCCGAGGTGCGGGGCCTGATTGATGCCAAGCGCACCGCCGATGCCAGCGAACACATCCACGTGGCGTACTACTGCGTGCGCGCCGGGGATCATCGATTCGAATCAACTGAGGCGGAATTCGTACGAAGCCTGCACGACTTGGGCCTGCCGGTGTTCCTGGTGCTCACCCAGGTGCACGCGAAAGGCGGGCAATACCGCCCGGAACACGTGCAGTTTGCCCAGTACCTATATGACCAGGGACTGCCGGTGTTCTTGGGGCGGCCGTTCCTCACTGCAGCGCTGCCGGATGCGGCGTTGGGATTCGAATCTCATGGCGTCCGGGAACTGGTCGACGCCACCTATCAGGCCGCGCCAGAAGCAGCGCAGATGGCCTTGGCCGCCGCGCAGGTGGTGGATCGGGACTTGAAGCTGAAGGCCGCCCGGGTGCGGATCAAGATGGCTGCGGGGTTGGCAGCGTCGGTGGGGGCGGCACCGATCCCGTTCTCCGACGCCGCGTTGATCGTGCCGATCCAGACCGGGATGATGGCGTCGATTTCGCAGATCTACCAGGTGCCCATGGATGCCTCGCTGGCTGCCGGCCTGGCAGCCTCAACAGCCGCCACGAACCTGGGTAGGTCGCTGGCGGGCAACGCGCTGAAAATGATTCCGGGTGCCGGATCGGTGGCTGGCTCGGCGGTCTCGGCATCCGTTGCCTCGTCGTTCACCTACGCGATGGGCGAATCGTGGGCTCGGGTCTGCGGGATGATGCTCGATGGCAAGTTCGGCCCGCTGGAGCATATGGACAACGGCAGCGTGCGAATCGCGTTCCTGGATGAGTTCAAGGGGCTGTTCTCGGTGTCGTTGGATAGCTTGCGGCGCAAAAGTAGTGGCGGCTGAGCATGGCCGCGGAAGCTGACTCCGAACTCCTCTCCCCCGCCGCGATCGAGGCGGGCTACCGTTCCGCCGAACGCGATTTGGGCCAGTTCAACCTGGGCCTGTTCGGGATCACGGGCGCGGGGAAGAGCACGTTGCTAAATGCGGTGTTTGGCGTCGAGTTGGCCACCACCGGCATCGGCGCGCCCATCACGCAGGACTCCACGCTGCACCGCACAACCACCAGCAGCCTGGGGATCTTCGATACCAAGGGCCTGGAACTCGGCACCCACATGGCCGACACCCTCGCGCAGTTGCGCAGATTCGTGGATGAGAATCGGCTGGGTCCAGAATCCGATCAGCTTCACGTGATTTGGTACTGCATCCGGGCTGGCGACCGGCGGATCCAGCCCGCGGAGCAGGAGTTCATTCGTGGAGTCGCCAGCATCGGCATCCCGGTGGTCCTGGTGATGACGCAGGTAGCGCTCACTCCGGAGGGCGCCCTGCACCCGGAGGCGATGGAACTGGCCGATGCGATCCGGGAGTTGGGGTTGCCCGTGCGGGGGGACATCTTCTTCGTGAATGCCCTGGCCGACGACTTTGCCGGCGTGGCCGTGCACGGGTTGGCTGAGTTGCTGGACTTCACCGAGCAGGTGGCTCCCGAGGGGGTGCGCAACGCCCTGGCCGCGGCCCAGCAGGTGAACGCGCGACTGAAGCGGGAGCGGGCCGAGCAGGTCGTGATTCGAGCGACCAACCTGGTGCGCTCCAAGGCCCTGAAGCGCAAGGTCACTGGCGAGACCTGGGTGGCGATGTTCGCCGAGATCGCGACCATCTACGGCCTCAGCGAGGCGCAGTCGCGTGAGGTTCTGGAATCCTCGGACCTGATTCCGCGGCTACGCAAGTTGATTTGGGCGGCCAACACCGGGGTGTTCATCGCCCCCACCGTGGCGCTGGCCGGCGTCACCGCCGCCGCGGTGGCCAACGCCGGGCGGAGTGCCGGGGCACGGGTGCGGACTCGCCGTGCGGCCAAAGCGGGCGCAGCATCAGGCAGTGCCGAGCAACTGCCCGCCTCCGAATCAACAGCTGCTGACGACGGGAAGAAGTCGCTCGGGGTGGGTTGGGTCGGCGCCCGAATCACCCGTGACCTCGGCGAGGCCTGGTCGGCAACCTGTGAGCGTCGATGGGCCGCGGCGTA
The DNA here is from genome assembly GCA_963842975.1 of uncultured Actinomycetes bacterium. Taxonomy (GTDB): domain Bacteria; phylum Actinomycetota; class Actinomycetes; order S36-B12; family UBA10799; genus JACJWR01. The sequence goes on along the minus strand of CAWJIH010000008.1, from coordinate 119,141 downwards.
CCCTGCGGCACCGACGACCGTCGACACCGGGGAAGTTGCCGGCGCATTCAACGCCGAACTGCAGCGCAGGCTGCCGAGACCATTGCGCCGGGGAGGCCGGCCTCCCAAGCCCGCCTAGTGCCCGGTCTCCCATGCCTGCCTAGTTCCCGGTCGCCCAAGCCCGCCTAGTTCTAGGGACTGGGCAGGGGTGGGTCGGGTTGATCAGTGTGGGTGAAGCCGGAGGGGAAGGTCCATTTCCAGCCGGTAGGTGTGACGGCGAGTTCGTAGTGGTGGTGGGTCTTGAGGTTGTGGTGGATTCGGCATAGCGGGCCGAGATTTTCTGCGGTGGTGGGTCCGTGGGGGTAGGCGACGGTGTGGTCGAGGTCGCAGTGGGTGGCTTGGCGGGGGCAGCCGGGCATACGGCAGCGGGGTTCGCGGGCGCGGATCAGGCGGGCCAGGGCCGCACTCGGGGTGTAGGTGCGCGATCCAGTGGTGGCGACCTGGCCGGTGGCGGGGTCGGTGATCCATAGTCGCCAGCGTCCGTCGGCGGCGAGGTCGCGAGCGACGTCGGCCGGGACTGTGCCGATGCCGGAGACCTCCGCCGGGGCGTTAGTCAGGCCCAGCAGGGTGTCCAGGGTCGCAACGACGCAGATCTCGGGTCGAGCCGCGCCGGGTGCGCTGTCACTGCCGGGTGCGCTGTCACTGTCGGCGCGTCATGTCGCCTGAGTGAGGTGTGGGATTGGCGAGGAAGAGGGCGATGAAAGTGTCGGCTCGGCGCTGGTCGGTGGTGCGCGGGTCGTCGGGGTTGTCGGCCTTGTGAGCGGCCGCGGTAGCGGTGAGCCGGTGAAAGATACGGTGGGCGTCGACGTCGCGGACGTAGGCGCTTACCCAAGCCATACCGTCGCCGTCGGGGGTGATCGCGACGCGGCGGCGCTGGTAGGCATTGGAGCGGGCTTGTTCGACGTCTTCGGCGGCGAGCGCGTGGATCGCACGTTTTACCGCCCGGCGTACCTCTCCGGGAGTCCAGGGCCGCCGCCCGGCACGATGGCGGGCATAGGCCACGTCGACGATGTGGTCGATGACGCGGGCGCGGGACTCGGCGGGAAGGTTCGCCGTTTCCTGCAGCACCGCGCGCCAGGCCGGGGTGTACAGCAACCCGTCCGCCGCTGCCCCGGCCAGCGCGGGGTACGCGTGCAAGTCGCGTGACAGGCACAGCCGCGCAGGTACCGAGGTCGTGGCCAAGTGCAGCATCGGGGCCAACTCGACGCGTGCGGGGTCAGTGGCTTGGGCGCGGGCGAACCCAGTCGGGGACACCAACACCGGTTGCGCGCCAGCAGCATCGACCAGCGCCGCCGCGGTGCGGATCTGCACCCAGCTGTCCACCGCCTGCCACGCTGCGGTGACGATCAACTGGCAGGGACACGGATACCCCGGGGCGGTCCCCGGCGCCGGGATCGGATCGGCGGCCTCGACCGCGGGATCGGGATGGCCGTGATCGGCCGGGCACACGCCTTGACGCCCCAACTCGGCCAAGGCCGCAACCAGCCCCGGGCCCGGGGCCATCACCATCAACGCCCGCACCTGGTCGCGGATCGGGGCATCCCACCACTCTGCGCGCACCCACGATGCCAACTCCGCAGGGACCGGCCCGGCAGGCGCCATCGCAGCGCCGGCGGGGCGTTCGGCGGCGCGTTCGGCAGGGGCACCGGCGGCGTAGTCGAAATCGGCTGCGTGGCTGGCTGCCCACAGCTGTTCGACGGTCGGTTCGAGCAACTCGTCGAGCCAGGCACCCGGTTCGCCGCCAACCCAGCCCTCGTCGGGCTCAGCGGCGGCCACCCATGCCGCGGCCAAGTCAGCATCCAGCCCTGCCTGCGTGGCGGCAGGGCTGCGGGTGGGCGCGGCGGTGAACATGAGACCAGCATAGAACACCTGTGCTATTTCGGTCAACCCATTTGCCCTAGAAATCGTATATTTGTTCGAGTGCGCACAAACCCGTCATCCACGACCGTCCCCGTGCGCGTCACGAGATTCGAGCCGCCACGTCACATTGTCTGGCGCGGGGGCTGCCGCTCTGACACATGACGGGTACGCGGGCCTTCTCACTCGTAGAAGCAGATGGCGCGACAACCTTCGAGTTGCACGAAGTCTTCAACGGCCCACTCGTCGGCATATTCAGCCGGTTCATGCCCGATCTCCAGCCGCCCTTCGATGCGCACGTCTAGGGTCTGCGCGCTCGCGTGGAAGGTTGATCCACGGAGCGACAAGGCGCGGGCCCGATGACGGTACCCAAACCGGCAGCCTGACTGCGGCAACGGAGAAGCCGGTGGTGGAGCCAACAGGGCAACTATCAAACCCCAGCGGTGGGCTGATGCTCCGGGGTGACTTCAGGAAGGTCACCAGCGCCAAGAGGGCTGGCAACAGGAAACCATGCACGAAACAGAACCACGTCTCGTCTAGAGGTGTGATCCCGCGACCTGGCAGGCCATCGGCGATCACTTCTGCTCCGTCACTGCAACAGGGCGCCACGTGAATTCCCGTCCACTAGGAGTGGATGGTGCCACATGTTGTGGACTCACCCGGGTCATAAGCGTCGGTCCGATGGGGTCGTGGTTCGGGTGGCACGAGGATGGTTCGTTTGCCTCCCGAGGTAGATCGCCTTGCGGTCGCTTCAACTCTGGCGATGCCTTCCCCATTTCGTCCGCAGCGCTTCGCCCAAATCGACTTGAATCAGTATTGATCCTGATCTATTCTCAAAGTGTGCCCTGGGACGTGCGGCTCTGGCCCGACGTGGAGTCGTGGATCCTCGGACTCGATGACCTGACCTACCACCTGGTCGCCGCGGCGATCACCCGACTAGAGGCAGAAGGACCCAGACTCGGGCGCCCGACTGCAGACCGGATCAAGGGCTCACGCCATCACAACATGAAGGAACTGCGGCCCGGCTCAGCAGGACACAGTGAGATCAGAATCCTGTTCGCCTTCGACCCCAAGCGTCGAGCGATCCTCCTGACAGCAGGAGACAAGTCGGGCAGGTGGAAGCGTTGGTACGACCAGAACATCCCGATAGCCGACGACAGGTTCGACGAATGGCTCGAAAGTGAGGAGGAGTGAGATGAGCAGGACCACTTCCTGGAGCGACGTACGCGCCAAGCGCCCGGTAGATGAAGTTGCGGTTGCCGATCACGTCGCCCGGATGGAGGCCGAAGAGCGCGCGTACCGCCTGCGCGAGATCCGCGAGGAACAAGGCGTCACTCAGAAGGAACTCGCCGAGCGTATGGAACTCACCCAGCCCACCATCTCCGCGCTCGAATCCGGCGACCTTGACCGCTCCGGGCTCGCCACCCTCACGGCCTACGTCGAAGCCCTCGGCGGCACCATCGAAGTCACCGCCACGTTCGGCAACCGCAAACTGGTCTTGTCGCCGCATAAATAGCGCACCCTTCGTCGCCCGAGAGTGGCGCTGAGGTCCCGGCAGTACCGCTGCGATGGCACAGGTCGCTGCGTGACCCGATCAATCGCCACGCGGAAGGGCTGCCGGCGCTCTCGTGATTCTCAAGCCGGGAACTAGCGGACTGGCCCCGGTTGCGAAAGTCTGGGTGGTATCGCCGAACCACGGTTCGCCGCTTCCGCTGGACTTGCCATTTGCTGACCTCTTCCGAGCGGAGGACCCAGACCACTGATGGTCTGCTGCGCCAATCCATCCCACCACCCTGGACGAACGACTGCCCAACCGGTCCCGCACGCAGGAGTCCCGGGAGGCCTGCCGACCGGATCCCGGAAACTTCTCTGGTGGAGCTGAGGGGATTCGAACCCCTGCGGTGAGTTGGAGCGGATGCTCGGGGGTGAGACCGCTGAGGTGACCACGGCTGAGCGGCCAGTGCGTAGACGTGGTGATCCGCAGAAGCACGTCAGGTTGTCCCCTGAGAGCAAGGATGAGGTCGTCCGCCGATTCCATGCCGGCACGCCCCAACATGAGCTCGCCCGGATCTACGACGTCAACCGAACGACGATTTCGGCCATCATCCGCCAGCACGCAGGCACAACCCTTTGATCGGGATCAGCGAAGTCGTATTCGAGATGCCAGGACAAAACGGATCACCTCGGTGGGGTCACTGGCGGAGCCGGGTAGACGACCACCCCTCGGCCCACGTCGGTGATCCTCACAGGGAAGTCCCTGTAGTCGAGGCTGAGCCACTCGTTGTACGGACGTGAACCCCCGCTTACGCACTCGGTCACCTTCATCACCACTTGATGGAACTCATCGTATCGGGGGTCGTCCATCTCGATGTCCAGTTCCCCACCGTTCTCGCTCTCGTAGGCGTCCGCGTACAGGCACCGGTACACCTCACCGTCGGGGAACTCAACGAGATAGCTCGCGTCGGGATTCGCGACGATGTATGCCATCAAGACGCCGTACTGATGCTCTTCTTCGGGGCGGTAGTAGAAGCTCATGAAGGGCTGCCCTACTTCTCCGCCGGGATCACTGGCGGTCGTCCCATCGGACTCACTCTCCAATCAGGGGCATCTGTCTCTACTAACTACCCCTGCCAACAATTATGAAGCGCGACATCGACACCCAAGCCACCCTGGACCAACTCATGGCCCTGCTCAGCGAACCCCAGCACGCCTACAGCCAGCTGACTGAGGGGCGGAAGCGCGTCTATAACCAGGCCTGGTTCGCCAAGATCTACATCAAGGCCATGACCGACAATGCCGACGACACCCTCGGTCTGGTCGAGGAACGCTCACTTATCGCCTCGGCACTTGAAGCAAGCCGGACGATGATGGTGAGCGAACTCGCAACGAAAAAGGCGGGCCCTTCCGGACCCGCCTCATGCAGCGATCTTGCGACCAACCATGTCAGGAGTTCGATATAGAACCCTCTGGTGGAGCTGAGGGGATTCGAACCCCTGACCCCCTCGATGCGAACGAGGTGCGCTACCAACTGCGCTACAGCCCCTGGCCGCAACAGGATAGCGCCCTACTGATCCAAAACGGGTCCCGGCCCCGATCCGGCTACTCGTTCACCGCACGAAGTTGCCGATGCCCCGAGGGTGCCCCGCGGTAGGCCTCGCGCCCACCATTGCCCTGGCCGTCGATGTAGTCATCGAGGCCCAACTCTTCCTCAGCATCGGAGTATGTGGCCGACAATGCCCGATACTGCTCCATCAGCCGAACCTGGGCAGGCGTAGCGCCGCGACCTCCGGCAAAGCCTCGGGCAACCCCGGCGCCCTGCGCCGAAGAACGACCCCGCGCCTTGCCGTTCAGCACCGCGACGCCTTGATCGTCCAGAATGCGTCGCACTGGCACCACCGGCGCCATGGGCAGCACATCAACCGCGCGGGCTTCCCGGCGCTGCTCCGCCCGCAGTCGAACCTCTTCGCGCCATCGGGCCTGCTGCCGGGCAAACCGCCGCGACACCATGACCATGCCGATCGCCAGGCAGCTCGGCACCAGGGCGACGGCCAGCGGAAGAATCCCAGCGATTCCAAGGCCAACACACAGCAGCACCGCGCCAGCCAGCGTCAGCACTACTCGACGCCGCCGCGCCGAGGCCCGTTTCGCAGCTGCCAGCCGCGCGGTCACTCGGCGGGTCTGCTCAGCGCCAACAACGTCTTCATCCCCCAGGAAGGGATCCACGCCGTGGTCAAGGTGAAGATCCACTGCCGAATCGAGCACTATGCCCAATGCCGCACGCGGCGTCGATTCAGCACGACGCACCATCACGACATCGACTGGGCGCCGAGCCCGCCGCGATCCCCCGAGGCTGGCCATTGCATGTCGAAATCTGCGCGTACTGCGATGCGTGGACTGGTGGTCATAGATGCGCAGCATGCGCGGAATGAGAATGACCGCCCAAATCGCCAAAATGGCGATGAAGAGGAGTCCCGACGGCATGCGCCTCAGGTTAGACGTGATCCAGACCACACTGGGAGGCCTGAATCGGCGTGTCGCCCAACCAGAACCCGGACTGGCGGGAGGAGCCCAGATTCAGCCAAGGCTGCTTGACTGTTGGCGCAACCGCTCCACCAAACCCGGGCCAACTTCATCCACACACAGGGCGAAGGAATGGTGGTCGCGCCAGTCTCCGTCGATGTGCAAGTAGCGCCGACGCAGGCCCTCGTAGCGGAACCCCAACTTCTCCACCACGCGCAAACTGGCCGCATTCTCCGGCCGAATGTTGATCTCGATCCGGTGCAGGCGCAGAGAGAAAAACCCGTAGTCGCAGATCAGCGCTACGGCTCGGGGCATATATCCCCGACCGGCATAGGCGCGATCAATCCAATAGCCGACATAAGCCGAGCGCAACGAACCAAGCGTCACCCCGCCAAGAGTCACCTGGCCCACGAAGCGGTTGTGCGCGGTCATGGCCAGCGCAAATGAGCGGCCCGATTTTGCGTCGGCCCGCAGCCGACGCACCATCCCGCGAAAGGTCGGCGGCACATCGTGCGATTCCGGCGGGTTCGTGGCATCCCAGGGGGTGAGCCACTCACTATTCCGGCGGCGCACCTCCGCCCAGGCCGCGGCGTCGGAGGGCGCCATCAACCGCAGCGCAACCTCGGCATCGCGCAGCTCGAACTTCATGATTCGCGCCGCCACTCTCCCGTGGCGCCGCCGGACTTCGACTCGACTCGGACTGCCGAGAGTTCGGCCGCCGGATCCAGAGCCTTGACCATGTCGATCACAGTCAAACCCGCCACCGCCACTGCGGTGAGCGCTTCCATCTCCACCCCGGTGCGGTCCGCGACTCTGGTGGTTGCACTGATTCGCACGTCGGAATCATCGAGCCACACCTCCACGTCGATTCCGACCAGCGCAATCGGATGGCACAGGGGGATGAGTTCCGAGGTGCGCTTGGCCGCCTGGATCCCGGCGATCCGGGCAACCGTGAACACGTCACCTTTCTTCACTGCACCCGCGCGCACCGCGTGGGCGGCATCCTGACTCAGATGCACCACACCCGTGGCGGTCGCTTCCCGGGCACTCACCGGTTTCTGGCCCACGTCGACCATGGCGGCGCTGCCATCAGCGCGGACATGGGTGAGATCGGTCCTTCTGTGCGTCGTCATTGCTGTCGATGCTCTGCCTGGAGCCTTCACTGCTCCCCGAACGGCATCACTGGCAACCGGGTACCAGCTGGCACGTGCACCATGCCCTCGGGCACGACCGCCAGACCGGTGGCATGGGCCAGCACAGCGACCTGATGCGAGCGCTGCGAAGCTGCCGGGTGAAACAGGTAGCCGTCTGCGGTGTGCACGAGTTGACCCCGAACGTATTGCCTCTTGCCCACCGGTGATTCGAATTCGGTGGTCACAGTGGCCTCCACCAACGGGCGGGCCAGCTCGGTGAATCCCAGCATCCGCCGCAGCACCGGACGGACGAACACCTCAAACGACACCATCGCGCTGACTGGATTGCCGGGAAGGGTGAAGATCGGCACTCCGGCGATGTGCCCGTGGCCTTGCGGCATCCCCGGCTGCATGGCGACCTTCAGGAACTCCACAGTTCCCAGCGTGCTCAAAACGTTCTTGACCGTGTCATAGGCCCCGACGCTCACGCCACCGGTGGTGATCACCATGTCGGCCCGCACGAGCTGATCCTCGAGGGCATTGCGGAACTCGGATGCGTCGTCGGGCACCGGTCCAACCCAGAATGATTCGGCGCCCAAATCGGCGGCAGCCACCGCCAACGCCGACCCGTTGACGTCGTTGATCATCCCTGGCCCCAACTGCCGGCCCGGCTCCACGAGTTCACTTCCGGTGGTGAGCACCACCACCCTCGGCCGCGGATGAATCACCACCCTGGAACGCCCCACAGCAGCGGCCAGCGCCGCCTGCCGGGAGTCCATGATGGTGCCTGCCTGCAGCACCAGCGCACCGGAATGCACGTCGTCGCCGGCCCGCCGGACGTTCTGACCGATCCGCACCCCGGAAAACACCGTGACCACCGGCATTCCACCGTCGGTGTACTCCACCGGAATCACCGCATCGGCGCCGTAGGGCATGGGCGCGCCGGTCATGATTCGCGCAGCCGTGCCGGGTCCGATGGTCGCACGGGGACGGGTGCCAGCGGGAATGTCGTCGATCACTTTCAACCGCAGCGGCGCGGCCTGGCTCGGCTGGCCAAGGTGCGCCGCTGCCACCGCGTAGCCGTCCATCCCCGAGTTGTCGAACGGCGGCAACGGCCATGGCGCCCGAACGTCCTCAGCCAGGATGCATCCGCGGGCATCGGTGATGCCCATATCGATTGGATTCAGCGGATGAACTCCATCAAGCACCCGCGCGAGTTGATCGTCAACACTGCGCATGTCCGTAGTCACCCCCTGATTACACCCCAACCAGCACATGATCCAGCGAACAACCCACCGCTGACACACTCAGAGTGGTTTCCACCGGACTGCTCAGCGGATTTGCGATTCCAACCAACTGCGCAGCTGCGGCCCCAAGTCCTCCCGAGCCAAAGCCAATTCGACGACCGCCTTGAGGTAGCCGAGTTTGTCGCCGGTGTCATAGCGGCGACCAGTGAAGATCACCGCGTGCATGCCACCACCGGGCACCGCTGGATCGACCAGCATGCTCAGCGCATCGGTCAGTTGGATCTCCCCACCACGACCAGGAGGTGTCCGCTCCAACACCCCGAATACTGCGGGATCGAGCACGTAGCGGCCAATCACCGCGTAGTTACTCGGAGCTTCCTCCAGCGGCGGTTTCTCGATCAGTCCGGTGACGCGCACGACGTCCGATGCGTCAGTTGGCTCGACGGCCGCGCAGCCGTAGGCGGAGATGTTCTCCGGCGGCACCTCCATGAGGAGCAGCACCGATCCCCCGTACTGTCTGTTGCACCTCGATCATCCGTGGCAGCACCGGCGTGGCAGCATCCACCAGGTCATCGCCCAGCAGCACTGCAAACGGATCATCACCTACATGCTGAGCAGCCTGCAGAACTGCGTGCCCCAGGCCGAGCGCCTGCCCTTGCCGGACATAGTGGATGCGGCCGAGTTCGCTTGGTTGCCGCACAAGTTCCAGTCGGGTGTCGTCACCTTTGTCCTCGAGCGTGCGTTCCAAGTAGGGCCGACGGTCGAAGTGGTCCTCCAGCGCGGTCTTTGCCCGACCGGTGATCATCAACAGGTCGTAGAGTCCCGCTGCCACGGCCTCTTCGACGACATACTGAATCGCCGGCTTGTCGACTACCGGCAACATCTCCTTGGGCAACGCTTTGGTGGCTGGCAGGAATCTTGTACCCATTCCCGCAACTGGCAACACTGCCTTGGTGATTCGAGTTGTCATTCTTCGAGCGTAGCCATCTGGTGACGTTCCGACACAACCGAAGTCGGAATCCCGCCGGAGGACACGATCCGACCTGCGACCGCACGAAACGATTGATCTGGTGCACCATGGATGCGTGAATCACTCTGCCGAACCGTCCACGCAGCAACGGACGGGCACCGCCGCCGAACCTCAGCGCTTCTTCTTCGTGCACATGCTCAAGACCGGCGGCACGGCCATGTTCCTGCGACTGCGCGCACAGTACGGCGACAACGGTGTCTACCCAAACGACTCCGACGGTGACGTGATGGGTCGTGGCCCCGCAGTTCGTCACCAAGCAACTCATGGCGCGTTGGCCCGAACGTGGAGACGACATCCGGGTGATCATCGGACACCTGCCGCTATGCACCACCGAGCTTGTCGGCGTACCGTTCACCACCTTGACGATGCTGCGCGAACCCGTGGCGCGCACGCTGTCGTTCCTGCAGTTCCACAAAAAGATCTTCCCGCAAGATGCAGACGTTCCCTTGGAAGCCCTCTATGAGGATCCGACCAGGTTCTCGCAACTGATTCACAACCACATGACCAAGATGCTGTCGCTTACTCCGGACGAGATGACCGCCGACATGCTCACCGAGGTTGAGTTCACCCCGGAACGGCTCGCCCGCGCAAAGGTGAACCTGGCCGCCATGGACGCAGTCGGCACCCAAGACCGCCTCGAGGATTTCTGTGACGCGATCGACTCTGCCTACGGCTGGAACGTGGCATTGCACGTCAAACACAAGGGTTCGGGTAAGCCCAAGGTGTCACGGTCCTTCCGCCGCCGCATTGCTCGGGACAACGCCGACGATATTGAGTTGTACGAATACGCCGTCGATTTGGTGAACAGTCGGGGCTTCATAAGGGCCTAGCTCGCGCACTCCCAGACGCCTCGGACTCGACCGTTACTGCACGCCACCCCCACCTCCCTGGCGCGTTATAGCCCCATGAGCCGTGCTTGCGTCTCGAAACTCGGCACGGACGCACGGACCTCGGCGAACGTGCCGCTGGCAACCAGTCGTCCGGCGTCGAGGTAGGCCACCCGGTCGGCGTTGCGAATGGTGGCGAGTCGATGGGCAACGGTGATCACAGTGACTCCTGCGCCTAGGGCGGCGATTGTGTCGGCAACGGTCCGTTCCGTTTCGGAGTCCAGGGCGCTCGTGGCCTCGTCCAGCACCAGGATGCTGGGAAGCTGGTAGAAGGCTCGGGCGAGCCCGATTCGCTGCCGCTGGCCCCCACTCAAGCGCACGCCACGGTCGCCCACCTCTGTGTCGAGTCCATCGCTGAGCGAGCGCACGAGACTACCGAGGTGGGCTTGGTCGAGGGCCTCCCAGACGCGATCGTCCGTCACGACAGTCTTCGAGAGTCCAAGCGCAACATTTTCTCGGATCGTGCCATGGATGATGGCCACATCCTGCGGCACATACGCAAGGGCGCCGGGGAATGCGGCGACGAAGTCAACCGGTGCTTGACCGCCAATTCGAACTGCGCCCGATGTCGGAAGGGCGACCCCGAGCAGTACATCCACCAGCGAGCTCTTGCCCGCACCCGTCGGACCGACCAAAGCAAGCGACGTGCCCTGCGGCACTCGGAGGTTCACGTGCGTCAATGCCGGCACCGAACTACCTGGGTATCGCACGCTGAGTGAGTCGGCGGCAATGTCGAACCTTTCAGGACGCGCGTCGAAGACCGGTCCAGACACGGCCAGGGAAGCGGGTGGGTTCGGTTGATTGGCTCCGATTCGCAGTTCATCGATCAGGATGAACGTGCGCTCGGCCCCAGCCGCAGACGACTTGACTGTGGTCACAGCCCCATTCAGACGCAGCAGCGCTGGTGTCATTCGCGAGGCGGCCGCGAGGAAGAGGAATAGACTTGCAAAGGCCGACGCCTGGTCCTGGGTGAGCGCCAGTACGAGCACCACCAGGGCTGAGCCCACCACCAATGCAGCCTCGATGCCGTGGCGAGGAATGGCGGCAAGGAAATACGTGTCGGCCTGCGACCTAGAAAGTGCGGTTCGCCCTGCAACGATGCGTTCGCGGAAGTGATCGCGCCGTCCCGCCACTGACATCTCCCGATAGGTGGAGACCGAGTCCTGCACCGCGCTGCGGGTTTCGATCGACGCCGCAGCGGTGGCGCGCGACAGTTCCGCCGCCTTGCGCGAAAGTCGGCGATGGATCACCCACAAAAAGCTGCCAAAGTAAGCGAGCGCCACTATGGCGGTCATCGGATCAAGCACCACCAGACCCATCCCGAGGACCACCAGCAGCGCAACCTCGCCGCACACGACTAGGAATCCCCCCAGAATCTGGGGCACCGCATGGGTGAGCCCCTCAACGAACGCGAAGGCGTTCCAGTGGCTGGGGCGCATCTGCAGTCGCGTCAAGGGTTGTCGTAGGAATGCCGTGGCCATCTGGTCGGCGACCTCGCTGGCGCGATGCCCCAGGAACCGAAACACGGCACGCTGGATGAGCAGCGAGCCAACACTCTTGGTCACCAACACCAACGCGGCAGCGGCGCCCAAGATGGTCGCCGCACCCGCGACGGTCACCTCGCCGATTCCGACCTTGGCTACCAAACTTCCCACCGGCGCGGGCAACGGCGATCCAGTCGCCAGGGTTGCTGTGACATATCCGACCGCTGCCACCAGCAGTACTCCGACCAGGTCCAGCAGCGACAGCGCGACCTGACCCAACAGCGCAACTCGATAAACACCCCGTTCGCGGGGCGCCAGTAGTGCGAGGGACGATCCGACGGCCTCTCTCACCGAAACGTTGCCACGCACGCTGGTGTCGTCTCACTTCTCGAGTTCGACGCGAGCGCTTTGCCCAAGCTGGGCTGTATGCGACGCCCCGACCGCGCGAATCCGAGCCACCATTTGGAGGTAGTCGGCTGTGGGTTGGTTGCGTGTGGTGTTGTGTGGGTGGGAGCGGCGCAGCAGCGTCACCTCTGGGATTGTCCGTTCCACCGCGCCTGCGCGCCGAGCCCTCATCAACCATTCGATGAACTCGCCCGCTCGAAGGTCTTCAAGCATCGCGCCTACGGACTCGAACAGAGCACGAGAGAACAGCACACCACCGGCGAGAAGTGCCCGCGGAGCGCCATCGGCCTGCAGCGGAGCGTCCAGAGCCGGCTCCTCATCTTCGAACGCGAGCACGTGGCCCACGACGATGTCCGTTGCTGGATCCACCACGGACGCCAGCAGGTCCTGAGTGCGGTCACGCGGCCAGAGGTCATCGGCATCCAAAAAAGACAGCCACGGCGCTGAGCCCAGGCGCGCCCCGCGGTTTCGTGCGGCACCAGCGCGAAGCCTGCCCTCGCCCGACTGCAATTCAACGCGCGCGTCGTTGATCGAACGAACGATTTCGACGGTGCCGTCAGTGGATCCGGCGTCGACCACCCAGACGCTGACCGCTACTCCAGTCTGTGCGAGGGCCGAATCGATCGCATCACGGACGAAGTCGGCACCGTTGAACACCGGGATCACAACGTCGCACTCCGGGCGGTCACTCATGGCCTGGCTCCCTTCGTTCGGCGTGGACCGCCACGGCGCGGTCCAGAACGCCGGCCAGAGCTCGATCGTAGGCTTCGGCAGCGTAGACGGCCGCGATCGAATCCCGCGCTGTCATGGCTGTGGTGTGCCACAGCTGCGGCGACGAGCCCAACGTCACGACCGCTTCGGCCAACGCCTCGGGCTGGTCCGCCAACAGGACCCCGTCCCCGGCCACGGCGTCGCGCACGAGGAGGCCGCGGATCCCCTCGGAGGTCGTGACCACGGGCAGGCCCAGACCCATCGCGGCGACGAGTTTGCGTCGGGAGCCAGCACCAAATCGCAGGGGCGCCAGCAAGCACAAGTGAGTGCGGTGCAGAACGCGCAGTTCAGCGTCGCTCACCCGGCCCAGGAACGTGACCCCTGGGCGCGCCAGCTGATCCTGCCACGACACCGGCCAATCGCCCACCACCGTAAGCGTGGCGGCTGGGTCGCGGCTCTGCAGAATCGGCAGCACCTGATGCACCGCGTAGTTCACAGCATCGCGATTGGGTGCATGGGAGGCGGTACCCACCATCAGGCAGCCATGTCGGTTGCCGTACGGTGCCACCACATCGACGAGATCGTCAGCGGCCAGCCGGTAATAGGGCATCGCGGCACCGCGTCCGGCGGATGTCGGTCGCGCGCTGACGGCGTGGGCTTCGCGCGTGGTCGGATAGACCGATAGGTCGTAGGCGTCCCAACTTCGGCTCTCGGATACGTCCAAGATGCGCATGAAGTGGCGGTCCACGTCGCCGAGAAGCGCCTGCTGATCCCGAAGCCGCCAGCCGCTGATGTCATGCCCCCAGAGGATTGTCGCCGCCGATGGGCACAGGTCCACAACTACGGTGACGGTCAGCGCTGTCGCCGGCCGCTGGGCAACCACCACATCCCAGTGGCGGCTGACGGCCACCTCGCGCAGATGAGCGAGGCGTCCCCCGAGGCCATCAGCAACCACGGCGCCACGGCTCGCGATCGAGCGCGCGCGCTCGACGCTGCCCGCGTCACTGACCAGCGCGCAGAAGGTCACTTCGTGCCCGAGCTCCAGCAGTCCGTCGATCTGATCGATAATGGCACGATCGCTGGCGGCAGCGTCGCGGTCCGGGACTGCGCCATCGACCATCAGTATCTGCATCAGTGACACCTCATGGTCTCGCGGGTTCCCAGGGCAGGTGACGCAGGCAGTAGCTCACACCTTCGGCGAGTTCCACCGTGTCGACGCCTGCTACATAGGTGAGCGGCTCTGACGACATGATCAGTTGGGTGAGTAGGGTCCGGGCAGCCTCGAGATCGCGCGCAAGGGTTGCGGGATTCGCAGAGGCCAGCGCCGCTGAGCCTGGTCGGGGGAACGCGGCGTCCACGACCTGGGCAGCCGCTGGTGTGAGTTGAAACCGGCCACCGCCACCTGGCAGGTCCGAGTCGGCGAACGGCTCGAACGGGATCGGGGCGCCCAGTCGGCGCGGGTGATCGGGCCGTCCATCACGGCTCATCACCCGCTGCCACGCGATCGTCCTCGCTGCGCACCCTCCCGAGTTCGAGTGACCGAGGAAAGGTGGGCTCAGCACACCGTCGAGTAGCAGTGCGGACAAAAGATCCTGCTCGAAGTCGAGTCCGGTTGGGGGGTCGAAGTCAACCACACGTACCTGTGCGGCCTGGGACCAGCACGTTGCCAACCATCGCGAGTCCATCGCATTGCGCTGCTCACTTGGCGCCTGGGAGGGCATAGCGGCCAGGGCCCGCAACTGAAGTCTGACCCAAGTATCGAAGGCGGGTAGGGGAAAATCGCGAGCCATCTGCCCGTATTGCGAGGGCAAGAGTCGCGACACCAAGCGGGCGACGATCACGACTCGGACATCAAGGGGCCGGTCACCGGTGAGCGAGTGGACGGCAGCTGTTGCGAGGCGCGGACCGTATTGGGAGAAGAACTCCGACGAAATGATTGTCATTGGGTGCTGCTCGACGCTGCTCACCAACGCACCCCAATCCGGGTGCCATTGCTCGCGCAGGTTGTTCCGAAATGAGCGAGCAGCTCGATGCGCGCGCTGCTGGCCGTAGGTAGTCGCGAACCAGGCTGCTTCAGCAGCGTGGCTCGACCGGCCGGTGTCGGGGTAGGAAACGCCGCACCGATCCATTTCCAGGCGTTTTGCCGCCAGGGCCTTCTGCAACGACGTGCTGGCAGCCTTGCCCTGACCGACGTGAATGACCAAAGTCGCCAATTCAGCACGCCGCCCTCGGCGCGGGCGACGTGGTGTTCATGCGCTGGGCCTGCTCCGCGATGTTGGCCACATCCACGACGGACTTCGCAACGCTGGCACGTCTGGGAAGCGAAAACGCGGGCACGTCGGAGACCAGTTCACCGATACGCTCCAAGACTATCTGCCGGTCGAAGGGCAGCGGCATCACCGTAGACGGCGCGATGCGAGTGCGAGCGAGTGCACCCGTGACGCTGGTGTAGCGGGCCCCTGGCGGATCGTGGGGAGCGAGCAGGATCAGCGCGTCGATGTCGATGCGCGGCTCGATGCTTGGTTGGCGAGTGGTGGAAAGTAGGTGGACTCGCTTTCCACCTTCCACATCCCAGGTCACCGCAGCTGGGGATTTGATGCCGGTCGAGTCGCCGGACGCGGGCGAATTCCCGGCGAGTTTTGTTTTCATCGTGGCGTAGATCGCTCGCGCATGCCACCGGTTGTGTTCGCGAAACACTGCCACAGCATCGTCACCGCATGTGACCCAACCATCGTTGAGACACCCCAGAGTTGTGGTGGACTTGCCGTAGCCAGCTTCGCCCAGCAGTAGCACCCCCGCCGTTCTCCCACCGCTACGACGTCCGACGCACGCGGCGTGCAGCACGACTCCGCCAGCGCCGACCACACTCCAGTGCAGCAGCCAACGCATCGGGCTGACCCGGTCGAACCACTCCGGCTCCCTGGATCGGATGATCACCGCGGCGGAACTGTCCGGGTCCCAGGCGGTGATCTCCCCTCCCAGTTCGATCCAGACCATGCGGGTGGGGGTGCCGTCGAGGCTTCGCACCTCCCCGCGGACTCCGAGCATGCTGCGATCGATTTTCGGCGGCTTGGCATCGTAGGGAAGGTCGTCCAGCGATGCGGTGATCACGTCCACGTCCACGTCTGCCGATGTCGGGGGCGCGATCGGCGCCGCCCATGACGAATCGAATCCGCCGAACCAGGCGGGTCGCGTCGTCCGGTGGCGAACCGTCACCGGACCCCATGCAGCGGCCGTCCTCAATGTAGCCGAGGGCGCCAAGGAGGCGTGAACGTCTCGGATCCAGCGGCTGATCTCCGCTGCACTGGCTGTCACTACGGTGCTAGGGGTTGGGTCGACGCAGAGGCCAACCGACGTCCTGGTCGGCCTCGTGGATCACATCGAGCCAAATGAGTTCGGCTAGATCGGTGTGCTCCTCCAGCGCCAGGTCGGCACTAGACCACGGGAATTGGGGGGCCTGGCGTGGGGAGATAGTGGCCTCGCGGAGCAAACCGGCGTTCACCACGCTGTGACGAAGTCGCCCATCGCGGCCGCCCGCGAATCCTCGGGGCCATCAAGGAGGTCGAGTGCGGGGACTCCCGACGACAGCGCCTGCCACACAGTGAGGCTGGCTGGGGGAATCACGTAGTAAGCCCCAGTTGCGATGTTGATCGCAAGGACCTCACCACCGACTTCATCACTGATTACGGTGGGCGAGTCAAGCTCCCGAGCGACGTTGAGCTCCATAGGCACCTTCCACAGTTATGCGGCGTCGGGCTATGGTGGCCCAGCCAGGGCTGATTCTAGCCCCCAAGCCGAGTTGTGGATCTTTCGCCCGTTGTCGTGGGGAGTTGATCGTGCCGGATCGCCGAGGACCGACTCGCAAACGCACACCGCCCTCCCCCCATCTGTGTCCACTCGGCTACCTCTCCGGGTTGGTCGAAGCGGCGGCTGGGGGTGAATTCGCGGCGGCAGACTTCCGCGCCTTGGACCGCGCATTTCGAGAGGACACCCTCACTGGCGAGGATCTCGATGTCCTGCCTCTACTTGCCCCAATCCTGACTCGCCTCGTCCCCGATCACCCCTCCCTTGGCGTCATACGAGGGATGCGGCGCCGGGCGTCCGTGCGGGCCGGTACGGCTGATCTCCTTGGCCGCGAGATCGAGGTGCGATTTGCCGACCTGGGCATCCCAACACTGGTCTCGGGCGACCTTGGCGTGGCGCGAGCGTTCTACCGAGATCCGGCGGATCGCGTCGTGAATGGGGGCACCGTACTAGTACCGCAGGAGGTGTCGCGTGCCGTCCGCAACGATGTGGTTTCGGCGGCGGCAGGCGCCACAGGGGCTGCACGTGTGGCGGGACGCAGATTCGGCCTCGAGAGGTTCGGTGTCAGTGTGATTGTGCGGTCTTCACTGGCCCCGGCTTTCGACTTCCAGGCCGCTCGCGGGGCGCTTTGGCACACCGTGCGTGCGGGCGCTGATTCCCAATCGGCGATTGCGCCGGAAGTACTTCTGTTGGAGAGCATCTACGCCTCAGCAGTCACCGCGCCAAAGATCCGTTGGTTTACCGATGCCGTATTTGCACTCGGTGGGGATGCCTCCCTAGATTGGGATACGTTCGAACGCGTGGCCGACTGCCACGCGTGGACCGCTCCCGCCGCCGACGCGATGCGGTTACTGGCGATGCGCGGCTACTCGACGCCAGAACCAGACCTACTGCCTGACCTTCCCGTGGATCGCACCTACTGGCGGATGCGGCGCTCGGCATCATCCGGATTGGGGTCGGCCCGCATAAAGAGACGATTCTGGCTGGCCGCGAGACTCGCGCGCCACCGGGGAGTCAGAAGCGCCTCAGGTTTGACGCAGAGTCCCTGAGTGGGTATCCGTAGGGGTTTGCCGAGGACCAACCCCCAGAGAGCACCCGCCAAAGGCGGTGGCGCGACCTTGATCGTTCTGCAAGGCGCAGGTCGCCGGTAGGAGGGGGCGCTCTATGGCTGCGGGTGACGAACTAGACCAGGATCCCGTGGTAGTCCTGCGGGAAGTGCGAGGGCGCGAAGAACCAGGTTTCGAGTGCGTAGCGGTCCTTCGTCAGGCCTTCCTTTACGCCTGTCCGGTGCAGGGCGTATTGGTCGAAGATAAACGCGTCACCGGGCTTGAATACCGGCGTCAGCACCTCTCGTTCACCAAGAATGTCGGCCACCACGTCCTTGCCGACGTCCCAGTGGAAGTAGGCCCCGCGGGTGCCGGTCTCGACGATCTCGTCGAAGTGCATCGGCACAATGTCCAACCCGGACGCGTCGACTCCACAGTCGCTCAGCGCAATCCACACGTTCACAGTGCGGGTTTCGGTGCCGAGGAAGGCGCCATCCTGGTGCCACGAGGTGTTCGTGGTTGGCGGCACGCACCGCAGCGTCCACTTCTCCAGCGACACCGCGGGCTGCTCGCCCAGGTAATTCTCGATCATCTGCGTGAGCCCGGCGTCGCGATACATCTGCACCAGTTCCTCGGCGATGTGGGGCGAGTCGCCAGCCGAGCATTCGCCGCCAAACATCGCGTTGTCAGCCCGCCACTGCGGACCCACGAGTTCGCCAGTATCCGGGTCGCGCAACTCCCGGCGCCAGGCGGCCTGGCCGCCAGCGTCGCCGTCGACCGGCTTTCCTGCCCGCTGCTCGTCCAGCAGGCCCAGCGCGCGGTCGACGTACCCACGCAGTTCGTCGGCCTTCTCACCGGGGATAAGCCCGCGCACCACCACGCCTCCCTTCGTGCGCAACGCAGATGCCAGGGCAGCGTCATTGAGGTCGGCTGCCGGAATGTCCGGGATGGCCACCGATTCGCCGAACACGTCCTCGGCCTGCGGCGGCCAGTCGGCGCGGCCCTGCGGGTTCAGTTCGCGCCAGGCGACGTAGCGCGCCTGCAGCGCTGCTGCCTCAGCATCGGCTGGAGTGGGGGACGCGTCAGCAACGGCGGTGCTGCCGCGGCGGCGGAGTTTGTCAAGAAACATGAGAGTGGTCGATCCCCTCTGGTGAAGGTGTTGCGTGATCTGAAGATTGACTGATGGCGATGGTTTGACTCGGGCCGATGGTTGTGGTTCGACTAGGGGGCAATGTGCTACCGAACTCCTGCCGAGGTTCGGGGCAGCGGTGTTGCAGGGACTCCAACCACAACAGCATCGGCGGCAACGTCGGAAATCACAACAGCATTAGCTCCGACGTAGGCCCCGTTGCCTAGGGTCAAAGGTCCCAAGATTCGTGATCCGGTCCCCACATGGACCCCATCACCCACGGTGGGCCCGTTGAAATTGCCGGCTCGCAGCCCGATCGTGATCCAAGGGAAGAGGATCACGTCCGAACCCACGGTCGTGAGACCGTCCACCACCACCTGCCCATGCGGGATATACACACCTGGCCGCATCGTGACCGGGTCCCCGATCACCACGTCCGACAGCGCCATCGACATCCGGTGGGCGACTGCAGGCAGCAGCGGGATCCCGCGTCGCCGCATCGCCACCTTGCCGCGGTAACACACCTGCGCAAGGAACGCATCGGTGCTCCAGGCCAGCCGGATACCGTTAATCAGCACGTCCCACTTGTCTTCGAGTTCGAACCGCTCACCCCGAAACTTGCACGTCACCGCAACATCGGCCGAGACGGCTTCGACGAATCCTGGATTGCGCTCTGCCAACTCGCGCAACTGGCGGCGGCGAGCGCGCACCTCCGCCGCGTTGCGCTTGACGGTCGAGGCAAATCCCATTGCGCGCTCCTGATATTCGGCGGGGCTGATCTTGGAGTGAACACGGCCACACCTGGTGTGTGTCTCGCGCTCAGCTCACCGCTGCTGACAGTTAGGGTAACTGCGATACCCCCTGGAGGACCGCAACCGTGATTCGCCTGTCGCAACGCCCACGTCTGAGCGTGGTTGTGGTGGTGTTCCGCATGCGTGCCCAGGCGATGAACACTCTCTACTCGCTGTCTGTGGCGCATCAACGATCCGTCCGCGTGGCCGACTACGAAATCATCGTGGTGGAGAACGCCAGCGACGAGATGCTCGATCCGGCTGCCGTTAGCGCGCTCGGGCCGAACTTCCGCTATCTCAGGCGCCGCGAGGCTGGGGTATCTCCCGCTCCCGCGATCAACGCCGGAGCGCGGCTGGCTCGGGGTACCCATATCGCGGTAGCCATCGACGGGGCGCGGATGTTGACCCCCGGGGCGGTGCGCGGCTTGCTCGACGCCCAACGCATCGCGCGGACCCCCGTGGTGTCCGTGCCCGGGTATCACCTCGGCGACCAGCTGCATTCCGCTGCGGCCACCCAGGGGTACAGCGCCGCCGAAGAGCAGGCGTGGCTGGCTCAGTTGGACTGGCGATCCGACGGCTACCGTTTGTTCTCCCGGGCGGTGCTGAGCGCCTCGTGCAGCAACGGCTTCCTGATGCCGATGGCCGAAAGCAACTGCGTGGCGGTTCCCCGACGACTATTCACCGAACTGGGCGGATTTGACGAGGCGTTCGTCACCTCCGGCGGCGGATTCGTGAACCTGGACTTCTACCGTCGAGCGGTGCTCTCCCGCGGGGCTGTGCTCGTGGTGTTGCCCGGGGAGGGTGCGTTCCACCAGTTCCACGGCGGCGCCACGACGGCGACCGACCACGAGGAGTCCGTTGCGGCGATGCGCGCCGAATACCAGCGTCTGCGCGGGGCTGACTACTCACCACCGGAGGTGCCTGGGGTGTTGCTAGGAGAAGTCCATCAGCCCGCTGCCCGCTTCGTGGAGCATTCCGCGCGGGTGCTGCAAGCGAAGGTCAGCGTATGAGCGCCGCACAGGCCACTGGGACCCCGCAATCGGAGTTGCTCGCCATTGACGCGCAGATGCGCCGCGAGGGCGCCGAGGCTCGGGCCGAGGCGACGTACCCAGCCGATCCGAAGTTGTCGATCGTGGTGATCGTCTACAAAATGTCGCGGCAGGCCGAAAACACGCTTTACTCGCTTTCCCCGGCATACCAACACGGAGTGACCGCCGACGACTACGAGGTGGTCGTCGTGGAGAACGAGTCGGCCGATCCGCTCGGCGCCGAACGTGCGCTGGCCCACGGACCGAACTACCGCTACTACGCTCGTCCCAACATCGGTGCCTCCCCGGTCCCCGGCATCATTTTCGGCGTCGAAGCCACCCGGGCACCCATCCTCGGCCTGGTGATTGACGGCGCCCGGATGGTGACCCCGCGGGTCGTCCGCTACGCGCTGGACGCATTCCGCATCACCAACCACGCAGTGGTCAATGTCCCCGGATATCACCTCGGAACCGACGAGCAACATTCGAATCCGGCGCACGACGAAGCCGCCGAGCAGTCGATGCTCGACGCGGTGCGGTGGCACGAGGATGGCTACCGGCTGTTCGTGATTTCGTCGTATTTCCGCGGCCGCCACCAGCACGGCTACCTCATGCCGGTGATGGAGTCGAACTGCCTTTTCTGCTCCCGGGCGGACTACGAATCCATCGGTGGGGCCGACATCCGATTCGACCTGCCCGGCGGCGGCATGGTGAACCTGGATCTGTACCGGCAACTCGCGATGCTCCCGCATGTGGAACTGTTCGCGCTGCCCGGCGAGGGGACATTCCACCAGTACCACGGGGGTGTCACCACCACCGCAGACGAAGGCCGGGAGGACATGTTGCACGCCTTCCGGGAGCAATACCGGATGCTCCGCGGTACCAACTACCGGATGGTGGAGCGTGAGCCTCGCCTGCTTGGCGCAGTCACTGGATGGGCGGCCCCGATGCTGAAATTCTCGGCCATGGAGCGCATGCGGATCTACGAGTTGCTGGGGTGGGATTCGTGGGCATGAGCGAAGGCGCGGCGGGCAAGGCGCGGCAGAAGGCTGCGGCCGCGAAGGGCAAGGCTGCGGCGGCGAAGCGGAAGGCCGCCGCCGCGAAGCGGCAAGGCCGCGGCGACTCGTTATCGGGTGGCGTCAGGAAAACAGCTGGCCACCGCTAAGGCCCGCGAGGCAGCCGCGATGTCCCGCGAATCGGGCCCGAAGGCCGCGGCCCGCGCGGTGGCCAAGCGACTTGAAATCGAACCGGGCATGGAAGAGGCGGTGACCAGGGCGTATCACCGCAAAATGCAGCGGACGCCGGCGTACCTGCCTGCTCGTTCCCGGGGCGCTCGACCTGGTGATCGACCCGTCGTCAGCGTGGTCGTGATCGTGTACCAAATGAGTGCCCAGGCCGCCCGCACACTGTTCACTTTGTCGACCGCATACCAACGCGATGTGAGCCCGTACGAGTACGAGGTGATCGTGGTGGAGAACGCTAGCGACGACAACCTCAACCCTCGCGTGGTCGAGCGGATGGGACCGCAGTTCCGCTACTACCGGCGCACCGAAACCGGAGTATCGCCCACCCCGGCAATCAACGTGGGCCTCTCGCTAGCGCGTGGAGAGTACGTTGCCTTGATGGTGGACGGCGCCCGGATGGTGTCGCCCGGGGTGCTGCGCAACGCGATGGACGCCTTCCGGATCCAGCACGATGCAGTGGTGGCGGTGCCGGGATATCACGTCGGTTATGACGACCACATGTTCCGCGAGGACGCCGCCCACAGCCTGCGCCAGGATCGCAAACTGCTCGCCGGGATTCCCTGGCGTTCGGACGGCTACCGTCTGTTCGACATTTCCATTCAGAGCGGCGCCAACCCCTTCGGTTTCCTGCACCCCTTGGGCGAATCGAACTGCATGTTCGCGCCTCGGGAGGCCTACGAAGCCATTGGCGGTGCGGACGAGCGGTTCAACCTCCCCGGCGGCGGCATGGTGAATCTCGACATGTATTGCGAGTTACTGCGGCCCGAGTCGACCCGGCTGTTCCTCACCCCAGGCGAGGGCACCTTCCACCAATTCCACGGTGGAGTCACCACCCAGGCCGATGCGGATCGAGCCGCGCTGATGGCCGAGTTCAACCAGAACTACGTCCAGATCCGTGGCACCACGTACTTTGCGCCCCGCAAGGAGCCCTACTTCATCGGCGAGGTGCACAACGATGCCCTGCCGATGTTGGCATACTCCGCTGAACAGGGCAGGGACCACTTCGAACACTGGGGTCGTCGGCCCAATCCCGCGAGCCAATGGCTAGACGATCCGGTAGTCGTCGCGGGCGAGGGCACCTTCCACCAGTTCCACGGAGGGGTCACCACCCAGGCCGATGCGGATCGAGCCGGGCTGATGGCCAAGTTCAACCAGAACTACTTCGAGATCCGCGGCACCACGTACTTTGCGCCGGAGAAGGAGCCGTACTTCATCGGTGAGGTGCCCAACAGTGCACTCCCTATGCTTGCCTACTCGGCAGTCGAGGGCCGCTCCCACTTCGAACACCGGCTGCGCCGGAATCCCCCGCAGACCCCGTGGCTCGACGACGCCGTCGTGCCCGCCCCAGATATCCTCAACAACCCGCCGATCTCTGGCCGCCTGGAACAGGAGTTGACGACGTGTCGATTTACCTCCCCGCTTCGTCCGCATCCTTCGAACCCAAGCACCTGACCTTCTCCACCTGGGCCGATCACATCCAGTTCGGTTACGACCTGGTGGAGGCCATCCGGCCGGAGTTGCTGGTGGAACTCGGCACCCAGGGTGGCATGAGCTACTTCACCTTCTGCCAGTCGATGAAGGAAAACGACATCGAAGGGTTGTGCTACGCGGTCGATACCTGGGAGGGCGAGGAGCACACCGGCAAATACGACGACTCCACGTGGGAGATGGTCAGCACCCACAACCGGGAGAACTACCCGGGCTTCTCCTACCTCATGCGGATGTTCTTCGAGGACGCCGTCGCGCACTTCTCCGACGACTCCATCGACTTGCTGCACATCGATGGCTTGCACACCTATGACGCGGTGAAGGCCGACTTCGATACGTGGTACGCGAAGGTCAAGCCCGGTGGCGTGATCCTGTTCCACGACATCAAGGCCCGGATCAAGGACTTCGGGGTGTGGCGGTTCTGGGACGAGATCGAAGGCGAATACCCCACCTTCTACTTCAAGCACGGCTTCGGCCTCGGGGTGCTGCGCAAGCCGGGTGGGGAAGAGAACACCTCTGAGCTGATGCAGTTGATGTTCGATTCGACCCCCGGCGACCAGGCCCGGTTGCGCCGCTTCTACGAGCACGCCGCCTATTTCCACCACGTGAAGCGGCGTTCGGATAAGGCCATGGAGATGGGCCTGATCTAGCGGGGTTCGGCTGGGTTGGTTGGGTTGGCCGGCGGCCCGGCCTGGCCTGGCTGGGTTGGCCGGGTTGGCCGCAAATGCCCTGACCAGCGTCGGTGGCGTACCTGCTTCTGCCAGACTCGTTCCCGAGACCAAGGAGGCAAGGTATGTGGATGGTGACCGGCGGGGCTGGGTACATCGGATCGCACATCGTGCGGGCACTGTTGGACGACGGCCAGCAAGTGGTGGTGGTGGATGACCTCAGCACCGGCTTGATGTCGAGGGTGCCGACGCCAGCCCACCTTGAAGTGTTCAGCATCCTGGACACCAAACAACTGGTCACGGTGATGCGGGACCTCAAGGTCACCGGAGTGGTGCATTTGGCTGCCAAGAAGGCTGCCGGCGAGTCGGTCGACGAGCCCGTGTACTACCACTACGAAAACACTGGCGGCATGATCAGTCTGCTGCGCGCGATGGAGGCCGCCGAGGTGAAGCGGCTGGTCTATTCGTCGTCGGCGGCGGTGTACGGCGAGCCGGTGGATGACAATCCGCTGACCGAGGCCTCGCCCACCAACCCCACGAACCCGTACGGATCGAGCAAACTCATCGGCGAGATGATGGTTCGGGATGCTGGCCCGGCGATCGGGTTGAGCTGGGCCGCGCTGCGCTACTTCAACGTCGCCGGTTGCGGTGCCGATGACCTCGCCGACACGTCCGCGTTCAACTTGATCCCGATGGTGCTGCGCGCCCACGCGGCAGGGCAGGCGCCCAAGATCTTCGGCACCGACTACCCGACGCCGGACGGTACCGGGATCCGGGACTACATCCACGTGGTTGACCTTGCTGAGGCCCATGTCGCAGCCTGTCGGCTGGTTTCCGGGGACTTCTCTGCTGCCGGTCCGGCGGCCGCGGCGCTGGCGGCGGCTGGCGACGGATCTGGTCGAATCGAGGCGGTGCTCAACATCGGCACCGGGCGGGGGTCAAGCGTGCGGGAAGTGATCGATTCGGTGAGCAGGGCCATGGGTGAGGAGCTCGTGGCAGAGGAGGCGCCGCGTCGGGCGGGTGATCCGTCGATCGTGCAGGCTGATCCTTCGCTGGCTGCCGAGGTGCTGGGATGGCGCTCGCGCAAAGTACTCGACGACATGACCGACTCGGCCGTTTCGGGAGTGAGCTGGCTCAAGGGGAACGGTTACCTGTAGGGGTTCCGGTTCGGTGCGGTAGTCGGTACGACGCAGCTCGGTGCCGTGGCCGGCCCGTGCGGCGTCGGTACGGCGCGGCTCGAGGCCGTGCGCCAGTTCGGGCGGGCCCGCATGGCCCCGCAGGGTCAGGCCCCACAAGATCAACGCCGCCCTGAGTCGGGCCCCACAAGATCAACGCGGCCCCAGGTCGGGTAGTTCATGGTCAACGCGGCCCGGAGTCGGGAAATCAGACCAAATCGGGCCCGCAAACCTAACCGCCAAGCGCGTTGATCAACCCAAACCCGACCGCCAAGCGCGTTGATCACCCCCGAACACAGAGCCGCTCCCCGCAGATCAACGCGGCCCCGGGTCGGGTAGCTCATGGTCAACGCGGGCCGGAGTCGGGAAATCAGACCAAATCGGGCCCGCAAACCCAACCGCCAAGCGCGTTGATCACCCCAAACCCGACCGCCAAGCGCGTTGATCACCCCCGAACACAGAGCCGCTCCCCGCAAGATCAACGCGGCGCCAGGTCGGGTAGTTCATGGTCAACGCGGCCCGGAGTCGGGAAATCAGACCAAATCAGGCCCGCAAACCCAACCGCCAGAGCGCGTTGATCACCCAAACCCGACCGCCAACGCGTTGATCACCCGGGACCACAGGGCGCGCTCGGCGCGCTGATCAACGGCGCCATCCCCTAGTTTGACCAGCCCCAGCAGCAACTTGACCAGCCCCAGCGCCACTGTCCACAGATTCGAATCGGACCCTTTCCGACGAGGTCGCACGCGGATGATCCTGGAGCGTGCCCAGAATCACTTCCGTCGCCCTACCCGCCGGCCCGTTCCGCGGCAGCGCCGTGCAGGTGTCGAAGGGTGCCCTCGCCGACGCCGCAAAGCGGGGTGACCTCCGGAGATTCTTCCGTGACGTCTACGCGCGCGAGTCGACGATCCCGACCGATCCGACGCAGTATCACCTATTCCTGGCGCGGGCCCACCAAGTCCGCTCACCACAACTGGTGCTCAGCCACGAAAGCGCCGCGCTCTATCACGGCCTCTACCTGCCGAATCCAGCAGTCGCAGCAGCGAATCGGCCGCGATTCATCGCCAATGATGCACCTGGCAGGCGCAGCGAACCGGGCAGTCGGATCTTGATTCGAGACCTGCCAGATCAGGACGTTGTCACCGACGAATCAGGGCTCCGGGTAACCAGCCCCGCTCGGACTGCAGTCGATTTAGCCGCCGAGCTCGCCCTTCCACATGCGCTCATGGTGACGGACTGCGTGGCGCGGATGACCGCACTGATTCGTCACCATCCGCGGGAACTGCGCGGACCGCTCGATTCGGATCTGCTCGCCGAATCGACCTCACCGATGCGCCAGGCCGCGAAACACGCCGTCACGCACCGCAACCGCAAGCGATTCTCACTGGCGCTTGAACTGACCGACCCTCGGCATGAGTCACCGGGCGAATCATTCGTGTTCGGCCACATGCAGCTGGCGGGGATCCCGCTGCCCGAGACCCAAACCCCGATCGCCACTGCGGAGGGCACACTCTACGGCGATTTCGGTTGGCCGGGGTTCAAGCTTGCGGCGGAGGTGGATGGGAAGGTCAAATACGACACCCTTGCGTTCGTCAACGCTGACGGTGAGAACGAGTCGATCGTGCGGCAATCACACCGCGAATCGCTCATCCGAAGCGCCGGCTGGGACGTCATCCGCTGGCTCTTCAGTGCAATCCTGCGCGCCCCAGATCGGGTGATCCGGCAGATGTGGCAACGGCTCGAGGGGCGGGGTTGGCGTCCCGGCCACCGGTTGATCCTCCACTAGGAGGCGTGGTGGCTCTGGGGTGGGGTCGGGGACTACATGATCAACGCGGGGCGGGGTCGGGGCACCGAGAGATCAACGCGGGGCGGGGTCGGGGCACTGCATGATCAACGCGGGGCGGGGTCGGGACACCGAAGATCAACGCGAGGCGGGGTCGGGAAATCCGGCCGAATCGGGGGATCAAGAAACCCGACTGCGGACCGCGTTGATCACCGGCCACCCGACTGCGGACCGCGTTGATCACCGGCCACCCGACTGCGGACCGTGTTGATCACCAGCCACCCGACTGCGGACCGTGTTGATCACCAGGCAAGCCGACCAACGGACCCCACCCCTCGGCCGCAACACCAAGTGGCACCAGCCACGGCTACCCGTGGGCGCGACCCATCCCCCGGAAGGACCACCCAGCATCCCGCCAAGCCTGCTCCTCCAACACGTTGCGCCCGTCCAGAATCCGCGGCGCTGCCACCACAGACGCAACGGCGGCCGGATCGAGATCCCGGTACACCCGCCACTCGGTCAGCACGAGCACCACCTCGGCCCCAGCGAGGGCGGCGTCAAGATCGGCTTCGTAGGTCAAAGCCGGAAAACGAGCCTCGGCGTTGACCAGCGCCTTTGGATCATGCACCACCACGTTGCCACCCTCATTGAAGATCCGGGCGGCAATGTCGAGGGCAGGCGAGTCACGCACGTCATCCGAATCGGGTTTGAAGGCTGCCCCGAGCACGCACACTCGTCGGCCGCGGAATGATCCGCCGACCAGATCCCGCGCAGTCTCGACCGCCCGATCCCGGCGCCGCGAGTTGATGTCGTCCACTTCGCGCAGGAAGGTCAACGCCTGGTCCACCCCCAATTCGCCGGCACGCGCCGAGAAGGCCCGGATGTCCTTGGGCAGGCAACCGCCGCCGAAACCCACTCCGGCTCCCAAGAACTTGCGACCGATTCGGACGTCGTGGCCAATCGCATCCGCAAGCGTCACCACGTCCGCGCCCGTGGCCTCACACACCTCAGCCATGGCGTTGATGAACGAGATCTTGGTGGCCAGGAAGGCATTGGCCGCGACTTTCACGAGTTCAGCAGTCGGCCGATCCGTGACCAGGAACGGTATGCCTTCAGCCACCTGGGCGGCGTAGACCTCGCGCATCACCTCCTCAGCCCTCGCACCAGCTTCGCCCTCGGGGACACCGACCACGATTCGATCCGGGTGCAACGTGTCCGCCACCGCGAAACCTTCACGCAGGAACTCCGGATTCCACACCACGGTCGGGGTGGCATCCCGTGCCACGACGGCCGCGGACCCGGTCGCGCCCGGAGCCGAAATGTCGCCCTCACCCGTCATGGCGCCTGCCCGTTCCGCGGCCGCACCACTCCCGGCAGCCAACGCAGCCCACTCAGCGCCGATCCGATCCGCAATCTGCGCCGCCGTCCCCACCGGCACCGTCGATTTTCCGGCCACCACGCAGCCAGGCTTGAGGTGGGGAATCATCGATTCGACAGCAGCCCAGACGTATCGCAGATCCGCCCGGTGTGAACCGCGGCGCTGCGGGGTGCCCACACACAAGAAGTGCACATCTGCATCAGCGATCGCCGAGTAGTCAGTGGTCCACGTGAGTCGACCCGACGGCATCACATCGGCAAGCAGGTCGTCGAAGTGTGGCTCGAAAAAGGGTGTCTTCCCCCCACGAAGCGCCTCAACCTTGGCCGCATCAACATCGACTCCGACCACCTCGAAACCCAACGAGGCCATCGATGCGGCGTGCACAGCACCGAGGTAGCCGATCCCGATGACGGACAATTTCACGTGGGGCTCCAACTGATCGACGGTTCCTCATCCCGGACTCGCCAGCGGAGTCCGCTCCCGTCGCGATGAGCCTAGTCTGGGGCTAGTGCCCACCGCGGGCAGGTTGCGTCGCGTGGCATGACATGATTCCCACACTGTCGGCAGTTTCCCCATTTTTCGGCAGCAACGTGGTGGGTGCACTAGTGCAGTTCGATGGGGCTGGGGCGTGGTGGGAGGGTCAGAAGTTTGTTGACATCGGAAGTGTGGAAATCAAAGCGTGATCGCTTGGTGAGCGGAGTCACGAAAACGTGGCACAAATACGAGTCGCACAAATGGGCCGCACCGGTGGCTGTAACGCTCATCGGGCTGATGATGAGGGGCGCAATGGCAGTTGAGCCGTCAGTTCGCCGGTCGGATCGTCGCCCGACGACAACTACCATTTGCCGCAGATCTATTGCGCTGCGGGCGAGGCCGAATGCGTCGTGGAGGGACCTCGTCCACAGCCGTGCTTCGCGTTCGAACAGACCGTGCCAGCGGAATGCGCCACCCACGCTCGGGAGCGACTGCCGATCACCACCGGACAGTTCGAATCCTAGTACCCCCCGCTCTACTACAAATTCATGTCGATCGTCGTCGGCAATTCCGTGGGGGAAACCGTATTCGCCATCAGGATATTGAATTCCGCACTCGCTGTGGCCTTGGCGATCGGCTCTGTGGCGCTGACCAGAAGGTCCTTCAGACGTGCCGTGGCGCTCAGCTGGGTGCTGCCGATCGTGCCGTTGGCGGTCTTCCTGCTTGCTAGTGTCAATCCCAACGCCTGGGCGATCATGGGCATTGCAGCCCTGTGGGGGCCGCTACTGTCGTTCATGTTGGAGGAACGATTCGACAGAGTTTCCGCGGCGCGAGTGGGGTTCGTCACACTTGCCGCCTTGATGGCGCTGGGCAGTCGAAGCGAAAGCCCCATCTTCGTCGCCGCGGTGGTACTTGCAGTCAGTGCCTTTGTGGTGAAGATTCCGCTCCGAGACATCAAACGACCCACAGCGTTGCGACTGTCCGTACCGCTGGTAATTCTGGCGTTGTCCGGCCTGTTCCACCTACTGTACGGACAACAGAAACTCGCAGTGGCGATCAATCCTGCGGCGACTTCCACAGTCGATCAGCAACCGATCTTCAGCACCTTCCAGATCATCGTCAACTCCGTCTGGAGTCTGGCTGGTGGAATCGGCTTCCCGGGAGTCCCCTTCAATACCTTGGGGTGGCTTGATACACCCATACCCCCCGAGGCGGCGCTCGCGGTTGCGTTTGCCTACGGGGGTGGGCTGCTGATCGGCCTCGGCAACCTCTACCTGCGCAAAGTGATCGCGCTCGCCGTATTCCTGGGACTGACTCTCGCGTTCCTCTTCTATCTCTGGAGCCAGGCGTTCTACTACCGTTGGCAACCACGCTATTTCCTGGTCGCACTTTTCGTTCTTGTTGGATTGGCGCTGCTGCCGAAACCGGGCACATACGGCAGGGGACCCTCAGCCGTGCAATTGGCGTTTGTGCTCTCGGCGGCGGCGCTGGCCAACTCGCTGTCGTTGCTTGCCAATATCGCCAGGTATGTGGTTGGTCTGCAATTCGACATTGTCAACGGGTGGCCGTTGCTGACCACCCCGCCGGAACGGATCGAAGATGCCGTGACACCGGGATGGTGGTGGTTTGGAGTACCCGCACCATGGACGCTGTGGGTGCTCGGATCGATCCTCTTTGGGCTGGGGCTAGCTCCATGTTCCCGGTGCTCCTCCGGCTCAATCGGGTCCGTGCGCCGCTGCGCACCTCGGAAGCCAAATCCACGGGCACCCCACTACCCGATTGCATGTGGGCGGCCGGCGACGCCGAGGCGGGCGCGGAAACCAAAGTCGTTGTCACAGACGACCCCAAGTTCACCGAGGACTCCAACGGCGATCAGCCACCCGAGCCCCACCCGCCACCCCCTCACCGCCCGAGCCGCGAACGCACAGTCGCCACCATCAACGACCTCGTCGCTCGTGGCATCAGCACCCACGCCACACCGGCGGCCACCAACCCGGCAACCACCGCCACCCCAAGCGCCGCGAGTCGCGACTCCGGAGCAACCGCATCCACCGCGAAAGCCCCCGCCACACCGAGCGCCACCATCGGCGGACCCATCCGCACGAAAGCCCCCCACACAATTCGCGCATAGTCCCGGTCCAGACGCGACAGCAACAACGCCGACACACACGCGCCGATGAACGACGCAGCAATCACACCTGCAAGCCCGGCCAGCGGTGCCCCAACCGCCATTCCCACCAACGCCACACCCGCACCCACGGCCAGCCGGCCGGTCACCGCACGAGTGTTGCCGTGACCCAGCAACGTCTGGGTGAACAGCCACACCGTGATAGTCAAGATCGCCACCACCGACAGACCCCGGATCGCCACCCCGATGCCGGGAACGGCAAGACCGAGCCATGCTTCGGCAACGTATGGTCCGGTCGCCAACATCACGGTGGCCAGCACCGCCACCAATGCCAAGGATGCATACGAGGCGTTTCGCACCAGACCTGCGATGCGTTCCGGCTGCGAATCACGCCACTCGGCCACCCCCACCAGAATCGCCGCAGTCGGCGCCATCGCCGCGATCAGCGCCATCCGCGTGACCGTGAAGCCCAACTGCATCGCGGCGGCCGATTCGGATCCGTCGAACGCAGATAGCAGGGCCTTCGCAGCCGCCGGTTCGACGAGCAGCGATGCCTGCATCGACGCCAGCGCCAAGCCCCCGAAAAGCAACGCTCGGCCGTCACGCGCCCGCTGCGGCAACCACACTGCGCGGGTACCCGTCAGCCGTGCCGCATTGCGCAAATGCCCGGCCAATGTGACCACCCCCAGCGCCCACATGCCCGCCAACATGCCGAACAGCCCCCACCCGGCGAGCACCGCTGCGACGGTGACAACTGCCCCAACCAACGCGCCGACTGCGTTGACGGCATTGGCCAGATCACCCCGTTGCAAGCCGGTAGCCACCGCCGATTGCACGGAGTAGTACCAGCCAACCGTCTGGTAGACGACCACACCGAGCCAGATCCACATCCCAAGCGCCACATCGTCGGCAGGGGCGATGAGGCCCATGATCGGCCACCCCGCCAAAGCGGTCAGCGGCATCACGATCAACGCCAACCGACCCAGCACCGAGACACTTTCCCTGGTGGCGGTCACCACTGAATCGAGGTCGTCGGCACCGCGGGCCTCGGCCACTCGCCTGGTCGTGAAGGTGGCCAGCCCGGCATCGACGGCCGCGAGCACGGCGATCAGGCCGGTGATGGTGGCCCAAAGCCCATACTCCTCAAGCGAGATGCGGCCCAAAATGATGGGCAGCGTCACCACTGCGACCAGCGGCGGCAGCGCGGCCCGCAGCAGCGACGTCACCATGGTGCGAGCGACGTTCGCCCGGGTGGTACCGGTGTCCGGGGTGGGCATGACCCTCATTGAACCCCACCCCGGAGGCGTTGGGTTCGGGTACACGCCCGGAGGCGTCGGGTTCGGGTACCAGCGCAGTGGCGGCGGGGGATGCCACGGACATGAACCACACCACGATCAGCACTGCCGTGAACATGGCAGACCCGAGGACCCACACCGTGAAGGGAGTGAATGGGATGCTGTCCCACCACCATCCGGGGCGCCCGGAACTGCGCACAACCCCAGGCGTTGGCGTTCTCGTGATTCCCGGAGTGAACGGATACGCCACTCCGACGATGTACCTACCTAGGGTTTGCAGCAGGGCCACCGAGTTAGCGATCGCCAGGGCCGCCAACACCACCGCAGTTTGGAGCGGCGATGGCTTGGGGGTCGGCCGACTCCACAGTGGCAGCAGCGCCAACCCCGCCGCAAGAAAGACAAACGGTAAGAAGTAGCGCGGTTGCAGCCGACCCACATGGCTGGCCGACATGAGGATCCGTGCGAGCAATGCGAAGGTGACGATCACAAAAGCCGAAAGGACCACTGCTTTGCGACGGTCCACCGAACCTAGTCCTTGGACCACCGTCGCCGCATAGGCCGCGAGCGCCAAGCCCCCAACGAGCACCGGCATGTGAGTATCCATGCTCCCCAGCGCCGGTGAGTGCAGCGCGGCAAGTGTGGAGTCCAGGCCACGAGTCACGATCTCCCAGGCGCCGAAAGTTTCGGTGATCTCGCCGCTGCTCTTCCGGCCACGGAACATGTAGTTGAACAGCACCACCTGGAGCATCAAGGCCGCAGGCAGCCAAAGCCGGTAGCGCTGCGACAACGGCACTGACGACCATGGAATCGCGGTCGCGATCAGCACCGCCCCCACGGCAACTACGGCGACAAATATGACCGATTCCGTTCGTGATCCGAGTGCCATCAGCGCTGCACCCAGAACAAGGACTATCCGCCCAAAGGAACGGCCATCGTAGGGACCGCTTTCCCGCAGGAACGAAATCAACGGCCCCCAGATTGCCGCGACTCCAATCACCGTCCACGCGCTGGGGTTGATGCTGCTCACGACGAACATCCCAAGTGGGACTGAACTGACCACCCAACTGCCAGCCACTGCACGCCGGAGCGGACGGGCGGAAAGGGCCACTGAGCCCATGGCCATGACGACGGCAAGCGTCACGTTTGCCCATCTCACGGCGATGGTGGTCTCCGCAATGGTCTCCCCGACCAGCGGGCCCATGGTGGCGTAGTAGATCGGTGGGTAGTAGCGGGTATTGATGCCGGTAGTGCGCGGCAGCGTCATACTCCCGGCCGTCTGGCAGTGCGCTGGGACCCGGGAGTCCAGGTTGAAGCAAGAGTCTTGCCGTTCGCCGGATTCGGTGCAGGTGGCGGCGCCGGCAGCACAGTAGATGTTGGCGATGTGAAAGTCATCATCCGGCGAAGCGCCGACGGGGGAACTCACCGACCACGCAGCCAACGCCAGCCAGAGCACTGTCCCGAACAGCATGAATCGCCAAGCCCGGTGCTTCGCCATGTCCACCCCATCCACTCGCCGCAACCCGGAGCCCGATGTCCTCGAACCCCAAGTCCGGGCCCCGGGCCCTCATCACTGAGCCCCGCCCACAAATCAATGCAAGGGCTTGCGCCCCACCGCCAGCACCGACTGACCAAACGGCACCTTCACTCGTGATTCGACCTTGCGCGCCACTGGCACCACCCCGGAATCCCACAGGCGCAGAATCGGCCCCTCACCAGGTGTCATCTTCAGCACCCGCATCCCCAGGAACCAGGCGAGCATTCCGGGCGCATTCACATAGCGACAGGTCACGATGTCGAACCCGGCCCCGGCGTACTTGGCCCGCATGTTCTCGCGGGTGTAGCGCCGGACGTGGCCGATGGACCGGTCGAATTCGCTCATCAACGCCGGAAACGCCGGTGCGAGCGTGACGAAGTGGCCGCCGGGTCGCAGCAGGTGATACGCGGCGTTGAATGCAGCGACGTCGTCCGGGATGTGCTCCATCACGTTGAACGACACCACCGACGAGTAGTCGCCTGGCTCGGTGGCATCGAGGTCGACGGTGGCGAAGCGCACTCGCGAATCGCCGTCGAAGGTGCGATGCAGGTGCGCGAGTCGGCCGGGGTCTGCCTCGCTGAGAGTGATCCGCGGCTGCCCCCAGTCCAGCCAGGTGCGTGCGTAGTCGCCCATCCCGCTGCCGATTTCCAGCGGATCATCGCCCAAATAAGGCGATGCCATGGAGCACAACCAGTTGTGGTAGTTCTCAGCAGCCGCGTTGGACTCGAGCACTTCGCTCTGCAACTCGGTATCGCCGAGCACTTGCTTGTTGGTGGCCATCGCCTTGGTCGCCCTTCTCCGCCCCCAATCCTGAGGGCGCGTCTTCCTGCGCCCTGAGGTAGCGCCACCTTACGTCCTGTTGAGCGGTCGACACAGCGAAGGGGACGATCCAGCCACCACGACCGCGTCAGGTCAGCGCACCTGCCCAGCGTGAGGTGCACGGTCTGGAATCGCCCGCCCCCTAAACTGGTCGCACGAGTCCTCGAATTGGAGAGTCCATTGACTAAGCCCAAGGTGGCGTTGATCACCGGTATCACCGGCCAGGACGGTTCCTACCTGGCCGAGTTGCTGCTGGACAAGGGCTACGAGGTGCACGGTTTGATTCGGCGGGCATCGACGTTCAACACCGCCCGAATCGACCACCTCTACCGGGACCCGCATGACCCCGAGGCCCGGCTGTTTCTGCACTACGGCGACCTCACCGACGGCTCGCGGCTGGTGACGTTGATGGAACGGATCGGCCCGGCCGAGGTGTATCACCTCGCAGCGCAGTCACACGTGCGGGTGTCGTTCGATGAACCCGAATACACCGGCGACGTCACCGGCATCGGCACCACCCGGCTGCTCGAGGCGATTCGGGTGTCCGAGGTACCAGCCCGGTTCTACCAGGCCTCCAGTTCGGAGATGTTCGGCGCCACCCCACCGCCGCAGAACGAGGACACCCCGTTCTACCCGCGCTCCCCCTACGGCGCGGCCAAGGTCTACGCCTACTGGATGACGCGCAACTATCGGGAAGCCTACGGGCTCTTCGCGGTGAACGGGATCCTGTTCAACCATGAGTCCCCGCGGCGCGGGGAGACGTTCGTGACCCGCAAGATCACCATGGCCGTGGCCGCGATCAAAGCCGGCCTGCAGTCCGAGCTGTGGCTGGGCAACCTCGACGCGGCCCGGGACTGGGGCTACGCCAAGGAGTACGTCGAGGCGATGTGGCTGATGCTGCAAGCCGACACCCCCCGCGACTACGTCGTGGCCACCGGCACCAGCTACACCGTGCGCGACTTCGTGGAACTGGCCTTCGCCCACGCTGGCCTGGATTGGCAGGACTACGTCCGATTCGACCCGCGCTATCTGCGGCCCACCGAAGTCGACGACCTCATCGGCGACCCCACCCAGGCCACCGACATCCTCGGCTGGAAAGCCACCACCCACACCCCCGAACTCGCCGCGCTGATGGTCGACGCCGACATCGCCCGGCTCAACACGAAATAGTGCCGGGGCCGACGGCCACCACGGGGGGCCCAGCCGGCACGGGGCCGACGGCCACCACGGGGGGCCCAGCCGGCACGGGGCCGACAGCCACCGCGGGGGGCCTGCGGAACGCCAGTGGCCCGGCTACCTCGCCTTATGGACCGCCTTCGGCACCACCATCGCCAATGAAGTGGTGCGGCACTTTGCGGAGTACGGCGTGGCACCGCCTCGGCCGAACTTCCCGCTCGCCCCATGGAGTTTGTGGCTGCTGGCCGTCGTCGGTGTCGCCTGCGGCGTGGTTGCGCTGATCGGATCTCGGCCCTCGCTGCTTCACGCGGGGTGGGCCGCTGGGTTGTCCGGGTTGAGCCTCATCGCCGCTGCAGTGGCGGCCACAACGCCCGAAGGACCAATACCCCAGGGTGCGATCTACTCTGACTCATTGGCGTGGCTGCTGCTCGGTTTGGGTGCTGCAGGCACCGTGCTCGCACTGTCCACCCTGTCCGGCGAAGCACTATTGCGACAACTGTTCGCTGTCGGGGTGCTATTGGCCGCGCTGAACCTGATCGCGATCGGCTTCCGTTTCATAGAAGTACCTGACCCAGTGATGGATCCGATGCGCCGACGAACCGGGATCTACCCTGCCCAGGGCATTCACTGGAACATCAACATCCTCGGGATGATTATGGGCGGAGCACTCGTGCTACAAGTGATGTATCTGCGTGATTCTTGGCGGCGCCTCACCAACCATCGCAAGATCGTGCTCCTCGCAGTGGGGCCCTTCACTTCAACCGCACTCACGTGGGCGTCATCATCGCGAACGGCCATCTTGGCGGCATTGATATCACTCGCAGTTGCCTTCGCCGTCCCTTTCAAACGCACGAACATAGGATGGCAAACCTTGGCCTTCATCAGCGTGTGCGGCGCGGCAGTTGTAGCGCCGCTCTTCGCTGCGCTAGGTCTCGGCCTCCAGCTCAACGGTCGGCGCAACCTGTGGACCCTCGTGGTCGAACAGATCGCCATCGAGCCCTTCTTTGGCCGAGGATTCGGCAACATTAATGGGGAGCAGCACGCGCACAACCAACTTCTCGAGGTGTGGCTGCAAGCAGGGATCCCAGGGATGGCTGTGCTGATGGGACTGGGAGTTCTGAGTGCGGTCGCCGCGGTCTGGGCAGCGCGCTGGGATTCCCGCGTGGGTGTCGCGATCGTGACCTTCGCGGCACTCATGGCGGGCACCGAGATCATCTCTCCGTGGGCCTCTTTCCGGGTACTGCCTTTGCCCTTGCTTTTCCCACTCATGGGGGTGCTCGCCTCAGCCGCCTTGGCGCGAGATAGAGGAAGCCCTAGCGCTCTTTGGCGGGTCAACCCATCGGCCAACCTCGCCGTCGGTGCCCTACTCGCGGCTGGCGTGGCGGTATGCGGCATAGCCGTCGCGGTCGGTCCATGAGCGAACTTGAGGCCACAGACTCCGGCTATCGCGGTGCGTCGGTTTTGTCGTCTGGCGACTGGCGGACTCTGTTGCTGGTCGTCACCGTAGTGGTGGCGCTCACCTCCGCCCTTGCCGCCGCCTACCTGCGCCTGGACGTCACGAACCCTTTCGATGAGCACGCCCACCTCGACTATTTGCTGGTGATTGCCGACCAAGGACGAATACCTGACACCAGTGCGACGCTAACGCAAGAGACCCTGCGTGAGTTCGCGTGTCGAGGTCAGGCATTCGCAGGGCTGGAGTGCGGCGCACCCGTCCAGGATCCAACGAGGGCACCCTTCTCCGGCGAGAGCTATCAAACGGTATACCCACCCACCTACTATTTGCTGACCGCGGTGCCCACGCGGGTTCTTCATACCGCGGTGCCGGGCATCTCCTGGCTCGACGCCGGGCGCCTGGCTTCCACGCTGTGGCTGGTCAGTGGCGCTGCCCTGGCTAGCGTGCTGGCTCTCCGACTACGAGCCACGGTCCCTGCTGCGTTGGCCGCCGGAGTCGGGCTCGGCGGCACTCCACTCATGCTTTCCCAAGGTGCCGCGCTTTCGTCTGATGTGGCCGCGGTGACGATGTCATTCGCGACGGTTCTGGTGTGGCTTGCTTTGACCAAGGTGCCGACAGCAACCCGACTCGGTATCACCGGCTACATCTCCGTGCTGGCGCTCACGCTGAAACCGACTGCCCTGGCTGCGGTCATCGTTGTGGCTGTGCTCGAGCAGCGTTGGCAAGCGCTTCGCCAGGGGCCCCTTAAGTCGCTGACCGCGCCTGCAGTGTGGGCGGTCTGTGTTGGCGCGATCTATTTGGCCGTGGCGGCTATCGACAACTGGATGCGCGGCGGTGGCCCGATGGTCACCCCGGAACTGCGCTCCCTACTCGAGGGATACGGATTCTCTGTCGGCTCGCTGCTAACTTCGTCATACGCCTCCACGCTCAGTGGAACGTGGTGGTGGGCGGGCAGCCCGCTGGGTGATGTGTCTTCCTGGTGGGATGACTACCTGGGCACTCCCTTCATGCTCCTGACAATACTGGTTGCGGCCGTCACGACGGTGGGCCTGGTGACCGCCGCGGTTGGGCACCCCCGACCGTGGCGGGGGTCCGAGGCTGACGCAGTCAGATGGGGATCGTTGGCAGCCCTCGCTGCCCTGCCGGCAGTCCTGATTGCCGGACAGGTGCTGTCGGGGCTCCCGGCCATATGGCAAGACCGATTCCTGATGCCTGCTGGCGCTCTAGGACTAGTTGGCATCTCCGCAGCCCTACGCGGTCGCTGGGCGCTCGCAGCGGCGGGAGTCGTCGGCACACTGTGGCTTTGGGCTGTCATTAGCCTGATCGTCACATAGGCCAGTCCCGTGCCTCTCAAAACGGCCAGCGTGAGGGCGCCTGCCAGAATCACCCCATGAGGATTCTCGTCACCGGCGGCGCCGGCTTCATCGGATCGAACCTGGTGCGTCGGCTGCTGGCCGACGGCGATTCGGTGGCGGTGATCGATGATCTGTCCACCGGCTACCGTGCCAACCTCGACGGTCTGGACATCGACTTCTTCGAAGCGTCGATTCTGGACGAAGCAGCACTGGCGCACGCCGCCGAGGGAGCAGAGTCGATCATCCACTTGGGCGCGCTGGGATCGGTGCCACGCTCGGTGAAGGACCCGATGACATCGCATCACGCCAACGCCACCGGCACCCTGATGGTCTGCCAGGCCGCCCAGCGTGAGGGGGCGCACCTGGCCGCAGCGTCATCGAGTTCGGTCTACGGATCAACCCCGGACCTCCCCCGCCGCGAGAACCTCCCCACCCGACCGATGTCGCCGTACGCGGTGACGAAACTGGCCACCGAGTCGTACCTGCTGGCCTTCGCCGCCTCCTACGACATGGCCACCTTGCCGTTCCGCTTCTTCAACGTGTACGGCCCGCGGCAGGCGGCTGGACACGTCTACGCGGCGGTGATCCCGGTATTCATCGATGCTGCCCTGCGCGGTGATCCGCTGCCACTGAACGGCGACGGGCTGCAGTCACGCGACTTCACCTTCGTCGACACCGTGACGTGGGTGCTCGCCGATGCTGCGCACCGCAAGGTCACCTCGGACCGTCCGGTCAACCTCGCGATCGGGGCGAATGTGACGCTGCGGGATCTGATCGCCGAGTTGGAAGGAATGCTGGGCCGGGAGTTGGAGATCGAGCCGCGGCCGCCGCGGGTCGGCGATGTGCGAGCGAGCCAATCCGATCCGGCACTGCTGCGCAGCCTTTTCCCCGACGTGCCAGAGGTGCCGTTCGAGGCGGGGTTGCAGGCGACGCTGGACTGGTTCACGACGCTGCCGCAGTATCGGTCGGTCTAACCGTAGTACCCGAGCGCGTCGACGATCACGTGATTGGGTTCGGCCGATCCGTTGTAGGTGCGCACCCACCGTTGCGTCGACACTCCCACGATGAGCCCGTTGGCCCGGGTGGAGCCCACCCCTGCCGCCCAGTTGATCACCGAGGCGTTGGGCCGTGCCACACCGTCCGGCCATAGCCGCAAGTGCCCGCCGGTGTTGGTGCCCGACAGCGGCACCGTGATGTTGTATGCCATCGCGGTAGACCCTGCCGGCACCACATTGGGCTGGGTCACGGCGCCGGCGGCATCGCGGCCGTCCCCGGCGTAGATCGCCCGCTCCGTCCCCGGCGGTATCGCGCCTTGCTGGGGCTGCGGCTGGCGGGAGTCGTACAGCCGGGCCGGCGAGACGGGGAAGAACAGGGCACCGTCACTGCTGTAGTACCCCACGATGTCGACCAGGATCCGCACCGGCGTGGCCACCGAGTTGCGCACCCGAATCGTGCGCTCCGGCGACACCTTGACCACCAATCCGTTGGCGATCTTGTCGGCCGGATTGCTCCAATTGATGGCCGACGAGTCGGTCTCCAGAACGTCCCCGGGCATGACGCGCAAGTGCCCGGAACTGCCTGGTTCCACCACGGTGATGTTGTAGGCGATGGCACTGGTGCCCGTCGGTATGACATTCTCCTGGCCGTCAATACCAGTATCGACCGCGATCGTCCGCGTCTCGCCTGGCGCCAGCCGGCCCTCGACGGCCTTGTCCGAGTCGTGCACCCTGGTGGGGGTGATCGGAGTGAATCGGCTACCGGCCGACTGCGGTTCGGTGCCCAACGGGACGGTCTGCTCGGCCGGCAGGAAGTAGCCGAGCACGTCGACGACGGCATGCACCGGTTCACCCACCGAGTTGTAGACGCGAATGTCCCGGTAGGCATCCACCTTCACGACCAGGCCGTTGGCGATGGTCTGCGCCTGTGCCACGTTGATCGCCGACGCCGAGGTGTAGGCCGTGTCGCCGGGCATCACCCGCAGGTGGCCCGACAGCGAAGGATTGGGGATCGTGAGGTTGTAGGCAATCGCGACCGCACCGTCGGGCACCACCTCACTCTGTGTGCCCAATTCCTTTGCAACGTTGACTTCGCGGGCTTCCCGGGGCTGGATCGGCGCCGGAGTTCCGGCCCGAGTGTCGAGCACGCGGGCGGGATCGATCGGATAGAAGGTGGAACCTGGATCCCCCGGCGGCGCAGGCTTGACCGGCTGCTGCAGGGCGCTGACCGGCCAGATCATGCCGTGGCCGTAGGTGCTGTCCCAGCCGGACGGGCCAAGGTCTTGGGCAGTGTTGATGAGCAGGCCGCCGAGCTCTTCGGGTGACATATATGGCTGACGTTGCCGCAGCAGGGCCACCGCAGCCGCCACGTGCGGAGTGGCCATCGACGTGCCCGAGTACCAGCCGTAACTATCCTCCTTCAGCGTCGACAGGATGCCGCTGCCCGGAGCGACCACATCCACCCACACGCCACGCGAGGAGTTGTTGGCGATGTCGTAGGCCGAGTCGATGTTGCCGACGCCAATCACCTCCGGGTAGGCCGCTGGGTAGCTCGTGGGGTTGCTGGTGGGCCCGTCGTTGCCGACCGCGGCCACCTGAGCGACGCCCAGGTAGTCCGCGTGGGCCACCGCGACTTGCAGCACCGGATCACTGAAACCGGTTGCCCCCAGTGACATGTTCAGCACAGTCGCGCCGTTGTCTACCGCCCAGTCGATGCCCCGCGCCAGCGCGGTGGTGGTTCCGGAACCGTCGGGCCCGATCACCTCCACCGGCATGATGCGCGCACCGATGGTCATGCCGGATATCCCGGTGCCGTTGTCGGTGACTGCGCCGATCACTCCGGCCACGTGTGTTCCGTGATCCGAGCGGTGATCCGGCGCTACCTGCCACATCGTGGTGCAGCTATCGGCGCCGTCAGCCAGGCACTGCGCCCCAGTGGTGACGGCTGCGGCGAGATCCGGGTGTGAGGTGTCGACTCCTTGATCCAGCACGGCCACCACTTGG
The DNA here is from genome assembly GCA_963842975.1 of uncultured Actinomycetes bacterium. Classification (GTDB taxonomy): domain Bacteria; phylum Actinomycetota; class Actinomycetes; order S36-B12; family UBA10799; genus JACJWR01. The sequence goes on along the minus strand of CAWJIH010000008.1, from coordinate 77,558 downwards.
CCAGCGCCGGTGGCGTACTGCCAGGCGTAGGTGGGGCAGCCGGTGTAGTACGGGGAGGTCTGCGAGATGGCGTCGGTGCACAGCATGTCCGGGGCGTACTGGTAGCTGGGGAACGGCAGCCACGGACTCTCGGGGCGAAACGGATCGAGGGCGGTGGGTGTCGTGGTGGCCATTGCTTCGACGGCAGCGGCCATGACTTCAGTAGCTGTCCCGGCCTCGGCGTCCGGCACCGTGGGTGACCCGAACGGCACGGTCTCCTGCGGCAAGCCGACGGCCAGGGTGTCTGGCTCGGCTGCGACGGCGTCGATCACAGCCAACGCTTGCTCCGGGCCGGTGGCAGTGACGGTGGCGATGGTCAGCCCAGCTGGACCATCGGCGGATGCCACCCCGATCTCGATGGTCTGCCCCGGCGGCACCTCCGCGCGCACCTGGGCATCGCTCGGCGTCAGCGGGTCGCCGTCGGGGGTGAGGATCTCCGGTGGCGGGGCCGATTCGGCGTCCACCACGGCGGTGGCGATCGGCTGAGTGGCGGGTTCGGCCGGAGCGCCAGTGGCCGAGGCTGGCGCAGCAACCACGGCAGGTACCGCCAGGCTCAACGCAGCGACCCCCGCCACGGTGCCGCGCCAACGGCGCCACCATGGTTTCCGGCCGGCGTTCGACGCACCCAGCACAGCCACCATCTCCCTTGCTCGTGGGGCCGCAAGACCCGCCGGAGTTTCGCGGCCTCTACATGAGGTTTCGACACTAACGCGGTGCGGCTTGATCCGCCTAGGCCAACAGTGTCTAGGGCACTGCTCGCTCGTGTTGAGGCACCACTCGGCAGCCTCCACAGCGGCCTCCGCGGCCTCCGAAGCACTCCAGATGCAGCGCCAGCACGCCGAGTCGACGCTAGCGGTAGTAGCCCAAAACGTCGAGCACGACGTGGTTGCCTTCACCGCATCCGTTGTAGATCTTCACCTGACGCTGATCTGATACGCCCACAATCGACCCGTTGGCGCGCGTACTCCCGCCGGCCGCCCAGTTGAGCACGGAGGCGTTCGGCACGTCGTGTTGGGCCGGCCACACCCGCAGGTGGCCGCCACTGGTGCTCGGGTTCAGGGGCACCGTGACGTTGTAGGCCACCGCGGTGGCACCCGTGGGAACCGCGGCTGTGGTGACCACTGCACCGGCGTTGTCGCGGCCATCCCCAACGAACACCGCCCGCTGCCCAGCGTTCGACAGCGCGCCGCCCTGCGGCATCGCCTGCCGTGAGTCATAGGCCCGAGCGGGGGTGATCGGGTAGAACAGCGCACCGGCGCCCGGGGTGTAGTAGCCGGCGACGTCGAGCAGGAAGCGCACCGGTGCCGACGATCCGTTGTGCACCCGGATGGTGCGATCGGCGGCGACCGCGACCACCAGCCCATTGGCCACCTTGTCGCCGAGCCGCGCCCAGTTGATTGCGGAGGTGCCGGAGGTGGCCACGTCACCGGGCATCACCCGGAGATGCCCGGTGCTGCTGGGTTCGACCACGGTGATGTTGTAGGCCAAAGCGCTTACCCCGGCAGGGGTCGCGTCGGCCACGCTGATCACACGGGAGTCGCCGCCGGCAAGCAGGCCTTCATCGCTGGTGGCAGCGTCATAGACGCGCTGGGGCGCGATCGGGGTGAAGCCGCTGCCAGGAGAGTTGACGAAATATCCGAGTACGTCGATGACCGCATGGGTACCAGCGCCCGCGCTGTTGAAAATTCGCAGTTGGCCAACTGGATCGACCTTGGCCACCAGACCGTTGGCGATGGTCTCCCCAAGGCCGAAGTTGATCGCCGAGGTGGGCGAGGCGGCGACGTCGCCGGGCATCACCCGGAGATGCCCGGGTGCGGCCGGGTTGGGCACAGTGAGGTTGTAGGCGATCGCCACCGCACCAGGCGGCACCACCTGGCTACCGGTCCCGGATTCGGTGGTGACCTGCACGGTGCGCGTCTGGCGGCTGCCGATTGGTGCACCGGATCGAGTGTCGAGCACTCGGGCCGGGGTGATCGGTACGAAGGATGAGCCCACTGAGAGGAAGGCACTCTGCGACCGGAGGTCCAAGGCGGCCACGGGGTTGAGTACGCCGTATCCGAATCCATCGTCACGCCCGGCGGGGCCTTCGTCGTCGGCTGTGCGGATGAGGGTGGCAGAGACCTCCGCGGCACTGCGGCCGGGTTGGGCTTGCAGCATCAGGGCGGCCGCCGCAGCCACGTGAGGGGCCGCCATGGAGGTGCCGCTGAAGTAGCCGTAGTGGTTGCCCGGGAGTGTGGAAAGCACGAACTCACCCGGTGCCGTGATGTCGACCCAATGACCCCGGGTGGAGGAGTACTGCAGGGTGCGGGCGACGCCGATGTTGCCGACCCCGATCACACCCGGGTAGGCAGCCGGATAGGCGAGGAAGTTGTCTGTGGGGCCGTCATTTCCTGCGGCGGCGACCACAACCACCCCAAGGCGCACAGCGTTGGCGACCGCTGCGTCGAGCACTGGATCGTTCCCAGGCGAAGTAGTAGCCAGCGAGAGGTTGAGAACGTCGGCGCCGTTGTCGACCGCCCAGGTGATGCCGGCGGCGACGTCGCTGGTCCAACCGGCGCCGCTGGACCCGATCACCTCGACCGGCATCACTTTCGCGTCCGGGGCCATTCCGGCGATGCCGATGCTGTTGTCCGCGGTGGCGGCCACGATGCCGGCGACGTGGGTGCCGTGATCGGAGACCCGGGCCGGATCGGTCTTCGCGACCGGCACACACGGGGCGGTGCGGGCATCCACGCAGCGGGCGCCCGGGACCACCGCGGCGGCGAGATCCGGGTGGGCGGTGTCCACGGCCATGTCGATGATCGCCACCACCTGCCCCTTGCCGGTGGCGAACTGGCGGGTGTGGCCACTGCAGATGTAGCGCGGGTTCTGCAGCGCCACTTCGTCTGCGCACAGCAGATCGAGGGCGTACTGGTTGTAGGGCCACGGCCGCTGGGTGGTGGCGGGGCGGTAGAAGTCCAGCGCCGCCGGGGTGGTGACGCCCTGCGGGGTGGTGACGCCCTGCGGGGTGGTGGTGGCCGGTGGGCCGTCGTTGGCTGTCCGCACAGGCTGCGGCAGGCCCACCGCCACGGTGTCCGGTTGCGCGGCCAGCGTGTTCACCACCTGCAGCACCTGTTCCGGGCCAACCGCCGGGACGGCGTCAACCGAGAAATCCCCGGAAACGGGGTCGACCTTCGCGACACCCACAGTCACTGATTCGCCCGAGGCAACCTCGCTCAGTACTTGCGTAGCCGACGGCACCTCCGGGTCGGTCTGCTGCCCGGTTCGAGGCAACGCGAGGATCGGCGGCGTCGCGGCGGTTGATGGCGCCGGGACCATTGTTGGCGCTGCGAAAGCGCCCGAAGCAGGCACCAGGGCGGTGGCGAACGCAAGCAGACACACACCAGCCGTGCGCCCGACCGCCGACCCGATGCGCATCCGCACACCCTCTTCATCTCGCAGTGAGGAGCACCCACACCAGATTTGTTCAACAAATCTTGACTGTGCTCTGGCTCCATCATCGACACTACGCCCCAAGGCCTTGAATGCGGGGTCAAATTGCCGCCCGAATTGACACCGCTGGCGGATTTCGGTACCCGGACCTGGCCAGCGCCTACGCCGCGTTGGTCCTCGGCCACGCTCCGGCGAGTGGCTACCCTGAACTTCGTGGCGGGAACCCCAGCGAATTCAGGTCGAGGCCTGGATACGCACGTGGATGTCCCAGACCCCCCGGCGCAAGGTGATGACGCGCCAGCGCATGAAGCAGGTCCGAGACGCCTTCCCCGATGGTGGCGGCTGCCAGCAACGGCCCTCGTGGGGCTGGCCCTTTTCGTGGCGCTGGCCACCTGGTCCGTGATGTCTCCCTGGGGCTCTTCCCCCGACGACGATTACCACACGGCGATGATCTATTGCGAGGCTGGCAAGGCCGAGTGCGTCCGCGAGGGCCCGCGCGCATCCGTGTGTTACGCATTCCGGGCCGAGCGCCCGGCCGACTGTGAAGACGCTGACTCTATTTCCGTTCCCGTCACCACCGGGGTCATCACCGGCTGGTATCCACCGCTCTACTACGCAGCCTCGGGGATCTTCATCGACTCCACCGTGGCAGCCACGTCTCGGAACATCCGCCTTGCCAACGCCGGCCTCACCGTTGTGTTGGTACTCGGGTCGGTCGCGCTGAGTCGTCCCGGCCTGCGGCCTGCGGTGGCGATCGGCTGGCTGGTGTCCAGTGTGCCCATGGGCGTGTTCCTCTTTGCGAGCATGAATCCGAACAGCTGGGGGGTGCTGGGCGTCGCAGCCATGTGGGGCCCCTTGCTGTCGGTCCTCACGGCGGAGAGGTTCGTAGGCCGTCGTGACCTGGCGCTGCTTGTTGGGCGCCTCGTCTTCATCCAGATCGCCGTGCTCATGAGTTTGGGCAGCCGCAGTGAGCCGCCGGTCTACGTGGGAATCGTCACAGCAAGCCTGGTGGTCATGACGTTCCCTGCGCGACCGTCGCAGTGGCGTAGTCGGCACACCATCATCTTCTTGGTGCCCTTGATCATCGGGTTGCAGGCTTTGCTGTTCTTACGCATCTTCACGGCCGAAAAGGTTGAAAGCCGCCAGAGCGGTTCGGATAACCCCTTGGGTCCCTGGCAGGTCTTCGCGGATTCAGTCGCGCTACCCGCCCGCAACCTGGTGGAGCCGATGCTCGGATGGCTGGACACCCCTATGCCCATGCTCACCCGCGTGCTGGTCACAGGCGCCTATGCGGGGGCGATCCTGGTGGGCCTTGGCATGCTCAACCGACGCAAAGCCGCGGGTTTGATCTTCTACGTCGCCGCAAGTTGGGCCTTCATCGCGCTGGTTTTGTCCAGCGCGACGAAACCCGAACAGATGCAGGCTCGCTACTTCCTCCCGCTCATCTTCGGCCTTGTCGGCCTCGCGCTGTTGCCCGTGGCCGACGGACGCCCCTCGCCACCCACGAAAGCCCAAGCGGTCCTGCTTGCGGCGGCGGTCTCCATCGCAAACTTCGCTGCCCTGCTGTGGAACGGTCTGCGCAATGTCACCGGGCTAGACGTCAGCAACGCGAGCGCCTCCGGCCTGCTGGACGCACCTTCGCCCCAATGGTGGCTTCCTCCGTTGGCCCCCGGATCCACGTGGCTCCTGGGATCTGCGGCTTTCCTATTTGCGGCGGTGGGAGGCGTGCTGTTGGCCATGGCGCGTCACCGCCCGCCCTGCGAACCCCTCCCGTCGCATCAACTTGGAGCGTCTGATGCGACTCATCGCGCTCACCCGGGGCGGCAGCATTCCTTCGGCACGTTTCCGGTTTCGGCAGTACGCCCCCCAACTAGCCGAGGCCGGGATCGATGCCACCGAGCGCTTCCCCCCGGCCGGCGCCACCGCCCCGCCCGGCTCCCGCGCAACTCGCATGAGGTGGTTGGCAGGAACCCTGCCGCACACACTGGCCGCACCCATTGCCGCCCGTGGATTCGACGCTGTGATGCTGCAGAAGCCACTGCTCACCAACCGCCGCACCCTCGAGTCACTGCTCCCGGCCGGCTACGCCTTCGACGTCGACGACGCCACCTGGTTGCGCTCTCCGCGCGGAATCGACGCCATCGCCCAGCGGGCCGGGGTGGTGATCGCCGGCAACAGCTTCATCGCCGAGCACTTCGATTCGATTGCCCCCACCGTGGTGCTGCCCACCGGGGTGGATCTGAACCGCTGGGCGCCAACCGATGGCAGCGCAGCCTCCGAGCCGGAGGCTGGCGGCACCCCGAAACCCACCATCGTCTGGTCCGGCGGTCACACCGGCTACGCCGACCTTGCCCTCGTTGCGCCAGCCCTGCGCACCGTGTTGCGCCTGCACCCGCACGCGCGGCTGCGGATCATGGCGGACCTGCCACCGCCTGCCTCGCTGGGGCTGCCCGCCGAGGCCATCGACTACGTCCGCTGGTCACCGGAGGTGGAAGTGACCGCCATCGCGAGCGCCACGGTCGGCATCATGCCGCTTCGTGATTCGGACTGGGCGCGTGGCAAATGCGCCTACAAGATGCTGCTGTACCTGGCCTGTGGCGTGCCGGCGGTGGTGTCGCCGGTGGGGATGAACACCGAGGTGGCGGCGGTGGCTGGCAACGCGGCCACACTTGCCGGCGGCGTTGACGAGTGGGTAGCAGCGCTGGACGCTCGCCTGACCGACCTGGCTGCGGCCAGCCGAGCGGGGCTGGCAGGGCGGGCAGCAATTGCCGAGCCCTATTCGGCCGCGTCGGTCGGGCAGCGGCTGGCCGGGATCCTCCATGGCCTCGCCTAGCATGGGCGGCGTGACTGAATCCGCCGACGATCCGTGGAGCCGAATCGACGACCGCACCGGGGCGCTCCGGCAGGCGTCCGCCGAGCACCCGGTGGCCCTCGACCTAGGCTGCGGCACCCTGCGCGAACACCCCAACACGCTCGGGGTGGACCTGCTGGACAGCCCGGCGGTGGACGTGGTCGCGGACGCCTTTGACGTGGTGGCTGCCCTGCCCGACGCCAGCGTCAGCGCGGTGTATTCGCGGCACTTCTTCGAGCACCTCACCGATCCGGTATCGCTGATTCTGGCGCTGGGCCGGGTGGTGCGCCCCGGTGGGCGGATGCACGTGGTGGTGCCCCACTTCAGCAACCCCTACTACTACTCCGACCCGACTCACAAGACGTTCTTCGGTCTCTACACGTTCTCGTACCTCGCCGAGGACCGGCAGTTCCGCCGCCGCGTACCGGACTACTTCGGCACCCCGGATTTCGCCATCGAATCGACGTCGATGGTGTTCAAAGCCAAGCGGCCGTACTACTTGAGCCACGCGGCGAACAAGGTGATCCAACGGGTGGTGAATGCCCGGCCCGGCAACCAGGAGACGTACGAATACCGCTGGTCGAATCTGTGGCCGTGCTACGAGATTCACTGGGAGCTGCGGCGGCGGGCAGGCTAGCCCCGGCGGAGCAGGCCTACCGCACGCGAGCGTGCCCGGGTTCCTGACGCCGCAGCCCGAGCCAGCCCACGGCGTCGACGCATGAGTGCCGCCAGTTCGGCGACCTCGCCGGTATCGGCAGCGGCGATCGGATCGTGCACCTCGAATCCCGCGGGCCAGGTGCCCGTGGCGAGCAGTTCCCTCAGCTGGCCCGCGGCCTCAGCACCGTCCGCACCCCAGCCCAACGCCTCGTCAATCAGATCGGCCAGCGCCGGGCTCAGCGCCGGTGGTGGTGAAGCCGCACTCGCCGCACCCCCCGCAGCAGGCTTTGCCCGCACGTGCGCAGTGGCCCACCCCATCAGCGCGTGCAGCGCCATACGGTCCAGCCGCGGATCTTCCCGCGCCACCATTTGCAGCGCGGCCAGCAGCGCGTCGCTGCGCCGGGCATTGAGCCGCGGGATGTCGGTGACGATCCCAGGCGATCCGACGATCGCGTCGGCTGCGCGCTGCATCTCGGCGCTCGGATCCACACCAGGCAGGTCGACGGTCACGACCTCCAACCGATCGGCAGCGCCACCAGCCCAGAACTCCTCCAACGGCCCCGGCGGCAACCACCACACGATCGAATCACCGCGCCGATCCAGCAACTCGACGAGCATCCCGCGCAACCACACCTCCAGCGGGCGCTCCGGACCGAGCCGCAACACCTGGTAGTAGGTGGAGATCAGCGCCGCAGACGGTCGGCGCCGGGTGACCACTACCCGCACCGGGCGATCCGCACACCAGCGCAGCACCTCGTCGCGCAGCACAACACCGGCCTGGCTCAGGTTCTCCGCACTGATGATCACAGCGGTGTCCGCGTCCGGCATGGCAGCGCGCAACAGACGTACCTGCGCACCGGCTGAGGTCGAACGCCACAACCACCCGAGGTAGCGCCGCTGCTCGGGGGTGGCACGCGCCCAATAGGCCGGGTCGGCGCGGGCGGCATCGGCCACCGCGCCACTGGCGTTGAGGTCGCCTGCCGGTGCAACGTAGGCAATCCCTTCCCTGGCGAGCGCCGCCCGGGACTCCCGGAAGGCCTGCTGCAACGACGTGGTGCCGCTCTTGGGCGTACCCACGTGCAGCGTCACCAGCCCACTCACCGCTGAACCCCTTCCGACTGCGCTGATTTCTCGAGCCGCCGGGCCAGGATGACTGCCGGGATCGCCATGAGCACACTTGCCGCACCGCTGACCCAGGCCATGCCCACCACCCCGAAGGTGGCCAATGCCCAACCGCTCGCTGCGAGCATAAGCGCAGGTCCGAGTGCGGAATACGCCACCGTCGGCCACGGCCGGCCATACACCCGGGTGAACTGGTAGCTCACCTGCACCAGCGCCTGGGCGATCACCGAGATGGTGAGCACCAGGTACACCGGCAGCCCTTCGGAAAACTCTGGACCGTAGAGCACGTTCACCACGAAAGGTGCCACCACCGCTACCGCCGCAGCCGCAGCCGCGGTGCCCAGCAGAGTCTTGAGCAGGTCCCGATCCACGGTGTGGTGGTCGGCCACGGTGGCGCGGTGATAGACGTCGACCGCGATCTGCCCGCCAACCAATCTCGGCACCACGGTCAGGGAGAAGCCGACGGCATAGACGCCGGCGGCAGCGTCGCCGAGGTAGTAGGCGACGAGGATCGTGTCGATCAGCATGACGCCCCACTGCAGCGCACGTCCGAGTTGCCACGGGAAACCACCTCGCACGGCCCGCACCACGTCGCGGGCCAATTCGCGGACCGGGGTGGGCGTCGCCGCTTGCGGGGCGAGGCCGTCGGCCGCCGCGGTGGCGCCCGCGTCTCGCCCCACCCGCACCATCAGCCAGAAGAACGGCACCGGGGTGAGGAACGACGCGATCACCACCACTTTCACTGATGACGCGTCCAGAAGCCCGGTCGCCGCCACCGACAGCACGCCCAGCAGCAGCACCACCTGCTGGGCCAGCGACGCCCACGCGCTGGCCACCGGCCCACGCATCGCTCCCAGCACCAGGCTGGCCTGGCTTCCCATCAGGTAGGCGACCCCGCCCACGGCCAGCCACGACACGGCCGAATCAAGCGTGAGGAACACCATGGCCACCAGCAGGGCCACCGCGGCGTAGATCAGCCACGCGGTGCGCATCAGCGGGCGCACCGGCGCGAAGTCGCCGCGCTTGCGGCACATGGCCACCACCTGCTGGCCGACGTCGAAACTGGCCGCAAGGTAGATCAGTGAACTCGCCGAGACGAACACGGCAACCACGCCGCGCAACTCGGGTCCGCCCAGCCGGGCCACCACGATCGACTGCACCAGCCCGAACGCCACCGCCACCACCCGGATGACGATCGCCCGGGACGCCCGGGACGCGCGCAGGCGCGACACAAGGGAACGCAGATCGGGCATCTGGCCAGCCTAGTGCCGCCCGCGGCCCGCTGGCGTCTACGCTGGGCGCACGCGTATGCACCTTTCGGGGAGGACCCATGACCGCCAGCACCGAAGCCGCCGACGCGGCGCTGCCTGATCCGGCGACGGCCCGGATCGCTGTGATCGGCCTCGGCTACGTAGGGCTGCCGCTGGCGGTGGAATTCGCCAAGACCAACCCGGTGCTGGGATTCGACATCAACACCGAACGCGTCGCCGAATTGCAAGCTGGCCAGGACCGCACCCTGGAAGTTCCCGACGCGGAATTGCAGCAGTCATTGGCTGGTCGGCTGCAGCTGAGTGCGGACCCGGCCGATCTCGCCGCTGCGGACGTCTACATCGTCACCGTGCCGACGCCCATCGATGCCTTCCGCCGCCCGGACTTGGGGCCGTTGGAATCCGCCAGCCGTGCGGTCGGGGCTGCGCTGGCGCCAGGCAACGTCGTGATCTACGAATCGACCGTGTACCCAGGCGCCACCGAAGAGGTATGCGCGCCGATTCTGGAGGCGGTCTCGGGTCTGCGGCTGGACACCGACTTCTGGCTGGGCTATTCCCCGGAACGCATCAACCCCGGCGACCACGAGCACCGACTGCCGGACATCCTGAAGGTCACCTCCGGATCCACGCCTGCGGCCGCAGACATGGTCGACGCGCTGTATTCGCGGATCATCACCGCCGGCACCCACAAGGCCTCTGCGATCCGGGTGGCCGAGGCAGCGAAGGTGATCGAGAACACTCAGCGAGACGTCAACATCGCCCTGATCAACGAGCTCGCGGTGCTGTTCAACACCCTCGGCATCGACACCAGCGAGGTACTGGCCGCGGCTGGCACCAAGTGGAACTTCCTCGGCTTCCGGCCCGGGCTGGTGGGAGGTCACTGCATCGGGGTGGACCCGTACTACCTCACGCACAAGGCCCAAGAAGTCGGCCACCACCCAGAGGTGATCCTTGCCGGCCGCCGCATCAACGACCGCATGGGCGCCTACGTGGCCGACCAAACCGTGCGGCATCTGGCTCGTGCGCGCCGGCACGTCGCGGAGGCTCGGGTGCTAGTTCTCGGGCTGGCGTTCAAGGAGAACTGCCCGGACCTGCGAAACACCCGAGTGGTGGACATCGTGGCCGAACTGGCTGGTTTCGGTGCGACTGTGGATGTGCTGGACCCGTGGGTGGACGCCAAAGAGGCCGAGATCGAATACGGCTTGGCGCTGGTGGATGCCACCACCCCGCCGAGCGGTGACTACGACGCCGTGGTGCTCGCCGTGGCGCACGAGCAGTTCACCGCACCAGATTTCGACGTAAGGGCGTGGCTGGCCGACGGCGGGGTCGTCTACGACGTGAAGGGCGCACTGCCAGCCGAGGTGGTTGACGGGCGCCTGTAGCGGCCCGCGGCGACTCCGGCCCAACTAGCTAGCCCCTCCCACCAGATCAACCCAAGCGCGGGACAGCGCCACCTGGTCGAAACGGCCCGCCCACTCCCGGCACCCATCCCGATAAGCGCCGCGGCCACGGTTCAGCACCTCCACAACCGCGGAACCAAACGCAACGTCATCCCCGACCGGAACCAACCGCCCAGTCACGCCGTCGCACACCGCATCGCGCACCCCAGTGACGTCCCATCCCACGGTGGGCACACCACATGCAGCCGCCTCGATCACCGCATTGGGCAAACCCTCCCGCAGGCTGGGAAACACCAACAAGTCGAACTGCTGTAGCAGCGGCACTACGTCGGTCGCCCAGCCGCTCCAGGTCACCTGCGGGTCGCTGCGCAGGCGGTCTAGCACGGCGGCGGGGGGCGGGTCGGCGGAGTCGACGTCACCGACCACCAACAGCCGCGCATCCGGAAACTCCCCCGCCGCAGCGTCAAGGGCGGCCAGCACCACGTCCAGTCCCTTGTCCCCCGCGAGTCGGCCCACGAATCCCAGCACCGGGAACGAGGCCTGGTCCGAGACACCGCCAGGCACGAACCGCACGAGATCTACCCCCTTCGATCCGCCCCCACACAGCACCGTTGCCCGCCGCCTCGTCACCCCCTCCGCCACGAGCACATCCGCCAGCGAGGCCGACACCGCCACCACATCAGTCGCGCTGCGCACCGTCATCCGATCCGCAGCCAACGTCAACCGCCGGCTCACCCCGGTCAGCGTCTCCCAACGCGCACCGCGGTGCAGAAAGATCCGCCGCCGCACCCCCACCAACTTCGACGCCACCATCGCCAACAGCCCACCCTTCGGGCTGGCCCCTATGACCACATCGGGTCGCACCTCGCGCAACAACCGCACCCACCGCGCCAACGCGACAGCATCGGAGCGAGGTTCAATCGGCTTCACCATGCCGATCCGATGCACCGTCACCCACTCCGGCGGCGGCCCAGCCGGCCACTCCCCCGGCGCGCACACCAGGTGCACATCCCAGCCAGCATCCCGCAGCGCCGGCAAATGCACGAAGAAGCTGGTGCTGAGTTGCTCAGCCAGGGTGGTGCCGATCAGCAACCGCCGCGCCGCGCCGCCCGCACGCGGCCGCCGCGCGGAGCCCAACCGCCGCAACGTGCCAACCTGCCGTTCAGCGTCCGGTGGCACCGGTCACGGTCCGCAGCGTGCGCGCGATGCAGCGCAGATCCATCGCCAACCCCTGGTGACGCAGGTAGAAGAAGTCGAACTGCAACTTCTCGAACGCGTCCTCTTCGCTGGCGCCGTAGGGGTATTTCACCTGGGCCCAACCGGTGAGCCCCGGGCGCACCACGTGGCGCAACCCGTAGTACGGCAACCGCGTCGAAAGGTCGGCCACGTACCCGGGCTGCTCCGGCCGCGGCCCCACCAGCGACAACTCCCCGCGCAGCACGTTCAGGGCCTGCGGGAGCTCATCGAGGTGGCTGCGCCGAAGCCAGCGACCCACCGGGGTGATCCGCGGGTCACCTTCAACGGTCCACTGGCTGCCCCCGGAGTGAGGGATCATGGTGCGGAACTTCAGCATCGAGAAATGCTCCCCGTTGCGCCCCACCCGCATCTGCCGGTAGAACAACGGCCCGCGATTACCCACAAGATTCAGCAACCACACCACCGGCGCCAGCACAACAAGCGGCACCATCATCAAACCCGCCCCCACGACGTCAAAGAGTCGCTTCACCCGGGAGTACCCCCGCCCGTGCACCTCGCCGATGTCGAACAGCAGCGACGACCGTTCCACTTCGCCGGCAGGCAACTTGCCCATCCAGTCCTGGTAGAAGTCCGATAGCGAACGCACCCGCACACCGGCCTCGTGCACCTCGGCCACTGAGCGCACAACGGCCGGTGATGCCAAACCGAAGCTCGAGACGACCACAAGTTCGGCGCCGGTCGTTGCGGCCTGAGCCACAATCTGCGACTCAGCGCCCTGGGATGCGGCATGAGCTGCGGGGCGGGAACTACCGGCCAAGGCGCCAGGTGGTGCTGTGTGCGCGGACGCACCACGTGCGTCCGGCTGGTCCAGCGCCACATGACCCACCACTTGCGCTGGCCGTTCGAGATCGCTCACCATGTCGGCCAGCAGACCCGCAACCTCCGCGTCGGACGCCACCACCAGCACCCGAATCGGAGATCCGCGCAAGGCGGAGGTACCCACCGCCCAGTTGCAGAACACCGCCCACGGCACCAGCACCACCACCGTGCCCAGCACCGTGAATCGGGGCAGAATATTTGAGGCCGTCAGCAGCCCGAACAGCGAAATCGCCCCGGCCGAGAGCGCCCCGGCGGCGAGCGCCCGGCCGGCCGCGGAAAGCATGGTTCGGGGTTCGTCCGGGAGACCCACGGCGTACGAGGCAACCACCACGAACAACGAGTACAGCGCGATCCAGCCATACAGACCGGAGTCGCTGAGGTTGTACCGCGGCACGGCCACAAACCAGGCGTGCAAGGCCGACAGCACCAGCACGATCACCGGCGCCCCACCGAACATCAGCCACGCTGGCCCCCGCGCGCGCTGCTTCACGGTCCGCTGGGTGCGCGCGATCGAGGACACCCTCGAGGGTACCGAGGTACCGAGGCTGCGCATACGCGACCGCAGGTCAATCGACGATTCCGGCGGGGCCGATGATTCGGTCGCCCCCGGCGGTTGCGGTCCTAATCGCGACCCCGGCGGGACCACAGCCCCCCGCGGCGCCACGCGGCGCTCCGGCAGCTGACTCATCCGCGGTCCCGGCTCAGCTGCAGGACGAAGAAACTGGTGGATAGGTAGGCGGCAAGTTTGTTGCGCAGCACCGTCGTGCCCAGCACGCCGGCCTCGCGCCGGGTGAGCCAGGTGATGCGCTCTTCGGTGAAGCCATGCTCGGCGAGCATGCCCGACCATTGCTCGGGGGGCTGGTGCATCTTGAAGTCGACCGTGGGCAGCAGCGGGCTGCGGCGGCCGAAGTCGCCGAAGAGGTTGCGATTCGAGGAGTCCATCACGATCAGCGTGCCGCCTGGCGCGGTGCGTTCGGCGAGGACGTCGAAGAAGGCGTGATAGTGCTGCTGACCGGCAAGCGAGTAGGGCAGGTCGGCGACGTAGGCCTCGCCGATGTGGTTGATCGACTGGTGCAGCAGCACCACGTCGAACGTGCCGAGGCCGGGGTCGAGGTCCTCAAGCACGATCGGCTGCATCTGCACTCGGTCACCGGTTCCAGCGGCCGCGGCCATGTCGTGAAACTTGTCGTGCACATCGGTGGGGCTGCCGTCCATGGACGGTTCGAGCACCAATGCCGAGGCCGCACCACCCACCATCACTGCCCAGAAACTGCCGATCCCGGTGCCGCCACCCACATCCAACACCCGTTTCCCTGCAAGCGGGACCCCGGCGAAAATGAGGTCGGCAAAGTAGCGGTCGTACCCCCGAACCCGAGTTAGGCCGCTCAGTGGCGCCACCTGGGCAAACGTCACCATAGACGTCAGGCTAGCCGAGCAACGAGCGATACAGCGCGAGGTGTGCGGCCACGGCGGCGTCAGCGTCGTGTGCTCGGGCGCGGCGCCGAGCGTTGGCGGCAAGCTCTGCGGCGTGATCCGGCGAGTCGAGCAGACCGCGGATGGCGTCGGCCAACGCGGCCGGATCGGCGGATGGCACCACGATGCCACCTGGGTGCTCACCCCCCACCAAGACCTCCGCCGTTCCCCCCACGTCCGTGGCCACGATCGGCCGCCCGGCAGCCATCGCCTCCAGCAACGCATTTGAGAGCCCCTCGGCCACAGATGCCTGCACCACCCCGTCCGCCGCGGCCAGGTACGGCTTCGGATCGGGCACGTCACCGAGCAGGCGCACATCCACCCCGGCGGCAGCGATCTGTTCGCGCACCTCGGCCGCCGTGTCGGGCCAGCGCTCGTCATCGCCCAGGCACAGCACGGTGACTGGTCGACCTTCGGCGGCAAGCAGCGCCGCAGCCTCAACCAAATACGTGTGCCCCTTCTGCGGGCGCAGTGAAGCGACGTTGACGATCACCGGCAGATCCGTGTCGATGCGCGTCGGCGCGGCCAGTTCGAAGGCCGATTCGGGAATGATGTTGCCGATCACGGTGAAGCGCTCGATCGGGACCCCCTCGGTTGCCGCCGAATCAGCGGCGGCGAGCGCGGAGTTGGCGATGATCGCCGCCGCCCGATGCAGTGACACCCGCGTGGCGAGGGTGCGCAGCGGCGAATCCTGCCGGGCCGATGCCATGTATCGGCGCGACATGATCAGCGGCGGGGCACCAGGCCGCAGCGAATATGCGGCGGCGAGCAGGCTGGTGCGAAGCATCGCGACCTGCACCACATCCGGTGCGAATCGGCGGATCCACTTCGGGTAGGCGCCAGCGCCACCGCCGATGGCACGGACCCCAGCCGCCTGAAGCAACGCCAACTGCGCGCGTCCGGCGTCGGTCACCGGCTTGAGCACGAATACCTCGACGTCCACCCCGGCGTCGGCCAGCGCGCACGCGAGCAACGTGTACTGCCGTTCGGTGCCGCCGCGCGCGAGTTCATCGACGACGAGGCCCACACGCATGCGTCCCACCCTAGGCTGGTCTCCGGTGGCTGCGGGGATGCTTCGCGAGTTCACGGTCCACCGACGCCATAGATGCGTTCCATCTCGGCCACGGTTCGGCGGATGTCGACGTCCTGCTGCCGGTCGCGAGCGTGCCGCTGCAACCGGGCGCGCAGGTCGGCGTCGGCGACGAATCGACCGATGGCGTCGGCCGCGCTGGCCGCATCGGTGCCGAACAACAGTCCGCTGCGCCCGTGGTCAACCAACTCGGGCACCCCACCCACCCGCGTTGATAGCACCGGCCGCCCGGCCGCGATCGCCTCCATCGCCACCACCGGAAGGCCCTCGCGATCCGAGGTCAGCACTGCGGCGTCGGCGCTGGCGATCACCTGCCAACCGTGCGGCACGTTGCCGAGGAACCTGAAGTAGGGCTGCAGACCCCGCCGCCGAATCTCGGATTCGACCTGCGCACGGGTGGGGCCGTCACCGGCCAGCAGCACCACCACGTCACCCTCACGAACGCCAGACCGCGCCACCATCGCCATGGCTTCCACCAGTCGTAGGTGGTTCTTCGCGGGCCGGAATCCGGCAACCATGGCCAGGGTCACTCCGACATCGGCAACGCCATGTCGCTGCCGGAGCGATGCGGCATCGGATTCGGACCATCCCGCAATGACCCCCACGTCGACCCCCGGACGCACGACGTCGACCCGGGAAGCGTGGCGTGCCAGCCGACTGCCAGCCGCAGCCTGCGAGACGGCCACCACCTGGTCGAGGGTCGGGTTGAGCCGGGCCGAGGAATGCTCGAACAGCGGTCGACCGTAACTTTCGCTGTGGATCGTTTCGATCAGCCGCGGTGCAGGATCACCGAAGTAGCCGATCCGATGCGCGGCCTTCAGCCACAGCGCCGGAAGCGGCGAATGCACGTTGATCACCGTGGGCCGTAAGCGCTTCAGTTGAGTCAGCATTCGGCGCGGACCGGCGCCGGGAAAGATCACGGGGATTCCGAGGGCGTCGAACTGCGGCGCCATGGCCCGCAGTTCCGGCCGGGCGGCCACCACGACGTAATTCGCCGCGGTGCGGTCACTGGCCCGCAACCGTTCAAGCAGCAGCACCTCTGCACCGCCGACGTCCAGGCCCCAGATGACTTCGGCAACCACCGGGCGGTTCACCACGCCTGCGCGCCGATCAACTCGTAGTCCGCGCGGTACAGCCGCCGGATCACCTGCCTCGATTCATCCGAGACACGCAGCGTGGCTCGCTTGTCGCTGACGTTGCTGCGGGGCAAGGAGAACTCGGGGTAGCCGCGGCGGCGCATCGTGGCGATGAGCGGTTCCAGGTCACCCAGCCAGAACAGGTCCGAAACGGCCACGCGGTCGCCGATGGTGACGTAGCTCGACTGGGTCCGGAAGATGCCGTCGACGGCGTCGAGATTCTGATACGCCAGCCAGGAACATACGAACGTGTTGAAGTCGGCAAACACCGCAGTGCGGTAGAGGTGTGGGCGGGCCACGGCCATGTTGCCGGTGGCGCCCGCGGTGGCGAAGCGGTACGCCGAGACCGCACGCTCCAGCGGGTCGCGAAGCACCGCAAACGAGTAGATCCGCGGAAGCAGACGGGGGTCGCGCCGGCGGATCTCGTCAGCGCCGTAGTGGCCGAGCGTTCGGCCGTAGAGGGCCCGCGAGATGGAGACACCGGCGTTCTTGGGGATATGCACGAACGCGACGCCCGCGGCCTGCCAGGCCCTTCGCGCCCGGGCGAATCGCAATCGCGCGGCCACCTGACTCGGCAGCACGCGGGCCGCCAAGGAGACCGCCTGACTCACTCCGACCGCCAGCGCCACGACCGCTTCGGCTCCACGATCTGCCGAGCCAACGCCATGCCGAAGCCGTTCAGTGCCACGCGAGCGTTCGGCGCGGTCTTCCAGCGTCCCAGGCGGCGATCCAGTGCATCCTGCGGCCTGCGGCCGATGGCCCGTGGACCCTCCGCCGGATCGTGGCGCAGGTAGCGTGACCCCCAGGCGTTCGCCCTTGGCTGTGGGGCGGCCAGGCAACCCTTCACACCCAGAAGCGGCGGCCACCGCCAAGCCTGCCCCGAGGGACTTCTTGGCCCCGCGGCGGCTGAGCTCCTCGGCCAGCCGCCACTCGTCATCATCCAGCCCGGCCGCAAGTTCGGCGAAGTCAAGGATCTGCCGGAACGAGCGCCACTCCTCGCGGGTGCCGTGCAGCGCCGCCACCAGCAGCGCTTCCGAGCGGCCAAAGGTCCACACCCGCAAGCCGCCGTCGTCGATCCGCTGCCGTCGCGACCACGACTCGGCGAACGGAATGCCCAGATAGCCGGGGAACTCGACGTCCCAGTGCAAGTCGATCCCCACTGGCAGCCCGACATAACTGGTTTCGATGGCGCGAAGTTTCTTGAATCGGGAGGGCGGGTCGGGAGTGGACTGTCTGTGCGGCGGAGGGCTATCGTCCAGCCGATGCAGGCCAGCCGCGACCAAAGCCTCGTGCGCCGCCGCCGTCGTGCCCCGATCGATCAGGACGTCCACGTCGACGCTGCGACGGCCGCCCCAGTCGCCGGTTGTCTGCGAGGCCAGCGCAACGCCCTTGTAGACGAGGACGGGCACGTCGGCCTCGGCCAGAATGTCGGACACCCGGGTAGCGGTGGCCGCCAGCAGCAGGCTTTGCATCCGGATCATTTTCGACTTCTCGCTCAGCGCAGCGGCCGTGTCCGGATCGGCAAGATCGGGGAACGCGGGAAGCAACGCCTGGACCTCACACACCACACGTTCCTGGACCAGGCGTTGGACGTCATCTTGCGTAATCCGGTAGCCGGTTAGGTCGCCGCGTTGCAGGGCGCCGACGAAGGCTCGATCCAGCATCGGCGTGCTCCCTTCTGATGCCCGGCCTCGGCGGGTGTCGTGGCGCTGAGGTCCGGCTGGCCTCGCCGCCTGGTGCAGGCCAACTCTATGGCCAGATGATCGGCACGAGGATCACCGTGGCGATCACTACGGTGATCGTCAGCGGCAGTCCCAGCCGCCAGTAGTCCGAGAACTTGTAGCCACCTGGGCCGTAGACCATGGTGTTGGTCTGGTATCCGATCGGCGTGAGGAAGGACGCGGAGGCGGCCACCGCGATTGCGATCGCGACGCCGACCGGGTTGAGGTCCGTCCCGGCAGCCAGCGATAGCCCGATCGGGAACATCAGCAGCGCCGCGGCGTTGTTGGTGATCATCTCTGTGAGCACCACAGTCGCGAGCACGATGCCGAGCAGGGCCCCCCAGTCCCCCCAACCGCCGAAGACCGAAACGATCCCACTGGCCGCGCTCTCGGCCAGGCCGGTGTTCTCCATGGCGGAGGCCAGGCCGAACGCCGCCGCAATGATCACGATCACCTCGATGTCGATCGCCCGCCTGGCCTCGGTGGCGGTGAGCACTCCGAAGGCGACCATGAGCAGCGCCCCCACCAGGGCACCGATGAGGATGGGCACCACGTTGAACGTCGCGAGGCCGATGATTCCCGCCAAGATCGCAACGGCCACCCAGGCTTTGGCCGTGGACACCGGTTTGGCCGGTGCAGCGTTCATCGCCGCAACCAGCAGGAAGTCCTCGCGGTCGTCCCAGCGGGCTTTGAAGCCAGGGTCGGAGACGAGGATCAACGTGTCGCCGACGCGCAGTCGAACCTGGCCGAGTTTGCCCTCGATTAGCCCACCGTCACGGTGGATCGCTACCACCGCGGCCTGGTAGGAACTGCGGAAACCGGACTCCTTCAGCGTGCTGCCCACCAGCGGTGAGCGCGATCCGATCACCGCCTCGAAGTACCGCACCGACGGGTCGTCGAGGGCCTCCACGTGTTCGTTCTCGGCCGATTCGAGGCCCTTGCGACCCTGGAGGTCGATCACCTTGGAGGCTTGTCCGGCGAACCGCAGCCGGTTGCCGCCGCGCAGCACGGTTTCGGGACGCACCGGCGCAATGACGGTGTCGCCGCGGTCCACTGAGGTGAGGAACACGCCCTGCAGATCGCGCAGCCCGGCCTGCTCCACGGTCTTGCCGTCGATCGGCCCGCCTGGCTGCACCAGCAGTTCGACATAGAACTGGCGCGCTTGTTCTTCGAGTTCCTGAGCCACCGAGCGCCGGGCGGGCAGCACCCAAGCAGAGATGATCACCATCAGGGTGATGCCTATGATCGCAACGGGCAGGCCAATCTTGCCGATCTCGAAGAACCCCATGGCGCCCAGGCCAGCGTTCTCCATCAGTCCCGAAACGACCAGGTTGGTGGACGTTCCGATGACGCTCAGCAGGCCACCGAGGATCACCGCGAACGAAATGGGCATGAGCAGTTTCGACACCGAGACGCGGTGCTTGTCGGCCCAGGTCTGGATCTCGGGGATCGCCATGGCCACGATGGGGGTGTTGTTGAGGAACGCCGAGGCGCCTGCTGCGGGGGCGGATAGTCGCAGGATGGGCATCCTCAGCCGTCCGTCCGCGCCGTTCCCAGCGCGCCATGCAGCAGCGGGGTGAGGGCGCCGGTCTTCTGCACACCAGCGGCCACCACGTAGAGCGCGGCGACGGTCAGCGGCGCCGGGTTGGAGAAACCCGCCAGCGATTGCTCGGTATCGATCACTCCGACCGCGAGCAGGGCGATGTTGCCGCCGAACACGGCTACCGCCGCCGATACCCGGCCGCGGATGAGGAAGCCCAACACCGCCGCGAGCACGGCGAGGGTGTACCACGCCTCCCAACTCATGAGGGCAAGGTTGGCACATCCGTTGCTCGGTCCCCGGGAGCCCGTCCGATGGCGCTGCGTCGCGGCGGCGCCTGCGGCGTGGCGCTGCGCGCGGCAGCGGCGTGGCGGCGCTGCTGCGCGCGCGGCGCTGCGCGGCGCTGACGATTGGACCAGGTGTGGCCCGAACCCTGCCCTGATTGGCCCAACAGCGGGTTTCATTGCCACTTTCGCAGGGGTGGGCGTACCGGGTAAGCCCAACAGCGGGATTGGTCAGCACCTTGAGGCCGTGTGGATGCCTTCAACCTGCTGACCAATCCCGCTGTTGACTGTTGGGCCAGTCCGCCCCACCGCGAAGTGCGCAACGAAATGCGCTGTTGGTGTGTCCGTCCCGCAAACTCAGCCGGATGGCCTGCCCGAGTTCACACCTTTCGCAGCGTCCCGTCCCATCCGTGCGCCATGAGGCGGTTGGCGATCCGGGCGATGACCATCTGAGGGTGGCTGACCATCTCACGCACGTCCCAGGCGACCACTGACCTACCAGCGTTTGTGGCCGAGTGGTGCCGTTCCGCTTCGGCCACCAGCACCCCGTCAGTCGGCCCGAGGGTTCCGTCGTACTTGATCGCACCGTGACACTCGCCTGCAACCCCGAACTCCGGCCAGTCGAAATCCAACCACCTCACACCTCGGTCGGTCTCGAGCGGCGCCTGACACTCCGGTAGCGGAAGCCCTGCGGCCGCAATCTCGCCGAACGACAACGACTCCCCCGGCGACTCCCTGCGCGGGTCGGCCAACGCCAATGCCCGCGACGCCCGCCGGTTCCAGTGCGGCCGCACCACCTGGGCCTGCCGCAGCGGGCGCAGGGCGGCCGTCATCACGCGGTCCGAGATCGACCCGCGGAGGTGCTGCGACACCAGATACCCCGCGGCCGCTCGCCGAGCGACGTCGTCCAGCAGCATCAGGGCCTCTGGTAGATCCAACTCGGCCGCGAGGTCGATGGCCGTGCGGGCTGGTGTGGTGAGGCGCAAACCGGCCAGCGGCCCGGCGGCGATGTCCGTCACGTGCGCGGGCGGCAGCGGCCGGGCCGCGACCAACGGCGTCGTGCGGGTCGAGCCGCTGCGATGGCGGGTGAAGCGGGGCGGGTCCTCGGCTGCCCGTTCGGGGTGCAGCAGCGGCAGTTCGTGGGCAAGAGCGGCCGTCTGGTGGCTTGCGACCAGATTGGGCGTCCGCACCTGCCGAGCCAGCGCCCGCTGGGCGTGCGCCTCGGCGGGATCGCTGCAGACCGCCGCCGAGGCCACGTAGACCCCCGGATGCAGCTCAGTCAAGTCCCCACGGTGGAGGGCGGCCTGCAGTGTTCGATACGAGACCCCGACGTGGGCCACCATGAATGGTGTGGCGGGTGGGTTCCAGCGAGGGTTGGCCATTCGTCCAGTCTGAGCGGAGTCAAGGGTTCAGCGTCTTTCGTCGTCCACAGGCCACCAGATGCGGGCGAGGAGCGTCAAGCGCGCCCTCAGCGGAGCCGAACTCCTCTTCACCGGCGACGACTTCAGCCACACGGGCATCCGCCGGGCCTTGGGGTAGCCACCCGCCGCGCACGCCGAACACACCGACCCCGGCAGGTACCCTGGCCTTCCAGAGTGGGCAGGCCGCGGCCCGCCCCCGCACGAGTCACGCCGGGAGGACTGGAAGGTGGCCAGACACGACGCCGAAGACACCGCGCACGTAAAAGGCAAGCGGCGGGTGTGGCGCTACGTCGTCCTCGCCGTGGCCGTGGTGGCGGCGCTGGCCGTGGCGGCAGGAGCCTGGATCGCCTACACCGGCCTGCAGGCTCGGGACGCGCTCGTCACAGCTGCCGGTGCCGTGGCGGGAACCCAGGACGCTCTGCTCGGTGCCGATGTGGCGGCGGCGGAGGCATCTGTAGCGGAGGCGTCGGCGCTGACCTCCGAGGCGGCGTCGAAGACGTCCGATCCGGTGTGGAAGGTGGTCGGGGCGCTGCCGTGGATCGGCTCGTCGCCGAAGGCGGTGACCCTGGCGACAGAGGCTGCCGACGAGGTGGTGTCCGGGTCGCTGCCCAAGTTCGTGGAAGCTGCGGCCATCCTCGATGTCGACACCATCAAGGATCCCCAAGGCCGCGTCGACCTGGCCAGGCTCGCGCCCGCCGGCGCGACTCTCGGCGAGGCCCAGGCGAGCCTGAGCGCAGCCGCTGCGACTCTGGCGGAGGTGCCGACCTCGGGCGTGGTCGCCCCGGTCACCGAGGGCCTAGACGAGCTGAACGCCGAAGTTGACCAAGCATTGGGCATCTCCGCGACGGCGTCCCAACTGCTGGCGGTGATGCCCACCATGCTGGGCGAGGCGGCCCCGCAGACCTACTTCGTCGCGTTCCAGAGTCCGGTGGAGATCCGCGGCACCGGCGGCTTCCTGGGCACCTACGGCGTGCTCACCGTCGACGGTGGGGAACTGGTGCAGAAGGACGTCGAGTCGAACGACACCCTGAAGCGGTTCGACGAGCCGATCGTGGATCTCGGCCCGGACTACCGCGCGCTTTACGGTCGTGACCCGGCGCTGTGGCAGAACATGAACATGTCACCGAACTTCCCCTACGCCGGGATCCAGTGGGCCACCGCCTACCAGTTGCAATTCGGCCAGCAGATCGCCGGAGTGATGGCGGTGGACATCAACGCCCTGGAGTACCTGATCCAGGCGACCGGCCCCGTGACCGCGCCGAACGGCAAGGTGCTCACCGCCGACAACGTGGTGCAGTACCTGGGCAACGACATCTACTTCGAATTCGCCGACGACAACGCCGCCCGCGAGCAGTACCAAGCTGACGTGGCGACCCAACTCATCGAGCGGGTGCTGGAACTCGAGGGCGGAACGGGTGCCCTCGTGAAAGCTCTCACCGACGGCGTCTCGGGCGGCCACATTCAACTCTGGTCCCAAGACGCGGCGATTCAGGCCGCGCTGGAGACCACCCCCATCGCAGGCACAACGCCCACCGCCGAAGGACCCTACGCACAACTCGTGCTCAACAACGGTGCCGGAAACAAGATGGATTTCTACACCGAACGCACCCTGGAATACATCGGCGGCGAGTGCCAGGCAGACAACCGGCAAAGCCTCGTGCGGGCGACACTGCTGAACAACGTGCCGCCGATCGACCAAGGGCCCGCGATACATCTACGGCCGGGCAGACACAGCAGCCGCCGGCGCCGACCCGCTGTCCAACCGCAGCTTGGTCTACGTCCACCTGCCCATCGGCGCGGGCGTCACCGCGGTTCGCGTCAACGGCGAACCAACAACGGCGTTCTTCGGCGCCGAACTCAGCCACCCTGTAGCCCTGCTCGACCTCGAACTACCAGCGGGTGCCCCGGTGGAGGTAGAACTCGACGTCATCGAACCGCTATCCGATGCAGAACCCGTCATCCCCGTGCAGCCGATGATCCAGCCGCAGGAGACGGTCGTGGAGTGGAGTGGGTGCTAATCGGGGTGCGGTGCCTGCACGCGTCGGCGCCAATCTGGTGGTGCTCAATCGGAGCACCCAGGAGTTCCGCCAACTAATCAGGCGACTGGGAGTCACGCCGTTTGGCGGCGAAATCCAGCGAGCCAAAGCTGAAGTCCCCAATTACCCGGGACACAAGTCGCGAAGTGCGGGGGTACCTCACGCTCCCTGCGGCGTTAGATGCACTCAGATGGACAACCTCAAATCCACTGTCGTGCAGGAGATCTCGCAAAGAGGACCGGGTGAAGAAGCGCAAGTGGGTTCGGTCCAAGATGCCCGTGTCTTGGTAGGTCCACCGACCCCGAAAGACCAGTTCCAGAATGGGCTCGTAGTAGCGTATGTTTGGAACCTCGCCAACAACACGCCCCCCGGGATTCAAGACCGTTGTGCACGCTTGAAGCGCTCCCCAAGGATCCGCAAGGTGCTCCAAAACGTGGTTGAAAGAGATCGCGTCAAACTTTCCATCGATTTGACTGAGGCAGTCGGGAAAGTAGCCGACAACGACTTTGTCAAGGACTTGGGAAGCCTTGAGGGCCTGGTCAGGGTCAGCCTCAATTCCAACCACCTCGACTCCAGGCCGAAGGGACTTTAGGTGGTTCCCGAAGCTACCGTCGTTGCAGCCTACGTCCAGGATTCGCTTTTCGTCTCCTGCAAGAAGAGAGATGACCGTGACACGCGGATGGGGCCCGTAGTGGCGACCACCTTGTTTCACGCGCGTTAGGGTAGCAAGGAGCTTCGAGGACCAGAGTTTCGACACGAACCGAAATGGGGGCATTGATCTGCAATCTGATGAGGCTCTGAACGTTCCCCGGCCATCGATCTGATCTGAGTTTGCTTTCCCCTGACTGTCACGATCAGTTGAGACCTTCGGCTTGATGCTCGTTCTGTGCCGGGGCGTGATGGAGGAGACAGGTTCTGATGACGGTTACGCAGGATTCGCAGGCGTTGTCCGCGCCGCGTGGCGGGGACAATGGGTTCATGGACAGCCAGGACGATGGTGGCCAGGCCCGGCCGCGTCGGCGGACGTATGGCGCCGAGCACAAATTGGCGACTTTAGAGGCCTACGACGGGTCGGACGCCCCGGGGCCCAATACCGCCGAGCAGGCTACGAACGCCCGTTTCACCGCCCGCGCGGCCTCCTTGAGGAACGCTCCGCGGAGAAGGCGAACTACCCGATCACGATGATGGGCACCTCACTTGGCATAGCGCGGTCGTCGTACTACGCCTGGACCACGCGTGCGGCGCTGTCTGCGGCCGCCACAAGGTGAGCCATGCGTCCTGATACGACCGAGGCACCATGAGAATCCCTCTGGGCGGTTCGAAAGCGATCATTCTGGCGGGGACTGCTGCGTCGTACTTGGGTGCGATCGCAATCTCTAAGGTCATTGCGTCGGGTTTCGGGCCTATAGGTGTAGGCCTCGCCGGCTCGTTGATGGGGTTGGCGGCCTTGGCCGCCTCAGTCGCCCTGGCCGGCCAGACCAATGCTCTGCCGCGGTGGATCGCTACCCAGCGCGACATCCCCTCCAGGCATCTCCTGAGAGTCTCGTTCCTCGCCGCGCTGCTCATGTTGGTTCCGACCCTGCTCATCGTGGTGCCCGCGGGTTCCTTCGTCCTGCGCGACCAACTTCCCATGTGGATCACGGCGGCCGGGCTGTGTGTGTTCACCTTCAGCAACATGATCCTGCTGCAGCGCCCAACTTTCATCTCGGCAGTCGACTCGCCCAAGAGCGTCGTGCGCTACAAAGTGACCACGGCCACCGGCACCACCCTGGTGACCATCGCGTTAGTGGTCACCCTTCCACTGCAGTGGCTGCCCCTCAGTTTGGGCCTTGGAGCCCTCGTCGGCGCCGCGGCGGGCTCCTTCCAAGTGCGACGGACGTGCCAGGGATCGGTTCGCGAGAGGCTTCCCGTCAACGAGGCCCGGGCGCTCCTGCAGTCCACCAAGGGCGCCTTCGTCGGCACGGCCAGCGACGCCGTCGTGATGGGCATGATCCCGACTTTGGTGGTGGTGACTATCGGCGCCTATGACGCAGGACTGTTCCGTGCCGCTTGGAGCGTCGCCGCCCTCGTGTGGGCGTTCTCCTTCTCGGTCATACGCTTCTCATACCTTCCTCAGCTGTCCAAGGTATCGACCAAAGACGAGCCGTCGCTGTCCACAGGCCGCGAGAACCTGCCTCACATCATGCTCGCGGCCTCTCTGGGGGCTGCGGTCATCTCATGGACCGGACCTTTCATCCTGCCGCTGCTCTATTCGAGTGGTTTTGAAGACGCAGCCCTAGTGCTGAGCATGCTGGCGGTGGGCACCGTCGCGCGCATCTGGACCTCCATCTCAGGAATCGCCCTGATCGCCCACGACCGTCAGCGCCAGTACTCCACCACACAGCTGACTGCCGTCACCGCATTGCTCGTCGCCACCGCAGCTGGCGGCCTCACGGGCAACCTTGTGGTGCTCGGTGCCGCTGTCATGGTCGCGATGCTCTCAGGCGGCATCACTGCAGAGTGGTTCATGCGCCGGACCCTCCCAGCCGAGGACTGGCCCTGGAGAGTCCTGCGCATACGAGAGCGACTTGCCCTTTTCTCCCTGCTGTTGATCACAGCCGTCCCAGTATTCCTGTGGTGAAGCGAGTCCAGGGGGCTCGCCCGAACCTGTCGGTCAGTGGCCCTCCGAGCCGGTTCGCTCGCGCCAGGCGCCATACCGGTCGGCGTGTCGGATTCCCACGGAAACTCCCCCCGCAATCTTCAGAGCATGCCCCGCGAGGGTGCGCATCGGGCTGGCCCCGGAAGCATACTGCCGCGGCACGGGACGCTTCAGTAGCTCATGGGCCTTGAGGGCGTAGAAGTCGACTGTATGGTCCAGGTCCACTCGAAGTCCGTGTTGGGCGGAGGCCCTGGCGAACTCTCGGAATGACATGTAGTGAGTCTGCGTGACCAGGTAGTCGGCATGCGCGGCAGAGTAGTCGGCCAGCGACCAGCCCGCGGCCCGACCATCACGGAAGTACTTGCCTCGCCTGCGGCGATCCTGCAATCCGTAATAGCGCTTGATCCATTGCTCCCTGAGCGTGCCGTCGGTGAGCCAATGGGCGAAAGGGACCTTGAGGTGACCTTCGAGTATGTAACTCTCAAACGGAAAGAGATGCGCGGAGTAGCCGGACGGCTTGAGCGTTCGGCTGATCTGGGCCAGGGTCGCGTCGGGTTCATGGATGTGTTCGAACACTTGATTTGAGACGATTGCGTCGAAGTGATCGGTCGGGAACGGCCAGGGTTGGCCGGATTCGATCAGCACCAGGCGGTCCTGCCACGGGTGTCCGGGTTCGACCGCGTGTGCCCGGGCGATGCTCGCGGTGTGGAAGGACCGCTCCTGCACCTGCATATCGTTGACGTCCAAGCCATACAGTTCCACAGTGAAGCCTGCCTCCGACAACTGCCGCTGGAGGTAGGTGGTGAGGGTGCCACTGCCCGACCCGAGGTCGAGGATTCGGAGGGCCCCGGCGTCCCGTGGCAGGTAGGCAGCCAACAGGTTGCGCAGGTGCAGGTGGGTGAGGGATGCGTAGTCGCGCGGCATGGCCGCGACCTTATCCCGACGAGGGCTGCATCCACTAGCCTCGGGCTTCCATGAACGTTGTTCAGTTCAGCCCGGGGGTGATCCAGACGCAGTTGCCCCAGCAGTTGTTCGTCGATCAAGTCCAGCCACCGAACGAGATGTTGTAGCCTGCGCCAACTCCAGTGCCACCCCTCTTGAACGATTCTTTTCCCTCAGCAAGTCAGGAATCCCAAGCAGGACAGGCACTTCCGTGCTTTCAACCCCCGCGTCGTACCCCCAACACCTCACCCCTCACGAAAGACCGAGGCTAATACGGGGCCGCCGCATTCCACGGCAGACTCTAGAATCCTTGAGTGGCAACTGAAGTGCGGCCGAGTATTGACGTGGTCATTGTTTCCTATCACAGCGGGGCGACTCTGCCGCGGGCACTGGCCTCCTTGACGGCGATCCCCGACGCATGGCAGGTGCGCGTATTCCTGCATGACAACTCGGCCGATGCCGACACTATCGTCCTGGCCACGGAGCTAGCTGGCGCGCTGCGCATCCCCATCGAGGCGGTGGCGTGCACGGACAACTGCGGTTTCGGGGCTGGCTGCAATGCCGCGGCTGCCGCGGGCAAGGGCCAGCACATTCTCTTCCTCAACCCGGATGCCGAGATATTGGCGTGGCCGTCTGACTGGCACCCCGGCCGTGGGATCATCGGCCCAGCGATCATCGATTCGCGAGGCCGTCGACAGCAACTCTACGGCCGGTCCCGAACAGTTCCGGCGGAGATCTTGAGAATCCTTAGCCCACGTCAGGCCCGGCCCGATGGTCGCGGCTACGTGAGCGGAGCCTCCTTGCTGATCGACCGGCAGTCGTTCGACAAATTGGGGGGCTTCGACGAGTCCTTCTTCATGTACTACGAGGACATCGACCTCTGCATTCGGGCGACCGAGATTGGG
Organism: uncultured Actinomycetes bacterium; assembly: GCA_963842975.1. GTDB lineage: Bacteria > Actinomycetota > Actinomycetes > S36-B12 > UBA10799 > JACJWR01. Next base: position 49,527 of record CAWJIH010000008.1, on the reverse strand, counting down.
ATTCCGGTCGGACTCGCCGAGCAGTGGCGGGTACTGCACGTGGGCGGCGCCTCGGCGGCCTTCGATGCAACGTCCTCAATTCGCTCGATGCAGGCAAGCGCACGCTCGAGCGTCTACTTCCACCGCAAGCACGGCCATGACTGGCGCCGCTTCGCTTCGGGTATGGCTCGATACTTCGACGTCCGGGCGCGCGCGGCCCGATTGCAGGGCCGCGCCGACCAGGCTGAGCGCTTCCGCAAGGGGTCAGCGGCCTACCGCGAACAGGTTCGAAGTGACGCCGCGGGTATGTGACTCGCTCTTTCAAGCGCCCCATCCGTGGCGCTTCGCACGGACATAGTGCCTAGTGCAGGAAAGGCGGCAAGTTTCGGCATGTTTCCCGCTCCCAGCCCACCGCGGAGCCTTGGTCCCGAGGATCTTGCCCTCCCCACCGGCCCAGCAGGGTCTGTGCAGCCGTCTGTGTAAACGGCATTGGCCGGTTTGTTGTTATCAGGCGGTCGCCGTAGGTGATGGCGAGGGTGTTCGTGATGGACTTCTAGCCGTTGATCTGGCCGGTGGGATTGCTCCGCTGCGGCCTGCGTTCGGACACTGCCAGGTAAGGGGCGGGTCTGCCACTGGCCCATGTCGTGCAGGATCTGGTCGGTCACTCGGAAGACCAGACTGCGGGACACCTGATCGCCGTAGGCATCCTGCAGATGATTGGCGATGTCTCCGGTTGTCATCCCATTGGCGTACAGCGAAAGGCCGGCCTGGTCGCGGCGACCGTATCCCAAGTGGTCGATCATCTCCACCTCAAGAGCCCAATGAACCGTCCCGGGACGGCTCAGTTTCGCCTATGCCCTCGCTAAGGAGTTGGGTGCTGAACTCCTCTTCCCCGGCGGTGGAGGCATCTGTAGCCGAGGCCTCGGCGCTGACCTCTGAGGCCGCGTCGAAGACGTCTGAGGGCGGCTGCAGCGACTCTGGCGGTGATGCCCACCATGCTGGGTGCCAACGGCCCCGCAGACCTACTTCGTCGCGTTCCAGAGTCCGGTGGAGATCCGCGGCACCGGCGGCTTCCTCGGCACCTACGGCGTGCTCACCGTCGACGGTGGGGAACTGGTGCAGAAGGACGTCGAGTCGAACGACACCCTGAAGCGCTTCGCCGAGCCGATCGTGGATCTCGGCCCGGACTACCGCGCGCTTTACGGCCGCGACCCTGCGCTGTGGCAGAACATGAACATGTCACCGAACTTCCCCTACGCCGGGATCCAGTGGGCCACGGCCTACCAGCTGCAGTTCGGCCAGCAGGTAGCCGGAGTGATGGCGGTGGACATCAACGCCCTGGAGTACCTGATCCAGGCGACCGGCCCCGTCACGGCCCCGAACGGCAAGGTGCTCACCGCCGACAACGTGGTGCAGTACCTGGGCAACGACATCTACTTCGAATTCGCCGACGACAACGCCGCCCGCGAGCAGTACCAAGCTGACGTCGCGACCCAACTCATCGAGCGGGTGCTGGAACTAGAGGGCGGAACGGGTGCCCTCGTGAAAGCTCTCACCGACGGCGTCTCGGGCGGCCACATTCAACTCTGGTCCCAAGACGCGGCGATTCAGGCCGCGCTGGAGACCACCCCTATCGCGGGCACAACGCCCACGGCGGAGGGGCCCTACGTCCAGTTGGTGCTGAACAACGGGGCCGGAAACAAGTTGGATTTCTACACGGAGCGGAAGGTCGAGTACTTCAGCGGCGAGTGCCAGGCCGACCAACGGCAGAGCACCGTACGCGTGACCCTGCTCAACAACGTGCCGCCGGTGGGTGAGGGTCCCAACTACATCTATGGCCGTATCGACACTCGGGCCGGCGCTGCCGATCCCCGGTCCAACCGGACCCTGACCTACGTTCACCTGCCGATTGGATCCGGAGTCACCGCTGTGCGGCTCAACGGCGAACCAACAACCGCATTCTTCGGCGCCGAACTCGGGCATCCGGTCGCTCGACTCGACACGGAGTTGCCCGCGGGAGTACCCGTGGTGCTGGAACTAGACGTGCATCGAACCGCTGTCCGATGCAGAGCCGGTCGTCCCAGTGCAGCCGATGATCCAGCCGCAGGAGACGGTCGTGGACTGGAGTCGTTGCTAGCCGAGATCAGGGGGGGGGGGGGAGAGAGAGGGGGGGTGCAAAGAGGAGCCCGCGGAGAGGCTGCCAGCCCACGCGAGTCATCTTTGACTCGACTGCGTCGGCATTGATCGGGGGCACGACCGATTGTCTCACTTGGCCCGGTCGCGACAATCACCCATTCGAAGCAGAGCCCGACGCGGCGCTGGGGTTGAAGTTGGGGTTCACAAGCACAAGGCCAAGGGCTGAAGACATTCACAGTTCGTTGACGGCCTAGGGCTTCAGCGCCTCTCCCTCTTCGACGTACCTCTCCTGAGTTGGCTCAGGTCGTAGAAAGGGGCCATCGCGGCGGATGGCTGTCCGATCTTCTTCGCACCGGCATCCTGAGTTGGCTCACGTCGTCGGCCTGCTCGTGGACCGACAGGGGTTCCCGCTGGAGATCGGCTGCTTCGAAGGCAACAAGGCCGAAACCACCACCCTGATACCGATCGTGCGCGAGTTCCAGACTCGCCACGGCATCGCGCACATGGTGGTCGTCGCCGACGCCGGCATGCTGTCCGCGGCCAACCTCGCCGCCCTCGACGACGCCGGGCTGCGGTTCATCGTCGGGTCCCGGATGACGAAGGCACCGATCGATCTGGCGTCGCACTTCCGCTGGCACGGCGACGCCTTCACCGACGGGCAGATCATCGACACCCTCACCCCCAAGACCCGCCGCGGGGGCAACACCGACAACGACCCGTCCGTCCGCGGCGAACCGGTCTGGGACCCCGAACAGCATCCAGGGTCGTGGCGAGCGGTGTGGGCCTTCTCCCGGACCCGGTCGGCCCGGGACAACAAGACCCTCACCGCCCAGGAGAACCGGGCCCGCGCCGTCGTCGACGGTGAAAAGGCCGCCCGCACCCCGCGCTTCGTCAAATCCGCCGGCGAGAAGCGCATTCTCGACGAGGCGGGGATCGCGAGGGCGCGGGCGATGGCAGGGCTGAAGGGCTACGTCACCAACATCGAAGCCTCGATCATGGACCCCGGCGAGGTGATCTCCTCCTACCACGATCTGTGGCAGGTCGAGCGGTCGTTCCGCATGTCCAAGACCGACCTACGCGCCCGGCCCATGTTCCACCGCACCCGCGACGCGATCGAGGCCCACCTCACGATCGTGTTCGCCGCCCTCGCCGTCGCCCGAACCGTCCAGCAGCGCACCGGGCTGGCCATCCGCAAAGTCGTGCGCGAGCTCCGGCCGCTGCGCTCGGCCACCCTCGCCATCAACGGCGCCGAACAGACCTTCCCACCCCTCATCGACAACGACCGCCAAGCCATCCTCGACGCCCTCGCCAACCCCGAGATCACGCACTAAGCAAATGAGCCAACTCAGGTTCTTCGCACCGGCATCGATCCCGACGCCGTCAAAGCCAATCGACGCCATTGCTGTGGCGTGCACGGCCCTGAGGTAGCCGGCACCGACGACTGAAATCTTCGAATTGATCCCCCTGGCTTCGTGTCCAGGCAACTCTTCCGCCAAATTACGGGAGGGCCGCAATAGAGATCATCACTAGTGGACTACACAGACCCGACAAATTGGACTAAGTGCGACAGTCCGAGGCGGCCCGCACGCCGTCGCAATCTATCCGGGCGACGAAACATCTCCCCACCATCGGCCCTAGGGGCACAACGGCTCTCATCGGTGCGGAGTCAATGCACCTCCATTCCCAAGTAGTTCCTAGAATCGGCAACGGCCGCCTCTATGGCACGGGCATCACGCGCAACAACAGCAGTCAAGAGGCTAAGCAACTGCGCTGCATGAGCATCTCTGCTGAAATGATCCTTAGCAACCTCACGGGCAGCAATAGATGCCTCTGCAACAGAGTGGTCGTCCTGTAGGAAGCGGGCGATCTGGCCCGCAGCCACATCTGCATCCAGAGGTAGCACGAGGCCGAGTTTTTTTGCTTTCACGATTTCGGCTTGCCAGCCGCCGTAGTTGATGGCGACCGGGAGTCCAGCCGCGAGATAGTCAAAGAACTTGTTGGCGGAGTTGGCCTCCATCGCCTTGATCGGGAGAAACAGGGAAATTCCCAGAGTAGCCTCTCGCAGGATCTCTGGCATCTCACTCTTTGGCCTAGGCCCCAAGAATTCGATGCTCTCTCCGGCAAGGCCCCGGGCCTTCGCAGCCGCTTGGATTCGCTCAGCCTCTGAACCTTGCCCGACAACTTGAATCCTTACCGGTACACCAAGAGTTCGGAGTGCTGCGCCTAGGTCAACAAGATAATCAAGTCCGTTAACCTTACCGAGCGAGCCCGCATATACGATAGATCCAATTTCACCATACGTCACTGCGCGCCTTTGGTGAAATTCAGGCCAAAGGTCTAGATCCGACGAGTTTGGAATTATGGCAATTCTAGACAAAGGGATTCCTCGGGCCTCAACACCTTTCGCCATTCCCGGCGAAAGTGCGATAACTGCAGACGAGCCGTGGTAGGCCAACCACTCAAGAATTCGAGCAAGCCCGGTAGGCATCTTTCCGCGGAGGGCACCTACTGCAATTGGCATTTCGGGCCAAAGATCGCGCACCTCAAAAACAAAAGGAACTCGGCGAATACGAGATGCCGCGAGTCCAGGTATTGCGACCGACAAGGGGGTGCTTGAAGCAAGTACTACATCTGTAGGCTGGCGTATTGCCACGAGCGCTGACTTCAGGGCAAATCGCATGAACGACCTGAGACGCCGTCGATAACTCATGGACTGATGGTAGGCATTCGGGATGGCGATTACCTTAACCCCGGCCTCCACCCGATGAGTTGACGCGCCAGCGGACCTTGACGGATCAGAAGTTATCACGGTGACGTTGTGTCCGCTCTCTACCAATCTCCGGGCAAACTCGAAGCCTCGAGTAGAACCGGCTTGGTCTCTCGTTGCGAAATACTGACGTACTAAAGTGACTCTCACCCATGAACTCATTTCGGAAAGTTTTTGTCGATTTCACTCGCGAACGTGCACCATGAGCGCGGAGGGCCTAATGCCACGACCCAGCGTCCCATAGTACTGGCCGAACTTCGCCAATTCGCGGCTACCTTCAGCCTGGATCCGTGGGTGAGTTATGGAAGTGGTGCTGATTGGCCTTTTTCTGGATGGGGCTGGGAGTAGGCATGGCGGGGCCGCCGGTTCGCCCGACTCTTCCACGATTGCGTTGTCTCCGGTCGTGCCCGCTGGGGGCTGGGTGGTCAAGTGGCGGCCATCGGCGGTGGGGGTCCGTCCGGCGGCGTGGTGCAGGTCGATCCAGGCGGTTTCCCAGGGCCAGTCCCGGGGCAGGTGCATGAGGACTGTCCGCGCCGAGGAGGCAATACGGGCCGGCACGGCGATGAGATGGCCACGGATGGTGGCGGTGGTGGCTTTGGCGTGAAATGTTGAGGCCAGCGCCCCGGCGGCGCGGGTGAGGTTGAACGCGATCACCGCGCAGGCCAGCCAGGCGGGGTTGGCGTTGAACTTCCCGGACGGCAGGTGGGCCAGCGGGCCAGATTTCAGGTCGGCGATGACTTGTTCGACGATGGCATGCCGACGGTGATAGTGCTCTGCCTGCAGCATGTCCAGTGGTGAGGTGGTGAACACCGCATGATGACGCCACTCGGTGAACAGGGTGTCCTGCCCGTCTGCATCGGCTGGGTTCACACGTTTCACCCGCCGCACAATCAGCCGCCCGGACACCGCTTCGGCGCCCTTGGAGGTGAACGCGGTGTAGGGCACTTCGGCGACCTCGGCATCGGATATCCAGCGTTGTTCGGTGTCGTCGAAGATCGCCTGCGGATACTTGATGGGTGTCCACGCCGCCTCATCAATTCCCGCGATCGCCCTGTACACCGCAGGGTCCGAGGTTTTCAACTGTTCTGTGTAGGTTTTGGCTTCTTTGTCCCGCGTCATGTAGTTGGCAGGATCTTCTTGGTTTGAAATGAGGGGGTGGTGAGGTCGGCTAGGCCGAGGTGGACCTCCTCGGGCCGGTTGAAGGCGATGGCCTCGTGTGGGCGCACGCGGTTGTATTCGAGGCGGTAGTCCTCGGCCCGCTCGGCGAGGGCGACTGCATCGTCGACTTCGTCGAGGAACAACTGCTCGTACTTCAGCGTGCCGAAGCCGCGCTCCCGGGAACCGTTCTGCCCCGGCGACTTGGCTCGGGTGCGGACATGACGCAGCTCGGGGTGGGTGGCGATGAACGACTCGAACCGGAACCTTCGCAACTCCTCCGCCGTTGTCGGTCACAATCGTCACCGGGCACCAGCTCCCCGCTGTCCGGATCGACCGGGCAAGCGTCTACCAGTGGGCGGGGAGAACAGGGCCTGGTAGTCCGCCAGCGCCAACTCCACCGCGTCGATGGCGTCGTGCTGGTTGACCGTCGGCGAGATGTGGAAACGGTGCTCGTAGGTGCTCCAGTAGTCCCGACACCCGGCGATGCGCCAAACCCCGCCGGTGGTGGTCTCGATACTGGCGTGAAGTCCAGCTGCCACACCTGATTCGCCCCCGGTGGGCGGCGCGGCGAACGCGGCCTTGCCGTGCCCGGCGAGCCTGCGGCGTTCCCGCTGGTAGGCCGCCGGCTCCGATCAGAACCTCGTCGCGCAGCAACCGCAGCACAGTCGCCTCAGACACCACATGGCCTTCGTGTCGGACCATCGCCGAGATCGTGCGGTGGCCCCACGGGCGGATGCGCCAGCGCATGGACCCGCGCCCACTCACGCACCGCATGGCCGGTCGGCTGCGGCCACGGGCCTTTCACCGGGCGCTCGGCCCTGGCACGGGCCTGCCAGCGTCGCCACGTCCGTTCAGGTCTTGTCGATCAGACGGGAGAACCTCGCCGTCGACATTCCCGCCTCTGTGCGGATCACCTCGAGGTCGGCGAGGGCCCAACCTGCACTGGGCGGACTTCTTCGGCACCCGGACCTCGACCCCGGCCTCACCGAGGGCCTGGGTCAGCTCGACAACCTCGGCCTCCAACTGTTCCTCGCGGCCTGACGGGCCCGAGCGGCCTGCGGCCAGCGCAGTCTTGCCGGCCTCGCCGAACTCGGCCTTCCACCGGCTGATCGACTGCTCGGACACCTTCTCCCGCCGCGCCGCTTCGGCAATCGTCCTCTCGCCAGCCAACACGCTCAACACGATCCGGGACTTCTTCTCAGCCGGTATCGATGGTGGACTTCGGAATGACTTTGATTCTCCTTCAGGACTGACACAACAGCCCTGCCACAAATCATGACGCGCGACAGCGGTACGAACGATCGTCTTGACCGTCGACCGATCGATTCCCCACTTCACCGCCACCTGCGCCTGCGTCAGATCGCTGGTGGTCACCTCCAAGAACACCTCGTACTTCTGCGACGGGCTCAACACACGCCGGCGCCGCCCACCCTTTCCCGATACATTCGTGCCCATCAGCGGGCTCCTCTCCACAGTGTGATCCTTACCGGACCACCCCGCAGATGCTGGGATTTTCTCCCCAAGAAACCGTCACGAAGTCAGACGCACACCAAAGCCACGTAGATGTATTGGCCGGATTCACTCGAACGTCTCGTTGTCGGCTGTTCAAGGCGGCCACAAATGCTCCTTGAACGACTCAGCCGGGGTCTTCCAACCAAGGGCCTTGCGGGGGACGGCCGTTCAACGAGATGGCGACGGCCTGGATCTCCTCCTTGGTCCCACGCGACAGGTTGGTACCTCTTCGGCCGTGCTGGCGAAACAGCTCGTTGGTGCCGCGCTGCCAGGGGCCGGGTGGGTCGGCGAAGAACACCGGGCTGCTAGTGCCAGCGGCGACCTTGGAAGCGTCCTGGGCAGTCCGTTCCGTGCTGCGGTCCCACGTCAATGAGCGCCACGCTGCAAAGGCGATTTCGCCTTCGTCACCGCAAGTGCGTTCTTCATCGTGATTCCACCGTAGCCCCCCAACGCACCCATTCTTGGCACCTGCTTGTGGTGGTGGCCTTCTTCGCGCCGTAGGCGTGCCAGCATCATGAACCGGGTTGTGCGGTCGACCAGCGTGCCAATCGCGGAGCGATTCAGGCCCATGATCGAATCGCTCCGAACGTGACCCGCGGCCGCGGTCTTCACCGCAGCGCACGCCACGCACACAATAATGTGATGAACTCCCGCTTCAGCGCACTACGACCATAGACCCAGTGCGCCTGGTGGCTGATGCGCAAGGATCCGTCATCGCAGGGAGTCGATCGGTAGCCGACCCGCGAATCGCTCAGGACTCCAATCCTGTGTCCAACGTCGATCGTTGCGATTCTACTCGCTGCGGCCCTTCCACTCCGACGGCCGCCTTGCGCCTAGTCGCGAGGCCTCTGGTTGGCGACTGTCTTGGCAGCCTTTGGTCGCCGAGTTCGTCTCTTGGCGTGCCACCGCACGACAATGATGCAATTCTCAGACTGCGCCGCTCGACTCGACGCGCCGCGGCGCAGCTCGCGAAAGGCCGTTTCGAACAACGTCCCAGACATCTCTCGATCTCACGGGCATTGAGGCCCTGGGCATGCCAGATCACGATGTCGTACCGCCGGGAGAACGACAGGTAGCGAACCGAACCCTCGACTCGAAGGCATGTATGCACGCCACCTGAGTGGCGAGACCAGCGGTAGCCCACCGGCTCGGAAACGCCGATCACATCGGCCGCCACGTCTAGCGTCGCGCAGCAACTGATCGCCGCCCAGAACGTGACCCGATCCGTCTGCCAAGCAACCGACAGCCGTCTCGGCGATGGCACCTACCTCATACGCCCGAACCCGCCTCGCTCGCGGCTTCGTCCCCATCGCTGCACCTCCCGATCGAGGCGTTGCTACGACCAGTGGAATCCACCTCCTACACTTTGTGCCCAGCGGTAGTGGCGTATGCGGCGCCTTGACCGAATCGACGACGGGAGTGGCCGGTGGGCCGGAATCGCGCACTAGTTCGGCGCTCGCTGGCCCTACTGCCCGCCAATGACGGATCGAGATACCGAATCGCGACCCTGCTGCTTATGGGAACCGCCCTCCTAGATCTGTCAGGGGTGCTTCTGTTTGGCACTGTTGGCCTCCTTGCCGCGACTGCTGCGCAGGGAGGGGCAACACCCGCAGCCATCCAGGCCGGACTGAATGTGGTGGGACTAGGTGGAGTCGACACTGGGACAGCAGCTCTGGTCCTGGCAGGCGCAGCAGCGACACTGCTGGTACTCAAAGGTATCGTGGCGCTGTACATCACCCGCCGGGTCGTCAACTTCCTTGCGCGGCGCGCCGCGCAAGCGTCCGCCCAGCTCAGCGAAGCCTTCTTCAACCTCCCTCTCGTACGTGTCCAGTCAGGAGCGAGCCAGAAGGCCGGTTTCGCTTTGAGCCACGGGGTAAATGCAGCCATCATCGACGTCTTGAGCAACATAATGATCATCCGATCTGAGGTCACCCTGCTAGTGGTCCTCGGCGCCGCGCTACTAATCATCGACCCCGTGACCACTTTGCTGGCTGTGGCATATTTCGGCCTGGTGGCATTCGGCATTGGCCGGGGATTGGCCGCCTGGACGACTCGCACTGGCGCGGAGATTGCGGAGACAGAAGTTGCCGGAATCAGCGCGGTTCAGGACGGAATCGCAACCTTCCGCGAGGTTTCGGTTTCGGGCCGACGTGATTTCTATGCCAAGAAGTTTTCGCGACTTCGAATTCGGAGCACGGTTGCGATCGCCGACCAACGCTATCTCTCGCAGATCCCACGGTATGCCATGGAGATCGCGCTAGTGATTGGAGCGCTGCTGCTCGTGGGCCTGCTCCTCGCCACCCAGGACGCGAACCAGGCCGTTGGATCCCTGGCGCTGTTCTTGGCGGCCGCGACCAGGGTGACCCCTTCCCTGCTGCGCCTCAACGGCGCGCGCCTGATGATTCACAGCATTGAGAGTCGCGCTCAATACGCGTTCGACCTCGATGATTACTGCAGGGAACATGAGCGGCCCGCATCGTCTGCACCCCACCCGGACGACGCAGCACCCCACCCGACCAGTGTCGCCGAGGATTCTGCAGTCGGACGCGGGTCCGAGTCACTGTCACTACCCGAGCCGCTTTCACTTTCAGTGGTGAACCTCTCAGTGACCTATCCGGAGGGTGCCTCTCCCGCACTGTCCGATGTCGGCTTCTACATCCCCGCAGGCTCCAGCCTGGCACTGGTTGGCCCCTCCGGCGCAGGCAAAAGCACTTTAGCCGATGCGATCCTGGGCGTAGTCGATCCCGATCGTGGCGGCGTGCTCGTGGGTGGCTCGTCGCCGACGAAGATCGTCAAAGAGCGGCCCGGCGCCATCGCGTACGTTCCGCAGGAGGTCGCGCTGGTTTCGGGGACCGTCCGGGACAACGTCGCCCTCGGGCGCTGGCCCGAGGATGTAGACGATGCCCAGGTGTGGCAGGCCCTTGAGAGCGCGCACCTTGCATCTCACTTGCGAGATGGCCGTGAAGGCCTCGACACCGTTGTGGGTGAACGCGGCGTCCGCCTCAGCGGGGGCCAACGACAGCGGCTAGGGATAGCCCGCGCGCTATACTCGCAGCCAAGCCTGTTGGTTCTTGACGAGGCCACGAGCGCGCTCGACGCGGAGACCGAGAACCTGATCGCGGAGATGCTGACTGGCATTGGACCCGACGTCACCACTGTGACAGTCGCGCACCGCCTGGCGACGATCAGGAGGGCGAACCTCGTGCTCTATTTGGAAGAGGGCCGCGTCCTGGCCTCCGGAACGTTCGACGAGGTTCGAGGCCAGGTGCCTCAGTTCGACCGGCAGGCCCAACTCCTGGGGTTATGACGACCGTTCGACTCCCAGCAGGTGCCGTATCGCATCGGAAACCCTTACGGCACCCATGCCGTCGACAGCCGCGGCGCCTCGGCTTGCCATAGCCTGCGGCTGCGCCGGATCCGCAATAGCGGCCGCCACTCCGCTCGCCAGGAATCCGGCGTCCTGCCGCACGGCTCTCAACGTGCCAAGTCCAAGCGCCCATCCTCGCCGTGTCATCCCCCAGTAGTTCTCCGACTGGTTGTCCGCGACGAGCAGCAGACCCGAAGGGATCTCTAGGCAGGCGAGTTCCCAGGCCGACACCCCTGCAGCTGATACGACGAACCCACAGGCGCACAAGACGTCCCAGAACGATTCCCCCCGGGGATGCACCGCAATTCGCCCGTCCGCTGAGGATGGAGATTCGCCGTCAGGCCGCGGCAAATTGACGTGGAGCACGCACGAAGGCAGCGCTTCTGCGACGACACGAGCGACGAGCCAACTGTCCTCAGCGGTGTTGGCGCCGCCGAGGAGGATCCCAATGTCATCCGACCCGTCCGACGACCGCGCCCTCAGCCCGCAACGCTCCACTGACCTTCGACGCACAATGCCAGACCGAAGCAGCACATACTCCGGGCCTCGCAGGATAGGTGCACGGCTCTCCGACTCAACCGAGCCGAATCCAGGCTCAAGCACCAAATCCGCGGCGCGCCTTGGAGTCACCGCATCCCGTACCTCCACGACGATAGCCCGCGGATTCCCGGACTTCACATCGAGATCCGCCGGCAGCAAATACGAGTCGACGATGACAAGGTCCGCATCCCATCCAGCTAGCCCAGCCTTGAGCCCCTGAGCAGCGGCCACTTCGATCAACTCATCGCTATCCGGCAGCGAGCGGGCCAGCCAGCCGATCTCACCCACCGGGGCGAACCACCCGACGCTGCCCGAAGGAGTCCGGAGTTTGTCGACCAGCGCACGGCACCGAGAGAAGTGTCCTGCGCCTACTTGGATTCCAACGTCACATACGACTGCGATACGCAGCATGACGAACCTCCATCTCGCGCCTGTCACCGCGGCACAGCCTGTAGCCTGTCACCGCGGCACAGCCTGTAGCCTGTCACCGTAGAGAAGTCGCAACCATGACAGGGGACCGATGCTCAACAATTCCTCCATCCTTATCACTGGCGGCACAGGATCGTTTGGAAAGGCCTTTGTTGCCTATGCATTGGAGAATCTCAACCCGGAGCGCATAGTTGTGTTCTCCCGCGACGAACTGAAGCAATTCGAGATGCGACAAATGTTCCCAGATGAGCCCCGGCTGCGCTATTTCATCGGCGACGTCCGCGACCGAGACCGACTGACGCGAGCGATGACGGCGTCGACTACGTGGTCCACGCGGCGGCCCTGAAGCAGGTGGACCGACCGCCGAGTACAACCCATTCGAGTGCGTCGCGCACCAACGTCCTCGGCGCCGCAGAACGTCGTCGACGCGGCGATCGACGCGCAGCGTCAAGCGGGTGATCGCCCTCTCGACCGACAAGGCGTCGAGCCCGATCAACCTCTACGGTGCGACGAAGCTCTGCTGCCGACAAGTGTTCATCGCCGCGAACCACTACGCGCGGGGCAGCGGCACCCGATTCTCGGTCGTGCGCTACGGCAACGTGATGGGCAGCCGCGGGTCAGTGATCCCCTACTTCCGCCAGCTGCGCCGAAGGGGCGCCGCTACCCGATCACGGACGCGCGGATGACCCGCTTCTGGATCACCCTCGACCAAGCCGTTCGATTCGTGCTCGACTCCTTCGAGTCCATGAACGGCGGCGAGCTCTACGTGCCGAAGATCCCGAGCATGCGGTTGCTAGACCTCGTCGAGGCGATCACTCCGGGTGCGCAGACTTCGAGACCGGGCTACGCCCCGGAGAGAAGCTCCATGAGGAGATGATCGCCCACGAGGACGCCCGCAGGACGGTGGAGCTCAGTGACCGCTACGTAATCCTGCCGTCGATCGCCGAATGGGGTTTCCTGCCACCGGAGGGCGGAATTCCGGTAGACGAGTCCTTCGCCTACCGGTCGGACTCCAACACCGAATGGCTGGACGTCGACACGCTGCGCACCATGCTGGCTGGCGCGTAGGCCAAGTACCAGTGCAGCCAATCATCGAGTACCCATGACTACACTCTGCATCGTCCAGGCCCGCATGGGCTCAAGCCGCCTGCCGGGCAAGGTACTTGAACCCATCGGCGACCAGCCAATGCTTGAGAAGATTCTGGCCAGGGTCGTTCGCGCGGACGATGTCGATGAGGTGCTGGTGGCCACATCAGATCAAGATGCGGACTTGCCAATCGTGGAACTCGCCGAATCGATCGGAGTTGCGGTCTGGCGGGGTCCTGAGTTCGATGTGCTGCGGCGCTACGCACAGGCGGCAGCCTCCCGCCCAAGTGCCGACACAATCGTTCGCATCACGGCGGATTGCCCGTTCACCGACCCCATACTGATCGACCAAGTATTGGCTCTTCGGTCCGCCAACAATCTCGACTACGCCAGCAATCAGCCAGCAGACTCCAAGCATCAGACCTTTCCGCTCGGCCTGGCCGTCGAGTGTTTCGCAGCGGATGCGCTCACAGCAGCCGAGGCCACCGCGAGGGAGCGCCACGAGCGGGAACATGTGACGCCCGCAATCTACGCAGCCCCCGGAGCGCGCGTCGGATACCTGTCGAATTCTCGGCGTCTCACCGAGCACCGGTGGACGGTGGATACTCCCGAGGACCTTGAGGTAGTTCGTGCGCTCCACCACGAACTCCGGAACTCTGAGCCCTATGGATGGCTAGACGTACTCCGGGTGGCTGAGGCCGCACCGGAACTAGAGTCAGCGAACCGCGGAACTCCACAGAAGGTTATCGAGATGACCGACTCTCGTTGGCGGACCTAAGTCGACGAAACGATTCGTCACAGGAGGTCAAGCGTCATCGGAGTTCCGGCGGAGGCACCACGACCAAAGCGACGACCTAGCAAGTCCTCGAGCCTTGCGGTCTCCAATCCTCCCGCCGGTCGTACCGGACGGACGTTGTCTCGGGTGATGATTTCACCAGCGGCAACGTCAACTGCTACGTAGAGCGAGCGCCGAAGCCGACGGGACTCGTCTTCTGCTTGGACATAGGCGCCTATCGCTCCCTCGACAGCAAGCCACGCGTTGTGCATCTCCGCCGCCATCTGGGCCATCTCTGAGGGCTCCATCGAGAATGCACTGTCGACACCACCATCGCCGCGATTCAGTGTGATGTGCTTCTCCACGATCCTGCACCCTAGTGCGACGGACGCCACAGCGACGCCGATACCGAGCGTGTGGTCGGAAAGCCCCACCGGACCGTTGAAGGTGTCTCTCCAAGCGGGTATGGCCCTGAGACGCGCATCGGCCGGACTTGCGGGGTACGCGCTGGTGCACAGCATGGGGATTGTCTGCGGAGCACCAGAAGCATCGGAGCACTCCAGCGCCACGGCAAGTTCCGCGAGGCTCGCGGCTCCGCTCGAGATGATCACCGGTCGTCCCTTGCTGGCGACGTAGCCGATCAGGTCGAGATCCGTCACTTCGAGAGAGGCGATTTTGAACGCTGGCGGCGCGAACTGGTCAAGGAAGTCCGCCGAAGTACGGTCGAAGGGCGAACTGAAGGCCTCGATCCCAAGGGATCGCGCCAACTCGAACCCCTCCCCTTGCCAGTCCCACGGAGTCATCGCCTCCTGGTAGAGGGAATAGAGACTACGTCCGCCCCAAAGCTCATGGTCCGCCGAGATGCGAAATTCCGGCGTATCCACGTTCAGGGTCATTGTGTCCGCCGTATACGTCTGAAACTTGACGTAGTCGGCTCCTGACTCAGCTGCAGCGTGTATGAGCTCAAGAAACCGGGAGTGGCTGCCCTTGTGGTTTCCGGAAATTTCCGCCACGATACGCGGTGGATCTTCTGGGCCGAGTAACCGTATCTCGCCTGTAGACATCTGTGTCCGTCCTCTCTTCGCAACCATGCGCTATACCTGAGTGTCGATTGGGCCTGCCCTTGGGCGTGTGTAGTCCTGCTCTCTACAAGTGAGCATCCTCTATTGACTCATCCGCCGTTGGGAGAACGAACGTACGCAGGCCATCCCCCTCTGAGATCTGGACGAAGCCAGCGCTTGAGAAGAGTCTCTGACTTCGCAAATTCTCAACTCTTACCAAGGCCACGATTGGGACGGGTAGATGCCGCCGAAACTCTGCAAGTGAGCCCGTAAGCAGTGGAAACGACATTCCTTTCCCTCTGAAACTGGGGTCGAGGTTGATCGATACCTCGTATCGATCCTGACCTAGTTGGTACCCGATTCGGCACACTCCAATCTTCGCACCGCCTATTTCCCCGATGTATATTCGAACAAGCGGATCGTGCAAAGCCTTTTGAAACCAAGCGTTGTGTTCGCTATTGCCGACTTCCTCGCCATTGATGAACATGCTTCGACTTATGGGGTCATTGCGCCACCGCAGGAGATCCTCGGCATCGCTTGAGATGGCTAGACGGATCAGCACTTCTTGATTGTCACTTTCGCAGTGAGTTCGTCGGCCACTAGGTGCGCACCTTCAAATTCAAGTCGAACGCCTCCAAATTCCATGAAAGCAGGTGGATATCCGTCGCTATCGACCATGCGGATGTGGTCGTACATCTCGCTCAGCGCGAGACTCGGCGCTATCTCGTTATCCGCAGGTGTGAGCCGTGCAAAGTAGACTGGTTCACCTTTTTGCGGAGTCGGCTCAGGGGATTCTTCGATTATCCGGCGGATCAATCTGAGAATTACGACTTTGATGCGATCCAAAATTGATGTCAGATCCCCTTCCAGACTGACTTCCTCTGCACAATATACTGGCCCGCCGTCCAATACGTCAGTCATTCGCAGAGCCGACACGGGCGCCTGCAGCCATCCCCGCAGAATGAGATTCTGTATCGGACTACCACCGCGGCCAAAGGGAAGTGGTGCTGTGTGAAAGACAATGCACTCATACTCGTCGTGGATTTCGCTTGGAACGATCCAGTTCCAATGCGGAAAGAATATGTAACGAGGCTGCAGTTCATCCAACAACTTTGCTGTCAACTGGTCACGATGTGATACGTAGTGGAACTTGAACCCAGAGATTTCCTCCAGTCCCACAAGTTCGACGCACCAACTCCTTGAACAAGCGATAATGCAATTCTTCATCGGATAATCCTTCGGATGACTTCGAATCCTTCGGCATACTCGAGCCCGACTTGGTTACCGCGGAACTTGGCGAGGTTCTCCAGACCCTCGTACGAGCGCGGGTGTGGATATGGCCGCATTTCTTGCTCGTAGGCCTCCAGGGCCTCGCGCTTCTTCCCCCATGCCCCGCACATATCGATGAAGAGATCCGGCTGAAAGGCACCAGTCACCCTCCTATGCCCATACTCCGTCGCCGATGCAACCTCGAAACATCGAATTTCGCTACACGTTTCATCCGGTTGTGGCCTAAACGCAGTGAGTACCGCACTCGCAACGACCCGGTGATCCACGTTCAGGTCGGCAGGACTGTGAGTGTAGACGAGATTCGGGTTCACCACGCCCTTGGCTTCTTCCACCGCCTTGACAATATTGAGGAGGGGCAGTGAATCCATCGCGTTGTCGGGAAATGCGAATCCATTCAACCAGTGAAACCCAAGAATACTCGATGCCCTACGAGCTGATTCCATACGCTGGCGCGCGTCAAGATTCCCGCCTGAAGTTCGTGAACTCACACCATCAGTCATCGACACGCAGTGAACGCTGTCGCCGCCCGCGACGTGTCTGACGATTGTGCCCCCCATACCCAATGTCTCGTCATCCGAATGGGCTACGACTATGAGGACGGCGAACTCGCTCATTGCTTCCTGTCCGTGAGTGGAGAAGGGCAACTGGCCCTACTAAGACAATCTTGAACTAGGCATTAATTATTGTCTGATTGTAGCGACCTGACCTATTTGGCGCCGATGCCGATCGAGGGCGGGTCATGCGACTCTGGCATGTGTTGCCCGTAATGGTAACGTGAGCCCTAGATCGCAGGGTTCCCGCCTGCGTTGACGACAGCCTCGATGACACGTCCTTGGTCCTCTACCGACAGGTCGGCATAGATCGGCAGTGAGATCTCCCGCCGGTAGAACTCCTCGGCCACCGGGAAATCGCCCCAGCCATACCCTTGCTCCCGGAAGGCCGGGTGCAAGTGCGCCGGGAGGTAGTTGACCTGCACTCCGATGCTGTGAGCCCTCAGGAAGTCGAATACTTCCCGCCGACGAGGTGCCGGGACGCGCAACGGGTACAGATGCCAGAAGGTTGCGGTGTCCGGAACCCTTTCGAGGACGTCCAACCCAGGCAGCCCGTCGAAGGCCCGGTCGTATCGGTCGACGATGGCCTGCCGGCGTTCCCGAAACTCAGACAGCCGCTGCAACTGGCTGAGACCAAGTGCAGCCAAAACATCGGGCAAGCGGTAGTTCAGTCCGAACTCGTGCACCTCCTGATGCCAGGCCCCTTCGTCCGGCCAATCCTGAAAGGTCCTGTCTCGCACGAGCCCGTGGTTGTGGAACGCCCTCACCCGATCCATCAATTTCAGATTGGACCCCACGATGGCCCCGCCTTCAGCCGTGGTGATGTTCTTCGTCGGGAAGAAACTGAATGTGGTCAGGTCTGCGGTGCTGCCAACCGGACGACCACCGACGGTCGTCCCAATGGAGTGAGCCGCATCCTCAATCAGGTAGGCACCGCACCCATCTGCGATCTCACGCAGCGCAGGGATGTCCGCCGGTTGCCCAGCGTAGTCCACCGCAACAATCGCCTTTGTCCTGTCCGTCACAGCGCGGGCAACCTGACCAGGATCGATCAGTCCGGTCCCCTGCAGGACGTCGGCGAACTTGACCTCTGCGCCAAGAAGAGCGGCCGTAGCCTGGGTCGCCACGAAGGTCATGGGAGGGGTGATGATCTCGTCGCCCGGGCCAAGGCCAAGTGCTGCATAGGCACAGTGCAGCGCCGCGGTCCCAGATGTGACGGAGACACAGAAAGGCGCTCCGGCCGCCTCAGCGACCGCGGCTTCGAACTTCTTGACGGTAGGTCCCGTGGTCAGCCAGTCACCCATCAGAACCTCGGACACTGCATCGATATCCTGATGGTTCACTGACTGCCGTCCATACGGAATCACGGAAGAATCCTAGTGCCTGGACGGCCTGCATCTGTGCATGTATCCGGGAGGTCGTCGGCCCCTCGATTTCATCCCCAGTCGATATCTGAAATCTGCGGCTACGTCTCAAATCACCCGCATCTAGCTTTTGCGCCGGTGGCCAACTCCGGGTCTGTCCGATTAGCGGTGTAGGTGGGGTTCGTTGTTGGCTGGTCTCCGCCGCTGGCATGCGGTCGGCGAAGGTGCTGGCGAAGGCGTTCAGGGCTGGTTTCCACCGCACTGCCCTGCGGGTTTGCCCGCTGCCTTTCGGATCCGGCGACCTGGTGACCAGGTACAGGCATTTCATTGCGGCGTGCGCGTTTCCGGAAGTGGCCTCGTGCTTTGGCCGCTCGGCGGTAGCGGGCGTTGAGGGACTCGATGGCGTTGGTGGAGCAGATGACCCGGCGGATCTCGACGTCTTGGGCGAGGAAAGGGATGAATTCCTCTCAGGCGTTGTGCGCCAGACCCGGATGATCGCCGGGTAGCGTCGGCCCCATTTGTCGTCCAACCCGTCCAGCTCCGCGGCGGCCGAGACGGTGCTGGGGGCGGTGTTGATGGGTTTGGGGTCCCGCGCCAACTCGTCGGAGTACTTGCGGGAGGGGTAGCGGAACGACCCGCGGATCAAGGCCGATGATGCAGGTCTGCACCGTGGCCTGGGGCCACCCCGTGTTCACCGAGTCGGGCAGGCCCTTGAGGCCGTCGCAGACGACGAAGAACACATCGGACACACCGCGGTTGCGCAGTTCGGTCAGGATCGCCAGAGAAGAACTTTGCAGATTCCCCGCCGCCAACCCACATGCCCGGGATGACCTTGTGGCCATCGAGGTCCACCCCGATCGCGGCATGGACCGGCCGGTCGTGTACCTGGCCGTCGCGGATCTTGACCATGATCGCGTCGATGATCACCGCCACGTAGACCGGGCGGTTGCTAGCGGCCGCGCCCACCAGGTGTGCATCTCCTCGAGGACCCGGTCGGTGATCCGCGAGATGGTGTCTTTGTACACGCTCGCACCGTAGACGTCGGCGAAGTGGGCGCTGATTCTACCGGTCGTCAGCCCCTTGGCGTACAGCGACAACGCCACCTCGTCGACATCCCACAGGCGTCGCTGGCGCTTCTTCACGATCGTCGGTTTGAAGGTTCCGTCCCGGTCCCGCGGCACTTCGATCTTCACCTCGACGGCCGCATCGGTCAACACCGTCTTGGGACGTTTGCCGTTGCGCGAGTTGCCCCTGTTCCGGCCTTCCGGGGCGTGCTTGTCATACCCGAGGTACTCGGACATCTCCTCATCCAGAGCGGTCTCGTCACCGTCTTCGTCAGCGCTTTGAGCAGTCCATCCGGGCCGGTCAAGGCGACCCCGCGATCACGAGCCCGGCGCACCAACTCCCAGGCTATCTCCAGCTCCTGCTCAGACGCCGCGACCGAACCGTCAGTCGGTTACTTCGATGATGATGGAATCACGCCACAAGTGTCTCGGTCATCATGGAACCCTTCCCGCCGCGTCCACACCCGGCGTGTCAGGCCACCTACACCGTTTAGGCGACAGTCCCGCCTTTGAGGCTAGACGTCGGTGCCGCTGAGTCCACCTGGCTTCTTGGCGACAACCACGCTGACGGGCACCGGAGGACTTCCGTGGGGAATGACCTCTTCAATTGATACGGCAAAGCCCAGGTCGCAGAGCCGAGGGGCCAAGTCAGATCCAAACAGCCAGAATGAGGGAATACCGCCTTGGTGCCTTGGATCGCCGTGCAAGTGTTCGAAACCTGTCCAGAGCAGCCCTGCGTCGGTCTGGACGGCCAGGCGCTTCGTTGCGGCTAGATCCGAGCGAAAGGGCGCCGTGAACACATATACTCCTCCGGGCTTCAGCACGCGGAAGACTTCAGCGAAAGCGGTCCAGGTGTCCTCAATGTGTTCCTGAACCTCTGCGGACACCACAAGATCGAAAGTCGCATCTGGAAAGGTGAGTTGGGACAAGTCCTCGTTGCGGGTGCCAGCAGCATCTACGCTTCCCCACGGGAGGGCAACGTCATACGTGGTGGCCTGCCTCGTTCCCACCCGCTTAAGAACCTCGCCTGCGCTCCAGGTGTCATCAACATCCAAGATCATCGGCGGCCGCACCATAGACGCCATAGCTACGCTGACTGCAACATCCAGTACGGCCCGTGTCCTCTGTGAACTCTTGCAGGCTCCGCAAATGATGTTGTCGCGCAGTGGACTGATTCCCATCCTCTCAAAGTGTTGAACTGGGAGAAAGAGGAAGAGTGGCTTCCCGATGCTGCCACAGCAATTGCAGTCCAGGGCAAGCTCGCTAAGCACTCGGTGGTTGTGGAGATTCACGCTCCTCAGGCGATCAGGGAGCGTTGATGGGCTGAAGATTGAGTCAACCGCAAGCTGATAGGCAGCGGGAAATCGCTCACGAACCATCGCGCGCTGGCGCGCGGCAGGGAACCTCGGCATTGAAGAACCGTATCAAGATGAGTTCCTTCCCCAGATGCGTGGTTGAAGCGATGCAACTACGAGCGGTCATGGAGGTAGGCCACGTTTCCGAAAGCCTGCGCATGTTCCCGCTCAAGTGCGACTCAAACCCCATCCCGGACTCGTTGACGAGGATGGCAGGCGCCCGTCGCGGATTCTTCTGCTCGGTTGGAATTCGCGCGGGGGTAGCATCTGTTTGGCCAGAAATGCGGCGATTCGACCTTCAGGCGCTTCCCCATTGACTCGGCTCAGCGCAACTCGATCAATTGGAGGGATCCCAAGAATGAGGCGGTTCAGATCCTCCGGAGTTCTGACAACCGGCATTCGGAGGTAATCCACAAAGCCCTGCCCGAACCCAAGGGGAACTCCGGGCAGGCACACCACTCCAACGGGCACACCGCTTGCGGCCGCGTCGATCGCGAAAGTGCTGTTCGTTACCAACACCGCCGCCAACTCGGCCATCAACTCGTGCCGTGGCTGATGTCTAGGGACCAAGGGAAGGGCAAAGTCGCTCGTCACCCAGTCGAAGTCCTCGGGCCTCCGGGCCGGGTGCAACTTGACGACAAACGATAGCTCGGGATTCCTACACGCCTCCCGCAGTGCCGCGAGATGAGCTACAAGTACCCTGTCCCGAATCTCATCTGGCGTACTTAGTGCGAGCGCAACCACCTTTGACCGTGGGCTGCTGCTGTCCCTCTCCCAAGCCGAGTCCCTCGTGCCGGCTCCGTGGCGCATTGGTCTTCCAACGACAGTGACCTTGTCAGGCGAGACGCCTTCCCTGACAAGTTGCGTTTGCGCCGCCTCGCCCCAGACACCAATTGAGTCCGCGACAAGTGGCGAGTAGCTCGAGGCGACCGGCGAGGGAATCAGGACACCGTGTTGGAACGAACATGACGGGATCCCGACAGCTCGCGCGGCAGTGCAGACGACTGCCGTGTCAGGTCCCCGGTCGAAGTCGGCAGCGACGATACCCAACTGAGATTGATAACTCAGGAACCGCTTGGCACTGAGCCCATGTAGGAGCTGGCGCGCCAGTGCTTCAACGAGCACCAACGTTGCACCTAAAGCACTGCTCGACGGACCTGACACATGAACTGCTCGGGAAACGCGGGGGGCATGCCATGCCGACAGCGCGGCGACCCTCACTACGTCGCCCAGACCGAACAGACCGAAGATATCCCAGTAGTTGACCTGCTGCTGGTGCTCAGTCCCTACAACCACCACTGGACCGACTTCCCCCGCGGTCGCCCGAACGGCTCCGGAAATGCTGTCAAGGTGGTCCCTCTTGTTGGTCTGAAACATGATCACGCGCGCATCAAGAGCACGAGGGGAGGAACTGTGGCGAAGGCCGTGGAGGATGGAAGACGCTAGTGACCGCAACCTGGAGGTTTGGGCCACTGGGCGGGCGGCTGTTAGCACGTCCTCGAGGTCACGCGACAACAAGTCACCGAGCGGCATCCCCCGGAAACGCGTCCTATTCAGGATGCCGGCTGCGACCACATGGGGTCGGCGTTCCTCCACAAGGAAAAACCTTCGCGCTGTCTCCGAGCGCTTGCGCAGAAAGCGCCCCTGGCCGACAGCCTCTCGCCACACGCTACATCGATCCCCTCGCTAGGTGTTCAGCTTGACGACCGTGCTGCAAGAATACCGCATTTGGATTGGACGTCTTGTGCACCACTCATGCCCAGTCCAAGCGTACGTGCGAAGTCATCCGAAGCCAACGTAAGGGGGATCACAACTCGACTCGCTCGGCGGTGACGATCGACAGACGCATAGGTAAGTACTTACAGGCCCCGGCCCCCGTCTAACCCGAACGCTCGTGTGCCCGTAGAGCAACCCGCGCGGTCACCTGTTCCACGCGTGACCTGGCTATGTTCCGGTCCTGCGGCATCGTCGTGCAACTCGATCATGAGGGCACAAATCGCTGGAACTTGGGCGACTGGCAGAATCGCAGTGTCTAGCGCGACAACCGAATCCCAGGGGGAACACGTGGACCTGACTTATGTCTTCCAGTACTTCGCCACGCCCGACAAGGCAGCTCCTGGGTTCCGTACGTCGGCCATACTCGAGCGTACGAGAACTGCCGAAGGCTCGTCGCCAGGGGCCACCGTGTCACGGTGCTGACAGCCCAGATGCAGGGCGGCGAACGCGGAAAGTGGACCTTCGACGACATAGACGGAATCCGAGTCGCCCGTGTCGGCGTGCCATACAGCCAGAGCATGTCGTACCCACGGCGAGTCCAAGCGTTCCTCGAGTTCACCGCGCTTGCTACACGGCGCGCCATCACGCAATGGGGTGATCTTGCCCTGGCTTCGAGCCCGCCGCTCAGCGTCGCAGTCCCGGCGATGGCGGCGACTCGACCACGACGCCCGATGGTTCTTGAAGTACGGGATCTATGGCCCGACATGCCGATATCGATGGGGCTGCGCCCAATCCGGCTCTACGCATGACGGCGCGAGGGCTCGAACTGAGCAGCCACCGTGTGGCCAACAAAGTCATCACCCTTTCACCGGGCATGCGGGACCAGTTGGTGAGCCGGGGCATTCCCGCCTCGAAGATTGCGGTCATCACGAACGCATCGGATCTGGATTTCTTCTCGGACCGGGGCGATCCGGAAACGTTCTTCCGCCTGGTTCCAGGTGTTCCGGGGCGCCCCTTCGCGCTGTTCGCGGACTACATGGGCGCCTCGCATGGACTTGACTGGGTTGTCCCCCTGTGCGTCGAGATGTTGAAGATCGACCCCCGACCCGCTGTCGTTATTCAAGGGGATGGTGCCCTGAGGACTGAACTTGTCGCCTCGGCGGAAGCTGCGGGCGTCCTCAACACGAACCTCTTCTTCGCCCCACAGGTGCCGAAGGTCAAGATCGCCGACTCATACCGAGCGGCCAGCATGGGCCTGTCGGTAGCCGTGGACGCGGCGGGGATCGAGCACAGCGGGGCCAACAAGTTCTTCGACACCCTCGCGGCCGGCCGCGGGTTGGCCATCAACTACGGCGGCTGGCAGGGGCAGATCCTCTTGGACGCAGACGCGGGTGTCTCGCTACCCCGTGATCCCCGCGGAGCTGCCGTCCAACTCATCGATGCGCTGTCAGATGGGGAGCGGCTAGCCGAGATGGGGGATCGAGCGGGCCGGCTCGCCCGCGAGAGGTTCAGTCGCGACAGAATCGCAGAGCAACTGGAGTCGACCCTTCTGGAAGTCGTCTCACACTAGGGGGAGACCGACAGCGGAAAGGCGGTCCGCTACTTGACAGGTTCCCCAGCGAGAACGCGCTCGTACAGGTCCATGTAGCGATCTACCATGCGTTCGACGGTGAACTGTCGTTCGACCTTGGCCCTGCCCTTCAAGCCCAGACGTTCCCTCATCGCTGGATTCTCCGCGAGCAACTTAAGCCGCGCTGTCAGTGCCAAGACGTCACCGTACGGAACCAGAAACCCCGTCTCGCCCTCGTCGACAACCTCCAGCGCACCGCCCGCGCTCGTCGCGACCACTGGCAGCCCCATGAGCATGCCCTCTGCCTGGACGATCCCGAAGCCCTCGAAGATGGAAGGCAGCGCGAGTATGTCCAGTGCAGAAAGGATCCGTGCCAGATCTGTCCGCTCCCCTAGGAAGTGAACGTGATCCTCAATCCCCAGATCGTTCGTCAGGGCGCGCAAGTTACCCTCGTCTGGCCCCCCCCCGACGAGCACCAACGCCACGTCAAGGCCGTCATGGAGGAGCCTCTTGGTCGCCTCGAGCAGGAATCGCTGTCCCTTGTGCTCCATGAGCGCTGCAACACACCCGATCAGCAGCTTCTCTGCTGGCAGGCGCAGTTCCACCCGTGCTTCCCTGGTGGACGGGGCATCGGCAAACTCATCCTCATCGATTCCGTTGTGAATTGCGATGTACTTCTCCTCGGGGATCCCCGTCTTGTCCATGAGGATCTCGCCGACGGCGCGCGAATCCACCACAATTCCCGACTGCAGTTTACTCAAGGCCCGCTCGGCGACAGGCTGGACTCGCGGGAAGTAGATGCGGTGAGAGGTGCCCAGAACCTTCGCTCCGGTGGCCCTGGCGATTCCCGTCGTAAGCAGAGCCGTGCGGAACATATGCGTGTGGACGATGTCCCATCGCTCGCGGGCGAAGAGACCGACAAATGAAACTAAGGTCTTCGGAGATCGACCCCAATCGACAGAAGTTCCCCCACTTCCAAAGCCTACTGGGAGCACGGGAACCCCTGCATCCTCCAGGTAATCACCGTAGTAGCCGGTGACCCCCAGCGACACGACAGTGACGTCTACGCCCCGTTGGTGCAATCCCTTGGCGATGAGGGCCGTCAGCTTCTGCCCTCCACCGACATCGAGATTGCCGACCACATGAGCTACCCGAAAGGTGGGCGGTCTGTTCACAGCAACTCCTGGCGTCTGTACTCATCAACCACTGACATCAAGCGCCTCCGCATGACGTCTTCCACTGGATCCTCCCCATGTAGCCACTCAGGATGTTGCGTGTCGATGCGGGTGGCATCAACTATCGATTTGGCGAGGGAGACATGCGGGAGGCTTCCGACCACATTGTCTGGCACTCGGGCTGCAAGTTCGGCAAGACCAGCAGGAACCACAATTGTGCGGGCCGACGTATCAAGCGCATCTGCCAGGAGGGCGACTAGTCCAGGTAAAGGCAGCGGATAGTTAACGTTGACCAAATCCGGAGCTCCAGGGTCTTCCAGGAGACGTAGAGCAGTCCTCGCGACATCGTCCACGTGCACGTAGTTGGTGCAGGCGCGAAGGGATACCGGGATCATCCTGCCCGAGCAGATTCTCCGGCTCAGTCGAAGCAGTGGTCGCAGTGGATTTGAGCCTCCGAAGATCACTGCCGGGCGCATCATCCTCGCGCGCCCAGACACGACCAGCGGCATCAATACCGACTCGGCGCGACTCTTCGATCGTTCGTAGGCGTCGTCAGGGCGATGGGGGGAGTTCTCGTCCACGGTGACTCCGCAGTTGCCGAAGACCCCGCCACTCGAGACCAGCACGGCCATCGGAAGTCCCGAGGTGTCCAGCGCCGAGAGAACAAGGTGCGCGAAATCAACGTTGGACTGGAAGTCCTCAGGATTCGAAGTCCTGACGATTCCTCCAGCGTGGATGAAGGCCTGGCAACCGTCCATCAAGTCAGTCAACGAACTCGCGCCCAACATGTCGCCCTGGACCCACTCGACCCCATCAAAGCGAGGCGGCCCCAGGACGTCCGTGGAGCGCCGGGTCATGGCTCTGACAGTGTGCCCTTGAGCAGCCAGGGCACGGACAATGCTTCCACCCAGGTAGCCGGTGCCTCCGGTGATGGCTACTCTCACCTGCGACGCCGTCCAGGGAAACCGACACCATGAGACGCCTGAGGAGGGTCCCCCCCTAGAGATCGGCTACCGGAGACACTAGCCCCCATGGTTGATCACGCTGAAGCCCGATACCTTGCGACTGTCGAGGAGCAAGACACACTCCCTCTCTGGTCCCACCGCCCCAACGTAGCTGCGGTTCTGGTGGGCATCATCGGACGCGAAGATTCCGCCATTTGCCATCTTGGGCAGGACGGTGGTGAATTCAAATGTCATCCAGCGCTCGTTATGGTCGCTGTCGTGGAAGAACATGTCAATAGGCTGAATTCGCTCCACAAGGCCCCTGAACTCCACACGAGACTTCTCTGGATTCAAGATGACCTTAGACCAACGGCCGTGAAGGCTTTCCGGCACCAGCATCCCGACGTCATCCATCACGTCGACTGAGACGAGATTCCCCTTCCCGTTGCGTTCCATCGCCGTGAGAATTGACAGCGAGGAGGCACCCCGAGCGATGCCGGTCTCAAGTACAGTCTGGGGCTGGTTCCACCGAACTAGGCAATAGAGAAGCAGGCTCGTTTGTTTCTCCACGTTCCATTCCTCCGGGATTTCCGTGGGAGAAGCCACACCGAAGTCAACCGACTCCTGCCACTCGCTAGTCCACTGAATGAAGGCGTCAGAGGATAGTTCCGCTGAATTTGAGGAAGCCGCAAGAAACCGGAGACACTGTTCCGGATTCCATGCCAGGGCAACTTGGGGTGTCAGTACATCGGAGAGAGCCAGCGGTCGGCGTGGCATAAATCTGATGGCGGTTCGCGCGGCAACTTCAGAGAAACCCTCGGCACGGAGCACCTGCCAAACACGTTTTGGAGTGGACATAAGCCCATAGTAGTTGGGGGTCGTTGTGGTTCACATGCGCGGCCGTGTCGAATACCCGCCAGCCCTACATCACCCGGGCATAGGGCAAGGCACTAGCCACGGCTCGCTCCGAATCTGTGGCTCAAGGCCTGACGGTAGGCCGCGAGTGTTCGGGCACTGACATCTGCTACCGAGTACACCGCCGACGCTTGGATCGCTCGCGAACTCCAAGCATCAAAATCCGGCAGATTCAATACTCGAACGAGTGCTTCGGAAAGTTCGGCCTGATCATCGGGCTTCACGACAATCCCATTGCTGCCATCGTCCACCATCTCCGCCACGGCGCCCACGTCGGTGGCGACCACGGGCAAACCCTGGGCAAATGCCTCAGAGATGACCATGGGCGCGGACTCGGCCCCGGACGGGAGCGCCAAGGCCATGGATCGGGCCATCTCGTCCGCCAACTGCTCGGGTGTCAACGAGCCGAGCCACTCGATGCTGCCAGCCACCCCAAGATCGTCAGCGAGAGCCAAGCAGGATTGACCATATTCGCCCTCGAGTCCCGAGCCAGCCAAAGCCAATACGGCGCCATCTCGCTGGCAGGCGTCCTTAAAGGCTGTGATCAATTCACGCACACGCTTGCGGATTCGCAACGAGCCCACGAAAAGCACGCGCTTCTCCCTAGTCGCTGCCTTGCTCTGGCCGAAGATCGGCGAGATGGCGTTCGGGATCTCCCAAACCCGCTGACGTCCCGGGCTAAGGTACCGCGACGTGAATCTGGAGATTGAGATTACGTTTGGTGCAGCATTTCTGGCCGACACCTCCTCCCGAACGACCGTGGCGGCCTTTACAGCAGCGCGCAATCGGGAGCCTTCATGCTTCACCTCGTTTTCAACAATGCCGTGGAGCGTGAAGATTGTGGGCAGCTCCTGGGGCAAGAAGCGGGCAATGCCCTGAGAATGAACCAAGTCCGCATCCCCGCTCGCGTAGATATCTCGCACCATGTCGCGGGCGCGACGACCACGCCCTGCGATTCCCCCGAGACTGGCACGATGCACGGTGATGCCCCCACAGGAGACCGTTACAGATTCGGGCGTCTCAACTCGGGGATCGACGGCGGTCACTTTCACCCCCAGCTGCTGAAGTCCCGAGGCAAGGTTGAACGCCGCTGTCTCAACCCCTCCCCGGGGCGTGGCATCTAGCGGGAAATTGCCGACCATCACAACATGCATGGGGAGAGTCTGTCAGGCAACACAGCCAAAGCCGAGACGCAGTCCCACATGCACGGAGGCGTTGACGCGCCGGAATACCTCAACGATATGCTCATATGAACCTCTGGCGACCCGGAAGAAGCCGATGCCCAATACCCCACATGTACTGGTCGCAGTTGTCACCTACAACAGTTCGGCAACCATTGAGAAGTGTGTGACTGACTTCGCATACCTATCCCGAACAGCTGACTTCTCGGCGCAGTTGATCGTGGCCGACAACGCCTCAAGCGACGACACCTGCAGGGTGGCTGAGGCCGCTATTCTCGGCATTCCTGGACTCGACGCCTCGGTCGTGCCATCGCCCACGAATAGGGGTTGGGGCGCCGGAAACAACCTGGCCATTCGAAGCGCCTCGGTCGAACCCGACTTCGTGCTGCTGTGCAACCCTGATGCGGGGATTGATGAAGCTGGCCTTCTGGCCCTCATTGACGCCCTAGTGAACTACCCCGGACGCCCAGGCATCGCAGTTCCTTTCATCGAGACTGACGGTCGGACGACGATTGGCGCATTCGCCGACCGTCGATTGGGGACCTTCCTTTTGGGCGACTTGGTCAGCACACGCTGGACCCAAGTCCCATTTCGCTGGCGATACGCGCGAAGGCAGGGGACATTCGGCATTTCGTCCGGCTACGCAAGCGGGGGGCTATCACTCTTCGACTTTAGTGCGCTTCGGTCGGTGGGTTTTTTCGACGAGACCATCTTCTTCATGAGCGACGACATCGATGTTTCCCGCACGATCCTCCGAGCCGGCTACAAGCTCGTGGGCGTCGCTTCGGCAGTTGGTTACCACCTCGGGGGACAGGGCTCAGGGATCCCTGACCGTGACGACCCCAGCGCCGTGCGAAGCGTGCTCGCCCTCCAATCGGAGTTGCGCTTCGTGGAGAAATGGTACGGAATTCGCTGGGCGCGGGCCCTGGCGCGGTATCGGTCAACCGTCTTCTACCCGGTGGCCAACTCAATTCGCAAACTCGCCCGGCGGCAGCCGATTGCCTCTCGACCGGTACGTGAGGCCGCGAAGTCATACCTCCAGTTGTCGCAGCCAGGGCCGGCTAAGCCCTAGCCGATTGAGCCGCCCCGCAGTGAGCTCTGCGACCACACGGGCCGCCTCCAGCCACAACTCTTCCGATGGAATCCCAGAGTTCGGAATCTCTTGGCTGAGACTCACCATCCCGGAGTGCGAGCTCCTGCAGTAGGACTTTACTGGTCATCAAAGTTGTCCCCAAATACCCAGGTTTCGCGGAACGCCTGTCGGGAGCAATTGTCAAGGCCTGTGGATCGCATGTTTCATGCGGCTTGAGATTGGCCTCCTGATCCCTCGGGGCGTTCGACGAGTTCGCCGTTGTGGAACACCGCTCCTGCTCGCACCAGGGCGACCAGGTGGGGGCATTCACGGTACGCCAGCGGCGTTGCGCGGACTTCATCAGTTTGAAGGCCATCGCCACGCCGGCGGCGCACGAGCCGGGGCCTTGGGGACGCGTTGGCGCAGCCGGACGGTGGCGAAGGTGGACTCGATGGGGTTCGTGATGCTCAGGTGGATCAAGTTCTCGGCCGGGTAGTTGTATGCGTCAACAACACGTCGAGGTCTTCGGCGATCTTCGCCGCGGCCTTGGGCCAATTGGTCCCGCACTGGGCGGCGAGAACCTTCGCCGCCGCGGTGGCGTGGGCCTTGTCCTGGGCGCCGGTGATCTGGCGGAGGATCGCGGCCTTCGCCCCTGGCTGGGCGGACTTGGGCAGCGCGGCCAGCACGTTCCCGGTCTTGTGGAACCGGCCGCGCTGCTCGCGGGTCTGCGGGAACACGTCGCGCAGCGCCTTCCAAAACCCGAGCGCACCGTCGCCCAAGGCGAGCACCGGCGCGCGCATCCCGCGGCGGGCGCAGTCGCGCAGCAGGTCCGCCCGCGACTCACTCGATTCGCGGAAACCGTCGGTGAGTGCGACGAGCTCCTTGCGGCCGTCCGCGCACCCCCATCATGACCAGCAGGCACACCTTGTCCTGCTCCAGGCGCACCTTCAGGTGGATGTCGTCGGCCCACACGGACACGTAGTCCACGTCCCGTAGCGGGCGGGAGGCGAACGGGGCCGCCTCGCCGCGCCACTGCGCGGTCAGCCGGGCCACCGTGGCCGAGGACAGGCCGGCGGCCGAGCCGGGCGAACTGTTGCAGCGCGGGCGTGAACGGGCGTGAAATCGCCGCTGGACAACCCGTGCAGATACAGCAGCTGCAGCACCTCGGCGACCTGCGGGGACGTGCGCGCCCACGCCGGCAGGATCACCGAAACGAACCGTCGGCGTTCCCCGGTGACCTCGTGGATCCGCTTGTCGTTGACCCGCGGTGCCCGCACCAGCACCGCACCCGCGGCCGTGGCCACCTCGCGGGCAGCGTGGTAGCAGTTGCGCACCACCACCGCCGCCCATCCTCGCCGACCTAGCCGAGGTGCGCGTCGATAAAGGCGGCAACCTCGGCCTGCAACGCCGCCGCGAGCATCTGCCGAGCACCCTCGCGCACCAGCTCGTCGAGCGTCACCCCACCGACCGCCGCCGGGGCGTGGAGGTTGGCTTGAGCCTCTTCATTGACCAGCGTCAGCATGGGCGTACCGTCCCGAACCAGCGCGCCAACGCCGGTCCTGATCAGAATCCAGATGACTTTCAGATCATCCTCGGGAAGGTGCGCCCACTCACGCAACCAGACCGAGGACCCATCCACAGGTTCTGATCATTGCTCCCTGTCGGTTGCGGGATATCGTCGTTTGCTAGAACTCAGGATACAAGTGACGCAGACTAGAACTCGTTCCAGTGGTAGGTTGCACCCATGCGCCTAATGTTCCATATCGGCTTGAATAAGGCAGGTTCAACATACCTGCAAGATATCCTAGGCCTAAACGTTGCAGAACTTGAGGCTGAATCTCTATATTACCCATTCCCCAGGGTTTCGTCTGGTCGCGGCGGGGCGCAGAGTGGGAATGCGACAGAATTCCCGGTGCTGCTTGATTCCAAGGACTTTGGCCGAATATCAATCCTACTCCAGGAACACCGCGAAGCTGCGGAGTCAGCCAGCTGCACATCAGTCGTGCTTTCAAACGAGTCCGTCTATCACCGCCTCGTGAAGGCGGGCGCATTGGACGATTTCCTTGCGGCCACCCGCGGCCTATACGACTCAGTGGATCTCCTCATCATATTTCGCGATCCGGGTGCTCACGCCGTTTCTGCGTTCTGTCACCGAGCCGGTTTGGTCCCGTTGCCGGACTTTGACACGTGGGTTAGGTCGGACTGGGAGTTGCCGGCTGAACTCAGGCTTTTCCTCGCAAACTTTCTGCCATTAACCGAAAGCACCCAGGAGCCCAAAGTGCGCCTCACGTTGGGGACGATACCTGGGGACAATCTTGCGGACCTGACTAAACAGTGGCTAGGACTCAGGGAATTCAAAACCCCCCAATTCGCCAAATCAAATGTTTCTGTCAACTGCGCGGAGGCCGAGCTTCTCCGACTAGTTGCAGCGTCAATCCCTGCAAAGGCACCCAGGTTGCGGGAAGCCCTACGAGCTCTCGATCCGAGCCTAAAGGCTGGGGACGCGGAAGTCCGACGACGTTGGAGGGCGTCAACGGCCGAAGTGCTTAGGGAGAACTCCCGAGATTTTCTGGCACTGGAAGAGTTGTTGCACACACAAGTTATCGCCAACTCAAGTCCTACCTCGGATAGCGAGCCACTTCGACTCAGCTTTACCTCAATGCAAGCTGAGGAGATTATCGAAGTACTGGGGGAGCCCGAACGCTTCATGCCACGGATGCGGAGTCGGGCGGTACGACTTCTACGGGGCGCCCGCCGAGGGGCCCAGGACACGGCAATGTTGGCCACCGGTACCAGCGGAGGTCGCCGCGATGTATCTTCGGCCCATGAGTGTCGCTGAGCGCAAGACAGCCAGCGAGTCTCAGGCTGCCAGATGGCCGAAGGCAGAGGGCTTTGATGCGAAGCTCTTTGTGCTCGTCTCCCTCGCCTACGTTGCGGCAATCCCTCTGGAGAACTACCAAGGGGCTCTGGGCTTCTCGGTCACGGCCATTTTGGCTGCGGCAACTATGGCCATTTGGGGGTATTCGAGGCTGCGCGGAAGTCACACGGGCCGAAGTTGGAGAGTAGACACACGGGCAACTCGACCCCTTTGGTGGGCTATCGCCATCTTGATGGGTTATTGGGCGCTAACCCTCTCGTGGGCTGGTACATCGCTGGAGAGTCTGTATGGATCCACCTTTGGGAGGTACGCGACCTTCACCGGACTCGCCTTGATGGTGCCCATCCTCACACGGGCGATGGCGGTGTCCGGAGACGCGGCCATTCGCGTGTTCGTGCTTTCCGCAACCGTCCTGGCACTGCTCAATGCGGCTCAACTAAACGGAGGCGACCAGGTAACAGTCGCCCAGCAGAACGAGAACGGCCTGGCTCTAGTGCTGACGCTGGCCCTTGGTTGGTCGGTCATGCTCTCTTTGCGTACGCAGAAGTTGTGGCGGTTCGTGTTCGCGCTGTCCTCGGTAGTCCTACTGGTCGGCGCACTGGGAACCGGCTCGCGGACGGGGGCAATTGCGGCGATCGCGGCGATCGGGAGCGCTGTGGCGCTCAACACCCTGCGACGCGAGTCAATTCTTTCTGCGCTGCTCACGGCCGTCTCGCTCCTTGTCCTGATGCTACTGGCACTGCGCGCGGTTGCCCCCCTGCTACCCGAGCGCCTATCGAACCTGGCCGAGAACCTCACGAACCTAGAGGCTTGGTCTGGGCGCAGTGAACTATGGAGCGGAGCCCTCTATTACCGCGATGAGTGGATTTGGTCTGGCGTCGGACTAGGACAGTCGCGGATGTTCTCTGCTCTGTTCTTTGACAGATACCAAGTGCTACACAACTCCTTTCTCGAGGTTGCTGTGCAGACCGGAATAGTCGGGCTGATCCTGTTCGTAAGCGTCGGCATCACAGCGGCCGTTATCGCCTTCAGAGGTAAAAACACTGGACCTTACCTAGTTGCAGCCATCGCGGTTCTACCCTTCATGCTCACGCTGTCAGCGGAGTACTACAAGAGCATATGGCTGCTTCCCGCAGTCGCTGCTGCTGGCATCCCACTCGTCTCAAGAGCACGCAAAACCAAAGGCCGGGCGGCTACACTTCCGCCCGCCTATCGCGGTCTGTAGCGAGATTTGTGTGAATGAGTTGGCGTGATCTCCACGGTTCAGGACCGCGAGTTGGGGACGATCAACATCATGAAATCACTGGAACCAGCGTCCCGGGCCTAGTCGGCCTTGGCCGCCTCAGCCTCGGAGGCCGATCTTTCGTAGCGGGCTGAGACGATGGTCGAGCAGGCCAAAGTCGACGGCGTGGACCTGACTGGCCCGGAAGGATCGCTGACGGCGTTGACCAAGAAGGTCTTGTGGCCCGACCCCGTTGTTTGGTCAGTCTGATGGTGACCCCGGAAAGTGGACCGGTTTTGTGACAGTTTCGGGCATGGTGATCTTGAGGAGGGATCACCTGTATGCCGAAGATGTACCCAGCGCAGTATCACCGGTGGCTGTGCGAACGGATGCTGGCCGGCGAGCCGGTGGCCAGGCTTAGCGAAGAGACGGGGGTCACCGAGGCGACGCTGTTCCGGTGGAAGAAGCAGGCCAAGATTGATGCAGGTCGCGCGCCGGGGCTGCTCAGTTACGAGGCCGATGTGACGTGACCCCCTGATTTGGTGCCAGGTTCTGGTTGTGGTCCACGATGCCCGTAAGGGCGTGGAGGATGACAACGAGATGAAGCGGCGCAGGCACACCCCGGAGCAGATCGTGCGCAAGCTGCGTGAGGCTGACCGGATGATCGGGCAGGGCGCATCGATCGCGGAGGTGCTCCAGCATTTGGAGGTCACCGAGGCCACGTACTACTGGTTGAACTCGCACCAATACGGCGCCATGAGCCCGGACGAGGCCAAGCGGCTCAAGGACCTCGAGGTCGAGAACGCCCGGTTGAAGAAGCTGCTGGCCGAGGCCGAGCTGGACAAGGCGATGCTCAAGGAGATCGCCGAGGAAAAATGGTGAGCTCGGCCAAGCATCGGGCAGCAACCGGGCACCTGGTGTCCACGTTTGGGGTGTCCCAGCGGCGCGCGTGCCGGGTGCTGGGAACCTCCAGGTCGAGCCTGCGCCGCGGGGAGCCCGCCGCTGCCGTCTTGGGGGTTTCTCAGTCCGGCTACTACGCCTGGCGCAAGCGGAAACCCTCAGCCCGTGCGGTCCGGCACAAAATGCTGACCGAGATCATCTCCGGGATCCATGCCGACTCACGCGGCAGCTACGGGCATCGTCGGGTCCACGCGGAGTTGACGATCGGACGAGGGCTACCGGTGGGCCGTCAACAGGTCGCGACGTTGATGCGCCGCGCAGGCCTGCAGGGCGCAACCGGCCGACGCAAATACCAGCGCGGCCTGAATGAGCCCACAGCCGGTGACCTGGTGCAGCGGAAGTTCAACCGCGATGTTCGAGACCGACTTTGGGCTACAGACCTCACCGAGCATCCGACGGCCGAAGGCAAGATCTACTGCTGCGTGGTGCTAGACACCTACTCCCGGCTGGTCGTCGGCTGGGCGATCGACTCCTCCCCGAACAAGGCTCTGGCGACCAACGCCTTGTCGATGGCCATCTCAGCACGATAGCCCGCAAAGGGAGAGACCATACTTCACTCGGACCAGGGCGTTCAATGCACATCCTGGGCATTCACCAAACGCGCCAAGGATGCAGGCCTGCTGCCGTCCATGGGTCTGGTGGGCGATTGCTACGACAACTCAATGATCGAGGCGTTCTGGTCCCGGATGCAGGTCGAACTGCTCGACACACGGCGGTGGCGAACCCGGATGGAGTCGGCAATGCCATTTTCGACTACCTCGAGATCTTCCACAACCGGCAGCGTCGCCACTCAGCCTTGGGCATGCTGACCCCGATATAGATCGAAGCACAAAGCGCATGAGAGTCCAACGCGAAGACTCCACACAACCTAGTACAGCTCACTCTGTTCTTTGGGAAGGATGGAGTCATGTCAGCGAGTACGTCGAAGAGGTACCCGGCCGAGGTGCGTGAGCGGGCAGTCCGGATGGTGGGCGAGGTCCGCTCTGATCACGAATCGGAGTGGGCAGCCATGACCCGGGTGGCCGAGCTGCTCGGGGTTGGGACACCGGAGACGGTCCGGAAGTGGTGCCGGCAGGCCGAGGTCGACACCGGGGGGCGTGCCGGGGTGACGACTGAGGAGTCGGCGGAGTTGCGTCGGCTGAAGCGCGAGAACGCCGAGCTCAAACGGGCGAACGCGATTCTCAAGGCGGCGCTCGGTGTATTCAACTTCGCGGCCGACACCCGTTTGGTGATGAGCACGGAGGTGTTGCGATGGCCTAGATTGGACGTCCGGGGTTGCCCTCGCCGAAACGGCAGTTGGTGTGGGAGTGTGGGGAAGGGAATCGATCAGCGAGCATCTCCCCCGGCGGCGGGATCGCCCCGTCGACCTACTACGAGCACCGCTCCCGCACGCCGTCGGCGCGCGAGGTGCGCGACGCTGAGTTGAAGCCGAGGATCGCGGCCGCGCACGCCAGCAACTACGGCGTGTTCGGTGCACGGAAGGTCTGGCTGACGCTCAACCGCGAACGCGGTGTCGATGAGGCTCCGATCGCTAGGTGCACGGTCGAGAGGCTCATGGCCGAGCTGGGGCTGGCCGGTGTGGTGCGGGGCAAGGTCAAACGGACCACGATCAGCGACCCGCGCCAGCCCAAGCCGTTGGACCTGGTGAAGCGGAACTTCCGGCCGCTCGCGCCGGACCGTCTGTGGGTTGCCGACTTCACCTACGTCAGCACGTGGTCGGGCTGGTGCTACACCGCGTTCGTCATCGACGCCTACGCCCGACGCATCCTGGGCTGGTCGGTCACGACGACGATGACCAGCCAACTCGTCGTCGACGCCGTCGATCAGGCGGTCTGGATTCGCCACCGTGAGGGCAAGGACCTGACCGGTCTGGTGACGTACCATGACCACGGAGTCCAGTACCTCTCGATGGCCTACGCCGAGCACCTCGACGCCGCCGGGATCAGGCCCTCGACCGGGGCCGTCGGCTCGTCGTTCGACAACGCCCTCGCTGAGACGGTGATCGGCCTCTACCAGACCGAACTCGTCAAGCGGCGACGGCCCTGGAAGGGCCTCGACGACCTCGAGATCGCCACCGCCGAATGGGGCGACTGGTTCAACCACCGCCGCCCATTCGAGTACTGCGACGACCTCACACCCGTCGAGGCCGAACAAGCCCACTACGTTCACCACCGGACCCCAGCGACCGCCGGAGTCTCAAACTAGAAAGTCTCCGGACTCGCCGGGCCGGTCAGATCCATTCAGCGTCCAAACGCGGAGGTGGGCCGGAACTCCAGGTGGGGCACAATGCGTGGACGCCGGGGTGAGCCGGGACAACGTCAAGGCAAGCGTGTTCTACTTCGCCTGGCTGGCCACCATCCACCATGCCCCAGCCAAGCATGTTTTGCTGGCCAACTGAGGCGACACATGGGAGCCACACGGAATCGGGCAAGCATCGACTGGAGGTGCGCGCCCCCGTAGCATGATAGAAGCGCCCGACCCAACGTAGTTCCAGTTTGGAGAGCCGATGCTCGTGTGGATTGTTCAGACGGGGGAGCCTGTCCCCCTGCCTGACTCGCCCGGCCGTCCCATGCGCTCCATGAACCTGGCGCGGGCCCTCGTCGATTCCGGACACGAGGTCGTGATCTGGGGCTCGGACTTCAGCCATACGGAGAAGCAGCATTTCTTCGGCCGACATACCAGAGTGACCGTCGAACCCGGCTACCAACTGCAACTAGTACATAGCCGCGGATACCGAAAGAACGTCAGTCCAGCGCGAATGCTGGACCATGCCCAACTAGCCATGGCATTACGCCGACAACTTGCCCTCGATGCCGTGCTTCCAGATGTCGCGGTCGTGGGCTTCCCACCCATCGAGCCTGCCTACGCTGCTACGAAGTGGCTCACGCAGCGGGATGTTCCCGTACTCCTGGATGTGAAGGACCGTTGGCCTGACCTGTTCCTCCGGGCTGCTCCAGAGGTATTGCAACCAGCCGGACGCGCGGCTTTGAGCCCCTACTTCGCCTTGGCACACTCGACGATGCGTCAGGCGACGGGCCTCTCCAGCATGACCGATCGATTCCTCGACTGGTGTCTGGCCAACGTGGGAAGACCCCGCCACGCGGCCGACGGGGTCTTTCCACTCACCGTGGCGCAGATGGCGCCGGACGAAGAGGAGCTTCACCTCGCCGACGACTGGTGGTCGAGCAAGGGCGTGGGATTAGACGGGCGCCCTCGGATCTCCTTCGTGGGGACCCTAAACGCCGCGTTTGACTTTCGACCTGTCGTTGATGCCGCCAGGGTCACAAGTTTCGAGTTCGTCATCGCAGGCAGCGGATCCCAGCAGGAAGAGGTTCAAGGAATCTTGTCGGGACTGCCAAATGTGAAGATGCCGGGCTGGATCACCCACCCCCAAGCTGAGGTTCTAGCGCGGAACAGCCAACTAGCTCTGGGGCCCTACGTGCCCACCCCTGACTTCCAAGACAACATCCCGAACAAAATCTACGACGCCCTGGCCCACGGACAGCCCTTCATATCGAGCCTCACAGGTGCCATCGAGGAGAACATCTACGCCAACAGTGCCGGCGCGCGGTACACAATCCAACCGGGTCCGAGATCCTTGGCCAACGTTCTGCGAGAGTTGGAGGCGGATCCCTCGACGATTCAACAGATGTCTGCGGCTGCGGCGGACTTGTACGAGACACGATTCTCGTTTGACCTCGTGTACGGACGCATGGTGCAACACCTCGCCATGCTTTCCGAGTGGACGGCTCACCGAGGCGGGGAGTAGCTCTCAGCCGCCAGACTCACCTCACACCTATAGTCCGCTGGATCCCAGACTCGGCGAAGCGCATCGCTGGCGGGCCAGGTCAATTCATGAGCGCCACCGCTAGACTAGGTAACGATTCCACGCACCGTCATCGGAATCCCGAAGGTTCCAGCTCCCAACCTCAAGGAGGAGGATAATTGACCAACCCCCCCAGGACACGATCGGTCTGGTTTCGGGATCAGCTGGTCCCGGTCAATTCCGCGAGCGTCAGCGCCCTGAGTGCCACCGCGCAGTACGGGGTCAACGTCTTTGAGGGACTTCGGGCGTATCTCGACCCAGACGAAGGACTTGTGCGAATTTTCCGCTTCGGGGAGCATCTGCGGCGGCTACGGAAATCCAGCGTCCTGGCCGGTATGCCGTTCGAAATCTCCGACTCGCAAGTACTAGAGATCGTTCGGGAAACCGTCGCCCACAACGCATATGTCGGGGACATCTCGATCCGACTCTGCCTGATGCTTGACGCGGTAGGTTCATGGAGCGAGGAGGCAACCCCGTCTCTTCTCGTCGCACCCATCCCCGCAGGGCCACAACACAAGTCGGGGTCGGGCTATCGCGCCTGCGTCTCCTCCTGGCGGAGGATCAACGACGATGATATGCCGCCAGCAGTTAAGGCTGGCGCGAACTACATGGCTGGCCGCTATGCAATGCTCGAGGCCCGACGTGCCGGGTACGACCTGCCCATATTTCTAACCCGAGCAGGCCGACTGGCCGAAGCTCCAGGAGCCAGCGTGCTTATCGCAAACGAGGGCACATTGGTGGCTCCGCCGATGACCGACGGGATACTGGATGGCATCACCCGTGACAGCGTTTTCGCCTTGGCCAGTGATGCCGGAATCCCTGTTGAGGTTCGAGGGGTGGCGGGAACGGAACTGCGGACTGCAGACGAAGTGTTCGCATGCGGCAGCGCTGTGGAGGTTCGACACGTGTCTTCGGTGAACGGGCTGACCGTCGGCGAGGGTTCGTGTGGGCCCGTTACCTCGGAAATCACGCGCCTCTATGGCGACTGCGTCAGAGGACGTCTTCCGCAGTACGCTCACTGGCTGACGCCCATTTCCGAGATGTCAAACTCGTGAACCGCCCGCTACGGCGCAACGAAGCCCTGATAGTACCCAAGCGCACCTTAGTGGTGAAGCGAACCTTCGACATTGTTGCAGCACTGGCGCTGCTCGGTGTTTCGATCTTGCCGGTGTCTATGGTCGCCGTAGTCGTGCGCATCGATGCGGGTTCGCCGATTCTGTTCCGCCAGGAGCGGCTGGGGAAGGCCCGCAAGCGCTTCAACATGCTCAAGTTCCGAACCATGGTGCAGGGTGCGCAGAACGTGGGGACTGGCTTGTTCAGTTTCGAGGACGACCCAAGAGTGACGCGGAGCGGCAAGGTCTTGCGCGAGATCAGCATCGACGAGGCGCCCCAACTGTGGAACGTGCTGCGAGGCGACATGTCGCTGGTCGGACCCCGGCCGCCGGTCGTGGGCGAGCTAGGCCCTGAGTCCGACTTCGATGCAAGAACAAACCGTCGCTTCGCAGTGCGCCCGGGAATCACCGGGCTGGCCCAGGTTTCGGGACGCAATGAATTGTCGTGGGACAAGAAAATCGAGATGGATAATCGCTACCTTGACCTCTTGGCGACGCGAGGGTTCAGGGTGGACCTCGAGATCCTGACGAAATCTGTCGTTATCGTCCTCAGCCGCCAGGGCATTATCGAGCAGGAGACATAGGGGGATGGCGTTGAACTATGAGTTGGTGGAATCACTTTCGGTCACACACGGGGATTCATTCTATGTCTTCGACGCCGCTCGCTTCAGAGAGAACTTTCGAGCCCTTGAAGGGGCGCTATGCGCCGAGTACCCGAAGGTACGCATCGGATACTCCTACAAAACGAATTACACGCCGACAATCTGCCGGGAGGTCGACGCACTGGGCGGTCTCGCTGAAGTGGTCTCAGCAATGGAGTGGACGATCGCTCGTCGCGTAGGCGTCGAACCTAGCAACATCATCTACAACGGACCGAATAAGTCACGAGAATCGTTTGTTGAGGCCGTTCGGGGCGGAGCCCTCGTCCAACTCGATAGCGCAAGGGACTGGCAGATGCTGCGTCAACTCGCCGCCGATGCGCCCGACGAGGAGTTTCACTTTGGGATCCGCGTCAATTTCGACCTCGATGGTGGAGTGTCTCGATTCGGGCTGGACCGGGGAGGGGAACTCTTCCGCGAAATCGTGAGGCTTGCTGGCAGCACACCAAACCTGGTTCTCGATGGTATTCACTGCCACTTCCCGAACCGTCCGGTGGAAACATTTGCGACGAGAATTCAAGAACTTGTTGTCGTCGCGCAGGAAATCTTCCCGTCCCCACCGAAGTATCTCGACCTTGGGGGCGGATACTACGGAGAGTTGAGCGATGAACTAGCCAGCAGATTCGGCGTTGACAGTGTGTCTTTCTCGGACTACGCAAGGGCAATTGGACCCGTCATAGGGAAGGCCTATCCCAATCCGGAGGACTGCCCGACTCTCCTGGTCGAACCGGGAACAGCGCTCGTGGCTGATTCCATGAGGTTCTTCACCAAGGTGATCGACGTCCGGCGGATACGCGGCCGATCGGTAGCCACCGTGGACGGCAGCCTCTTCAACACCAGTCCCTACTCCCGTTTTCAGAAACTCCCCCTTGAGGTGTATTCGATTGAGGCACGCTCGTCCGATCGAAAGTGTGACGTGGCGGGCTTTACCTGCATCGAATCCGACCTCCTGGTGAAGGACCTTCCCGTTGACCTTGAAGTGGGTGATTTCATCTCATTCTGCAATGTAGGATCCTACTCCATCACCATGAAGCCTCCGTTCATTCTGCCGAGTCCGCCAATCTTGCAGACCTCTGACTGGCAATCGTTCTCCTTGGTGCGGAGAGCTGAACGAGTCGATGACCTTCTTGCATCCTTTGAGTTCTAGCATGAAATTCATCCAAATCACGAATAGCCCAGATACTGCGGCTGCAATGGACGCCGCCGGCGTCGACCGTGTGATGATCGACCTTGAGCGACGAGGGAAACTCGAGCGTCAGGGCTCCCGGGACACCTGGATTTCCCACCATACGCTGGATGACATCGCGGTAGTGAGGCCCCAGCTCGCGAAGGCGTCGCTACTGGTTCGGGTTGATCCTTGGGGCCAAGGTTCAAATGACCAAGTCGACGACGTCATCGCGCGCGGGGCGGATGTAGTCATGTTGCCCATGCTGCGGGAACGCAGCGAGGCGGAGGCCTTCATCGCCGCAGTGGATGGTCGGGCCAAGGCGTCGTTGCTGTTGGAAACTGCCCCGGCCATTGGTCGACTTGATGACATCCTTGAGTGTGCAGGAATCGACGAAGTGCACATCGGTCTCAACGATCTGCACGTTGAGATGAACCTGGCGTTCATGTTCGAGCTACTGGCCTTCGGAATGATGGACTTCGTTGCAGCACGCCTGCGAGGCCGTGGCATTCCGTTCGGAATCGGAGGGGTCGCGCCGGAAGGGGCAGGTCCCATCTCAGCGCAGCTAATCTTGAGCGAGCATGCTCGGCTGGGCTCGACCGCATGCATCTTGTCCCGAGGATTCCTGCGCGGGGCCCTGGCGAGCCAAGAGTGCCTCGTTGATGCGCTGCGAGGCCAGTTGGCCGAATTGCGCACTTATGCGAGACTGGCCCAAGACTTGTCGGCAGATGCGCAGGCTGCCAAAAGTCGTGATCTGAGGGACGTGGTCAAATCGATCGTTGCGCGGACCACAACTGTCCGCAATCCCCAAACGGGTGATGTGAAAGCGAGTGCAACCTAATGGCAAGAGAGCGGATTCTTCGCTACTGGCGCTACCTGAACTATGCAGCCACCTATTACTTGCTTGAGAAGCCGCGCGGCCTCGACTTCTCCATGCGCGCCAAGTCGAAGGGCATCTTGACGAACGGGAGTCACGGCTACGCCCTCACATCCAAAAGAGCGCTGGCCAACATCCTCAAGGGACTGCCCATCTCAGATGACGACCGACTCATCGATATTGGATGCGGCAAAGGAGGGGTCGTCTGCTACGCGACCTCATATCCGTTCGAGCGAATTGCCGGATTGGAAGTGGAACCGTGGCTCGTGGAGATAGCCCGCCGCAATGTCGCGAGGCTCGGACTGGATGGCCGAGCGGAAGTGATCGAAGGCAACGCAGTGACTTTCGCTGATTACGCAGACTACAACTACTTCTTCCTCTTCAATCCTTTTGATGCGGACATCTACGACGAAGTGGTTGCGGCACTGTTGGATGCCAGCTCAACCGACACTTCCAAGAACACGTATATCATCTGCTACGGGGCTGGCAGTGACAGACTGCTCCGCGCAGATGAGGACTGGGAGTTGGTCCGCGATGACAGGTGCCCCTACCGGGGCAACACAATCAAGGTCTGGACACGTACCACCAACTGACCTTCGGACCAAGTTGGCTCGCGTCGTCGCTGGCGGCCGGGGGCCAAGGAGTTGACCTGCGTTGATGCCTGGGATAGCGACGGATCTCGGTCATCCACCTGAATCGGCTCACTGGCGTAGTGCCGGAGTCAGTGGCGGATCTTTAGCGAGATTTGTGCAAACGGGTTGGCGTGACCTTCACGGTTTGAGGTCGTACCTGAGTTTGCTCACTTTCCGCTGCGTTTGAAATGGAAAGGTCCCTGACCTGCGGTGATGGTCGTGTCTGGGAGTATTTTCACGCACTAAGTGTGGTCGTTCTAGGCTCGTGTGGTGGCGTTCGTGAGGAAGGTGCGCACCGCTTCGGGTGCCACGGCGGTGCAGATCGCTGAGTATTCCGGGGGTCGTCGGCAGCGGATCGTGGCCCATGTCGGGTCTGCGCATACGCCGGCGGAGCTCGGTGTGCTCGTGGAGAGGGCGCGGGCGATGTTGTCCGATCCCGCGCAGGGGGTGCTGGACATCGACGCCGAGCCGGCCACGCCGGTGGAGTCCCTGGTCGACGCATCTGTGGCGGAGCAGCCGCTGTTCGCCGAGCCGACGCCTGCTCGTCCTTCCCGCCGTGACGGCGCGGGCCGTGTGGTGGGCACCGCCTCGGAGGTGTTGTTCGACGCGGTCGCAGGTGTCTACGACGGCCTCGGCTTCGACACCCTGGGTGATGCGGTGTTCCGCGGATCTGGTGGTGGCGCGGGTGGTGGAGCCGACGTCGCTGTCGGACACCAGACGGGTGCTGGTCGACCTGGGCCGGGATACGGCGACCTACATCACGATGCGCCGCTGCACCGCCCGCGCCCGGAAGGACGACTACCGCGCGGTCATCGCCGAGAAGTGCTTCGCCCACGCCAGCTCGGAAGGCGACATCAGTCTGATTTTGTATGACGTCACGA
This sequence comes from uncultured Actinomycetes bacterium, assembly GCA_963842975.1. Classification (GTDB taxonomy): domain Bacteria; phylum Actinomycetota; class Actinomycetes; order S36-B12; family UBA10799; genus JACJWR01. The sequence goes on along the minus strand of CAWJIH010000008.1, from coordinate 6,308 downwards.
CACTGTATTTCGAGGCCGAGAAGGAGGACGGCCTGCGCAAAGTCGGGTATTCGAAGGAACGAAGGGTGGACCCGCAGATCGTCGTCGGCCTGCTCGTGGACCGTCAAGGCTTCCCGCTGGAGATCGGCTGCTTCGAGGGCAATAGGGCCGAGACCACCACGCTGATACCCATAGTTCGGGAGTTCCAGGCACGTCACGGGCTGGCGGACATGGTGATCGTCGCCGATGCCGGGATGCTGTCCGCGGCCAACCTCGCCGCCCTCGACGATGCCGGGCTGCGGTTCATCGTCGGCTCCCGGATGACCAAGGCGCCCATCGATTTGGCGTCGCACTTCCGCTGGCACGGTGACGCGTTCGCCGATGGGCAGATCATCGACACCCTCACCCCCAAGACGCGCCGAGGCGGCAACACCGACAACGACCCGTCCGTCCGCGGCGAACCCATCTGGGAGCCCGATCTTCATCCGGGGTCGTGGCGGGCGGTGTGGGCGTACTCCCGGGCCCGGTCGGTTCGGGACGACAAGACCCTCACCGCGCAGGAGAACCGCGCCCGCGCCGTCGTCGACGGCGAGAAGACAGCCCGCACCCCGCGGTTCGTCAAATCCGCAGGTGAGCGGAAGGTGCTTGATGAGGCCGGCATCGCCCGGGCGCGGGCGATGGCAGGGCTGAAGGGGTACGTCACCAACATCGAAGCCGCGATCATGGACCCCAGCGAAGTCATCTCCTCCTACCACGACCTGTGGCAGGTCGAGCGCTCCTTCCGCATGTCCAAGACCGACCTGCGCGCCCGGCCGATATTCGCCCGCCGCCGCGACGCGATCGAGGCCCACCTCACCATCGTGTTCGCCGCCCTCGCCGTGGCCCGCACGATCCAGCAGCGCACCGGACTGGCCATCCGCAAAGCCGTGCGCGAACTGCGCCCGCTGCGCTCGGCCACCCTCGCAATCAACGGCGCCGAACAGACCTTCCCACCCCTCATCGACGACGACCGACAAGCCATCCTCGACGCCCTCGCCAACCCCGAGATCACGCACTAAGCAAATGAGCAAACTCGGGGGGCCAAGGAGTTGACCTGCGTTGATGCCTGGGATAGCGACGGATCTCGGTCATCCACCTGAATCGGCTCACTGGCGTAGTGCCGGAGTCAGTGGCGGATCTTTAGCGAGATTTGTGCAAACGGGTTGGCGTGACCTTCACGGTTTGAGGTCGTAGGTTGGCGCCGATCAACACCATGAAATCGAAGGAACTGGAACCGTCGTCCGGAACCGAGCGGGCCTTGGCCTCCTCAGTCTCTGACCTGAGTTAGCTCACTTGGCGTAAGGTTGGGGGTTCAAACGGCGTTGACCTGCGGTGATGTCCCAGTTACTGGGCGATTTGGGGCACTAGGGCGTGTGGTCGGGTTTGCTGTTGGTTTGGTTGATACCGGTTGTGCCGGTCAGGCGGCTGCCTGACTGGTGGTGTGGGTGAAGGCTAGCTCGTATTCGACTGGGGTGAGTTCGCCGAGGCGGCGTTGGCGTCGGCGGCGGTTGTAGGTGTGCTCGATCCAGTGCACGATCGCGTAGTGCAGTTCGTCGCGAGAGGCCCACTGGCGGCGGGAGTTGAGCACGTTGCGTTGCAGCAGCGCCCAGAAGCTCTCCATGGCGGCGTTGTCCCCGGCGGAGGCGATCCGGCCCATCGAGCCTTGCAGCCCGGCGGCTTTGAGCACGGCTTGGAAGGACCGGGCGCGGAACTGGGCGCCGCGGTCGGCGTGGACGATCACCACCCCGTCGGGCTGTCGCCGCGCGATCGCGGCGCGCAGCGCCGAGACGGCCAGGTCGGCGGTCGTCCGGTCGGCGACGGCGTAGCCGACGATCCGGTTGGAAAACAGGTCCTTGACCGCGCAGCAGTACACCTTGCCCTCGCCGACGGTGGGGTGTTCGGTGATATCGGTGACCCACTTACGGTTCGGTGCGTCTGCGGTGAAATCGCGGCGCAGGTGGTCGTCATGCACCGCCGGGCCCGGCCGCTTACTCGCGCGGCCCTTGCGCACGGTGGACGACCACAGTCTCTGCTGGGAGCACAGCCGCCACACGCGGCGTTCGGCGGCCGGGATGCCGGCGCGTTCGAGTTCGTCGGCCAGCAGCCGGTAGCCGAACGCGGGGTCGTCGGCGTGGGCGTCGATCAGGGCGTTGATCGTGTGCGCGTCGTGCCAGTCCCGATCGGAGACCGGTTGGGCGCGCCAGGCGTAGTAGGCCTGGGTGGAGAAGCCAAGCACCGGAGCAGGTCAACCGCACAGGGAACCCCTTCGGCGGCCAGGTCACGGACCAGCGGGAACATCATTTTGGGAGTGTGGAGGCGGCGCAGTAGGCCGCTGCGCGGCGCAGGATCTCGTTCTCCATCTCCAAGCGGCGTTTCTCCCGCCGCAGGGCCACCAACTCGGCGCGTTCGCTGCTGGTCTGCCCGTCGCGCACACCGTCGTCGACGTCGGCCTGACGCATCCAGCGGCGCACCGTATCCTCTCCCGACACCGAAATCGGTGGCCACCTCGTGCACAGTCAGATCACCGCGGCGGGCCACCATCACCACATCGGATTTGAACTCCTCCGGGTACTTCTTCGGCACAACGACATCCTCTCAGCAGGACCACATCCCGCAATAGAGGTATCAACCAAACCAACAGCAATCCCCTAGATGCCTAGGAGATGGCTCGCCGGTCGGCACTACATTGCCAGGGTTACGGTGTCACAGCGACGCAGGGTCGCAATTCACGAGCATCCGCTAGGGGCAACGGCTCGCCGAGATTGGTGCGGTGCCCAGTGTCGGCCCCGTCGGCGACAGCTTCGACAACGCGCTGGCGGAGAGTGTGAACGGCTACTACAAGACCGAACTGATCCGCGGCTCCGCCCACCATGGTCCGTGGAAGAGCATCGAAGACGTCGAACTGGCGACCCTCGGCTGGGTCCACTGGCACAATCACGCCCGGCTGCACAACTACCTAAATGATCAATCCCCGGCGGTGTATGAGGCCAGCTTTTACGCTAAGAAACAGCCCCACAAGGAGCTCATAGAAATCAAACAACCAGAGCCTCCAACACTCCCAGGGCGGCTCAACCCAGGCCAACCTGGCCGTGCAATAGCCCCAATGTCTACTTTTCCTCGGGAACCTCATCCATCGGGCGAACGCTCGTACCACTGGGAGAGAAACGCTACGCGCACAATGAATACTCTCAACTCCGAGCGGAAGGCCCGCGGTAGCCTCACCGTATCGACCGCAATGCTGCGGCAAGGAAGGATGCGCATGTGGAGACGGGTGGTGTATGTGATCCTCTTGGAGGAAGGGCACGAGTTCGAATCGTTGCCTCAACCGCCCCAGACGTTCTACGTCCTCGGTGGCAAGCGGCTACTTGACGTTGCTGTTGGCGGTGCGCTTCTGGTGATCTCGCTACCGGTGCAACTTGCGGTGGCATGCCTGGTGAAACTTCAGATGGGAACACCCGTCCTGTTTCACCAGCGCCGCCCGGGTCTGAGGGCCGAGCCCTTTCAGTTGAAGAAGTTTCGTACGATGACCGACGAACGCGATGCAGCGGGGAATCGAGCCTCCGATCGTCGGCGCATCACCCGGGTGGGTGGGTTCCTGCGTGCCACCAGTCTCGACGAGTTACCGGGATTGGTGAACGTGATGCGTGGCCACATGAGCCTCGTCGGACCTCGACCACTGCACATGAAGTACCTCGACCGATACACCCCCCGGCAGGCGGCTCGCCACGGCGTGAGACCCGGAGTGACAGGCCTTGCGCAGGTGAGCGGGCGAAATGCGTTGACATGGAACGAAAAGTTCGAGCTGGACTTGCTCTACGTGGAAAACGTCTCGTTGGGTTTTGACCTGCGAATACTGTGGCGCACTTTGTGGCAGGTGCTCACGCGCAACGGAATTGCCGCGCACGCCCACGCGACCATGCCGGAGTTCACCGGCTAGCCAGTACAGTCGGCCGCCCGCTTCAACTGTCAGCCACCGGCATCTCGCGGAAGGTGCGCTCCACCCGCACCGCTGTCGTCTCCTCCCGTGCAGGAACCGTCCCGTTCCCCAACCACGTGTTAAGTGTCCAGCCGACCTCGTCGAGACCCATGTGCAGCCGGGCGGCCGTGCCACCCGAGAACCGGGCGTTGATCTCGATCACCTGCCAGCCAGCGCTACCGCGACGAACTTGCAGGTTCAGCGGTCCGCGCCAGCCGGCGGCGGCGAACTTCGGAAGGACGTCGGTGGCGAAGCGCTCCAGCGTTGGATCATCGGAAATCCACAGCGCCTCGTTGCGGCCAAGCCGGTGGCGCGACGAGAAGCACAAGTGGGGGCCGATCTCCCCGTTCGGGCCGAACAGCGCCATCACCCCCGGCTCGTCGTCGCACGGGACCTCCCAGAAAAGTGGCACCCCCCGTGAGAGGTCCGGAGCCAGAGTCGGCGGCGGCGAGAGGAAAGGCTGGATCACTAACCCGGGCGTTTCGAGCACCTCGTCAATCTGCTCGTCGTTGAGCACAACCGTGACACCCAGTGATCCACTGCCGCGCGTTGGCTTGGCCACCAGCGGGAAACCCCATTCCGCGACGCGGCTGCGAATCTTCGCGTCTGGATCACCCGTGACCTGCGTGGGTGCATGGGCTATGTCAAAGGCAGTGCACCAGTCGCTGCTGGCCGCCTTGTCGCGGGTCATCGCGACCAGGTCTCCAGCCGGTGCCGCCAGCGGGACCTGGCTGCCAGGCAGATCTGCAGCGAGCGCGAGAACAGCATTGGCCGGGTCGCGGCAGGGGATCACGAGTTCCACTCCGTGGGTGCGGCACACATCGCCCACTCGTTCAGAGAAATTCGGGTCGTCGTCGGCCGGGAGATCCTCCACGAGATCGCACTCGGCGAGTGCTGGCGCGTTCGGATTGAGGTCGGCGCCAATGACGGTGAGGTTGCCGCGTCGGCCTTCCAGCGCGTCAAGGAGGCAGCGGCCCAGAAGCGATCCGACCCCGACCAACAGAATCGTTCGCTTTCTCGATCACAGAGCAACTGTAGGGTGACCCGGACCGGATACGGCGCTTCGCCGGACCAAGAAGGAAGAAACAATGGCCAGACGCCCAGAGCCCATTGGGCGAGCTCTGCTGGTCGGGGTGGCAAGCACGCTGTGGCACCTTCCGCCGCTACTGCGAGGCGCCGGGCTTGGGGTCGAGTCCGTCACTGTGAGCTCCCCCTACTTCCGATTGCCCGGGTCGCTGCGAGTGGCAAGTCGGTGCGCGACCCTCACCGACGCACTCGTGCTGGCGGCCGAGCGTGTGTCGCAGCGTCACTACGACCTCGTCGTGACCTCCGATGACACGGCTCTGCGCCTTCTGCGAGCCTGGGATGGACTCCCCGCGGGACAGCGGCTGCTCCTGGCCCCAGTGACGAGTCTGGCTGATCTCGAGCATCTGGCCTCCAAGGTCGTTCTTGCAGCCCGGCTCGAGACGGCAGGTCTCCCCGTTCCGAGGTGGCGCGAGGCGTACGACCCGGTCGAGGCCGAAGCAGCCGCCCAGGATCTGGGGTGGCCGGTGGTGCTCAAGAACGACTTGGGGTCCGGCGGTCGCGGCGTGCGCATCGCGACGAACCTCGACGACCTCACCGAAGCCTGGCGACAACTGCGACTCGCACATTCCCGCGCCGAGGCCAACCTGCCGCCGGACGTTCGACGCCCCATGCGGGTGCTGATCCAGGAGAACGTTCCCGGGCGCGACCTCGATCTTTCCGCCTTCTTCCGCCGGGGCGAGCTGGTGCACTTCACACTCTCCCGATTCACTGAGACCCTCACCGTCCGCGGCGCCAGTTCTCAACGCCACTACCTGCCCACAAGCGCCGCGCAGCCAGGCATCGTCGAGGAACTCACGGCAATCGGTGACGCGCTGGGACTCAACAGCTTTGCGAACATCACCGCACGCGAAACTCCTGACGGTCGCAGCCGCGCCTACATTGAAGTCGATGCTCGACCCAACCTGTGGACTCACGTAGGCGCCCAGGCGGGAGACGACCCAGTCGCGAGGCTGCGGAAATGGTTCGCAACTGGCCAGGCCGATTTGGAACCCACCGGGATACCAAGCGGGGTCAAGTCAGATGGGGTGTTCCTTCGCATGGCCCATCGAACGTCCCGTGGAGCCCTGCTTCGCAACACCGACAGCGCCATCACCACCATGCCGTGGGGACCCCCACGCCGCGCTCGTGCTCAGCAGCACCCTGGTACGAGGCCCGATCCGGCGGGCTAGGGGAACCAAACGCCGACCAGAAGGCATCGGACTCGGGCATCCGACTCGGACTGATCATG
>CAWJIH010000007.1:0-128397 GCA_963842975.1 uncultured Actinomycetes bacterium | reverse complement strand
TCGGAATCTTTGCCCGCAACCAAAGCACCGGCAAACAAACCCACCCCGCTGTAGAGGTCAACTAGCTCGGTTGCGGATTCCCCACCGGTCGGGTCAGCGGCCCCGGCTGCGGGCGACACCGCCCGGCGCACCGCCGCCACCAGGGTGTCGGGCGCATCAATGTGAGCCTGCCAGAAGCCGTCCACGGCCACCCGCCATGACCGCCCGGCAGCAGTTCTCACCGCAGTCGATGCCATGCGCCAGCCGGCAGGCACCGTGGCGTCACCGACCAACGGGGCCACTGTTGGTGCAGTCGTGGATTCCGAGACGGACACCCGCTCCCCGGGCTCCCACTGATGGGTGAAGGCGGCCTGCAACGATTCGGCGACCACCGGGCAGTGCGCCACCGGCACCAGTTGGGCGCTCCGATGGGCGTGGAAACAGGCGCGACCGGAATCGTCGGTATCAATGTCGAAACGAGTCCGCCAGCCCGTCAACGGCAACGCGGTGACTGTGTCGAGCACAGCGTCCAGCGGTTGTCCGCCGATAGCGTCGAATCGGCCGATCCGCTGCAACTGGTCACGCAGTACCTGGGCCTTCCACTGAAGTTGGAAATCAGGAGCAACGTGCTGCAGGTCGCAACCGCCGCAAATGTCGGCCAGTGCGCACGGCGCCACGACGCGGTGCGGGCTTGGTTCAATCACCCGCGTGACAGCGGCGAATCCGATTCGCCCGGATCGTCGACGCCCCGTGACCCGGGCCTCAACCAGTTCCCCAGGTAGACCCAAGCGCACAAACCAGGTGCCGGAATCTGCGTGGGCGACACACGTACCGCCCGCGGCCGGTCCGCCCAACCGCAGCGTGACGGTCTCCGGCTCCGGTGCACGTTCCCGCCGGGTCCGCCGCCCGCGTGCGTTCGCCGCACTCACATCTTCCGCCTAATCTCCTCTGAGACTTGCTGGTCGGCGATCGCCGACGATGGTTCGCCGCGACGCACCGCACCTGCGGCGTTGCTCACCGGTTCTTCAGCAGCGGCCTCACTTGAACGCAACTGCCACGGGACGCTGACCACCATCACGCCCGGGGTGAAGCGCAGTCGAGTCTTCAACCGCAGTGCAGATTGGTTGTGCAGCATCGTCTCCCACCAATGCCCGACCACATATTCCGGGATGTAGACGGTCACCAAGTCGCGCGGGCTCGCCATGCGCAACTCCCGAACGTAGTCCAACACTGGCCGGGTCACTTCCCGGAACGGCGAGTCCAGCACGCGCAGCCGCACCGGCAAGTCGCGCCGATTCCAGTCGTCGATGAGTTGCCGCGTGCCGTCCTGATCCACGTCGACCACGAGCGCCTCCAGGGTGTCCGGTCGCGTGGCGCGGGCATAGGCCAGCGCCCGCAGGGTGGGCTGGTGCACCTGCGACACCAGCACAATGGCATGCACCCGTGAGGGCAGCGTGACCTTGTTGTCGTCCTGGGCGCTTAGCTCGTCGGCGACGGTGTCGTAGTGCGACCGGATCGACTTCATGATGAAGAAGACGATCGGCACCGCCACCACCACGATCCACGCGCCATGGGTGAACTTACTCACCAGCACGATCACCAACACGGTGCCGGTAATCACCAGACCCACAGTGTTGATAACCCGGTTGCGTCGCATCTTGCGCACTTCCGCGGCCGCCAGTTGGGGCGTGCGCAGCAGCCTCGTCCAGTGCCTCACCATGCCGGTCTGGCTCATGGTGAAGGAGAAGAAGACGCCCACAATGTAGAGCTGGATGAGCCTGGACACCTGGGCATCAAAGGCGTACACCAGCACGATCGCCACAAGTGCCAACACCACGATGCCGTTCGAGAAGGCCAGCCGATCGCCCCGGGTGTGCAATTGCCGGGGCAGGTAGCCGTCGCGGGCGAGCACCGAACCGAGCACGGGGAAGCCATTGAAGGCGGTGTTCGCAGCCAGCATCAGGATCAGCGCAGCAGCGACGACCACCAACAACGCGAGCACTGCGACTTCGCCGAAGACCGCCTGGGCAATCTGGGCGATCACAGTCTGCGTCGCCACCTCCTCCGGCGCACCGATCAACTGCTCGGGAGATTCCACCGCATGGACGTCTGTGATCAGAGCCAGCGCCGTGACGGACAGGAACAATGCGGACGCGATCACCCCGAGCAGCAGCAGCGTCCGCGCGGCGTTGGTCGACTTGGGTTTGCGAAACGCGGGGACACCATTGCTGATGGCCTCCACACCGGTGAGCGCGGTACACCCAGATGAGAAAGCCCGCGCGATCAGGAATACCAGGGCAACGCCGGTGTAAACGTCCTCGGCGGCAACTTCGTAGGGCGCCGAGACTGCCTGCAACTGCGCGCCATTGGCGATTCGCACCGCAGCCCAGATGACCATCAGCACGATGGCCGCGATGAAGGCGTAGCTCGGGATCGCGAAGACGGTGCCCGATTCCCGGACTCCGCGTAGGTTGACCACTGCGACCCCGGCGATGAGTCCAGTGGCGACGAGAACCTTGTGCTCAGCGATGAAGGGCACCAGCGAACCGGCATTGGCCACCGCCGCCGAGATCGACACCGCAACCGTCAGCACGTAGTCCATGAACAACGCACTCGCTACCGCCACCCCCGCGTTGGGGCCAAGGTTGGTGCTCACCACTTCATAGTCGCCGCCGCCGCTGGGGTAGGCCCGGACGTTCTGCCGGTAGGAGGCGATCACCACGACCATCACGAACACCACGGCAACGGCGATCCAGGGCGTCATCGTGATGAGCGCAAGGCCGCCGAGAGAAAGCACAATCAGGATCTCCTGCGTCGCATACGACACACTCGACAGTGCATCGGAGGCAAAGACCGGCAGGGCGACGCGTTTCGGCAGGAGTGTCTGGCCGAGCCGATCGGACCGGAGCTTGCGACCGAACAGCATTCGCTTGGCGAAATCCGACTTAGGTGCCACGTTTCCGAATCGTAGACCCCGGTTCGATCATCGCGGGCACTTAGCAGGGTGTAGCGTCAGCAATCGTGCACGTGGTCATCATGGGCTGTGGTCGAGTCGGCGCCAAACTGGCGACCGATCTCGACGAAGAGGGACACTCCGTAGCGGTCATCGATCAAGATGCGGCCGCCTTCGCCCGGCTGCCAGATTCGTTTGCCGGGATCACTGTGAAAGGCGTCGGGTTCGACCGGGACGCCATGCTCCGCGCCGGCGTCGAACGAGCAGTGGCTTTCGCCGCCGTCAGCAGCGGGGACAACTCCAACATCATCGCCGCCCGGGTTGCCCGCGAGACCTTCGGCGTGGAGAACGTGGTCGCCAGAATCTACGATCCGCGGCGGGCTGCGATCTATGAGCGGTTGGGCATCCCAACGGTGGCCACGGTGGCCTGGACCGCCGCCGAAACGCTGCACCAGATGCTTCCGGAGCGGGTGCGAGAAGAGTGGCGAGACCCCTCCGGAACTATCGCGCTCGGCGAATTCTCCGTGGCCAATGCCTGGATCGGCCAGACCTACACGGCGGTGGCGCGAGCCGCCGACGTCACGATCGCGGTGGTCAACCGCTTCGGCCGCGGGGTGCGCCCGCACCCGGACCTGGTGGTGCAGGAAGACGACACGCTGCGGGTGATGTACGACCTGGGACGCGCCGAAGAAGTTGAGTCGATCCTGGCCTCGGGACCGGTGGAGGAACAGTGAAGGTCGTCATCGCAGGCGCCGGCAAGGTCGGGCGTTCGATCGCCAAAGAACTGGAATCCATCGGCCACGACATTCTCGTGATCGACCGCGCGACGGATGCGGCCTCGAATCCCATTCCCCGGGTGCAGATCGTGGAGGCCGATGCCTGCGAAATCTCCTCGCTGGAGAAAGTGGGCCTCAACGACGCACAGGTGGTGGTCGCTGCCACCGGAGACGACAAGGTCAACCTCGTGGTCAGCCTGCTCGCCAAGACCGAATTCGGTGTGCCGCGCGTGGTGGCACGGGTGAATCACCCGAAGAACGAGTGGCTCTTCGACTCGTCCTGGGGTGTGGACGTGGCAGTCTCGACCCCACGCTTGCTGTCCGCTTTGGTGGAGGAGGCAGTGTCGATCGGCGACATCGTGCGACTGTTCACTTTGGGCCAGGGAACCGCAGAACTTGTGGAAATCACTCTTTCGGCAGATTCCCCAGTGATCGGTGAACGCGTCGGTGACGTCATCTGGCCACCCGACACCGCACTGACCGCCATTGTGCGCGGGGTGCGCGTCATCACGCCCACTCCCGATGATCCGCTGGAGATCGGCGACGAGCTCGTGTTCATCGCGACCCCGGATCAGGAGGGATCGCTGGAGGGTTTGCTTTCGGCACCTTCCGACGATTCGGACTGAGTTGGGTTTCCGGCTTCTGCCACTCTCCGACCGGCGAGCACTGGGCGCACGATCAAGAAGGTGAACCAGGCGCCCAACAGGAACAGCGGCCAACCCATGACGATCTTCGCCACGCCAAGCGCCGCCGTCTGACCAGCGAAATACAGCGGCAACTGCACCAACTAGGCGCAGCCCAAAAACGCCGACCCACACCCAAGTGGCTGCGCCGTAGACTCGGCGCAGAGCCGGCTCCGAGCGCCAGGCGGTGAGGGATCCGGATGTGGCGCCGAGGAACAAGCCGATGGCTGGCCAACCCACGACGATCGACAGCAGGCATCCCAGGAAATAGGCACCGTTGATCAGCAGCCCTGGGAGAAAGAAGTTCTCTGCCTGACCGGTCCTAGAGGCAACCAGCGCGGAGATCAGGATGCCAGCGAATCCGCCAAAGATCTGAGTCAAATCCTCCCGCCGGACCAGCCGCAGCAGCGCGATCGCCGCGCCCACAGCCACCGCCGACCACACCGCCATCGACAACTGTTGTCCGTTGACCATGTAGACCAGAACGAACACACCTGCCGGCACTCCGGAGTCGAACAGGCCACGCCAGCCGCCGATGGCTTTGGTCAGCAGTTGCCGTTCAACCGGCGAATCTTCCCGGAGCTCTTCTAGCCGTTCCTCTAGTCGTTCCTCGATTGGCTCATCGGGCCCGGGCGTCACGCGGCCTCCGAAGGTAGGAGTTCATACATTGGGTTGTAGAGCGTCAGTTGGCCATTCGAGCCGGTGACCCGTCCCGTTGCCCGGATTTTGCGACCTGGTTCGATGCCGATGATCCGGCGCCGACCCAGCCAGACGAGTTCCACCACCCCGGTGCCGTCGTAGACGAACACCTCGAACCTTGGCAGCGTCCCGGACGGCTCCAACGTCACCGATCGGACCGAACCCTTGACCGTGACAACTTGACCCGCCTGGCAGTCGCAGGCAGCTACGCTGCCTTCCTGCTTGCTCGATTCGCGTAACTGCTCTGCCTCGACTTGAGCGTCGGAGGACGCGAGCCGGGACCACAACGCCTTGAGTTGGCCCATAGCATCAGGCTAACCCCACTCCCCGTTCGAAGACACGGTCCGCCCATGACAACTGCCCTGCTGGTGCCAGGCAGCGCATCGACTGGCGACTTCGTGGCTCGGGCCTTTGCCCCGCTACTGGCCGAAGTCGACACCCTCACGACCGTGCAAGACACCTCCGGGGAAGCCGCCGCGATCGCTGCGGCATTGGCGCGCAGACAGGCAGTGCTGCGCCACCAGGGGGAACCGATTGCGGCCGTCATCGGGGTATCCATCGGTGCCCACGCCGCGGCGCTATGGGCCAGTGCCGGGCCAGCAGCCGCCCCACCCAGGTCTGTTGGTGCTGGCGATGCCTGCGTGGACCGGCCCGCCGGGGCCCACTGCGGCTATGACCAAGGCTGCAGCGGACCGGATCGCCGATCGCGGGGTGCGTGCCGAACTGGCCGACCTGCAGCGCGACTTCGGCGACGACTGGGTGGTGGCTGAACTCTGTGCAGCATGGAGCACCATGCCGGAAGGGCCGTTGCTCACCTCGTTGCGCGGCACCTCGACATCGCCGGCTCCGACCGTGGACCAGCTTGCTGCCATCGACCTTCCCACGGTTGTGGTGGCCCTGGACGATGATCCGATGCACCCTGAAGCAGTGGCGCGATCCTGGTCGCACGCCATACCCGGCGCCGCCCTCGTGCGGGTGGGCCGCCACGAACCCGCCGCTGGGGTCGGCGTCTTCGGTCACCGGGTCCTTGCCGCCTTGGGCCGGTGATGCCCTGGAGCCTTCACTGCGGCGGCGCCGCCTGCCCTTCCTGGGCGGCCTGCGCGGCCTGCGCTGCCTGCGCATCTGGCGGAAGCACGATGGGCAGCACGTCGCCGGGTGCCATTGGCTGATCCCCACGAACCATCACGGTCTGGCTGAACACGTCTTCGAAGAGCTCGCCGAGACCCGCGTCCATCGCCGCCGAGCCCATGAACACCCCGTGCAGCAGCCAGCGCGGACCTTCATGGGCGACCAGTCGGATCGGTTGGCGCACCTGCTCGCCCTCGGGTGTGACGGCCGGCACGACACCGTGCAACTCGGCCCCGAAGGTGCCGTTCACTTCCTCGATATCGCCGCCTGCTGCCTTGATCGATGTGGTGATTTGTTCACGCATGTCGTCCCAGAGCCCACCACTGCGCGGCGCTGCCAAGGGCTGCAGTCGCAGTGCCGCGTCCCGATAGGTGGCGACCACCGAGACGAAGCGAGTCTTTGTTGGGTCCGTCTCGAAATGCAGTTGCATCTCGGTGAATCCGGCGATCTGCATACACCCCAGGTCGACCCTCGACACCGTTGAGACCGGCACGGCGGAAGCGTCATAGGGCCCAGGCGGCACCCCTTCGGCTAGGGCTTGGAACTCGGTCTCGTCCATTGACGGCCGCGGCGACTGCTCGTCGGCAGCATCGGCAACGTCGGGCTCCCCCGCCGAGGTTTCTTCACTGTCCGGTTCGACCTCTGGCTCAGTTGCCGATTCGGCGTTGCTCTTGCGTCGTTTGAACACGCTGGTGACCCTTCATCGAGTGATGACCTACAACTTACTCAACTGACGTGGCTTCATCGACCTGACGAACCGAAGCCGGCCGGTCCACGGTGCGAACCTGGCAGCGTGCCGACTTCCACGAATCTGATCTCCGGCACCGGCAACACGAGCAACTGACCGATCCGATCGCCCCGTTCGAGGTGCAACGGCGCGGCCGGATCGTGATTAACCAACAGCACTCGGATTTCGCCCCGGTAGCCGGCATCGATGAGACCCGGCGCGTTGACCATTCCCACGCCGTGGTCGCGGGCCAGCCCGCTGCGAGGCACCACCAACCCGGCGTAGCCACGGGGCAAAGCCACAGCGATTCCGGTGGCGACTGCTTCCCTGGCTCCGGGCTCGAGGCGCACCGGGTGCCGAGCGTAGAGGTCGACGCCGGCGTCACCCGGGTGGGCGTAGCCCGGCACCGGCAAATCCGAATCGAGACGAACCAACAGCACCTCAGTTGTCACGGCCGCACCACCTCATCGGACTTCCGCCAAGGATTGACCCCGGTGGCTTGACGCACATAGTCCGGGTGACCGTGTTTTCGGAAGTGCTCGATCGGCACCTGGCGGAACTCACCATCAGCCCGGACTGCAACAGGCCCGTCTACATCGTTCAACCGGGCTTGGCCGCGACACTGCACCTTGCCCTCGCCCACCTCGGTGACTTCGGCCGACAGCAGCAAGGTCGCTCCCACCGGCGCGGGTCGGTGGAAGAAGGTCTGCAACCGGTAGGTGACCGCCGGGGCCATCAATATCCAGTTGAGACTTCCCAGAAGTTCGTCCATCACCGCGGCAAGCACGCCGCCGTGGGCGATCCCGGGAGCGCCTTGTTCACCCTCACCCACGGTGTAGTGCCCCGTCACCGAAACTCCCTCGCCGGCGAACAACTCCACACCCAGACTGTGCGGATGGTCAGCCCCGCACGCGATACACAGGGGGTAGTGACTTGGGATGGGGGTGCCGGGCTCGGGGGCGCCCATTGCCCGGACTGGCTGGTGGGCGTTCATGGTTCAAACCTACGCTGGGACCATGCCCCACCCAGACCACCCCACCAGCGACGACGAAACCGCCAACACAGTCCGTTTCCACGAACGGCTACTCCCCTCGACGTGGCTGTGGTTCATGGCCGTCGCAGCCGGGATTTTCATCGGGCTGGCCTACGGGTACGCGCTGGGGCCGGCCGCCGGCGTCATCACCACCGCGGTTGTTGCCGGCGTCGGCTTGTGGATAGTTGCGCGGCTCATCGTCGTGCTGTCGGTCGATGACCACTACCTGCGGGCGGGGCGGGCACACTTGCCGCTGGAGTTTGTCGGGCGTGTGCGCGCCTTGGATGCTGAATCGACCGCCCAGGCACGAGGCCCTGGAGGGGACGCGAACGCCTTCCTGCTGCTGCGGACCAGCTACGCGAAAACCGCCGTGGCGGTCGAAGTCACCGACCCCCGGGACCCGCACAGCTACTGGTTGATCTCAAGCCGCCGCCCTCAGGACTTCGTCTCTGCCATGATGGGCGCGAAGGAAGGGGCAGGATCACGCTGACGGCGCGAGAGCACGCCCCACCAAGACGCCGACCGCCTGACACCGAGGAGAGACCATGGCCCAATTCGACCCACGCGCATTTGCCCCCATCATTTCTATGGGCGCCACCTGGGCGGTACGCAAGGGGATGTCGAAGGCTTACAGTCGCCGAACCGGCGAGGCACCGCCGACGCGCAGCGACATTCGCACTCCGCTGCGGAATGTGTTGCTGTGGGCCATGCTGACGGCAATGACCACGGCCCTCATCGATGTCATGATCCAGCGAGCCGCGGCGAAGTACAGCGAAGACCACCCGCGTGTTATTGATGGCCCCGAACAGGTCAACTGACATCGACTGCCAGTTCGCAAGGGCTACTGGCAGATAGGCACTAATGCGTGGGGCCGGTCGGATATCCGACCGGCCCCACGCATTGTCTGACTAGTGGTCAGGCACACTCCGAACACACCGGCATACCGTTGACTTCCTTAACCTTCTGGCTTCGATGATGCACCAGGAAGCAGATTGAGCAGGTGAACTCGTCTACTTGCTCTGGTACCACGCGAGCCGTGAGGGACTGATCGGACAGATCGGCCCCTGGAAGTTCCAGGGTCTCCACCTCTTCGACCTCGTCAACGTCGATCAGGGTTGCCGCCTTGTCCGCGCGGCGCGCCTTGAGTTCCTCAAGCCCCTCCTCGCGCAGGTCCTCCTCGGTCTTGCGAGGCGCGTCATAGTCGGTAGCCACTGTCACCATCCCATCAGCTCGAGTCATGCTTCCACCCCGGCGAGATAAGCGCTGCGGGGTCCGTGGAACACGAACGGGGGCAAGGATATGCCCCGTCCCGGGATTCTGCCCCACCGGTTCCCAACTTCTCTCACCGGCACTACGGTTTTGCCATGCCGATCTACGCTCTGGGTGAACTGGCACCCAGCATCGACCCGTCAGCTTTCGTCCATCCCGACGCCGTACTCATCGGCAATGTGGTCATCGGAAGTGAATCAAGCATTTGGCCTGGCGCTGTGTTGCGGGGCGACAACAGTCGCATCACGGTTGGGTCGCAAACCTCGGTTCAGGACGGCACTGTTGTCCACTGCACCACCAATTTGCCCACCACCATCGGCTCGCGCTGCGTGATCGGCCACAACGCCCATCTCGAGGGCTGCACGGTCGCAGATGACGCCCTGGTTGGCTCTGGGTCGGTGGTGCTCCACCTAGCCGTGGTCGAATCGTGGGCTTTGGTGGGAGCTTCCGCGCTGGTACCCAACGGCATGACGGTCCCGAGCCGGGCGATGGCCCTTGGTGTCCCGGCGAAGATCCGACCCAACACCGTGACCGACGAGATGATCACCAGCGGGGTGTCCATGTATGTGCAGCACGCCCGCAACTACCCGCGGGATCTGCGCCGGATCGACTAGCCGTCGGCAGCGTTGGCGATCAACCGGCGCAGCGGTTCAGCCAGTTGCTGATTCGTCGCGATCGTCATGGCGTCGTCGGGAAACTGATCGTGTAGACCGCTCATCACCCCACCTGCTTCGGCCACCAGCAAACCCGCTGCGGCCCGGTCCCAAAGGTGGGTACCCTCCTCGAAGTAGCCGTCCACGGTGCCATCAGCCACCCAACACAGGTCGAGTGCGGCTGCACCGACGCGGCGGATATCGCGAATCGCACCTATCACCTGGGTCAACATTCTGGCCTGCCGCAGCCGCGCCGTCCGCGGCGTAGCCGAACCCGGTGGCGACAAGTGCCCGTCCCAGCTCCGCGGTGTCGCCCACCCGGATCGGCACCGGCGCCGCGCCGTCAGCCCGACGCCAGGCACCCTCACCCAACGCTGCGTACCAGGTCAATCCCATCGCCGGTGCCCGAACCGCCCCAGCAACCACCTCGCCTTCGCGTTCGGCTGCCACACTCACCGCCCACGCTGGCAAGTCGTAGAGGTAATTGACCGTGCCGTCCAGCGGATCGATGATCCACCGCACACCCGATGACCCGGGGCGCTGCCCGCCTTCCTCACCCAACACGGCGTCATCAGGGCGACCACCCAGCAGGTGGCCCACGATGAGGGCTTCGCTGGCCCGATCCATTTCGGTCACCGCATCCGTGACCGAAGATTTGGATTCCACGGCCAACTCGTCGGGCCGCTCCTCGAGTAGGAACGCCCCGGCGAGTTCGACTGCGGTGAGCGAAAGATCCAATAGCGACGTCATGCCCACGGCCGCGCAACGTCGCCGACCGCCGAGCACAGCACCGGTTTGTCCATCCGGGCATTGGGGCAACACCCGACCGGACAGGCATCGTAGGAGGGACCGAATCGAGTGAGCGCGGGGCGATCGGCTGGGGGTACGTCATTGAGACGCTCTTCCACCAAGTCCACCAGACCAGCGACGAAAGCCGGCGCAACGCCGACCGTGGCGGCGCGGACACACGGCAAGCCGATTTCCTGGGCGTGCTCAGTGGCTTCGGTGTCGAGATCCCAGATGACCTCCATGTGGTCGCTGATGAATCCGACCGGGATCATCACCACACCGGACGCGCCTTCCTCCAGGCACACGTCCAAGTGGTCACTGATGTCTGGCTCCAACCACGGGATGTGGGGCGGACCCGAACGCGACTGGTACACCAGGTCCCACTGGAAATCCTGACCGAGGCGAGCCGCGACGCCGTCGACAATAACTTTCGCGACTGCTCGGTGTTGCTCGACGTAGGCGCCACCCGCCTCTGGGTCGTACCACCCGGGCGGACCGCTGCTGGCAGCCGCGGCGGTGGGGATGGAATGCGTGGTGAAGACCAATCGCGTGCTTTCGTCGACCACCGCCAATTCGGCAAGTGCAGCAACCACTGAGTCCACCATCGGCTCCACGAAACCCGGGTGATCAAAGTAGTGCCGCACCTTGTCGATGTGCAGCACCTCGGTCAACTGGGCTTCCGCCACCGACTCGGCGAGGTTTTCCCGATATTGCCGGCACCCCGAGTAGGACGAATAGGCGCTGGACACCAAGGTCAGCACGCGCCGATGCCCGTCGGCTGCGATCTGCTGCAGCGTGTCGGTGAGAAGCGGATACCAGTTGCGATTGCCGAAGTAGACCGGCAGCGCGATGCCTCTGGCCGCCAGTTCGACTTCCAACGCGGCGATCAATTCGCGGTTCTGGGCGTTGATCGGGGAGACACCCCCGAAGTGGCGGTAGTGCGCGCCGACTTCCTCCAGCCGTTCTTTCGGGATGCCACGTCCGCGGGTGACGTTCTCCAGGAAGGGGATCACGTCATCCTCACCCTCTGGCCCGCCGAACGATAACCACAGCAAAGCGTCGTATTCAGCCATACGTTGATCCTGCCGTGGGCCACGCCGCGGCGCACATCGGGTCGGCGAAACGCTCACGCCACGCGCCCTGCTTGCACGCTGTCGGCAGGTCGCTCTGACACACTGGCCGTCGAGTCGTGAACCGGGAATTGGAGCATCCGCATGACACACCTGATCTTCAGCCGCCTCTCCGAGGACGGTGCCCAACTGGTGCTGCTCGACAAGTCCGGCACCGAATACCGAGTGGCCATCACCGATCGACTTCGCGCCGCGGTGGCACCCGGCGAGCGTGACGCTGCCCTGCAGATGCGGATTCCGGTGGATGGGCCGATCACACCCCGCGACGTGCAGCGCAAACTCCGCCACGGGGCCTCCATCAACGACGTCGTAGCCGAATCGGGCATGCCGCGGGAGAAGGTTGAGAACTTCGCGGTTCCGGTGTTCCAGGAGCGAACCTTCGTCGCGCTGCAGGCCGCGGATTGTCCAGTTCCCGCTGGCGGCACCCTTGGGGAAGCGGTCACTGGCAAGTTACTTTCACGTGGCATCGACGAAGAACCGGCGTGGGATTCCTGGCGCCGCCACGACGGTTCCTGGACCGTGGTGGTCCGCTTTGCTAGCGATCAGGCCACGGTGCCCATGAGCGACGAGGCCGGCGAGTTCCTCTATGACCCCGCCACGAAGTCGGTTGTCGCCGAAAACGACACCGCCCGCTGGTTGAGCAACGCACCCGAGGTAGCCGAGCCCGACACGGATCAAGTCGTCATCATTGATGACGAAGACGCTGGTCCCGGTAGCGCAAGTGTGGGCTCGGCTGTGAAGCCAGCCAGCGCATCCAGCGCATCGGCTGCTGCCGATGCCGACGGCCCAACATCGGAAATCAACCTTGCCGACGACTCCGAGGGCAGCGACGACTCGCTCGTCACGGCCGCAGTCGGTGCCGGCAAAGTCGCTCAACCAGTGGAGTCTGAGCACGGCACCGTGGAGTCCGCTGGCTCCCGGCCGCTTTCACGCAGGGCCGCTCGCAGACGGGCGGCTCGCAAACGCGCCGAACGCCGGGAACCGACCTGGGACGAGATCCTGTTCGGGGTTTCGCGCAACGAGAAGGACGAATAGCCCACTGGCGGCATTGCCGCGGAGTCCCTCACACCGCCGAAAGTGCCGCAGCAAACTCGAGGGCTTGCGCCACCACATCGGCACCGTCGGCGGTCTCGGAGACCCGGACTGTGAAGTCGTCATTGCTGGCGGTCCCGGTGTAGCCGTGGTCGGCATCACAATTGGGATCTGAGCACCGCGCCGGCTCCAGGTCGATGCGGCTGACCGCGCCCCACCCAAGCGTGAGCACAACCTCCGTGGGTTGTGCGCCTGGCCGATACCGGGCCGGATCCGGAATCACCCGGGTGACCACCACCGACTGAATCTGGTCGATCCGGACTGCTTCCGTCGAGGACGACGCGTGCGCCACCGGAGACTCTTCGTCGGGTGGGTGCTCGTCCACGTGGGACAGAATCAATCGGCTCGGCGTCAGCACGAGGACTGTGATGTGGCGCCGCAGCTCCTCACGGTCGAACGTTGCTTCGTGGTGCACGAAGAAACTGAGCACGGACTCTGCGCCCATCGACGTACGAAGAGCATCGAGTACCAGGTTCGGGTAGTAACCCGTGCGCTCAACTGCTGCGCGCAGACGTGCGTTCTGGGTGACGGACTGGGGCATAACTGCAATCCTGCCATGCCGTGCCTGCCCCTCACATCCGGCGCGGACGCAACTCCTGCCGATCCCCGGCCGGATGCAGCACGATGCTGGCCCCGAGGAGGTAGCAGCCCGTGGGTGTAGCCAGGACGGGGTTGACCTCCAATGTGGCGATCTGCGGCCAATCCTGGGCGAGCAAGGCGATCCGCATCAGCACGGCCGCGAGCGCATTGACGTTCACCGGATCGCTGCCCTGGTAGCCGAAGAGCAGGTCGGCGGTGCGCGGTGACCGGATCAGCCGTTGGGCGTCGAGATCCGTGAGCGGCGGCATCCAATATGAGTGGTCGGAAACCAGGTCCGACACCACCCCGCCCACAGAAAGCGACAGCACCGGGCCAAACGCCTGGTCTTCCCGAGTGATGATCGAGCATGCCACCCCGGGAGGCGCCATCGCCTGCACCACCAATTGGTCCCGCACGTCCGCCGGGTGTTGGGCAACCATCGAGAGGTAGGCAGTGCGCAACGCTCGTTCGTTTTCCAGGCTGAGCCTCACCCCGCCCAAATCGGCTCGGTGCAGCAACCGACTGCTGGCGGTCTTGAGCACCACCGGGTAGCCGATTTCGGCCGCGACCTGGATCGCGGATTCCTCATCTGCGACAGCGAAACTGGGCCACAGTTCCAGGCCATACGAAGCCAGCAGTTCGATCGTGTCGTGCTGGTCCAACAGTCGCCGGCGCGGACGTTGAATGATCATGATCGGTACCGTGTCCGAGTCGCCGGCGTCGGCGGGAACAACAGCCTCCACGTCAGCCCCGAGAGCGGTGTCGATGAGGTGTTCGGCGCGGTCGAGGTCGACTCCGGTTGGTTCCGGTTCCTCCCCCACCGGCGAGGCCAACCACACCGCGTGCTGGCAGGCCAACGACAGCGCTGCCACCGCCGCAGCGGGTTCACCGTACACCGGCACCGAACCGGCACCCGGGGTCCCTTGCGCACTGCGGTTGACCACTAGCGAAGAACGGCCGGTCAACCCGGTCTCATGCGGCAATACGGCCAGCACCGGCTTCGTGGAATTCGCGGCAACATCGCGCAGCACCTCAGTGACGTCGGTGAGGTCGGATCGCACCGGGGGCACATGAATAACGATCACCGCGTCCACATCGGTGGCCGCCAAGGCTTCGCCCAACAACTGCCCGACGTCGTCGCCACCGGCATCCCAGGGCACACGGTAAGGCCGCTGCACGGTCTGCATCCCGGAGGAATCAACGAGGTCCATGGTGTGCATGAGCAAGGCCGTGGAGTTGCTCACCAGCGCGACTCGACCACCACGCGGTAGTGGCTGCATCGCCATCAACGCAGCGACATCCAACAGTCCCCCGATGGTCCGGGTTTGCAGCACCCCACATTGGGCGAGCAATTCGTCCACCACGTTGTCCGGCAGCAAGTCTTCGTCGTCGGCGTCCCCATGCACGCGACCGGTCAACACGGCCAGCACCGGCTTGCGCCGGGAAAGCCGACGGACGATCCGAGCGAACTTCCGCGGATTGCCAAGTCCCTGCAGGTACAGCAGCACTACCGAGGTCGATTCGTCGGATTCCCAATACTGCAGCAGGTCGTTGCCGGACACATCCACCCGCATGCCGGGTGAGACGAACGTCGACAGTCCCAGCTGCCGGGCGTTCATCTCCTCCAGGAACGTGGCGCCCAGAGTGCCTGATTCGCAGAAGAATCCGATCCGCCCGCGGGTGGGCACAACCTCGGCCAGGCTGGCGTTGAGCTGGACTCGGGGGTCGGTGTTGATGATGCCCAAGGCTTCGGGGCCGACCACCCGAACGCCGCTTTCCCTGGCCCTTGCGACCAGCTCCGCTGCCCGAGCAGGGCCGTCAATGTCGTATTCGGTGAAACCTGAGGAGATCACCACGAGCGCTCGGACCCGGGCTGCCGCACAATCATCGACGATGGCCTGCACCGAATCGATCGGTGCGGTGACTATCGCGAGATCGATCGGACCGGGCGCGTCAGCCACCGAACGGTAGGCCGGGACCCCGGCGACTTCGTCGACTTCCGGGTGGACCGCGTACAGCGATCCGGTGAATCCGCTCTGCTGCAGATTGCGCACCACTAGTTGGCCGACCGAATCCTGCCGTCGGCTCACCCCGATCACCACCACCTTGCGCGGGTACAGCAGCCCCTCCACCGAGCGGGCCTCTGCGGCATGCTCCCGCGCCTGCATCACAGCCGACTCGCTCGCGGTCGGTTCGATATCGAACTCAAGCTCGATCACGCCATCTTCGAAGTGCTGTTTGACTCGGTATCCAGCCTCGACGAACGTGCCAATCATCCGCTGATTGGTGGGCAGCACCTCGGCGACAAAGCGGTCGATGTCGTTCTCGCGGGCGGCAGCAGCCAGATGCTCCAGCAAGACCGAGCCGAGCCCCCTGCCCTGATGGTCATCTCGGATCGTGAACGCGATCTCCGCGGAGTGCGAATCGACCCGGTCGTAGCGGCCTACACCCACGATCTGCTGATTCTGCGTCGCAATCAGGGCGAGCCGGTCGACGTAGTCGACATTGGTGAAACGTTCCAAGTCGCGTTCACTGAGCTCCGGGTACGGAGCGAAGAAGCGGTAGTACACCGTCTCCGCGGATAGCGATCGGTGAAACTGCGCCAACGCATCCGCGTCCTCGGACCGGATCGGACGCATGTGGCAGGGCCGCCCGTCACGCAGCAGCACGTCGGCTTCGAGATGCTCAGGGTAGCGAGCAGGGCGCTCCATCTGCTCAACCTAGTCGGTGCAGTGTCGTGGAACATCTTGACGGGCCACAGCGCCAGTATTCGTTGACGATGCGGGACAATCGGGCAATGCCCACCCGTGTGCCTATGAGCGAAGACACCCCCGAACGCATTGTCGATGTCGACGTCGGCGACGAAATGCGCGGATCGTTTTTGGAGTACGCCTACTCGGTGATTTACGCACGGGCCCTGCCGGATGCCCGCGACGGTCTCAAGCCGGTGCAGCGGCGCATCATCTACCAAGCTGGTGAGATGGGCCTGCGCCCGGACCGCGGCCACGTCAAAAGTGCCCGGCTGGTTGGCGAGGTGATGGGTCGGCTCCACCCGCACGGGGAAAGCGCCATCTACGACGCGCTAGTGCGCATGGCCCAGCCGTTCTCCCTGCGGTTGCCGTTCATCGATGGCCACGGCAACTTCGGCAGCCTGGACGACGGCCCGGCTGCCATGCGCTACACCGAATGCCGCCTTGCCCCGGCTGCGCTGCCGATGATCGAGGGGATCCACGAGAACACCGTGGACTTCGTGGGCAACTACGACGGCCGCGAGGAAGAGCCCACAGTCCTGCCCGCCGCGATCCCTTCGCTGCTGGTCAACGGAGCGACCGGGATCGCTGTGGGTATGGCCACCAATATCGCCCCGCACAATCTCGTCGAAGTGATCAACGCCGCACGACATCTGCTCACCCATCCGTCGGCAGAGTGTCGATGCACTGATGCGCTTCGTTCCTGGACCCGATCTCCCCACTGGCGCCAGGATCGTCGGGCTCGATGGAATCCGCGAGGCCTACGCCACGGGAAGGGGGAGCTTCCGTATCCGAGCCACCGCCACCTTCGAGCAGGTGACCCCGCGCCGCCGGGGCATCGTCATCAGCGAACTTCCCTACAACGTCGGGGTCGAACGGGTGATGCAGCGAATCAAAGATTTGCATTCAGCCAAGAAGATCGTCGGGATCTCCGGCATGACCGACCTCACCGATGGTGACCAAGGGCTGCGATTGCTCATCGAGGTGAAAAGCGGGATCGACCCAGAGGCGCTGCTCGAGCAGTTGTATCGAATGACACCGCTGGAAGAGCAGTTCAGCATCAACGCTGTGGCGCTGGTTGATGGTGCGCCAGCCACCTTAGGCCTGCGGCAGATGCTTGAGGTGTTCCTCGCACATCGCCGCGAAGTCGTGCGCCGGCGCAGCGAGTTCCGACGCGCCAAGGCGGCCGACCGGCTGCATCTCGTGGACGGGCTGCTGATCGCGATCCTCGACATCGACGAGGTAATCGCGGTGATCCGCAGCAGCGATGACGCTGCCGAGGCAAAGTCGCGTCTGATGTCGATCTTCGAACTGACTGATGCCCAGACCACCTACATCCTCGACATGCCGCTGCGCCGACTCACCAAATACTCCCGGATCGAGTTGGAAGCCGAGCGTGATTCGCTGCAGGCCACGATCGCCGAGCTGACCCGCCTGTTGGAGGATTCGGCAGTGCTGACCGCGGCCGTCTCCGACGAACTCGCCGAGGTGGCAGCGAACCACGGCACTGCGCGGCGGACGGTGCTGCTGGAGGAAGCTGCCCGTCCGACCTCACGTGCGGGGCAGATGTCGCTGGAGTTGGCTGACGAACCATGTGTCGTGGTGCTGTCAGCGACCGGGCTCATCGCACGTGTCGGGATGCCAGAGGGTCCGGTGAAGGCCAATCGGGGCTCCCACTCGGCGCTGCAGACAGCGCTCACCACCAGCACCCGATCAGACTTCGGTGTCATCACGAACACCGGTCGACTGGTGCGAATGCCGGTGGTGGATCTGCCTTCAATGCCAGCGACTGCCAGCGCCCCCAACCTGGATGGCGGCACCGACGCGGCCGCTTTCGCCCACCTTCCCGACGGTGAGCGGGTGGTGGGTGTGGTGAGCCTCGATGATCGCGGCTTCGCCCTTGGCACCGCCGCTGGCGTCGTCAAGCGGGTAGCACCCGACACCCCGGCCAACAAGGCCGACTGGTCGGTGATCACGCTCAAGGACGGCGACGAGGTGATCGCTTCGGCAGTCTGCGACGACGATGACGATCTGGTGTTCATCACCTCGGCCGGCTCGCTGCTGCACTTTCCAGCCGATCTCGTGCGCCCCCAGGGGCGAAACGCCGGCGGAGTTGCCGGGATCAAACTCCCGGCGGGTGCCCGAGTTGTGGCCTTTGCGGTGGCCGATGAGGACTCGGATCTGGTGCTCACGGTGGCGGTGGGAGCCAGGGGCGCCAAAACGGCCAAGATCACAGCGCTGTCGGAATACCCGGCGAAAGGCCGCGCTACCGCCGGGGTTCGCGTTCAGCGACTACTCAGCGGCGAACGGGAACTGCTGCTGGCTGCCGTCGGGCCGGCACCGGCTGCCTGCAGCAGCGCCGGGGTCAACATCGTGTTGCCGGATCAGGACTCGCGTCGGGATGGTTCCGGAGTCTCGGTGCCGACCCGGCTAGCCGCCGTCGGTGGCGGTGCTCGGGTGTTCCGGCCATCCGCGTGACACCCGACCTCGCGGCCGGCGACGCCCGATCCTGCTCGGAATCTGCCGCGCAGGCCGGTGAGCCACTCGCCGGGACGGCACCGCTGGCTTCGGTGTGGTTAGTCATTGAACAGCACGGAAGCTACGGCGCCAAGGCGCTGCTGGAGTCCGGGTTTCCGGCGGCGGTGGGTGCGGGGCTCAGTGGCTCGGCCTGGTCCGGAGTGAAAGTGATCCTCGCCCGCCCATCGGGGCGTCACATCGGCGACCGCCAGCCGGCGAAGGCTCGAGTCTGGATCGCCCACCCGGCCAGTGGCCAACTGGTGAGCACCCTGCTGGGCGACTCGGCGGAACTACTCGCACTTGATCCGCAGGCGCTGATCGCGGGCGAGCTTCCCAGCTGGGATCCGGCTAGCCCTCAGCTATTCGTGTGCACCAACGGCAAGCGCGACGTCTGCTGTGCCCGTTGGGGGCGGCGAGCCTTGGCCGAGGTGGAGGACCTGGCGGTGTGGGAGTGCTCTCACCTAGGCGGGCACCGATTCGCTGCGACCGGAGTGTTGCTGCCTTGGGGCTACGTCTACGGCAGGTTAGACGGCGATTCGGTGCGAGCGGTGATGGCGTCGGCACGCGCTGGTCACATCCGGCTGACCGATGCCCGGGGACGATCGTGCTTGAGCCCTGCGGCCCAATGTGCGGACCTGCACCTCCGAGCGGTCGGCGGCTACGAGGCACCGTCGGAGGTGGTGGTCCTCAGCGAGCATCACGACAGCGTGGGCCAGACGGTCGTCGAACTGCGCACGCCCACCGCCGCGACCACACTGGTGAACGTGGCCGCAACAACGTCTCCGCGCTCGATTCCGGCCTCGTGCGGGGCCACCGCGGAACCACACGTCCGCTGGCGTGTCGTGGGCACCACCGCAACCGCCTAGGGAGCGCGACCCACCTTGCCAACCGGGTGCGGCGGCGACTGTGCTCGGGCGGCAACGCGGTAGCCGGTTGGTTAGCGTTCCGGGTATGGCTGTCTACTCATCCCAGGTGCCGCTCGGCTCCCCCATGCCCAAACTGACTCTGCCAGACCTCAACGGCAACAAGCACGACCTGGTGGGTTTGCGCGGTTCCGGCGTGCTGGTGGTCATGTTCAGTGCCAACCACTGCCCGTATGTGAGGCACTTGGAGCACCCTCTTGGCCAATTTGCCGCCGACTTCGCCGACCAGCCGGTGTCCTTCGTGGCCATCTGCAGCAACGACGTTGATGCCTACCCCGACGATGACGTTCCCGGCCTATCCGAACAAGCCGCCCGCGCCAACTGGCGGTTCCCGTACCTGATCGACAGGGAGCAGACTGCCGCCCGGCAGTTCGGCGCCGTGTGTACCCCGGACTTCTTCGTCTACGACGTCAATGGCCAACTCGGCTACCGGGGCGCATTCGACGAGTCCACCCCCGGAAACGGTGTCGCAGTCACCGGCGACGATCTTCGCAACGCGATCCAACTGCTCGTCGCCACCAAGCCGGTCCCAGAACCGCAGCGACCCGCCATGGGCTGCAGTATCAAGTGGCGCGGATAGCTCCGGCACGCAGTAGATTTGATGGGTGACGGATCGCAGCTGTGACATCCTCATCATCGGTGCTGGCCCGGTAGGCCTCTACGGTGCCTACTATTCGGGGTTTCGAGGGTTTTCCACGATCGTGATCGACACCCTGCCGGAGGCCGGTGGTCAGATCACCGCGATGTACCCCGAGAAGGACATCTTCGACGTGGGTGGCTTCCCGGTGATCAAAGGCCGCGACTTGGTCGCCCAACTACTCGCCCAGGCGGCTGCCGGGGAGCCGCAGTACCTGCTCGGTGAGCAAGCGGTCACGCTTGAGACCTCGGAGGCAGGTCCGGTCCGGGTGGGCACAGCTGCTGGCCGCACAATCGTGGCCAAAGCGGTGATTCTCACCGGCGGCATTGGATCCTTTCGACCTCGGCCAATCCCAGTCGGGGAAGAGTGGGTGGGTCGGGGAGTCGCCTACTTCGTTCCGAAACTCGATGACTACGCCGGCCGAGATGTCGTGATCGTCGGCGGTGGCGACTCCGCGTTCGACTGGGCCTGGTCGCTGCACCCGATCGCGAACTCGGTCACCATCGTGCATCGGCGCGAACAGTTCCGTGCGCACGCCGGGATGGTCACCAAAGTGCAGGATTTGGGTGTGCGGTTCCTGACCAGCAGTGAGGTGGCGGATATTCGCGGCGACGAACGCGTCACCGAAGTTGACGTCCGCCACAAAGAGTCCGGCGTTGTCACCACCTGCAACACCGATGCGGTGGTTGCCGCGCTCGGCTTCATCGCCAACATTGGGCCGATGGCCGAGTGGGGGCTGGAACTGTCGAAACGCCGGGTCGTGGTGGATGCCGCGATGCACTCCACGCTGCCGCGAGTCCTCGCTGCAGGGGATTTGGCCACCTATCCGGGCAAGGTGCCGCTGATCTCGGTTGGATTCGGCGAAGTAGCGACCGCCGTGAACAACGCAGCCCCGCTCGTAGACCCCGGCCTCGGGGTGTTTCCAGGCCACTCATCCGGGGAGTCCGCGGGGTGATTCGGCCGCGGGATGCCAAGGGCTAGGCTCAGTGGTATGCCGATGAACGCCGAGAACACGTTCCCTGCCGAACAGTTCGCCGATGTGCTAACCGCCAATGACACCTTCGTCACCGACTTCACCTCGTCCGGCCGCACCGGCCGAGCGGCGAAGGGGCTGGCCATCGTCACCTGCATGGACTCCCGAGTCATGCCGCTCGAAGCGGTGGGAATGTCGATGGGAGACGCGAAGATCCTGCGCAATGCCGGTGCCCGGGTCACTCAAGACGTGCTGCGGACCTTGGCGCTAGCCACCTACCTGCTCAACGTGGATCGCATCCTCATCATGCCCCACACCGACTGCCGGATGGCCAAGGGTTCCGAGGACGCGGTGCACCAGGAGATCCAGGATCGGTTTGGCGTCAACACTTGGTCGATGCAGTTCGACACCACCACTGACCAACTCGGGGCACTCGCAGTGGATGTCGCCCGGGTGCGGTCTTTTCCCTTCCTTCGGGCAGACGTCACCGTCGGCGGTGCCATTTACGACGTGGAAACCGGCCGGATCATTCCGCAGGACCTCTAGACGTCCACCCTGCTGCGATCAATCTCGTCGGCGCTGGAGACGATGAAGTCCTTGCGTGGTGCGACGTCTGATCCCATCAACAAGTCGAATACCTGGCAGGCTGCCTCGGCATCATTGGCCGTGATCCGCCGCAACAGTCGGTGCCCCGGGTCCATGGTGGTGTCACGCAACTGCACAGCGTCCATCTCACCTAGACCTTTGTAGCGCTGAATCGGGTCTTTGACCTTGACCCCCCTCGCATCGGCGTCAGCGATCACCCGCTTCATCTCCGCGTCGCTGTAGGTGTAGATGACTTCGTTGCTCTTGCGGCCCGGCTGGATCAACTCCACCCGGTGCAGCGGGGGCACAGCGGCGTACACGCGGCCCTGCTCCAGCAACGGTCGCATGTATCGCTGGAAGAGAGTCAGCAGCAGGCAGCGGATGTGGGCGCCGTCGACGTCGGCGTCGGTCATCAGCACGATCTTGCCGTAGCGCACGGATTCGAGGTCGAAGGTGGGGCCGGAGCCGGCTCCGATCACCTGAATGATGGCAGCGCACTCGGCATTTTTGAGCATGTCGGCCATGGAGGCCTTCTGCACGTTCAGGATCTTTCCGCGGATCGGCAGCAAGGCTTGGAAACCAGAGTTTCGCGCCATCTTTGCCGTTCCGAGTGCGCTGTCGCCCTCCACGATGAACAGTTCGCTGCGCTCGGTATCGCCGCTGCGGCAATCCGCTAGTTTGGCTGGGAGAGCTGAGGATTCCAAAGCGTTTTTACGCCGTTGCACATCCCGACTAGTGCGGGCGGCGATCCGAGCCCGGGAAGCGTTTGCGATCTTCTCCAGGGCTTGTTTGGCTGCTGCCTTCTGGCCATGCGGCGGCGAGTCGAACCATTCCCGCAGGTGTTTGGACACAACGTGGGAGACGATCCGAGAGGCCGCCGGAGTACCCAGCACCTCTTTGGTCTGCCCCTCGAACTGCGGCTCCGGCAGGCGCACTGTGACCACTGCCGTGACGCCTTCGAAAATGTCCTCTTTGGTGACATTGTCTTCGCTGGCGCGCAGCACCTTTGCCGCCCGAATCGCCTCATTGACCGTCTTCACCATCGCCCGGTCAAATCCAGCGACGTGGGTGCCTCCCTTTGGTGTCGCGATGATGTTCACGAATGACTGCACCCGAGCGTCGTAGTCGTTGCTCCAGCGCAGGGCCACATCGACGTCCAGGGTGCGCTCCACCTCTTTGCTCGACATATGTCCTTTGCCGTCGAGCACTGGAATGGTTTCGCGGAAGTGCCCTTGTCCGGTCAGTCGAATCACACTCGTGATGGCATCGCCGCTAGTGAGGTAGTCGACATATTCGCCGATGCCGCCGCGGAATCGGAAGGTTTCCGAAATCGGCTCGCCCTCCCCTTCGACCTCGCGGTGGTCGGCGATGGTGATGGCCAACCCAGGCACGAGGAAGGCGGTCTGCCGAGCTCGTGCGATGAGGGCGTCGGTGTCGAAACTCGCTCCTGGGGTGAAGACCTGCGGATCTGGCCAGAACCTCACACGGGTGCCGGTGCGCGTCTTGGGCACTTTGTGGGTTTGCCGCAGTCCCGCCTTCCGGGCGAACGTAGCGGTGGGGCCGTCGCCGTCGAACACCCCTGGGACGCCGCGTCGAAAGGACATCTCGTGTGTGCGGCCGGACCGGTCCACGGCCACATCCAGCCGAGCGCTCAGGGCGTTTACCACGCTGGCACCCACCCCGTGCAAACCGCCGGAAGCGGTGTAGGAGCCGCCCCCGAACTTGCCACCTGCGTGCAGTTTGGTCATCACCAACTGCACACCAGTCAGTTTGGTCTTCGGATCGACATCCACCGGTATGCCGCGTCCATCGTCGACTACCCCCGCTGATCCATCCGGGTACAGCGTCACCGTGATGGTGTTGCAGTGGCCTGCCAAGGCTTCATCGACGGCGTTGTCGATGATTTCCCACAGGCAGTGCATCAGGCCACGTTCGTCGGTGGACCCGATGTACATGCCCGGCCGCTTGCGCACTGCGTCCAGACCCTCCAGGACGGTGAGGTCCTTGGCCGAGTAGCGCGCGGGGGTTTCAGTCACGGATCTGAATCTAACCGACACCTCCGACTCCTCGATCAAGCGGCAACACCCTTCTACGCTCATGGCGAACTCCGACAATGCGGGAAATGTCGGACCGGTGTGAGACTGTTAGCCCGTCATCGACTAGCGAACGCAACGGAGGTGTCCCATGTCGACCTTGACCAAGACGAGTCCCCTCACGGCCTCGGATCGCTGCGATCGTTGCGGCGCACAAGCGTATGTACACGTGGAGTTGACCTCAGGTGGTGACCTTTACTTCTGCGGCCACCACTCCAAGGCCCACCTGGAGAAGGTTCGGCCGCTGGCTGCCCATATCTGGGACTTCACCCACACTCTTGGGGCGACCGACAAAAGCGGCGACAGCTGAGCGCCTTAACTGTTGCGGTCGCCATCGCCTGTGTGGTGGGGATCGCTGGCACGATCGTGCCGATTCTGCCTGGACCATTTCTCGTAGCTGGCGCTATTGCGCTATGGGGAGTGGTCACTGGCGGTTCGTGGGGGTGGTCGATCGCTGCCTTCGCGGTTGTCCTGATCGCGCTGGCAACCGGCTTGAAGTACCTCATTCCGGCCCGCTGGATGCGCGACGATGGCGTGCCCTCGATGGTGCTGATCGTCGGTGGACTGGTCGGTCTGGTGGGTTTCTTTGTGATTCCGGTGGTGGGGCTGATTCTCGGTTTCATCGCCGGGGTTTTCGTCGCTGAACTGTGGCGCGTGAAATCAGTTGCTCGCGCCTGGCCCACAACTGTGACTGCGATGAAAGCGGCCGGCTTGGGAATGCTCATCGACCTTGCCAGCGTCCTGATCGTCACTGCGGCTTGGGTGGCCGTCGTATTCGCACACAACTGATCTGCCAGCGGGGCGGGGTTGCACTGATGACCTCCCCCCGCTGCCGGTTGCTCAGCGGGCCTGCGATTCACAGCACAGTGGCCTGACTACGCACCTTCAGACGGCAAGTCCCCCGCTGTGCTGCTACCCCTTTTGTGCGGCTAGTCCCCCGCCGTGTTGCTAGTCGAGGTAGTCGCGGAGTACCTGTGAACGGCTCGGGTGGCGCAGTTTGGACATGGTCTTGGACTCTATCTGCCGGATGCGCTCTCGGGTGACCCCGTAGACCTTGCCGATTTCGTCGAGCGTCTTCGGTTGACCATCGGTGAGGCCAAACCGCATCTTCACCACTCCGGCTTCCCGTTCGCTGAGCGTGTCCAGGACACCCTGGAGTTGCTCCTGCAGCAGCGTGAACGACACTGCATCGGCTGGCACGATCGCTTCGGAGTCCTCAATCAGGTCTCCGAATTCGCTGTCGCCGTCTTCCCCGAGGGGGGTGTGCAGCGAGATCGGCTCACGCCCGTACTTCTGCACCTCGATGACCTTCTCGGGAGTCATGTCGAGTTCCCGGGCCAATTCCTCCGGAGTCGCGTCCCGGCCAAGATCCTGAGTCATCTGGCGCTGCACGCGGGCCAACTTGTTGATGACCTCGACCATGTGCACCGGGATGCGGATCGTACGTGCTTGGTCGGCCATGGCGCGGGTGATGGCTTGCCGGATCCACCAGGTGGCGTAGGTAGAGAACTTGTAGCCCTTGGTGTAGTCGAACTTTTCCACCGCCCGGATCAGGCCCAGGTTGCCTTCCTGGATGAGATCCAGAAACAGCATGCCGCGGCCGGTGTACCGCTTGGCCAGCGACACCACCAGTCGAAGGTTGGCCTCAAGCAGGTGCCGTTTGGCTGCCTGCCCGTCAGTGGCAATCCACTCCAGGTCCATCCGCAATTCGTCGTCATCGATTCCTTGCGCAAGCGTTTCCTCGGCGAACAGGCCGGCTTCGATGCGTTTGGCCAGTTCCACCTCCTGCTCGGCATTGAGCAGGGCAACTTTGCCGATCTGCTTGAGGTAGTCCTTGACTGGGTCCGCGGTCGCACCCGCCTGGTGCACCTGCTGGACCGGTTCGTCGGTGTCGTCGACGTCGGAGATCACCAGTTCCTCGGCGGCCGTCGGCTTGGCTGCCTCGGCCTTCGGCTCTTCCGTTGCGACCACGGACTTGAGGTCTTCGGACAACTCTGCTTCGAGCTCAACCTCAAGGTTCTTCGCCTCTTTGAGGTCGACCACCTCACCGGTGTCTTCTACGACTACCGCGACGTCGCAACAACCACCGCCGCGTCGTCGATCGCATTGAGGTCAATCACCTCACTGTCGACGGCTGCGGCGTTTGTCGCGGCCTTCTTGGTGGCGGCCCTTTTTCCGGTCGCCTTTCGAGTCGTAGTCTTCTTCGCTGCGGCTTTCTTCGCGGGGGCCTTCTTCGCGGTGGCCTTCTTCGCGGGGGCCTTCTTCGCCGCGGCCTTCTTGACTGGAGCCTTCTTCGCCGGCGCCTTCTTCGTGGTCGCCCGCTTCACAGCGACTGAGCCGGGACCCGAATCGGAATCGCTCGTGAGGAGGTCAGGCTCATCTTGCGTAGTCGCGCGGTTAGCCACGGGGAACCTTTCAGTAACGGGAGCGGGGGTTACCCGACTTTTGGGCATACGAATCGAGGCTGCTGTCAAGCAGATTCTGTCACGGACAACTCTGCCACGTCCTCGACTATTCCCGTGACAGGCATAGGAAGTGTCCTTCTTCACCATGCCCACTCCGACTGCTTGGCATACCTGAGTGCAACTTCACAGCGGCTGATCCATGGATCGTCGGCCTCGCAGCCCGAGACGTCGCGGCTGCGTGCGGCGCCCGCCGCTCGCTACGGGTGTTCGCCCGCGCAGTTCACAGGGCGTTGCTCTTCACCGCGAGAACTGGGCACTGGGCCATCATCAGCACGCGTTGGGCGTTGCTGCCCAGCAGCAACTTGCCCACATTGGTCCGACGCCGCAGCCCAATGACGATGAGTTCGGACCCGTACTCTTCCGCCATCGCAATCAGGTCCTCAGCGGGCTCATAGCCGCGGACCAAATTTCGGATGTGAAAGGGGATGTGATCCGCGGAAAGTTCCTGCTGCACGGCGGTGAGAGCCTGCTTAACCGCGACCGCATCTTCGCCGTCATGGGCCAGACCACCCCGGCTCGAGTGCACCACCACGAGTTGGGCATCTCTGAGCATGGCCTCGGCCATACCCGAGTGCAACGCTGCCCGGCCTTCCGGCGTATCGACATATCCCACAATGACGGTTCTCATGAGCCCAGCCTAAACCTCGCGGCCACTGTCGCGCGGCGCAACAACTCCGCGCCATGATGGTTCCATGCGATCCCAGGGGCCATCGTCGGCTGATCGAACCGCCTTCGTCCTCGGCGGCGGCGGCGTTCTGGGCGCAGCCGAGGTCGGCATGCTGCGTGCCTTGCTGGAACGGGGTATCGCGCCAGACCTGATCGTGGGCACCTCGATCGGGGCCATCAACGGCGCGATGCTCGCCACAGATCCAACCCCGGATACCGTCGCACAGATGGCGGATCTGTGGACACAGATCGGTGAGTCGGGGCCATTCGGCGCGTCCATCCTGTCGCGCTTCGACGCTCTCGTGCGGTCCACCGGTGTGCACCTCTACCCGACCAAGCCGCTACAGGATCTGCTCACCGCACAGGTGCCGGCCACTTTCGCCGAATTGTCAGTCGAGTTCTGGTGCTGCGCAGCCAGCATCGAACGAAGCGCCGAAGTGTGGTTCTCCCAAGGGCCACTGGTGCCGGCCATCCTGGCCTCCAGCGCGCTACCTGGCGTTTTCCCGCCCGTGGAGTTGAACGGCGAGCACTTCATCGACGGCGGAATCGTCAATTCGATTCCGCTGGATCGGGCACGTAAGTTGGGCGCCACGCGGGCCTACGTACTACAGGTGGGACGGATAGAGCGACCCCTGACGGTTCCTCGCAAACCCTGGCAGGTGGCGCAGATCGCCTTCGAAGTGGCGCGCCGAGCGCGGTTCCACGCAGCACTGCGACGCACCCGCGAGTTCATCGATGTGTACGTCTTGCCCACCGGTGGCAGCGCTCCGGAGCCGTCAGATTGGCGCAACTACGACTTCCGCGACACCTCCAAAGTTTCCTCCCGGATTGAATCTGCCTACCTCGCCAGTTCGGCCTTTCTGGACGAATGCGCCGCCGGACGGGTCGATCCGCGGGCGCCGGTCGTGGATGACCCGACGGTGGCGTGATGGCCCCGCCGCCGCTGGCCGTGCGCCGCTTCCTGCTGCGACCAGCCATGTTCGCTATCGGGGTTGTGTTGGCCATCGTGCTGCTGCCGCTATGGCTGATCGGTAGTGCGCTGGTGAGCCTGCCAGTCGGCTTCGTCGCCAGACCGCTGCGACTGCTGTGTTTCGCCTATCTGTATTTGCTGGTCGAGGTCGCCGGGTTGGTCGCCGCCTTTGGCCAGTGGATAACTCTCGGGTTTGGTCGACGCCTTCGCACCGACCGCGGGCAGGAACGCACCTTCGCCCTGCTGCGCAACTGCCTCACGATCCTGCTGACGGCCGCCGAACATTACCTGCGACTCGAGGTGGAAAGTCACCCCAGTGACCGACCGGAACCGGAGGTCCCGCTGATCGTGGTGAGCCGCCACGCCGGACCCGGAGATTCGCTACTGCTCGTCCATCGCCTGCTGGTGGATTTCCACCGCCGCCCCCACGTCGTGCTGAAAGCGGCCCTGCAGTGGGATCCGCTGCTCGACGTGATTCTGCACAGATCCCCGAACGTATTCATCACCCGCGGCGAACCGACCGAGAAAGTGGTGGAGCGGATCAGCCTCCTAGCAGAACGTATGGGACCGGCCGATGCGCTGTTGATCTTCCCAGAAGGCGGCAATTTCACTGAACACCGACGCCATCAGGTGATCACCAAATTGCGCTCCAACGGCCACATCCTCGCAGCGCAGCGCGCCGAGGACCTCGAGCGACTGCTTGCCCCACGTATCACCGGCCTGCACGCCGCACTGGTGGCTCGAACCGACGCTGCCGTCTGCATCGTCGCCCACACCGGACTCGACGAGATCGATACCCTCGTGAAAGTGTGGGAGGCCATCCCGGTGCGCAACACCCTGGTGGTGTCCTGGGAGTACTTCGAGGCGTCCGAGGTCCCTCGGAACCCGGTGGCTTTGCACGACTGGGTGGGCTACCACTGGCAATTGATGGACACCTGGGTGGCGCTGCAGTCCGCAGAGCTGCTGGCCCGACAGGCGGAGGCCGACGCCGCCTAGCTGGCCTAGCTGGCCAGGGCCGAAGGTCTGGCGGTGCGCAGCTCGGTCAACGTGAATGTTGCCAACACGTCTGCCCACGTGGCAGGCGGCATTCCAGAACTGCACGCCGCAGCAATCAGCGCGCCAAGGCGATTCGTCGAGTCCGCCTCCAATGCGTGTTCCGCGGCGATCCCGGCGAACGCCCCATCGCCCTGCTGCCATGCGACTGCCGCCAGCGTCGCCGCAACCGGAGCCCG
Organism: uncultured Actinomycetes bacterium; assembly: GCA_963842975.1. GTDB lineage: Bacteria > Actinomycetota > Actinomycetes > S36-B12 > UBA10799 > JACJWR01. The sequence continues at coordinate 99,096 of CAWJIH010000007.1, read as the reverse complement.
CACGGATCCACCCAACATGGTCACCAGACCGACGAGCCAGGTGCGCGCCTGCGCGAGCTGGCCGGCACGTGCGGTCGGATCTGACCCGAGGAGTAGTCGATGCATCACCGGTTCGCGAACTCTGGCGTCCGCCAACGCCAGCGCCCAGACTGGTGCCCGACGATACGCTTCCGCGGCGTCGTAGGGCGTGCGCATGGTGCCCATCAGGGAATCTTCAGCGAGCTTGCGCCAGCTGCGTGCGGCTGCCTCGGTGCGACTTGCCCGATCGCGTTCCCGTCGGGCGGCGGCTAGCCGACTAGGCGACACCTGGTGCTCCGGATCGGATGCCAGGGAATCGGCGAGCACCTCCCGGTTCGCGACGAATCCGACCCCGGCCGCGACCAACTCGAACTGAACATTGAGGGCCTCACCCCGAGCCACCGGAACTGCGACAGCGTTGCCGCATCGACCATCACCATCGCGGTAGTGCCACATGCTTTCGCCGTCCGTAGCCAACACCTCCCCCACTTCGATACCGCTGGACTGGCACATGTTCATGGCCGCAGCGACGAATCTGGCACCGGGCAAAGCGGACGCGGCCGCCGAGTACACCAACATGTGCACCTGGGCGAGGTCGACGCCGAAATGTTGCGCCCGATTCAGGGATCCCGAAATGTGCTCCACCACCGAGTCGCGGTCGGCAGCGCTGCACGAGTCCGCCACCAAATCGACCCTGAGCGTTACCGCAACCTGCCGCTGCGGTGGACTGGTGAGGAAGATGAGCACGAGGCTCTCGTGCGGGGTGAAGCCGACCAGATAGGGAGCGCAGGACACCAACCCGCTGGCCGAGGAGACCAGAACGGTGGTGGCTGCCGGGGTTGCATCGAGAATTGAATCGTCATCCATGCCACCAGCCTGCGCGGCACACCGCGAATAAAGGTAGGGCCAGTAACGAGACTGTGGATAACTCAGGCCGCGGCGGGCTTCACCTTTCGGGCTTCCTGAACTCGCCACCCGAGAAGTGTTGCCAGCCCCGTGATGGCCTGCGGGAACAACTGCACCATCTGCCACACCAGGACCGCTGCCAGGATGTCTGCCTGGTTCATGCCGAAGGTGGCGAGCATGGCACCCAGCACGCCTGCCACGGTGCCCAGGCCGCCGGGTGTGATGGGCACCAGCGTGCCCAGTCGTGAGATCGCGAAGGCGGCGAACACCTCCGCGAAAGACACCCCAGATTCCGCGGCGTCACCGGACACCCCGCGAATGGCCACGAAAAGGATCATGAACTGCATGAAGGAAACCGCCAGGTTCGTGACCGTCAGCGAAATCCATTTGGCCTTCACTACGTCGACGACTTCCTCGCGGAAACTGAGCACTGAGGCGGTGATGTCCATGTTGCGGTTCAGCTTGCGCAGGAACGGGTCAGCCAACTTCTGACCCCAGCCGGCGATCTTCCGGGCACTGGCTTCGCTGCGCAGAATCAGCCAAAACACGATGATCATCGCGATCAGCGAAATGGCTCCGATCAGTCCGGCGTAGGTCCAGGCGCTCTCCAACTCACCCGAGGGCAGCAATACCAGCACCCCGAGCACGGGCAGCAGGAACGTCATGAAGAAACTCCAGACGCTGGTGATGCCGATGCCGGAGGTCGCTGCCGCAGCCGAAACCCGGTAGGACGCCAACATCATGTATTGCAGGGCCAGGGCGAACGCACCCCCGGCGGGCACCAGCGCGGCCATCATCCACGAGGTCTGCCGAACCATGAAGGCGGGTCGGTATTTGAGCCCGGGAATCGCAACCATGTACGGAAAGACGTAGATCACGATATTGACCACCGCGACCAAGGCCAGCGAGGCCATGATGATCGGGGTCATCTCCGTTATCTTGCTCCAGGCATCCGCGAAGGATCCGAACTGCTTGGACAGTGCCCAAAACACCAGGCCCATCACGATCAACGTCACGATGCCGCCGATGATGGTCTTCTTCTTGTCCAGCGAAGCGCGCGGGGGCAGCTTCGGATCGGCGGGTTCTGCGGCTTGATTCACGGGTGCCAGGGTGTCACAGTTGCCGGCGGATCCGGCACACCGTCTCGCCACATGTCGCCCAGGATGGCTGATCGGCACCGAAAGGGTGGCAAGATTGGCGGGTGCGCGTGACAATCGACCCCCACCCGCTCCTCGCCGAACTCCTCGCCAGCATCCGGGACGTGGAGACGCGACCCGATCAGTTCTCCGCTTTGGTGGACCAGGCGGCCAGTGTGCTGATGGTGACCGCAACAGCCGACCTCGACACGGTGGACGGTGAGGTGGTCACCCCCTTGGAGCGCATGTCGTGCCGCCGGTTGGTGGCGCGGCCGCTACTGGTGCCGATCTTGCGTGCGGGTCTTGGCATGCTCGGTGCCGCCACCCGCTTGCTGCCGCAATCAGGTGTGGCACTGGTGGGACTGCGACGCGACGAAAGCACGGCGGAGCCTTCCTGGTACCTCGATGCGCTCCCAGCGTCGCTGGTGGGGGTTCCCGTCATTGTGCTGGAGCCCATGATCGCAACCGGCGGAACGTTGGGCGACGTGATCCGTCGACTCGACGCTGTTGGCGCGCCATCGGTGACGGTGGTATCGCTCATCTGTGCCCCGGAAGGCGTCGAAACAATTCGGCGATTGAGTGAGGACCTGAGCTGCGACGTCCACATCGTCGTTGCCGCAGAAGATCGGTGCCTGAACTCAGATCACTTCATCGTGCCCGGGCTGGGCGATGCGGGAGACCGACTGTTCTCCGCTGGATAGTCCGCCGGAATCAAATCCGACTGGCGTTGGCCAACAGCATTGAAGCTTCGGCATATCGGGTGACCGAACTCGCCGTGGATCCGATGCGCAGGGATTGCCAATCCGACTGCCCCCGGGTACCCATGGCGATCAAGTCGACTGCTCGCTCTTTGGCGAGGTCGATCACCACGTCGCGGACATTGAAGAACAACTGCAGCGGGTCCGGCATCACTTCGATCACATCCACGCTGGCCGCACCAGCAGCTTCGAAGAGTTCCGCGGCGCGTTCCACATCGTGAGGTGCAGGGGCTCCCGAGGTCCCGACAGTCAACACGATGACGTCCGCGCCTTGCGCCAAAGGCAGCGCTGCGCAGGTCCGCGCTGCCAGCCAGGCGTGCGCCGAACCGTCGATGCACACCAGGATTCGCTTGACTGGTCGACCGGAGCGCGCGAGCACCATCGGCGCCGGTGGGCACTGCAAGAGCCATTCGGCCACACTGCCCAATCGCAGGGCTTTGAAGAAGCCCCGGCCGCGAGGACCGACCACGATGAGTGACGCATCGCTGCGACGGCCGAGCACAGCCCGCGGGTCAGCTCGTGCCGTCAGATACTCCAACCCCGAGACGTCGTCGGCGAAGTACTTCCTGGGCACACCCGGCTCCCACCGATGCGGCGTCGCTTCTTCTTCGGTCGGCACCGGCCCGCCCACCGCGGGTTCCACTGCCAACACTTCGATACGCCAGTCCGGCCACGACTGTTCGTTGACCCACAACCACGCCACGTCAGCCCCCTGGGAACCGTCGTCGCCGAAGACCAGGATGGGCGCCTCTGCTGAAGTAGTCATACCTCCACTTTGGCCCTATCATGCCCGGTCAGTCAAGGTTCGCTTGCACCTGTGGAGGGTATCGGCCGGAGGCTCTAGGCTCAGATGCCATGCCAACAGACCCGAACGCCGACCCCCGGCCAGATCGTGGCGGTGCCTACGATTACCGCGGTCGTTTCACCGTGGTGTACGCACCAGAGATCGATGATGAACCGGATCCCGGTGAGATCGTGTGGGCATGGGTGCCATACGAGGAGGACCCCAACCAAGGCAAGGATCGACCGATCGTGGTGCTCGGGTCTGCCGTGGACGCCGGAAACGACTACGCCGCGTTGATGGTGAGCAGTCGGGACCGGAGCCGGGACCGCGACTGGGTCGGCATCGGAGCAGGCAGTTGGGACCGAGAGAATCGGCCGAGCTTCGTGCGATTGGATCGATTGCTGGCGGTTTCCGCCACAGCTGTGCGCCGGGAGGGCGCGGTGATGACCAAGGCTCAGTTCGCCATCGTGGTTGAAGGACTGCGCGAGCGGAGACGCTAACGCCACCTCAGGCGACGTCGAACTCAGATCAGCTTCTTGCTTTCCACCTCGACGTCCAGCGCACCCTGGGCAGCAAGCGAGCCATGCAGACCCCCGCCTCTGCCACGCAAAATATAGGCGAGTCCGACCGCGCACACGGCACCGAGCAGTGGGCCGGCCAGGTACACCCAGTATTCGCTGAGGTCACCACCCACCAGGTTCGGGCCAAACGTGCGCGCCGGGTTCATCGACGCCCCAGAAAGCGGCGCGGCCCACAGGCCGGCCAGACCGATGTAGCCGCCCACGCCGATGGCCGCGATGATCCCGATGTTCTGCGCACCCGAGGAGGTGCCCAGGATCACGCTCATCAGCCCGAAGGTCAAGATGGCCTCGGTCGCGAAGGCGGCAAACGCTGAGGTGTTCGCACCCGGGTAGGACCCACCATCGGCACTGGACACTCCGACTATGAGCGTCAACACCCAGGCGGCAAAGATGGCGGCGAGCAGTTGCGTCACGATGTATCCCGGCACGCGAGCCCATGGGAAATCCCGCCGCAGGGCGAAGCCAACGGTCACCGCCGGATTCAAATGCGCGCCGGACACCTTTCCCATGAACATGATGACGGCCATCACCATCAAGCCTGGCGCCACTACTGCCGCGGCCAGGCTGACCGTGTCCGGGTAGGCCTTGCCCACCATCGGAGCGCCTGCGGCGACGAGCACCAGAAAAAAGGTGCCCACGAACTCCGATATCAACCGGCGCCACTCTTGATGCGGGTCCTGAAAGTCTGTGATCCGTTTGCGAGCGTCGGCCCCGAACGCTTCGAGTAACTCACGGTCCGCTGTCGCCGCGGCAGCCTCCTCGGAGCGGTCGGTTGTTGCCTCGCCCGCGGCCGAGTGGGGGGAATCAGACATGCCGCGATGGTATCGCCCAGCGGTGGGTGATTCCGCGAATCAGCCAGCGGTGGGTGATTCCGCAAATCAGCCAGCGGTGGCCGAAGTGCCCCAGCGCAGGGGTAGAAGGTGATCATGCTTGCGGTATCTGCTCCGACCACTGCGAGGTTGCCCAACACCGTCCGATTCGGCTCGACCTACAGGAATCGTCCTTGACCCCATGCAGGGAAGGGAACTCGGACTTCTCGGTCAAGGTGCCAACACTGTTCGGTGGTGCCACATCCGTGGCCATCGGGCGCACCTTGACCGCGACCGGTTCATCAAGTTGGAAAGTTGATCATGACTTGACGCCCGGCGGCGAATAGCGCAGCCACGACGCGATGAACAGCGAAAGCGCGACCATCAGACCCAGGATCACCCAGAGGAAAACGAGGAAATCGATCCATACCCCGATCGGTGGCGCCGCGGGCATGTTGGTTCGCAGCGGCACCATGGCGAACAGCAGTGCGGCGAACCAACTAGCCATGGTGGCCTCGATCCGTCGCCTCCTGGTGGCCACCGAACGAGCCACGACCAAGGCCAAGGCGGTGAGCACAACCATGGCGGCCAACAGCAGCAGCACGATCGACACGGTCGATCCGTTCCGCGAAACATCGATGACCGCTGCCGAATTGCCGGTTCGATTGAACTCCGCCCGATCCTGCTCGGAGAGTCCCAACGCGGCAAGGTCGGTGTCCCTGCTCGTGGTGGGCTCCACCCGCCAACCGGGGAACTTGCCCCACACCACCAGGTCGCTTGGGATCACCCGTTCCTCACCCTGGGCGTCCTCCACCGTCACCACCACCCAGAGCGGCACTTGATATTGATCGAACGGATACATCTCAAAGGTGGTCTCCGGCGTGATCACCTCGAAGTCGGCACTGAAGTCACGTGTTCCCTGTTCGAACGTGAGGGTCTTGGTTATCGAAAGGAGGTTGACGTTCACCTTCTCCACCCATCGACCTGCCTCCACCAAGTCCGCTGGCGGCTGGATCAGCAACTCAGACTTGATTTTTCCTTCGGTGGGCACCAGACCTACCGGGCTCACGTACACCACAGCCCGACCCGGGTCATCGATGGTCGGCGGGGCTGGCCTTGTCGTGCTGGCTGCGTAGATGAAGTTGACAGCGAGGTACAGCACCAGAAAAAGCGCCGCGGCAACCCACCAAGGGGTGCTGGGAATCACCTGCTTCACTCGCTGGGCGCGCGACTGCCCAGTTCCCGCGGCCTCGTTCGACACGCGGCCACCTTAACGGCACCGACCGCGGTGCGGATGCTTCTCACTTTCGGATGTGGTCAGGTGGGGCCATGTGCGCAGCCATCCGACTCACTCTGGGTGGGGAGCCGTTGTCGACCCCCTCCACGCCCCACCACGCGGCAATCGTCGAGGGCTGCCGAAGCTCCTTGCAGCGTGGCCTTGATAGTTACGCACCCCACCTGCGCGAGATCTTCGCTGCGCGGACCTTCACTGTTGTCTACCCGGATCGCTCACCTGCCCGGATGGCTTTCGTCGCACCGTTGACTTTGCCGCGAGGGGAACCCCAAGTCCGGCTCAAGGAGACGGATATCGGCGCTGCTGGCCAACCGCGGCCGGCGATAGTGGCACACGAACTCGCCCACGCCGCGCACTTCACGTTGATGCCCGTGCGCACCAGGGCTGCGGTGGCTGCCCGCTATGCCGGATGGTTGGCCGCACGCGTCGCGACCGGATCAGATCCGACCCATTCCGCGGACCGCCGCACCGGACCGCTGGTGGCCTGGCTGGAAGCTTTTGGGCTATTCGCGGAACGGTTCGACATATACGCCAGGCGATTCGGTGCTGGGCGCAGCGGAGAAACGTTGCACGAGGCGTTTCTCGCGGAGGAACTCGATGGTGGCAAACGAATGGCCACTGTGCTGCCGAACTATTGCGCGGTCGGCTCGTGGGCAACGGCGTCCGATCCCCTGAGGTCAGCAGATGCATGCGTTGAGGGTTCTGTCTATGCGGGTGTCTTTCTTCATGTCGGCGCCCAACGAGGGCTTACCCGGGCGGTGAGCGACTACCTGGCAAGTGCCCCAGCCAGGGTCACTAGCTTGCATGACTACCGCCGCTTCATCGCAGATCATGCCGCGCTGCCGGACCGTCCCAACAGCGAGCGTGATCGACGCATGTCCCCCACTGCCATACCCTTGACCAGTGGAATCAGACCAGCGCCTGGCACCAGCAGATCCTGATGCGGCACTTACCGAGGACGTCGAACGCCTCGGCCATCTCCTCGCTTTGACCCTGCAACGCACCGAGGGCCCGCAACTCACCAAACTCACCGACCAGGTTCGTCGCTGGTCGCGGGAGAACCCGGAGGAAGCGGCCGCGGTGCTGTCGGTGCTGGACGTCACCACGGCGGTGAAGCTGGCCCGGAGCCTCGGCGCCTACTTCCAACTGGCAAACGTCGCCGAACAAGTGCACCGGGCCCGCACCTTGGCCGAACGCCGCGCCCGCGATGGCGGTCCCCTCACCGCCGCGGTGAATCGAATCGAACAAGCCGAAGTACCAATTGACCAATTGCAGGGGATCGTCGACCGCATGGAGGTGCGGCCGGTTTTCACCGCTCACCCGACCGAGGCCGCCCGCCGTTCGGTACTGCTGAAACTGCGCCAGATCGCGGAACTACTCGAACAACCCGACACCCCTGCCAACGACGATCGCATCGCAGCAGTCATCGACCTCATGTGGCAGACCGATGAACTGCGCGTGGAACGACCACAAGTGGTCGATGAGGCCCGCAACGCGCTGTATTACCTGGACGAGTTGTGCCACTCAACACTGTCCGAGGTGCTTGATCACACCGCCCGCGAACTACGCCGGGTGGGTGCGGAGACATCCCCGGACCGGGTTCCGCTGCGCTTCGGTTCGTGGGTAGGTGGCGACCGCGACGGAAACCCGTTCGTGACTCCAGAAGTGACCACCGAGGTGTTGTGGCTGCAGCGTCGACACGCGGTGCGCGACCTCTCCCCGCGGCTGGAGCGGCTCGCCGAGACCTTGTCCATTTCGGAGCGCTTGATGCCGGTGAGCAGCGAGCTTCGGGAGTCTTTGAATCGCGACTTGGCAGAACTTCCCGGCCTCGATCCCCGAGTGGTGCGCGTCTACGGCCAGGAGCCCTACCGAGTGAAACTGGCGGCGATGCAGCACCGCCTGGAGCTGTCCAGCGATCCACACACAGATTCCGGGCACTACAACCAGGCCGAGTTGCTAGCTGACCTGGGATTGATCGTCGACTCACTGCAGGCCAACGCTTCCGGAGAGGCCGCAGCGACATTCGTCGCCGACATTCAACGCCTCGTCGCAGCAGTTGGCACCAGCCTCACTGCGCTCGACGTACGTGAACACGCACGCCGGCATCACGACGCACTTGCTCGGCTCTTCGCCGACGCCGAACCAGAGTTGGACTACCTCAGCCTTGATCCGAAGCAGCGCGCCGAACTGCTTGCCGGGGAACTCATCCGGCGTCGGCCGCTGGCGATGACCCCACCACCACTGGACGGCGATGAAGCCCGCACCTTCGGCGCCTTCGGCGTGATCCGCGAATCCCAAGACACTTTTGGACCCACCTCGGTGGACACCTACATCGTGTCCATGACTCGCGAAGTCGACGACCTGCTCGCCGCGGTGGTGCTGGCCCGGGAAGCCGGCTTGGTGGATGTGCCCCGAGGTGTCGCACGGGTCGACTTCGTCCCGCTGCTGGAGACCCTGTCCGAATTGGACCGGGCCGAAGAACTGCTGGACGAGTTGCTGTCGATTCCCGCCTACCGCGAGATCGTGCGGCTGCGCGGAAACGAACAAGAAGTCATGCTCGGGTATTCGGACTCGAACAAGGACGCTGGCCTCACGGCGTCACAGTGGGCAATCCACACAGCTCAGCGCAGAATGCGCGACGTCGCGGCCCGCCACGGCATCCGCTTGCGGCTGTTCCACGGCCGCGGCGGCACCGTCGGTCGAGGCGGCGGGCCGACCTATGACGCGGTGATGGCGATGCCCTTCGGCGTGGTCGACGGTGAAATCAAGATGACCGAGCAGGGCGAGGTGATCTCCGACAAGTACCTCCTGCCGGAACTGGCGCGGGAAAACCTGGAGTTACTCCTGGGCGCGGTGCTTGAAGCGAGTGTGTTGCACCGGACCCCCCGCGAGACCGCCGTCGCTTTGGACGACTGGGATGCGGTGATGGAACTCATGGCGGCGGAATCCTGGCGCGCCTACCGGGCGCTGGTGGACAATCCGGATTTGCCTGCCTATTTCTTCGCGGCAACCCCGCTCGAGGAACTCGCGGGCATCCACATGGGTTCTCGTCCGGCCTCCCGCCCGGAGCAGGGCACCGGGCTGGATGGCCTGCGCGCCATCCCGTGGGTCTTCGGATGGACGCAGAGTCGCCACATCGTGCCTGGCTGGTTCGGTGTGGGTAGCGGACTGGCGGCGGCCCGCGCGGCCGGCCACGAAGAGACCCTGCGCGACATGGTGCGACTGTGGCCCTTCTTCGACAACTTCCTGTCGAACGTGAGCATGACTCTGAGCAAGGCGGATATGACGGTAGCCAAGCTCTATGTGGACGGACTTGTGCCGCCGGAGTTGCACCACATCTTCGACACGATGTCCGCTGAGTTCACCAGAACTACCGAGCACGTGCTGTGGGTCCGTGGATCAGACACACTGCTGGCTGGCCAACCCTCCTTGGCGCGCACCCTGCGGGTGCGCGACGAGAGCCTCCGGCCGCTGCATCAACTCCAGGTCGAACTGCTGCGCCGGGTTCGTCGACTTCGCAGCCGCGGCGAGCCGGTGCCGAGTGAACTTCAACGAGCCGTGTCGCTGACGATCAACGGCATCGCCAACGGACTACGCAACACCGGGTGACCGTGCATGCAAGCACAGCGATGGGCGCGCTACCTCGACGAGTATCACCGCGACCGGGCCGGCATCACCGAATCAGCGCTGGATCATGCTCAGGACCCGTCCCTGGGCACCGCCTATGACTGGCTTGCCGGGGGCCTGACCAGCAGGATCGGCCGCGTGCTCGACTGCGCCTGCGGGACCATGCCCATGCAAGCCCACCTCGGGCCCCGCGCCGAGGCGTACGTCGGCATTGACCTTTCGCTGGCAGAGGCGCGCGCGGGCCAATCACTGGGCCGCGGACCGGTGGTCAACGCCACCACCACATCGTTGCCGTTTGCGTCGGGAAGCTTCGACACCGTCGTGATGTCGATGGCTCTCATGCTGGTGCCACTTGCCGAGACGTTGACCGAGATCCGCCGAGTCCTCACCCCGGGCGGGCAATTCGGCGCCCTAGTGCCCGCACTTTGGCCGGTAAACGCCCGGGACGTACCCGCTGGTCTGACGCTCACGGCGATCCTGCGGGGACCCGGCTCCATGCCCCGTTCGCTGGGTCCAGCAACGGCGCGCAACGAACTCCAACGGGCAGGTTTCACCGAGGTCAGCACTGTTCGCCACCGGTTCCCGTTCCGTCTGGATCAACATTCCGATGCCGAACTGGCCGTCCGGTCGCTGTACACGCCCGGACGCTCACAGCGACAGTTGCGCATGGCAGCTTCGGCGCTCAAACGCCTGCCCGGCTGGTGCCAACTGCCGGTGCCGCTGATGCGAGTCACGGCACTCGCGCCGCACCGCTGACGGGAAAGTCAGCGGCTGACTGTCACAATGGCCGAGCCCCACCCACGAAAGGTTCCACCGGTGACCATCCTCGACACTCCCCCCGCGAGTCCCGCTCCGCTGCGCGAAGTCCGACAGTCAGACAAACTCAGCGACGTCTGCTACGACATCCGCGGACCCGTCCTGGTAGCGGCGAAACGACTCGAAGACGCCGGGCACCGGGTGTTGAAACTCAACATCGGCAATCCGGCGCCCTTCGGCTTCGAAGCGCCCGACAATCTGGTGGCCGACATGGCCGCCGGACTGCCTGATGCGTCCGGCTACGCCGACTCCAAGGGGCTCCTGCACGCCCGGCGGGCTGTGGTGCAGTACTACCAGACGAAGCCCATCGAGGGCGTCGACGTGGAAGACGTCTACCTCGGCAACGGGGTGAGCGAACTGATCGTGATGAGTCTGCAGGCGTTGGTCAGCAACGGCGATGAAGTTTTGATTCCGGCGCCTGACTATCCGCTGTGGACTGCTGCGGTGAGTTTGGCCGGTGGCACCCCGGTGCACTACATCTGCGATGAGGAAGCCGACTGGTTCCCAGACCCGGCCGACATCGAAGCGAAGATCACCGACCGCACTAAAGCCCTGGTGATCATCAACCCCAACAATCCAACCGGAGCGGTCTACTCCGACGAGTTGCTGCGGGAACTCGTCGCAATCGCCCGCCGCCATGGCCTGGTGCTGATGGCCGACGAGATCTACGACAAGATCCTGTACGACGGTGTTACCCACACGTCGGTGGCCAGCCTCGCCCCGGACATGTTCTGCCTGACGTTCAACGGGCTGTCGAAGAGTTATCGGGTTGCGGGCTACCGCAGCGGTTGGCTGGTGGTTTCCGGACCGAAGGAGCACGCCCGGGACTACCTCGAAGGCCTCGATGTGATGGCCAACATGCGACTGTGCGCGAATGTGCCAGCCCAGCATGCAATCGCGACCGCGCTGGGTGGACGCCAAAGCATCAATGACCTCATCCTGCCCGGCGGCCGACTTCGAGCCCAGCGCGACATCGCCTACGAAATGATCAACCAGATCCCAGGCGTCTCGGCCACCAAACCGAAGGGTGCGCTCTACCTGTTCCCGAAGTTGGACCCGAAGGTGCACCCGATCGTCGACGACGAAAGGTTTGTGCTCGACCTACTGGTGGATCAGCACATCCTGCTGGTCCAAGGCACCGGGTTCAACTGGCCCCGCCCGGATCACTTTCGGATCGTCACCCTGCCGCATGTGGAGGATCTCGAAGACGCGATCGGCCGCTTGGAGCGGTTCCTGGGCGGCTACCGACAGTAACGATGCGACTGTGATCGGATTCGGGTTTCGCACTACGCTCGTGTCATGACCACAGTCCCGCCCGCGGTGTTAGCGCGGTTCCCTGGTGCCCAAGAACTGCACGAGTTCCTCGACAACGAAGGGGACGTGCTCGCCTCGCGCGGTTTCTACCCCGGCGAGGCTCTCGCTGTGACGGCTGCCTGTCGGGACGAGATAGCGGCCGAGTACCGCGCCGAGATCCGACGCCGGTGGGATCAGGCGTTCGACTTCAGCACGTTGTCTGGCTTGCCGTTCGCTGGCGTCACGGGCATCAATGCCGTCATCGACCATGTCCCCCACACCGCCGGGCATCCGGAAATCGTGATCTTCGCGATGCCGCACATCGGGGTGCTCGACGACGGCACTGTGGGCCGAGTCATGCGGCGCGGCCGATCACGCCCGACCACCGCCTGCGGATCGCTGATCGCCGCAGCCCAGTCCGCCCGGATTCCCGCCCCGCCGGTTAGTGGCGACTGTGCTGGTCGGCCCCACATCGATCCGCTGGATCCAGAGCAATCCCTGGTCCGCGCCAAGTTGACCGCCGAACTCGGGGACATCACGACGTTGAGTCCGGTGGAGTTGGTCACCCAGGTGGCGCGCATCATGACCGAGGATCTGTGGAACCTGGTGTCGTCGGTGACCGTCCCTGGCGAAGATGATGTGGCCCTCGTCAGTGGGGTGCTGATTCACGGGCCGGATGGAGATTACGTGCAGCCTTATGTCCGGCGTGTGCGCTCCGGGGACAACCTCACCGACGAACGTTTCCTAGAAGTGTGAACGTCACCTGAGACGTGAGCCAGAGCGGCTGCTGCGGATCAACGTTGAGTTGCAACCGCGTTATCCACCGATCGCCGACATGGGTCGGGCAGGCTGCCGGAACGACGGGTCCTCCAGGCCGTGCCCAGGTCGTTTGCGCACCACCTCGGAGCGCATGATGGCCAACAATTCGGCATCGGAGGCACCGGCGCGCAGCGGCCCCCGCAGATCCGCTTCATCGCGGGCAAACAGGCAGTTGCGCCATTGGCCGTCGGCGGTGAGGCGTACCCGGTTGCAGGCTCCGCAGAAGGGCGCCGACACCGACGCGACAAGGCCCACCCGGTGCGGACCGCCATCCACCCACCAACGTTCCGCAGGCGCATTTCCCCGATCAGCCATCGGGGTGAGCACGAACCCGGCAGCAGTGAGCAACTCGAGAATCTCGGCGGCACTGACCATTTCCTCGCGCCGCCACCCATGTTGCGGGTCGAGTGGCATCTGCTCGATGAACCGCAACTCCAGTCCCATGTGCATCGCCCAACGCAGCAACTCCGGTGCCTGATGCTCATTGACGCCGCGCAGCAGCACGGTGTTGATCTTCACTGGGGCCAGGCCGGCGGCCTGCGCCGCGGCGATTCCCTCGAGGGTGTCCGCCAGCCGATCACGTTTGGTCAACTCTCGGAAGGTGTCCCGGTCGAGGGTGTCCAGACTGATGTTGACGCGGGTGAGCCCGGCATCCGCTAGTTGCGGGGCCAACTCTGGAAGGCGCAGACCATTCGTGGTGAGCGATACCTCGGGCCTGGTCGGCAGGTTCGTGATGGCCGCCACGATCTCGACCACGTCGGGACGCAGCAGCGGCTCGCCGCCGGTGAGGCGAACACTGGTGATTCCTGCGGCGACGGCGATGCCAACCAGGCGCAGCAATTCCGGGGTGGCGAGCAGTGCGGTGCCAGGCAGCCAAGGCAACCCTTCCGCAGGCATGCAGTAGGTGCAGCGCAGGGAGCACCGGTCCGTGAGCGACACCCGAAGATCCGTGTGTGTTCGACCATGAGTGTCCACGAGTGCCATCGAGGCACCTTACTTCCCCGTGGCGGGGAGTACTAGCCTTCCGGTGTGCCCAGGAACCCCGCCCGCACCGATGCCTTTGCCACCAGCACCCAGCGCGGTGCCCGCGCATGGAGACATTCGAAGCCGTGAGTTGGCTGTCTGATGCGGTGATCTACGAGATTTACCCGCAGTCCTTCTGTGACTCCAACGGCGATGGGATCGGCGATTTCAAGGGGGCAATCTCCCGCCTCGACTACGTCGCATCACTCGGTATCAACACGATCTGGCTGCACCCGTGCTTCACATCGCCGTTCAACGACGCTGGCTACGACGTGGCCGACTACTACACGGTTGCACCGCGGTATGGAACCAACGCGGACCTGATCGAGTTCATGGCAGCGGCCAAAGAACGCGGCATTCGGGTGCTGCTCGACCTCGTCGTGGGCCACACCTCGACCGCCCACGCTTGGTTCCAGCACGAATTGGCCAGCGACAGTTCCATCTCCAACACCGCCGATCGCTACATCTGGGCCGACGCTGATCAGTCAGGCCTCGCCGACGTCGGTGTGCTGGGATCCGCTGCCTGGGTGCAATCACCGGGACCTCGGCGTGGGTACTACCTCAAGAACTTCTTCGACACCCAACCCGCGCTGAACTTCGGCTACGCCACGCTGCGCGATGACGAGCCGTGGCGGCAACCCGTTGATGCCCCTGGCCCACTGCACAACCGCGCCGAACTCCGGCAGATCATGAGCTATTGGCTGGATCGCGGCGCTTCCGGGTTCCGCGTCGACATGGCGTTCTCGCTGGTGAAAGACGATCCAGACCTCGCGGCGACGATGGCTCTTTGGCGCGAACTGCGCAGTTGGCTGGCCAAGAGTTATCCCGATGCGGTGCTGATTCCCGAAGGTGTGGAACCGGCCTCGCAAAGCGCATCGGCATTCGACGCTGACTTCTTCCTCGCGATCTCCGACGAGCACCTGTCGCTTTTCAGCAACGGTGCAGCGGGCAGGCTGCCGGATCAGCAACCTGGCCCGTGCTACTTCGATTCGGCTGGGCAGGGGTCACTCGATGTTTTCCGCGAGGGCTGGGAGGGACTTCGAGGCCGCCAGCCGGATCGATTGGTGCTTATGGGCACATCCGACCACGACTTCGCCCGGCTGGCCTGCGGCGAACGCAGTGGAGTCCACCAGTTGGGCCCGGCTTTCGCCTTTCTGCTGACGTGGGGTTCGGTGCCGGTGATCTACTACGGCGACGAGATCGGCCTGCCCTACCAGCCGAACCTGCCCAATGTGGAAGGCAGCGTGTGCTTCCCCGGGCTCTACAACCGGGCCGGAGCACGCACCCCGATGCATTGGGCAGCGGGGGTGAACGCGGGGTTCTCGTCGGCGGATCCGGAACGTCTGTACCTTCCCATCGACCCCGACCCGGGGCGAGTGACGGTGGCCGAGCAGGAAGCTGATCCGGATTCGCTGTTGTCGCTGGTGCGGCAGTTGCTGTCGATTCGGGCCGCCCACCCCGGACTTGGCACCGGCGCCGACACCATCGTGCTCCACTCCGGATACCCGCTCGTGTATTCCAGAGGCGGCGAGTATCTGGTGGTGGTCAACCCCTCGGGCCAGACCCGAAGCGTGTCCGTGGCAGCCTCGGCGACCACAACTGGATCGTGGGCCGATGGGTGCGAACTGGAGCCCGTGTTCGTCCGGGGCGTGACGGTGTCTGGGCGTCACGTGCACACCGCGCCGTACGGCTTCGGCATCTTTTCGATTTCCGACCTCGCCCACTAGTTGCGGACCGGGAGACTCCCCAAGAAGTCGGTTGATGCGTCCACGATCTGGGCTTGGGCGTCGGCCCTTGAGATGCCCGGAACACCGTCACCGGGTTGCGAGCCATAGTCGCCGAAAAAGGCGTGAGTGCCGCCCTCCACCACCACGAATTGTGCCGACTCTGGCAGGTTGGCCTTCGAAGCTGCGATGTCGTCCGGGGTTGCCAGGCCGTCCTCGCTGCCGGAAATCGACAAGACGCTAGCGTTCATCGCCCGTGAGTCGCTGGCCGGGTAGGAGGCGTACAGCAGCAGTCCAGTCACTGGGGCCGTCGCTGACTCCTCCGCATCGCTCAGGGCCGTTGACGACGCCACCGTTCCGCCCAACGAATGGCCTCCAACCACCCAGTTCTTGATTTCCGGATGCGCCGAGCGGGCGGTGGCAAGTGCCCCTGTGGACAGGAACGCCAAACCGATCGGCTGCTTCGGGATCACCACCAGATCGCCACCTGCGGCAAGTGGACGCATGAGACCGGCGTAGGCTCTCGCATCCACCCGCGCTCCTGGTTGGAACAGCACCCCGGTGGTCGGCGCCCCCTGCGCGGGCGCCATCACGATCGCGGTCGGGGTTTCGGTGACGGTCACCTCATCGTCGGATTGCATCGCGGCCAAGGAGGGTTCCTGGGCACTGAATGGCTTCAGCCAGGCGATGGTGCCAATCCAGATGATTGCGGCCACCACACTCACCACCCACAACACCCGCCGCCAGCCTGAGCGTGGATCCCGTTGCGGCAGCGAACGCACCAGCGCGATCACCGCACCGATGACGGTGAGCCCCAGGAGCGCCGCGTACAACGGATGCCCGTGCACCACCACCGGCCACGCCGTGACCAGCACCCACGCAACCACAACAAGTGCCAAAACGGACACGATTCGCGTCACCCATCGGCTCATGGGCTGAGCGTATCGACGTCAGGACGGCGGCTCCTTCGAATTCCCATGATCACAGCACCGGCGATTTCGTGATGGCATCACCGCCCTTGTCGGTGCCAACCGCCAGTATGGTGCACGAGGTTGCCGTGGCCAGGAATGGAGATCTCATGGGCCCTCACCATCCAGCCGATTCCCACGATCTGATCAGGGTCAAGGGGGCTCGCGAGAACAACCTGCGCGACATCAGCGTGGACCTGCCCAAGCGCCGACTCACGGTGTTCACCGGGGTGTCTGGATCCGGCAAGAGTTCGCTGGTGTTCGCCACCATCGCGGCCGAATCGCAGCGTCTGATCAACGAGACGTACAGCGCCTTCCTGCAGGGTTTCATGCCGTCGCTTGGACGCCCTGACGTCGACGTGCTGGAAGGCC
The DNA here is from genome assembly GCA_963842975.1 of uncultured Actinomycetes bacterium. Lineage (GTDB taxonomy): Bacteria > Actinomycetota > Actinomycetes > S36-B12 > UBA10799 > JACJWR01. Next base: position 82,168 of record CAWJIH010000007.1, on the reverse strand, counting down.
TCACCACCGCCATCGTGGTGGATCAGGAACGCCTCGGTGCCAATGCCCGCTCCACGGTGGGCACGGTCACCGATGCCAATGCCATGTTGCGCATCTTGTTCAGCAGACTCGGCCAACCCCATATCGGTTCACCGCAGGCCTATTCGTTCAACGTTGCGTCTGCCCACGGTGCGGGGGCCATTACCGTCGAGCGCGGATCCAGCGCCAAGGCCGAGCGCCGGACTTTCTCGATCACCGGCGGGATGTGTCCGCGCTGTGAAGGTATGGGCAGCGTTTCGGACTTCAACCTCGCCGCGCTCTATGACGAATCGAAGTCGCTGAACGAGGGTGCCCTCACCGTGCCCGGCTACACCATGGACGGCTGGTACGGGCGGATCTATCGCGGCTGCGGCTACTTCGACCCGGACAAGCCCATTCGCGACTATTCCGAGCAAGAGATGCACGACCTCCTGCAGCGGGAACCAACCAAGATCAAAATTGACGGCATCAACCTGACCTACGCGGGCCTGCTTCCGCAAATTCAGAAGTCGTATCTGTCCAAAGATCTGGAGGCGATGCAGCCGCATATCCGGGCATTCGTGGAGCGGGCTGTGGTGTTCGCAGCGTGCCCAGATTGTGGGGGCACCCGGCTGAACGAGGCGGCGCGGTCCTCGACTATCGACGGTGTGAGCATCGCTGATGCTTGCGCGATGCAGATCAGCGACTTAGCCCGATGGGTGACTGGGTTGGACGATCCTGGCGTCGCGCCGCTGCTGAGCGCTCTTCGTCACACGCTCGATTCGTTCGTGGAGATTGGCCTGGGGTACCTCTCGCTCGACCGGTCGTCGGGCACCCTCTCCGGCGGTGAAGCCCAGCGCACGAAGATGATCCGCCACCTCGGATCGGCCCTTACCGATGTCACCTACGTCTTCGACGAACCGACCATCGGGCTGCACCCGCACGACATTGGCCGCATGAACACGCTGCTGCAGCGGCTCCGCGACAAGGGCAACACCGTGCTGGTGGTGGAGCACAAACCCGAGGTCATCCAAATCGCCGACCACGTGGTGGATCTGGGTCCGGGTGCGGGAGCGGGCGGCGGGGAGGTTGTCTTCGAAGGCCCAGTCGCTCAACTGCGCGCCAGTGACACCCTGACTGGACGTCACCTCGGGGACCGAGCCGCACTGAAACCGTCCGTGCGCTCGGCGGTGGGCGCGCTCGAGGTGCGTGGGGCCTCGGCCAACAACCTGCGCGATGTGGACGTCGACATTCCACTCGGGGTGCTGGTGGTGATCACTGGAGTTGCGGGGTCGGGTAAGAGTTCGCTCATTGATGGCTCGGTGGCCACACGCGACGATGTTGTGGTGGTCGACCAGTCGGGGATCCGTGGGTCCCGCCGCAGCAACCCGGCCACCTACACCGGGCTGCTGGACCCGATTCGCAAGGCGTTTGCGAAAGCCAACGGGGTCAAACCCGCGCTGTTCAGTTCGAACTCCGAAGGCGCCTGCCCGGCCTGCAAGGGGGCGGGGGTGATCTACACGGACCTCGCCATGATGGCGGGGGTGGCAACGGTGTGTGTGGAGTGCGAGGGCAAACGGTTCCAAGCGGCTGTGCTGGACTACCACTTCGGTGGCCGCGACATCAGCGAGGTATTGGCGATGTCGGTGACCGAAGCCGAGGCTTTCTTCGCCGCTGGTGATTCCCGGATCCCCGCGGCCCACCGCATCCTGACGCGCCTGGCTGACGTGGGTCTGGGCTACCTGACAATCGGTCAACCCCTCACGACGCTCTCCGGTGGCGAACGTCAGCGCCTCAAACTTGCCACTCAGATGGGCGGCAAAGGCACTGTGTTCGTCCTTGACGAACCCACCACCGGGCTCCACCTCGCCGACGTGGAACAACTGTTGGGGTTGCTGGATCGACTGGTTGATTCGGGGACCTCGGTGATCGTGATCGAACACCATCAAGCGGTGATGGCGCACGCAGATTGGCTCATCGACCTTGGCCCCGGCGCCGGCCACGATGGCGGCCGGGTGGTGTTCGAGGGGACTCCTGCAGAAATCGTTGCCTCCCGCTCCACTTTGACCGGCAGCCATCTCGCCGACTACGTGGGATGAACCAACGTAGTTCTCGACAGCAGTCCTAGGGTTGTGCCAGCCTGTTTCCCATGAATCAGAATTCGGGATCAGATAGCGCCGACCCCTCCGGTGGATCAGTCGCCATCACAGTAGAAGCCGATGGCCCCCTCGCCGTGGCGGGTGAGGTGCGAATTGTGGCATCGGATGGATCGATCTTGGAGACCACCGAGCGTACCTGGTTGTGCCGGTGTGGCCAGAGCGCGAAAAAGCCCTTTTGCGATGGCAGTCACCGAAAGGTCGGCTTCACCGACTCCGGTCTCGGACCGGCCCAATAGGTCCGCCGTGCGCCCTCACCATCTGGCTCCCACATATAGAGGTCGACGATGCCGCACCCTGAAGACTTGACCGCAAGCGGAGCCGAGGTGGCTCTTGCCGAGCAGATCCGCAGGCTCGAGGAACGTCTGCAGCACACCGAACTCCGGCTCGCCGAAGCTGAGCAACGGATAGCGGCTACAGCCGAGCCGGGTCTGCCGGACGGCACGCAACCGGACCCGGCCGGCGCTCGTGGCCCAACGGCTCAGCCACCCGTTGAGGCTCCGGCCACGCGGTGGTCGCGACGCGCATTGATTCTGGGCGGCGCGGGCGCGGCGGCGGGCCTTGTGCATGCCGCCAACCCAATGTCACCTGCCGCTGCGGCAGCCGGCGATCCAATCCTCCAGGGCGTTGGAAACAACGCTGGCGCCGCAGCCACGGCTCTGACCAGCAGCAACCGCACCTATGCCTTTTTGGTAAGCGCGACCAACAGAAGCGCAGCCGGTCTCTATGGAGTCAACGACGCTGGCACCGGCGTTGCGGGCCAAAGCGAAACCGGCACCGCAGTGTTACGGCGATCGCATGGCAGCTGCCGTGGCGATCCGCGGACAGGCGAGGAGTCACGGGCATCGGTGGAGCATTTCACCTCCGTTCTTCGGCCCAGCGATCCGACTTGCAGCCAGGTGACCTAGCGAGACTTTCCCAACTCCCGGAAACTGGGCGTTGGGTGATGTCGTTAACGACACATCCGGCAACGTGTGGCTCTGTGTGCAAGCGGGCAGCCCGGGCAGGTGGCGACTCATTGGCGGCCCACAATCCGCCGGCGCCTACGTCCCGCTGACCCCAACCCGGGTATTCGACTCACGGCGCTCCACCCCTGACAACGGCCGGATACTCACCAGCGCGGAACCTCGGGTCATCGGTGTCGGCTTCGTCCGTGATCTCGACACCGGCGCTCCCATCCGCCGGCTACTGCCTGACGGCACCCGGGCAATCGCGGCCAACGTCACCATCACCGACACCTCCTCCGCACGCGGATTTGTGGCCCTCACGCCTGGCGATGCTGCCGACTACCAAGCGTCCGCGATCAACTGGAGCTCAGCCGGTGCAACCATCGCCAACGGCCTGATCCTCACCACGGATGCGTTGCTTCGACTCAAAGCTTTCGTCCGCGGCGGCGATACCCACCTCATCATCGATATTTCCGGCTACTTCGCGCAGACATGATCCCTGCGCTAGGGTCCAGCGTAAAGAAATCGCCAATATTTGGAGGTATTTCCTCATGGGCCCACACGGCACCGGCCAGACGGCCGGAAGGCAGGGACCGCAGGCGGATCAACCCGACGATGAGCATGTGGAGCGCCCACGGCGGTTTTGGTCCTACATCAGCAAGCCGGTGTTTATCCCCGCATCGATCATCATCTTTGGCCTTATCGCGTTCGCGTCGTTCGCTGCCACCGACAGCGAAAGAATCTTTGGATCCATCAATTCGGCGGTGACCGACACCATCGGGTGGTGGTACATCGTGGTGGTCTCACTGTTTGTACTGTTCGCCTTCTATGTTGCCATCACCCGCATGGGGAACATCAAACTCGGAGCCGACGACGACACCCCCGAGTTCAGCATCGTTGCCTGGTTCGCGATGCTGTTCAGCGCCGGCATGGGTATCGGTTTGGTGTTCTGGGGCGTGGCCGAACCACTCAATCACTTTCTGAATCCGCCGAGCATTCATGGGCAAGTAGCCGAGGGCATTGCTGCCGCCGACTTGGCCATGGATCTCACCATGTTCCATTGGGGCCTGCACGCCTGGGCGGTGTACGTGGTGGTGGGACTGGGCATGGCCTACATGACCCACCGTCGGGGCCGCCCGCTATCGCTTCGCTGGCTGTTGGAGCCGCTCTTGGGTAAACAGCGGGTTGAAGGGCCGATCGGCCACGCAGTTGATGTCATCGCCGTCGTGGGCACCCTGTTCGGCGTCGCCACGTCGCTCGGGTTAGGCGTTCAGCAGATCTTGGCGGGGCTGACGTTCCTGGGTTGGGTGGAGAACCCGGGCAACGTGTGGTTTATCGTCATCATCGGCGTCATCACCGGTATCGCCACTTTCTCTGTGGTCTCCGGTGTCCACAAGGGGCTCAAGTGGTTGTCAAACATCAACATGGTCTTGGCCTTCTCGCTGTTGCTGTTCGTGCTGCTCGCCGGACCCACACTGCTGCTTCTGAACGCCTGGATCCACAACCTCGGCGGTTACTTCTCGTCGTTGCCGGAGGCCATGCTGCGCACCACGCCACTGGATGGTGAACTGGAAGGTGACACCTGGATAAGTTCGTGGACCATCTTCTATTGGGGTTGGTGGATGAGTTGGGCCCCCTTCGTGGGCATGTTCATCGCTCGAATCTCCAAGGGCCGCACGATCCGCGAGTTCGTACTCGGTGTACTTCTGGCACCTACGCTGGTGTCTTCACTGTGGTTCACCGTGTTCGGCGAAAGCGCCATCCTGCGGCAACTCGTGACCGGCGATATGGCACCGCAGGGTGTCGTCGACACCAGCACCTCGCTGTTCACTCTGCTCGAAGGCCTACCTTGGTCGACGCTCACCTCGATCGTTGCGATCCTGGTGATCGCACTGTTCTTCATCACTTCATCGGACAGTGGTTCGTTGGTCATCGACATGCTGGCCAGCGGCGGTCGCACCGACACTCCAGCAGCGACCAGGGTGTACTGGGCCGTGCTGGAGGGCCTGGCCGCCGCAGTACTGCTCATCGCCGGGGGAAGCGCCGCCCTCATTGCTCTCCAGACCGCCGCAATCGTCACGGCGGTACCCGTGTCGATCGTCATGGCTGTCGCAGCTGTGTCATTGCTGCGTGCCTTTCGATACGAGGTCGCCACCACAGCGAACTACCTGCGCATCGTGGGCAGCTCGGCAGACATGCCACTAGAGATCACCAACAGCGATGAGGATGGCCACTTCGAAGAGGAGCAGGAGATGGTCGTGGCCGTTCACAACCTTCGGCCTGCCGCCGTTGAGGTGGATGAGGGAACCAGCACCATCCAGCTGGTCCCCGAGCCGTACGGTGAGGATCCTTTGGCACCCGAGGCCGAACCTGCCTTCGCTGCCCCTAATGGTGCGGGCGCCCCGAGTCGGGATGCCAACCCTTAGTCGACCTTTGAGGGCTTAGCGCGCCATCGGTGATTCGGAGCACACCGCCAGACCATCGATGAGCGCGGCCCGCACAAGCGGGAAAGACGATGGCAGCACCTCCAGCAGCAAGTCGAAGGCACTCGCCACGAAGTCCACTCGCAGGTCACGTACAGCCAGCACCGACTCGAACCATCCGACGAACTCGGCCAGCAGCAGCGGATCGTCAACTAAAGCCGTTGACTGCGCGGCCTGCAGCGTTGCCGAAAGATCGGTACGAGTCGCTCGCACCAAGGTGCCCGATTCCCGCAACCAGGGCCAGGCATCGAGCGAGATCGACATGGCATTTTCCACCACGGCCGGACCCTCCCGCCGCAGTCCGTTGAGTTCGGCGGCTATCTCGTCGGAACCCATCGGTGGTCGCGGTTCCGGGCGGGAACGGGACAGTGCTGCCATCAGCGCATCTGCTCCATCCTCGAAAGTCGGTGCCCAGTGGTCGGCTCCGACCGCCCGTGCCCATCGGCCGTCGACGCCGTACCCTCGGCCGCCGCACACGACATACATCCCAAGTTCGCGCAGAGCGCTGGCAGTAGCCCATGAACCAACGAGCGACATCGGCATTGAGCAGGTGACGGCGACTGCGGCCGGAGGATCGAACTCCAACATCTCGACCAGCATGTCGGCTGGGATCGACGGTCCGACAAAAGAAACCTCGGCGCCGCGGAGTCGAAGGATTTCCGACGCCATCCGTCCGGGCAGCACGTGCCATTCACCCTCGCTGCACGCTACGACTGCTTGCCCTGCGGAACCCTCCGAAACCGCACTCGGTGAGCGCATCGCCATATCCGTCACGGCCTGCAGTGCAGCCTCGGCGATTGCTGACGCCCGATGTTCTTGGGCCACACTCCAGGTTCCGTTTTGCCAACCTTCACCGATCCGTGCCTGGGCTCCAGCCAAGACGTGAGTGATGATTGACTCCGGCGGCTCACCATCGGCTAGCAGTCTCATCGTCACGTGGACCGCCCGATGCCGATCGCCCACGGACGCTGCCGCCAAGTAGTCCTCGATCGCCTCTTCGATGGAGAGCCTGGTTGCCTTTGTCGGCGTCATCGCGCCTCACCTCCGCATGATTCCGTTTCCGACTCCTGGGTGACGATTCGATCGCGGCCCCTGGTCTTTGCCGTATACATCAGAATGTCCGCCAGCGCCAGCGCCACTTGACCTGGACGTTGGCCTTCGGTGTGTTGGTCTTCCGGCACCGCCGCCACGCCAGCACTGAAAGTTGTGCCGTAGGGAGCACTTGCAGACCACTCGGATCGCAGCCGACACATGATCTGTGAGGCGTCCGGCAACCCCGTTTCTGGAAGCAGGATCACGAACTCCTCCCCACCTAGTCTGCCAATGATGTCAAGGTGCCGAAGTCGTCGCCGGGCAAAGGAGGCGAAGGTTGCAAGAACCTCATCCCCTGCAGCATGCCCATACGTGTCATTGACTGCTTTGAAGTGGTCCAGATCAATCAACACCAGAGTGTCGCCGAAGTTGGCCCGGTTGATTGCGAGTTCCAACGAACGGCGGTTCCACAAGCCAGTCAGGGCGTCGCGGGTGGCGTCGTTCGTGAGCATCACCTGGCTGTTTCGCGCCCTCACCATGAGCCGGGCATCCGCGACCGCCGGCACAACGAAACGCGACACCAGGCGCGCGACAGTGGCCGAATCCGTGGATAGGACCATCGGGTCGTTGCCGTCCAGCGAAATGTCGAACGGCAGCGTGGCCGCGTCGTTACCCTCGGCCGGAACTACCCGAGCCCCCATCCGCTCGCACAACCTGACGATTATGGCTTGCGCCGATGACGAGTCAGTCGCACGCAGCAAGGCCCGGGTGGCCTGATAGGCAACCCGAAGTGCCTGCTCGTCGGTGGGTGGCTCGGCGGCGTTGGCGGAGCACATGCCAACCGACCTCCTGGACTTGACGCGACGACTGGGTCTACGTGCAGTGCAGTTTACGCGCCCCCCATAGCAGGCGGCCGGCGACTGCCACGGCGTCGAACACCTCGCTGGCACAAATCGACGACATCTCTTGCGATGAATCCAGCGCTCTCACCATGATCAAATCCAATTTATGCAATAGGCTCACCGTCATGCGCATCAAGTCTTCTCGCCGCGCGTTGATTGCGGCATCAGCCCTATCCCTGTCCGTCCTCCTGGCCGCCTGTGGTGGGAGCAGCGAGACCGTCGACAGCGCCACGTCAGCCGCAGCCGACGCCGCCGCCAGCGCCACGTCAGCCGCAGCGGACGCCGCCGCCAGTGTGCTCCCCGACGAGTCGGAGGCCTGCAAGCAGTTCGCCGAACTGGACCAGCAAATCAACGACGAGGGCGCGAGTGCAGACTGTCACTGCGCAACTCCAACAGATTGAGCAACTGGCGAAAGACGAAGGCGACAAAGAGGTCGAAGCCGCCGCCAGGGAGATGTTGTCGAACGAGACCGACAGCCCGGGTTGGAATGAAGGCCTTGAGCAGATGGAAGCGGTCTGCGGCGGCGAGCGCGAAGGCGACTAGTCCGGTCGACGCGCAATCCAGGTGGCGCGCACCGTGGCGTCATCGACCTGATCGTCGGAGTACTCATCCACCGCGGTCACCGCGGTAAATCCGGCGTCGGCAAGCGCCGCTCGCACCACCGCATCCGAGTGAAAGAACTGCTCGTGCTGTTCGGCGAAGTCTTCGCCGTCGGATCCCGAAATCTCGATTCGGGTGCGGCACGTGCGGGCCGTGAGATCGACATCGCTGCGAAGAGTGAAGTCTCGGCCTACAGCCGTGCCGACAACCACGGGATGTGCTGCCGTGAACTGCATCAAGGCATCGGTGTGTAGGTCAAAGATGAACCAACCACCAGGGCGTAGCCGGGCGGCGACCGCCTTCACGGACTCGGCAAAGACCTCCCCGGAAACGTAGTTGAGCCCATCGAACGTGGAGACTGCGGCGTCGAACACGTCCGTCGTCCCTAGCTCGGGCAGTTGGGCGTGATGCAGTTCCACATCGGGTCCGAGGGTCTCCAGAGCTCGGGTCAACATCGCAGCGGAACCGTCCACCCCCACGGGCTCGTAGCCCAATTGCCTCAATTCGGCGGTGAACAGACCCGTTCCGCAACACACGTCCAGCACGGACTCAACCCGACGAGAATCCAGTCGAAAGAGCCGGTGGCAGAAGTCCGCCCATAACGGATAGCTGGGGTCCACGACCATGTCGTCGTAGACCCCAGCCAATCGTGTGTAGGCTTCCGCCGTTTCGCTCACGCCGTCACCCGGGTGTTACCGGGAACTTCAGATACCGAGGATCTTGGCCTTGGCCGCGGTGAATTCTTCATCGCTGAGGATGCCCTGGCTGTGCAACTGCGCCAGGTTCTTCAACTGCGTGGTGGCTTCGTCTTCAGCCGGGGCTGGGGGCTGCTGGGCGGCAGCTTGTTGCTGAACCGCAGCCTGCTGCTGGTCGTACTGCTGTTGGGCTTGCTGGTTGTACTTCTGGGCTTGCCGGTGGGCGACACGGCCCGAGACTGCAGTTGCTGTGCCAGCCACCACGGCGGTGCGGGTTGCCATGCGAAGAAGTCCCATGTGTGGGTGTCCTTTCGAGTCGTTTGGTTGACGTTATTCGGTGATGATTGCCTCAGCGACGTCCACCGGAATCCGGATGTAGTCAATGACCACAGCGTCGGCTGCTTTGAACTCGGCAGCAAGCTTCGCGGCCCATACGTTTTCGAGTGCGATGAGTAGCGCTGAACTGTTGGGGGGAAGGTCCTCGCTGATCTCTTCGGCATCGTCTATCCCGAGTGCACCGGGTTGGGCAATGTCGATTTCCATGAAGCTGGGCTGGTCACCGGTGAAGTCGGCCATCTCCAGAGCGGTGATGCTGCCTTCGGCGTCTTTGATCACGAAAAGCACGTCCAGCACGCGGATGATTCCCTGATCGATGAGCTCCACGATCGCCGGCGCAATGCGACCGGTGAACTGGTTGCCGGGAAAGCCGATGATGTACACGTCCACTGGGCCGATTGCCATTACTGCTCCTTGTTCCCGACGCTTGCGGCGCCGCCAGTTTGGCGCGGCCGGGATTAGGCCTCACCTGGAGCCTGATTCTAGGCTCGCGCCACCGTTGAGGCCAACGCTCGGACTAGCTCAGATGAACATCGCCTGGTTCGACTCGTCGGCCTCGCCCAGGAAGTGTGCAACTCCGCCCAGTTCGACGCCGTCAATCAGTTCTTCGGGAGTGATTCCGAGCAGATCCATGGTCATGGTGCAGGCCACCAACTTCACCCCATCGTCCTGAGCGGACTCGATCAGGTGACTCAGGCTGGGAACCTTGTTGTCCTTCATGATCCGCTTGATCATTTCCCGGCCGCCACCGAACAGGTTCAACTGCGAGAGGTTCAGCGCCTCCGGACCCTTCGGCATCATGGCCGAGAACATCTTCTCGACCGCGTTCTTGCCGTGTGCGTGGTAGTCCGGGCGCCGCAAAGCATTGAGACCCCAGAACGTGAAGAACATAGTCACCTCGTCGCCCATGGCGCGTGCCCCGTTGGCGAGGATGAACGCGGCCAGGACCTTGTCGAAGTCACCGGAGAATACGACGAAAGATTTCTTGTGCAGTCTTTGCTCGGCGGCGACGGACACCCCACCCTTGCGGAATACCGCGGCGTATCCTGGGCCCTCCGGGGTGATTTCCAAGGCCAGATGCCCGTTGCTGTGGGCCCAAGCCAACGCGTCTCGCTTGAACCCTGGATCCGACACATGGATCAGCACCTCGTCACCCGGTGCGAGCGTGGCCATTCTCTTCGAAAGCGCCATCACCGGACCCGGGCAGGCCAAGCCGGTTGCGTCGATCTCTTCACGAACGCCGGAGGCCGCAACCTCCGTGGGTTCTGCGGTAGTCGTCGGAAACGACGCCTCCTCCGCGTAAGCAATCAGCGGGCTGCGGGAGTCCGATTCGTCTGGGGCCACGTCGTGGTAGGCCCGGAAGGTGGTCGAGCCGCCGGACAGCATCGCAACGTCGGTGAAGCCGTTGCCCACCAAAGCCCGATAGGCCAGGTAGGAGCGGAATCCGACGGCGCAGTACACCCGCAACGGACGATCCCGGTCCCACGACTGACAAGCCTCGCGGATCGTTTTCAGCGGGACGTTGACCGCACCGGGGATGTGCCAGATGTCGTATTCCAAGGGGGTGCGGACATCAATCACTTCGGCGCCTTCAACGACGCCAGGCCAATCCCGGGCGTACCACAGTCGGACATCGCCTTGGATCACGTTCGACGCCAGGAATCCAGCCATGTTGATGGGGTCCTTGGCGGAGCCGAACGGCGGTGCGTAGGCCAACTCCAGGTGCTCCAAATCGAACACCGTCATGCCACCGCGGATCGCCGTGGCCATCACGTCAAGGCGTTTGTCAACGCCATCGAAGCCGACGATCTGGCCACCCAAAATCCGGCCAGTCTCTGGGGCGAAGAGCAACTTGAGGTGCATCTTGGAGGTGCCTGGGTAGTAGCCCGCATGCCCGGAGGGGTGCAGGTTCACCATCTCGTAGGGGATTCCGGCAGCCACCAATTGCTTCTCGGAGGCTCCGGTGCCACCCGCCACCATGTCGAACACCTTGACGACGGAGGTTCCTTGGGTGGACTCATACCGTGTGTCCCGGCCGCAGATGTTTTCTGCGGCAACTCGACCTTGCCGGTTGGCGGGGCCGGCCAGCGGAACCAGCCAACTGCCCGGCAACACCGTGTGAGCGGTCTCCACCGCGTCGCCAGCGGCCCAGATTCGGGGGTCCGACGTTTGCATGTGGTGATCGACTTTGATCCCGCCGCGCGGACCCAGTTCCAGGCCAGCAGCCACCGCCAATTCGGTGTTGGGGCGGACTCCGGCGGACATCATCACCATGTCGGTCTTCAGCACCACGTTGTTGCTGAGCTCAACCCGCAACGACCCATCCGAACCACGAGTGAAAGCCGCCGCGGCGGTGCCCAGGTGCAGTCCAATGCCGTACTCCCGCAGGTAGTTCTCCATACCTCGGGTGAGTTCCGGATCCAGCGGCGGCATGATCTGATCAGCCATCTCGACGATCTCGACCTTCACCCCCCGGTGGTGCAGATTCTCTGCCATCTCCAGGCCGATGTAGCCAGCTCCGATGACCACGGCGCGTTTGACCGGCGTGTTCCCCTCAGTTCCGTCGACTGCTGCCTTGATGGCATCCATGTCGCCGATCCGGCGCAGCACGTGAATGCCATCCAGATCAATGCCTGGGACGTTGGGCATGAATGGTTGTGCACCCGGGCATAGCGCGAGCGCGTCGTAGTTCATCTCAATGACTTCGTCGGTCTCGAGATTCACGACCGTCACTGTGGCCTGCTCGGGATCGATTGCGAGGACATCATGGTGGGTGCGCACATCGAGGTTGAGCGCTTCGCGAAGGCTCTCCGGTGTCTGCAAGAGCAGCTGATCACGATCCGTGATGGTTTCACCAATGTGATACGGCAATCCGCAGTTGGCGAACGAGACATGATGCGCCCGTTCGAACACCACAATTTCGGCTGATTCGTCCAAGCGGCGGGCGCGAGCCGCCGTCGACATACCGGCTGCAACCCCACCAACTACCACAAGCTTCATGAGTACCTCCACCCACTGACGCGTCCGCTGCTCAGCACAACCCTACTCATTCCCAGCGAAGGTGCTCCCTGACAAGAACAGTCTCCGACCAGACGTTGAAGCCCGCGACGAATCAGTAGTCGCTACGACGAATCAGCGGCCGCCACGTCGAACTGGGGATCTTGGCGGCTAGCCGGGATTGCGGATCGCGTAGCCAACCGCCAGCGATGTCGCGGTGCCCAGCCACAGCAGGTACGGGACCAACAGGACTCCCGACACCCACGCAGTTCGCCAAGTGATCACCAGCACCGGCACCGTGAGGACGGTGGCCACCGCGAGGGCCAACGCCGACGGCCAAAGCGACTCCGCAACATAGAACAAGTAAGCCCAACTCAGTGCGGCACCGATGCTCAGAGCGGTCAGCGACAACCACCAGATGCTGGCGAGAGTGCTGGCCATCATGGCCACGACGACTCCTGCCGCGGCCAGCACCACGAAGTTGTAGGGCCAGATCAGGCCGAAAACAACATCAGGTGGCTGCCACGGCGGTCGATTGAGGCCTTCATAGAACTCGCGCCCACTAGAGACCCAGACACCTGCGCCAAGGGCGTAGCCAACGACTAGTACGACGGCAACTGCAGCGGCAATCACACGAGAGGGTTCCACTGCAGCATTCTCGCCGTTTACGCCTCAAGCCGCTGGAAAGTGGGCCGCAAGGCGATCACGCACCGCCGTGACGTCGATGGCGGCGAAGAGGTTGGCGGGGTAACTGCCCAGGCAATATGGGCGGTCCCACCGGAGGAGGCGCTTCAGACAGGTACACGTTGTCCGCGCAACGAAGACAGCACACAGTTCTCGTGCTTCTGCGGCGCTGCGCTGTTCCCGTCACATTGTCAGCAGACGCACCCTGATCAAAGTGCTAGCCTCTAGACGTTGATTAATTACTTCTTGGGTCTGTCCCAGCACGGAGACCCACTTGTCGGAGGGTGCTGTCACAGTCGGGTCGTGAGGCGAACGATCTACACCGTGTGGACGGTCCGCGTTCCTTGGGCGAAGGGGGGATTCTGTGGCTCCAACCTCAATGCAACGACCTAGCGCAGACATTGTCAGCGCCCCTGCGAGCCTCGTATGGCTGGCGGTGGGCGCATTGACCGCTTCGGCACTTCTACTTGTCTCACGGTCTCTGGCTTTTTCTGTCGTCGGCTACCTGCTCGCACCGTTGGCAGTCACGATCCTGGTGTCGGTTTTCCGCTATGCAGATGTCAAAGCCTCTCGGTCCAACACCTACGGACGCGATCCGAAGATGCAGAAGATCGCGACCACGGCCGTGCTCCTTTCCTTCGCCATCGGCCTACTCCATGCGTGGATCATCGCCACGGACATTGCCAAGGCGATCGGCTCATGAACCGACGCGTTCTGATTGCAGTCCTGACCTCGGCCATGATGCTGTTGGGTCTGCCCTTGGCGGCGATCGGGCCGGCTTCCGCCACCACTGTCAGTCCCGAGGCCGAGCTGGGTTTCCAACAGATCTCCCAATGCCTGCAGTCCCAAACGAACCTCGCTGTACTTCTTGTGGTGGACGAGTCCAGTTCCCTGCAGAACACCGATCCAACGGACAAGCGCGCCGTCCTGCTTGCCAACCTCATTCGCAGTTTGGGCAGGCAGGCCGGGAATCCCACGCCCGAAGGTCCCCGACGCATCGACCTAGCAGTGTCGACGTTCGCGCTCGACTACTCTCCCCTGGTTCCGTGGACCGAGTTGACAGACGGCACCACTGGGCAGATCGCCAATACTGTGGAAACCACGATCCCGGAACTTAACTACGGCGGCGGCACCAACCACCCGGCGGCGTTGGCCGGGGCCCGCAACCAGATGGCGGAACTATCGACCAGCAACAGCTTCGAACAGACCCCTTGCCAGGTGACGATCCTGTTCACCGATGGGGTCCTGTGGGTCGACGATGACCCGCAAGTGAATGCAACCGCCGCAGCCGAGATGTGCGCTCCCGGAGGCGTCGTCGACGGCATCCGCCGAGACGGCATCAATCTGGTGACCGTCATGCTTTTTGATCCGGCAAGCGCCGATGCCAGCCCGACGGACTATGAGCAGGGACGTGAACTGCTGCAGGCCTCCGCCGAAGGCACCGCCGGGAGTCTTGACTGCGGCACAGTGCCGATCCCTGCTGAGTATTCCCGCGGGGCATACCTCGAAGGTGGCGTCGACCGGCTTGCGTCGCTTTTTGCCAGTGCGTTTGCGCTCAGCCAAGGCGGCACCCTCGTGCCGTTCGAGGGCTCCCCCGCGACGCTGCTGATCGACCCGGGCATCGCGTCGTTCACTATCGTCGGACTGGCGCCCGAGGGACTCCTGCTCACCAACCCCGACGACGAGACCACCACCATCGGCAAAGACTCTCCGGGTGACGATGGCGCAGTCGCTGTGTGGGATTTCGACAACGTCACCGTGCAGGTCCCGGTCACCCCCGCAGGCGTGGGTGAGTGGACGATCGCACGTCCGGGCCAGACCGACGAGTTCTCGGTGTTCCTCAACACCGGCCTTGGCTTGAAGCTGGAAAGTGTGTCACTCATCTCCGGTGAGAAAGCCAAAATCGATGGCAGCGTGGTGCGCCCCGGTTCCAACGAGCCGGTGGATCTGGCGGTCTACGGTTCGGCTGCGATGACGGCCTCGGCCGTCGGCGCAAGCGCCGATCCGCTTGAACTTGACCCGGCGGGGACGTTCACCGGGAGCATCACACCGCAGGGTGATTCCACCTCCACCACCTTCGACGTCACCCTCAGCCTCACCACCGAATCGGGTCAGCAACTGCAGCCCGTGTCCGGCCGTTTCACCCTGCCGGTGACGTTGCCACGCGAATTCCCGCAGGTGGCGCCGGCAGAGCTTGCCTTGACTCCGCTCGTCGGCCGAAACGGCAAGGCAGAAGGTTCCCTCACCATCAGCGGGTCCCCTGACGGCCCGACCACGACCTGCCTGGAGCCGGTTGCGTGGTCGGCAGTGGATGATCCGAACCGGTACACAGTCGAACAGGCCCAAGGCTGCTTCGAACTTGCTGCCGGCGAGCAGCGCCAGGTCGCGGTGGCAGTGACCACCTCCACGTCAGCCGATGAGCGCGTCAGCGGGGAACTACCCATGGTCGTCACCAGCGTAGGTGGAACCGACCGCAACATCACTGTGCCAGTGAGTTTCACGTCCTCGGCTCCGCTGAATCAAGGAGTACGGATCGCGATCGTGGCGCTGCTCGCCGCCATCGCAATCCTGGTGCCGCTGCTGGTGCTGTTCCTCTTCAACCGCCGCCTGGCGCGATTCCAACCGCTCGACGGAACCCGTTCGGTGACCGTGCCCGTGGTGATTTCTTCGGCGGGAGTCCGTTCCCGGACCCCGGCTGCGGTCGGCAGCGCCGCGAACTCCGAATCACCTGCCTTCGACATCCCGGCCGACAAACTCCTGGTGATGCCTGATCTTGAGAAGCCACGGCGCAATCTTGCGGGACCGGACGGATCACCCCTGCACACACACATGCCCTGGAGCGTGCTCGGGACCCCAACAGCTGCTGTCCATGCCGAATCCGGTAGCCGAGTGTTCTCCAATCAAGCCCCCTACGTGTCCGGCGATGGGTCGTCAGCGCCGATCTCGATGGGGCTCGGAGACGTCTGGTACGCCACCATCAGCGATGCCGACCTCGTGTCCGGCGACCTCGCAGCGGGCATCCCTGCCACCATCAACACCTTCATTGCCCCCCGCGGCGGCGGTGATTCCGTCGGCGAAGTAGCCAACCGGATCAGGCACTTCCCGCACTTCGATTCGATTCTGAAGCGGCTGCAGGCGGCCGCGAAAGAAGACGCCCTGGCCGCGGCGAGCCGGGTGAAGCCAACTGATGGCCCTGGCACAACGTCCGGCACCGTGCGGCCCGAGGGACCCCGTGGACCCGCTGGTCCGAAAGGACCCGCAGGACCTCGCGGGCCTGTTGGTCCAAAGCGGCCCGCAGGACCCAGTGGGCCTAGTGCGCCGAACAGCACTTCCGGCCCGACTGGCCCCACATCGCCCGGCCCCCGCAATCGACCGTCTGGCCCCACCGGACCTTCCGGTCCGCGCCCTTCCGGCCCCCAATCATGACCACACACCAGTCCATCTAGGAGTCACCATGCTGTCCCCCTTCGTCCTCATCGGAATCGGCGGATCCGGCGGCAAGACGCTGCGCACCACGCGTGCAGACCTCGAACGCCAGTTGGAGAACATCGGCTGGACCGACCCCTTCCCCGACGCCTGGCAGTTCGTTCACATTGACGTCCCGTCCAAACCCGACGGACTCGACCCGGGCCTACCTGGTGCCCTGCCGTCTGGCTCCTACACCGGCCTGGTGGCCAGCGGGGTCAACTACCAGGTGGTCGACCGACTGTTGCGCAATTCGCTGAAGGAGCAGCTCAACCTCGAGGCGACGGCCGGGTGGCGTCCGCTGGCCACGCAGGTCTCGGTGCCCATCGACCGTGGCGCCGGCCAGTACCGCGCGATCGGTCGGATCATCACTGTCACCCACTTGCGCGAGGTCAAGAATGCGATCGCCGCAGCCGTCGGCCGCATCCAAACGCCTGCCATCGAGGGCCAGCTCAAGCACATCGCCAAACTCGTCGGCGCAGACGACCAGATGGAGATGCGCGACCCGGTCTATCTAGTGGTGTCGTCGCTGGCCGGTGGCTCTGGTGCCGGAGCAATCGTCGACGTCACCTGGGCGCTGCGGGCCGCGGGTGTGCCGGTGGAGAACGCTGGCGCGATTCTGTACGCGCCGGACGTGTTCGACAGCATTCCCGCCACCATGCGCAAAGGTGTGCGACCCAACGCGCTGGCCTCTTTGGCGGAGTTGTCCGCAACCTGGTGGAACGAGGAAGGAATCTCCTCGACCACCAACGCCGTCTACAACGCCGAGGGCATGATCCTGCCGCAGGCTGAGGGTCGGGCGCCAGGGATGATCCTGGTCGGACGCAAGAACAGCGCGAACCTCGACTACATCGACCAGAACGCGGTTTATGTCGCCATGGGTCGGGCGTTGTCGGCCTGGATGACCTCCGAACCACTGCAGGATGCGCTGACTGCCTACGTCACCGGAAACGGTCCGTCAAACTCAGTTGAGACGGTGGGCTCGTTCCCGTCCGCGTTGACCCATCAGACGCCACCGTTCCGAGCCATCGGCTACGCCCGGGTGTCCCTCGGTCGCAACCTGTTCCGCGAATACGTGACCGAATTCCTCGCCCGGGATGCCGTGGAGTCGGTGCTCCGATCGCACCTACGATCCAAGCGCAGCCAGGAGGACGACCGCTCCGACCGCGAACTGGTGGACGAAGCGGCCAACTTGGCGTTTCGCGGTTTCGTACAGCACTGCAAACTCAACGAGCGCGGCCCCGACTTCAACGATGTGCTGGTTGCCCTCGAGCCGGCGAATCGCCACGAACTGTATGGCAAACTCAAGGCCGACATCAGCAATCAATTCGTCAGCTCGATTGGTCCCGGGGGTAAGAGCACAGGCGCGATTCGCACCTACATTTCGAACGCAGCCACAGACCTCGCCAACGCCTACTGGGCGTCGGAACGTCAAGGCCAGTTGGAGATGGCCCGCAGGTGGACCGCGTCGATCCAGAAGCTGACAATGGCCGCCACAGCCAACTCGGTGGCGCGTAATGGAACGCTCGTCACCTCGGCGATGCTCAATCGACTGATCCGTGAGGAAATCCCCTTCGTGGTGGAAGAGCTGAACCACGAAGCGCAGGAATACGGCTACTGGGCCAATGATCTAGATGGCGCCATCCAGGGTGCGCTGCAGGACGGCGGCACCGCAAACCTGCCGGCCAACAGCCCGTTCGTCACCGCTGCCGTCGACGCTGCCGCAGCGGCCTTGTTCTCGCAGGTGGAAGTTCAGTGCCGCAAACTGGCCAGCGAACTACTGGTCGACCTTTCCGCGAACTTCCTTGAGCCGCTGGCTGCTGCCGTGACTGGAGCCGGGCAACGGCTGCAGGAGGACGAGGCCCCCCAGGGTGCGGTGCCGTCCGAGATCTCACTTTGGCCCATGGACGACGACGTGCCCAGTCGCCTCAAGCCTTCGCCGAACGAGTTCCTGCTGGAGCAACCTGAAACCTACCCAGACACCCGCAGGTCGCTGGTGGCCCGCAGCGTTCCGGGAGATCTTCCGCCAGGCGATGCCCAACGGGAGGCGGTGAGCCAGATCATCACCGGCACCGTCGAGATCGGCGGCACCGACCAGAACCTGATTCGGGCGCACCGCACGTGGCAACCCGCGAAGGCCGAACTGCGCGCAGCGGCCCAGTCACCACAACGCGCCCAGTTCGTGGTGAACCTGCGTGGGACTGACCTGCTCACCCGAGCGAACGAATGGGCAACGGATCGAACCCGGGCGATGGGCCGCCATCTCGCGGACTCGTTGGTGGACTACCTCACCGATTCGGATGTCGAACCTGAGGTGGCTGCCGATCGCCTCCGCCGCTACGAGGGGCAACTGACCGGCGCGATTGGCGCTGCCGCACCGCTGGCCGCGATCGACAAGCGGATGCTTTCCCAAGTGCACAAACAGAAGGAGGTGGAGCCACTTTTCATCTTCAGCACAATCCCCTTCCCGGGCAAATCCGAGGCGCGCGAGGCGACGCATCGGGTGATGCACAACGCCGGTCTGGACCCGACAGATTTCACCTTCAAAGAAGCTCCGGTGGGAGCCATCGACATCTTCACTGCGTTGCCGGCGACGCTGCACCCAGTGGTGTTCGAGTCGCTGATGCGGCCAATCTCGGAAGAGTGGGCGAGCGTGAAGCTGGATGCCACCGGCCGCAGTAGTTTCTGGCGCTGGCGTCGGGCCAGGTCGCTGCCCGAGTTCATCCCGTTGGCACCCGAAGTGCGACGCGCCATGGTGCGTGGCTGGTTCACAGCATCGCTGCTCAACCGACTCGAACTCGGCCATGCCGAGCCCTGGTCGATCTACGACCCGCAGGCTCGGGACACCGTCAACTTCCCGTATCCGTTACTCCAGCCGGACGTGTCGCTCGGGTACGAGTACCTGCCAGCGGCATTGAAATCGATTCCGCTGGCTTGGCTTGATTGCGCCACCCAAGGCGATGTCGCTCCGATGGCGGCCTACCGGTGTCTGCGCGAGTTGGGCGGTTCCGGGGAATCCGATGCCATGGGCGACTACACCCTCAACCGCACCCTGCGCGACTGGTTGGCCAACGGCACGACCGAGCCCAGCGCCCCAACGGTCGAAGGTCCGTGGACCACCATCGAAGAACGCCGCGACCATGCTCTGGAACGGATCAAGAGGTGGCGGTCGTCCTACGAAAACGTGTTCGCGAAGACGGAGAACAACGGCGACCCCTTCCGAGCTCCTCGTGCCTACGAAATGCGCGACGACATCTTGGCCGCGTTCACCGAGTTGGAAGGTGGCATCGAATCGGTGCGCAGCTTGCAGGCCTCAATTGACGACTTCAACTAGGGACGGCACGTCAGCATGAGTGGGCAACAACCGCAGGGCAGCCTCTCCCTCGTCCTGCTGCCCAGTGGGGTACACGGCGAAGAGGGTCTGGCCGTAGCCAAGTCGTGGGCTAGCGAAGGTTTCCTGAAGCGGGCTCTGTGGGTGCCCACGGAGAATGTCCAACCTTCGACCTACGGCGGGGTGCAAGCCCGCGGTGTCCTGCTCGACCGCGGGCAAGCAGCCGAGGTGGATGCCTTCGCGATGCTGTCGCGGGCCCGGCTGCGCACGCTGACGGTGGTGATTCTGCAGGTCAGCGACCCGGATCAGCCGGTGGATACCGCGCAGCTGGCAGCGGCCGAGTTGCTGGTCCCAGCACTGCGCCGGGCCCGGCCGGAAGCGCTGGTTCCGGCCGATGCCAGCAACCCGGTCACCGTGCTGCTGGTCAACCTCTTGACCGGGCCCACCGGGATGTCCGGCGTTCCGTATGAATCCGTCGCGAGCCGCGCGTACCACGCCAACTTGATCGCGAGTCCCGAAGATCGCCGCGCCGCGGACCAGATGGACCGGTTCGTGCGGCCCGGCGACAATCTTGTGAATTGGGCGATGGCTCAATGCGCGATAGTCGGTGGGCTTTGGTCGGGAATGCCCGAGGGCCCGGTGCAGGTGCTGCGGGAGACGACCGAAGACTCCTCGATGTCGCAGTCGGACTTCGTTCAGCCGATCCGAGGTTATGCGCGCATCGTCGCGAGCGCTCCGACCGCGCGACGAGTACTGGCGACCGCCATGGCCGAACTGCGATTCGAAGACAAGAACGCGCTGATGGCCAAAGACATCGTGCCGGTGAGCGACCCGAGTCTCCACCTCGACCGCACCCTTGAAGCCCTCGACACCGTGGACGGCGGCCGGATCTTCTATGCGACTCCAGCAGCCTTGCCGGAACCAGGTTCGGACCGGCACGGCCTGTTCGCAGCACTCGGCGGCTTCCTGAAGTTCTCCGGCCGGGAGATCGTGGCCGTGCCAAGCTTTCTGTTTCGCAGGACGCTTGCCCGAGTGGGTGCCAAGACCACCAAGATCATGTCCGGCGAGGGTGGCCACATGGAGGTCCATGTGTTCGGTGAAGCACCGGAGGTGGCCAGGTTCACCGAAGCTTTCGAACGGCAATCCATTGAAGCCGAACGCTCTCTGGATGCTGTCGAAGGTGGCGTTCCTCCGGCGGCTCCGGAGTTGTGGCGAGTTCTGCGCGCAACCATCTTTGGTCTGCTCGATGGGTCGCCCATTCCCGATCCGGTTCCCACTCCGGTGGTTGCGGGCCAACGAATCGTGATGCCGTCGACCACGCTGGTGGTCCCGCCACCCAACCCGTGGGCACCGACGTCGGAGGAACTGAACGATCTGGCTGGCCAGCTGGGGATTGACTCGCTGATCGTGCCGTCGGTGGCATCGTGGCGGGCCGAGTGGCTCAGGGACCAACTGACCGAAGCCTGGGAACGTGAGCAGCAGCGGCTGGAGGCACTTGAAGTAGCGCGAGCAGAAGCGTTGACCGGCGGCACTGCGACCACCACCGTAATGCCTGCCTCGGACACGCAGGCGCAGGAAAGCCCCGAGGTGGCGGCCGAGCCAGCGGCCGAGGTGGCGGCCGAGCCGGCGGCCGAGCCGGCAGCCGAGCCGGCAGCCGAACCAGTAGCCGAGGCGGCCGAGCCGGCGGCCGAGGTGGCCGCCCCCCGCCCAGTTACCGCAACCCGGCTGACTCAAATCGAGGCCGATATCGAAGCTCACAAACAGCAGGCCGCGACCTACCGCCGCGAGCAGGATCATCTTGTGGCCTGGGTTCGGAATCGCGAGAACTCGCTGATGTGGCGGTTAGCCAACCGAGTCCAGACCCGCACCATCGAAGCGCGCGAGGATGCCGAGCGCTTCCGCGAGGTGGCGCTGAGCGTCCCCGAAGTTGATGCCGAGGAGTTGCGCCGGGCGCGCAACCAATTCGCAAATCGGTTCCTCACGATCGTTGGCGTCTCGCTATTCCTATCGATGGTGTTGTGGCTGCTGGCCGGGCCGCTGTCCACGGTGATCGCCTTGCCGATGCTTCCGATTTCGCTCATTGTCGGCGCGGTGATAGCCATCTGGTTGGTTGTCGTGCTGCTCAAGTACTACCGACGACGGTCACGCTTCTTGGCTCAGGCACGACTGTTGCTGCATCAGCAGCGCGACGCGGTGCGGCAGTGTCGGGAGGCGATGACCGCCGAGCGTCGACTCGCCGGACTGTACGAGCAACTAGTCGATTGGGGCGAGATTCTCGGATATGCCGTCCACGACCCCTGGCAGCCGCGGGATGCCTGGTTCTCCGGTCGGCCAGCCGCCGATTTGCAGGCGACGCTGCCCAGTTGCGTCGACGTCGCAGTTCCTGATCCCGACGACGAAGCTGGTTTCTCGCGGCTGAAATCTGCAGCAATGAGGTCACTTGCAGGAGCGGGCTGGCGATCTCGCGCCTTCAACGTGCTGCTGGAACGTTTCCTGGAGCGTCAGCACGCTGAAGACACGTCGGCGGTCGTTCACCAGCTCGACATGGACTCCCCCGCCACACCAAATGGCTACCGCAACCTGATGCTCACGCTGCTCCGAGAAGACCAACTGCAACCGGCTGCCGCCGAACATGTCCTGCGTTCGAAAGCCGCCGACATCTATGCCAACCAAGACACGCTCGTACATCACGCGTTGGTGCCCATCAACAGTGAATACGCGGCGGAAGCCACGGACTTGCTTGACGAAGGAGCAGACCTGGAATTCATGCGTCCGGAATGGGGCGACTTCCTTGCCGGTGCGTTGAATGGGACTACCCAGTTCTCGGTGAATCTCTGGTCGGATGAGGGCCAGGCAGCAAACCGGGCCAGGCAGCAGATGCACACCTTGACCTATGCCCCTCCGCGCATGTCGCACAACCTCCAGACCCCTACGCAGAGCGTGATCCAAACCCTGGCTGCGGACATGAATCGTGGAGTCGACCTCTCCGCCCGTTGCGACTTCGGCCCGCAGGTCGAGAAGAAACATCTGCGGTTGTTCACCGGATCCAAGCCCGACATTCTGTGGCCACCACCCATCCCGGATCAAGTGGCAACCACAGCGCACGACGTGGACATGTACAACTGAAGGCTACTGAGCCCCGATCAGACAGAGGCCCCATGACCGAGCCAAGTCCGCGATTCTGGGACATCTTCTTCGAGGTGTACGAGGCACTGCCTCGACAGGGCCCCGGCAACCGAGAAAGCGCGGCTCAAGCACTTGTGTCGTGTCGCGACTTGCCCGGCGATCCGAAGATTCTGGACCTCGGCTGCGGCGTTGGACGGCAAACGTTCCATCTGGCTGAGTTGACCGCCGGCACCATCGTGGCGTTGGACAACCACGCTCCGAGCATCGCTCGACTAGCCGCAGGTGCGACGCAGCGCGGCCTCTCCCACCGGGTCACGGCGGTGGTCGGCGACATGGCCAACCCCGCCACGTTGCCGAACGACTTTGACCTCGTCTGGTCCGAAGGCGCCCTGTACAGCATTGGCCTGCGCCAAGCCCTCACCGTGTGCCACGGCCTGCTGCGACCCGGCGGCTACCTGGCTTTCACCGATGCCATCTGGCGACAGCCGAATCCGCCGCCGGAAGCTCGGGCGACATTTGATCTGGACTATCCAACGATGGGTTGGCTGGCCGACGATCTGGCGGCCGTTCACGACTGCGGATTCACCGTGATCGACCACTTCACGCTGCCCGAGGAGGCGTGGTGGGACGACTTCTACACGCCGATGGAGTCACGGATCGCTGAGTTGCAGAGTGTCTACAGCGACGACCCGGAGGCCACCGAAATCCTCCAGGAACTCGCACAAGAGCCAGCCACCCACCGCCGCTACTCCGACTTCTACGCGTATGAGTTTTTCATCGCGCAACGACCTGAGTGAGAACCACCACCACCCAGTGCGCGTTCCAACTACGGCCTAGAGCGGACCATGTGGCCCAAGGAGGGTGTCCGGCAAGGCTTCCTCGCCGGCTGCGAAGCGGCGCATGTTCTCAATGGAGACCCGAGCGATCTCGTCGAGCGCCTCGTGGGTGAGGAACGCTTGGTGAGCCGTGATGAGCACGTTGGGGAACGTCATCAGTCGGGCGAGGTTGTCGTCGACCATGACCTGCCCGGAGAGGTCCTCGAAGAACTTGCCCTCTTCCTCTTCGTACACGTCCAGCGCCACGCCGGCGACGTGGCCGGACTTCAGCGCCTTGATCAGGGCCTTGGTGTCCACCAAAGCACCACGACTGACATTGATCAGGTACACGCCACGCTTGAACTCGGCGAGTGTCAACGCGTTGATGATGTGATCGGTTTCCGGCAGTAGCGGCACATGGATGCTGACGACGTCCGCTACTCGCCCCAACTCATCAAGGGTGACGTACTCGCAGCCCGATGCTTGCGCCCACACGTGGTCCGGATACGGATCCCAGCACACAACCCGCATCCCGAATCCTTTGAAGATCTGCCCGGCGATCTTGCCAATCTTGCCGGTGCCGATGAGGCCCACGGTTTTGCCGTGCATGTCCCAGCCGACTAGGCCGTCGAGAGTGAAGTTCATATCGTGCACCCGGGCGTTGGCACGGGTTACCTTGCGGTTCAGCGCCATCAGCAAGGCCACTGCGTGCTCGGCGACGGCGTAGGGTGAGTAGGCCGGAACCCGAGTGACACGGATGTTGTATTCGGCGGCCGCCTCCAGATCCACGTTGTTGAATCCGGCGCAGCGCATCGCGATGGTGCCAACCCCGGCCTCCGCAAGCCCGGCAATGACTTCCCGGTCGATCCGGTCGTTGACGAAGGCGCACACCCCGTCAAAGCCGCGCACCAGCGGAAGGGTGTCCTCGTTGAGCCGGTCGTCGTAGAAGCGAATGGTGACACCGGCGGCCTCAGCCTCAGGGCCGAGCGACTGGCGATCGTAGGACTTGCTGTCGAAGACTGCGAACCTGGTCATTGACATATCGTGGCCGACCCGACCCGCGCATGCTCGGCGGCATCACGGACTCGTCCAGAATCTTTCCCCCACAGGCCCCAGCTCAGCACCGCCATCGCACCCTGCATCTGCGGGATCGTGGCCACCGACGATTCCAAGACTCCCTCGGCCACCGCTGCCGCGATGGGTCGGATCGAATCCATGCCGACCACCGTCACTTGACCGGCCCGACCGGCGGCGACGACGGCCTCGGCGATGCCGATCGGCCCAGAGGCATCACAGGCCAGGTAGCCGCGAAGTTCCGGATGGGCCAGCAACACCGCTGCGGCTTCGCGTTGCGCCAACGCGATGTCGTCATGATCCGCTCCGCCGTCGACCACCGTGATCTGCGGGGATTCTGCGAGTACCGCCAACTGGGCCTGGTACCGCTGCCGATGGTTGGGTGCGTCCGGGACCCCCTGCATCACCGCGACCTCACCGACGCCATCGAGCAGTTCGACCAACCTACGCGCGGCGATTTCACCTTGTTCGGCGAAGTTGTTGCCAACTCCGGTGATGCCCGGTTCGGGGGCCGGGGAATCGAAGACCACCACCGCGACGCCAAGTTCCCCAGCCCGGGCGATCGCCGGGAGGTGATCAGCCGATTCCACAAGATCGATCATCACCCCTGCTGGCCGCGATTCCACGACCGCCGAAAGCACCTGTTGCTGGGCCGAAACCGTGGCCTCATCGGGGGCCAGGTACTCCACCTCAATGGGGCGGCGCAGTTCCGCTGCCATCGCATCTGCCTGCCGTTGGGCCCCGAGGAGCACCTCTTGGTACCAGGGGTGGGCGACTTTCGGCACCATGACGAAACGGCGGGCAGCGCTGGGTTGATCGTTCATGACGTCACGGTAGTGCAGGAGCGGCGTGGGTTCCGTCGTAGTCAGCGGTACGAAGGAAAACGGCGAATCGCCGCGGACACCAGGCCGCGCAGGGCTGGACCGCGCAGCAGGCTGGCGGCGGTGAGCACTCCGCCGAACAGTGCCCCAGCGATCCCGCAGGTCACGATGTCCTGGCCGGTCAGGTAGAGCCCTCGAATCGGCGTCGTGGGCTTGAGGAAGTCGCCGGCGAATCGGGCCGGGGTGTGCTCCAGGCCGTACAACTCGCCGCGTTCATAACCGGCGAAGTGCGCGGTACTCAGCGGGGTGGAGATCTCCTGAAAGGCGACCTGCCCGCGCAGGTGCGGCAACTGTTCGTAGAGACCCTCCAACATGCGCGCAGCCAGTGCGTCCTTGAATTCGTCGTACTCCTCGGGGCGGTGCTTCCAACGACTGTCGGCCCACTGCTCGAACCATTCATAGGGTGCCGGGGCGATGACCTCCACCGTGGCGCGTCCTGGGTGGCGGCGGGTGAAGTCCGGGTCCTTGGCCGATGGGAAGGAGACGTACAGCACCGGAAACGGCGCCTGCGGATCGGCCAGGCTGGCGCGGAAGGCACCCTCGACGTCATCGCCGGGATAGATCCACAGATTGTGCTTGGGCAGATCGAGTTCCTCCGCCGTCTGTTCGAATCCCAAATACAGGCACAGGTGTGCCAGTGACGGGCCGACCTCGGAAAGGTCGTCGAGCATCCCCGCACGTTGCGCGGCATCGTGCGGCACCAGCCGACCGAATGTCGTGGCCACCCCGGCGTCACTGATCACCACGGGTGCTCGGATCACGGCGTCGTCGGCGGCCATCCGCACCCCGACCGCACGGCCACCTTCAAGCACGACCTCGGCCACCTCCGCGCTGACCAGGACCATGCCGCCGGCCTGTTCGATCACTCCGATGATCGACTCCGCAATCACACCGGAACCGCCCACCGGGTAGTAGCCGCCGCGGAAATAGTGGCTTGCCACCAGCGCGTGCATGGCGAAACTGGAATCCGCTGGCGGGAGACCGTAGTCGCCGAGTTGGGCAGTGAGGACCGCGATCAGCCGCGGGTCGTCGGTGAGTTCGGCGAGCACCTCTTCGGTGGTGCGGTCCGACCACTGCCGGAACCGCCGCTGCAGCAGCGGGCCGACCACGGTTGCGATCGGGCCGGGCAGTGCTTTGGCGGCCTGGAACGGCAACGAGGCCGACGCCGCGGCGTGCACGGCCTCGAAGTAGCCGTCGATCGCGGTCTCCTGTCCCGGGAAACGCTCCACAAGCATCGCGCGCAGGTTCCGCCGACCCTTGGGCAAGTCGTAGACGTCGCCGTCGATGATCACCCGGTCGTACACCTCACCCATGTCGGCCCATTCGATGGGTCGAACGCAGATGTCGTCGAACACCCGACGAATCCCCGAGCCGGGCTCAAGGCCGCCGAGGTAGTGCAGGCCCACATCCCAGTCGTAGTTGGGCCGGTGGAACACATGGGTGTAACCGCCCGGTGTGTAGTGGCGCTCGAGAACCAGCACCTTCCGACCGCCGTGCTTGGCCAACAGCGCCGCACAGGTCAGCCCGCCGATGCCGGAGCCGATGACGATGGCGTCGTACGACTCGGTGACTGGGTGTCGCTTGTAGGACTGCGCGAGGCGTCTGGGCATGTCGGCCCTCCGATCCGGGGTACCTCCGGTGCGGCCGGAACCCCTGTGATTCACCGTAGCGGCGGTGTGTGCAACGCGTGGGAACCGCATTGCTCGGGCTACGCCGGTGGGAAGCCGAGGCAGCGCCGAATAGATCCTGCTGTGCGGCAGCATTCTGCCCTGGCACTACTCGTGCCATCGTCCCTCAAACATAGAGCCGGAACCGACGAGGTGGGGCAGATGGCAGTTGCCGAACAGAACGCCAAGCAGGTGTAGGGCCTGCAAACCCGGGGGTTCTCGGTGCAGGGTCGTTAGTCCCACCAACCCCCTTCGTCGTGAAATCCGTTGCGCCGGCGGCGCTCCTCTTTGTCGATCCGGGAGAAGATCTGCTCCGGTCGGCCGGCGGCCCAGGTTCCCAGCCCCCGGCAGAGCACGAGGAGTTCGTCCTCGAGTCGGGTGCGAATAGCGTCACGGTCTAGGAACGGAGCGCTGTCGTCGCGGGCCCATCGGTCAAGCTCGACCTCGTAGGCCTGAGCGACGGCTTGGTCGAGATGCAGCCGGGCGTTTCAACCACGGGACGGCTGCGAACATTCCACATCGGAGCCCAACGGGACTTCGGCACTGCTCGGGCGGCAGGTCGGCACCGCAACACCACCGACTCGTCGGTTCCCGTGGACCACGAGCGCGATGCCGCCGCACAGGTCTAGGGGGTGTAGGCGGCGATTTCTGAGACTCGGAGCACCGACCATTGGCATTGGTGAGCGTGTCGTAACTCTCGAGGTCGATCACGGCCATCGGTCCGCCTGGCTCGCACACAAGCATGACTCCCGACCCATTCCCCACGTTCGAGACGGCCACGCCCCCACCCAACCAGGACGTCTCCACATCGAAATTGGGTTGGGTGACAGTGGCAACCACTTTGGCCGCCTTTGACGTGGGGATGTCGATGTTCAGGAACTGCGGGAACGAATCCGTGGGGTACAGATTCAGCGTGCCGCCACTCTCATCCCAGGAGAGGCCGGGTTCGACTCTGAACTCCACGTCACGCGAGGTGGTGTAGTCCTTTGGCAGATCAAGACTCATGGCGCTCACCTCGCCCTACTCCCCAATTTCCACGGAACTCCGCCCCGGCGCGCCGTCACCTCAGGCTTGGAGAAGGGGGGAGCGCATCCAGCCAGGCCAGCCATGCCCGCGCGCGGTCGAGGTTTCGGACTTGGCGGATCAACAAAGCGTCGCCCTGCGTCGAGAGCTTCGCGGCCTGTCGGAGTTTGCCCGCATCAACGAGGTCAAGAAGGACCCCTGGCGCCTCCTCCATCACCCTCTCCACCCTCGCGGCAACCGCCCGTTGGATCCCACTTGCCGGGTAGTCCCGAATGTAGGCACCCATGTTCTTGCCGCGGCGCCACACGACCTTGCCCGGCAATAGATCCGCGACCGATCGGCGCATAAGCAGCCGGTCGCGCCTAAAGTTGGCCTTCTCGATGGCCGGGGTCGAAAGATACTGCTGGATTAGCCGCGCGTCCAGGAGCGGCCAACTCATTTCCACACCTAACTTGGCGGCCACAAGTGAACACTCAACGGTTCGGTTGCTGACGTGAGCGCCCTGAAGGCGCTTGATGACTCTTGCGTTTACGGACTCACCTCGCCATGCCCAGGTGGCCCTCGTCGACGCATATGCTTGTGCAACTTCGGGGATCTGGACAACGTCTTGGCCAAGGATTGAGGCGCGGATCTCCAAGTCGCCTGTCCATGTCCTGTGGGTCTGGCCGTATCCCAACTCCGCTCGCCACTGTGCAGCCAACTGTTGCAGCCCGCGTACTGGATGCCCAAATTGCGCACCCAGTGATCCAAGGAGCCGACGCCGGGCGACCATTTCGGCGACCAAGGCACGCGACACCGGCGCTGAGACGCCCTCGTCCCCGCCGAACCCGGACAGCAGGGTGCGGCCCCCTTGTGCAACGACTGCTTCACTCATGGTTCGGGTGAATTGGTCCATCCCTGACTGCGTCGGAACGCCCAGGCATGGCAGCGAGAGAGACCTGTATTCGTCTTCCTCAAACTCAAAAAGCATATGGGTCGAGGTCACTCGAGCCTTCTGACAGATGGCAATCTCCGATTCAGGCTCCAGCCGTTCATCCGCGAAGCACATGGCGTGAAGACGCGTGCGCTGAGCCCCTAACTGTTCCGAAGCGACCGCCAGGACTGTCCCGGAATCAAGGGCGCCGGACTGCTCCACGCAGATTGGACCCTCAGTGTTCAGGCGATCCGCCACCGCGGTGCCAAGCGCTTGTCGCAGTCGCTTTGGCCACCGCGGATCCCGGCGACCGGACCACGGTGAATCGGCGTCCCAACCCCCGTCGGGCACTACCTGCACCACCCGACGCGACTGCAGATCGATGAGCAGAGACGTACCGGGCGGCACCGACTTGATGTTTGGAAAGGGCGTCTCAGTCGGCGAACCATGGGCACCCAGAACGTACTTCGCCATCCAGGTTTGTGAGGGACGACGACCGACGCCCGGCAAATCTAGCAGCGCGGAAACGGAGGCGGCGAAACTCACGGCCCCGCCTTCCACGCTGTAATAGAGCGGCCGGATACCCAGCCGATCACGGGCAAGAAGCAACGTGCGAGCCTCAAGGTCCCACACGGCGAAGGAGAAGTCCCCGACGAGGCCTTTCGCAGCGTGGGCACCCGCTGCTTCGTACCGTCTCAGAGCGACGGCCTCACCTAACATGCCGGCCGCGGCGCCGGTCGTTGCAGGCCAGGTATCAAGTCGCATCCACCCCACGACAACACGACCGCCGGCGGGCGCCTTCAACTTCTCAAAGCCACCACCAGTGGCCTCAGTTGCGCGGTGAATGCCGCGGACAGTGGCAACTGCCCCTTCCCCTGAACCCCAGGAATGCACCTCCGCGCCGGTGAAGTGGCGGGCGACGACTGTAGCCACGTGTGATGTTGTTTCCGCATGAGGGAGTCCAGATCCCAGTTGAGTCCCAATGTGGCCAGCGAACATGGGCCCGCCTCTTCGGTGGTAGTGTCTTCAACTTCAAATGTACTGGACGCGAAATATAAATGTACTGGAGACGAAATGAGTAAACCCGGTATGAGTAAACCCGGTGGTGCGTGGGTGTCACCTACGCTGACGCCACTTCTTCACAGCCAGCAGGCTCAAAAGGGCGAAATACTCAACAGGCACTGAATACGTTCACGGCGCAAGCAATCAGTCGCTGGCCCATCACCGACCTGAGTTGTGTTGTGCCGCAGCCCCGAGGCGTGCACAGCGTCTTTCATCTTCAGGGCGCAAGAAGACTCCACGCACTCGTGCCTTCCGGAAGCGCGCGACTACTCGGGGCTTGATGTAGTCTCCCCGGGTCAGGCGCAGGCGGCTGACTTTCAGGGAATCCTGCGCGCCTCGGTACTGGACTGCTGGGATGCCGATTCCCCAGCGTTCGAGATACGTCATTGGTGGGCACCGCTCCTGCCGCTACTGGTGACCCGGGAATCAAGTCTCGGCAATGCCCAGGCTTTCGGCTCGGCCATTGGTACCGGAGCCGTCCCTGAGATTCTGATTGCCCTCTCGCGCGCTGGAATCACGCAGGCTCATCTGCTGACTGCGTGGGACGGTATGTGGCCACATTGGTACAGCCTGGGAGTGAGCATCATCGGCCACCCGGTGGATCACCAGTGGCTACCCATGCTCTGGTGGCTGGGGCAATGCAAGCGACAAGGGTTCAAGACGCTGATCTGCGCGGACGGTGCCGGAATTGTCGATGGGCGCCCAGCGCCTGGTGTGTCGGCCGGAAGGTCCCCGATCGCGCGAGACGCCATAAGTGCCAGGGCGAGGCGTGTGGGGACGGGCGCCCGCCGACTGATCAGGCGAACCTCGGCACCTCGTAGACGCGACGTACAACTCCGACGCGAGGACCTGGGCTTCTCCCTTGTGCGCGAGGATGTAGTTCTTGACCTCGACCTCATCGGCGCTCGGGAGCGCATCGCTCAGCGGGCCAGGGCTTCTGATTGCGGGATCGCCGGCATCCTCGAGGGCCAACCACCACCGCAGAGACTCAGGCGATTGGCCGTTCGGCGCCGTCTCGCTGCCCACTTCGGGATTGAGCTGCGCTATCCACTTCTGCACCCCGAGGTCATCCGAGCTTTCCTAGACACACCGCCGGATCAGCGCTTTGCCAGCGCCCATGGACCCGGTCTGATGGGACCCGTCTTAGCCGAGGCTGGTGTCCAAGAACCGCCATCGCCCACCGCACTCTCCGGCTATGGGGACCTTGCGAAGACCGCCGTCGTTCGTGGAAGAGAACGCTAGTCGACGGCTACGGGCACTGCTTGAAACTGCCCCCGACTTGCTCTGGAACGTGCTTGATCGACAGAAAGTCGCCAACCGGTTCGCAGCGGCGTCGAGCGGCCACCGCCTGCCAACTGAGGAGCTCCCCTATGCCGGTGAGCTTAGCCAGGCCGAGGTGGTCGTGGAGTGGCTACGACAAAGGCAGTAGCCGCGTCCGCCGCAGTCCGGTTGACGCCTCGCACGACGGCAGGTCTTCTCGCGGCGCATCGATGATCGAGCGGGCCTGCTCTGGCGGCAATCCCAGATGCGACACGAGGTACTCCTCAGGAACGTGATTGACATCGACCAAACCGCCGTCGTCGTAGTCGCGCGTCAGATCCGGCGTCCAACAAAGTCGTCAGCCAGACGACCGGATGTGGCGCTGCCGAGCGTCTTCAGCTACCACTTCGCGCAGCCGGGCGAATATCGGCCACGCTTCGCTCGGAGGGAGCGACAGCATCACCCGGGTATGGATGTGCTTGCGCAGGTAGATGATCAGACCGCGCTCGGATTCGTCGAGGATGCAGAAGTCCCGGCCGAAGTCGTCGTAGGCAGATCCCCACAGCAGTACGCGTCGGTACCCGATGCCGCGCACACCGAAGTCCCTGCGCACGTGCGACCACATGTCGGTGACGTACTCCACGTCGGCGATGTTCGCGCGCCCCACGACGAACTCGGGCATGTGGATGGCGCGGCGTTCCTGCTTGGTCAGCGTGATCCACAGGTTTAGGCCGTCGAAGTTCACATGAGCCATACCGCCATGGTGCCACCGAATCGGACATACCGCCCGTGTGCCGTCGCGAAACCCAACCCTGCACGACCGCGTTCGAGGGTCGCCACAGGTGCGTCTACAGCAGTACGACGCGGTCTTCTATTGCCTCGAGCGTCGAAGCCGGCACCTCGGCAAAGCCGGATAGTTCAGCGAGGACCTGGAAGCCCCCGATGCTCTCCCGCGCTTCGATGATCGAGCGGGCCTGCTCTGGCGGCAATCCCAGATGCGACACGAGGTACTCCTCGGGAACGTGATTGACATCGACCAAGCCGCCGTCGTCGTAGTCGCGCGCCAGATCCGGGCGTCCAATCCGCAGGTCACGAGCCAGCCCGGGATCCGCTGCGCTGAGAGCAGCGGACTGGGTGCGCCGCCTACGGGCGGCTAGCGAGGTCATGACCGCCGGGTCCGACTCGATCGAGTCACCTAGTTGCAGTACTTGTGGGGTCGACCTGTTGAATACCTCGTCCCGAATCTGGAAGGCGTGAACTGTGCCAACCACCGCCAGAATCAGGAACATGAGGACCCCCGCGTCTTGGGCCGCGGTGTTGGTGCCGTCGGGGTTCGTCTCTGTTCCGGACGTGAGAGACCACGCGAGGATCTCGGCGACTATCAGCGCACCGGCCCACACCCATAGTCTGAACCGGCGCAGCGCAATGGCCGCGTGGAGCGCTGGGATGAAGGCCACGAGGCCAAACGTGTACGCCGGGGACAATGACCACAGCAGGTGGCGCGAACGGCGCCGCCGGCTGTACTCGCGGAACTGTTCGGTCCACTGGCGTCCGTCCCACCAACGCTGACGCCCCGATCCGTCGTCGTACCAGCCTGCCGGCGCCGCTGAACCGCGCCCGACTTCAGAAGAATTGCTCATGATTTCACGCTAGTTGACACATCCGACACCACTTCGAAAGCTGCCCGGTTCAACCGACGCCCTGGGCGACCCGGCCGACCCGGCTGGCCCGGCCGCCCCGGCACCCCCCGGCCGACCCGGCTGACCCGGTCCGCCCCGGCACCCCCCGGCCGCCGGATCTTTCCATGGTGGACTCACGCCCACCCGAGGTGTGGACGCACTGCGGCCCTTTCCGCTGGGCTGACGCCCGGCGGAAAGGGCCGCATACACCGTCTAGCAGTCAGTCCCACTCTGACCGATCAACCCCGCGCGGGACGCCACCTGCGCCCGCGTCTCGATCGGTGAGCCAAAGAGGTATGAACTAGCGGATGAAGCTGCTCAAGTGGTTACCTACTAGATGCGCAGGCTCCCAATGCGAACGAGCGAGGCACCGATGAGGATCAGCACCAGGCCAATCCCGGCAGCCATGGCCGCCACCCCGAAGGACACCACTGAGGTGAACAGCGAGGCGCGCAGGAACGAGGCGGTCATGACGGTCTGGCGAGCCGGATCGTCACGGTCAAGTTCGGCGTAAGTCTTGCCGCCACTGGCTTCCATCGCGTGCTTGTTGATCAGCGCGGCCTCGGCGTAGGCCGTGAACGGACCCGCCACCGCCTGACCCGCGAACGCGTCAGCGTCCTCGGAAACCACGATGTTCTCGGCCTTGAGCTGGCCTTGCACCGTGAACCATGTGGTGACACCGGCAATGGACATGATCGCCCCGGCGACGATCACCAGGATGCCCATGATGCTGACGGACTTCAGGTGTTTTGTGTGCACCGATTGCTTTTCTGTTTCGTCTGTTTGAATTGCCATGCTTCCTCCACTAACTGGCGAATTGAGCATCGAGGAGTCCCCGATAGGCCTGGATTGTAGTGATTCCTTTAAAGATACGAGGGACGCGGGGACTCGGCATGTTCTGGCGCTGGTTTCCGCCTCGGTTGAGCCGGTGGCGTTGGGTTCATGCGAAGGTCGACGCGAAAAGCTCTCAGTCCCACTGCGCCAGTCCAGTTGCCTCGACAGCGGCGACGCAGCGAGTGGGCCCGAATTGACCTCGGGGTTATTCAGCACATCGTCTGAACACCCGCGGCCGTAGCTGCCGCAACTTGGATGGACCCCCGCCTGCTCAATGGGCGGTAGCCGTGGCACCCCCGGCCTCCTGGCTTCCTGCCCCATGGGCGGTAGCTGTGGCACCCCTGGCCCCTGGCTTCCTGCCACATGGGCGGTAGCTGTGGCACCCCCGGCCTCCTGATCAAGGGTGATCTCAGGCGACACGCGCCGCAACCGCTGGCGCCACCTTGATCAAGAGGCGCTAGACGCCATTGGTCCTCGTCGGAGGCGGACTGCTCCAATCGAGCTCAAGGAGTTTCCCCCCTCGTGGAATCGGTACCGCGCCACGCCACGTCACGATGAGTCGCCAAGGGTCAGCAACCGCTCGGCCTAGGAACCCAAAGCCCACGAGGGTGGTTGAGAGTTGCACCCACAGCGATCGGTCGTCGATGTCCTCGTCACGGTCATGGGCGAGGTGTTGCGCAGCCGCCTCGATCTGCGGGCCCACGCGCAGTCCGAGTGGGGACGCCAACTGCTCCGCCACGCCATCGAAACGATCGTCAGTGTTACCGAAGCCGGTAGCGGCAAGGTGATCGTGGCGGAGGCGCACAACGCGGGACTGATGCGCTTCCACACGCGCAACGGCTTCACCTCTACCGGGATTGACGGCGGCCTCTCGCTTTATTTGAAGGTCTCCACGGCACGCAAAGCGCTGCTCAGCTAACGGCGAAGTCGGCGGGTGAGTTCTCGGTGCCGATGGGTGCCGCGCCGGCGCAGGCGGTACCAATGCGCATCGACCCCAGCTGGCTAGCAGAGTTGCCCGAACGCGCCAAACGTGCCGGGGCAGCGGAACACCCGATCGTCGGTGAAGCGCCGCACGTCACCGTTCGAACTCACCTCGCGCAGTTTGCCCGAGGCCGCCGCCTCCACGATCAACTCGTCGCGCGTATACGCCCGCCCCATGTTCGTACCCCTACAACGGCGTCGCGGCGAGCAGGTCCAGGCTCACTCCAGGGTTCCGGAGAACAGTGTCCGAATAGGCACAAATCTGATGGCCAAGCATGAAACTGGCCCACTCCGAGAAGCGGTGTTCACCCATCGGTTCCACGTGGTCAGTCCGCCTCACCACAATGCGGTTACTGGAGGCGTACCGCAGATCGGCCAACCCCAGGCTTTCGGCAGCCACCGATCGCCCAGCCAGGTGGACGAAATGTGGGCGGGAGCTACCCTGCGGCCAATGTCCGCCAACTGTGGAATCATCGCGTGTGATCTCTCAATCGCATTTCTCCAAAGGAGTCACGTGACCACCGCCGAAGGCGCCCAATGGGTCCTCGGTGCCGACGTCTGCCGCGGCAGTTGGGCCGGGATCATGTGGGACGGCATCACCGTCAAGGGGCTGTTCGCCTCAACCATCACCGAGCTTGTAGCGGCCGCCAATGCGGTCGGCGTCGTGGACGTGGTCGCGATCGACATCCCCATCGGCCTGCCTGAATCCGGCCCCCGTGAGGCGGACGAAAAGGCGCGGGCCTTTGTCGGTCCACGCAGGTCGTCGGTGTTCCCCACCCCGATCCGCGAGGCCCTGCTCGCGGCGGACCTACCAGGCAGCGCGAGCGGTCAGCCTCAAGCTGACCGAGAGGAGCCTGTCCGCCCAGGCCTACGCTCTGCGAGCCAAGATCCTCGAAGTGGACGAATGGCTCCCCACATCGTCCGCACGGGTCGTGGAGACCCACCCCGAAGTCTGCTTCAAGGCGATGAACCAGGACGTGGCCGGGTCCGAGGACGACGAGAAGAACGACCACTACGTGCAGTGGCCGAAGACCGTCTGGTCCGGCCAGAAGCTGCGCCTGGACCTGCTCGCCCGTCAGGGTTTGGACCTCGCTTCGGCCGACCTCGGCGAACTCGCTCACCGATCCCCACCCGACGACATCATCGATGCTGCGGCCTGCGCGTGGACCGCCCGGCGGGTGCTGCTCGGTCAACACAAGTGGCTACCGGAAGACGCCCCCGAACCCGCACACGAGGCAACCGGCTACATCACCTACTAACGACGCCAGATGAGCTACTGACGACGCCAGATGGAAAAACCGAACAGTTACATCGCAACCTCCCCATGGACCCCGTCACCCGCGGGATATTGCACTCCAACCCGTACGAGTCGCTGTCAGCCGTTAGCCAGCAGCCCGTCAATCTGTGCTTCGGTTTGGGACAGACCGTCAGTCAGCAGAGCCCACAGCGTTGCGAAGGGAATGTCCTGATCACGTTCATGGGCGAGCTTGTTTCGAATGTCGCACATCCCGGCCCGCGCGCGACGGGCCTCGCCACCGACCAAGCGACCTCGCGAAGGCCCTCCACAGCCGACGCCGCCTCGATGAGTAGTTCGTGGCGTGACAACTCCCGCCCATGACTGCACCCCCTACGGCGGCGTCGCGGCGGCACCTCGCAGACGCGCACTGCCAGCACATGCCCAGGCCAAGCCAGTTCGCATCAACCACGGGAGACCACCCAGTCAAGAAATCCCCTCGGACTCAAGATTCGCAAGTTATCGACATGCGTCCCCAACACTGCTCTGTCGCCAGTCACCAGGGCTGCTGCCTGGTGACTCACCGTCGGCGATGGGGTCCGCCGTCACACGCGTTCGCGCCGGGCTGCGTCCCGTTCGGCGTAGACCATCGCGAGCACCTCATCCTCCGGAAGGTGGACGGGCTCGCCGCTCTGCTCGAGTTCATTCGGATGCGATTGGCGAGGTCGCGCCCAATCGCCAACTCAGCCACGTCAGGCGGGCGAACGCAGCGGCGTCCGTCGGACGTGGCACCTTCCTGCCTGTCTAGTCTTGAAACGGTGCTGGTCGCAGACCTGCGAAGTGGGGTGGTCCGGGCGCGAACGAGACAAATGGAACGGCAAACGGCCGCTCCTATCTCGAGCAAGTTGTCGCAGAACGAGCTCGCCACGACACGGCCGAGGAGGTGCGTACCACCTGCTCATTCTCGCGGGCCGAGAGGCTGCTCAGCCGTGAGTACCACGGCCGATTCCTCATCGAACTCCTGCAGAACGCCGCCGACGCTTGGCACAGCGATCCGAGGTCATTGCTGTCGAGTAACTCTTCGCCAATCGGCCAGGGCTGAGGGACTGGCTGACCGGGCATTTCGACGACTCGATCCGGAGCCAGGCGTCAGACCGGGACGGGATGCTGTCGGCCGCTGTCACCGGCCTCCTGCATGTGTCCTTGCTGAGCGACGGGTTCGGTTTCGACCTCGTCGGGTGGCTCTCCCCCGCCCCGGGCTCGCCGCCGCAGGCGATGGTGCTCGAGGTCAAGAGCAGTGCCACGGCATCGTTCAAGATCTCGTCGTCCGAGTGGGCGAGGGCGGAGGAACTGCACTCCCACGGAGCCGGCGATCGCTACGCCGTGCTGGTGGTTCGCCGCGGTCACCTACAACGGTGTCGCAGCGAGTAGGTCCGAACTGACCCCAGGGTTGTTCAGCACACCGTCTGAATACACGCGGACTTGCCGACCAAGGAAGAAGCTGGCCTGCTCCGCAAAGACGTATTCGCCCAACGGTTCGACCCTTTCGGTCCGAGTGACTACCAGTCGATTGCCTGACGCGTAACGCACATTGCTTAGGCCGATGCCCTCGGCCATCGCGATCAACTCCGCCGCGTGGGCGCGGATGACTTGCTCATCAGCCCAAGGCAGATCGTCGTAGGAGACGTAGTCGGCGGTCATGAGAACACCCTACGACGAATACCGCTCACAACGGCTGCGCATGTCCACAGGTCAGGCCTCAGCCCCCTTGTTGCAGCCGATCGATATCGGCGACGGTCCTACCCATCTTCAGCGCCAAGTCCGACCACAGCGGCAGGTAGTTGATGTCCTCGTCTCGCTCATGCGCCAACATATTGCGAAGCCCGCACATCCCGGACCAAGCGCGGCGCGCCTCTTCCCCGACCAATCGCCGGGTCACGAGTCGGCAGAGCGGTTCGGCCAACCGGAGCCAGGCGAAGGCGACCGCATAGCGAAACACCTTGTCGTCTGCAAAGCGCCGATGATCCCCCGATGAACTGACCTCCTGCAGCGAGTCGGCAGCCGCAGAAGCCTCAAGGATGAGTTCATGCCGGGTCAACACGCGCCCCATCGGCCTTACCCCCTACAACGGCGTGGCGGCCAGCAGGTCCGGACTCACTCCAGAGTTCTTAAGCACCGCATCGGAATAGGCACGAATCTGACGTCCGAGCCGGTAACTCGCCCGCTCAGAAAGCTTGTGATAGCCGAGTGGTTCGACCTGGTCCGTCAGCTTGGCCACGACGCGGTTGCTCGCGGCGTACCGCAGATTGGCCAAGCCCAGACTCTCGGCCATCGCGATGAGCTCCGCCGCGCGCTCGCGGATGATCCGTTCGTCGGCCCCGGGCAGGTCGTCGTAGGCGACGTATTCGGCAGTCATGCCAGAAGCGTATGACGATTCCGCGGCCTGTCGTATGTGACTATCCACAGGCCTCGCCTATCGGCAACCCCGCTCGAGGCCGCCTACGCCGAACGATGCGCCATCTGCTCACTCGGCCACCCGCAACTGCTCGACGCCGCCCACATCATCCCCGACCGCGATATGCGCGGCACGCCAACGATCAGCAACGGCATCTCCCTATGCAAGATCCACCAAACCGCCTTCGACACCAACATCGTGGGGATACGTCCGGACTATGTGGTTCAGGTGTCGCGGCCACTGCTCGATGAGATCGACGGACCCATGCTGCAGCACGGACCGCAAGCATTCCACGGCCCGTCACTGGTGCGGGAGTGCCGAACTCGGGATCGTCGATGTACGCGCTGGTTGCCCGGGATGCCTAGTCGCGACCACCCCCGACGGCGCGACGCGGCCCGCCAAACTGGCCCCACGACTCAGCCCGACCACCGATCGCAGCGACAGGCTCGGAAGCACCCGCGTCGCGTCTGCGGAAAGCGGACACATGTCAACCTAAACTAGACACTAGGGCATGGATCTCTCCCATCCCAGTTCACTCGTCATCCGACCGGGACTGGAATCGGTCGCGCGTGTGCTGGCCGGCACCAGCGCACCCCTGACCGGTCGCACCATTGCCCGGTTGGCGGGTGTCAGCCCCGCCGGTGCTGCGAAGGTGCTCGCGACGCTGAGCCACCACGGGCTTGTGGACAGCCAGCGCGCCGGCAGCGCAAATCTGTATACGCTTAATCACGATCACCTGCTCGTAGAACCCATCCTGGCGCTGCTCAGCACGAACCAGCGCCTTGAGGCGAGAATCGCCGAAGAACTCCAGACGTGGCTGGTGCCATGCGGCGGGGCCATTCTTTTCGGCTCGGCGGCGCGTCGTGACGGTGGACTCGACAGCGACCTGGACATCCTGCTGATCCGACAGAAGGGGGTGGACATGGCCGACACAGTCTGGCGCGAGCAACTCGACGTCACTGCCGACAAGGTGCAGGCATGGACAGGGAACCCCTGTTCTTGGATGGAATACTCCACACTCGAATTCGTCAACCTCATGACAGGCGCCGATCCATTCGTCAGCGAGGTACGCACCGACGGCCGGTGGCTCATCGAGCCGCCGACAGCGCTGCACAATGCCGCCGCGTTGCAGCAGCAGTCGGATTGAAGCCCGCAGCAGTGAGGCAGGCACCCTGCGGGCTGATCGAGGCAAGGGAACGGTTCGAGTATGCCCGCGAGCAGATGCTGCTGGCGGAGGTCGCTGAACCATGGCCCGCAAGCTCAACATGGTCCTCGACGCCAAGGACCCGATGCACTACTCGTCCGAATTCATGTCGGCGGAGCGACACGGAACCGTGATGCGTGCGGCACGGTATCTGCTGCAATCCGCGGAGGACTACCTCAGAAGGACTTGAGTTGATGATGTCGCTTGCGGTCATGGTGCGGAGTTCGTAGTAACGCAACATGCGCCGCAGTGGCCGCTGCCACCTTGATCGAACGGCGACAGATGCCCTCGCTGTCTTCCCGGGACACTTCTGCCGGTGGCCGGAACGAGTGGCGTTGACGTAGGTGCGATACCCGACGCCGCAAGCGGCTCACGGTCGCGCCCACATGCACTACGCCACTCAACTCATCCGGCGGCGGTGGGGATCGTGGTCAAGGGCGATGAGATGCCAGATCCCGTCGAGTTGCCACAGGTCGATTCCCAGGCTGTCAGCCAGGTCCAGCAGGATCAGGTTGATTCGCACATAGGTCGACCCGTTCGACCGCCGCGTCCACGGCTCGGGGATCAGACCAAGCCAAGCCATCTTCTCGCTACTGACGCTGTTCCACCCACCACACTGCGCCGGGTACACCACCAGCAGCATCGCCGACGCGATCGCCTTACCCACACCATGCATTCGCGGCAGCGCAGCATCCCATCGCTCGGCAAGTGGTGCGGAGTCGTCCAACAAGATGGCCATACCCTCGCGCAGGGCCGGCATGTTGGCAGTGACCCTCGGGGTGTTGCGCTCCAACCCGTACCAGTGGTGGTTGACCTTCTCGCGCAGGAAGTCGGTCACGATCTCGGCGGTGAGATCGTTGAGGTTCTCAGGCCGAAAGGCTGTGCCGAACCGCGCGACAACCTCGCTCTCGGCGTCGTTCATGATCTGGAACTCGGGGATCTCACGGCTGCGCTCAACGCAACGGCGCAAGTAGGGCAGGACCTCACCTTGCGAAGGAGGATCGGGTTGCGACGGCATGGAGGGGCATCCTTTCCGGGGCGGGTACTCCCATCGTGCCGCATGGGTCCGACGGTCGCGAAACACTCGCACTGCGGCAACCACTTTGGCCTGCTGAACCGGTGTGGCGGCCGACGCCGCGCTCACTGTGGGCCTCCAGCGCGCCGCACATTGCGTCAGCGCCGGCGATGCCCCCGCCGAAACCGAAGAGCCCCGAGGGCAGCCGCTCTTGAATGACGCGATTCGGTAGATCGAGGGGGTCGCAGGTGTTGGAACGTTGTAGCGGGACGCGAACATGCGCAGCATGTCACGCAGCAAATCAGGACTCGCCTGAGCAAACTGCTCATCCAAGAAGCCGGGCAGGTCAATACTCCGGTGTTGCGGTCCTCGTGTTCACCCCTCAAGTCCAGATTCTTTGCCTGAATCCGTCGTGGATCAAGGGGCGACCGCACCTCGGTGCGGCACCACGCCGATCTACCAACTCATGCACCCCTTCAGTGGACTCGGCGCCTAGAGCAAGACGATTCGATCGCGATTCGCGTCTAGCATCGAGGTCGGCACCTCGGCGAAACCGGAGATCTCAGCGATCGTCTTGAAGCCCCCGATTGCCTCTCGGGCCTCGATGATCGACCGGGCCTGATCAGGGGTCAGACCCAGGGACGAGACCAGGTGCGCCTCAGGAACGTGATTGACATCGACCAGTCCGCCGTCGTCGAAGTCCCGCACCAGGTCAGGTCGTCCGATTCGCAGGTCGCGAGCCAACCCAGGATCTGCCTCGGCCAGGGCTGTGGACTCCTTGCGCCGCTGCCGGGCAGCCAACGACGCGACAACCGTCGGGTCGCGTCCAATCGGGAGGGCCGCAACTTGGTCCGCACGGCCCGAACCGGCGAACACCTCATCACGGATTCGAAAGGCGTGGATGGTGGCCAGTGTGGCAAGCAGGACCGTGAGGCCAAACCCCACGTCCTGTCCGAGCGTGGTGCTCCCATCGGGATCCGTGTCAGTGGAGGAGGTCAGAAAGAAGGAGAGGATGTTGCCGGCAATCAGCGCACCGGCCCAAAGCCACAGGCTGAATCGACGCAACACTATGGCGCCGTGCAGCGCTGGGATGAATATGACGAGGCCCAACGTGTAGACCGGGGACAACGCCCAGAGCAGGTGGCGTGATCGACGCCTTGGCGGACTCGCAACGTCGGCCGCGGGGCGACCAACCGCCTCCTGACTCTCCTGGAGAGACTGTCCGGTCCATGTCGAACCATCCCACCACCTCAGACCGCCCGATCCATCGTCGTACCAGCCGGGGGGCACAGCTCGGCCGTAGGGGACGTCTTGAGGTGCGTTCATAATTCCAGAGTAGGAGTCGTCTTTGTCTCGTGTCTGCAGGATTCAGGCCATCGTGCGCCGAATTGGGGGGCGACGTACGGCGACAACCGCCAACTCCATGCCGCATTCGAAATGGAAGTCCCGATCATCTGGCTGCAGACGATCTCGACGGGCCGATTCGCCGCAGTGGCACCTGTGTACCTGATCGCTGCCGACGCCAGGGCCGGCAACTACACGATGGCCATCGGCGAGGAACTGCGCTCCGCATTCCGCTCGGCTTCGCCTCTCGAGGCCGCCTACGCCGAACGATGCGCCATCTGCTCACTCGGCCACCCGCAACAGTTCATGTTGACTCGCCGCAAAGCTGCAGGGTCAAGCCGCATCGGCCGCGGACCTCGGCAAGATCGTGAGCGCCGAGCTCGCCACCATTGCCATGCCTCTGCGATGCTGGCGCCGTGGAGGAATTGGGGGACAATTCGACTGAATCGGCAAACGCGGGCGCCAAGCCTGCGTCACTGGAAACTCCCAGCATTGCTCCCCTCACCCCAGGGTTGTACGAGGACCTCCTGACGCCGGACCTTGCCGCCCGGTTGGCGGCTACCTCCGCCCACGACCCCGACGTCAGCGA
This sequence comes from uncultured Actinomycetes bacterium, assembly GCA_963842975.1. GTDB lineage: Bacteria > Actinomycetota > Actinomycetes > S36-B12 > UBA10799 > JACJWR01. The sequence goes on along the minus strand of CAWJIH010000007.1, from coordinate 39,387 downwards.
CCTTCGCGTCGCTGAGGCCGGGGACCGTCTATCTCTGCACATGTCGACCCTGATCCGCCGAGCCATCGATGGCATCCCCGAAGCCGACCGGGTGGAGCGCGGGGCAGCCATCACCCGTGCCCTCGGCGAGCAGCTCATCGCAGCCGCAGACCGAGCCGATCTCAAGCGCGATCTCATGACCGACAATGCCGAGGTCCTTCGCGGAGTCCACCCCCGCCTACCCGACGGCTCCACGCATAGCGTCGACCAGCCCCTCACCCCGCTCCTCGACACGGTCTTGCTGACCAACCCCCGAGGGGAACCTGCGCTGAGCAAACAGTTGCTCTCGGAAATCCCTAGCGCCGACCGCATTGACCTCATCATCGCTTTCATCCGCTACAGCGGTATCCGCCCAATGCTCGACGCGTTGCGCCGACACGTCGATGAGGGTCGGGAGCTGCGCATCCTGACCACCACGTACACGGGCTCCACTGAGGCCCGCGCGCTGGAGGTCCTGGCCGAACTTGGCGCCAAGATCCGCGTCTCCTACGACACGACCACGACGCGGCTGCACGCCAAGTCCTGGCTGTTTCACCGTCGCTCCGGGGCCTCCACCGCCTACATCGGCTCGTCTAACCTCACCCACTCTGCCCAGGTCGCCGGCCTCGAGTGGAACGTGCGCATTAGCGGCCGGCGCAACCCCGACGTCATCGCCAGCACGTCGGCAGTCTTCGAGAGCTACTGGGCGTCGGCCGATTTCGTCGACTACGACCCCGCCGCGTTTGCGCAGGCCCTGGCCACTGACCTCCCCGACCACCGCACGGACCTGCCGCCGTTCGAGCTCACACCCCATCCCTTCCAGGAGCGCCTCCTCGAACGCATCGAGGTGGCCCGCGCCCACGGCCGCCACCGCAATCTCCTCGTTGCCGCCACGGGCACAGGAAAGACCGTCATGGCCGCGCTTGACTATGCCCGCCTGCGCCAACGACTCCCCCGCGCACGCCTGCTATTTGTGGCCCACCGCAAGGAACTGCTCCAGCAGTCATTGGCCACTTTCCGTCATGCCCTGCGAGAGCCGGCATTCGGCGAACTGTGGGTCGACGGAAAGCGCCCAACCAGGTACGAGCATGTGTTCGCCTCAATCCAGAGCATGCGAACCAACGGAGTGGAGTCAATAGACCCGGCCCACTTCGACGTTGTAGTGGTCGACGAGTTCCACCATGCCGCGGCCGACTCCTACGATGCAATGCTGCAACAACTGCAACCAGTTGAACTGCTGGGTCTCACAGCCACCCCCGAGCGCGCAGACGGTATGCCGATCCTGCACTGGTTCGACGACCGCATCGCCGCGGAACTGCGCTTGTGGGACGCGATCGATCAGCATCGGCTGGTGCCGTTCGCCTACTACGGCATCCACGACGGCACCGACCTGTCAAACGTCGCCTGGCGACGCGGCCGCGGCTACGACGACACCGAGCTGACCAATCTCTACACGGGCGATGACGCCTACGCTCGACGCGTCGTGCACCAACTAACCAAGCATGTCGGCGATCCCACCACCATGCGCGCCCTGGGTTTCTGCGTGAGCAAGGACCATGCCCGATTCATGGCCAGACATTTCACAGCGGCCGGCATCGCGGCAGTGGCCGTGACCGCTGATACTCCGCGGGCCGAACGCGAGACGGCGCTGGCGCACCTGCGTAGTGGCGATGTGCAGGCGCTGTTCAGCGTCGATCTGTTCAGCGAAGGTGTGGACGTGCCATCCGTGGACACGGTGCTCATGCTGCGCCCCACTGAGAGCGGCACGGTGTTCCTGCAACAACTCGGACGGGGGCTGCGCAAGTCCCCGGACACGGGCAAGGCAGTGTGCACGGTGCTGGACTTCGTGGGTCACCATCGAAAGGAGTTCCGCTTCGACCTGCGCTATTCGGCATTACTGGGAGGCACACGCCTGAGGGTCAAGCAGGAGGTGACCAAAGACTTCCCGTACTTGCCGAGCGGCTGTCACATGCAGCTCGATCCCGTGGCGCGTGAGGTTGTGCTGGAAAGCATCCGATCTGCGATTCCATCCAACTGGCCGGCGCGAGTTGCGGAATTGCGCCGGTACGCGGCCAGCCAGCGCGGCGCGCCGGTGACGCTGTCGGGATACCTGGCCGAGACCGGATTGGACCTCGGGGATGTCTACCTCGACGATCGGCGTGCGCGAACCAGGGGCCAAGCGAGCTGGACAGACATGAAGTCGGCAGCCGGGCTAGCGGTCGCGCCGGCGGGGCCGTTCGAACCGACGTTGCGCCATGCGGTAGGGCGGATGACACACGTGGATGATGAGGTGCGTCTGGCGGCGTACCGACGATTTGCGCGATCGTCGACGGTGCCAGATGTTGCCTCGATCGGAGCAGCGGATCGGGCGCTGCTGCGCATGCTAGTAGCGTCGCTGATGGATCAGGTGTTGAAAGGTGACCGGCGCGATCTGACCCTGCAGGAGGCCGCCGAACTGCTGTGGCAGCACCCTGCGGTGCTCGCCGAGGTCGCCGAGCTGATGGACTTGCTCCGCGAGCGGGTGGACCACTTGCATCGCCCGCTGGACGGGCGCGCACACGTACCCCTTCAAGTCCATGCGCAGTACACCCGCGGTGAGATCCTCGCTGCGATGCACCAAGAGGCAAAATCCAGTGGTAGCCCCGGTGCCGCTCGGGTGCCCGAATGGCGCGAGGGCGTGCGCTGGTGCGCCGATCAACAGACCGACCTGTTCCTAGTCACGTTCGACAAGTCCGCTGACCACTTCTCCCCCACGACCCGATACCGCGACTACGCCATTGGACCCAAGCTGCTGCACTGGGAGAGCCAGTCAACGACGTCTTCCACAAGCCCGACCGGCCAGAGGTACCAGAACCACGCTGCGCGCGGCTCGCACATCTACATCTTTGCCCGGCAGGACAACACCGCCCGATCGTTCTATTTCCTCGGCCCTGCCACCTATGCAAGCCATGAAGATGATCGGCCGATGGCAATCACCTGGGAATTAATGCACTCGCTGCCCGGAGACTTGCTGGCGGCGTTTGCCGCCGCGGCGTGAGCACTGCAGCTAGGAGACTGCTGACTGAACAGGGGGTTGTCTGAGTACTGGCGATAGGTGATGGTCGGTGCTACGGGCGCTGGGCTGGTTGCTGGTGGTGGTCGTTGCGCGGCTTCGGGGGCAGATGGGGCACGGTTCATGACGCAACTGCGGCCAGTTGTCAAGAGTGGTCCGCGTTCAACGCCTTCCAGCCAGCGATGGCGCTCAAGGCCGCCGCAGCGCCTTGAGCACGTGAGTCCATCGTCAGCTCCTCCTCGAGCGCAAGACCGTCGTCGGCTGACCGATTGGCCGCCACCTGCACATCGGCCGTGGTCTGTGCGGTCGCGAGTTCAGCGAGCGCAGATTCCACCTTGCCCGTGGCCTTCTTTGCGGCTTCGCCACGCTGGCGCTGCTCATCCTCACCCTGCGGGCCGAGCGAAGTGTCCTCGACAAGGCGGGACTGTTGTCGTCGCCTAGGACCTCCGTCACCTCGGTATCCGATTCGTTCGCTTGATCGATGGAATCCGCCCTGGTCGCCGTCAGTCTCCGGGGAAAACTCGCGTAGTGCCGCTCCACAGCCGGGACAGAATGAAGACCCCGGCGGAAGTGACTGACCGCAATTTGGACAGTAATGCAGATCCGACCCCGACATCTCTCGCCTCCCGCGAATCACTCAATGCCAGGCTGCTCCCGGGCATGACCGATTCCGCCCCCGGCAGTTGGGTTGGAACCTCGTTGGAGGTTCCAACCACGGCGTGATGGAGTGCGGGAGCCAGTCCCGAATCGATTCGCCCCCCACGTGTTCGACCGTCTGCCGGTGGCCGATTGATGGATTCGTGGTGGCCAGCCCGTCGGAGTGCTGTGTCACCATGACAAGGATTCGTGATTCGGGGAGAGGTGACGGGGCGGATGCCAAAGCGCAAACGGAGCCGTGAGCGAAGGAAGGCTGCCAGATCGGTGCCAGCAGCCAAGCCCACTCTTGAGCACACGGAGTCGAGTCGTTCGGGCAGCAGCCATCCCCGGACTGGATTCACCCGATTGCGAACTCCCGACGAGGGCAAATCGCTGGCGGCGCACCTACTCGGCGCCTCCCGCACTCAGGCGGCGGTCGCGGTGTCAATACACCCAGACGCTGAGGATCCCTGGATCGATTTGAACCGCCTGTCGGCTGAGTTGAACGGATACACCGAGCTCTATCTGCTCGACGCGGAGGCCACTTTCGGGCTGACCGACGGCTTGGGCAACAGACAGTTGTCGGTTTTCTACGGCGCCGGCCGGGTCTACCCGCTGGGGGATGAGTGGACGCGCGACATGTATCAAGCGCCGTTGCACATGTGCCTTAGCGCCGCCCGCGGAGAGCGGACCACTCGCGAACTGGTCGACAGCGCCTTGAATGCCGCCCAAAGCTCAGGCGCGTTCGCTCCCCCGCCGCCGGAACCTGAAGACCGCCCCGCCATAGCCGTCGTTCGCTCCCTGCTGGGCCACCAGGCGATGCTGGCCACCGACGGTGGCGAAACCGCGGCTATGACAGTTTCCAGGCTCCGCGCTGGGATTGAGCCCGACCGCTTGGTACGTCCTGGGATGAAGTTGCGGGGGCGCCTGCGCGGATCAGGGGCTCTTGTTGAGTTCCTGCCCGATGTGCCGAAGCAGGACGTGGCAGAGCGCATCGGGCAGACCTACCGCGATGGCGACGTAGTGCTGGCCCAGGTGTGTCAGAGGTCCGACAGCAGTGCAAACGTCCTCCTGCACCCTGACCTAGCTGTCGAAGTCGTGGGAACTCTCGGCACCGAGTTGGAGGCCATGGTGGCTCCTGGCGACGTGCTCCCCGTGGAGATCACCCAGCTCGACGGGAGGTGGCTTGCCACCCTCGCGGAAGGCGAGAGTGCCACGACGAGCATCTCGATACTGCCCGATGGCCCTCCGTGGCTGCGCGCAGCCGACTTGGCAGCGTCTACCTCATCGAACTCCGACCAGCCGAGACCCGATCGCCAACCCAGCAATCCAGAGATCAGCCACGAAACCTCCGTGCCAACCGACATCCGGCAGCTCCAAAGGGCTCTGGCCCAGGCTCTCGACACGATCGAGCAGGTCGACCAGCGCGCCAGCCGACTCGAATCCGAACTACTGGCCGCACGCGAACAAGCCCGAATCGACCGGGCGAATCGGCGAAGAGCCGAACGCGCCAAACTCCGAGTTCCGGTCGTGCACGACGACCCGGTCGAGCAGTTGCGCCTGGAGGTGCGCTGGGCCTACCTCCTGCGGTTCCGGGGTCCCGACCGTGATGCCTACCCGTGGACCGGGGATTACCGAATCGGCGACGACTTCGAATCAAGCATCAGCAACCTGCAAGGAGTCTCACGAGACAAGATCACGGATGTCATGGCCGAGATCGTCTGCGGCTTGGTGGACAAACAAGCCAGCAGGGAGCTGCATCCCTGGCTCGACCGACGCGGTGGCAAGCAAGAGTCCCGCACAGACGGCTCCATGGCCTGGCGCGTCTCGCTACAGGCGAACACCCCGGGCGCCCGACGACTCAAGTTCTGGCGCCACCCCGACGGAACCATTGAGTTTGACTCTGTCGGCCACCACGACCAAGGCATCAGGTAACCGCGGGAAACGTCGCGGTGAAGGGGGAAGGAGGCAGCACGGTGCGGTCGGTCGGGAGGGTGTCATGGGCGAGCAAATCCGCAGTGATGCCACCAGCGCCGCAAGTGCTCCTATCGCGACTGCGCACGGGACTGCTGTACTGAACCGTCCCGGGACGGTTCACGGCCGACGGGCCTGGCCGCCATCGTCCTGGCTGTCCATGAACCCATTGCCCCCGCCGTCGGGTGTCGGCAAGACCTGCGAATCCCGCATGACCGAGATCATCACAACCTGCCCCTAGATCGTTCCCCGGCACAGAACCATCATCAAGTCGAATGTTTCACCCAATCTTGACAGCCATAAGCACCGGGCGGTGCCTGATTGTGGTGGCTGACGCTAACGAATTGCCCCTTGTTGACACGGGGCCGCACCCAAGTAGGGGCCAGACCACCCCGATACGAGGAGCCATCCTCGAAGCGTCGCCAATCCGCCGTAGTATTCGCACCAACGGCGATCAAGGTATCGGCACCAACGGAAGGCGGGACACGATGGACCAGTGGTTGGTTGAAGATGCGTACGGTCAAGTCCTCTTGCACCCTCATGCTCCGGACTCGGCCCTCGCGTCCTTGGCTGGTTCCGAGTGGTACCTGGTCCGCCAAGGAGTCGCCGAACGTACCGACAACCCCGAGGTGCTCACCAAACTGGCAAGGGACAAGACCGCGTCGGTGCGGCGGGCCGTTGCCGCAAACCCATCCGCGCCTCGCCCGACACTCACAGCCCTCTCGCGGGACAAGAACGCGGGCGTACGTCAGGGAGTAGCCCTTAACGCGAGCACACCGGTGGAGCTCCTGAATTCAATGGCCGACGACGAGCACCTTGGCGTGCGCATGACTCTGGCTGAGAATCCGAATCTACCCAGCCAAGCGCGGGCCTCTCTGAATCTGAAGTGATCTAGTCGATGACCGCTGAGGCGATCATCAATCACCAGCGCGATCGACCACTTTGCCCTGTTCGCCAGTACCGCCGCTATCGCCGCCACCGCACATTCATTAGCCTGCATCGCCTTGCCTCGCAGCGGACGCCATCTCCATCAGAAGAGTTAGGCAGCTGGTTTTCGCCACCACGGCAGGTCCACTCCGCGCGCTGCCGTGCAAACTTGCAGACCCTCGCCCCTCAACTCGCCCGTGCACGCCGAACCCGCGCCGGCCGCCGCAAGTCCAGAATGTGGCGCAGGTGCCCCATCAACGTGGCATCACCGATGCACGTCATCGACACAGCCAGCGGCGATTCGGCCAGCCCCTCGGTCATCCCCTGGATGAGCGCCCCGATGATCCCGGCCACCGAGGTGCGCTTGAAGACACCCTGGTGAATCTCGTGGAGTTCGGACGGGTCTGTGATGTTCCACGGCGCCGAGCCAGCTTCTGCTTCAACGATGGCGGCGAAAGCGGCATAGGTAGGCGCCTCGGTGTTGATGCAGATCTCGCCTGGGTCCTCCTCGGCACCCGGTGTCCACTTGGCCAGATACAGCCGAACTGCGTCGTCGCCATCACAAAACTCGTCCGCTCCCCGGAACACCACCCTGGGAATTCGCGACTTGAACACCTCAACCGCTTGCGCGTCCACGGAGCCCCCGAGCACCTGGGCGAGCGAGGCGACCTTGTTGCGCCGACTCGTCGCGTCCGATCGATTCGACTCGCCAGCCGAGCCATTACCGCCTCGAGTCCCCCGCCGATGGGGGTCGCCAGGTGCGACACCTTTGCGCTTGCCTACGGGGGTCTCCCCAGCCGCGTTGCCCACAATCTGAATCACGGGGGCAATCTGGTTGCCTCCACCAGGCTTGGCGACATAGGCCCGAATCTTGGTCATCTCTGCGAACAGGTCCGAGATGAACTGGTCTTCGTTGAGCGACTCCGACTTCGCGGCGTCGGATGCCGCGTCAATGCGAGCCTGGATCGCCGCCGGCATCTTGCGCGCGAAGTCACCAAGCCACTCACGCACTGGGAGGTCAGCCACGAAGCCGCCTCGGCGGTACAGGCCCAGGTTCTTCCGTCCGGTGTCCATAGCGGCACCCAGATCGTCAGCCGAATCCTCGTTGTACGCGCGCGGCTCCAGGAACAAGTACACGTAATTCTGTACGTCCTTGTATGTGATGCCGGCATGGCCGAGGTGGAGTGAGTCCTGACGGTGGCTCGTGGTCAAGTAGTCGCGGCCGAACAACTCGTCGTCGTAGACCAACCCCACCCACGGCGGCAACAAGTGCGCCGCATTCGCTTTCTTGCGCAGCCATTCCCGAACATCGGAGCCATCCCGGCGGTTGGGATCCATCAGCACCCAGCGCACCACTGCTGGCACAACGGCGCCATCGACCTCCGCCACAACGTCGACCGTCCCTTGCTCGGCGCAGACTCCACGCATAGCGATGAAGTTGTCCAACTTGCCCGAGAAACCGTATGCCTTGGCGGCGTGCTGCAAGCTGCCATCAATCTTGTAGCGCTGGACACTCACGTCGATTCCCTCGGGGAACCGGAAGTAGCGCGAGTCAAGGTAATCGACCAGCACAGTGGTTGTCTCGGAGTTCTTCTCCTTCTTGACATCACCCGCGAGCGTGTTGTCGTCACGAGACACCCCCATGAGCACCACCGACGTTCCATGTCCTGCGGCGCGAACGAACGCTGGCAGAGTCGCCGCCCAATCGACACCCTCCACGACCCCGGGTTCAAAGACCACGGCCTGACCGTCGCTGTCGTACACCAGTGCGGTGAGTCCGGCCTGCGCCGAGAGGTCCCGGAAGTACGCAGTTCCCGTCGCCTCGTCAACTTCAATCCACGCCATGGACATAAGCCCGTCCCTGAGCGTCACGTAAACGAGGCCGTGGGTGTTCCAGGGCAGCGTGGCGATCTTCGCCCCTACTCCAATGTTCTTGGTGAGTCCAAGGTCCTTGCCAGAAGCCCCGAGGTTGGCAGTGACGCGCGCCAATAGTTCGGGCGTCATGCCCTCGCCGTCGTCGCTCACCATTCGTTTGCGGTGCTGGTGAGCACCCCATGAGGGCTCGTGTCGGGCAATCGTGACCTTCCTGGCGCCAGCCTGGACGCAGTTTTCAAACACTTCACGCCACACCTGGTACGGCGCGAGGTCGCTGTAGAGGCGTGAGATGAGCGTGTAAGTGCCATAGGCAGCCCTGATGGGGCTGCCGGAGGCCGGGCTGAGCGTGCTGCTTGCGGGTGACATGGGTTTCCTCTCGTCCACCTCGGCGGTGTTCTGGTAACTTTAAGTTGCGATCAGTGACACCACTGTAGCATGAACAAGATTTTATTTATTCCACAAGACGGCAACAAATTTTTAGGAGCGCCATGGACGGCCCAATCACGGTCTCGGATCTTGCCGAGGTCCTTCCTCACACAGAAGTCGAGACCTACCTCGCAATCGCCGGGGTGCAAGGCGGCCGGCAAACCCTCACATTCAACCTCTCGCTCAGGGACGCAGCACGACTCCTGCCGATCCCAGATCCCGCACGGCCAACCCCGGGCAACCGACGAGTAAACGAGAAGCACGCTCGGGAGTTCGGGGAGTATCTCCGCGCGAAGCCGGCGTGGGTGGCTCCCCCGATCCTTCTGAGGGACGCTGGCACTCTGAAGTTCGACAAGATCTCCGACCTTGCTGGCGGACTCACCCTGGGCTATCTGCGAGTGCCCGCCAACGCCTCGGAGACCCTAAAGATCATCGACGGCCAACATCGCATCTTCGGCCTCAGCTGGATCCTGAAGGAACTTCGTCGCGAGATCGACAGGGCCACCGAACAGCGGGCCGCAGCTGAGTACCGCGGGGACATGTCTGCGGCCAGCACAGCCGACGCCGAGCTCTCCAACCTCACGGAAATCCTCGACCGACTGACCGGCGAAAGTCTCACCGTTGTTGTCTACGAGGAACGCTTCCCGCAGCAGTACGAACAGATGTTCTTTGACGTTGCCGACAATGCCCTCGGCATCAAGCAGGCAATCCGCGTGCAGTTCGACAGCACAAAGATCGTCAACCGTTCCCTCGACCGCGTCCTTGAGAACAGTCTCCTCACGAATCGGGTAGACCTGGAAAACGACCGAGTTGTTGGCTCCAACACCAACCTGGTTGGGGCCAAGCACGTCGCCGACATCATCCGCGCCGTGAACGTGGGGGTGGTAGGGCGGATCGGCAAACAACGCGAGAACGAGTTCACCGAGGATCAACTCGTCAGCAACACAGATGCCTTCCTCGACTCACTGACGGCTGGCTTCGAAGACCTCGGCGCGGTGGCGGATGGCCGCCTATCGCCCGCGGACCTGCGCAAGAGGAGCTTGCTCGGGTCCGTCACCATGCTGCGTGTTCTGGCAGGCGTTTACCACAACATTTCGGCCCGCACCGGCGGCGAGGCGGGGCTCACAGACGCCCAGATTACCGACTTCTTTCGACGCCTCTCCCCCCACATGAAGGCACCGATCACCGCTCGCAGCATCTGGAACCGTCAAGCGGCTACGAAGGAGCACTTCGACGTCGGCACCTTCGGCCCGCAGGCTCGCTCGCAGAACCTCAAAGGCCTCACGGCCGCGCTCACTTCTTGGGCCCTGATCGGCCTTCCTGGCGAATGATGAATTGTCCCAGTCCCTGCCTGTTCCATTGCGGGGCTTTGTGTCGTGCCTCCGCACTAGGGTCGTGACCATGGCCATCGAGACATACGGATTGACGGGTGCCAGCAAACCGATTGCATGGGTAGTTCCCTCCCCGCCCGCGAGCCTCAGACCCCTCTCAATCGTCACTGGCCCCGATCAGCAGAACGTCGGGCTTCAAGTTGCCCTTGCCGCGTGGAAGGGTCAAGGGGAGCCCTCACGAGACCTGCTTCGCAAGCTTCACTCTTTGCGCAAGGGCAAGAAGGCCTTTCCTCTCGTGGTTGCACTCTTCAACGACACCACGGCGTGGCTTCTGGGGCCCGAAGTTGAGATGACACCCGTCGCGTTGAGCCGGGCTCAGGCCCTGCGGGTCCTGCAGGCTGCTTTGGACGAGCCTGACCGGCTAGCCGCCCGGCACAGGATGTCCGCCCTGGTCAAGGCAGCGACATCGTCCAGCAACGCGGGCGTCACGAACGAGGGTCTCTTCGCCCGCCACTTCCTCGACATGTCAGTCCCCAATCGCGCCGACTGGGCCCAGGCTCGCACGCAAGCAGGTGAACTCCTGAGCCTCAGCGACGAGCCGCTCATCAAGGCGCTCGGCTACTCCACCAGACGCACGGCCGGTCAGGCCCTGCTGCTGTCGTCCGACGAGGTCCCCAGGGCAGTCGCGGTACTCCTGCAAGCTGACGAGCAATTCGATGCCCGGGCACCTCGATTCGGCGTCTCCCCCGTTGCCTGGGGGCTAAACGTCGCAGCCAAGCAGGAAGTGCCATGGCTGATCGTCATGCGGGGCTCCCGGCTGCGATTGCACCCCGCCCGACCGGGCGTCGGGGTGGGACAGCGCGGCCAGGCCGACACTTGGTTCGAGATTGACCTTGCCGTCATCGACGCCGAGCAGGCAGCCCTGTTGCCGCTTGTGTTCTCAGCAGCCGCACTTGCTCCCGGCGGTAGCACTCAGCAGATTCTCGACGGCTCGTCCCAGTACGCCGTCGCCCTGGGCGAGCGACTACGTGCGCGGGTCTACGAAGAAATCATGCCTCGCTTGTCGGAAGCGGTAGCCAAGGCCCTCGCCGCACATACAGGCGACGAGCTGACCCAGGACCAACTTGACCTCGCCTACCGCCTGAGCTTGAAGGTCCTGTTTCGTCTGCTGTTTCAGGCCTACGCGGAAGACTCCCAGTTGCTTCCCTACGGGCGCAACGAGCAGTACGACCGCCACGCACTCAAGACCCGCGCGAAAGACTTGGCTGCCAACCCACACCAGGCATTCGAGGCAGACTCAACTTCGCTCTGGGACGACCTCGCTCAGGTGTGGAGGGTCATCGACTCCGGCGACAAGGACTGGAACGTACCCGCCTACAACGGCGGTCTCTTTGGCACAGATGCCGACCTTCACGCCGAGGGAGCCCTGCTGGACTCCATCCGGATCAGCAACGATGTCATGGGACCCGTACTCAGGGCCCTTCTCGTTGATGACCTCACAGGAGGCGGTGCAGGGCCCGTCGACTTCCGCTCGCTGTCGGTTCGGGAATTCGGCACCATCTACGAGGGGCTGCTGGAGTCCTCGCTCTCCCTCGCACCTAGCGACTTGACGGTCACAACTGTCAAGGAGAAGGGCAAGACCAAGGAGATCTATGCACCCCCCAAGCCTGGCGAAGAGGTTGTTATCCCGGCAGGCGGGGTCTACTTCCACTCCAAGTCCGGCGAACGCAAGGCCACCGGAACCTACTTCACGCCGCACATCATCGTTGAGCACCTGCTGGAGCGCTCACTCGATCCCGCCTTGACTGCTCACCTTGAACGCATCCAGACGCTCATGGACGATGGCGACGAGGCGGCGGCGTCTGCGGCGTTCTTCGACTTCCGCGTCGCCGACCTCTCCATGGGTTCAGCGCATTTCCTCACCGCCGCCATAGACCACCTCGAAGCCGCCATGCGCGACTTCCTCACCGAGCACCCGCTGCCGTCCATCGCTGACGAGCTGAGGGCTCTTGACGAGGCGGCCAGAGCCGCGCTCGGTGACGATTCCGCGGCAGATGAGGTTGACCCCGCGCAACTGCTGCGCCGTCAAATCGCCCGCCGATGCATCTACGGCCTTGACATCAACCCCATGGCTGTCGAGCTCGCTCGCCTGGCCATCTGGATCACCACGTTCGTTCCGGGCCTTCCGATGAGCACGCTGGACCACAACCTCGTCGCGGGCAACTCCCTCACCGGGGTCGGCACCATTGAGGAAGCGCTCGGCGTTCTGGATCCAGGTGCAACTGGGGGCCAATTATCGATATACAGCGACGCCATCCGGGATGAACTCAACGCCGCTCGGGAGCTTCTGGTCGAGGCATCCAACTCGGCAGAGGCGACGAAAGCGGACGCGCGTCACAATGCCGAGGCCATTCGTGAGGCAATGGCTACAGCCGAGCCGGCCAAGCTTCTGTTCGATGCCGTGGTCGCCACCCGGCTCAACCTTATCGACCCGGGCTCAGTCACCGAGGCCGCAGACCTCCAAGAATTGGCCACCGAACGAGCGGTGGCGAAGGAGGTCGCAGCTGCGGATCCGGCGCACCTCCCCTACCTATTTCCCGAAGTCTTCCTCCGCGAGAACCCGGGCTTCGACGTCATCCTCGGGAATCCGCCTTGGGAGAAGCTCAAGGTTGAGACGCACGCGTGGTGGGCTGTTCGCTTTCCTGGTCTTAGGTCGATGAGCCAGAAGGACAAGAACGAAGCGATCGCGTCCTATGAGGCCGAACGTCCCGACCTTGGGGCTGCCTACGAAAGCGAACTTGCCCAGGCGAAGGCGACCGCAGCTTTGGTCAAGGCGGGTCCCTACCCTGGGATTGGTGCAGGTGACATAGATCTCATGGCGGCTTTCGCATGGCGCTTCCTGAACGGCATCCGGTTCGGCGGAATGATCGGCGTCGTGCTCCCGCGCACAGCATTCGCCGGATCCGCCTGTGCCTTATGGCGCCGAGAACTGATGCGAGATGGCGACATCGTCGATCTGGCGATGGTCGTCAATAATCGCCAGTGGGTTTTCCCATCGATTCACCCTCAGTACACGGTGTCTGCTCTCTCCTACAGGCGCGGCGGCACCGGCACCCGGACGGTGGCACTACAGGGTCCCTACAACTCCCGCGAGGCGTTTCTCGCTGGCATGGCCGACCCGGCTGCCGTCTCTACCTTTCCCGCAGAGGAGGTCCTCAGCTGGACAGACACAGCTGCGTTTCCACTTCTGCCTGATGCCGAATCCCTACCGATCTTCGCGCAGATGCGGACACATCCGAACTTCGGGAGCGAAACAGGCGGGTGGAAGTTCCGCCCACACCGGGAAACGGATACGACAAAAGAGAAGGCGTACTTCGACTTCGACGTGCAGCATCCCGCAGAGGACCACACCCTCCCGGTACTGACTGGGGCAAGTTTCAACCTCTGGGACCCAGACTTCGGTCAGCCTTATGCCTATGCCAACCCAGCCGAAATCGAGGCCCTACTGCAGGCCAGGCGGCAACGGCAGATCAGGCTGGCATCCTCCGCCTTCTACGGGATGCGCCGAGAGTGGGCCAATGATCCGGAGACGCTGCCGATGAAGCGCGCACGAATCGCTTTCCGTGACGTGGCACGGGCCACCGACTCACGCACGCTGCTGTGCGCTCTGATTCCACCCGGGGTCGCAGTGGTGCACAAGGCGCCGTACCTGTTCAAGCAGCGAGGGCTGGCCGAAGGACGAGGCCTTTCTACTTGGTGTCATGTCGCAGTCTGCCGATTGACTGGTACGCCCGACGATTCGTGGAGACCACAATGAGTTTCACTCTCCTTGAGCGCTTTCCCTGTCCCGCGGCCCGCGGCGACGATCCCCTTAGGCAGCGCGTCGTTGAGATCTCCGGCCGCCTTGCTGCGGTGGATGACCGATACGAGGCATGGGCCGCCGAAGTCGGTGTACCGGTCGGATCGGTGACGGATCAGGCCGAGAAGGACGACCTCATCGCCGAACTCGATGCCCTCGTCGGCCTTCTCTACGGCCTAACCCGTGAACAGTTCACCCACATCTTCGAAACCTTCCACGTGGGCTGGGACTACCGGCCACGGCTAGATGCTGCCCTGACCCACTTCGACAACTGGACCACAACCTCGGGGACCACGGATGACTGACGACCACCTTTCAACCTTCCCCCGGTCTTCGCCACCAACCGGCATGACCGCGGTGAGACGGTTGCAGGCGAGATCAACCGCATGCTCAAAGGCATGCGCGAGCAGCTCGCCAACCCGCCCGACGTGTCCATCGCAACGGCCTACATCAACCCCGGCGGCTTCTCGCTGCTGGCTGCCGAGCTGGAGAGACTCCCCGTGTGCGGCTTCTCTTGGGTGCGGAACCCGACCCCGCCACTGACCGCGCGATCGAATTGTCCTCAGCCGACCGCGACGACAAACTTGACGACGCCCTTGAGAATCACCTGCATTGGCTCGCCATGGAACGTGATCTCCTTGGCTTCAGCCGCGAGAACGTGGAAGTAACAGCGCGCTTCCTTGCCTGGCTGAAAGCAGAAGTGGGGATGGCAGCCCAATGGTGGAAGTCCGTCGCTTCACCGAGGGTTTCCTGCACGGCAAGGCCTACATCGCCGACCACGACGCCTTACCCGCCGTGCTGGCAGGCTCCAGCAACTTCACCCGTGCCGGCCTGAGCAGCAACGCTGAACTCAACCTAGGCTACCCCGCCGGCAGCGGCGGCTACGTCCAGCTCGTGCGCGAGTGGTTCGACGAACTGTGGAACCAGTCCGAACCCTACGACCTTGCGGCGATCTACGAGGCCACGTGGGAACCGCACGACCCATGGATCGTCTTCATTCGCATGCTCAAGGAGCTCTACGCGGATTCCATGGGCGATGAGGATCGCCACGAACAGTGTTGGACCTCACGGGATTCCAGCTCGATGGTGTGGCCCGGATGACTCGACTTCTGGAGTCCCTCGGTGGCGTCCTGGTAGCCGACGAGGTTGGGCTGGGCAAAACGTTCCTGGCGGGCGAAGTGATCGCCAGAGCCGCCAGCATCGACCGACAGCAGGTGCTTATCGTGTGCCCAGCTGCGTTGAAGGAAAGCATGTGGGAGCCGTTCCTGCGACGGTTCGACTTCTCCCGCCGGGTCGATGTCATGTCCTACGACGAGTTGCGACTCAAGAGCGCCGAGGACAACCCCGACCATGAGCAGTTCCTTGAGGAGCTCGACGACTACGCGCTCGTGGTGATCGACGAAGCCCACAACCTGCGCAACCCCAACGCGCAGCGATCAGCGGCGGTATACCGGCTCGTGGCGGGACTGAACCCAAAGAAGGTCGTCTTGCTCACCGCAACCCCCGTGAACAACTCGCTGATGGACCTGCACACGCTCATCGGGTATTTCGTGCGAGACGACGCGGCTTTTGTGGGCTTGGGGATTCCGAGTATC
Source organism: uncultured Actinomycetes bacterium (assembly GCA_963842975.1). Classification (GTDB taxonomy): domain Bacteria; phylum Actinomycetota; class Actinomycetes; order S36-B12; family UBA10799; genus JACJWR01. The sequence continues at coordinate 23,694 of CAWJIH010000007.1, read as the reverse complement.
CGCGACTACATTCGCGAAGCCCAATCGATGGAGCCGGATTCGCTGTCGCCCGAGCACCTCTTCGACCTGATGGACCAGGTGGCTGTGCGTCGCACCCGCAAGTTCGTCAAACAGTTCTACCCCAACGATGAGATCACAATGCCGGATGGTTCGAAAGCAACTATCCGCTTCCCGACGCCACGGGCCAAGCGCGTGGACTACGAGCTCGACGAGGCCGGTGCCGCGCTGTTGGACGCCATGGTTTACGCGCTGGAGGTTCCAGATCACGCCCCTCTTGTGTCACCCTACGCAGATCGTCAGGCCGACCCCGGACGATTGATGCTGGCGCGCTACACGCCGAGCGCCTACTTGCTTGACGGCGAGCTCGCCAACTACCAGATCTCCAACAGCGGGCTGCTGCGATCGGCACTCCTGAAGCGTTTGGAGTCCAGCCCCGCGGCGCTGCGTCGCACCTTGGGCACTCTGCTAGCCGGCCACCGGCAATTCCTTGCGGCCGTCAATGAGGGCTACGTCCTGACCGGCACGGCCCTGCGCGACTGGACGGGCAGCGAGGACGAGGACCTCGATCAGTGGGTTGCCTCCCTTGACACCGACGCAGCCGAGGGTGTGACCGACATCGAGGACTACCACGGTGACGCGCTCTACGACGACGTCGAGGCCGATTTGGTGTTGCTGGAGAAATTGCGCGAGCTGGCCGACGTCGCCTGCACTGGCGCGGACCCAAAAGCTGAGCGACTGGTGGAGGAATTGAGATCCATCGCCACCGAAGCTCGGTCGACTGACCGTACTGGCCTCTCCTCGTCCGCGCGCAGAAAGGTACTGATCTTCTCGTCCTATGCGGACACCATCGACGACGTCGCAGAGCGGGTATCGGCGGCCGTCGCAGCCGCACCCGATGACGATCCGCTCTCGGATTACCGTGACCGCATAGCCGACACCATCAAGGGTCAGAAGACGGGTGTGGACCAGGGTCACCGGGCACGAGTGCTTGCCGGTTTCGCTCCTGAGACCGCGGGAAAATTGGCGCCGGACGGCACCCCCTTGAGCGAGGACGTGTTCGACCTGCTGTTCACCACCGACGTGCTCTCCGAAGGCGTCAACCTGCAGCAGGCCGGGCGGATCATCAACTACGACTTGCCCTGGAACCCGATGCGCCTGGTGCAACGCCACGGACGGATCGATCGCATCGGTAGCAAACATGCGACGGTCGTTCTGGGCTGCTTCTTCCCGTCGCAGCACCTGGATGCACTTCTGGGGCTCGAGGAGGCGCTGCAACGCAAGCTGGCCTACGCAGACGCGGCAATCGGCACCGGCGAGGTGCTGCCGGGCTTCCACAGCAAATTCGAGGTCAACCTGCGAGACACTCGCGAGCAAATTGAGCAACTGCGCGCTGAGAATCCACAGCTCTTCGAAAACGGCGGAGCCTCTGCGGCCCTATCAGGTGAGGAATATCGACGCCGGCTGGCCCAAGCTCTGGCCGATCCGTTCACGGCACAAGCCGTCGAGGAGCTGCCCTGGATGTCCGGCAGTGGCTTTGTGAACCCCCGAGCCGCCCGCAGCGGATACGTCTTCTGCATCAAGATGGGAGAGCACGACACGCCCTGGTTCAGGTTCGTCCCTGTGGAGCCTGGCACCTGGCGGCCGGCGACCGAGGAGATGGCTGGCGAGGGTTGGTTTGATACTGACCCGGAGACCGGGACTGACGCCTCAGCGACACAACGGCCGATCATTGACGACGACACCTTAACCTGCCTGATCACGGCCGATCCGGGCGTCCCGGATACGCTTCGTGACCTCCCCGACTCTGCATTCGAGGGGGCCTTCGAGGCATGGGGCATCGCTAGCAGCGCCGCATTGGGCGACTGGCTGAAGTTGACCGACCCGGCAGCGTTGCTGCCCGATGTGCCAAAGGCGCTGCGGGACGCTGCTGACCTAGTGGCCGACCATGGCGCACTCGTGCTCTCCCCAGGCGAGCAGCGTGAGCTCTCCAACCGCCTCAACGCCAATCCGCCCGAACGGGTACTGCGCGAGGTTCGCAACGCGATGCGAAGCGACGTGGAACCCGGCGAGAAGATACGCATGGTCAAGGAGCTGGTGGAGGCGGCGGGCTTGCAGCCCGTCATGGGTGCTGAACCCCTGGAGCATCTAGAACCGAGCGATGTGCACCTGATCGCCTGGATGGCCGTGCAGGGACGGGATTGGGTGATGGCTGATGAAGGCTGAAGACGTGGCGCTGGGTGGGTTGCTGAACCTGGATCGACGACACCTGATCCCCACCTATCAGCGTGACTACGAATGGACCGAGGAGGGCCAATGGGAACTCCTCATGGACGACGTGCTTGATGTGACCGACCGGCTGGTCAGGGCTCGGGAGACCGCCGAGGCACGTGGCGCCGATCCCACCAACGATGACGCCACGGTGGCCCCTCACTTCCTCGGTGCGATCGTCCTCCAGGTGCTCCAAGCACGAGGTGCACACGTCCAGGAAGCATGGGTTATCGATGGGCAGCAAAGGCTCACAACTATCTACTTGCTGCTCAGAGGCCTGCTTGATGCGATGATCGACGATTCTCTGAAGCGCCGTGCCCGGCAAGTGCACAAACTGGTCTTTCTCGACGAAGACGACGTCATCGACGAAGAGGAGGTCTACAAACTCTGGCCGCGCCGACGTGACCGGCAACAGTGGGTTTCTGCCATGAGTCCGACCCCGACCTCCGAACACCGCTATGTCGCCGCACGCCAGTACTTTGCGGACCGGATCAAGGCCGCGGCCGACAGCGCAGGCGCAGCTGGCACAGACGCCCAGAAATTCTTTGGCGCACTCGTGGACGCGCTGGCACACAAGATCAAGCTAGTCGTGGTTTACCTCGAGAACCTCGACGATGCACAGCTGATCTTCGAGGTCCTGAATGGCCGGCAGACTCCTCTCTCTGCCGCCGACTTGGTGAAGAACCTCCTGTTCATGCGCGCGGAGGTCAGTGAGGCTGAGGTGGATGAACTGTACGACAGATATTGGGCACCCTTCGACCAGGACTGGTGGGGCGGGAACATCGGGCGAGGACACGCGTCCCGCGGTCGGCGAGACCAGCTTCTCGCCACCTGGCTGACCATCCAAACGGCCGACGAAGTCAACCTGGGGCACCTCTACGGAGAGGCCCGGGTATATCTGCGCGACACCACCGAGAAGCTGCCCGAGATCCTGTCCAGCATCCATGATCTTGCACGCGAGTACCGACAGATCTACGAGCGTCCCAACGACATGCCTCCGGCCATCGCTGAGGTCTATCGCCGGATGGAAAAGCTCGGTGTCACAACCGCAGTCCCACTGCTGGCTTGGTTGCGGACCATAGCGCCGGAACGGCTCCCACAAGAACAGCACGTACGGGCAGCAGAGGCGATCGACTCGTTCGTCACGAGGCGACTCATCGCGGGCGGGCAGACTCGCGGATATGGTCGGGCGTTCCTGGAGGTGCTCAAACACGCCAAATCAGCTGGCCCACAAGACGACTTGGCCGAGGCTGTTGTGCAAGGCCTGCTCAACAAGCCTTACGGATTGGACTGGCCGACTGACAAGGATTTAGCGGAATCGTTCACCGATAGGCGCTACTACGGCAGCGTCAGCCAGGAGCGCATTCGCATGATTCTCGGCCCCATCGATGCCCATATGCAGCGAGGACGGAGCAAGAGCGAGCATGCCCACTTCGACTACGACTCCCTGACAATTGAGCACGTGATGCCACGGTCCTGGAAGTCGAGGTGGCCGGTTTCAGGGTCCGACACTGCAGCCAAGATCGTGGCCACGGACAATCGCGAGCGCCACGTCAATCGCATCGGGAACCTCACGCTGGTGACGAAGGCCCTCAACCCCTCAATGAGCAACGCCGCGTGGACCAAGAAGCGAGAGGCCCTGCGCAAGCAGTCCGTCTTGGCCCTCAACGCCGAGATCGTGGCGAATGAGATCTGGAACGAGGAGGAAATCGACAGGCGATCCGGCCAGCTCGCGAAGATCGCATGCCAAGTCTGGAAGCGCCCGGCCTAGATCACAGAAGCCCGGGGAAGCCGAACCTCTGGCGCTGCTGTGCGACCTGTTGGCAAGGACACTCAGTACTGCGGCGTCTCCCCCCATCGGAACCAGTAGTCAAGATCGACCTGGCTCAGTGGCACGTATTGGCCTCCCTTGTTCGCCAAAACAACGCCCTCATTGGTTACACGGAAGAGCTCGCCCGGTGTCAGGTCACCGCAAAGCTGCTCGGCAATCGACTCGGCATCCGCGGGACCGAGCACCTCGGAAAGTAGTCTTTCGGTCGTGTACTGATAGATGTCTTTTCTGTCAGCGGTGATCTCGTGCTGGTGCGGCAACAGCGCGCCTTGTCCAGGTGTCCGGGTTCGCGTCGACGTAGCACGTTCCCCGCGGGAGGGAGCCGTTCCCGTCGGAGCTACCACCGTCAGCCTTGGAGGTCTCCTCCTCCACGGATTTGATGGCCGTATCCAGCTGACCCAGGTACAGGAACGAGTGCCCCTTTTGGATGGCAGCGTGTCCACCGGCCGTGAGGTGGACCTGACCACCGTCGGGTTCAATCTCCAACCAACGAAGAGCCGCGTCCCGCGCCACAGGACCAAGCTCGTCCGACAACAAAACTCCCAGTTCCGGATCAACAAGGTCGCGCATCCGGGGCTTCAAGAAGATCACCCGAGAACCGAGGGCACCTCGCCACGGTTCGCCGGGCTCAAGACCCTCGGCCTCTTCGACCGCTTGCAGCCTGATCTCCTGGCGCATCAGTTGCAGCTGCTCGCGTACTTGCGTCAGATCATCCTGAGCCTGCAGCAACTGCTCTTCCTTGGCTGCGACCAGCTTCTTGAGTTCCGCATGTTTGTGATCCTGATCGCCCTGCAGCCGCGCCTGTTCCGACTGCCTTTCGTTGAGTTCGCGGCGTGCCTCTGCAACAGCCTTCTCGGCGTCCTCTAGCTGTGCCTGCAACTGCACAACGACCCCGGTTGAGGAAGGAGCGGGAGCTCCACCTCGCAAGCGAATCGCCTTCACCTCGCGAATAAGCTCGTCGCAGACGTCAACGACCGACTCAAGCCCCAGGCTCTCGGCAAGCTGCCGGTAACGACGCACGCTCTCGCCATAGCGATTGAGGTCCTGGTCGACGGCTTGGTGTTCCCAGAAGTTCCGCGTTCTTCGTGCGCGGGTCAACTGGTCAACAAGAACCGGAGTTCGAGGTGGCAGGACGCGCCACGTCACAGAGTCGGGGTGGAACTCGGGCTCGGCAAACACGAATGAAGGGTCATGCAGGCGGAACCTTTCGCCGCGCCAGCCGCCCAGCCGTTCAAGCCAACCTGGTCCTAGCGGGAAGTCGAGTACCGAAAGCCCGCGATCGTAGTGCTCCCCGAGCTCCCAACTCACGAGCTTGATCAAGATATCCATTGAAGCGCTCAGCTGACCCAGAGAAGCATCCGCGGGCACGTGCGCGTTGAACGGGTTGGCTCCGCTCATGTGTGAGCCAAGTCTAGGGCCCGGACGATCGGCATGACTCGAGTCAGTGAATACGCGACAAACGGAACAACCGGGGACGCCTCGAGCGGCCAAGCGAGGACAAGGTCATTGCCCTTGACGCCGAGCACCTCTGACTTGACTCCCAATTCAGTTGCACCCAGACCGATCAGGAGATCCCGCGCCGAACCGCCGGCGAGAGCGTCGAGATCGTCCTCGGTGATCATTCTGGGACGACCACCGTCAGGAGCACCATCAAACTTGAGGGCTCGGAATTGCGTGACAGCCAGATCTCCATCCGACCGTCGTACCACCCCCATTCGAGCGCCACGCCGGATACTTTCAAAAGCCGCCGGGGATGTGCCGATAGAAGGGCAGTCGACGATTCCACCCCCATCCGGGTACCAGAAACACCTGATGTCGAGAGCTATTCCCCCAGGCGCCAGCGCGACTGCATTGTGGCTGGTTCCCTCTACTACACCGTTGCCCGGTTGGTGGCCATGGTCCGGTATTGGCTCGCCAGCCGTCGATCAGGATCCGCAATGGCCCAATGTCTACGTTTGGCATGAGTTCCCCTTCGATGGCTCGATCCGCGATTTGATCGTATTCCCAAGTCTGCCAAGAACGGCATGCCACTCAAACAGCTGGAGTAGCGAACGCCATCCGGTTTGACGAGGTGAGCTGCTGGCAACCGGTTGAACGTCAACAACCGGTCTCTCATGGCGACCGCGGCAGTCGGAACCCTCAACTAGAATAAGGTTCGCCGGGCATCAAAGGCCCAGCGCTCCTTTCAGAGCGCGTAAGCATTTCCGAAATGACAGGCACTGCATTTCCGAGGGGTCATATGACAAGGGACGCAAGCTCACGAGCAAACAACCAAGATGCTCTCGTTTGGGCACTCTATGTCTTGGGGGGTGCTGATCGGGATGTTGACGTGGAAGAGATCTACTTGAAGGCCTTCGAGATGCGCCAGCCCGACTTGGTTGGCGCACGCATCCGGAGATTCCCGACTACAAGAAGACCGCGAAAGCACTGCAGTCAGTCGAAGCCAAGGAACTCGCAGGACTGCTCGCGAAACCGCACGCCTTGTCTCGCCGATTGACCCCCGAAGGTGTTGCTTGGGTCAACGCAACCTTGCCCAGCTACAGGGACTATACGGTGGGTCCCAGCCTGTCCAAGGTGCCCCAACCGCCGTCCACGAAACCCTCCGGCGAAACTTGAAAGGGAGCTTCGCCTTTGCTGAGTTGACGGAAGGTCGGCGAACATCCCGCGTCGAGATTGCGGATGCGCTCCAATGCTCTCCGGGAAGCCCAGCTGAGACGTGGCGCAGCCGTCTGTCAGAGGTGCGCCGGGCAGGGCAAGTGTTGCAGGACCACAGCCTCGCTGCATTCGCGTCAGCGGCAGAATCGGTGATTTTCGGGGAGGAGATGTCAGCATGAAAATGGCTGGGCGGGTTGAGTATGGCGAGAGAGCATTTGAACAGGACGCCATGGCTGCAATGCGCGGCGACATCGTGCGCGCCCTGGTTGAGCTAATCACCAATGCCGACGATGCATACGGTGACGGCCAAGACCTGATTGAAATCGTGGTGCGTGCCACAACAGCGGGCGACGGTATCGACACCGTGCGAATGCCCTGGGCTGTGGAGGTCCACGACAGGGCCAAGGGTCTGGACGCAGAGGGCTTGAAAAGTTGTTTCGCCGTCCTTGGCGGCACCAACGAGGAGTTCCAGGGGGGCGGGCAGGTGCGAGGCCTCTTTGGCCGTGGGGCCAAGGACGTCGCTGCACTGGGACACGTCCGCTTTGAGGCAGTGCGCGAGGGCAAGTACAATAGGTTAGACCTCACACGAGTTGGCGACTGGTCCTTGCTCGAGCCTGTCGATGCATTGCCAAAAGAAAGCATCCTGGAGGCCCTTGGACTCAGCCGGGGCGAGGCTGGACTAACCGCGACCGTCTTTGTCGCCAAGCCAACGAAGGTGCCTGGCCGGACCGCCCTCGTGGAACGCCTCAGCGACCACGCGCAGCTGCGCAATCTGCTTCGGCGCCGTGAAGTGCTCTTGACAGACTCCAGGGAGTCAGGCCAGCGCATGGTGTTGGAGCCCCGCGAGGACCGCGGCGAGCTCATAATTGATTCGGCATTCGCCGTGGGGGCGTACGGGGACGTCTCGCTGCGCGTTCGCAAACTCCCGGTTCGCGTGACAAAGCCGCTCACGGATCACAGCGAGCACGGCATCCTCATCTCCGGAAGCAACGCGACGTACGAGAACACCCTCTTCTCGTTCACTGGGCGCCCTGAAGCAGGCTGGATTGCGGGCGAGGTTGTGGCACCCCAAATCGAGGCTCTTGTGAGGGCCTTCGATGACGACCAAGCAACCGAAGAGAACCCGCAACGACTCGTTGCCCGCGATCGCGACGGGCTTGTCCGCGAGCACCCCTTCTTCAAGGAACTGCAGCGCCAGTGCTCAATCAGACTTCTGCCTGTGTTGGACAGGCTTGCCGGTGACGGCGGCAGAGCCCGACGGCCCGGCGAACGCCTAAATCGCGCGTTTGCGGCGGCCCAAAAGGCCTTGAGCATGCAGATGCGCGAGATGCTGCGCGAGATTGACGAAGCTGAGCCCATCGGACCTGGTCCTTCGACCGACCACGTGTCGGAGATTGCTGTGATCCCGGCGAAACTCTTCCTCCACCCTGGTGAAGAGAGGACTCTTACAGTCCGACTCGCAGGGACGACTCCTCGCCCCTTTGAAGCTGAGATCGTTCGCTGCAACCCCGCCGGGCTACTCGAAATCACCCAAACGGGGAGTGAGCAGAGGCGCCACCCACGTCTGGAGGCGATGAGCTCGACAATCAGAATCAGCGCCGGTACCGAACTCGGCGAAGCTCAACTTCGCACCCAATCAGGGGACGCAGTTGCATACGCGGAGCTGGTGGTTGTTGAGGCTTCGGACCATGGTGCGGTTGAAGTCACCGAACTCGGGTTTGAACGCCAGCGCTACTCAGTCAGCCCGGAAAGAGCCCGCAACCTGCTCCTGCGCGCTCCAATCTCGGACCTGGATCTATCGATTCAGGTTCATGCTGAGCCCACGAATGTCAGCATTCCCCAGCCCTCTCATTCGATGCAGCCGTCAACCGACGGCCGTCACGTTGAAGCGCGGATCAGAGTCGAGGCAACCAAGCACTTGGGGCCAGTCACGATCAGTGCAGTCGCTGACGATGGCCGCCGTGCCACATGCACAGTCGACGTGGTTGAGCGTGCACCGGCACAAGGCCTTGATCTGACCGTTGAGCTGCGCGGGCAGTCGCACCCGGTTCGACGCGCCACTGCCGAGTACCTGGAGGGGCGTGTGAATGTCATCGTCTACGGAGGACACCAGACCCTCAAGAGTCTTCTCGGGCCCTACGACGAGAAGAAGGAGCGATACAAGGGCGAGGACGACCCAGCTGCCAGGGCAGTCCTGGCCGAGGTGATCGGATTGGAGCTTGCAAACTTGCTGGTGGAAAGGGAAGTGCTTCGACGCCCAGAGTTCAGTTGGGATGCCGCTCGGGTCCTAAACAGACAACGCGAAAGGGCGGGGCGACTCATCGCTGTTGCCCAAGGAGCCCTTGAGGACCGGTGATGGTGGTCAACTGGGATCGTCTCTTCACTGGCGAGGATGTGGACGGTCAGATTGATGAGCTCGCTTCCGAACCGGATTCGATCGGCGAACTAGATAAGATCGCCCATCGCATGGCACTAGAGCTCGTAACCCGCACCGGAGTGCGTGACCCGGCCAGGTGGGTTGCGCCCTTGAGGCGTCGGTGGGGTTGGGGATTCGAGCCTGAGACGCTCGCAAGAATCGGAGACTCGTTGGGTCTGACGCGCGAACGGGTCCGCCAAATGATGCTCGCGGCTGAGTCGTTTCGTGACCCGAACCCACGCCCTATTCCGGAAGCGCTCATTGACGCCATTGAGCTCATTGACTGGGACGAGCCGGCTGACGTTACTGAGCTTCTGATCGATAGCGGGCTTTCAAGCCCAGAAAGCCGGTGGTCAGCCGACGGGATCCTGAAGCTCTTGAGTGCTTATGGGCGCGAAGGCCTCTCGCTGGAACTCGAGCGTCGTATGGCGGAAGGCGAACGCCAAGCCATCGTCAGTGACGAAGTGAAGCGTGCGGTGCGCCAGACACGTCACAAATCTGGCTTTCTCGATGTCCGAGCCGTGTGCCTTGAGGGTCAGACCCTTCCTGCGGATAAGGTCCTGGCCGCGACAAGGCAGGTCTACCCCCGCGTCGCGGTTGTAGGGCCGTGGCTACTCTGCAGCACACAAAAGGCGACAACGGTGGAAAATGCCGCCATCGTCCAGCTGAAGATCGCCGGAAACCTCACTGGGGATGAGATATTCGAGGGGAATTGGGAGGGTGCTGCGAAAGCGCCGTTTCGCCCACCCTCCACAAGCGACAGTCCTGGCCGCATTAGTCGAAGCTGAGGTGATCAAACCTCTAGGTGTTGGCTACGTCCTCGCCGAAAATGCGCCCGACGTCGCTGTCGTGGGAAATGACTTGTGGCTGCTTGAGCTCTTGTCCGATCACCCGCACTATGTACTACCGGTGGATGAAGTCCTCCGCCGGGCACGGGCGGACGGCCGCAATGTGGGCAGCATCAATTCTCACCTGAGTTTCTCGCCGCTCATCCGCAAGGACCAGGGGCTGGTCCACTTGGTCGGCGCAAAGATCGATCCTGACGAAGCTGACGTTCTTCGACGAGCCGCCCGGGCGATGCGGATCCCATCGAGTATCGCCTATTCGTCAGAGCCCGACGGAACCGAGCTGGTCATGACTTTGGGCACCAACTACCTGAAGTCGGGGGTGGTCACAGTCAATCAGGAACTGCGCGCGCTAATCGGTGACAAGCGACCCAACGTGGCCTGCTGCGATGCAGTGGCATTCGATGTGCGACTTGGGCTCGAAGGCGGCACGTGGTACGGCTGGTCGAGTCTCTTCAACCATTTGGTAAGCCACCACCGCATCGGGGAAGGTGACATCGTCCGCTTCCTGATGACGGATGACCTGGTGCGTTGCCAAGAACCCTGGGCGGTACAAGACGCTGCTGACGCTTCTGAGACTTACACCGCGGTCTCTGGTCACTCGGAAACGCCGTCAGAACCTATCTTGGGTCAGCAACTCCGAGTTGTTGACCCAACGGCGGGGATCCGCCCCGGGGAGCCGTGGCCAGAGCCACGTGGATCCAAGACTCTCGTGCTATCGATCAAGTCCCGTGCATTGGCGATTCCGGGAGGCGCATCAGACGGAACTGCACGAACGGTGGCAACGCTGACTGAAAAGTATGGCCATGTTGCGGCGCACCTGGCAGAGGAGATGCTCAAGATCCGTCCCTCGGGAGGCCGCGTGTGGGTGGACCGCGACGGCCATGCGACCACACTCTTGGACGGACAATTGACCTATCTGGGCCAGCTACCACGCGACTGGACCTGGTGAGTCTACGGGCGGCTAGAGCTTGGGCCCGTGAAGTGTGTTCAAATCCTGCGCTGTCAATCACCCAGCTTCTGTCGGGTTTCGAGCAAGCCCGACCTCACCCAGCATCAATTCGGCAATCGGGGACCTATGTGCGGCTATGGTCGGAGCACCACCCCTGCTTGTTGCAAAGGAGAAACCATGACCAAGCACACCCTCTGGTGGGCCCGCACAACCGTGGGCTGGCACCCGGCCGAGACAGCGGATCAGGTGATCCTGCTACCCGAGGCCGACGCCCAGACGGCCCTCGCTTGGTGGGACGTTCAGTTCTGCACGACGTGGTCTGAGGTCGCTGCGGTGGCACCCGAACTTGAGGAGGAAATCCGGGAACGCGCAGACGGGCTGGACTGGGATGACGACGACTTCAACTTCCGCGAACTGCCCGGCGTCGAGGATGGCGACCTGCCCTCGCCGCCGTGGAGCGTCATGGGAGTTCAACTGCCCGCCGACCTCATCGCCGAGTTCGCGGTAATCGACGACACCGTGCTGAACGGCTCCTTCGTGCGGTTCCCAGGTGACCGGTTAGACGCCATCCTGGCGTGGCTGGCCGATCGCGGCATTGCCACCGTGGAGCACCCGGAGTTGGGGCGCGTCCTCCAGGACCCGGGCGCGGGCGCCGGCTGAGCTGAGGCATGAGCGAGGCCTCACGTCGGCTGTGGATAACTTTCGAGGAGGCCGTCAACCGACGTATTCTCACTCCATGGGGAAAATCGCCTTCATCGACGACATGCCAGACGCCGACAAGGACTACATCCTGAGCCACCGCCAGGAGATCCTCGACCTGGCCACCGAGCTCGGGATCGTCAACGTGCGTGTCGGCTACACGGGACGCCTAGTCGGCACCATCACCGACGGCGCCGCGCTGCTGGCCAACTATGCCTTCACCGCGAAGGCCGGCTCACGCTTCGAACACATCATCTACATGTTCCCGGACGAGGTCGCCGCAAACCCGGGGGCCGGGGACGACCTCAAGACAGCCGTGCCGCTGTGAACACGCGCAGGCGCTATCTCGTTGAGATGGCGGCGGCCACCGACCGCCTCGCCAGCGCCGCTACCCGGGGCGACCAGCGTAGATACACCGACGACGACCTGTATCGGTTCGCCATCGCGTTCCTGTGGCTGCGACTGGCCGAGCCGGCAACGCGGCTGCTTACTCTGCGCCTTGTGGATGAACGATCCTTGCCGGTATGGGGCGTGCTCACCACCATCCGTCACTCACTGGCACACCAATTGGACGAGGAAATCGCCTACGGTCGTCTATGGACCGAACTTCCGGACACCATCCAGACCGTCAACGACGACCTCGACCTCCTCTTGGCGCCATAGCCGGCCTCGCGACTCCGGGGGAACCAACCCTGACCAGCGGGAGTGCCTTTCCTCCCACCGCTCCGCCGCTACCCGGGGCGCGACTTATCCACCAATATCGCTCGGGAATCGTTCAACGGCAGGCTGCCAGGTGTCAGCAACCGTCGCCTGACCCAGCCCATCTCGGCGAGCAACTCGCCCACCCGATCGGCCTACTCGCAATGGCCGGACCCTCGTTGCGCAGCACGATCTCGGCACTCGTCACCAGACCACAGTCCGCGCCCAGGTCTGCGCCGCTGACCGCACGTTCGGCGGGATCCTCGCCCGTTGGCGTCAACGTCACCGCGACGCTCACGCCAGCCGCAGATGCCAAATGGGACGGTCAAGTCTTCGGCGAGGCCTTGCACACTTGGACGGGGGTGAGACTTGGGGGCTGGTCCGGTGCCAGCCTGGGTGACACTCCAGCGTCAGCGCTCAGTTCGAGGGCGGGGTTTGGCGTGGGTACCAAGATCACTGGCGCTGAGTCCTGCGCCGTCGCCTTCGAGCCAAGATGCGGCCTCCCAGGGGTCGAGGTAGCGGAAGCGATCCCCGTAGCGAGCGTGGAGCAGCCAGATGATTCGCCAGACTGGTTCCAGGTCTTCGAACGCGGCGGTCTCTGTGTGGAGGGTAAGGACCCCGGGCTGGCCGGCTTTGATCTTCTCTGGGTTGACGTCCCAAAGGTCTGACCCCCTGCCGCTGCCAACGGAGCGTCCCCTGGTGTCGTGGAGCAGGACGAGTCTGTTGTCGTCATCCTGGGTGAGGAGGAAGTCCAAGTTGTCGCCTGCCAAGTCAGGTAGCAGCGATGGGTCGCGCAACTTCTCGCGCTCGACTCTGGCGAAGAACTCCTCGCGACTGTTCACTGTGGACATTCGTGCCAGGGCGATGGGGTTGCCGGCGTCGGCCTCCCGGCGTATCTGCTCGTCGCTTGGCAATCCGACGAGCAGGAGTCGGCCGTCGCATTCGGGGCAGTCCACTTGGAGTAGTTGCCGGAATAGTTCTTGGGAGGCGGCACTTCCTGGGCCCGACCACCCGCACCGGGCGCACGTCAACGTGGCCTGCCGCCAGGGGTCCAGATCGGTGACGCGCCCGTTGTCAGGCAGTTGCCAGTCCGTCGCCGATGACCCATCCGCCTCGCGATCTGAGCCAGCGGGTGGTGTTGGTGCAATCCGCAAGTCCGCAAGTCCACTGGTCGGCAGAGCGATCCAGCCCTCACGCCGGGCTTGGGCCCGAAAATTGTCGGGGACTGGGGCCACCTGGTGTAGCTGCGCCGCTCGGGCGGACAGCGAAGCGATTACGGCATCCAGTGCATCGTCGGACTTCGGTACATAGCTCCTGAGACTCGGCGTCCATGTCCATGTGAATCAGGACCTGCTGGAGTAGACACTTGCGGACCTCGGCACTGTCGTTCTTCTTGCCCTTGTAGCCCTTGTTCGGCAGGTCCCACATGGCCAGTGATGCCGCGGGGTAGACCTCGACGACGGCCCCGTGGACGTCGGAGCGGTCCACCGGTACGCCGACCTCGCGCAGGCGGGCAAATAGTGCGGCGAGTCTCATCGTGGTCAGGCTGAGACGGTCCGCGGCCGGACTCAGTGGGAGGTTTCCCTTCATCGTGTGCGGGTTCTTCTTGCGCCAGAGCGGGTCATCGGAGGCGTTCTTGTGCGCGGCGACGTCCTCGGCGACGGCGAGATCGGTTTGCCGGTAGGCATTGTTCTGCCGCCACAGGCTGTCATGATCGTCTGCCGCGTCCAGGGTGTCCTCAGCGTGATGGGTGATCATCGTGCGGAACGTCTCAGGCCAGCCGAATGGGCAGTCGATGCCCACGGTGCCGCCTGCGTCGACAGTGTCACGGATCAACTCAACGAGATCTTCATCGTCGAGGTGACTGGCGTCGGTTCCATCGCGGGGAGCACCGCCACGTGACACCGCGATCACGACCGGCCTTTCACCGCCCCAGTTGATGCGCGCAATAGCTGTGCTGGCGGGCTCAGTAGCAAGGTCAATACCCAGCGTGATCATCGTGTCTCGCAATTCTGTGGAGGAAGTGCAATGCGTTCGTTGCGCTGACGTGCGTTCGCCCGGTTGAGCACAAGATTGTCATATTCCACGCTATTCCAGGGAATCAAAGAGGACTTCGATCGTCACCGCCACCACGGTGCGCGCAAGGTCGACAGCAATGTCGGTCGTCACATGATCCTTCGAGTGATCTTCCACAACCGACTCGAGAGGACTTGCACGATGACCGCAGTTCGTCGTAGCGACCCTGAGCCGTTCCTGGCCGAGCGCCGGGCCCAGGCATCCCCGGACCTGATGCGGGAGCTGCCGTCCACGTTCATCCAGACACTGCTGTCCGCCGACGCCGTCTGCGGCGCCCTGTAGGCGGAGCGGACGAACATCGGCAACGGCGATCGGCACCCCGACCTGGACACCCGGGTTGGCACCATCGACGCGGCGATCCCAAAGCCGCGCTCGGGGACGTAACTCCCGGAGTGGCTGCTGCAGCACAGGCGGCGGGCCGAGGCTGCGCTGACCAGCGTGGTGGCGAGCTGCTAGCTGCTGGGGGTGTCCACCCGCCGCTACCCCGACCTCGAAGCCCTGGCAAGGCCCGCCTCACCCTGATCGCAACCACCGAGGAGGAACCAGCAGCAAACCCCATCACAGCCCTATCCGCCTGACCCCCCAGCCGCAGGAATCACGCCGAAACGAAGCACAACGCCAAAGGACTTGACCAGCGACGTCACCGGGCAGTCCATGTGAACGCGCCAGGCGCGGCTCCTACCATGGCTCGCCCATGCCAGTGTTGGGGGCTGTTCGGGCATGGGCCGCCCAACGCGTGAGTTCTCCGGTGTCTGCCAAGCGGTCACTGCCCACCAGCGAGGATTCGACCCAACTCGTCCAGGACTGCGAGATCAGTTTCGGCGTCGGCCAAGCGCATGTACTCTCGGATCTCCTCGAATCGAGACTCGATTGGCTGTGCGTCGCCGTACTCAGACAGCGCCGATGCCTGATCTTGGCAACTCCTCAGATCTTGACGAATTCGTATCAGGTGCTCCTGAGCAATCGAGACTTGCGAGCCTCTGGCGGCAAACACAGCCACATCGAGCATGATGGCGATCGAGTACGGGTGTCCGGCCGGAAGAATCTCAAGCGCGTCGGTCTCCAACGCGCGCGCATTCATGAGGCCAAGCACGGGGTCGGACCAGAAGCCGAACCAGACCGCATTCCGTCTTGCATCCAGGGTGTCGGGATCGGTCGCGCCAAGCACCCGTTCCCTCAGCTCCGCAAGGCTCCTATACCTGGCAGCGATCTCCTTATACGCCTCCACCGAGACATCCCCAGACCTGCTGAGGAAATACGCAAGATTGCTTTGGAGCAGCATCCACTCCCTCTCGTTTCGGTCAGCCTTTGCACCCCAATCCACCTCCAGTTGTTGGAGAAGTCTCAGCGCCTGCCCCGGGTCGCCAGATGTCCCAACCCAGCGCGCATGCTGACGTAGCACGCTGAACTCAAGTCGTTCGTCCGCTGACCGGTCACTCGCCAGCTCCTCTGCCAACTCTGCGAAAGCATCCCTGGCCAGTCTTGACGTTGCTCCATCAGCGGAACTCATTCCCAGGACGTAGGCTCGTCGCGCCTGAATCTGCCTTCGTCGGGGCGTGCTCATCGCCCGCGTCAGCAACCCGTCGTAGAGAGAGAGGGCATCGGCGTAGTGACCACTCCAGGCCAGCCACCATGCCAACTGGTTACCGACTTCAGATGCGTCCTCGTGATCGGACGCGCGCAGGAAGTCGATGAAGTCAGGGCGCGCCAGCAGCCTGGCAGCATCCCCATATCGGTGCTCTGCAGCGAGGCTGCGAGCCACCGTGATCAACGCCACGGCAAGCGCCTCATCCACTAGCCTCACCTTTCAAGGCAATGAGCCACCTCGCAGCAGCCACGAAGTCGGCCTGATCGAGCGAGACCAGCAGGGCCCCATCTCGCCTGGCGTTGATGAACTGCGCCAAGAGGTCACAGGCGACCGATCGGGTTATGGACTGCACGGAGTCGTCGACCTCTTCAGTCCATCTCTCTCGCGCGGCCGCAAGTAAGTGCGGCTCAGCGAACCGGCTTGTGTCCGGGGCGGGATCCCAGAGCCAGTGATAGTCCGTACGCGCCTTGCGCACCCCCTCTTCGAATACATCTTCTGGGTCCGGCGCAGGAGCTTCAGGTTCCTTGCCAACTTCCCGCGACACCTCAGACACCAGTTCGGGTAGGAAGGTCACAGTAGACGACTCCCGATCGAGAGGGAGCGCACCAGCGGACCAGACCAGCGCACCTTCAGCACTAGGCTGCATCTCCCGAAGTCGGAGCTTCGCGAGTTCAACTGGAGTCCGAGGAAATGCCGTCATTTCTCGACCCCATTTGGCCCGGCCGTTTTGAGCGGCGATCCGACGCTGAACCTTCGGGAGGCTCAGGAGCGAAAGCATGGCCAAAGGGTTAGCCCAATGCTGCGCAATCATCTGAGCGTCCGTCCGGGCCGTTGATGGTGCAACTGCCTGCACGATGCGTGCTGCTTCAAGATCGGACGGCTCGCGTAGGGGTAGTCGCTCGACAGAGGTGCCCGCTGCCCCGAGAAAATCGCGGTAATGTCTCCTTTCAGCGCCTTCCGGCCAGGCCGTCGCGAGCACAGTGACATCTGCATTCATATCTGCCAGGCGCCCCAACAGCATGCCGGTGTCGGACCCCATCCAGTGGAGATCCTCAATCGCAACGACGGCCGGCAGTTTCCCGGCTGTCATTGACACGATTGCCCCGGCGATGCCAGTCGCAGGGTCCGAAGCATTGACGTCGACAATGATGTCGGACACACGCCGCGCCATGCGGCTCCGGCGGTCATGCAGCCAGGCCGCCGTACCAGTGAGGGCCCGGAAGAGCGGTTCGAGACCGGGGATTCCGCCTAGACCAATCCAGTCAAGCAGGACTTCCCGCGCCTCGGAGATCCCCTCTGTGGCAAGTCGTTGCAGCAGCGTCGCCCACCGGCTTCGGATCACCTGTAGCACTTCGGCGGGCAGCCCCAGGCTCCTGGACAAGCCCACGGCCAGTGGCGCTGCGTGCCGCTCCAGGTACGGTGCGAACGATGCAACGGCTGAACTTGGGCTCTGGTCGTATCCAAGTTCGCACTGGAAGTCCCACCAAAGGAAGCGCGGGTCTTCGTTCGGCTTCCAGGTGATGGGCGCCCGCCCCGCTCCGAGGATCTTGCGATTCTCCTGGGTTGTCCCGAGTTGTTCCACTGTGTCAGGCCAGTAGCCCGCCCATGACGGTTGCCCGATCAGACTGGCGTAGATCTCGCGAATCACCCTCGATTTACCCACTCCCGAGGGACCCTCGAGGACATAGACCCGAAAGCCCGCACCTTCGCGGGTGACTTCCTTCGCCAACTTCTCAGCGAGTTGGATGTGACGTGCGCCGACCAACGGAATACGGCGTTGCGGGATGCTCGAAGCAGTTGTGGAGAACGCAGCCAATGTCCACCCCTGTCTCATGAACACGCAACAGCAAGATACCGCGGATCCCGCTGAGTGGGGTCAGCAATGCCGTGGCCCGGAGGCGAGCCGTGTTGCTCCCCGAAGCAGATGAGTCCGCAGCCGGGAACTCGCCTTGCCGGCTTGCAGAAAGGCTCATGGCAGGTCGTCGGAAGGCGCTGCCTATCCGATGCGCCCATGGCCACCGACGTACGTTTGCGTTGCCCACCGGACAACTGGCCGACCCGCTTGCTGCGGTGCTTGGACAGACCGAGCAAGTCCAGCACTTCTTCGATGCGCTGGTCGACCTCCGACTCTTCGACGTCCGGAGCGAACCGGAGCCGAGCAGCCAGCGACAGTGCTCGATCCACGGTGAGGGTGGCGTGCAGCAAGTCCTCCTGCGGCACCAGACCGATCGCACGACGAACGTCCTCGTACTCGTCGTAGACCGGCGTGCCGCAGTAGAGCACGTCCCCGGAATCGGCCGGCGCCACTCCGGTCAAAGCGTTCAGCAGGGTCGTCTTGCCGGAGCCGCTTGGCCCGAGGACTGCCACCAACGAATTCGGGGGAACGACGAAGGAGACGTCAGAAAGGATCGTCTGGCCGTCCTTGATCACCATCAGGTCGCTCGCCACCAGGTCATGATCCGACGGGGCGACCTCCGCAACTCCGTCCGCCGAGACCAGCAGCGGCACATTTCCCACTCGGACCGTGGTGCCCGCTTCGATACGCTCCGGGGCGGGCTGTCCTTTCACCGACGCGGTTGCCCGGCGCTCGAGGTGCAACTGCCAGCAACCGTCGGAGGCCTTGCTGAAACTCGCGTGATGGCCGGCGACCTGCAGGTCGCCCACGACGATGTCGTTGTCCGATGCCCGCCCCACCCGGACCACGGGACCCGACACAGTCGAGTCATCTGCCGAACGCCCACCGTCAAGGCTGTCGTCACGAGCGGCCATCGCAATCCTCCCCGTCCCCATTCAGCGACGCGAATCGCCGCTACATCGGCATGCCGGCTGCGCGAACTCCGCGCAGCACTCAATCTAAGGCCTGAACCCATCGACGTCGCCGGGGTCACCTACTCTGGCGGCGGCTTTCATCAAAGTGACGTACCCCGCTTTGCGCAGGGAGACTAGGAAGCCCTCCTCGGACACGCAGGACTCGACCAGCATCTGCGCCTGGACCCACGCCGACGCAGTGTGGGAAGTAGCTACCGTCGGCTCGGCGCGGCATCCGTGGCGGACCATCCACCTCGTAGATGTTCTTGATCATCGTCCAGGCCATGTCGGTTCCCCTCTCCCCCTGGCGAGGTAGGCGGCACGGGAATAATCTCCTGCCCGGAAGTGCTAGATCACCTGCAAATAGCAGAACACTTCGGGGGGAACAGTGGCCAACGTCAGCCGTGTCGTCGAATCGCAGAATCCGTGGCGGACCTTCACCAAACGACTTCAACTCACCCTGGAACGGCTGCAGCCGGGCCAGTTCTTCATTATCAATGCTGGCCACCCGGCTCTTGAGCGCGTCAGCCAGGTCCAGCCGTATGTGCAGGTCGCCATCGAGTACGACCGCTACCTGGTCGAACTGAGCGGCAACACCTACCTCGGCCCGGACTTCCAACTCGACCCCGACCAGGAAGCCCACCTGCTGTTTACCGACTGGAAACTCGCCGAATTCGGTAACTGGCAACTGCGCGCGGTGACCGCGGCGGAGGCCGCCGAGCGGCTGACATGTGCAGTCCGCGATGTCTTCGGCGTGCCACGGCCGGTGTTGATGAGAATCGAAAACGCCGATTCGGTCGACCTGTCCATCCCGCCAGCGAACGTCGCATCCCTAGTCGGCAACCATGACCCGGCCGTGCGCACCGTCACCGAACAGCCCGTACCGGAGATGGTCGAGGTCCCGCTGGCCACAACGCCGGAATTCCTCGCCCGCATCCTGCAACTACGGCTGACCGACCTCGTCGGACACGACGTATTCGCCGACCACGACGGCGTATTCGCGTTGAAAGTCGACAACGTCCTCACCTTCGTCGAACCCTCCCGACTCGGGCACCCCCTGGCTGTACAGATCGGGTGAGACATTCGGTTGGATGTTTTTCTGTGCTGTGGCGTCACTTGCGAGATCTAATGGTGGCGGTTGTGCCGAATTCGCAGGTTGGCGAGGCCGACGCACAGACGGCCCTCGCGTGGTGGGACGTTCAGTTCTGCACGACGTGGTCTGAGGTCGCTGCGGTGGCACCCGATCTTGAGGAGGAAATCCGGGAACGCGCAGACGGACTGGACTGGGATGACGACGACTTCAACTTCCGCGAACTTCCCGGCGTCGAGGATGGCGACCTGAGGTTCCCCAGGAGAAGTAGACACTGGGTTTCGGGGCCCGATCTGCCCGGCTGATGCTCCCTCGAACTGGATCGGGCTCAGGTAGTTGATCTTGGAGTTCCTCCTGGTGGTGTTGTACCAGCGGATGTAGCCCTCGATCCCGGTGCGCAGCTGCTCGATGGTGGCGAAGGCGTGCCGGTCGTTGAACTGCCCGCCGCGGTCGGTGTGCAGCGCCGCCCTGGCGCAGTTGTGGTGGCGGATGAACGTCCCCGCCCGCAGCGCCTGCACGACCAACTCCGCGCGCATGTGATCGGCGACCGCCCAGCCCAGCACACGTCCAGAGTGCTCAACCCTGCTGGCGCACAGGAACGCCGAGCCCTCCCCGGTGCTCAGGTAGGTGCTGTCGGAGGTCCACACAGCGTCCAGCCGGCCCCGGTCGAAGCGTCGGTCCACCAGGTCCGGCGGGAACACCCCGTCCTTGCCGCTGACGATGGTGGGGACTTGAACATCCTCGGGCTGACCCCCTGCACCCCGAGCGCACGCATCCGACCGGCGACCGTGTTCACGCTCACCGCGCCGCCCGCATCACGCAGGTCGGCGGTGAACCGCCGACGACTGCCTGACATGTGAACACATCCTTCCAGCAGGCCTCAAACCTGCATGGACGATGTCCACTTCTACTGGGGAGCCTCAATCACCGACTGGATGACCGGATACAACCAAGAACATGGGCACTCACGCCCGAACTATCTCACCCGCGACAGCTCAGTGCCCTCCAGCACGGTTTCGGTGAGCACGGCCTCACCGCACAACTCCGGTATCGCCTCCAGGACGGCGAACTCGGTAGACCCGGGCGAAGTTCGCCGAAATCACCTGCGGATCGAGCAACTCGTGGCGGGAGTCGTGGACAACGCCACCAATGAAGGACGCGCCAAGGCCCGGGCGTCTAGCCCTGCTGCGCCAGCGCAACATCCAGCGTATCGACGTCGACCGCACCAACCGCGTATCGTCCGTCGTCGGTGATGATCGCCGAGAACAGCGTGCCCGTCACAACTCGACCGCTGCCCCATTCGCCGCTGACGGTCGGCAAGCTTAGGTAGGTACCGAGGGCCTGCATGGCCTGGCTCCGCTGGTCCGCGTCGAGGCCACCCAGCGGGTCCGAGGGGTCCAGTTGTCCCGCGGCATCGGGCATTTGAACCTCGCCGACCGCGACCGCACTCCACCCTTCGCCGACGACTGCGGGCTCCGACTTCTGGGAGTCTGAGTCAGCACCGATCGTCTTGTCGACCACGGTGGCACCTGACGGTGGGGCGAAGGCGAAGACGTCCGTATTGACCTGGTCGTACGACACCGAGGTGAAGGCAGTGTCGATAGCGGGGCCCGAGAGCCGGGTGGAGCCCACCTGAACTCCCAACACAACGCTGGTTTCCAGGTCGACGCTGATCGTGATTTTGGAGACCAGCGTATTCGGGTCCCTCGGGTCCACGACGAGGGCAACCGTGTCACGCCCGGCGATCGGCGGCGAATCCGCAACCGTCACGTCAGCGTCCTCACCGAACGCAGCAAGCACGTCGCGAGCCACCTCCGCTGGAGTCCCGGGTACCTGGGCGGCGCCAGCTTCCGTCAGCACACCCGGGGCGGCCGAATAGTTGGTTGCGGTGCCGTCGTCTGCGGACCAGACAACCACGGAATCGCCGTCACGCACCGCCGATAGTTGGGTGTCCGCCACAGTGTCGGACGAAGTCGCTGAAGCGTCGGCCAGGGCGGTGACTCGTTGCCGGTCAGGACCGTCCACCCACACCTGCGCGGCCACCTCGCCGGAGTCTGAGTTCCAGGGCGCAGGAAGGTCGACGAGGTCTTCGAAGCCCGCTGGCAGGCCGAGGTCGACGCGAGTCACGGTCGTCCCGGCGAGGTCCGTCGCGGCGGGCTGCTGCACAGCAGTGAGCAACTGCTCGGGCGTGGGCCTGGGGTCAACGGCTCCGGCGCTCGCCGCCCAACCGATGGTGCCCACGACCAGGGCCGCGCCGATCCCGCCCAGAGCCCATATACGTGTGGTGTTCGTGCCAACCATGCCCACCATCATGCCTTGCCAATCCGATACGGGCACAACGAAGGTGATCGCCGAAGACCGATAGGGCCACTCGATCGAGGATTCGGCGAGTGTCGGGGCCCCCTGATACACCTGCAGTACCGGCACCGAGTCGGCAGAACCAGGGGGTTGGTCATGCACGACCACACACAGAAGGCACAGCTCGACGGCAACACACTCATCCTGGGCCCAGTCCGGGTCACGTTCATGCGCACGTTGCGCATCCCTGAGGATGGCCTGCACCCGCTACCGCCGGGACTGGGTGCTTTTCCCTTGCGCCGCGTCGAGGACTATCCCGACACCGTCCCGCCGCAGTGGCTCGCACGCGGCGGCGTGATGCTGCCCATCTATCAGCGCGAGGCCATGTGGCTCGCGTTCGACGCTGACGAACCGGCGGCCCTTCAGGTTGGCATCGGCAAGGTGTGCGCCATCAGTGGCCAGCGCTGGACCGAGTCGCTGGAATCCGATCCGCAGAACTACCTCTGCCTGCCCGACCAGCCGTGGCTCGACGGGATCAATGCGGGTGAGGGCCACATCCGGCAATTCGTTGCCGTTCCGCTTGGACTCGGCGCCACGGTCGAGGGTCAGATCACCGGAAGCGAGGAGCATGGCGGGGTCCAGCTGCGAGCGGTGGGCATGACCGCCGACGCACTCGCGCGGTGGAACGCCGAGCAGGCCGCGGCGGTACCGTACGGCGACCTGGATGACGCGTCTCTATGCGCGGGTGCGCCTCCGGACATGGGCCTCGGGTCGGGTGGTCAGATGCGGCAAGAGATCTACTCAGACGACCGGCTGCTCGAGGACTACGACCCGGAGCGCTCCGCGCGGGTGTTCGTGCACTTGTGCTCGGCAGCCCAATGGACCGCCATCACCGGCGAGGCGCCACCGGCCACGCCCGTGGACTACGAAGCCTACGTTGATGCCGGCCTGCCCTGGTTCGATTACTACAACGCCGATGCCAGCGACCTGCCCGCGTCGCCAAGTCTGGCGGGGGTGACCACGGTGGGAAGCGTCCTCGGCGGGGACGATCAGCCGTTCACCCCAGTAGACCCGACGACGGTGATCACGCTGAAGGACCCCAACGCTGACTCGATCACGGACGGTACTTGGTGAGGGCCTGCGGCACCCGCCGTCGCAGCAGCGGGCCGACTACAACTGCGACCGAGCCGGGGAGTACTCGTGCGGCTTGGAGTCGAGTGTGGGTTCGAGGCCGGTTTTCGGCGCTGAACCCACACTCGTTGTGGGACTGGGTCAGACCCGCCGCACCCGGGCGATGTCGTCACCCCCGAAGACGCCATCACCAAAGCCGTAGCGCAACTCCTCCACCTCCCAGCCCACCGGCTGCGCCGACGCATACAACGTAACGACCGCGTCGTAGTCGCGCGCCGCACCGAAGCCGTTGAGCCGAGCCGGATAGTCGATAGTTGCGTCGTCGCAGGTGCCGCCCA
>CAWJIH010000006.1:270000-275164 GCA_963842975.1 uncultured Actinomycetes bacterium | reverse complement strand
GACGCGAGGCATTGTTGGTCACATAGGCAAGGCGCACTCCCGCGTCCGCCACGGTTGTCAATGATTCGACTGCGAAGGGAATCGCGTCTGAGCCGGCGTAGACCACTCCGTCCAGATCAAGCAGCAACACGTCAAACTGAGCTGCCCAGACGTCGCGAAATGCCTCACTCATTCGGTGTCCCCGCCTTCGGTGCCGCTATCGCTGTCGCTGCCATCGCTGTCGCTGCTCGACCCGGGGTTGAGCGATTCCACCCGCTCCCAGGCGTCTGTGAGCGCTTCGGGGTCGGCTGCCGCCGCACGCAAGAACCATTCCCGCGCTGCTTCCGGTTGCCCAGATGCGAGCAACGCTTCGGCATAGACGTATTTCAACCTTGCGGAACTCTCGTCCGCGGTATCCGATTCCAGAGCAGGCCCACGCAGGATCATCATGGCCTCCTCGGGCTGTCCGAGATCCATCCGCGCACCGGCAGCTATCAAACGCATCTCAACTCGATCGTTCCGATTGAGTTTCAGATCCTTACCAGCGATTTCCAGCGCTTTCTCAGGGCGCCCAAGGCCCCGCTCGCAATCGGCAATCAAGGGCATCAGTTCGTCATCGCCGCTTATCCGAGCCGCGGAACGCAATTCTTTGATAGCAAGCGAATAATCCCCAGTGTGATAGGCAGCCACACCTACGGCTTCTCTCACAGCCGCACTCCGGGAGGCCATTTGTTTGGCTCCCTGGGCATAGCGAAGGGCCTCCGACGGGTCCTCGTCCAGCAGCAGATATGCAGCACCTAGCAGCGCAGGTACCTTTTCTGGAAATGTATCGAGTTCCTCGAGGACTTCTTTCGACAAAGGACTCTCAGCCAAACTGGCGGCTAATAGCTCTTGATCCCATGACCCCTGAGAATCAGTGCGGGAGGCATTCTTCTGCGAATTAGACGACCTTTCCGGTGGTCGCCGCGTTCCGCGGCCAGGCGCACCTTTAGATCGGTCTGCTGGGGGCCGACCGGCGGATGACCGGCCTGTAGCCCTGTCCGTGCCACGCTTGCCCCCACTTGCGGAGCCTCGTGATCCCGACGAGCCTCTGCGCTCACCTGAACCTGACACGGATACTCCCTCGATGTGAGTCACTGCCAATGGAAGCGTCGCGCGGTGTAGACAACCTGCGTCTCGGCCAATTGGCCAAAGTCTACCGGCACGAGGGAACTACCCAAGACCGAAGAGCGTAGTGACGGCCAGGAAACGCCGTCCCGCGGCCGCCCTGATGGCACTTCTGAATGCAAAGGCCCCTACGACGCCAGGGGGTTTGCACCGGCTGACGCTAGTTCGCCGACTTCCAGCTTCGACACTCGTCTCCTGCAGCCGAGATAGGCCGGATTTGGTGGCGTCTAACGTCCGTTTGTCGACATTTCAGCGGCCTAGATGTCGGCGGATTCCAAGACGACCCATCACAACCGCACCAATCAACGAACGTCGCGATGACCTCTCGAACCCGCCCCGCTTTTTGGAAAATCCCGATCGACCCGAAGCTCTCCGACTTCGATCCGGAACCGTTCCAGCTCGGCTCGATCATCAGCGTCAAGGGCCTCAGACGGGTCTCCATGGCGGCCCGCTCAACCCCAACCAAACGGCCCAACAGTTGCTGTCCGATCCCGACTTATTCGGCCAATTGCTTGATCGCTCCACCAGTGTCGATCACCAAACGAGCAGCCACCTTGCGGCACTGCGGCGTATCTCTTTTCCGTTGTGCTCCCACAGCAACATCCTCCCTGCCAGTATCTCTGCCTGGCTATTGGGATGTCCACTAGAAAGGGCCAACCTCATTGCGTCGCCCAACTTGGGTTGGTTGGAATTCTAGCGGGATCCAAATTCAGCCAGAATGTTGTCCATTCCCCCATCGACACCCCTAACGATCTTCTTTCTCGCTGCGAGCCAAATCGGCGAACCGAGGACACCTTTCATCTCGAACTCGTACTCAAATCGAGTCTGATCGCCGCCGTTGATCGGTTCAAGCCGGAACTGCCCGACCCCTTGCATCGCACCACCTAGGGCGATAACCCGCCACGTGAATTTCGTGCCCAATGTGACATTGGAGAACTCGAGTTTTGCCTTCTTGGGCGCCTCGAGTTCGATATTCCACGTCCTGCCCTCGACGATGCCGACTTCAGTGTTCGCAGAGACTGCGACGATGTCGGGATCCCATTGTGGCCAACTCTGCGGACGCTCAAAGTAGGACCAGACCGCCTCACTAGTTACGTTGAGCGTCGCTGTTCTGATCTCTGATCCCATGTTGTTCCTGTTCTCGCTGAAGTCCCGTGAGGTGATGTCCGAGTCTGTTGCTCGTTGAGCGTCGATTTGGTTGATTCTATGCGGCCAAGGCTGGTGTTGAGAGGTCCTCCTCGAAGTTGTGGTCTTGGTCGGGGTTGAGTACTCGGAGTCTGCTTTTGGCGAAGAGTTCCAGTGGCATGTAGCGGCGTATTTCTTACCCATTCGTCGTCTTGTTCGGCCCGACTGCGCCAGCGAGGCGGATGGTCGATATCCGGCTTAGAAGATGCCGAAGAAGTTGGTGCGGCGCCGAATCTCCTTCCTGCCGACAAACGCCCCCAAGACACCCTGGTTTGGGGTGTGGTGGGGGGTGGTTTGGGCCATGGCGAAGGGGCCGCCTGGTGTGGGCGGCCCCTTCGGGTGTGGTGTGTGTTCGGCGGCGTCCTACTCTCCCACCCTGTTTCCGGGGCAGTACCATCGGCGCTGAAGGGCTTAACTTCCGGGTTCGGTATGGGTCCGGGTGTGTCCCCTTCGCTATGGCCACCGAAACAGTTGTGAGGTGTTTCGGTTTGTTGTGTTGTTGTGGGTCGTGGGGTGTGTGTGTTGGTGACCGCATAGTGGACGCGTGTGTTGTGTGAGGGTCAAGTCCTCGGCCTATTAGTACCGGTCAGCTGCGAACGTTACCGTTCTTCCACTTCCGGCCTATCAACCCAGTGGTCTGCTGGGGGCCTTACCAGGTTTACCCTGTGGGAGTCCTTATCTTGAAGCAGGCTTCCCGCTTAGATGCTTTCAGCGGTTATCCCTTCCGAACGTAGCCAACCAGCCGTGCCCTTGGCAGGACAACTGGCACACCAGAGGTTCGTCCGTCCCGGTCCTCTCGTACTAGGGACAGCCCTTCTCAAGACTCCTGCGCGCGCGGCGGATAGGGACCGAACTGTCTCACGACGTTCTGAACCCAGCTCGCGTGCCGCTTTAATGGGCGAACAGCCCAACCCTTGGGACCTACTCCAGCCCCAGGATGCGACGAGCCGACATCGAGGTGCCAAACCATGCCGTCGATATGGACTCTTGGGCAAGATCAGCCTGTTATCCCCGGGGTACCTTTTATCCGTTGAGCGACGCCGCTTCCACTTGCCGGCGCCGGATCACTAGTTCCGACTTTCGTCCCTGCTCGACCCGTCAGTCTCGCAGTCAAGCTCCCTTGTGCACTTACACTCGTCACCTGATTGCCAACCAGGCTGAGGGAACCTTTGAGCGCCTCCGTTACATTTTGGGAGGCAACCGCCCCAGTTAAACTACCCACCAGGCACTGTCCCTGATCCGGATCACGGACCGAGGTTAGACAGCTAATACGATCAGAGTGGTATTTCAACGATGACTCCACCCGAACTGGCGTCCGGGTTTCACAGTCTCCCACCTATCCTACACAAATCGAATCAACCACCAATACCAAGCTGTAGTAAAGGTCCCGGGGTCTTTCCGTCCTGCCGCGCGTAACGAGCATCTTTACTCGTAGTGCAATTTCGCCGAGTCCGTGGTTGAGACAGCGCCCAAGTCGTTACGCCATTCGTGCAGGTCGGAACTTACCCGACAAGGAATTTCGCTACCTTAGGATGGTTATAGTTACCACCGCCGTTTACTGGCGCTTAAGTTCTCAGCTTCGACCCGAAGGTCTAACCGGTCCCCTTAACGTTCCAGCACCGGGCAGGCGTCAGTCCGTATACATCGTTTTGCAACTTCGCACGGACCTGTGTTTTTGATAAACAGTCGCTTGGGCCTGGTCTCTGCGGCCAGCCAAGGCTTACGGACGCATGGTCCTTCACCTTTTCTGGCCCCCCTTCTCCCGAAGTTACGGGGGCAATTTGCCGAGTTCCTTAACCACGGTTCACTCGATCGCCTTGGTATTCTCTACCTGACCACCTGTGTCGGTTTGGGGTACGGGCGGTGCACACACTCGCTAGAGGCTTTTCTTGGCAGCATAGGATCACCCACTTCACCTGAAACGGCTCGGCATCGGATCTCAGGCATACAGCGCACGGATTTACCTGCACGCCGCCCTACATCCTTACCCCGGGACTACCATCGCCCGGGATGGGCTACCTTCCTGCGTCACCCCATCGCTTGCCTACTACCGGTTCGGGTCACGCGTTCAACCGATCCACCTCGAAAGGCGTCACGGCGTCAGGCGCTTAGCATTACCGGGTTCAGCAGGGGCGCATATGCACCGGTACGGGAATATCAACCCGTTGTCCATCGACTACGCCTGTCGGCCTCGTCTTAGGTCCCGACTTACCCAGGGCGGATTAGCCTGGCCCTGGAACCCTTGGTCATTCGGCGGACGGGTTTCGCACCCGTCTTTCGCTACTCATGCCTGCATTCTCACTCGTGTGGCGTCCACGGCTCGGTTCCCCGGCCGCTTCACTCGCCACACGACGCTCCCCTACCCATCCGCACACCTGGACCACGAAGGCCTGGTTATCGTGCGAATGCCACAACGTCGGCGGTGTGCTTGAGCCCCGCTAAATTGTCGGCGCGGAATCACTTGACCAGTGAGCTATTACGCACTCTTTCAAGGGTGGCTGCTTCTAAGCCAACCTCCTGGTTGTCTATGCGACTCCACATCCTTTCCCACTTAGCACACGCTTAGGGGCCTTAGTTGGTGATCTGGGCTGTTTCCCTCTCGACTACGAAGCTTATCCCCCGCAGTCTCACTGCCACGCTTACACTCACCGGCATTCGGAGTTTGGCTGACTTCGGTAAGCTTGTCGGCCCCCTAGGCCATCCAGTAGCTCTACCTCCGGTGAGAAACACGTGACGCTGCACCTAAATGCATTTCGGGGAGAACCAGCTATCACGGAGTTTGATTGGCCTTTCACCCCTACCCACAGCTCATCCCCCAATTTTTCAACATTGG
>CAWJIH010000006.1:0-267500 GCA_963842975.1 uncultured Actinomycetes bacterium | reverse complement strand
AGGAGTTATCCCAAAGTCAGGGGCAGGTTGCCCACGTGTTACTCACCCGTTCGCCACTGATCCCCGAAGCAAGCTTCAGTTCACCGTTCGACTTGCATGTGTTAAGCACGCCGCCAGCGTTCGTCCTGAGCCAGGATCAAACTCTCCGTGAAAGAAAACACCCACCCACAGGCAGGCACATCCCCACAAAAAGTGAGAACCAGACAAAAAGACAAGCTGACAAAATCAACTCGCCAAAAAACAAATCACACCCACACCAGACCAAAAGCCCAGCACAGACATGACACAATCATCAACAAAAATAGGCACACTGTTGAGTTCTCAAAGATCGCACACCCAAGCACCAACATCGTAATGTCGGGGTCGAGGACATCAATCGCGGCTGCATTCCCGGCGAGCAGGTCAAGGACCTGCTAAGCAAATCTGGTTCCTAAGGAACTGACTGTTTGCCGGGGGACTCGGCCGGATCGTCCGCCTGCTGGCGTCCGTTGCTCCAGGCCGGGGCAACAGACACAACAATACACCCCTATTTCAGACCTGTGAAGCCACCCCCCTTCGTACCCGACCGCCTACTCTATTTGCGCAGGTCAGAGGTGGTTTCCGTGGCTCAGTCCGACGAGAAATCAGGGAATTGGAAGCCAGCGATGGACTTCTTTCCCCGACGTAGCAACACCCAGCCTTCGGCCAACGCATCCGTCGCAGCGAGGATCACTTCAGCGTTGGCAACCCGCTCGTTGTTCACGTAGGCCCCACCTTCGGCAATGGCGCGGCGTGCGGCACCTTTGCTTTCACATAAGCCGGCAGCGACGAACGCGTCGACCACTGGCACCTCAGCCTCAGTCGCGGTTGCATGCGGCGCCTCTGTCAACGCTGCGGTCAAAGTAGGCCCGTCCAGGCTCGCGACGTCTCCGCGGCCAAAGAGCGCCCGGCTCGCCTCCTCCACTCGTTCCGCTTCGACAGGCGAGTGGATCAATGCAGTGAGTTCGGCGGCCAACGCGCGCTGCGGAATGCGAGCCGCAGGTCGCTGCTGGCCCTGCGATTCAAGTTCCTCGATCTCGGCCCGAGACTTGAGGCTGAACATCCGCAGGAACGCGGCGATGTCACGGTCGTCAGTGTTGATCCAGAACTGGTAGAACGCGTAGGGACTCGTCATGTCGGCGCTGAGCCAGATCGCTCCCCCGGCGGTTTTGCCGAATTTGGAACCATCGGACTTCGTCACCAGCGGCACCGTCAACGCGTGCGCTTTGGGGCCCTCGTGCCCAGTGACCCGCCGGATCAGGTCGAGCCCGGCGGTGATGTTCCCCCACTGGTCAGCGCCGCCTATTTGCAGCACACAACCCCGCGACCGATACAGCTCGAGGAAATCATTGGCCTGCAGCACCATGTAGCTGAACTCGGTGTAACTGATCCCCTCGCCGCCCAAACGGGTACTTACCGAGTCCTTCGCCAGCATCTGGTTGACGCTGAAGTGTTTGCCCACATCGCGCAGCAAGTCGATGGCGCCCAGTTCGGCCGTCCAGTCGTAGTTCGACACCACACTCGCGGCCACCTCGCCGTCGAAGTCCAGCACGATCCCGAGCTGGGCACGAATATTGGCCAACCACTCGTTGACCACCTCATCGTCCTGGAGGTTCCGCTCGGTGCTGCGGCCAGACGGATCGCCGATCAGGCCAGTCGCCCCACCGACCAACCCGATCACGTGGTGGCCCGCCAACTGGAACCGTCGCAACGTCATCAGCGGCACGAGGTTGCCGACGTGCAGACTGGCCGCCGTGGGGTCGAATCCGCAGTACAGCGCCACCGGCCCAGCTGCCAAAGCCTGGGAGAGCGCCTGCTCGTCGGTGGTCTGTGCGATCAGTCCGCGCCAGCGGAGGTCGTCAAGGAGGTCCGAATTCATGGACCTATCTTGTCAGCAGGCTACGAGCCAAGTGCACGCTCACGCGCGGCCTGCAGTTGCGCCCGGACTTGGTTGGGAGCGGTGCCACCGGGGGTGGTCCGCGATGCCAAGGCTCCTTCGGTGCTCAGCACCGTTCGTACCTCCGGGGTCAAGTCTTCGGAAACCCCCTGCAGTTCGGCATCTGTGAGGTCCCATAACTCCGCGCCGCGGCTCTCCGCTACCGCCACACACGCACCGCTGATCTCGTGCGCCTGCCGAAATGGCACGCCGCGCTGCACCAGCCAGTCTGCGATCTCGGTCGCGAGCGCGAAACCTTCCGGCGCCGATGCGGCCATCCGCTCGGTGTTGAACTGCAGGGTCGCCACCATGCCGGTCATCGCAGGCAACACCAGCAGCACTTGATCGACCGAATCGAAAACCGGCTCTTTGTCTTCCTGCAGATCGCGGTTGTAGGCAAACGGCAGGCCCTTGAGTGTGGCCAACAAACCCGTGAGGTTGCCGATCAATCGACCGGACTTGCCTCTGGTCAACTCAGCGACATCCGGGTTCTTCTTCTGCGGCATGATCGACGATCCGGTCGACCATGAGTCGTGCAGAGTTGCCCACCCGAACTCCGGCGACGTCATCAGGATGACTTCCTCGGCCAACCGCGACAGGTGCACCCCAAGCATGGCCAGCACAAAGAGAAGCTCCGCCACGAAATCACGATCACTGACCGCGTCGATGGAGTTGACGGCCGCCGAATCGAAGCCGAGGTACCGCGCAACCTCCTCCGGATCCAGGGGTAGCGCAGAACCCGACAGAGCACCTGATCCCAGTGGCGATACGTTGAGCCGAACTCGCCAATCCTGGAGACGCTCGCGGTCCCGCTGCAGAGCGTGAACGTGCTTGCCCAACTCGTGACCGAAGGACACTGGTTGTGCGTGCTGCAGGTGAGTGAAGCCCGGGGACGCGTGTTCAACGTGCGCCTCGGCCTGGTCGAGCAGGACTAGTTGCAGATCTCGGATGCCCTCGTCAATGGACGTCGAAACATCGCGCAGGTAGAGGCGAAAGTCGGTTGCGACTTGATCGTTTCGACTACGCCCGGCGCGCAGTTTCCCGCCGAGCGGACCCAGCCGTTCCAGCAGTCCTCGTTCGACGGCGGTGTGGACGTCCTCGTCGGAGGCCGCAGGCAGATAACTGCCGTCGCTGACGGCTGCCCGCAGCGACTCGATGGCTTCAGCAACCGCTGCGAATTCCTCATCGTCGAGTAACCCGGCGCGGTGCAGCACGTGGGCGTGGGCGGCCGTCTGATCCAAGTCATACGGCGCGAGGCGCCAATCGAAATGCACCGACAGGCTGATCGCTTCCAGCGCCGCGGACGGTGGTTCCCGGAATCTCCCTCCCCACAGCTTCGGCGTGGACTGCGCGGATTCGGCGCTAGTGGGCTCAGCATCAGCCATCGTGTCACTCCATGTGTTGTGATCGACTTCAATCATCGGCGTTGCTCGGCGAGCGCCACCAGGGTCTCAGCAAGGACTATGCCGCCAGCCTCATCGCGAGTCACAGCCAGCACCGTGTCATTGCCAGCGACTGTGCCAATCAAGTCGTCGAAAGCGGCGGCGTCCATCGCCGATGCGAGGAACTGCGCCGCACCAGGAGGTGTGTGCAGCACCGCGATATTGCCAGAGGATTCCGTGGACACCAGCACCTCGGAGAGCAGCCTGGCGAGTTTCCGTCGAGAGACGGTTGCCGATTCCGGTAGTTTCGTCGCCGCTGAGCCCCCCGCGATCACGTAGAACGACGAACCATCCTCGCCGGTCATCTTGGCGGCGCCGATCTCGTCGAGATCGCGGGAAATGGTCGCCTGGGTGACGTCGTAACCATCTCGACCTAGGAGGTCCAGCAGCAGCGCCTGCGAGTGGACCCGGTGGCGACCCAGCAATTCCGCGATTCGGTGTCGCCGGGCCGCCTGGCTGCGCACGGTGGTCACGGACTATCACCCTCGGTTACCGCCGCCGGCGACGCCCCGTGAGTCTGCGCCGAGGCCGACGTTGCCGCCGCCGACGTCACGGACGCTGCGTGATCGGAGATGATCTCGGACAAGACCTCCACCGCTCGGCGAGTCTGCTCCGCTGTGATCACCAGCGGCGGAGCGAGCCGCAGCACATCTGATCCGATGGCGTTGATGATCAATCCGCGCCGCAGCGCCGCCGCCTGCACCTCGCTTGCCGAGATCGCGGGGGTCAGCAGGATACCCAGCAGCAGCCCTTGTCCTCTGATGCCTCGAACACCTGGCACATCGCTGAGCCCGCGGCGGATCACCGCCTCCATTTGCTGGGCGTGCTCCAGCAATCCTTCCGTTTCGATGGTGTCGAGCACCGCCAGGGCCGCGGCGCACGAGGTCGGGTTGCCGCCGAACGTGGACCCGTGCATCCCGGGTTGCCACAACTGCCCCGCGTCGCCAAAGGCGACCAAGGCACCAATAGGCAAGCCGCCTCCCAGCCCCTTCGCCAACGCCATGGCGTCTGGCGCCAACGACTCGTGTTGATGTGCGAACCACGTTCCGGTTCGACCCACACCGGTCTGCACCTCATCGACCATGAACAGCGCCCCGGCACTGTGTGCGATCCGCTGAGCGGCCGCGAGGTAGCCCGGCGGCGGCACCACAACACCGCCTTCTCCTTGGATCGGCTCAAGCATCACCGCTGCCACCGAATCATCGACCGCCTCGGCCAGCGCACGTTCGTCGCCGAAAGGGACAAATCTCACCGTCGGCACCAACGGCTCGAACGCTGAGCGTTTCGCCTGCTGGCCGGTGAGCGAAAGTGCTGCCGTCGTGCGGCCGTGGAAGCTGCCCAACGCGGCAATGATTGTGGAACGCCCGGTAAGTCTGCTGAGTTTGAATGCCGCCTCGTTGGCCTCTGCTCCCGAATTCGCGAAGAACACCCGGCCGGATCGGCCGGTCAGGTGCAGCAATCGCTCCGCGAGCTCGATGGCGGGCAGGGTGGCCACCAGGTTGCTGGTGTGGCCCAGGGTGGCCAACTGGGTGGTGACCGCTTCGATCACTGCGGGGTGTGCGTGCCCCAGCGCGTTGACCGCGATCCCCGCCAGCAGGTCGAGGTATTCGTTGCCTTCGGCATCCCACACGATGGCCCCGCTGCCCCGGACCAGCACGACTGAAGGGGTGCCATAGGTGTCGGCGACGTTGGACCGCCAACGCTCCAAGGTGTGCGCGGTAACAGTCACGGCGCCCAGCCCTGCTCGGCGACCGGATCGTCAGGCGGC
Source organism: uncultured Actinomycetes bacterium (assembly GCA_963842975.1). GTDB lineage: Bacteria > Actinomycetota > Actinomycetes > S36-B12 > UBA10799 > JACJWR01. Next base: position 262,336 of record CAWJIH010000006.1, on the reverse strand, counting down.
ACCACCATGGTGCCGACGCCGGCGTCGGTGAACACCTCAACCAACATCGAATGCGGCACCGTGCCGTCGATTACGTGAGCACGATCCACCCCGCCAGCTACCGCATCGACGCAAGCGCGCATCTTCGGAATCATTCCGCTGGTGAGGTTGGGCAGCATGCTGCGCAACACGTCCACGGTGATCACCGGAACGACTGTCGGATCGTCCGGCCAGGAGTGGTACATGCCCGGGACGTCGGTGAGCATTACCAACTTCTTGGCCCCGATCGCCAACGCCAACGCGGCCGCCGCAGCGTCGGCGTTGATGTTGTAGGTATCGCCGGCGGCGTCCCGCGCAATGCTCGAGACCACCGGAATCATGCCGTCATCCAACAGCCCCGTGACCAAGTCCGGGCGGACCTCGACGATGTCGCCGACCCGGCCGATGTCGACAGCAGCGCCATCGACCTCGGCAAACCGTTGGACGGCCGTGAACAGGTGGGCGTCCTCGCCGCTCATGCCGACCGCAAACGGACCATGCCGGTTGATGAGCGAGACCAATTCCCGTTGCACCTGGCCGGTGAGCACCATGCGCACCACGTCCATCGCGGCAGGTGTGGTGACGCGATACCCACCTGCAAATTCCGACTCAATCCCCAAAGCCTCGAGCATCGAACTGATCTGCGGCCCACCACCGTGCACCACCACCGGCTTCATTCCGGCCAGGCGCAAGAACAACACGTCGGAGGCGAATGACGACTGCAGTTCCGGGTCGGTCATGGCGTTGCCGCCATATTTGACGACCACCCGAGCATCACGGTGAGCCAACAGCCAGTGGGTGGCGCCGGCCAGAGCGTCCGCGGTGTGCCAATCCTGCCGGTTGGCGATCTGCACCGGGTGGGCAGATCCAGTCGGAACGGCCGAGGTCACGTCGAATACTCCGAGTTCTCTCGGATGTACTCCGGGGTGAGGTCGTTGGTCCACACCTGGGCGGACTCTCGGCCCTCGCCAAGGTGAACGTCAACTTCGATGATCCGACCGCTCAAGTCGGGTCCCGGTGCGGCCACAGCGACCGGCCCGCCGCCGGCGCACAACAGCACCCCGTTGATGGACACCTTCAAGCGCTCCGGAGCGAACGCTGCTGGTGAGGTACCAACTGCAGCGGCGATGCGACCCCAGTTCGGGTCCTCGCCGTACATGGCGCACTTGAACAGGTTGCTGCGTGCCACCGCCCGGGCAGCTTCGACCGCATCGTGCTCACTGGCGGCACCTTTGACGCGGATCAGGATCTCCTTGCTGGCACCTTCGGCATCGGCGATGATCGCCCTGGCCAGCACACCGCAGGCTTCCGTCAGCAGGTCCTCCAGCGCGACTCGATCAACTACCACCCCGCCGGCGCCGCTCGCCATCAGGATCACGGTGTCGTTGGTGGACATACAGCCGTCGGAGTCGATCCGATTGAACGTCCGCTCCACGGCCCGACTCAGCGCCCGCTGGGCGACTTCCGGGTGCTCCACCATCGCGTCGGTGGTGAGCACGCACAGCATGGTTGCCATACCCGGAGCGATCATGCCCGCGCCCTTGGCCATGCCGCCGACGGTGACTCCGTCACGGTGCACGATGACTTCCTTGGCGACGCTGTCGGTGGTCATGATCGCCATGGCCGCGTCGTGGCCACCGTCGTCGCTCAGAGCCGTGACCGCAGCGTCCACCCCGCCCAACAACGCTGGCATGTCGAGGCGGATTCCAATCAGACCGGTGGAACACACTGCAACATCGATTGGCGCGAGGCCGAGTGCAGCAGCGGCATGCTCGGCGGTGTGGTGGGTGTCGGCGAACCCGTCCGGTCCGGTACACGCATTCGCGCCGCCCGAGTTCAAGACCACGGCACGAAGGGCGTGGAACTTGAGCACCTGACGGCTCCATCGCACTGGCGCAGCCACCACCGTGTTACGGGTGAAGACGCCGGCGGCGACGGTTTCCGGCCCATCGTTCACCACCACTGCCACATCCAGCCCGCCAGCCGATTTCAAACCCGCCTCGACGCCAGCCGCACGGAATCCCTGCGCTGCGGTGACACTCATGGTGCTACCCCCGAACTCGTGAGGCCGAGATCTTCGGCCATCCCCAACATGATGTTCGCATTCTGAAGCGCTTGCCCGGCAGCGCCCTTGACCAAGTTGTCGATGACGCTGACCACCACCGCCCGACCCGAATGCTGATCCGCGGCGACCTGCAGCATCACCCCGTTGCCGCCGAGGGTCCAGCCACTGGAGGGCCACACACCAGCCGGAGCAACGTGCACGAATGGCTCGTGGGCGTAGGCGTCGTGGAGGACGTCGCGCAACTGCTCGGTGCCGATGCCGGGGGCCAGTCGGGCCGTGCTGGTGGCCAGAATCCCCCTGGGCATCGGTGCCAGCAGCGGGGTGAACGACACCGTCACCGGCGCCTGCGCGGCCTGGCTCAGCACCTGCTCGATTTCTGGAATGTGCTGATGCACCCCGCCGCCTTTGTAGGCAATCATGGCGCCAGAGACTTCGCTTGCCAGCAGCCCGGGTGCGGGCTTGCGGCCAGCGCCGGAGGTACCTGAAGCGGCTACCACGACGACGTCTTCGGGCGCCACCAGATCCGCGGCAAGCAGCGGCGCCAGTCCCAGAATCGTCGCCGTCGGATAGCACCCGGGATTTGCCACCCGCAGCGATTCGGCGATCCGTTCCCTGCTGCCGGGCAACTCCGGCAGCCCATAGGTCCAAGCCCCCGCCCAATCCCCCGGGTAGTACCCGGTCCACGCGTCCGAGTTCGCGAGGCGGTGATCCGCACCCAGGTCGACGACTTTCGTCGTGGGGGGTAAGGCGCGCGCGATCGACGCCGACGCCCCGTGCGGCAAGGCGAGGAAGACGAGGTCGGCCTCGGCTAGCGCATCCGGATCGCCTGGGATGAATCGTCGATCCGCCAGTGCCGGCAGATTCGGATGGACCGCTCCAACCAGGGCCCCGGCTTTGGATTCCCCGGAAATCGGACCGATGCTTATGTGTGGGTGTGCCAGCAGCAGGCGCAGGAGCTCTCCCCCGGCATATCCACTGGCACCAGCGACCGCCGCAGTGATCATGTGCCGCATGTTATACGCATATTCACATGGATTAGTTGGGGGTCCCCTTGCCACCCACTATGCCTGTTGGCGACGATGGAGCAATGGTGGCACTGCGCAACATGAGCGATGCGGTCCGAGTCGCGGCCTCAGGTGTGCGGGGCGCATCGTCGTCCGGACTGTTCCGACCGGCGAATCCCCGGATAGCTGCTCAGGTGGCACGGGACCTGCGCAAGTGGGGCACCAGCCCGGCGATTGGCTACAGCATCGGCGCGGCCCGAACCCCTGAGGAACTCGCCATCATCGATGTCGACGATGCGTTAGCGCCGGAGGTCACCTTCGCCGAAGTCGAACATCGCTGCGATGCCCTCGCAAAGGGACTAGTCGACCGCGGTCTCGGACCAAACGACACCGTGGCGATCCTGGCGCGCAACTCCCGCGCATTCGCAGAGGTCATCGTCGCAGTTTCCCGCATAGGTGCCGACCTGGTGTATCTGAACACCGGCGCCAGCGCAGAGCAGATCTCGACGGTGCTACGCAACGCACGGGTTGATCTGGTGGTGCGCGACAGCGAGTTCGCGCACCTGTGCCCGGCCGGAGTGCCGTGGCTGGGCACGGACGACCCAGCCGGCGTGTCACTGCTCGATTCACTGCCGAGCCGTCGGGGGGTCGAGCGGCCGGATCGGGTAGGCCAGCACGTGATTCTGACCGCGACCTCAGGTGCGGTGCCGCGCGGCACCGCGCGGGCCAGCCTGCCGATGGATGCCCTCGCCGCCGTGCTCGATGCCTTTCCGGTGAAACTGGGCGGCACCCACCTGATCGCGGCCCCGCTGTTCCATGCCTGGGGCTGGATGAATCACCGCTTGGCGGGATCGCTGGGCGCCACCGAACTATTCCTGCGTCGAAACGACCCAGAGCGGATCCTCGCTCTCATCCACGCCCACGAGGTGGACACGCTGGTGACCGTGCCCACGGTGTTGGCGAAAATCATGGCGCTCCCGCCCACCGTGCGCGATCAGTACGACACCTCAAGCCTGCGCTGCGTCGCCGTGAGCGGCTCTGAGCTGCCAGGTGAATTGGCCTGGGACTTCATGGACACGTTCGGCGACGTGCTCTACAACTTGTACGGCACGACGGAGGCGGCATTTGCCACGGTCGCGAGCCCGACCGACTTGCGCGATGACCCGAACACCGCCGGGGTACCGCTGTCTGGCGTGAAAGTGGCCATCTTCGACCGACGTGGCAAGCCGGTGTCGCGCGGTGAACTGGGCCGCGTGTACGTACTCAGCCGCACTACCTTCTCCGGCTACACCGATGGAACCGATCGGGAACGAATCCGCGGCATGGTGTTCACCGGGGACTTGGGATGGCTTGATGAGAAGGGTCGTCTCAGCCTGGTGGGACGCGCCGACGACGTGATCGTCACCGGCGGCGAGAAGATCCACCCGGTGGAGGTGGAGCAGGTGCTGGCCACGCATCCGGCGATCGCCGACATCGCAGTCGTGGGCAGACCTGATTCGGTGTACGGCGCAACGGTGGAGGCTTTCGTCGTGCTGGCGCCGGATGCCGACGAGGACGACCTCGCCGACGTCCGCGCCCTGGCCCAAGCCCGTTTAGGCCCGCGGCATCGGCCTCGCACCTACGAGGTGGTCGATGCCCTGCCGTACACCGAGAGCGGCAAGTTGCGCCGCCGGGCGCTGGTTGATCCGAGCGCCGACGACGAACCGGAATGGTTGTAGGCGGCCGACAACACTCAGGCTTGCAGCAATCCGTGCTGACGATGTCAGGTGGCTGGCGTGCTCCGCTGCGGCGGGTTGAGTAGCCGAGCGCGCAGGGTGTCATAGATGGGAGCACCCTTCATCAACGTCGCAACCAGAACTGCGGTACCAGCGGCCAGAATCATCGGCACAAGCTGGGAGGTGATCGCCGTCATCTCCACGATGAGGATCACCCCGGTGAGTGGCGCCCGCACGACCGCAGCGAAGAAGGTCGACATCCCAACAATCGCGAACGCAGTCACCGACAGTTCCAGACTCGGCACCACCTCGTTGGCCAACCGCGCGAAGAGCGCCCCGATGAGTGCACCCAGCAACAACAACGGAGCGAACAGGCCACCCGGGGTACCGAGAGAATACGAAAGGGGTCCGAGGATCAGCCGCACCACGACGGCGAGCAAAAGCGTGGACAGCCCGACACCCGCGATGAGTAGCTCTTCATTGAGCTGGTCGCCACCACCGATCAACGATGGGGCGACTACGCCAAGCAGCCCGACTGCACCCCCGACGATCCCAGCGGTGACCTCCGGCGGCACGCGGCGGATGCGCCCAAAGAGGTCCAAGAGCAGCACAACCAAGCGGTTGTAGAACACTCCCACCGCGCCGAGCAGCGCACCCAGCAGCATGAAGACGGGCAGTACCAGGATGCCCTGCGGCTGCAGCGGTGGTACATCGAACACTGGTTGCCGTCCGACGATCAGTTGGGCCACTGCCAGCGCCGAACCGCACCCCAGCAGGGTAACGACGACGAGTCGGGTGCGGACCGCCCTGGTGACTTCCTCAAACACAAATGTTGCCCCACCCAACGGAGCGCTGAAAGCAACGCCAAGCCCGGCCCCGGCCAGCGACGCGGCCATGGCGCGAAGATCGTGACCATTCACTTTCGCCAGCCGCGCCAGGCGCACCCCAATGGCCGCCCCCATCTGCACCGTGGGGCCTTCCCGTCCCAGTGCCAGGCCCGCACCGATACCGAGCACACCGCCGATGAACTTGGCCGGAAGCACACCGAACCGAACCGGCGACACCTCCGAGCGCATGGTTGCTTCGACCCGCTGCACCCCACTGCCAGAGGCCTGTGGCACCCAACGCACTGTCAGTCGAGCAATTCCGACCGCGACCGCCGAAAGCAGCACAGGCACCAACCATCGCAGGTTGGGTTCATCGCGAGCCCAATTCTCCACCGACAATCGGAAGTGATCGGCCGCCATCAGAGCAGCTCGAAACAAGCCTCCCACTAGGCCCGTCAGCGCCCCGCCCACCACAGCGAGGACGCAGAGTAGAACGAGACCCCCCGCGTCGCTGTCGTCTTGCGGCGGCAAGTCGTCAATCGGACCGTGGTCAACGTCCAGCGCCGGATGCGAAAGGGCGTCCGGCGGCGAGTGGCGTGACGGGAACACGCCAGAACTCTAGTGGTACCGCAGGTAGCGGCTGCTCAGCCTGATCTCAGTTCGGCCCCGAAGGCCGATCTGGCGGCGGCTACCGCAGCCTCCCGAGCGGCTGCGACCTCCGAGTCCGACAGCGTGCGATCTGGCGCCCGAAAACGCAGTGCGAAAGCCAACGACTTTGATCCGTCGGGCATTTGCGAACCGCGGTAGTCGTCGAAGAGGCGCACCGATTCCAGCAGTTCGCCGGCTCCGGCCATGATTGTTCGCTGCACTTCGGCCGCGGGGACGTCAACTCCCACCACCAAAGCAATGTCCTCCTTCGCCACCGGGAAGTTGGAAAACACCGGGGCTGGGACCGCCTCGGGAGCGGCGGCGAGCAACGCATCCAAGTCGCATTCCATGGCGGCGCTGAGCGGCGGCAGTCCGGTCGCTTCCACCACGCGTGGGTGCAGCTCCCCGGCGTAGCCGATCACCTCGCCTGCCACTCTGAGTTCCGCACATCGACCCGGGTGCCAGGGTGCCACCTGCACGGTGGCGGCGGCGACCTCCAGTTCAACGCCGAGCGTGCGGGCCGCGACCCGAGCCGCCTCGGTCGCGTCGTACCAGGCTGCACTGCGACCCGGAGCATCCCACCAGCCAGGCTTCTCCACCGTCCCGGTCACCAGTACCGCAACGTGCCGCGGCTGATCGGGCAGCATCGCCGCCAACGCGGCCAACTGCTCCCCGTCCGGCCGACCTGTCACGCCCGGGCGCACGGCCGGCGCGGCGTCACCGGGCCGAGGCAGGAACACCAATCCCGTCTCGAACAGGCTCACCCCGTCCGCACCGCGGCTGAGGTTTCGTAGCGCCACCGCCACCAGACCGGGCAGCAGCGTGGTGCGCATACCTGCCTGTTCGTCGGAGAGCGGATTGGCAACCTGCACCGTGCTGGCGCGCTGATCGTCAATACCGAGTGCCGCCAGTTCCGCGGGGCCGACGAACGGATAGGCCAACGTCTCGGTGAAGCCGCGATCGGCCAACGCGCGAGTGACCGCCCGGCGTTGCCGTTGGGCCACAGTCAGACCGCGGCCAGCCGGCGGCGATGGCAAGGTGGCGGGAAGCCTCTCGTAGCCGTAGATCCGCACCACCTCCTCGACCAGATCTGCCGGGTCGCGCAGGTCCGGCCGCCATGATGGTGCGACCACCTGCCAACGGTCACCGGCAATCGCGGACACCTCGGCCCCCACCGCAGCCAGCGCATCGCGCGCCTCGGCGGCGGTAATCGGGGCACCCGAAATCCGAGCGGGAAGTTGCGGATCGATCGTCACTACCGGTGCCGCCAACGGCTGCCCCACCCCGGTTCCGCCGCTGATCGAGCCACCGCCGAACTCCACGAGCAGTTCCGCGGCACGGCGCGACGCCAACCACGGCAGGGTGGCGTCCACATAGCGCTCGAATCGTCGTGACGCCTCAGACGGCAACTTGTGCCGCCGTGCCATGCGCGCCACTACCTCCGGCGCAAAATGGGCCGCCTCCAGAATGATCGAGGTGGTGGCCTCGGAGATCTCCGAATCAAGCCCACCCATGGTGCCAGCCAATCCGATGGGACCGCGGTCGTCTGCGATGAGCAGATCCGATGCGCCCAACTCGCGGACCACGTGATCCAGCGTTTCCAGCGACTCCCCCGCTTCTGCCCAACGCACCGTGATGCCACCGACCACCGCGTCGGCATCGAAAGCGTGCAGCGGTTGACCGAGCTCCAGCATGACGTAGTTGGTGACGTCCACGGCCAGCGAGATCGACCGCATGCCGGCCGCGACGAGGCGACCTTGCATCCACAGCGGCGTCGGCGCGCCGGGATCAAAGCCGTCGATGCGCACGGCGGTGAACTGCGTGCAAGCCTCTGGATCGACGACCGTCACTCGCGGACCGGGGGCTGCCGGGTCCGGATATCCGGCCAGATCAAGGTCCGCCGGATCGGTGAAATCGACCCTCAACGCGGTGGCGGCCTCCCGCGCGATGCCACGAATCGACAGGCAGTAGCCGCGGTCCGGCGTCACGGCAATGTCCAGCACGGCCTCACCGATGCCGAGCAACGCCGCGGCGTCTGCACCTGGCTCGGCGATGGCTTCGGGCAGCACCATGATGCCGCTGTGGTCGTCGCCGAGACCAAGTTCTGCAGATGAACAGATCATCCCGTCGGAAATGTGGCCGTAGGTCTTGCGCGCGCTGATCTCGAAGCCTCCCGGCAGCACGGTTCCGGGCAGGGCGACGGCGACCAGGTCGCCGACAGCAAAGTTCTACGCGCCGCAGATGATGTCTCGCACGCCACCGTGGTCGGAGCCGACATCCACCTGGCAGAAACGAATCGGTTTGCGGAACTCAGTCAACTCGGCGATCTGCCCAACTCGCCCAACCACCAGCGGACCGGTGACGCCATCACCCACCACGTCGACGGTCTCGACTTCCAGGCCCGCGGTGATCAGAGCGCTCGCCAAGTCGCGCGGTGGGAAGTCCTCTCCGATGGCGGCGTACTCGCGCAGCCACGACAACGGTGCTCTCATTATGTGCTCAGCCTTCCATTGCGAAAGCGGCGGCGAACCGCACGTCACCCTCGATGAGGTCGCGCATGTCGGTGATGCCGTGACGGAACATGAGTGTGCGCTCCAGCCCCATGCCGAAGGCGAATCCGGAGAATTCGTGCGGGTCGATGCCACAGGCCACCAACACCCGTGGGTTCACCATCCCGCAGCCACCCCACTCGATCCAACCCTCGGACCCGCAGGTCCGGCATGGCCGATCCGGATTGCCCACAGACTCGCCGCGGCAGGCGAAACACTGCAGATCCACCTCGGCACTCGGTTCGGTGAAGGGGAAGAACGACGGCCGCAGACGGGTGACCAATCCCTCGCCGAACATGGCCGCGGCGAAGTGGTCGAGAGTGCCGCGCAGGTCGGCCATGGTGATGCCGCGGTCGACTGCCAACCCCTCGACCTGGTGGAACACCGGGGTGTGGGTGGCGTCGAGTTCGTCAGAGCGGAACACCCTGCCTGGACACACCACATACAGCGGCGGCGGTTCGGCCAACATGGTCCGAATTTGCACCGGTGAGGTGTGGGTACGCAGCACGACGCCGGATTCGGCGGAGTCGATGAAGAAGGTGTCAGACATCTGCCGGGCGGGGTGATCGGGGCCGATGTTGAGGGCGTCGAAGTTGTACCACTCCCCCTCCACCTCCGGGCCCTCGGCGACCTCGTAACCCATCGCGACGAACACGTCCGCGACCCGATCCGCGATCTGCGCAAGCGGATGGCGGGCACCAGTCGAAAACCGGTCATACTCGGCGGTCACGTCCACCCGTTGCGCCACCAGCACGGCCGCATCACGGGCTGCTTCCAGTTCGGCTTGGCGTGCTTCGACCGCCGCCCGGACTCGACCCCGGGCCGCCCCGACCCGTTTGCCGGCGGTGGCTTTTGCCGCGGGCGGCAAGGCACCGATCTCCCGATTGGCCAAAGCCAACGGGCTCTTGTCCGCGGCATGTGCGATTCGCACAACCTTGAGTTCATCTAGGTCTGCTGCAGCCGCGATCGCAGCGAGCGCGTCGGCGACGAATCCGTCAATGGACTCCTGCGATAGCACGCCGACTTCGACCGGATCGTACTGCGAGTTCGGTGCCGACATGAGCTCCTCAGCAGCGGTAGGTGGAGGGTTGAATTCGACTTCTGCGCAGTCTAGTCAGCCGTGTTGGGCAACAGCCGTTGCGTACAAGCAGACTGCGGCTGCGGTGGAGAGGTTGAGACTCTCGGCGCGGCCATACATGGGTATCGCGAGCACCTGGTCGCACAGTTCGCGCACCGACTCCGGCAGCCCCCAGGCTTCGTTGCCGAAGATCCACGCAGTCGGTGCAGCAAGCACGTCCGAACCTAGGTGATCCAGCCTGGTCGCGCTGGCACCGTCGGCGCCGAATACCTGTAGCCCAGCCTCCCGCGCAGCGGCCACCGCCGCTTCGGTTTCGACCTCGGTGGCTACCGGCAGATGAAACACCGATCCAGCGCTGGCACGCACCGTTTTTGCGTTGTAGACATCGACGCTGGCACGGGTCAAGACCACCCCATCTGCACCAGCCGCGTCGGCTACTCGGATCACGGTTCCGGCATTGCCTGGGTCTCGCACCTGCGCGAGGATCGTCACAAGTTTTGGTTCACCGGCGAAGACGTCGACCTGGCCAACGGTGGGGATTCGGCAGACCGCCACCAGTCCTTGGGGATTGACCGTGTCCGACAGGTGGCCGAGCACCGTTGCCGAAGCCCGCAACCAGTCCACACCAGTGGCCTGGGCCTGTGCTTCGAGTTCGGGGTATCGCGCGGTGGCCTCATCGGTGGCGAACACCTCGATGACGGCTCCGGGTGACGCCAGCGCCTCCCGCACGGCTTGGGGGCCCTCGGCGAGGAAGGCCCCATCGGTGGTGCGGAATGTCCGTTTACGCAACCGTGCCGCCCGCGAGACGCGGGCGGCACGGGTCGACGTGATGATCAGGCTGCGCCCTGAGCCGCGACGGCAGACCGCGACACCTCAACCAGGGCAGCGAAGGCGCCCGGGTCGTTCACGGCCAACTCGGCCAGCATCCGGCGGTCAACTTCGACCCCGGACAGCTTCAGGCCCTGGATGAAGCGGTTGTAGGTCATGCCGTTGGCGCGGGCACCAGCGTTGATGCGCTGGATCCAGAGCCGACGAAAGTCGCCCTTGCGGTCCTTACGGTCGTTGAACGAGTACACCAGCGAGTGGGTGACTTGTTCTTTCGCCTTGCGGTAGAGGCGGGACCGTTGGCCCCGGTAGCCACTGGCTTCGGCGAGCACCTCCCGGCGCTTCTTCTGGGCGTTCACTGCACGCTTGACGCGGGCCACGATTGTCTCCTTGGTGCGATGTCTGGTGAAGTCGAAGGGGGATTAGCGCTTGCCGAGCAGGCGCTGAACGGTGCGGGTGTCCGGCTTGCTCAACTGCTTGGCCCCCGAGATGCGACGAGTGCGCCGCGAAGACTTGCTTTCAAGCAGGTGGCGCTTGTTGGCGCTTTCGTGCATGACCTTGCCGGTCCCGGTGACCCGGAATCGCTTCTTGGCCCCACTGTGGGTCTTGATCTTCGGCACGTTTTACTCCTTGGATTCGTCGTCGGCGGACTTGTCCGCCGGCTTCTTGCGACTTGGGGCGATCACCATGGTCATGTTGCGACCGTCCTGCTTGGGTGCGGCTTCCACCACACCGAGGTCGCCGAGGTCTTCGGCTAGTTTGGCCAGCAGTCGGAATCCGAGTTCCGGCCTTGACTGCTCGCGTCCGCGGAACATGATGGTGACCTTCACCTTGTCCCCCGCCTTCAGGAACCGCTCGATGTGGCCCTTTCTTCGTCCCGTAGTCGTGCGGATCGATCTTCGGTCGGAGTTTCATCTCCTTGATGACCGTATGGCTCTGATTCTTGCGATTCTCTCGGGCCTTCAGCGCGGCTTCGTACTTGTACTTGCCGTAATCCATGAGTTTGCAGACCGGCGGTTTGGCCATCGGGGCCACTTCGACGAGGTCGAGCTCCGACTCTTCGGCCAGCCGCAACGCATCGTCGATACGCACGATGCCAACCTGCTCGCCGCCTGGACCGACCAATCGGACCTCGGGCACGCGGATCCGCTCATTGATCCTGGGTTCGACGCTGATGGACGCCTCCTGTGTTCGCAAAGGTGAGGGACGCACAGGCGGGCGGCACGGCTGGGTTGTGTACCCAACCGACCAAGGACCCGATGCGACCGTTCAATCTAGCCGACGGGTGGGAGGTGAGCCTCCGCTTGTACGTGGCCGACGCGGTAACGTCGACCGCGTGCAAGGCTATCACCCATGAGCCCCGACGGACTTTCGACCCCGAGCCCCCATGACGCTACCGGTGACGTGACGATTGAGGCCGCCCGTGACATCGGCGATGTCCCCGCCGTCGAGATCATCACCACCGTCGCATTGCACCTCATGACCGCTGCGGCGGTGAAGTGTGGGCTTGGTGAAGGCGGCGAGGAAGAAGCCGACTTGGCCGAAGCTCGCATCCTCATCAATGCCCTGGCAGCGCTGGTGACCGGCTCCGCCGCGGATCTCGGCACCTTCCATGCCGGTCCGCTTCGCGATGGACTGCGATCGCTGCAGCTGGCCTTCCGGGAGGCTTCCGTGTTTCCTGATGAGCCAGGCAAAGGGCCGGGGGAACGTTTCACCGGTCCGGTCCGGTAGCCGCCGGGGGCTGACTCACGTAGCGATACCCAGCGACATCTCTCCAGTGAGCCGGCGACGCAGAACGGAATGTTCGGAGAGGGCCTCCGCCAGCGCCGCGACCGCCGCACGATTGTGTGCCACCGCGGCGTCCAGTAGCACCACCACACCGCCCGGCGGATCCGACGGCGCCACCTCACACCGCGTGGGTAGGCCTGCGGCGCCGAGCACCCGGGCGACTTCAGATTCGATCGCGCCGCGCACCTGCACATCTTGATCGGCGGGCACTAGGTCTCGATCCTCCGCCAGCGCCCACAAGTAGGGCCCCGACAGCCCACATTCGCCGTCGATGAGCAGCGCCACGGCACCATCGCTGATGGCCGCTCGCGCGGCGTCGATACCGGTCACCGGCAGCGGACGTGCAGTTGGCTGCCACGCGGCAGCGGCCGCGACCGAGGTGAAAGCGAGCAGCGCCTTGCTTCCATCGTGCGGTCGGACCAGGGTTGCCGCAGCCATGTGGCTGTCCTTTTCCGCTCCCGTGGGGTCAACCGAATCCAGTTGCGCCACGAGCGCCACAAGCACTCTGGAGCGTCGCAGCGCCTTCGAGACTGCCGAGAGGTCGCCACTACTGCGCCAATCCGCGAGCGCCGCAGCCACCTCCGGCGGGGTGGAACCGTCATCGTCGCGGTAACGCTGCGGCGGCAACTGTGCCCCGGCGAAGCGGCGCCCGTCCTGACCTTCGCTTTCTGCTGCGTGGCCGGGTGTCGCCAAGGGGCCGTCCGATGCCTCCGGTGCACTCATGGTCCAGCCACCACAAACCGTTCGACGCGCCGCGGCGAGCGCCGCGCGTTCGCCAGCGCCTCGCAGATCACCGGGCCGAGAGCGTTGAAGAATCCTGCAGGATCGGATTGCGGCGCGGCCACCAGCGTGTCGACGACGCCGAGATCCGCGAGTTCCACCGCGGTGATCCGCGCGGTTCGGGCGAAGTCTGCGGCCCGATCCGTAGTGCGATGCACAATCGCCGACGCTCCCTCCGGCGGCAGCGGTGTGATCCAGGAATCATCGGTGGCCAGCAAGATGTCGCTGGGCAGCAAGGCCAATGCACCACCGCCGCAACCGGAACCGAGCAGTAGCGACACGACGGGAGTGTCTAGTTGGCTCAGCGATGCCAGCGACCGTGCAATCTCACCCGCCATGGCACCCTCCTCGGCCGCTGCGGAGACCTCCGCACCGGCGGTGTCCACGATCGTGAGCAACGGTAGTTTCCACTCGGCGGCCAGGGCGTAGGCGCGTTGAGCCGTGCGCAGGCCGGCCGGGCCGAAGGCACCCTGGCGCACGCTGCGGTCGGAACCGACCACCACCGCTGGGGATCCCGAAAAAAGCGCCAAGGCCGCAACTATCGCGTCGTCGCGCTCCCCGGCGGCGGTGCCCGACAACCAGGTGACCTCGGTAGCGGTGGCGGCCAAAACTTCACGCACTCCAGGTCGGTCGGGGCGTCGAGTGGCTTGCACACACTCCCATCCGTCCCGGGCGGCCGGCTGGTCGGCACGGTCCGGGCGACTCGCTGGTCGGCACGGTCCCGGGCGGCCGGCTGGGAGCCTCCGTCTTGGGTGGCCTGCGCCACGGCCAGCACCTTGCCTACCCATTCACGCAGCTCCGGCAGCGCCACGACGTCATCGATCACGCCCACCCGAGCGAGGTTCTCGGCCCGCTGGACTGGGGGAAATGCCTCCCCCGTCATAGCCTCAAACACCCTCGGACCGAGAAACCCCACGAGCGCTCCGGGATCAGCCACAGTGAGCTGCCCCAGCGAACCCCAGGTGGCCATCACACCACCTGTGGTCGGATCACGCAGCCAGGTCAGGTAGGGCAGACCTGCTGCGCGGTGTGCCGCCACCGCGGCTGCGACTGGCACCATCCGCAGAAACGCCGGTGTCCCCTCCTGCATCCGGGTACCACCTGAGGTGGGCGCCCCGATGACCGGTAATCGCTCCTCGGTGGCCCGGCGAAAGGCGGAAATGACCCGATCGGCGGCAGCCATGCCAACTGAACCGGCGAGGAAGCCGAACTCACCGGCAATCACCGCTACCTCCCGGCCTTCCAGCAGGATTCGCCCAGTGACCACTGACTCTGCCGTGCCTGCGCGCGCTGCGGCGCGCTGGAGGCTGTCTGCGTAGTCCGCATCGGCCGGCATGGGCAGTGCTGTATCCCATGACCGGAACGATCCCGGGTCGGCAAGTGCTGCGATGACATCGGCGGAGGTTGTGCGTTGCTGATCATTCGCCACGGTCAGCAACGCTAGCGTGTGGTGTCATGCAGACACCGTCGAAGGTGAACCGGAGGCGAGCGGGGGTGGCCGCCTGGTGCCTGCTGCTCGGTTCGATCACCAACTCCGCTTTCCTGCTCGAGGGGTATCTGGGCGCCCGCCTGGATCGTTCCCTGTCGTTCGTCAGCGAGCTGGGGGCCCGCGGGGAACCCAACGCTCTGTTCTTCCGGCTCTCCGACCTCGTCACCGGCTCGCTGCTCTTCGCCGGTGCCGCCGCAGCTTTCCCCCTACTACCGCGCAACTGGGTGTTGCGGGGCGGCGTCATTGCCGCCGGGCTATTCGCCATGCTGACCTTCGCCGACTCGTTCCTCCCGCTTGACTGCCCGCCGACCACTGACGCCGCCTGCCGGGCCGCAGAAGACGCTGGCACCGTCAGTTGGCAACATGCCGCACACAACGTCACGGGCGTCCTTGAAGGGGTCTTGGCGCCAGTGGCGCTGCTGGCGATAGCGCTGGGGTCGTGGCAGTTGCGCCGACGAGGTGAACTAGGCCCGCAGTGGGATCCGCAGTGGCAGATGCTCACCATCATCGGAGTTCTCTACGCGCTGATCTCCGGCCTGATCGCCGTCATGTACCTGGCCGAGCTGGACGGCGTGGGAGTGTGGCAGCGACTCCAGATCGTGCTCTATTCGGCTGGCATGTTCAGCCTCGGCCTATTGCTGCTCCACGGATCGAATGATCGGGACCGCTGAATGAGCGCCGACATTCGTCGGGTGATCCGACCGGGGCAGCCGCCCACGGTGGCTTTCCTCAACGGATTGGCGATGCCGTTCGAACTCTGGTGGTCCACGGTGGACCTCTTACCGCCTTCGCTGTGTGTGGATCTGTTCGATCGTCCACACCGGCCCACGCACCCGGGGGGCGATCTTGCCGCCTACGCCGCGGAGATCGACGAATCGCTCGGAAATGTCCCCAATCCACTCATCGTGGTCGGTCACTCCTACGGCGGGCTGCTTGCTGAGGCCTACGCCAGACTGCGCCACAACCGCGTTGCTGGACTGGTGTTGATCGATGCGAGCCTGCCCGAGGATTATGCGGCTGCCGCTTCCGACGAATCACCGTCCGAGGCCGCCGGGGACAGCCCGGAACAGTTGCCGGCCGGAATCACCGACGATGATCTCCCGCTCTGGCGAAAAGTCATCAGCGGGCTCCCGGAATTGCCCTACGCCCGTCCGACGGTGGGGAAAGCCATCGCTGCCGGCGTGATCGCCGGCGCCACCACCCACAACAGTTTTTCTGGCGTCTATGCCGATCTGCCTGCCGAAGTGGCCGGACAGCTGAGTTCGAAGGCCACAATCAGCCGGGCCATGCTCGACGATCATGCGATCGGCAAGGTCTCCACCTCGCTGATGCAACTACGCGCGGAAGCCAAGCTGCAGATACCGGTGACGATTCTGGTGGGCGAAAGTGGCCCGCGGCTGTATCGCGTGCGCCAGCCGGCGTGGGTGCAGCGTCATCGCAGCGCGGCACCGGACATTGGCGACGATGTTGTGGTGCACGCCATAGATGCGGCGCACCTGCTGATGCTCGATCAGCCTCAGGCCACAGCCGATGCAATTGTCGACGTCATCGCCCGAGCCGGGCTCTGAGGTGCGCTCACAGCCGGCAGGCGTGGATGTCGGTCACCAGAATCCCGCGACCGCCCAGGGTGAATAGCGCGTCCATCACCGTGTGCACGTCCGCGCGCGGAACCATTGCCCGGATGGCCGACCACTGTTGGTCACGCAGCGGCGAGACGGTCGGCGATTCCAGCCCCGGGGTGATGTGGCAGGCCTCATCGACCAAGTGCGAGGGAATGTCGTAGTCGACCAACACGTAGGTCCGCGCGACGATGACGCCCTGCAACCGGCGCACGAAAGTCTGCACCGCGGAATCTCCTGAGTGTTCTGGTGATCCGACGAGGACCGCCTGGCTGTGCAGCAGCGGTTCGCCAATGATCTGTAGTCCGGCCAGGCGGAGTGTGGTCCCGGTGTCCACCACGTCGGCGATCGCGTCGGCCACACCCAGCCGAACCGCGTTCTCCACCGCACCGTCGAGTCGCACGATGGTCGCCTCCAGCTGGTGGTCGCGGAGCCATTCGGCCAGCAGTGCGGCATAGCTGGTGGCAATCCGGGTTCCGGACAACCCGTGCGGCGTGCTCGGACCGTCCGGGGGTACCGCCAGCCGGAATGTCGATCCGCCGAATCCCAACTCCAGCAACTGCTCAGCGGGTCGGCCGGCCTCGATGAGCATGTCTTGCCCGGTGATCCCAATGTCCAACGTGCCACCGCCCACGTAGGTGGCGATGTCCTTGGGTCGAAGGAAGAAGAACTCCACGTCGTTGACTGGGTCATGCACCATCAATTCCCGTGGGCTGGTGCTACCCAAATAGCCGGCTTCCACCAGCATTTGCCTAGCCGGTGCCGATAGCGCGCCTTTGTTAGGCACTGCGACCCGAAGCATGGTTGTTCCTCTCGTATGTGTCATCACCGGATGCCGGGCCCCGGCCCGGTGTGCGTGAGATCTTGCAGCCCTCCCGCGGGAGGTCAGAGCTGGGCGTACACCTCGTCGAGGGTGACGCCGGCGGCGATCATCAGGACTTGGGCGTGATAGAGCAACTGGGAGATTTCCTCGGCGGTACGTTCCCGGCCTTCATGTTCCGCCGCCATCCACGCTTCGGCGGCCTCCTCCACGACTTTCTTGCCCACCGCGTGCACGCCGCCATCCAGCAAGGCCACCGTGGATGACCCAGCAGGTCGGCGTTCGGCGCGGTCGAGCAACTCGGCGTAGAGGTCGTCGAAAGTCTTCACGGGTTCTAGAGTGTCAGACGCCGCATCAGGGTCGCGGTAGCGAGGGCTGCTGAGGCTGCCTCAACTCCCTTATTTTCCGCCGATCCGGGCAGACCGGCACGGTCGCGCGCCTGCTCGAACGTGTCGCAGGTGAGGATGCCGAAGCCCACCGGGGTGCCGGTGTCCAGCGGTATGGTGGTCAGCGCGCTGGTCACCGAATCACAGACGTACTCGAAGTGTGGAGTGCCGCCGCGCACCACGGTGCCGAAGGCGATCACTGCGTCGTGGCTGATGGCCAGTTTGCGCACCACCACCGGGATTTCGAACGTGCCGGGAACCCAATGCACCTCCGCAGTGATGCCATGGCGTCGGCATTCGGCCTCCGCATTGGCCACCAAGGACTCCTGAATCTCCATGTGCCAGCGAGCCGCCACGATCGCGACCGATAGCCCAGGATCGACATCGAAGAAGTCAGTGTCCGGCGTTCCTGCTCCACTCATGCGTGGCCTCCATCATCTGTGTCTGCCGCAACACCGTCCGCGGCGGTGGCATCCGCTGCGGCGGCGTCCGAGGTGTCCGATGCCGTGTCGTCGAAGTCGAGGTGGTGGCCCATCCGAGCCTGTTTGGTGCGCAAATAAAACTCGTTGTGGGGGTTGGGCACGACTTCCAACGGCACCCGGCCAAGGATGGTCAGGCCGAAACCGCTCAACCCTGCTCGTTTGTCTGGGTTGTTGGTGAGCAGGCGCATGGATCGCACACCGAGGTCGGTCAGGATCTGCGCTCCGGTGCCGTATTCGCGGGCGTCCGCGGGAAGGCCGAGTTCCAGATTGGCATCGACAGTGTCCGCCCCGGCGTCTTGCAGGTTGTAGGCGCGCAACTTGTGCATCAACCCGATCCCGCGACCTTCGTGGCCGCGCACGTACAACACAACTCCGCGACCTTCGCCGGCAACCTGCTCCAGTGCCGCCTGCAGCTGCGGGCCGCAGTCACAACGCAATGAGCCGAAAACGTCACCGGTCAAGCACTCCGAATGCACCCGCACCAAGACGTCCTCGCCGTCACCGAGGTCGCCCATGACCAACGCCACACTGTCGTGGCCGGTGATGAGGCTTTCGTAACCAACCGCGCGGAACTGCCCCGCCGGAAGCGGCAGCAGCGCGTCGGTGATTCGCCGGACGTGGGTCTCCGACCTGCGCAGATAGTCGATGAGGTCCGCGATCGAGATCATCACCAGACCGTGGGCGTCGGCGAACACACGACAGTCCGGCGCGCGCATCATTTCACCGTCGTCATTCACCAACTCCGCGATCACCCCGGCCGGGTTCAGCCCGGCGATCCGGGCAAGGTCCACCGCCGCCTCGGTGTGGCCAGCCCGGCGCAGCACACCGCCGGGCACCGCCCGAAGCGGAAAGACGTGCCCGGGACGGGTGATTTCCCAAGGCTCGGTGGCAGAGTCGGCGAGCACCCGGACCGTCCGGGCCCGGTCGGCCGCGCTGATGCCGGTGCTCACCCCATCGCGGGCGTCCACGCTGACTGCATAGGCGGTGCCCTTGGCGTCCTCGTTTACCGCCGTCATCGGCGGCAACGCCAGTCGGTCGAGGTCGGCGCCCACCATGGGTGTGCAGATCACCCCTGAGGTGTGCCGGATCATGAACGCCAACGTCTCTTGGGTCGCCAATTGGGCGGCTGCGATCAAGTCCCCCTCGTTCTCCCGATCCTCATCGTCCACCACCACCACACAGTGCCCGGCAGCGATTGCGTCGATGGCCGCCGGAACTGGATCGAGCCGGACGCCGCCGGCGCCAGCGGCAGCCGACACGCCGGACGCCTCGGCTTCGCCGGTTTGGCCGGTTTGGCCGGTTTGGGTGGCGGGAACGGCGGTCCGCCGCGTTGGCCGCGGCGGATGTTCACCGTAGAGGTCGTCGTAGGGGATCACCGCTGCTCCAGCATGCGCTCAACGTACCGGGCCAGCATGTCCACCTCGAGGTTGACTAGGTCGCCGACTTGACGTTCGCCCAGGGTCGTCTCGCGCAGCGTGGTCGGGATCAGCGACACCGTGAACCAGTCCGCACCCACATCAGCAACCGTCAGCGACACCCCGTCGAGTGTCACCGAACCCTTCTCCGCAAGGTACTTGCGCACCTGCGGTGGCGCCTCGAACTCCAGCACCCGCCAATGCTCACTGTCGACGCGGCTGCGGAGTCGCGCCTGGGCATCGACGTGGCCGGACACGATGTGGCCGCCAAATCGGTCGCCGACGCCCATGGCTGGCTCCAGATTGACCGGATCCCCCACGTGAAGCCGTCCCAGCGAGGAGCGATCCAAGGTCTCCTTCATCACATCGGCGCCGAACTCGTCCCCGGCCGGATCGACCACCGTCAAGCAGACGCCATTGACGCAGATCGACTCCCCAGCGCGGGCCCCCGGTGTGACCACGCTGCTGGCGATGCGCAGCCGACGGGCCTCGTCGGCGAGGTCCTCCACCGCCACTACCCGCCCGGTATCGAGCACTATTCCGGTGAACATCAGTTCTCCTTTCGACGCAGGTCGATTCGCACGTCCGGACCGCTCTGTGCCAGCGCCACCACCTGCCAGCGCAACGCATCAGACAACGTCGACGGGCCGCCTGCGGCGACTGCGAGTCCGTCCGAACCGAGTATCAGCGGTGCGCTGAACCACACCACCTCGTCGACCAGATCGGCCGCGAGGAAGGCCCCCGCGAGCCGCGGGCCGCACTCGAGCATGACACGGCGCACGTCTGCCTGCCACAGCCGCGCCAACGCCTGCTGTGGCTCATGGGTGTCCAGCATCAGGGCGTCGGCCAGCGGATGGTCTGCCGGCAACACGGTGCGGCCCATCACGGCGCGCAGCGGTTGATCCGGTACCGCGACACCGCCAGGTCGGGCGGTGAGGGCGGGACGATCCGCCAACGCGGTGCCACTCCCGGTGAGCACCGCGTCGACTTGCGCGCGTAACTGGTGCACCTGCTCGCGAGACTCTGGCGAAGTGATCCATTTGGAACTGCCGTCGGCCGCGCCGATCCGGCCGTCGAGGCTGGCGGCCACTTTCCACACCACCACCGGCCGACCCAACTCCACTGCCTGATTCCAGGCCCTATTCACCGCACGGGCCTCGGCTGCCCGGGCCGGACCAACCACTTCAAGGCCGGCTGCCACCAGTTCTGCGGCTCCACCTGCGGCTTGCGGATTCGGATCGGCCTGACCGAACACCACCCGGGCAACCCCGGCAGCCAGCAGGGCCTGGGTGCACGGCGGGGTGCGCCCGTGATGAGCGCACGGCTCCATCGACACCACCGCCGTGGCACCCCACGCACGATCCCCGACCTTGGCAAGGGCGTCGACTTCGGCGTGGGCGGTGCCCGGGCCGCGGTGCCAACCTTCGGCCAACACTTCGCCGGCGGCATCGAGTAGCACGCAGCCGACCGCCGGGTTTGGCCCCTTCGTAACCCCTGAGCCCCGAGCTAGGTCGATACTCCGATCCAGGGCGCGTTCCTCGGCCGCTGACAGCGGTGCCGTCATGTGGCCACGGCGGCCTCAGCTGCGGCGCGCAGATTGTCGACAGCGGATGCCGGGTCGTCTGCGCCATACACCGCGGAGCCCGCCACGAAAACGTCTGCGCCAGCTTCGGCGCAGCGCACGATGGTGTCCGCGTCGACTCCACCGTCGACCTGCAGCCAGACGTCCACGTCGCGGCCATCGATGAGTTGGCGCGCCCGTGCGATCTTGGGCAGCACCAAGTCGAGAAAGGACTGCCCGCCGAATCCGGGTTCAACGGTCATCAGCAGCAGCATGTCAATCTCGTCGAGCAGGTCCGCGTACTGCTCCACTCCGGTAGCCGGTTTCAGGCCCATCCCGGCCCGAGCTCCTGCGCTGCGGATTTCCCGGGCCAACCGGACCGGGGCATGTGCAGCTTCCACGTGGAAGGTCACGCTGCCGGCGCCCGCCTCGGCATAGGCCGGCGCCCATCGGTCGGGGTCCTCGATCATCAAATGGCAGTCGATCGGGGTGTCCACCACTGCCAGCAGCGACTCGACGATCGGCAGGCCGAGGGTGAGGTTGGGCACGAAGTGGTTGTCCATCACATCCACGTGTAGCCAGTCGGCATGGCCGGACAGAGCCGCACACTCGTCGGCGAGGTGGGCGAAGTCGGCCGACAAAATACTCGGTGAAATCTGCAGTCCCATGGCAGCACAGCCTAGTCCCGCACGAGGGTCTGCTACACCTTGCGCAGCACTGCGGCGAACATCCCGTCGGTGTCATGGCGATGCGGCCACAACCGAGTCCGCAGGCCAGGGTCCAGCGTGGCGGCCAAATCTTCTGGAAGCCCAACCTTCGAGTCGGACTCCACTATCTCGCCTTTGTGCTTGGACAAGGCACGGTCGACGATCAGGTCGGTTTCGGCGATGTGTGGCGAACAGGTGACGTAGGCGACCACACCCCCGGGTCGCAGGGCGGTGATGGCGGAGTCGAGCAGCGCCGTCTGCAGGTCGGTCAAAGCCGACACGTCGGCCGGGGTCCGCCGCCAGCGGGCCTCTGGCCGCCTGCGAAGCACCCCCAGACCTGTGCAGGGGGCGTCCAGCAGGATCCGGTCGAACGTGCCAGCTGCCCACGGCCCACTGCGCCCATCAGCCTGCACCACGGCATGAGCCCCGGGTGCTTGGGCCAGGGTCTTCGCGACCAAGGTGGCGCGCGACAAGTGGACGTCGGAGGCCAACAGACGGGCACCACGTTCGGCTGCCAACCCGGCCAGCAGCCCAGCTTTGCCGCCTGGCCCGGCGCACATGTCCAGCCAGCGCTCGTCTCGCCCATCGAGGTCGGCATTTGCCAGTAGCAGCGCCATCACCTGGCTGCCTTCGTCCTGCACCCCGGCATGCTGGGCGCGGACTGCGGCCAGGCTTCCGGGCCGACCATCGGTGAGCACCAGCGCGTAGGGCGACCACCGCCCGGGTCGCACTCGGTCCCCAGCCTGGGAGCTGAGTTTCGCGACCGTGATCCGGCCTGGGCGGGCGGCCAGCGTGACCGCTGGCGGGGTGTTGTTGTGCTCCAGCAATTCGCGCAGCGCATCGTCATCCCCACCGAGGGCATCGCGCAGGGAGGAGACGATCCACGCCGGATGGGAGGTGCGCACTGCCAGTGCCTTGGCCCGGGTCAGGCCCGAGGTGAGTTGCGCCAACCAGGTTTCAAGGTCCTTCGCTGCCACCTTGCGCAATACCGCGTTGACCAGACCCTTGGGTGCCGGCCCGACCACGTCCGCAGCCAAGTCCACTGAACTTCCGACAGCGGCATGCGCTGCAGTGCGAAGGTAGAGCAACTGATACGCACCGAGCCGCAGAATGTCCAGGATCCGCGGATCGAGTTTCGCCAATGGGCGATCCACACAGGCCGCCAGAACCGCGTCCAGCGTGGATCTGTTGCGCAGCACCCCGAAGACGAGTTCGGTGGCAAATCCGGCATCCCGGCCGTCCAACTCGAGCTCGGCGAACAGCGACCGCATGTAGAGGTTGGCGTAGGCGTCGCCGGCGCCAACCTCGTGGAGCACGTCGTAGGCGGCTCGGCGAGCCGGATCCGGGTACGGCCGTCGGTGCGCCGATGGCTGTGGACGCCGATGTGACCTGCGCTGCCTTGGACCGGGATTCATAGGAAGCCTTCGCCGTCGCCGGGGCGCGTCCCGCGGGCCCAGTCCGCGGCCGCCATCGCACGCTTGCCCGGCGGCTGGATGGTGTCTAATCGCAGTGGTGCGCTGGCCGACCCGACGAGCACATCATCGCGACTCACGACCAGCTGCCCAGGCGCCAAATCACGATGGGAGTCCGCAGTTGAGATCGTCACCGGCCCCAGTTTGACCCGCTCGCCGCGGAAACTGGTCCACGCCCCCGGGGCGGGGGTGCAGGCCCGGATCAGGCGGTCCACCCGCATTGCGGGATCACCCCACTGGACTCGGGCGTCGTCGGTGGCGAGTTTCGGCGCATAGCTGACGTCGTCGGTGCTTTGCGGCACGGCAACGAGTTGCCCAGTCTCAATGCCGTCGAGAGTGGCGACTAACAGCCCGGCACCGCTAGTGGCCAGCCGATCCAGCACGTCGCCAGAAGTGTCGCGGGGACGAATGGCTTCAGTCACAACGCCGAAGACGTCACCGGTGTCCATCCCCGAATCGAGGCGGAAAGTGGTGGCGCCGGTGACTTCGTCTCCGGCTAAGACCGCGTGCTGCACCGGCGCTGCGCCCCGCCAAGCCGGGAGCAGCGAAAAGTGCAGGTTAATCCAGCCGTGAAGCGGGGATGTCCAAAACTGGCTGGGGCACCAGCGCACCGTAGGCGACGATCGGCACCGCATCCGGCGCCAATTCGCGCAGTTCGGCTTGGAATTCGGGGTCGCGGGGGTGTCTAGGCGTGAGCACCGTGAGGCCGAGTTCGTCCGCGGCCTGGCCCACCTCGGATCGGGCCAAAGCCCGGCCACGGCCCCGTCGGGAGTCCGGCCGGGTCACCACGGCCACCACGTCGTGGCGGGATTCCACCAGGGCACGCAGCGACGGCACGGCTGCAGTTGGGGTGCCGGCAAAAACCAGTCTCATGGACGCCTCCTCTTCACTGGTGGGCGTTCACAGGCTGAACGGACCGCCGGAGTGCGGGCTGAACTTCACAGTCGGCGGAGTGTCGAACCAGTCGGATTCCCGGATCAGTTTCATTGCCTCGCGGCGCGCCTCACGGTCGAGCCGGTCGATGAAGAGCACCCCGTCGAGGTGGTCGGTTTCGTGCTGCACAATGCGGGCCAACAGATCGGTGCCCTCCAGCTCGACCGGCTCACCAAACTCGTTGAAGCCCTTGGCCACCACCCGCCATGCCCGTTTGGTGTCGAAAGTGAGGTCAGGGATCGACAGACAACCTTCCGGGCCGTCCTGTTCTTCGTCGGAGAGGTCCAGCGATGGATTGATCAGGTGCCCAACTCCTGATCCATCGTTGTAGGTGAACACCCGCAGACTCACCCCGATTTGCGGGGCGGCAAGTCCGGCACCGGGTGCGGCTTCCATGGTTTCACCAAGGTCCTTCACCAGCACCCGGAGCTCTTTGTCGAAGGTATCCACCGGCACCGCGGGCGTGCGCAGGATGGGGTCGCCGAAAAGCCGAATGGATTGAACTGTCACGGAGGGCAGTCTAACCGTGTCGCCAACGTTCGCCGGTCAGGTCAGGGCGGCGGACGCTTGCTCCGCTGCGGTGAGCAGAGCAGCTTGTTGCTCCGGAGTGATGTTCTCCCCCAGCAGGGACAGCGCTGCCTGATCCGTTCCGGACTCCCAGCTGATGGTGTAACCCTGGCCGCCGCCACCGGGCAGGAAGCCGAGGTTCCACGCTTGTCCTGCGGGAAGTTCGCTCACTGGCGTTGGCGCTTCCCCGGCGGCGCCGAGCAACGTCGTGACTGGGTCTTCGATGCTGCCCGGGGTGAAGATTTGCAGCGACAGGTACACCCCCTGGTCGGCCCCTCCCCAGGTGCAGGCACCTAGGGCATAGGCATCGCCGGGCAGCGAGACAGATTCGGTCGCGGCTGCGCTGTAGCCGAGCACGGCAAGCACTTCCTGCGCGGTCAGCAGTTCGCATGGGTCCTGGGAGGACGCCGGGCTGACAGAACCGGAGGGGAGTTCCGCCGGTGCCGACTCGGCATCAGTTGTATCCGCACCGGAGGAGCAGCCGGTGAACGCGACACCACTGGCCACTATGGCAACGAGCGAGGCAGCGATGGGACTGGGCACCTTGATCATGGCCGCCATCATGGCACGCAACTAGCCCAGATCGTCAGGGTCGACCCGGATGGTCACCACCGGTGCCCGAGCCTTGCTGCGTTTCCGCTGAGCCTCGGCAAGTGCGGAACTCACCGACAGCGACTCTGCGTAGTCGGTGACGATGAGCCAGCGGGGTCCGTCGGCGGCGGGCACAGGTCCCAGCACCGCGAGGTCACGCCCAAGCCGATCACCGGCGACCTGGGCCAGCTCTGTCACACCCTCGGGAGGGCCCGCCAACGAGATGAACCGCACCGCCGGCGGCACCCTCGCTGCAACGCGCTGCGCCAGTTCGCGGTCGGCCCAGCCGATTGGGTCGGCCCGAACCATCGCCTGCACTGCCGGGGCACCAGGATCGGCGATCAGCAGCACCTGACCCGCGGGATCGACCAGCGTGGCGGCATGTGCCCACTTCGCGAGCGCATCCTGCGGGGCCCGCAGTCGCGGTGCGGCGAGCAGCACGTCGCCGTCCAGCAGCAGCGCGGCGGCATACCTTCCAGGCACCCTTGGCTCGGCTCCTGGGGTCGCCACCACCAGCATGGGTGTGGGCTCGACCGTGCGTCGAATTCCGACCTCGGAGTCCGATGCCACCACCGAAACGTTGGGAAATGCCTGCCCAAGTTCTTGCGCGGTCCGTCCGGTGCCCACCCTCACCGCACGGAATTTGGTGCCTCCACATTCCGGGCACGACCAAGGTTGCGCCAGCGCACCGCACCGCACGCAATGCGGTTGCCGGTTCGTCCGCTGCAATTCCAGCGCTGCGTCGCCTTCGCACACCGCGCAGGTGGCTCGCCTGCGGCACTGGGCGCAGGCCAGCACTGGGACGTATCCCTTCCGCGGCACCTGCACCAAAACCGGGCCTTGAGCCAAACCCGTCCGGGCGACTTCGAACGCCGCCTTGGGTAGTCGCGCCGAGTAGGCGGCGGCGTCTCGCGCGAGGTCCCGCTCGTCAACCAGTCGGATCCGCGGACCCCCGGTGCGCCAGACTGCGCGCGGCGGCGATACCTCCGCCGCCCACCCTAGATTCACCAGTCGTTGGGTCTCCGGCGACCTGCTGCGGCTGGCGAACAGCAGCGGCACGTCAGCGGCGATACTGCGCAGCCCGGCGACTTCCCTGGCATGCCAGTACGGGGCTTGCGGATCAGTCAGCGAGGTGTCGTCCTCGTCCACGACCAGGATCAGACCTAGATCAGGCAGCGGAGCGAAGACGGCCGCTCGAGTGCCGACCACAATGTCGACCTGGCCAGCCAAGGCCTTCAGGTAGGCCCGGTACCTGGCTTCCGGACCTGATCCGGCGGTTATCACGGCGAGCCTCGCGGACGGCTCCAACTGTGAAGTCACTGCGGATTTGATCGCCTCGACCTGCTGGTCATCCGGCGCGATCACCAACACCCGCCGACCCGCCTGGCTGACGGCAGCCACCGCCTCAACCACATAGTCACTGAGTTCTTGAGCCCAGGGCACGCTCAGCGCGGCCCGCGTCGGATCACCAGCCTGCAGCCTTGAGGTGAACGCGCTCCAGGCTGAGCCGTCCCCGGCGGGGCTGCCAACCCGCAGGTGCAAGGCCGTGACCGGCTCGGCGGCGGGCAACCGTCCATGTTCGTCGCACACGCTGCGTTCGGCCCGGGCGTGCCTGGCTGGGATGGCCGCGTTGAGAACATCACCCCACGTGCCCACCCCACGTGCCGCGACGACTCGAGTGAGGGCAGCCAACTCTGGGGTGAGCACCGGCGGACCTTTGACGTCGGCAATGTCGGTGAGTTTGTAGTCGCTGTGCGACTTGTGTTCAACCACCAGGCCAGTCATCAGTCGCCCGGCGAATCGCACCCGCACCCGCGTGCCAATCTGCGCACGGTTCCGCAGTGGCTGCGGCACGGCGTAGTCGAACGGGCGGTCCAGGTGCGGCACCGCAGAAGGAATGAGCACCCCGACGATCGGCGAGGGATCGCCGCCGTCGGGGTGCTCGATGTGCAGGTTCAGCCCTTGACCGCTGCGGCGAGAGCCTCGGCGCGATCGGTGGCCTCCCAGGTGAACTCAGGCAGTTCCCGACCGAAGTGACCGTAGGCCGCGGTCTTGGCGTAGATCGGACGCTTCAGGTCGAGGTCGCGGACGATGGCCGCGGGGCGAAGGTCGAATACGCTCTTGACTGCCTCTGCGATTTGCTCATCCGGCATGCTCCCAGTGCCGAAGGTCTGGACGAACAGACCGACCGGGTGGGCGACGCCGATGGCGTAGGCCACCTGAACCTCGCAGCGCTGCGCCAGGCCAGCGGCGACCACGTTCTTCGCAACCCAGCGCATTGCGTAGGTGGCCGAACGGTCGACCTTGGACGGGTCCTTGCCGGAGAAGGCGCCACCACCGTGGCGGGCCATGCCCCCGTAGGTGTCTACGATGATCTTGCGGCCCGTGAGGCCGGCGTCACCCTGGGGGCCGCCGATGACGAACTTGCCAGTCGGGTTGCACAGGAACCGCACGCCTTCGGTGTCCAACTCCAAGCCGGCGAGTTCGGGCTCGATGACCTCGGCGCGCAGGTCCGGGCGCAGGTGGTTCTCAAGGTCGATGTCGTCGCGGTGTTGGGTCGAGATGACGATGGTGTCCAGACGAGCGGGGCGGTCGCCGTCGTATTCGATAGTCACCTGGGTCTTGCCGTCTGGGCGCAAGTAGCCCAGCGTGCCGTCCTTGCGGACTGCGGAGAGCCGGTGGGAAAGTCGGTGGGCCAGCGCGATGGGCAGTGGCATGAGTTCGGGGGTCTCGTTCGAGGCATAGCCGAACATGAGCCCTTGGTCACCGGCGCCTTGGCGGTCAAGCGGGTCCGTGGAGTGTTCGGCGCGCTCTTCCAGAGCATCGTCGACACCTTGGGCGATGTCCGGCGACTGCTTGCCGATGGCAACGGTGACTCCGCAGGAGGCGCCGTCGAATCCCTTTTCGGAGGAGTCGTAGCCGATCTCAAGCACCTTGGTGCGAACGAGGTCGGGAATGTCGACGTAGGTGTTGGTGGTGACCTCACCGGCGACGACGACCATGCCGGTGGTCAGCAGCGTCTCGACGGCAACGCGTGAGGACGGGTCGTCCTTGATCATCGCGTCGAGCACAGTGTCGCTGATCTGGTCGGCCATCTTGTCTGGGTGGCCTTCAGTGACGGATTCGGAAGTGAAGAGGCGGCCTGCCATGCGTTGATCCCTGAGTTGTTGGTGAATGGTGGTCGTGCGTGCAATTCTGTTTTCCGTTGCATGCAACTCTGTTGAAGTTGCGTGTAACTGGTTCAGTTGCCTGAACTACCGGTTTGGTACTGCCAAAGATTCTAGTCCCAGCCCCCGACGCGGACTGTCTCGTCCCATACGGCCTCGGCGAGTCGCCGTTTGGATCCCAATGGAACTTCGTGTTCCCGGTCTCCGGACATGAGAGTGGCCGCGTTGGTGTCGACTTCAAAGGCAACCCCATCGCCGACTTCGTTCACCACCAGCAAGTCGACTCCCTTGGCCACGAATTTGCGCCGAGCGTGGGCCATGGCGTTCCCTGTCGAATCGCCGGTTTCGGCGGCGAAACCGACCAGCAGCGGCCGATCCGACCCACCTGCGGTTCGCCGTCGCGCCAAACCGGCAAGGATGTCGTCGTTCTCCACCAAAGTTATGTGCGGCAGGCCCGACCCAGACTTCTTCACCTTGGTATCGGACACCTCGGCGGGCCGGTAGTCGGCCACGGCGGCTGCCATCACAACCACATCAACTAGGTCGAAGCGGTCGACAATCTCCTGCTGCATCTCAGCCGCGTTCACGACCGGCACCACATCAACCCCGGCTGGGTCCGGAAGCGCGCAGTTGGCTGCCACCAACGTCACTTCCGCGCCCCGGTCGCGAGCGGCCGCGGCGAGGGCATAACCCTGTTTTCCACTGGAACGGTTCCCGAGGAAGCGCACCGGATCAAGGAGTTCCCGGGTACCGCCGGCACTGACGAGCACACGGCGACCAGTGAGGTCGCGCGGCGGTACCCCACCGACGAGTACTGATTCGACCACGGCGGCGAGTTCGGCTGCCTCTGGCAGGCGGCCTGGACCCGAATCCGCGCCCGTCAGGCGTCCGGAAGCTGGGTCCACCACCATCACACCCCGCGAGCGCAAGGTGGCGACGTTTGCCCGAGTGGCGGGGTGATCCCACATCTCGGTGTGCATGGCCGGCGCCATCACCACCGGACATCGGGCTGTGAGTAGGACGTTTCCCAGGAGGTCGTCGGCCAGGCCATGGGCGGCCCGCGCAAGCACATCGGCGGTGGCCGGGGCCACAATCACAAGGTCGGCTTCCTGCCCCAACTTCACGTGCGGGACCTCGTGAACGGCATCCCACACGTCACTGGACACCGGCTGCCCACTCAACGCCGCCCAGGTGCTGGCCCCCACGAAATTCAGCGCCGAAGCAGTCGGAACCACCCGCACTCGATGGTTTTCGGCCACAAGTCGACGAAGCAACTCACACGACTTGTAGGCGGCGATTCCGCCGGAAACCCCGAGGATGACCCGGGACACGCGTCAGACCTCGCTGACCTCTGGGCCGTCAACGACTGGGGTGCCGCCCTCGCCATCGTTGGCAGTGACCAGGATGAGGTCGGCATCGATCTCTCGCAAAGCGATCGACAGCGGCTTCTCCTGCACGTCAGTCTCGACCAAAGGTCCAACGTTTTCGAGTAGACCAGCGTCGAGTTGGGAGTAGTAGGCGTTGATCTGGCGAGCCCGCTTGGCGGCGCAGATCACGAGCGCGTACTTGGACCCCGTCTTATCCAACAGGTCGTCGATGGGAGGCGAGGTGATGCCCTCGGGACGCACGATAATGCCGGACATGAGGTCCTTTCCTTCAGAGCACAGAAATATCGATGAAGTCTAACAACGCCTTCGCCGTGTCCTCCACGTCGGTGTTCACCAAGGTGATCTGGAATTCGTGGGCGTGGGCGATTTCGCGTTCCGCGGTCCGAAGCCGACGATCGACATCTTCGGCATCTTCGGTGCCTCGACTGCGCAACCTGGCAGCGAGCTCAACCATCGAAGGCGGCTCGATGAACACCGTCAACGCCTCCGGCACCGCCGCCTTCACCTGCCGCGCGCCTTCAAGTTCGATTTCGAGCAGCACGGTGTGGCCCTTGGCGAGCGCGTGCAATACCTCGGACCGCGGGGTGCCGTACATCTGCCCGGCGAACTCGGCAAACTCGAGCATGTCACCTGCCGCCACCCGCTTCTTGAACTCCCGGCGAGTGACGAAGTGATAATCCACCCCCTCCACCTCCCCCGGTCGAGGTGGGCGCGTGGTGACCGAAGTGCTCAGCAGCAACTCGGGCCTCATCCTTCTGGCCGCAGCCACAACAGTGCCTTTGCCGACACCACTGGGACCGCTGACAACCACCAACCTGGACAGGTCGGTTCACATCCTTTCGAAAAGCTCCACGAGGCCTCGCCGCTGCCGTTCTCCCAGTCCGCGGAGGCGACGACTGGGGGCAATCTCAAGCTGCTCCATGATGGCCTGTGCCCTCACAGGTCCGATGCGCGGGAGCGCTTCAAGCAAGTCGACCACCCGCATCTTGGCGATCGCCCGATCGGATTCAGCCAGCTCGAGTACGTCCGCGACGCCGACCTCGCCCCGGGAGAGTTGGTCCTTCAGTTGAGCACGCCGCCGACGAGCGTCAAGTGCTGCGGCTGCGGCGGCGGCGCGATCATCAGCCGACAGTTCTGGCAATCCCACCCGCACGACGGTAGCCCATGTGTGCTACGCGTTCCCAGTCGAGAGTTCAACGATTTGGCGACAGGTGGCATCGATATCCGTCGATCCGGTGATGGGTCGCCCAATCACCAGCAAGTCCGCGCCGTCGGCCCGCGCCTGTTCGGGGGTCGCCACCCGGCGCTGATCACCCGCATCACTGCCGGCCGGCCGCACCCCAGGTGTGATGAGGACGATGTCGTCTGGCACCTCGGCGCGGACCGCCGCCACCTCCAGTGGCGAACACACCAACGCCCTGGCGCCTGATCTCACTGCCAGCCTGGCGAGCCGCACGACAGCCTCATCGGTCGTGCCGGTGATGCCGACACGTCGCATCGCCTCATGGTCCATCGAAGTCAGGATTGTGACCCCCACAATTCGGGTGTCCGGCAACGCTTCGGCAGCCGCGGCAACCATCGCCTCGCCACCGAGTGCGTGGACGGTGAGGAAGTCGGGGGCCAAATCGGCAACTGACCGCGCCGCACCGGCCACCGTGTTGGGGATGTCGTGCAGTTTCAAGTCCAGGAACAACGCCGGACGCTTGATGCCCGCGGCTTCAATTCCCGCGAACACACTTCGCACTCCGCTCGCACCGTCCCGAAGGTAGCTCTCCAGGCCGATCTTGATTGCTGCCAGATAGGGCGTCGCGGCCACCGACCAGGCAGTTGCCAGACCCAGATTGGGCGCGTCAAGGGCGAGCGCCACCGGTGCTCGGCCGTCAACTTCAAGGTCGAACAGCGTCATGACTTCCTCCGGGACTCAACGGGCGGATCATTCCGGCTAGCCTCGTTGAGGCGGTGCGGCAATCCGCGATGTGCGTACCCAACCGCCTCGGACAAGGACGCGAACCCCCGCTCCGCCAAGGCCCGTGCCAGTTCGACCTGGACCCGCAGCGGCGCCGAGGGGTCGTTGAAGATGGTAGTGCCGACACTTACGGCAGCGGCACCGGCAAGCACGAACTGCAAGGCATCAAGGCCGCTGCGAATCCCGCCCATTCCCAAGATCGGCACTTCCGGCATGGCAGCGTGTACCTGCCACACGGCCCGCACCGCCATCGGGCGGATCGCCGGCCCCGACAAACCGCCGGTGATCCCGCCTAGGGCTGGCCGCATAGTGTCCGTGTCGATCACGACACCAAGGGTCGTGTTGATCATCGCCAGGCCGTCCGCACCGGCCCGCACCACCGAGTTGGCGATCGCCACCAGATCGGTGACATCGGGTGAGAGTTTCGCGATCACGGGGACCGTCGAGTTGGTGTTGCGTCGGACTGCGGCCACGGCGCCGGCGGCCGCGGTCGGATCACACGCGAAGACCAATCCCCGGCTTTCCACGTTGGGGCAGGAGATGTTCACTTCAATCGCAGCAATGCCGGGCTGGTGGCGCAGCCGGGCAGCCACGTGGGCGTACTCCTCCACAGTCCCGCCGGCGATCGACACAATGATCCGCGCCCCGCGCTCGCGCAGCCAAGCAAGATCATTCTCGATGAAGGCTTCGATCCCCGGCCCCTGCAGGCCGATCGAGTTCAACATTCCCGACGGCGTCTCCGCCATCCGAGGGGTAGCTCGACCCGAACGAGGTTTGGCCATGATGGTCTTGGTGACGATCCCACCGATTGCGGTGAGGTCGAAGAATCCGTCGAGTTCCCGGCCGGCGGCCGCACACCCACTGGCGGTGAAGACCGGTGCGGCAAACTCGGCCACACCCAACGCCGTCGACATGTCCACCATGGGTCAGTGCCCCCCAGTGGCTGTCGGAGCGCCGAGAGTATCCGGCGGAACGGTGCCAACGTCGCTCCACCGGACGTGGTCGCCGAAGAACACCGGACCATCGGTGCAGGAACGCACCATTCGAGTCACTCCATCCTCACCGATCACCGGCAACACACACGTCATGCACACCCCAATGCCGCACGCCATCGACTCCTCCACCGCGCATTGGCTGGGGGCTCCGAAGTCGCTGGCGATGGCGGCGACCGCCGCCAGCATGCCCATCGGCCCGCAGGCGTAGACCACCGCGGTGTTGTGTGCGGCCATCATCCGCCGCAACGGTGCGGTGACCATTCCCTGCTCACCAACACTTCCGTCATCGGTGGTGATCGCGACCGAATCCGCGATCCGCCGGGCTTCGAGCACTCCGAACAGCCGACTCTCGGTCGCGGCGCCCAGCACCATGTCCACTCGGGAACCACGGTCACGCAGTCGTTTGCCGAGTTCGAACATCGGGGCAGCGCCGTAGCCCCCTGCCACCAGCACGCACGGCACTGGTTCCGACGGCAGTGTGAACGGTTGGCCCAGTGGCGCCACCACATTCACATGCATGCCGCGACGCACCTGTGCCAGCCACTCAGTGCCGCGGCCGTGGATGGCAAACACAATCTCCAAGGTCCCGGTGCGTTCATCGGCCCGATAGATCGAGAAGGCTCGGCGCAACAGCATGGCCGAGTCCGCTCCCCCGACCGCGATCGCCACGAAATGCCCTGGGCGAACACCTTGGGCGGCGTGCGGCGCGGCCAGCGTGAGGTGGAAATAGTCACCGACCCGATCAAGGTCGAGGATTTCCGCATCCTCTTGCACTGCTTGCGTTGCGCGAGTCATCACGAGTCGCCAGCGCTGTTTCCAGTGCGCCGATGGTGGATCACGGCTGCGTATTCCTGCAGCGACCTCACCCCGAACGGCCCGGCAACCACAGATTCGATCCCCTGCACCGCCGCCCCGAGACCCTGCACAGTGGTGATGCAGGGTGTGCCGCTGAGCACAGCCGCGGTGCGGATCTCGTAGCCGTCCACGCGAGCACCCACCCCAAACGGAGTGTTCATGATCAGATCAATATCGCCGGATCGGATCGCCTCGATCGTGTCGGGACCTTGACCCGGGCCCTGGTAGTGCTTGCGAATCGACGTGACCGGGATTCCGTGGCGGCGCAACACGTCGGCGGTGCCCGAAGTGGCCACGATCTCAAAGCCGAGATCCACCAGGCGCTTCACCGGGAAAATGATGCTGCGTTTGTCCCGGTTGGCCACCGAAATCAGCAACCGCCCCGAGGTGGGAAGCCCAGCGGAATAGACCGCGGCCTGAGATTTTGCGTACGCCGCGCCGAATCCGCTGTCGATACCCATAACCTCCCCAGTGGAGCGCATCTCGGGGCCCAGCACGGTGTCAACGCCGTGGAACCGACCAAACGGCAAGACTGCTTCTTTGACCGCTATCGGTGCGTTGTCCGGCAAATCACCACCGTCTTGGACCGGCAGCAAACCTTCGGCGCGCAGGACCGCGATGGAATCGCCGATCGCAATCCGAGCGGCGGCCTTCGCCAGCGGCACGGCCGTGGCCTTCGAGACGAACGGCACCGTACGCGAGGCCCGTGGGTTGGCCTCTAGGACATAGAGGGTGTCCCCGGACAGGGCGTATTGAACGTTGAGCAGGCCACGTACCCCGACACCTTCGGCGATGGCGCGGGTGGAGGTGCGGATGCGTTCGATCTCGGAATGTCCGAGGGTCACCGGCGGCAGCGAACACGCCGAGTCCCCGGAATGGATGCCCGCCTCTTCGATGTGCTCCATCACTCCGCCGAGGAAGAGTTCCTCCCCGTCGAAGAGTGCATCCACGTCGATCTCGATGGTGTCGTCAAGGAAGCGGTCGACCAGCACCGGATGTTCCGGATTGACGTCCGTGGCACGCACGAGGTACTCCGCGAGCATCGACTCGTCGTAGACGATTTCCATGCCGCGCCCGCCAAGCACATAGCTGGGGCGAACCAGCACCGGGTAGCCGATCTCATCGGCGATCGCCTTGGCTTCGACGAAGGAGAAGGCGGTGCCGTGCTTCGGCGCAGGCAAGCCGGCCTCCGCCAGCACCCGGCCAAACGCACCACGTTCCTCTGCCAGGTCGATCGCCTCCGGCGAGGTGCCCAACAGCGGCACCCCGTTCGCCTTCAACTCCGCAGCCAACCGCAGGGGCGTCTGGCCACCGAGCTGGCAGATCACACCCAGCACCGGGCCGGCCTGGCGTTCGGAGTGCACAATCTCCAGCACGTCCTCGACCGTCAACGGCTCGAAATACAACCTGTCCGAGGTGTCGTAGTCGGTGGAGACTGTCTCCGGATTGCAGTTGACCATCACCGTTTCGTATCCGGCATCGCTCAAGGTCAAGGCTGCATGCACACACGAGTAGTCGAACTCGATCCCCTGACCAATTCGGTTCGGACCCGATCCGAGGATGATCACAGCAGGCCGCTCCCGCGGCGCGACTTCGGTCTCCGAATCGTATGCCGAGTAGTGGTAGGGGGTGCGGGCGGCGAATTCGGCTGCGCAGGTGTCGACGGTCTTGTAGACCGGACGGATTCCCAGGGCATGGCGCACTCCGCGCACCACCGGCTCGGCCATGTCCCGGATCTGACCGATCTGGGCATCGGAGAACCCGTGCCTCTTGGCCAGCCGGATGGTTTCCGCGTCGAGATTCGGGGCTTCCGCGACCTCGTCGGCAACGGCGTTGATCAATTCGATCTGGGCGAGGAACCACGGGTCAATAGCGGTGGCAGCATGCGCCTGTTCGATCGTGGCGCCAGCCCACATGGCTTGCTGCACGTCGCGCAGACGACCGTCATAGGGCCGTGCCGCCTGCACCAGCAGGTCCGCGGCGTCGACTTCGGATTTGGGCCCGGCCCAGCCAAAGATCGCGTCGGGGTTCTCCAGGCTCCGCAGTGCCTTCTGCAGCGCCTCGGAGAAGTTCCGGCCCAGCGCCATCGCCTCGCCAACACTTTTCATGGTGGTGGTCAAAGTGGTGTCCGCGCCAGGGAACTTCTCGAAGGCGAACCTGGGGATCTTCACCACGATGTAGTCCAGCGTCGGTTCAAACGACGCCGGGGTCTCGCCGGTGATGTCGTTGGTGATCTCATCCAAGGTGTAGCCGATGGCCAACCGGGCGGCAATCTTTGCGATCGGGAATCCCGTCGCCTTGCTTGCCAGCGCCGATGATCGCGACACCCGCGGATTCATCTCGATCACGATGATCCGGCCGTCTTCTGGATTCACCGCGAACTGGATGTTGCAGCCACCGGTGTCGACGCCGACGGCCCGAATCACATCGATGCCGATGTCGCGCAGCCGTTGGAACTCCCGGTCGGTCAGCGTCAGCGCTGGTGCCACCGTGATCGAATCGCCGGTGTGCACACCCATGGGGTCGAGATTCTCGATCGAACACACGACCACCACGTTGTCGTTATGGTCGCGCATCAACTCGAGTTCGTACTCTTTCCACCCGAGGATGGACTCCTCCAGCAGCACCTCGGAAGTGGGGCTGGCGGCGAGTCCGGCGCCAGCGATCCGAGTCAGGTCGTCTGGGGTGTAGGCAATGCCTGATCCAGCTCCGCCCATGGTGAAGGACGGGCGAACCACCATCGGGTAGCCAAGATCATCAGCCGCGGCGAAACAGTCGTCGAGGGTGTGGCAGACCGCCGACCTGGCACTCTCGGCCCCGATTTGGTCGACGATTTCTTTGAACTTCTCGCGATTCTCGCCACGTTCGATGGCATCGACATCCGCGCCGATGAGTTCGACGTCGTATTCGGCGAGCACGCCTTGCTTATGCAGCGCGATCGCGGTGTTCAGCGCAGTTTGGCCACCCAAGGTGGGCAGGAGCGCGTCTGGGCGTTCCTTCGCGATCACCGACGTGACCACCTCTGGGGTGATCGGTTCCACGTAGGTGGCGTCAGCGAATTCCGGATCGGTCATGATCGTGGCCGGGTTGCTGTTGACCAAGATCACCCGCAGCCCTTCGGCTTTCAGCACCCGGCAGGCCTGGGTGCCCGAGTAGTCGAACTCGCAGGCTTGCCCAATCACGATGGGCCCTGATCCGATTACCAGCACACTTGAGATGTCATCGCGGCGCGGCATGGGTCGTCACCGACCTTTCCGGTTGTCGGCCATGAGTGCGACGAATCGATCAAACAAGCCAGCGGCATCATGCGGACCGGCCGCTGCTTCCGGGTGGTATTGCACACTGAACGCTGGCGCTTCGAGCAACTCGAGTCCTTCCACGACGCCATCGTTGAGGCAGACGTGGCTCACCCGAGCCGGGCCCCAAGGCGTGTCGAATGGTGTGCCGATGGGCGCATCGACGGCGAATCCGTGATTGTGCGCGGTGATGGCAACCTTGCCGGTGCGCAGGTCCTTCACCGGTTGGTTGATGCCGCGGTGGCCGAAGGTGAGCTTGTAGGTGCCCAGACCAAGGGCGCGGCCCAGCATCTGGTTGCCGAAGCAGATGCCGAATAGCGGGATCCGAGCGTCCAGCGCCGCCTGCACCAAACGCACCACATCAACCGCAGCTCCCGGGTCTCCCGGCCCATTGGACAAGAAGATGCCATCTGGATTGGCTGCCAAGATTTCCTCGACCGAAGTGGTGGCCGGCAGCACGATGGTCTTCACCCCCCGTTCGGCCAGCCGATGTGGCGTCATCGACTTGATGCCCAAGTCCAGTGCCACCACCGTGAACTCGTGGCTGCCAATGGCTTCGACCGTGTAGGGCTCGGCGGTGGTCACCTCGCAGGTGAGGTCGGCGCCGACCATCGGCGGGCTGTCCAGTACCGCTGCGACGAGTTCGTCCGGCGACTGGTGGGCGGCGTCGCCGGTGAACAGTCCGGCCCGCATGGCACCGGCCGAACGCAGGTGCCGGGTGATGGCGCGAGTGTCAACCTCTGCGACGCCGACCACCCCAGCTTCGGTGAGCGCTGCGTCCAGGGTCTGTCCGGCGCGCCAATTCGACGCCACCGGCGACATCTCCCGCACCACGAACCCGGCCACCCAGATCCGCCAGGATTCGGGATCTTCGGCGTTCATACCGGTGTTGCCGATGTGCGGGGCCGTCATCGTGACGATTTGGCGGCGGTAGGAGGGGTCGGTCAGCGTTTCTTGATAGCCGGTCATGCCGGTCGCGAACACCGCCTCGCCGAAAGCGGTACCTGCCGCGCCGAATCCCACACCCGTGAAGCTGCGGCCGTCTTCGAGGACCAACACCCCGGACCGTCGCTGCCGCAGCAGGGCTGCCGTTGAGCGAATGTGGGGTGTGGCGACCGTCGATGTGATCACGTCTGCTGACCTCCAGCGGTTGCTGAGCTGATGAGTTCTTCCAACGCGGTGAGCACGCTGTGTTGCGCGACCGCCGAATCTGCCCTAAATCCTGTGGCGAGCACGGCGTCGCCGAGTTGCCAGGTGATGATTCCCAACCCGCCGGATTCCACTACTTCCCCAGCGATCCCTTTGCCGGAGCCCACCTTGCGCAGGTCGGCACGAGGGATGAAGAAGCTGGTGGAATTGCCACGCTCGACGTTGACCCCGGCATCGATCACGTCGATGCGGCACCTGCTGGGCGAACCAAGACCGTGGGCAACGATCCGGTCGAGCCAGTCCCCGTCGCGCACGGTGCCGATGTAGCGACCCTCGCAATGTGCCAACGTTGCGGCTTCAGCGGGCACCGGGGCCGCTTGCTGCGGAGCGGGCAGACCCGCTTGCCTACCCGCTCGGTTGCGCCACCCCCGCCACATACCCCAGCAGGCCAGCACAATCACCGCGACCATCGCCAGAGTGAGCCCCAAACGCTCCGGCCAGTCCGTAACTCCAGGACTCACAGGCGCTCCGGCTGGAGCACGCCGTCGAGCACCACCGGTCGGCCCCGGAAGAAGGTCGCACGTACCTTGGCCGGCAGTGTGAGGCCCCGGTACGGGCTGTTGCGACTCCGACTTGCGGACTGCATAGGCTCCACCAGATATTCGACCTCAGGGTCGACCAGGATCACGTTGGCCGGTTCACCAACAGCGATCGGGCGCCCCTGACCAGGGATTCCCGAGATTGCGGCGGGAGCCGACGACATCCGCTGGGCCACCCCTGCCCAGTCGAGCAGGCCCGGGCGCACCATGGTCTCCACCACCACAGAAAGCGCCGTTTCCAGACCAATCATGCCCATAGCGGCCGCGGACCACTCACAGTCCTTGTCCTCGGTGGGGTGCGGAGCGTGGTCGGTGGCCACGATGTCGATCGTGCCGTCGGCCAGCCCCGCCCGGACCGCAGCGACGTCCGCGGCAGTGCGCAGCGGCGGGTTGACCTTATAGATCGGGTCATAGGTGGCGGCGAGCTCTTCGGTGAGCAGCAGGTGATGCGGAGTCACCTCTGCGGTCACGTCAACTCCGCGGGCTTTGGCCGACCGAACCAAATCGACGCTTCCCGCCGTGGAAAGGTGGCACACGTGCAGGCGTCCCCCGACGTGCTCGGCGAGCAGAATGTCGCGGGCCACGATGGCTTCCTCGGCCACCGCCGGCCAGCCTCGCAATCCGAGCCGGCCGGCGAGTTCAGACTCGTTCATCTGAGCGCCGGCGGTGAGGCGTGGATCTTGGGCGTGCTGGGCAATGACGCCGTTGAACGCCTTGACGTACTCCAGCGCACGGCGCATAACCAGCGGGTCGTGCACACACTTGCCGTCATCGGAGAACACGCGCACCTTGGCTGCGGAGGTGGCCATAGCCCCCAACTCGGCCAACCGTTCGCCATCGAGACCCACCGTCACCGCGCCAATCGGCTGCACGTCGCACCAACCCGCAGCCTGGCCCAGCCGCCACACCTGCTCCACCACCCCAGCGGTATCGGCGACCGGATCGGTGTTGGCCATCGCATGCACTGCGGTGAATCCGCCAAGCGCGGCGGCTCGGCTCCCCGATTCGACCGTCTCGGCGTCCTCCCTGCCGGGTTCGCGCAAGTGGGTGTGCAGGTCAACGAGGCCTGGCAAGGCCACCAGTCCCCGGCCGTCGACCACCACGGCATCATCTTCCGGGAGTTCCCCCGCCGCCGACACGTCTGTGATGATGCCGGCGGTGATGCGGATGTCGACCGGATCGCCGCCGAGCAAAGCCGGGCCGCGCAGCAGATACGTGGAATCCGTGGCTGTCATGACGTCTCCAGTCCCTCGTTCATGCCGCCCAGCAATCGATACAGCACCGCCATTCGGGTGCTCACACCGTTCGTGACCTGCGAGACGATCACCGAGCGCGGCGAGTCTGCGACATCGGCGGCAATCTCGACTCCCCGGTTCATCGGGCCCGGGTGCATCACAATCGAGTGGGGCGGCATTGATGCCATTCGATCGTTGTCCAAGCCGTAGCGGCGCGAGTACTCGTGTTCGGTGGGGAAGAAGGAGTCGTTCATGCGTTCGCGCTGGACTCGCAGCATCATCACGGCGTCCGCGTCCACGATGCTCTCGTCGATGTCGTACGACACCGAGCAGGGCCAGTTCTCCACGCCGACTGGTAGCAGCGTCGGGGGTGCGACCAGAGTCACTTGAGCGCCGAGGGTGTCCAGCAGCAGCGCGTTGGAACGCGCCACGCGTGAGTGCAACACATCGCCGACGATCGTCACCCGCAGGCCTGCGAGGTCACCTGAGTCCGAAGCCAGGGCCCGACGGATGGTGAATGCGTCGAGTAGCGCCTGGGTCGGGTGCTCGTGAGTGCCATCGCCGGCGTTCAGGACGCTTCCCTGAATCCAACCGGAGTGGGCCAGGCGGTGCGGTGCTCCAGACGATCCATGCCGAATCACCACCGCATCGGCACCCATCGCCTCAAGCGTGAGCGCGGTGTCCTTGAGGCTCTCCCCTTTGGAGAGGCTGGATCCCTTGGCAGAGAAGTTGATCACATCGGCGGAGAGTCGCTTGGCCGCGGCTTCAAACGAAATCCGGGTCCGGGTGGAGTCCTCGAAGAACAGATTCACCACTGTGCGCCCACGCAAGGTGGGCAGCTTCTTCACTGGCCGATCTGCCACCGCAGCCATCTGCACGGCGGTGTCCAAGAGTTCCACTGCTGCGTCGCGGTCGAGATCTCCCGCTGAGAGCAGGTGCTTCACGATTCGCCTCCCGGTTGGCGTTGGGATTCGTCGTCGGCAATCACCACTCCGTCGAATCCATCGGCTTCGGCCACTCGAACTTGGACCTTCTCGAAGGTTGAGGTCGGCAGGTTCTTGCCGACGTGGTCAGGCCGAATGGGGAGTTCTCGGTGGCCACGGTCCACGAGCACCGCCAGCCGCACCGCACGAGGTCGACCCAGGTCGGTCAAGGCGTCCAGCGCCGCACGCACGGTCCGGCCGCTGTACAGCACGTCATCAACGAGCACGACCACCTTGTCGTCGATGCCACCGCGCGGAATGTCAGTGGGCAGCAGATTGCGTGGCGGTTTCAGCTGCAGGTCATCCCGGTACAGCGTGACGTCGAGAGCGCCAGCTGGAACCGGGGTGTCCTCAATGGTGGAGATCCGATCGGCGATCCGGCGAGCGAGTTTCTCGCCCCTGGTGGGGATGCCGAGAATGACCAGATCTCCCGCCCCCCGATTCGCCTCAATGATCTCGTGGGAGATACGAGTTAGGGCGCGGTCGATATCGGCCGCATCGAGCACTTGACGCATGGCGCCTCACCTTTCCCCGCCTCACCGGACGGGATCTTAAAAGGGTCTTGCATCACCATATCCCTGCTCGACAGAACCGATCCGACCACCCCTCATGCGATACCTTTGGCTGCACGACAAACCACTGAGCAGAACGGGAATCCCGAATGACGGGTAGTGGGTACACCAAGGCTTTGGGAGCCAAGTTGCGCGCTATTCGGCAGCAACAGGGGCTGAGCCTGCAGGGGGTGGAGCAGAAGTCTGAAGGTCGGTGGAAGGCCGTCGTCGTCGGGTCCTACGAGCGCGGCGACCGCGCCGTGACCGTTGCCAAACTCGCCGAACTCGCCGAGTTCTACGGGGTGCCAGTGCCGGAACTCCTGCCAGATTCGTCACCAGGCCGACCCGTCCGAGAGCAACCGAGCAAACTGGTGCTGGATCTCGAGCGCCTCCGAGACCTCACAGTCGAGCGAGCACAACCCCTAGCCCGCTACGCGGCGTCGATTCAGGCCCAACGCGGCGACTACAACGGCCGAGTTCTTTCGATTCGGCAAGAGGACATGCGAGCACTGGCAGTGATCTACGACCTCACCGCTTCCGAGTTGGCCGAACTGATGGTCGAGTGGGGCGTCATCAGCCGAGACGCAGCACTCTCGTGGAATGCCGAACACGACCAATCACCACGCCCCTGGTAGCCGGTGGCGAGATTTCGAGCGTCGCCGCGCACCGGCTCAGCGTCTAGCTAGAACCCGCCGGTCGACGGCCCGGCCATGCCCATGAGGTGGACCCGAAGTCCGTTGGTGGTCCCTGGAATGCCGGGTGGTACTCCCGCAACTATCACGATCCGATCCCCCAACTCCGCTCGCTCCCGGTTGAGCAACTCCGCCTCCACCTGGCGAACCATGTCGTCGGTGTGGATCGCGTTGTCGACCAGGAAAGTCTCCACGCCCCAGTCCAGGGCCAACTGGGATCGGGTGCGTCGGTTGGGGGTGAAGGCCAGGATGGGCACATCCGGGCGGTGGCGGCCGACCAGCCTTGCGGAGAGCCCGGTCTCGGTGAAGGTGCAGATGTATCGGGCCTCAATCTGCTGGCTCACCACCGTTGCCGCACGGGTGACTGCTCGAGCGGTGCCGGTTGCATCCGCATCCCCTGCATCGCGCGCGGCATGCGGGCGATCCACTTCGGTCTTTTCGATGATCCGGGCCATGGTCGACACCACCAGCGCTGGATGGGCACCGACGCTAGTTTCCCCCGACAACATCACCGCGCTGGTACCGTCGAGAACCGCGTTGGCAACATCGGAAACCTCTGCGCGCGTCGGGCGAGTCGCCGAGATCATGGAATCAAGCATCTGCGTGGCAACGATCACCGGCTTCCCCTCGCGCCGGCAAATGCTGATCGCACGCTTCTGCACCAACGGGACGTCCTCGAGTGGCAATTCCACTCCCAGGTCACCGCGCGCAACCATGATGCCGTCGAAGGCGGAGATGACCGCTTCGAGGTGATCGACTGCCTGCGGTTTCTCGATCTTGGCCAGCACTGGGACCCGCAGGCCCATCTCGGCCATGATCTCGCGGACCTTCGACACATCGTCGGCGGTGCGGACAAAACTCAAGGCCACGAAGTCGAAACCGGTAATCAGCGCCCACCGAAGGTCTCGGATGTCTTTGTCCGTCAGTGCTGGGACGCTCACCGCGACGCCCGGCAGGTTGATTCCCTTATGGTCGGAGACGGGACCCCCCTCGACCACCTCCGTGAGGACCTCCGGGCCATCTACCCGAACAACCTCCAGGCTCACCCGACCATCGTCAATCAGCACCCTGTCGCCGGGGGAAACATCCCCTGGGAGTCCCTGATATGTGGTCGAGCAACGATCGGCGGTGCCCTCGACGTCTTCGGTGGTGATCGTGAAGCGGTCGCCCGGCTCCAACTCGTGGGGCCCGTCGACGAAGGTACCCAAACGGATCTTCGGCCCCTGCAGGTCGGCCATGACGCCGATGGCTTTGCCCGTCTCCTCGGCGACTTCCCGAAGTATCCGATACAGCCGCTCGTGCTCGGCGTGGGTGCCGTGGCTCAGGTTGAACCGAGCAACGTCCATGCCTGCCTCAACGAGCTCTTCGAGGACTTCCTTGGATGACGTTGCAGGACCGAGGGTGCAAACTATTTTGGCGCGGCGCACGCGGATAACTTACCGGAGTCCACCCGTTGCCGCAGTCCGTCCGAAGAGTTCGCTGGGCCACGCCCACGGGCCGGCGCTCGTCACACGGTCAGTGGCCGCGCCGTCGCCGGGATCGGTGCCGGCAGTTCGGTGCCGCCAGTCAAGTAGCGATCGACCGAAGCCGCCACCGAACGGCCCTCCGCAATGGCCCACACGATCAGTGACTGTCCACGGCCGGCATCCCCGGCGACAAAAACTCCGGGTCGGCTGCTCATGTAGTCGGTATCCCGGCCGATGTTGCCCCGAGCATCGAGGTCCAGCCCCAGTTGAGCCGTCCAAGGGTTGCTCTCCGGGCCGACGAAGCCCATCGCGAGCGTCACCAGATCGGCGGGGATCACTCGTTCGCTGCCCGCGAGCGGGGTGAAGCGACCGTCGACGAACTCCACATCGACCAGTTCCAAGCCAGTGACCCGACCCGACTCGTCGCCGAGGAATCTCTGCGTCGAGACGCCGTACACACGCTCGCCGTTCTCCTCATGCGCGCTGGAGACCCGGTAAACCATCGGGTATGTCGGCCACGGCTGACTACTGGGACGCTCGGCTGTGGGCTGCGGCATGATCTCCAACTGGGTGACCGAAGCGGCCCCCTGCCGGGTGGCGGTACCGAGGCAGTCCGCGCCGGTATCGCCCCCGCCGATCACCACCACATGCTTGCCCTTGGCATGAATCGGGGGGCGTTCCAGATCGCCAAGTTGCACCCGATTCGCCGGTGGCAGGTACTCCATGGCCTGGTGAACGCCATCGAGTTCCCGTCCCGGAACGTCGAGTTCCCGCCACATCGTGGCACCGACAGCGATCACCACCGCGTCGTAGCGCTTGCGAAGGTCGGAAGCCGTGATGTCGACTCCCACCTCGACGCCGGTCCGGAACTTCACGCCTTCGGCCACCATCTGCTCAAGCCGACGGTCGATGTGACGCTTCTCCATCTTGAATTCCGGGATGCCATAGCGCAGCAACCCGCCGATCCGATCGTCACGTTCGTACACCGCGACCGTGTGACCCGCACGGGCCAACTGTTGTGCGGCAGCCAACCCCGCCGGGCCGGACCCAACCACCGCCACCGTCTTGCCGGTCAGGCGGTCGGGCGGCTGCGGCTCGACAT
This sequence comes from uncultured Actinomycetes bacterium, assembly GCA_963842975.1. Taxonomy (GTDB): domain Bacteria; phylum Actinomycetota; class Actinomycetes; order S36-B12; family UBA10799; genus JACJWR01. Next base: position 217,553 of record CAWJIH010000006.1, on the reverse strand, counting down.
AACCGGCGTCCCAGGCCTTGTCGATGATGGACACCTCAACCTGCTTGATTGCGACCGGATCCTGGTTGATCCCCAACACGCACGCAGTCTCACAAGGGGCGGGGCACAACCGACCGGTGAATTCTGGGAAGTTGTTGGTGGCGTGCAACCGATCAATGGCGGCCCGCCAGTCACCCCGCCAGGCCAAGTCATTCCACTCGGGAATGAGGTTCCCCAGTGGGCAACCGTTGTGGCAGAACGGGATGCCGCAGTCCATGCAGCGGGCGGCTTGGGTGCGCAGTTTCGATTCCTCGAACTCTTCGTACACCTCCTGCCAGTCCGAGATGCGTACGTCCACCGGGCGTCGCTGCGGCAACTCCCGGCCAGCCTTCAAGAATCCACGCGGGTCACCCACGGCTCGCCTCCATGATCGCTTCGTTCACGTCTCGTCCTTCAGCTTCGGCCTTCGCGCGTGCTTGCAGCACCCGACGGAAGTCCCTCGGCATGATCTTGCTGAAGCGCAACGCACTCGCTGGCCAGTCGCCCAGCAGCGCAGCGCCCACTTCCGAGCCGGTCTCTTCGGTGTGGCGGGAGATCATCTCGCGCAGGAACTCCTCGTCCACATCGGTGAGTGGCTCGACGTCGACCATCTCCCGGTTCACCTTCCCAGGATCGAGGTCGATGATGTACGCGATCCCACCGCTCATACCGGCCGCGACGTTGCGTCCAGTGGCACCGAGAATCACCACCCGGCCGCCAGTCATGTATTCGCACAGGTGGTCGCCCGCGCCTTCTGTGACCACGTGGGCACCGGAGTTACGCACACAGCAACGCTCGCCGACGATGCCCCGCAAGAAGATTTCGCCGCTCGTCGCACCGTATGCGATCACATTGCCGGCGATGATGTGTTCCTCCGCGACGAAGGGGGCCGAACGATCGGGTCGCACCACGAGGCGCCCACCGGACAATCCCTTGCCCAGGTAGTCGTTGGAGTCGCCCTCCAACCGAAGGGTGACCCCGGCTGGCACGAACGCGCCGAAGGACTGCCCGGCCGAACCGGTGAAGGTGATGTCGATCGTGCCGTCGGGCAGGCCCTCACCGCCGTACCGGCGCGTCACCTCGGCACCGAGCATGGTGCCGACCGTTCGGTTGACGTTGCGGATTTTCACCTGGGCGCGCACCGGCTCGCCCCGCTCCAAAGCATCCGCCGACAAGGCGATGAGTTCGTTGTCCAGGGCCTTGTCCAGGCCATGGTCTTGAACGGTCACACAGCGCCGTGGGCTGTCGGATTGCGGCACCGCCAGAATCGGACTCAGGTCCAGTCCGCTGGCCTTCCAGTGGTCGATAGCGGGACGAACGTTGATGCATTCCGCATGTCCGATCGCCTCATCGAGAGTGCGGAAGCCGAGTTCGGCTAGGAGCTCGCGGACCTCTTGGGCGACGTATTCGAAGAAGGTCACCACGAACTCTGGCTTGCCGGTGAAACGTTCGCGAAGCACCGGGTTCTGAGTGGCCACTCCGACCGGGCAGGTGTCCAAGTGGCACACCCGCATCATGATGCAGCCCATCACCACCAGCGGTGCGGTGGCGAATCCGAATTCCTCTGCTCCTAGTAGGGCTGCGATCACAACGTCCCGGCCAGTCTTGAGTTGGCCGTCGGTCTGCAGCACCACTCGGTCGCGGAGGTTGTTGATCAGCAAGGTCTGCTGGGTTTCGGCGAGGCCGAGTTCCCATGGCCCACCAGCGTGCTTGAGGCTCGTCAACGGCGACGCTCCCGTTCCGCCGTCATGGCCGGAAATCAAGATGACGTCAGCGTGTGCCTTGGCGACGCCGGCAGCAACCGTGCCCACCCCGACTTCGCTGACCAACTTCACGTGGATACGCGCCTCGTTGTTGGCGTTCTTCAGGTCGTGAATGAGTTGTGCCAAGTCTTCGATCGAATAGATGTCGTGGTGCGGTGGCGGCGAGATGAGCCCCACACCGGGCGTGGAATGGCGAGTCTTGGCCACCCACGGATACACCTTGTGGCCAGGGAGTTGACCGCCCTCCCCCGGCTTTGCACCCTGAGCCATCTTGATCTGAATGTCATCGGAGTTGACCAGGTACTCGCTGGTGACCCCAAAGCGACCGGAGGCCACCTGCTTGATCGACGACCGCCGGGAGTCACCGTTGGCATCTGGGGTGAACCGGCCAGGGTCTTCGCCTCCCTCGCCAGTATTGGACTTGGCACCGAGTCGGTTCATCGCGATGGCCAGCGTCTCGTGGGCTTCTTGCGAGATGGACCCGTAGGACATCGCACCGGTGGAGAAACGGCGGACGATTTCACTGATCGACTCCACCTCCTCAATCGGGATGGACGGGCGGTCAGAGTCCAATTCGAACAAGCCACGCAGCGTCATCAGCCTGGTCGACTGATCGTCCACTGCCTGTGTGTACTCCTTGAAGATGTCATAGCGTTGGGCCCGCGAGGAGTGCTGCAAGCGGAAAACCGTCTCCGGGTCGAACAGGTGCGGCTCTCCCTCCCGCCGCCACTGGTATTCGCCGCCGATGTTCAACTGCCGGTGGGCACTCGACGAACCGGAGTTCGGGTAGGCGGTGCGGTGACGCCTCGCTACCTCCTCAGCGAGCACGTCAAGGCCCACCCCACCGAGCTTGCTGGTGGTACCGGTGAAGTAGCGATCCACGAGTTCGTGGCTCAGCCCGATCGCTTCAAACACCTGCGCACCGCGGTAGGAAGACACAGTTGAGATGCCCATCTTGGACATCACCTTCAGCACACCCTTGCCGAGCGCCTTGACCAGGTTGCGGACAGCGATGTCCGAATCGATCCCCTCCAGGTAGCCGGAGGCGACCAGGTCCTCCACGCTCTCCATCGCGAGGTAGGGATTGACTGCCGCTGCGCCGTAACCGATGAGCAACGCGACGTGGTGCACCTCCCGCACATCCCCGGCTTCCACCAGCAGACTCACCTGGGTGCGGGTCTTGCGCCGGACCAGGTGGTGGTGGACCGCAGAGGTGAGCAGCAGCGACGGGATCGGCGCGAGATCACGGTCGGAATCACGATCGCTGAGCACCACGAACCGCAGGCCGCCCTCGATCAGCTCGTCAATCTCCTCGCAGATCTCGTCCAGGCGCTCCTCCAGGGCCTTTCCGCCACCAGCCACCCGGTATAGCCCGCTGAGTCGCGCGGCACGGAAACCAGGCAAGTCGCCATCGTCGTTGATGTGCAGGATCTTCGCCAACTCATCGTTGTCGATCACCGGGAACGGCAGCACCACATTCCGGCACTGGGCAGGCGTGGTCGCCAGCAGGTTGCCCTCCGGGCCGATGGCGGATCGCAGGGAGGTGACGATTTCTTCCCGGATCGCGTCCAGCGGCGGATTCGTGACCTGCGCGAAGAGTTGCGCAAAGTAGTCGAAGATTTGGCGTGGGCGATCCGAAATAGCCGCGATCGGGGTGTCGGTGCCCATCGATCCGAGCGGCTCGGCGCCCGCGCGTGCCATCGGTGCCACCAGGATCCGCAACTCCTCCTCGGTGTAACCGAAGGTCTGTTGGCGCCGCAGGCAGGAGGTGTGGGTGTGCACCACGTGCTCGCGCTCGGGCAGCTCCTCCAGGTGGATCACACCAGCGTGCAGCCAGTCAGAGTAGGGATTCTCGGCAGCCAACTGCGCCTTGATCTCGGAATCCTCGATCACCCGACCGGCGACGGTGTCCACCAGGAACATCCGACCAGGCTGCAGTCGTCCCTTGCGAATGACCGTGGCCGGGTCGATGTCCAGCACTCCGGCCTCGGAGCCGAGGACCACCAAACCGTCCGAGGTCACCCAGAACCGCCCCGGCCGCAAGCCGTTGCGGTCGAGTACCGCGCCGATGAGTGATCCATCGGTGAAGCACACCGCCGCAGGGCCGTCCCACGCTTCCATCAGCATCGCTTGGTACTCGTAGAAGGCGCGCTTCTCGGGATCCATGTCGGCGTTGTTCTCCCACGCCTCTGGGATCATCATCATCACTGCATGAGGCAGCGAACGACCACCCATGTGGAGCAGTTCGAGGACCTCGTCGAAAGAAGCCGAGTCGCTGGCCCCTGGGGCACAAATCGGGTAGAGCCGGCTGAGGTCGCCGGGGATGAGCTCCGACGACAGCATTGCTTCGCGTGCGCGCATCCAGTTGCGGTTTCCGCGCACAGTGTTGATCTCACCGTTGTGGGCGATGAGTCGGTAGGGGTGCGCCAATGGCCACGATGGGAACGTGTTGGTGGAGAACCGCGAGTGGACCAGACCGACCTTGGACGCGACGCGCGGATCCGTGAGGTCCGGGAAGAACGTGTCGAGTTGGTCGGTTGTGAGCATGCCCTTGTAGACGATGGTGCGGCTGGACAGCGACGGGAAATACACGTCGGTGGTGTTTTCGGCGCGCTTGCGCAGGCAGAAAGCCATCCGCTCCAACTGCATCTGATCGTCAGTCGGCGTCGCGGCGGCGACGAACAACTGACGGAAATGGGGCATGGTGCCCCGCGCTGTGGCGCCCACGGACTCAGGGTTCACCGGAACTTCGCGCCAGCCCAACACGACTAGGTCTTCTTCTGCCGCAATGGTCTCGATCATCGCAACCTGGCGATCGATCTGGGCGTCGTCGCCTGGGATGAAGGCCGTCCCGACGGCGTATTCACCAGCTGCTGGCAAGTCGAAATCGACTACTTCGCGGAAAAACGCGTCCGGCACTCCGATCAGGATTCCGGCACCATCGCCGGAGTTCGGCTCCGCGCCGGAGGCTCCGCGGTGGTCGAGGTTCCGCAGTGCGGTGAGGGCGTGTCGGACGATCTCGTGGCTGGGTTCGCCAGACATGGTCGCAACGAACGCGACACCACACGCGTCGTGTTCGGCAGTCGGATCGTAGAGCCCCTGCGCTTGCGGCAGCGCAGACATCGGGCCGGCAGAGTGTTGGGGTAGGGCAACTGACATGGGTCACCTCGGCAATGCGTCGCTGGGACACGGAGATTGGGTGCGGCAAATCGGGCAGGTCAGCCCAGACGTCAAGAAAACGTCCAACGGATACTCGGCAAGGCAGGTCTTGCGCATCCGAAATCTCAGACGCTTCTTTGCCATCGCACGAGTCGGGACATCATTGGCCCGCCGCGTTGATGAAGAGGCTAGCGCACGAAGGCATTCTGAGCACATGCGCCTGCAAAATTCCTCGGTGCTGGCACCGCAGACTAGCTCGACGACACCGCCGCGGGCGTGACCCCGTCCCGATACACGCTCTTCTCCCGGCCAGGTTTGCGACGCCCAACCACGATCACATACGCAAGCGCCAGCAGGGCGATGATCGCGGCAGTCCAGATGTTGATCCGCAAACCAGCGACGATGGTCGCAGTATCGATCCGAACCGCTTCGATCCACAACCGCCCGATGCAGTAGAGGAACACATACAGCGCGAATGCCCGACCGTGGCCGAGGGCGAATCGTCGGTCGGCCCAGATCACGAGCCCGGCCACAAGCAGGCACCAGAGCGATTCGTAGAGAAACGTCGGGTGGAAGGTTTCAAACTGCTCGTAACCCAACGGTCGATTAGCCGGTGAGATCTCCAATCCCCACGGCAGGTCCGTTGGACGGCCGAACAACTCTTGATTGAACCAGTTGCCCCAGCGTCCGATTGCCTGAGCGACAGCGATTCCGGGAGCCACCGCATCGGCGACGGGAGGCAGCAGGATGCCATGCCGCCGGGCTGCGATCCAGGCTCCTAGCGCGCCGCCAGCGACGGCCCCCCAAATACCCAGTCCGCCCTGCCAGATCCGCGCGGCCGCGGCCAAACCCGCACCCCCATCGCCGAAGTAGGTTGGCCAGTCAGTGAGGACGTGATAGATCCGTGCACCGACGATGCCGAACGGAACCGCCCACAGGGCAATGTCATACATCTCACCCTTGCGGCCTCCGCGGGCCACCCAACGCCGGTCGGCGATGACCGCACCCACGACGATGCCGACCAGAATGATCACGGCATACGCACGAATGGGAATTGGACCCAACTCCCAGACTCCCTGGTCGGGGCTGGGAATCGAGGCCGGCAAAGCGGACAAGTGCGGCGCGTACGTCAGCAGACTCACTGCCCACCCGCGGCGAGGATCTGAGCCTTGAGATCGTCTGGGCTGGCCAGCTGGTTACGGTCGACCTCTTCGCCGTTGAGGAACAAGGTGGGGGTGCCGGTGACACCGCGCAGGTTCGCTGCCTCGTTGACCAGGCTTGGCCATTCAGCGTAGTTGACACCGTCGACGCAGGTGTTGAACGTGTCGAGTGCCGGGCCGGTGATACCAGCCTCAGCGCCCCACTTCTTGAGGTCTTCTTGGGTATACCCGGCACCTTCGCTGGGTTGGTTGGCGAACACCAAGGTGTGATAGTCCAACGCCACGCCCGCATCCACGGCGCAGCCGAACGCCGACGCGGCACGGGTGGAGGCGTCGTTGCCGAGGTTGCGGTCAAGGAAGTTCATCGGGTGGTAGTTGACCTTGACTTGGCCAGCGTCGGCCATCTCCTTGATTGTCGGTGCGACCGCCTCAGCCAAGACCGCACACGCGGGGCACTGGAAGTCCTCGTAGACGTCAAGGACGGGAGTATCGACGGAACCTACTGGGGCCCCGTACTCCGGTGCGGACACCCCGGCGGGCAGCGGCGCATCCGGGTTGGCGGACGTGCTCGCGCTGCCAGAATCTCGGGTTGCGAACAACGTGGCGCCGATGATGCCACCGACGATGACCACGACGCCGGCCCCGATGCCGATTTTGACTGCTCGGTCTCGCCGACGTTCACTGGCTTCGGCAGCGGCACGGGCGGCGGCGGCCTTCTCACGCGTGCTGGTCTTCTTGTCGCTGCTCATGCGTGGGGACTCCCATGGTCAGGTGATCGTTGAAATGGGCTTCGGGCAATGCACACGATGGTAAGCGAGAACATTCGCAGGGCTAGCGACGCCTCACGCCAACGGCGAGTTCAGCCGCCAACCGGCCAACGGCGTCCCTGGCCTCGGCCTCATCCTCGGATTCCTGCACCGCCCGGATGAACGCGGATCCGACAATCACTCCATCCGCGTATCGGGCCACCTCTGCTGCCTGCTCCGCGTTAGAGACCCCGAGGCCCACGCACACGGGCAGGGTGGTTGCCTGGCGAACCTGCGCCACAAGCTGTTCTGCCGCACCGGAGACTGACGACCGCACCCCGGTGACTCCCATGGTGGAGGCGGCATACACAAAACCACTGGTGACGTCCGCAACTGACGCGATTCGAGCCGGGGTCGATGAAGGAGCCACCAAGAACACTCGGTCAAGTCCGACGTCGTCCGTGGCGCTGCGCCAAGCGAACGACTCTTCCGGGGTGAGGTCCGGGGTGATCACGCCGACGCCACCGGCATTCGCGAGTTCGTCCGCGAAGCGGGCGACCCCGTATTTCTCGATTGGATTCCAGTAGGACATCACCAGCGCCGGTGCCCCAGCGGCGGTGGTGGCGCGAACCGTCGCCATCACATCGACGATCCGAGCTCCGCCTGCCCGTGCCTGATCGACGGCCGATTGGATCACCGGGCCGTCCATCAGCGGATCGCTGTACGGCAGGCCAACCTCGACGACGTCGACGCCGTTCTCGACCATCGCCGCGATAATCGACACCGCCTCCGTGCGGGTCGGGAATCCCGCTGGCAGGTAGCCGATGAGAAGTGCGCGATCGTCGGCGCGGGCTGCGGCGAAGGCCTCCCCGAGCGCGTTCATTCGCCAGCCTCGGGCGCGTCCAAGCCGAACCACGCGGCAGCGGTGGCCACGTCTTTGTCGCCACGCCCAGAGAAGTTCACCACAATCACGCCATCGGGCCCCAACTCCGAACTGAGTCGCAGCGTTCCCGCCAGGGCATGGGCAGTTTCGATCGCAGGGATGATTCCTTCGGTGCGACACATCAGAGCCAGCGCAGCCATCGCCTCGTCATCGTTGATCGGCGCATAGGTGGCCCGGCCGGTGTCCCGCAGCCAGGCGTGCTCCGGACCGACGCCCGGATAATCCAGACCCGCCGAAATCGAGTGTGACTCGATGGTCTGCCCCTCGTCATCCTGGAGCAGATATGACCTGGTGCCGTGCAGCACGCCGGGGCTGCCACCGGTGAGAGTGGCCGCGTGCCGTCCACTCTCGATGCCCTCCCCGCCAGCTTCGTATCCGAACAGGCCCACCTCGACGTCGTCAATGAAGGCCGAGAATATGCCTATCGCGTTGGACCCACCGCCCACACAGGCGGCCACCGCGTCCGGCAGGCGACCTTCGCGGTCGAGTATCTGCACCCGCGCCTCTTGACCGATCACGGCGTGAAAGTCACGCACCATCTCGGGGAAGGGCGCCGGTCCCGCCACCGTGCCCAGCAGATAGTGGGTGCTCTCCACGTTGGTGACCCAGTCCCGCATGGCCTCGTTGATCGCATCCTTGAGCGTCCGCGACCCTGCGGTCACCGGCACTACCTGCGCTCCGAGCAGTCGCATCCGCGCCACATTGAGGGCCTGCCGACGGGTGTCTTCCTCCCCCATGTAGACCACACAATCCAGTCCCATGAGCGCAGCGGCAGTGGCGGTGGCAACTCCATGTTGGCCGGCGCCCGTCTCTGCGATCACCCGGGTCTTGCCCATCCGTTTGGTCAGCAGGGCCTGACCAAGCACGTTGTTGATCTTGTGTGATCCGGTGTGGTTGAGGTCTTCCCGCTTGAGATAGAGCCGAGCCCCACCGTGATCAGCTGTGAAGCGCGACGCGAGCGTCAGCGGGCTGGGGCGGCCGGTGTAGTCGCGTTGCAGCGATTCCAAAGTTGCCGTGAAGTCGGGGTCAACCCGGGCGGATCGATACGCCTCATCCAATTGGTCGAGGGCGGCCATCAATGCTTCGGGGACGAAACGTCCTCCGTAGGGGCCAAAGTGCCCAGTGGCATCGGGGAGCAGAGCGGTCACGGGTGGGGTTCTCCCTGGTCGCTAGTCGCGGACGTGATGGCAGGCGGGATGCATACCCGCTGCAACCAGTGCGTGCACCGCCTGTCGCGGGTTGCCGCCGGTCACGAGTGATTCTCCCACGAGCACGGCGTCAGCGCCCTCGGCGCCGTAGGCCAACAGGTCGTGTGGACCACGAACGCCAGACTCGGCGACAGTGGTGACGAAAGAAGGCAAGGTGGGGACTACTCGGGCGAAGGTGTCACGGTCGACCTGAAGTGTCTTGAGGTTCCGAGCGTTGACCCCGATGAGCGTGGCGCCGGCATCAACAGCGCGGCGACCTTCCTCCTCATCATGAATCTCCACCAAGGCAGTCAGCCCGATCGACCCTGCGCGCTCCACCAGCGACACCAACTGCTCCTGCTCCAACGCCGCCACAATGAGTAACACGAGGTCTGCCCCGTGGGCGCGCGCCTCCCAGAGTTGGTAACTCGTCACGACGAAGTCTTTGCGCAGTATGGGGATTTCTACTGCGGATCGGACGGCTGCCAAGTCCTCCAGACTGCCGCCGAATCTCCGGCCTTCGGTGAGCACACTCACCGCAGCAGCGCCACCAGCCTCATAGTCGGCGGCGAGCCCGGCCGGGTCGGCAATCGCTGCCAGGGCCCCCTTGCTCGGGCTCGAACGTTTGACTTCCGCGATCACCGAAACTTCCGGGCCGGTGAGCCTGGACAGCGCGTCCAGGGGAGGGGCAATGTCGGCACATCGCTGTTGCAGCACGTCCAGCGGAACCAAGGACTGGCGTACGGCCAGGTCCTCGCGGACGCCCACGACGATGTCGTCCAGAACGGTCACGTCGCCAGGCTAACGGCCAACCTCGCGACTGCGTCACGCTGGGTCGAAACGTCGGTCAGCCAGAAGCGAGGAAAGCCCCGAAGGGAAAGTTGCGCACGAGGGTGAAAACCACCATCAGTGTGACGAAGACGATGAACGCCGCCCGGATCCATTTTGCCGGCAACTGCTTAGGGGGCCGACCCGTCCAGGCTGACACCAGACTGTTTCCGAGCATGAAGACGATCACCGGGACCAGCAGCACGAACAACGCGTTGTGGCCGAAGGCAGTCGGGAGGTCGCCGTGGGCCAGGGCATGAGTGGCGCGAAGACCGCCGCAGCCCGGGCAGTCGAGGCCGAAAAGTGTCTGGGTGGGGCATCCGGGATAGTGCCCAGGCTCATTCGGATCGACAACCGCAAGCAGCACAGTTGCGGCGGTAATCCCGCCGATCGCGGCCAACGGACCAGCGAGCCGGACGCGGCGCGGGCGTTGGTCAAGTGCTGTGGGCGCCTCGTGGGCGGATTCCGAGCGATCTTGGTCGTGCGGCACTGTCGCTCGTGCCGTGGGTGCTTCCGACACTTCGCCTCACTCTCGCAATCGATCGACGAAACCGAATAAACCGCCAGATGCAACCATAACCGCAACTGCCACGATGAACAGCGCGAATCCGAGCAGAGTCCATGCGCGAGCGCGTTTGGCGGCGCGGTGGGCGCCAACAAGGTCGCCGTTTTCGGCTCGGGCTCGTACCTGGGCCGCGTAGAACACCGCGATCACACCGGTGATGGGGAAGCAGCACAGCGTGGAGACCACCGCCGGAACGAGCCATGAGTTTGCCGGCGCCAGCGCGGCATCTCGGGGGCCAGACATGCGGCAAGACTACTCACCGGGACCGGCTGCCGTTCACACCGACGGGGCCGCGTTCGCGCCACCGGCCAGGGGCAGTGTGATCGTGAATGCCGCTCCCCCCTCCGGGGCGTGGGAGGCCGTGGCGCTGCCCCCAAGCCGCTGCGCCAGCCTGCCCACGAGCGCCAGTCCAACCCCCGAGCCAACTCGCCGAACGCCGCGGTAGCGGCTGTAAAGTTCGGCGGGCTCGAAAGCCACGGACAGGTCATCGTCGGTGAGTCCAGGCCCACCGTCGCGCACTTGAATCTCCAGCGTCTCCGTCTTCACCTGGCAGGCCAGCACGATGGGCGATCCTGGTGGTGTCATCCGCAGGGCGTTGGCCATGAGGTTGTCCACCATCTGCCGTAGCCGGGTGCCATCGGTGACGATGAACACCGGCGCCTCCGGCAGTTGGGTACGGAAGTCGACGCCCTCCCCTTCGGCAATCCTTCCCCACACCTTCCCGGCATCCGTGAGCAGCGCCGTGGCATCGGTCTCGATGGCGTCAATCCGCACTTCCCGCGCACCCATCCGAGCCAGATCCAGCAGATCCGCGACCAGCCGCTCCAGCCGCTCCGATTCGGCCACCATCAAGCCTGCCGTCGGGACCACCTCCTCGGCCGGCACCACACCGTCGGCGAAAGCTTCGGCGTAGCCACGGATCGAGGTCAAGGGGGTGCGCAGCTCGTGCGATATGGAGAGCAGGAACTCGCGCTGCCTGGCCTCGCTGAGGGACAGTGCAGAGTTCAACCCATTGAGGGATTCGGCCACCTCGGCCACCTCCCGGGGCCCATCGGGGACGATGAGCACGTCGCGGCGCCCCTTCGACATTTGTTCCGCCGCCGATGCGGCCACGCGCAGTGGCCGGGCCAGCCGGGCCGCCAAGACCACCCCGGCAAACGCAGCGATCAGCACCCCCAAGCCGAGCGCCACCAGCAATCGGGTGATGTCCTGCGCCACGCCCTCCCTACTCACATCCTCCGGCTGCGTGAACAGCACCACCGAGCCGCCGGAGGCAAGCCGGCCCTGCACGAGCAAGGTTGTGTCACCCTCCTGGGCTACGAATCCCACCCGCCCGGTTTGCTGCAGTTCTTCGAACTGATCTCGGTTGATGTATTCGGGTAGTGCGCTGCCTGGGCGGATCACCTCGATATCGAGTTCTCCTGCCTGCATCCCCAACAGCGGCGCTGGCATTCCTCGCCCAATGCGCTCGGCTGAGGCGATCACGGCGTCGACAGTGCGAGATAGGTACAGCAAACCCTCGGTCTGGCCGGCTGCGCGAATCTGGGGAACCGACACCGCGGCGACGATCAGCGCAGTGATGAAGGCGACCGTGGTCGTCACCAGGGCGATACGGCCGGCCAACGTCCCGGTGACCCGCCCGGAACCCACCGCAGACACCTCCGCCGGTGTGTCCGGCAGCGGCTGGCCTGGCGAATCGAGCGGCACGCGGTTGTCACTTAGCCGCTGAGGCTGCGTCCGGATCGGCGGAGTAGCCGACGCCTCGAACCGTGCGAATCAAGTCCGGTTCACCCAGTTTGGCGCGAAGCTGGGCCACGTGGACGTCCACCGTCCGGGTGGTGACGACGCTGGAATATCCCCAGACCTCGCTGAGGAGTTGCTCACGGCTGAAAACGCGCCCAGGTTTGGCGAGCAAATAGGCGAGCAGGTCAAACTCGGTGGCGGTCAGCGGAATGTCTGCCCCGCTGACTCGACACCGTCTGCTGTCGCGGTCCAGCGTGACATCGCCGAGGCTGAGTTCATCGTGCGTGCCCACCCCCTGGGATCGGCGCAGCACCGCTTTGAGCCGGGCCACCACCTCGCGGGGGCTGAAGGGCTTGGTGATGTAGTCATCAGCGCCCAGCTCCAACCCAATTACGCGATCAATTTCGTCGTCTCGCGCGGTGCAGAACAGCACCGGCGTCCAGTCGTCGGCTGCCCGCAATCGTCGGCACACCTCCGTACCGTCCATAGTCGGAAGGCCGACATCCAGGATGATCGCCGCGGGTCGATGCCGCTTGACCTCTTCCAGCGCGTCCGGGCCGTCACCGGCGATGACCACGCCAAAGCCCTCCCTGGTGAGGTAGAGCTTGAGAAGGTCAGCGATATTGCGTTCGTCTTCGACGACCAGCACGAGTCCGCGGGACATGGCGAGTTTGGCGTCCTGGTCAGCGAGAGCCAGCGTCGGCCGAGGGCTCCGAATCCGACTCCGAGTCAGGTTCAGTGGCGCCGTAGCCCATCATTGACATCGCCTTGCCGACACCGATTCCAACGAACACGAACACCACCGCGGTCCAGAACAACCACGGCATGGCCATCACCACGGCGACGCAGCCCACCGCGAAGGCGATCATGATGATGGTGACCGCTGTCCAGGCGGCCGGGGTCTGGCCGTGGTTGTCGTGTACCTCTGCAGACATACCGGGTTCCCTTCGTTGATTCGATGTGGCGGTGCGTGATGTGGCAGTCATTCTGTCACTTCTCCTGCGGTTGTGGGATCTTCCCCACGGTCCAAAGCGTCCCAGGCTTGCGATGGGGTGAGGACGGTAGGGGTTGCCGAGGTTCCCGACGTCGAGGACGATCCCCGTTCGTAGCGGCCACCGAGCACCGGCCAGCGAGGGCCGAACAGCATCACCACGACCGCCGCGACCACTCCGAGCACCGCGGCGGCCACCACCAGCCACCACCAACTGCTACCAACAATGTCGACGTTGTCGAAGCCAGTCTCCGCCACCGCCGCCGCCCGCGCCGAAGCCGGCAGGGCGGAACCGAAACTCGCCGCCGACCAGCCCATCCCGAGTGCTGCTCCCAGCAGCACCGCGCCGAGCACTCGGCGACCCCAACCCCGGGTCGCGACCACGCCGGCCACTCCCGCCAGCAACAGCACCGCGGCACCCGCAGCGGCTGGCACCAGTTGGCGTCCGGTGAACGAGGCAGACACCACTGGCAGTCCAGCGCCGCCGGCACTGGCCACCACCCATACCTGTGCCAGCCCGGCAAGTGCGATGGCTGCCGCCAGTATCAGCACCACCAACACCACGCCGTACTGCTTGCGCGGAGTCAACGCGGGTTCTCCACACTGCTGGCGACAGCGACTGCGCGCAAGACAGCCATTGCTTTGCTTCGGCACTCTGCGTGCTCGGAATCGGGATCGGAATCCGCCACGATGCCGGCACCGGCCTGCACATGGGCGGTGCCGTTCGCAATCACGGCGGTGCGAATCGTGATCGCGGTATCGGTGTCGCCGGCGAAGTCCAGATACCCGACGCAGCCGGCGTAGAGACCTCGACGCACCGGTTCCAGATCGTCGATGATCTCCATCGCCCGAGGTTTCGGAGCACCCGACAGGGTTCCAGCGGGGAAGGTGGCCGAGAGCAAGTCCACCGCAGTGAGTCCAGGCCGCAACTGCCCAATCACCGTGGAGACGATGTGCATGACGTGGCTGAATCGCTCTACCGCCATGAACTCCACGACCTCGACGCTCCCGGGCGTGCACACCCGCCCCAAATCGTTGCGTCCCAAGTCGACCAACATGAGGTGTTCGGCCCGCTCCTTTTCGTCGGCGAGGAGCTCGTCAGCCAATTGGGCATCTGCCTCCTCGGTCGCCCCCCGTGGACGGGTGCCGGCGATGGGGTGCAGCAACGCCTCGCCGTCATTGAGCGTGACCAGGGCCTCCGGTGACGACCCGACGATGTCGAAGGCCACCGTGTTGAGGTCGTCGGGGTCCGGCATCCGAAACAGATACATGTACGGGCTGGGGTTCGTCGCTCGCAGCACCCGGTAGACATCCAGCGCCGACGCCTCGCACGGCATCGAGAACCGCTGCGACAGCACGATCTGAAAAGCATCCCCGGCCCGAATGTGTTCCTTGGCCGTCTCGACGGATTCGAGGTAGTCCACGGTTTCGGTGCGACTGCTGAAATCGACGTGGACTCTGGGGTCCATGGTGTGTACCTGGTGCTGGAGAGGTCGGCAAAGGTTCGAGGTCATTCGTTCAAGCCGGCGCACCGCATCGTCGTAGGCCTGCCGGACCCCACTGGGTTGATCGTCGTAGTTGATGGCATTCGCGATCAGCCAGACCGCGCCCTCTCGGTGGTCGAAGACGGCCAAATCAGTGGCCAACAACATCGCCAACTCCGGTAGGCCAATCTCGTCCGGATTGTCATCGGGTAGCCGCTCCCAACGCCGAACCATGTCGTAGCCGATCGCCCCGACAAGTCCGGAAGTCAACGGCGGCAACCCGCGCATACGAGGGGTTGCCAACACCTTGAGGGCTTCCGCCAAGTAGTTCCTCGGGAACGCCAGTGGCCGAAAGTCCGCTGGGCAGCCGCCCCCGCCACACCCCAATCGAGTCAACTTCTGTCAACACCGCGGCGCTGGCCACGCCCACAAAGCTGTACCTCGTCCAGCGACCGCCCTGTTCGGCGGACTCAAGCAGGAAGGTGCCCGGCCGTTCCGCGGTCAAGGCCCGGTAGACCGAGATCGGCGTCATACCGTCGGCGAGCAACTTGCGGCACACCGGAATCACCCGGCGGCCATCGTTGGCCAAGGCCGCGAAGTCCGGCGCGCTGGGAACTATGCGCCCGTCCGGGTGAACCTGCTCGTAAATGTCTGTCATGGCGTGGACTCTCTGTGATCGGCGGTGCGCATCGGTCCGGAATCCGCGAGTCTGCGGCTGTCGGCTGAGGATTTCACCACCACTTCGGCGGTGTCGAAGCAACTATCGCGTCCGGTGTGGCAGGCAGCACCCAACTGATCTACCTCCAGCAGCAATGCGTCGCCGTCGCAGTCGACCTGAATTCGATGAACGAACTGGGCGTGGCCAGAGGTCTCGCCCTTCACCCAATACTCGCCACGGGATCGGGACCAATAGGTTGCACGACCAGTGGCGACAGTCCGGCGGACCGCCTCAGCGTCCATCCAGGCCAACATCAGGACCCGTCCGGTGGCGCGCTCCTGCACCACGGCCGCCACGAGTCCTCGTTCATCTGGGCGCCAAGGCCCCTGACCCAGTGGAGATTCGCCGCCGTCGGCGACGGCCTGAGTCTCGTTGGATGCCGCCCGATCCGTAGTCACGGGTCAATCCTGCCACCGCACGGTTCGACTGGCGTCGCAGCCTGATTGACCTGCCGAGTTTCCCGCATCGTCAACAGGGTCGACGGCATCTAGGCTGGGGTTATGGGTTCTGAAAGCCTGGCGCAGGCAGAACGTGCGCAGCTGTGCGACCTACTCGACTCCCTGGGGCCGGACGCACCGACGTTGTGTGAGGGTTGGGAAACCCGTGACCTGACCGCCCACCTTGTTATTCGTGAGGGTCGTCCCGATGCCGGTGCTGGCATCATGGTCAAACCACTCGAGTGGTGGACGGCGAAGGTACAGGCGGATGCGGCCGCAAAACCCTTCGCCGATTTGGTGGAGCGAGTCCGCTCCGGGCCACCGAAACTGAGCATCTTTGCGCTACCGGGGGCGGATGCGCTCGCCAACACCATGGAGTACTTCGTCCATCACGAAGACGTGCGTCGAGCGCAGCCGGACTGGGAGGCGCGCGAGCTTCCGGATGAGGTTCGCATCGAATTGTTCGATCGACTCAAAGCAAACAAGCGGATGCTATTTCGCAGCAGCCCGGTGCCGGTTGTGCTCCAACCCACCGACCTGCCGGACTTCGAACTCACCCAACCTGCCCGAGGCAGCGTCGTGCTGCGCGGTCCGGTGGCGGAGATCGTCATGCATGCCTACGGCCGCGATGCCGTGCGCGATGTTGTGGTGCTCGGCGATCCTGACGACGTGGAGCGATACCAGGCTGTGAAGCTTGGGTTTTGATGGGTGAATCCCAGATCGAAGTGCGGCAGGCCTCGCCGGAGGATGCCAATGGGATCGTCGAAGCTCTGCGCCGAACCGAAGGTCTGACCTACTTCAATGGCTGGATGTACGACCCCGCATCAGTCGCGCAAGCCATCGAGTCCGGGCGGATCATCTCCTGGATCGCTTTGGCACCCCACGACCCCCGCGGGCGTGGCGGCACCAGCACCGTCGTCGCCCATGGAGCGTTGGAATTCGCTGATGTGCCCGGATCCCAGCACGACTCCAGCGCCCGGCGCACCCTGGTGGAATACGGCATGGTGTTCACCGACCCCCGACTGCGAGGTGGGGGGCTTGCCCAGCGCGTGGGTGCGGCGGCGATGGAATGGGCGATCCGGCACGGGGTGGACGAAATCTGGATGTGGGCGACGACCCGGCGACCCTTCGCCCAGCGGGCGATCCGCAAATCCGGGGCCCAGGAGATGTGCCTGCTGCTGGCCATGGTTCCGCCGGGAGTGAATCGTGGCCATGAGGACGATTTCGCCAATGCCCCTGCGGCGGCGATGCTCTTCGTGCTGCGCCTGGGTGCGCCGGTGGAGAGCGGCCGCTGGTTCATCCCGAAGCAACACCTCGCTGCGCTGACCGCACTCATGTCAGATAGCCCGGTGCAGTTGCACACCATCGGCGATGCACCGCCGCCAGCGCAGGACAGGCAGGACCACACCGGTGGAACCCAGTCTCGCGCGTCGAGCCCGAGCCGAACCCCTTCCCGTGGATTCGACGTCGAATACGTGGAATCGCTTCGATTCGCCGTCATCGAACTGCACAGGTCGCAGGCCAACTCGGTGGCCGACGTCATGCGGGCGGTGTTCGCCGCTGCTGCCAGTGGAGCCCAGGTGACCTATCTGGATATTGACCCGGACCGGTCGGATCTGATGGCAATGGTCACCAGTTTCGAAGAACACGGCTTCACCTTTGCCGGGATCCACCCGGACTACCCCACCGGCCGGCTGCGCTTCCGGCTCCAAGTGTTGACCTGCCGACTACAGCCACGCCAGGAGATCTCAGTGGTGTCGGAACGAGGGACAGCGCTGCTACATCACGTGTGGGAAGGGTTGCCGAGCGCCACCTGAGGCTGCGCCGCCGCGAGTCTCAGCAGTGCTTCTTGACCCACTGGCGCAAACGGCAGCGACGGAACCACCGCGACCCGAGGCGCCGCCGCTTGGACCCGCTCGATTTGTGGGATTTCCGCGGCAGCTCGCTGTCGCAGGAACGCCCCTTGGGGTTCGGCTACCGCGAGGGAGTTGTTGACCACCCACGCCCAGGGTGTGATGGCCGCGCGCCGCAGGTCGGATGCCAACGCAAGGGCTTCCGTCACTGGGGTAGGTTCCGCGAGCGTCACCAACACCACTTTGGTCTGATTCGGGTCTTGCAGCCGCATCAGCGGCGTGGTGTAGCTGCCGCTGTCACCCAATTGGCGGGCGATTTCGCGATGGTACGAACCGGCCGCGTCGAGTAGCAGCAAGGTGTGACCAGTGGGGGCGGTATCGATCACCACAAATCGGCGACGGGATTCGGCGACAGCCTGGGAGAACTGTCCGAACACCGCGACCTCCTCGGTGCACGGTGATTGCAGATCCTCGCGCAAAACGGCCCGTCCGGCTTCGTCGAGGTTTTTGCCTTTGGTGGCCATGACGTGGTCTCGATAGGCCTCGGTGGCAGCCACCGGGTCGATCCGGGACACCTGCAGCCCGGTCACCTCGCTGGGCAGCGCCTCACCGAGGTGGGCCGCCGGGTCGGTGGTCGTCAAATGGACGTCATGGCCGCGCGCCACCAATCCGACCGCGATCGCCGCGGCGATTGTGGTCTTACCCACTCCGCCTTTGCCCATGCACAGAATGAGGCCATGTCCGCCGGCGGCCATATCGTCGATCAGAGCATCGAGATCGGCATCAGCTGAACCGCCCAGTGCGGCCGTGCCGTCGTCGGTCCGACTCAGCGCAGAGTCCGCACCGACTGCAGTTGGGAGTTCGACTGGTTCGAACAGCTGGCTCAGTGCGGCCAGGCCCACCATCGCAGTGGCGTGAAGTGAGATGTCGCTGCGTGGCAGTTGCGCCAGCGGCGCCGGCAGTTTGGCGAGGGCATCCCGTTCGCCTTCTGCGAAGTGGCGACCTAACGGTTCGACGGTGGCCGCGGCCGGGAGTACCCCGTTGACCACTAGGTGTTGGTTCTGGAAGCCGATGGCAGCGAGTTCGTCGAAGGTACGAGCGACCTCGGTGATCGCTGACGTCTGCGGGCGCGTCACCAGCACCATGCGGGTGCGCCGTGGGTCTTGCAGCGCGGCGAGCGCCTCGGCGTACACCGCGCGCTGTTTCTCCAGTCCGGCGAGGGGCCCGAGACACGAGGTGTCGCCTTTGCCGACATCGAGATAGTCCGTCCACGACCCGGGCAACTGCAGCAGCCGAATGGTGTGTCCGGTGGGCGCGGTATCAAACACGATGTGTTGAAACTCGGCGTATTCCTCGGAGTCCGTGAGCAGGCTGGTGAACTCGTTGAAAGACGCGACTTCAGTGGTGCAGGAGCCAGATAGTTGCTCGGTGATTGAGGCTACTTCGGCGGCTGGGAGCAAGTCCCGTACTGGTGCCACGATCCGCTCGCGGTAGGCATCAGCGGCGGCCTCCGGATCGATCTCCAACGCGACCAGGCCAGGGACCGCCGGGACGGCGGTGAGCCGATGCCCGATCGGCACTTGCAGCACTTGCCCGACGTTGGAGGCTGGATCGGTACTGACCAGCAAGACTCGCGCCCCGGTCCTGGCCAGGTGAACTGCGGTGGCGCAGGCGATTGAAGTCTTGCCGACCCCGCCCTTTCCGGTGAAGAACAGAAACCGTGGCGGTGCCTCCAGAAACGCTGGCAAGGCCGCCATCAGCAGCACCCACCGCCACCGCAGCATTCCGAGTCGCCGGTGGCGGCGTCATCCTCGACCTGGAGTAACCCGAGCGTGGTGGCGCCGGCGGGCACCACGGCCTCGGGCTGCAGCCCGGCAAACGCAACCAGCTGTTGCCGGCTTGGGTAGCGGCCGGTCATGACGGTGACCCCATCCGCCAGGGTCAACGGCAACCCCGCCGAACCGACCACCTGCAGGAACTCCCGTACCGCATCGTTGCTGGCGAACGCCTGCGGATCGTTGGCGAGGTTGTGGCGTTCAATGTCGACGCCAGCGGCCTGCAGGTGAGCGAGATCGGCGGTGAAGGCGATCAGGTCCTGGTCGACATCGGGGCCGCACACCCCGGTGTTGCAGCACAGCGCGGGTTCGAAAACTCTGATGGTGCGCATATCGGAATTCCTCCTTGTACCTAAGGACGAGAGTCAGTCGCGGGCGTGGGCGGGCACCATGGGCAATTCCGAAACCCTGGCGGCCAGCCACCTACCACGGACGTTCACCACAACTTCCGCACCTGGCTCCACGGTGCGGTCCAGCAGGGCCAATGCAACACCCGTGCGCAAGGTCGGCGAGAAGGTGCCGGAGGTGATGCTGCCCACCGTCGGACCGTCCGGGAACAGGTGCACACTCATGCCCGGACGCGGCACCCCACGGTCCAGCAGCACCAAACCCTGCAACCGCGGTGTCAAGTCCGAAGCTTTGCGCGCCAGCAGCGCCTCCCGGCCCCGGAAGGAGTCCTTCTTCCATCCCACCGCCCACCCGAGCCGGGCCTCCACCGGGCCGATCTCACCGCCGAGATCTTGACCGTGCAGCGGGTAGCCCATCTCGGTCCGCAAGGTGTCCCGCGCGCCGAGACCACATGGCACGCCGCCATGGTCTTGTGCCGCGGTGAGCAGCAGATTCCATACATCGACGGCATCCTGGGAATCCACCAGCAACTCATATCCGCGCTCCCCCGTGTACCCGGTGCGGCAGATGATCACGTCCACCCCACTGACCGAGGCTCGGGTAACGCTCATGTAGTCCACGTCCACGTGCACGCCCACGTCGGCCAGTACCGCGTCGGACGCCGGGCCTTGCACCGCGATGATCGCCATGTCGCTGTGCGCATCGGTGACGTCCGTCCCCGGCGGCACGACGTCGGCCACCGCGTCGCGGACATAGCTGGCGTTGGCCGCATTCGGCACCAGCAACACCTCGTCCGGGTCCCCGTCGGTTGCGCCTCGTCGGGCACTCGAACCGCTCGCAGCCGAACCGTCGGTCAGGATGTAGACGATTAGGTCGTCGATGACCCTGCCAGACTCGTCGCACAGCAGGGTGTATTGCGCCTGACCTTCGGCGATCCGGTGCAGGTCGTTGGTGAAGAGTTCGTTCAATGCGCTCAATACACCTGGGCCCTTCACCAGGAGGGTTCCAAGGTGGGAAACGTCGAAGATCCCCACCGCAGTGCGCACCGCGGCGTGCTCAGCCCGCACCCCGGAATACTCCAGCGGCATCAACCAGCCACTGAAGGGTGCGAACTTCGCCCCGGCGGCCTCGTGCGCGGAATGAATCGGGGATGTGGCGTGCTCTAGGACTTCGCTCATGAAGAACACGCTACTCACCGTTGAGCCAGAGCGCGCCTGCGCGCGCCTACGGTGACATGCTGGCGAACGTGATTGCTCTGCTGCGCGAGTACCTGCGTCCCTACCGTGGCGCGATCGGGATTGCCATTGCGCTGCTATTCGTGCAGGCGATCGGCATGCTCTACCTACCCACACTCAACGCCGACATCATTGACAACGGCATCGTGCCCGGCGACATCGGGATGATCATCCAACTCGGACTTGTCATGCTCGGCGTCACCTTGGCGCTGGGGGTGTGCGCGGTGATCGCGGTCTACTACAGCGCTCGCACCGCCATGGGGTTTGGGCGAGACCTGCGCGAAGCGTTGTTCACCAGAGTGCAGGGCTTCTCACTGCGTGAGGTCGACCTGTTCGGCACACCTTCGCTGATCACCCGGAACACCAACGACGTTCAACAGGTGCAGATGCTCGTGTTCATGGGCCTGACGATGCTGGTGATGGCACCACTCACCGCGATCGGTGGAGTCGTGATGGCGCTGCGCCAGAACGTGACACTGTCTGCCCTGCTGCTGGTCATCGTCCCGCTGATGGGTGTGGTGATCGGCCTGCTGATGGTCAAGATGGTGCCGTTGTTCCGTTCGATGCAACGCAAAATCGACCGAATCAACGAAGTACTCCGGGAGAAGCTCGCCGGTGTTCGAGTGATCCGCGCCTTCGTGCGCACCGAAAGCGAAGAGGCGCGATTCGCCGAGGCCAATGCCGACCTCACCGACACCACGTTGCGCGTCACCCGACTATTCGCCCTGATGATGCCGCTGCTGATGCTCATCATGAACGGCTCCAGCGTTGCCGTGATTTGGTTCGGTGGGGCGTTGGTGGATTCCGGTGACATGCGCATCGGTGACCTCACGGCTTTCCTGCAATACATCATGCAGATTCTGTTCTCGGTGATGATCGCAGTGATGATGTTCGTGATGATTCCGCGCGCGGCGGCCTCGGCCGAGCGGATCGCCGAGGTGCTCGACACCCAACCCGACATCGCAGATCCGGCCGAGCCCGCCACCCTGGCATCACCAGTGCGCGGGGAAATCGAATTCGTTGGCGTGCGGTTCTGCTACCCGGGAGCAGAAGACCCAGTGCTGTGTGACTTGAACTTCACCCTGCGCCCAGGGCACACCACAGCCATCGTGGGCGGAACCGGATCAGGGAAGACCACCCTGCTCAACCTGATCCCCCGCCTCTACGACGCCACTGAAGGCACCATTCGGCTCGACGGTCACGACATCCGAAGCCTGGCCCAGGCAAATCTGTGGGCACAGGTCGCACTGGTACCGCAGAAGGCGTTCCTGTTCAGCGGCACCATCGCCGACAACGTCCGCTACGGAAAGCGTGACGCCACCGACGCCGAGGTGTGGCACGCGCTGGACACCGCCCAGGCCGGCGACTTCGTCCGCACCATGCCAGATGGAATCGCCAGCGAGATCGAACAGGGCGGCGCCAACGTGTCGGGCGGCCAGCGGCAACGTTTGGCAATCGCCCGGGCGCTGGTGCGGGATGCGCCGATCTATCTGTTCGACGATTCGTTCTCAGCCTTGGACTATGCAACCGATGCCCGACTGCGGTTGGCGCTGGCCCGCGAGGTCCGTTCAGCCACGGTGGTGATCGTGGCCCAGCGGGTGAGCACGATCATGCACGCGGATCAGATCATCGTGCTCGACGATGGTCGGGCAGTGGGAATCGGCACCCACCCGGAACTGCTGGAAACCTGTGAGACCTACCGCGAGATCGTGTCGTCCCAACTGTCCGAGGCGGCCACCTCATGAGCGCCACGAAGGAAGGCCCCGGAACCCGGCCAGCCGCGGGCGGCGGACCATTTCAAGGTGGTCCCGGCGCCATGGGGATGCGGCTGCCGGCGGAGAAACCACGCGACTTCAAAGGCTCACTCAAGCGCATGGAGCAACGGCTGCGCCCGGAACGCATCGTGATCGCGGTGGTGCTGCTGTTGGGCTCCATCAGCGTCTTCCTCGCAGTACTCGGGCCCAAACTGCTCGGTGACGCCACGAACATCATCTTCGACGGGGTGGTGGGCCAACAGTTGGCGTCTGGAACCACCCAACAGCAAGCCGTCGAGGCGCTGCGTGCAAGCGGCCAAACCACCCAGGCCGACATGCTCGCGGGCATGACTGTGACCCCCGGACAAGGAGTCGACTTCTCCGCGTTGAGCCGGGTGATCCTGCTGGTGTCTGCGGTCTACGTGCTCAGTTCGCTGTTTTCTTGGGGTCAGAACTATCTCATGGCCGGAGTCACCCAACGCACCATGTTCCGGCTGCGGGAAGACGTCGACCACAAGTTGGGTCGGCTCCCGTTGAGGTACTACGACGCCCACGCCCGCGGGGATCTGCTCAGCCGTGTCACCAACGACATCGACAACATCTCCACCACGCTGCAGCAGACCCTCACGCAGATGATCACCTCGGTTCTGACGGTGATCGGGGTGCTCGCGATGATGGTGTGGATTTCGCCGCTGCTGGCCCTGATTTCCCTGCTCACAGTGCCGCTGTCGCTCGTGGTGACCATGGCGATCGCGAAACGCAGCCAGGGCAAGTTCGTGGGCCAGTGGAAATGGACCGGAGTCCTCAACGGCCACGTTGAGGAGATGTATTCCGGCCACGAAATCGTCAAGGTCTACGGCCACCAGGGTGAGGCAATCGAGCAATTCTCGAAGGCGAACAACGAGATGTACAAGAGCAGTTTCGCGGCTCAATTCATCTCCGGAATCATTGCGCCGTCGATGAACTTCATCGCCAACCTCAACTACGTAGCGATCGCGGTGATCGGCGGGGTGCGGGTGGCGAGCGGCACCATGTCGCTGGGTGACGTGCAGGCGTTCATCCAATACTCCCGGCAGTTCACGATGCCGATCACTCAGATCGCCAGCATCGTCAACCTGCTGCAGTCCGGTATTGCCTCAGCTGAGCGTGTGTTTGAACTCCTCGATGAGGACGAACAGGAGCCGGAAACTCGCGAGCCGGTGCGGCTCGGTCGGGTACGCGGCGAAGTGGAGTTCGACGACGTGTCGTTCCGCTACACCACGGACCAACCACTGATCGACAACCTCAGCCTCGACGTTGCCCCAGGCGCGGCGATCGCCATCGTCGGCCCGACCGGCGCCGGCAAGACCACCTTGGTCAACCTGCTGATGCGGTTCTACGAAATCGACGCCGGGGCGATTCGGCTCGATGGGGTGGACATTCGAGACCTCACCAGGGATGACCTCCGTCTGTCGTTCGGCATGGTGCTTCAGGACACCTGGCTGTTCAAAGGCACGATTCGAGACAACATCGCCTACGGCCGGGCAGGCGCCACCGAGGAGGAGATCATCGCTGCGGCCACCGCAGCCCACGTCGACCGGCTCGTGCGCACCCTGCCGGATGGCTATGACACCGTGCTCGGCGACGACGCTGCGAACGTGTCGGCAGGGGAAAAGCAGTTGATCACGATCGCGCGGGCGTTTCTGGCCGACCCCGCCGTGCTCATCCTGGACGAGGCCACCAGCTCGGTAGACACCCGCACTGAGGTGTTGATTCAGAAGGCCATGGCCGACCTACGTTCGGGCCGAACCTCATTTGTGATCGCCCACCGGCTCTCCACGATTCGCGACGCCGACACGATTGTGGTGATGGACGCTGGCCGCATCGTCGAAACCGGCAACCACGACGAACTCATGGCAGCCGATGGCTTCTACCACGACCTCTACAACAGCCAGTTCCTCGCAAGCTATGACGACGTTGCGTCCTGAGTCACCGCACGTTCGTCATGCGTGATCCGACGGGCCGTCAGCTTCGACTCACGACCAGGCTGATCGCCGGTTCGGTCCAGCGTTCGGCAGCGTCATCCCAGTCGACGATTGTGCTCGGCACCAGTGCTGGATCAAGTTGCCCCGACTCCACCAGCGCGAGTACCTCGGGCAGGTAGCGACGGGAATCAGCCCGCGAGGTGTGCAAAGTGATGCCGCGCTGATACATCTGTGACAGTGGCAGCGAAACCTCCGCCGCGGCGATGTGCATCACCACGCTGGTGAGTCGGCCATAGGGCGCCGTGGATCGAATCGCAGTCAGCAACCCCTCGTGCTCACCGGAATTCGCCACCACCACATCCGCCCGCGGGAATCCTTGTTGCGGCCAGGCTTCGGCGACCTCTATCGCGTCGGCGCCGAGGGTTTCGGCCGCAGCGAGCAGTGCCGGGTCACGATCCGCGTAGCGCACTCGGTGGGCTCCCAGGGCACGCGCGGCGGCAACTGCAAAAAGTCCGGTCGACGGCGCGTCGCCACCGATCACCAGCAC
This sequence comes from uncultured Actinomycetes bacterium, assembly GCA_963842975.1. Classification (GTDB taxonomy): domain Bacteria; phylum Actinomycetota; class Actinomycetes; order S36-B12; family UBA10799; genus JACJWR01. The sequence continues at coordinate 192,275 of CAWJIH010000006.1, read as the reverse complement.
CTCCGCTGCCGGTTCCGCCGCCAGCCCCTCGGCCACCGCCCGGTAGCCCTGGATAACGTTGTCCGGCACCCTTGCGAGCACTTCGTCGGTCACATTCGCTGGCGCCTCCATGAGCAGGTGATCGGCGAACGGGACCTCGAGCACATCGCACATGCCGCCACCGTGGCCTCCCCCGGCCGCACCGAAACCAAACGCCGAACCCGCCGGGGCGATGAAAACGTCGCAGGCTGCGAAGTGGCGGCGTCGGCAGGCGCGACAAGCACCACAGGACACCTGGAAAGGCACCACCACACGTTGCCCGACTTGGTGGACCCGTACCCCGTTACCGAGGGCGATGATGTCGCCGACGATTTGGTGTCCGACCGTGTAGGGGCCGGGAAAGAGCCCCTCGGAGGCCATGTGCACATCTAGATCGCACCGGCCCACTGCACGCGGGCGCACCCAGGCGGCATGGGTATCAATATGCACCGGCTCGAACTGCTCGAGCCATTCCAACCGGCCGGGCTCGGTGTACATCAATTGGCGCATACCTCATGCTAGGTCGGACGCTGGCTGGCCCGGACCGAATCAACCCGAAGCGTTATCCACAGCACATCTGCTAGCGGGCAGCCGTGTCGGAGGGCGAACCTAAACTTCTTCCCATGCCTGCACACCCTGCGTCCCACGACCGCGGTCGCATCGACGTCTACCGGTGTGAAGACCTCTACTCCCGAATGTGCCAGCGTGCCAATCCCCCAGCCGGGCCGGTCCTCACCGAACTTGCCGGTTCCCAGGTGCTGCTCCCTGCAGAGCGGAAGTTCGGATCAATCGCCGATGTCGACTCCTACGTGAAGGCGCTGCGACTATCAGCGTCTCACCAGGTATGGCCACGCAACGTCCCAGATCTTCTGGTGCGCGCTCGCGCGGGCGACACCCGCGCACACTGGGAGCACCCGCGCACCATCGCAATCCCGGAAACCTCCGAAATGCTCCGCGAGCACGTGGTGCTGCATGAAGTTGCCCACCACCTCGACCATCACACCCGCACCCATGCTGCGCCACCTCACGGCCCAGCTTTTCGCGCACACCTCATTGCGTTGCACCGCGTGGCTACCGGCGAGACCGGGGGCTGGGCGCTCGCAGTGTTGTTTGACCTTCATCTCAGCCGCATGGCAACCACCTAGGGGGAGGACCACCGCAACATGCCCACAATCGACACCGTCGCTGCTTTGCTCGCCAAGTCTGAGCGCACCGACAGCGAGGAGGAGGCGGAGGCCTATCTGGCCAAAGCCCAACACCTCGCCACCCTGCATGCCATCGACCTGGCTGCCCTAGCCGCGCGCCAGTCGGCCAAAGATCACCGCCCGGCCAAGTTGCTCCAACGCACCATCCGCATCGGCGAACCACGTCGGGCAGCCAACACCCACCTAGTGGCATTGTTCAGCGCGATCGCACGCCCCAACGATGTGCTGGTGGACGTCGCGCACAACTCCACCTACGTCATTGCCTACGGATCCGAAGACGACGTTGACACAGTCGAGGCCATCTGGCTGGCGTGTGCCCCGCGGATGGTTGCCGGTGCCCAAGACTGGATGAAATCCCGCCGCTGGGAAGGCGACACCACACCTACCTACCAGCGAGGGCTGGGCATGGTGGACGTTCCGATCACGGGCCGGACGGCCAAGGCGACCTTCATGGTGGCGTTCATCACCCGGATCGGCACGCGCCTGCGAGAGGCTCGAAAGTCGGCGGTCGCCGAGGCCGACGCATCGCCTCGGCCCGACAGCAACGGTTCCGCGAACGGCGGGGCCGAGTTGGTGTTGGCCGCGAAGTCCGATCAAGTCCGTTCATTTCACCAGGAGACCTCGAACGCCCGCGGCAGTTGGCGGGGCTACGGCGGTGCCTATGCCGGGTCACATTCCAATTCGGCTAGAGCAGGGGATGCCGCCGCGCGCACCACGAGCTTGGGCAACTCCGGCAAACTGCGCTCCGCAGGCCGCCTCCCACCAGCTTGAGAACGCTAGCCGGGTGGGACCTTCATCTGTGATGCTCGGGGCCGCCTCGACAGCCACCACAACAGCACGGCGAGCAACCCCGATGTGCCGAACACCACCAGAGTCCCCGCCACCGTGGTGAGCGCTTCTGGCATCACGATCATGGTCGTCGCGAGAGTCAGCAGTACCGAGCCGGCAAGGATCTTCAATGCGCGACCGTGCCGTTCCTGAACCCGAGTCGCCCGCATCGTGACCACAGCGGCGGCGAAGAGCAGCAACTCGTCAATCAGAAAAACCAGCATGTAGAGGGCGAACAGGGCGATGGCTTCAGCTCTCGGCACCCCCTGATCGGCCAGCAGGGTCGTCCACAGCAGTGGCAGGCCCGCCGTGCAGGGGGTCTCCAGCAGCGAGACGCCGACGGCCAGCACTGCGGTGCCCCCGAGCAAGGTCGGCAGGTTCTGGTCTGATGCTGAGAGTCGCCGCATCCGCCGATACAACCCGGGTTTGGCCTCTGCGGAGATGGACAACGATGGCGCCCGTCCTGGCGCTAGCCCGTCGAGTAGTTGCAGCAGCCCGAAGGTGAAGGCGATCGCCGCTACCACGATCCGGATCCACACCATTTGGTCGAGGTAGTCCAGAGCGGAGTAGAAACCCACGATGTAGAGCCCGTACATACCGGCGGTGATCGAGAGGAAGGTAGCCCCCACAAGCGCCACCCGCCGCCGGGATCCGCTGTGCAGCACGATTGCCAACAACACCGAGAGCACCCACAGCGAGCAGGGATTGACGCCGTCGACGAACCCGATCACCAAGGTCGCGGTGACCAGCGAGGATCCTGCCAACGAGAAGCTGCCCAGCAGCGGCACGTCCACCCTGGGGCCGACTTCGGCTTCGGAAGGCGCCGGCTCCTCGGTGCTGGCCGATGGCAATGCCTGCTCGATTTGGCTACCGATCGACTCGGAGAACCCGATCCACACCCGATCGCCAACGATCGTGACCGGCACCCCTTGGGCGGTGAATCCGAGGCGCTGCTCATACTCGGCAAGCAGCGCCCGGTTGCCTTCGTCGTACCAGACTTCGTACTCCGCCACCGTGATGTCGCTGCGGCGTTCGCGCAGGTCGGCCAGGAATGCCCGCTCGTCGGCACAGTGTGGGCAGCCCTCGCCGTGGAAGAGCACAATGTCGGGGTCCTCGGCTTGCACCCGCACGGCCGCAGCTCGCCGCGGCCGGGCTCGCGGCAGTCACCGCAGGGGACGCGAAAAAACCTGCGGCGATGAGTACCATTCCAAGCATCAACACCAGCACTGAGCCGGGTCCCAATCGACGGCTGCTGACTCGGCCGCCCGCTGATCCGGATCGCCGCGACCCGGTTGACCTCTTGGAAGCATCAGCAGCCATACCTCCACGGTACGTCGCGCAGGCGCGGGGCGGCCGACTTCTCTAGGCTGCCCCTTAAGCCCGCCCACGAAGGAGTTCCGCAAAAGTGACATCGATTCGATTGACGTCCAAGCCAGCAGCCGATGTGCGAGCCGACGCCCTCGTGGTCTTCGTGGAACGCGATGGCGCGAAATTCGCCGTTCGTTCCGGCGCCGGGACGACTCGCAGCACGACTTTGAAGCTGGCCGGAATGCTAGATCAGGTGTTCTCCAGGATGCGGTGTGAACGAGGCCCGGGTGATTCCCTCCGGCGGGGTGGTGCGCTCCCCGGTCGTCGTGTTCACCATGACCCAAGGGTTGGACCCAGAGTCCTTGCGTCAGGCGGCTGGCGCGGCGGGTCGGGCGCTTTCGGAGCACACCACCATCGCGGTGGACTGTCCGGTCGATTCCGCCGAACACATTGCGGCCGTGGGTCAGGGATGTGTATTGGGGGCCTACGACTTCACCAGATACCGCACCGACAGTGGCACGGATCGCGCGGCTGCAACATACAAACTCAGCAGCACGTCGGCGAGAAAGCCAGCTGTGCAGCGGGCACTTGATCGCGCTGCTGAGGTGGCTACTGCCGTCTGCACCGCACGCGACCTCGTCAACACCCCGCCGGCGGACTTGGTGCCCGATGATTTCGCGACCCTGGTGCGCCGGGCTGCCTCGGACACTTCGATCCGGGTGGAGGTGTCGGACGAATCGAAACTGGCCCGGGGCGGCTACGGGGGGATCATCGGAGTGGGCAAAGGCTCCGCGCACCCGCCTCGTTTGGTGCGGATGACGTATCGTCCACCCCGCAGCCACCAGCACCTGGGCTTGGTGGGCAAGGGTGTCACATTCGACTCCGGCGGGCTTTCGCTGAAAACGCCGACCGGAATGATCACGATGAAGTGCGACATGGGTGGGGCCGCGGCCGTCATGGCCGCCACCCTGGCGATTGCCCGGCTCAAGATTCCCCTCAAGGTGACCGCGTACTTGCCGTTGGTGGAGAACATGCCCAGCGGCACCGCCCAACGCCCGGGTGACGTGTTGACCACCTACAACGGCACCACCGTGGAGGTTCTCAACACGGACGCTGAGGGCCGACTCATCATGGCCGACGCCCTTTCCCGGGCGTGCGAAGACGATCCAGACCTTTTGGTGGACGTGGCTACCCTCACAGGCGCGCAGATGGTGGCCCTCGGTGCCCACGTCGGCGCGGCGATGGGCAACGTCGACGACGCTCGGGCATCGGTGGTGTCCAGTGCTGATCGAACTGGCGAGTCCATCTGGCCGATGCCGCTGCCGGAGCCACTTCGCGCATCTTTGGATTCGAAGATTGCCGACATCGCCAACATCGGCGAGCGCAACGGGGGCATGCTCACCGCCGGCTTGTTCCTGCGTGAATTCGTCACCGACGGCACCCGTTGGGTCCACCTGGATATCGCCGGACCCGCGTTCAACGAAGGCGACCCTCACGGCTACACCCCAAGTGGTGGCACTGGTTTCGCCGTCCGGACGTTGGTGCAGGTCGCTGAGGAGATGGCTGGCTGACTGTTGCCGAGTTTGGCAAACAGCGTTGGGTAATCCTTCGTCAGCGGTGGCCGCGGCAGGTCTAGTAGTGACAAGATAGGGCGCGCGCACGCATCGACTGCACCAGAAGGGATCCGACGTGACCGAAGCCGGGGCGACCGAATTCGACATCGTGGTACTCGGCGGCGGTAGCGGAGGCTACGCCTGCGCTCTGCGGGCCTCGCAATTGGGGCTCAGTGTCGCCTTGATCGAAAAGGCTGAGTTGGGCGGCACCTGCCTGCACCGCGGATGTATCCCCACCAAGGCCCTGCTGCATGCAGCCGAGGTCGCCGACGAAGTTCGCGAAGGGTCGGCTTTCGGGGTGAATGCCACCTTGAACGACATCGACATGATCAAGGTCAATAAGTACAAAGACGGCGTCATCTCCAGGCTGTACAAGGGGTTGCAGGGCCTGGTTTCCAGCCGCGGCGTCACTTTCGTCGCCGGCGAGGGTCGGCTCGTGGAACCGAACGCGGTGGAGGTGGCCGGCGTCCGCTACGTGGGACGCAACGTTGTCCTCGCCACGGGTTCCTATGCGCGCACCCTTCCGGGTATCGACATCGGTGGCCTCGTCATCACCAGCGACCAAGCCGTGGCGATGGAGTGGATCCCCAACCGCGTGATTGTGCTGGGGGGCGGCGTCATTGGGGTGGAGTTTGCAAGTGTCTGGCGCTCGTTTGGCTCCGAGGTGACGATTGTGGAGGCGCTGCCGCGGCTCGTGCCATCTGAGGATGCAGCGGCCTCAAAAGCGCTGGAACGGGCGTTCCGCAAGCGCGGGATCAAGTTCAGCACCGGAGCGCGGGTCACGGGTGTGACACAGGACGAATCAGGCGTGCACGTGACGTTGGAGAATGGCCAGTCATATGACGCCGACATCCTGCTGGTGGCGGTCGGCCGGGGTCCAAACACCGCGGGCATGGGGTACGAAGAACTCGGGGTCGCGATGGACCGCGGTTTCGTGTTGACCGACGAGCGGCTGCGCACGAACATCCCGGGGGTTTACGCAGTAGGCGACATCGTGCCCGGACTGCAGTTGGCCCACCGCGGATTTGCCCAAGGCATCTTCGTGGCCGAAGAAATCGCTGGACTTGGTCCACAGGTGATCGACGAGAAGGCCATTCCGCGCGTCACCTACTGCGAGCCAGAGGTCGCATCGGTGGGCTACAACGAAGACCAGGCCCAGGAAGTTTTCGGCGCGGACAACATCGAGTCGGTGGAATACAACCTCGGCGGCAACGGCAAGAGTCAGATCCTCGCGACTGCCGGATTCATCAAGTTGATCCGGCAGAAGGACGGGCCGATCGTGGGAATTCACATGGTCGGCTCACGGATGGGAGAACAGATCGGCGAGGCACAGTTGATCTTCTCCTGGGAAGCCTACCCAGAGGACGTGGCGATGCTGCTGCACGCGCATCCGACGCAGAACGAGGCCATGGGCGAAGCTCACATGGCTTTGGCCGGCAAGCCGCTGCACGCCCACGGATAGTTCCACCACAACCACAGCCCCCACATCTCACATCACACGTCAGCACACCATCAGAGAGGGAGTGACCTCGTGTCGGTCCAAGTGAACCTCCCGGCGCTCGGAGAAAGCGTCACCGAAGGAACCGTCACCCGTTGGCTCAAGGAAGTCGGCGACACCATCGAGGCCGATGAGCCGCTAGTTGAGGTGAGCACCGACAAGGTCGACACCGAGATTCCGGCACCGGCCGGCGGAGTGCTGCTGGAGATCACCGCCCCAGAGGACAGCGTTGTGGAGGTCGGTGGCGTCCTCGCTGTGATCGGTGAGGCATCGGAGGCGTCCGCCGCACCGGCCTCGCCGGCACCCACCGCCCAGCCAGTCGCCGCGGCACCAGCGGCGCCCGCGGCTCCAGCTCCGGCAGCACCGACTGCCTCGGCACCCCCGCCACCGCCGAGCGGAAGCCCAGTGAGTGGCTTCCCACCTCCACCGTCGGCACCTGTGGGTGGCATGGCACCGCCCGCGGCCGCACCGGCGCCAGCGGCGCCTGCGGCCCCCGCACCCGCTGCTGACCCTGCGCCGGCACCCGCTGCCGCCGCCACCGGGCCGACCACCGAGGTAACCCTTCCGGCCCTGGGCGAGAGCGTCACCGAAGGCACCGTCACTCGTTGGCTCAAGGAAGTGGGCGAAGCGGTCGACGCTGACGAGCCACTGCTCGAGGTGAGTACTGACAAAGTCGACACCGAGATCCCCTCCCCCGCAGCCGGGACGCTGCTGGAAGTCCGGGTCCCCGCCGACGAGGTCGCTGAAGTGGGGGCGATCCTGGCCATCATCGGCCCAGCCGCTGCGGCGACACCAGCTGCCAGCCCGGCTCCCGCGGCAGCGCCAGCACCACCTGCGGCGGCTCCAGCGGCAGCGCCAGCACCCTGCGGCTCCCGCCCCGGCGCCCCCAGCACCCGCGGCGCCTCCCGCAGCACCGGCGGCTCCCGCACCACCGGCAGCACCAGCCCAGGCGGCACCCGCAGCACCAGCAGCGCCCGGCAAGGTGCCGTATGTGACGCCGCTCGTGCGCAAGCTGGCAAAGGAGTCCGGCGTTGATCTGGCGTCGGTCGTCGGGACCGGTGTGGGAGGTCGAATCCGCAAGCAAGACGTGGAGGCGGCCATTGCGGCGCAACACTCGGCCGCACCCGGAGCCGCAGCGGCAGGAACCGCGGCCGCGGCGCCAGTTCCGGCAGCCAAGCAACGCACTCCGCTGGAGGTTTCCCCGCTGCGCGGCACCACCGAGAAGCTCAGCCGGTTGCGCCGCGTGATCGCCGACCGGATGGTGCAATCGCTGCAGGTGGCGGCGCAACTCACCACTGTCGTTGAAGTCGATGTCACCCGCGTTGCCCAGGTGCGCACCGCGAACAAGGCGGCCTTCCGCGAAGCCCATGGCGTGAACCTGTCGTTCTTGCCATTCTTCGCAGTCGCGTCCGTGGAAGCCCTCAAAGCATTCCCACAACTCAACGCAACCTTGGATCTAGACGCGGGAACGGTCACCTACCACGGCCAGGAGAACCTGGGAATCGCGGTTGACACCGAACGCGGGCTGCTCGTGCCAGTTGTGCGGAACGCTGGCGACCTCGACGTTGCCGGAATGTCCAAGGCCATTGCTGAAGTGGCGGAACGCACCCGCACGAACAAGCTGTCGCCAGACGATCTGACCGGCGGTACCTTCACGCTGACGAATACGGGCAGCCGGGGCGCGCTCTTCGACACCCCAATCATCAACCAGCCGCAATCGGCCATCCTGGGCACTGGGGCGGTAGTCAAACGGCCTGTGGTCGTCACTGACGATGTTGGCGGCGAAGCAATTGCGGTGCGTTCGATGGTGTACCTGGCCATCACCTACGACCACCGCCTGGTTGATGGTGCCGATGCCGCCAGGTTCCTCACCGCAGTGAAGGAACGTCTTGAAGAGGGTGCGTTCGACCTTGGCATCTAATCGCCGGGCCCGCCCGGGTGACACACTACGGCTATGAGAATTGTTGTCGCAGGTGCCTCAGGTTTGATTGGTACGGCTCTAGTCGCCGCCCTTCGGGCGGATGGCCACGAAGTCGTTCGTCTGGTCCGTCGGCCCTCCCAAGCACCAGACGAAATCACCTGGGATCCTGGCGCGGGCGTTATCTCCGGCGATTTGGGTTCCGTTGATGCCGCCTTCAACATGGCTGGGGCGAATGTCGGTGACAAGCGGTGGACCAAGGCCTACAAGAAGGAGATTCTCGACAGCAGGGTCAACACCACGGCGACGCTGTCCAAGGCGCTCGCTGCCCTGGATCCACTCCCCAAGGTATTGGTCAACGGATCCGCAATCGGCTTCTACGGGGATGCCGGGGAGGCTGTCCTCACCGAAGATTCGCAGCCAGGTGAAGGATTCCTGGCCGACGTTGTTGTCGACTGGGAGGCGGCCACCGCGCCCGCGCAAGGCGCGGGCATTCGGGTGGTTCACGCCCGCACCGGTCTGGTGGTGAGTCCCGCGGGCGGCGCCTTCGGCCGGCTCATTGCAATCTTCAAATATGGCGTCGGGGGCAGGGTGGGTAGCGGCAACCAGTATTGGTCGTTCATCTCCCTGCGCGATGAGGTGAGGGCCTTGCAGTTCTGCCTGGAAACCGCATCGCTATCTGGGCCGGTGAACCTGGTGGCACCAGCCGCGGTGACAAACCGGGAAGTCACCAAGGCCATCGCCAATCTGGTGCGCCGCCCTGCCTTCCTACCTGTTCCGGCACTCGCACTGAAGGCTGTACTGGGCGAATTTGCCAGCGACATCCTGGCCAGCCAAAACGTGGTGCCGGAAAAGCTCACCAGGGATGGCTTCACCTGGCTGGACCCGACGATCGAGCAAGCATTGGCCGCTGGCAACGAATCGCAGTGACACCCTGCTGACTCGTTCGATTGGCCACCGGGCTCCGGTGACCTGCGCTACAGCAACAGCACTACGCTCGCCCCGACCGCGCTGGTGATCGCCATTCCCGCCAGGACTCTGGCTCGACCCGACCACGCCCACAGCGGCCGACGCCGGGTGCGTCGGCGCCACTCGACCAACGCCGGTGGCGCTGACAGTTCGGAAGCAGGAGGCCACAGCGATCCGACAACCGCCGGATGGCCCTGACTCAACGATGATGCGGATTGCGGCGGCGGCAGCGCAATTGGGCGTTGTCCGTGAGGCGGAGGTAGATATGGCGGATTCACCCCACCAGTCTGCGGGAATTCGGCGCACCCGCCGCCAGCGTTGTCCACAGGCAAGCGGCATGGGCCTAGGCTGACGCTATGAGTGCCGATGACGCGCCGCCCACTCTGACCCCCAGCTTGGATCTTCCGTCTGCTCCTCCCCTACCTGGCAGCGCTGATGTTGTGGTGATCGGCGCCGGTCTGGCTGGACTTGCCGCCGCCCTGCACCTGCAGCGGGCTGGGCACCACGTGGTGGTGGTGGAAGCATCCGACGCAGTCGGCGGCCGCATCCGCACTGATGTTGTGGACGGGTTCCGATTCGACCGAGGTTTCCAGTTGTACAACCCGGCCTATCCTGAGGGCCAGCGGATGCTGGACCACGACAGGCTCGATCTCAAAGGCTTCGAACGTGGGGCAATCGTCAGCACGTCCAACGGTTCCATCCGACTTGGCGACCCGCGTTCCCATCCGACCTGGGCAGTTGACGCGGTCAAGGCAGACCTCGGCGGTCCGGTGGGGCTCGCCAGATTTGCCGGATACGCCACTAGGTGTGCGATCACGCCGCCGCACAAGTTGCGCGAACGACCCGACGTCACGATCCGAACCGCACTCACCGATGCAGGTGTCCCGCCGCAACTCTTCACCCGTCTGATCACACCGTTCCTCTCGGGAGTATTCCTCGAGTCACACCTCGACACCAGCCGCCGATTCGCCGACCTGATCCTGCGGTCGTTCGTCCGCGGCACCCCGGCGGTGCCCGCTGGCGGCATGCAGGCGATCCCCACTCAACTCGCCGGAAAGCTGGCTCACGTTCACCTAGGCACCCCGGCAACCAGGATCCACGGCGGACTCGTAGAGACCGTCGCTGGCACTGTTCGAGCCGCCGCCACCGTGGTGGCATCCGGACCCGCCCAGGTCGCGACCCTGCTGCCGGACTTCCCCACCCCAGCAACTCACTCCTGCACCACCTGGTATCACGCACCGGATCAACCCGCGAGCCAACTTGCAGCAGGGCTCGCCATTCTCACGATTGACGGTGACGGCACTGGACCGGTGGTCAACACTGCGGTGATGAGCAACGCAGCACCGTCGTATTCGCCCCCGGGCGCATCCCTGGTATCGAGTACTGCCCTCGGCCTCGCATCCGACGTCAGCGAATCGACGGTCCGGGCCCAGTTGGCGCGCATGTACCGCATCGACACCTCAGGATGGACCCACCTGGCCACCTATGAGGTGCCAGATGCCTTGCCCGACATGGCCTCGCCGCTGCGACTTCAGCGTCCGGTGGACGTCGGAGGAGGCGTCTTCCTCGCGGGCGATCACCGCGACACAGCCAGCATTCAGGGGGCGTTGGTGAGCGGTCGACGAGCCGCCACCGCCGTCCACCGACATCTGCTCAGCCGTTGAGCCGACGCTGCCTGTGCTGCAATGGGAGCGCTTGAACGCGCACGTGCTGCGGCCAGGGCCTTGTCCCAACCTGGGGCTGGTCTGACTACCCCGTGGACACACAACACATCCGTGCGTTGTGACGAGTCCGTGGAACGGTGCGTAGGCTGGCTGTCGTGCAACCGGTGATCCTCCCGCTCGATCTCGGGCATCGCAAGATCCCCTACCAAGAGGGGTGGGAGTTGCAGCAGCGCGTGCATTCCCAGGTGGTGAATGGCGACACGATACCCACGATCCTGCTGCTCGAACACGCACACGTGTACACGGCGGGGACGCGTACTCAACCCGCCGATCTGCCGCCTCCCGACGAACCCCTGGTGGAGGTTAACCGGGGTGGACGCATCACCTGGCATGGCCCGGGTCAAGTTGTTGCCTACCCGATCGTGCCACTGGCAACGCCCGTGGACGTGGTCGCTTTCGTCCGCTCACTTGAGGCTGCCCTGATCGCCACCTGCGCCGACTACGGCATCAACACGACCCGGATCGACGGGCGCAGCGGGGTGTGGGTGCTGGCCGGGGAATCCGAAACAGCACCACCGTTGCTCGCAGCACCACGGCAGGACCGCAAGATCGCCGCCATCGGCGTGCGGGTGGCCCGCGGTGTCGCAATGCATGGCGTTGCGCTGAACGTGGACTGCGACCTGACGAACTACACCAGGATTGTTCCCTGTGGGATCAGCGACGCCGGCGTCACCTCACTGGCGGCCGAGGGTGCTTCCTTGCCGCAGGAGAATCCCGTGGCCGACGTCGGCTTGCGCCTAGGTGCGCACCTGCGCAAACACCTCTCCTGGGATTAGGCTCACCTTTGTGAGTTCTCAATCGTTGCCGGATGAATCCACCAACCCCCTCGCGCCCCCTGGGCGGAAGATGCTGCGCCTCGAGGTGCGTAACGCAGCAGTACCGATCGAGCGCAAACCGCCGTGGATCCGCACCAAGTTCCGCACTGGACCGGAGTTCTCGGATATTCACGCGACTGTGCAGAGCCAGGGTTTGCACACGGTGTGCCAAGAGGCTGGGTGCCCGAACATCTACGAGTGCTGGGAAGACCGCGAGGCGACCTTCCTCATCGGTGGCGACCAGTGCACACGCCGTTGCGACTTCTGCCAGATCGATACCGGAAAGCCCACTCCGCTCGACACCGACGAGCCGCGCCGGGTTGCCGAATCGGTCGTCGCCATGGGCCTGCGTTACGCCACGGTCACCGGGGTTGCCCGCGACGATCTGCCCGATGAGGGCGCATGGCTCTATGCAGAGACCATCCGTGCGATCCATGAGGCGCTGCCAGGTTGCGGGGTGGAGATCCTGATTCCTGACTTCTCCGGCAACCCGGAACTGCTGGGACAGGTATTCGACGCCGAACCGGAAGTGCTCGCTCACAACCTTGAGACCGTGCCGCGGCTGATGAAGCGAATCCGCCCGGCGTTCCGCTACGAACGGTCCTTGGCTGTGCTCACCATGGCCCGAGAGGCAGGGTTGGTGACGAAGTCGAATCTGATTCTGGGCATGGGCGAAACAGACGACGAAGTTGTGGCTGCGTTGCGGGATCTGCACGACGCCGGCTGCGATCTGGTGACCATCACGCAATACCTGCGACCGACGCCGCGCCACCACCCGGTGGAGCGTTGGGTGGAACCGGACCAATTCGACGAGTTCGCACGGATCGCAACGGACGACATCGGCTTCCTCGGGGTGATGTCCGGACCACTCGTGCGGTCCTCGTATCGGGCCGGACGGCTGTACCGACAAGCTGTTGCTGCCCGCGCCGGGCAGGCATGAGCCGCCGCCCCGACGCCACCATGGAAGTTGTCGCGCTGCACGTGTGGCCGCCAGACTGCACAGTGCCCGTCCCACGGGAGTCGCTCGAACTCACGTGGAACGGCGCCGACGACGACCGCCACGCAGGACTGACGATGGCCTCCGACTCTCGCTCGGCCCACGTCTACGCCAAAGGCACCCAGATCCGAAACCATCGGCAACTCTCGCTGGTCTCGGTCGAAGAACTCACGATCATCGCTGAACGCCTTGGAATCAGCGTGCTTGAACCAGGGCTCATCGCCGACAACATCTGCCTCGCGGGCGCGCCCGACCTCACCGCTTTGCCGCGCATGACCCGACTGGAATTTGCCAGCGGCGCAGTGATCATGACCGGCGGGGTGAACAACCCCTGCACGATTGCCGGGCGAATGGTCGAACAGGCCCACGGCACCCCGGCAGCTCGGTTCCCGAAAGCTGCCTGGGACCGACGCGGCATCACCGGCTGGGTGGACCGTCCCGGGGTGGTTGCGGTCGGCGACGAGGTGACGGTTTTCCCGCCGGGATAGCGTCGTTCCGCGAGCGCCGACGAGCAGCCCGTTACGCCCCGAGGGCGCTTTTCACGTTCCACTTCACGGCGCCGGCAAAGTCTCGAAGGTGCTCGAACATCGTGTAGTCCTCACTGCTGGCCTCGACGGCCGACATGAGGTCGTAGTTGGCTCGTGCCAGCGTCGAATCGAAGTCACGGCGCATCGGTTCAAAGGCCTCGTAGCCGAACTTGCGGTACATCCGAGGCATCAGGGCCCGGAACAACCGCACCCGTTCGTGCAAACCTGAGGAGTACGACATCGGATTCTTCGGACGCGAGTAGATGTAGTCGGGCAACAGGTCGCGGTGGGCTTCGCGGACAATCCACTTCTCGACCCCGTTGCGGACTTTGAACTCCATCGGGATTCGCATCGACAACTGCAGCATTTCGATGTCAAGAAATGGCACCCGCGCTTCTACCTGCTGGCCCATGCTGGTGCGATCCACCCGCTGCAGTTCGGTGCGGCTCAGGTGTCGAATCTTCTGCCGGAACAGGGTGCTGGTGTCGGCCCCGGCCACGTCCCGATACATCTGGTAGCCGCCGAACAACTCATCCGAGCCGTCACCGGTCAGCACAACCTTGACCCCGGCGGCGCGCACTGCCTCGAATAACGACATCGAGACCACTGCGTTGATCACGTCGCCGTATTCAGTCAATTCGGCAACCCGGACTGCCTCCTTCACCTGCATCAAGCCAACGTCGGTGGCCGCAAGTTCCACCACTTCGTGGGGAACTCCGAGATCCGCGGTGAGGCGGCGGGCATAGTCCAGATCCGGACTGCCTGGAGCGCCCACCGTGAACGCCACCACGTCTGGGTGTAGCTGTTGGGCAAGCAGCAGCGTGAGGGAGGAATCCAAACCGCCGGAAAGCACAACGCCGAGCCGCAGATCGGTGTCCACGCGGCGGGCAACCGCGGCCCGAAGCGTCGACCGCACGGCTTCGGCTGCGGCATCGAAGTCCGTCAGTTGCTCTTGGCCCTCCCCCAACTGCATCAGATCGATGTAGGGGTGCAACTCGGCCCGACCAAGCGGGGTCACCCAGCCGCAGTACCCCGGCGGCACCTCATGAATCTGCACACCAAGATGCACCAGAGCCTTCACCTCTGAGGCGACGAGCACGTTCCCCGCCCGATAGGCCCAGTACAACGGCTTCACGCCAACCGGATCACGCGCCAGGAACACTTGGTTGAAGTGTCGGTCGAGAACGGCAAAGGCGAATTCGCCTCGGAACCGGAGCAGGGATCCTTCGTCCCACTGTAGGAACGATTCCAGCACCACCTCGGTATCGCTGACACTGCGAAACTCACGGCCCGCAGCAACTAGTTCAGCGCGGAGTTCGTTGTGGTTGAAAACCTCACCGTTGTAGCAGAGCCCCCAACGCCCATCGGTGGAGTTCCACGGCTGCTGGGCATGGTCCCGATCAACGATTTTCAGCCGGGCGGTACCCAGCAGCGCCTCGTCATCGAGTTGTGTCTCTTGCGCTTCGCCACGCGGGGCGATCGCCGACATCATGGCGTCGAATGCCTGGGTATGGCTGTGAGCATCCGGCCCGACGACTAGGGCGATACCGCACATTCACGAACTCCACTCATCGATTGCGGCCGGGTTCGGGCTCATGTGCCAGATGCGCCCTTCGTCGATGGCATTGATCAAGCCGTCACGCTGGTAGTCCTCGAGAATCCTGATCAACGTGTCGCGGGCACCGAATCGGGCAAACCACTCAACTTCCAAGTCAGCAGCCCACCCTCGGCAATGTGCGCTGGGCAAGTGCGCCGAGAAGCCCAACTCCTGCAGGCGGCATTGATCGGCCACCGACCGGGTGACGCAGTTGACCCATAGTGGGGGGACTTCGGGACCAGCCTGGTGGCTGAATTCGATGGCGACCGAGTTCAATAGCCGGATCATCTCTGGACGGGCCAAGGAGGTGGATGGTCCTGGCGTGCCCGGCGCCCAGTCTGGGAACAGCCGGCGGATGGCGAAGTTGCGGGCCCGTGGCACAAGTTTGTCCGAGGCGAGACTGAAGGAGAACTTCAATCGTCCGTCACGTCGCCACTCGTGCATGTCGACGAAGTCGTCGGCGGTATCGATCGCTGTTTGATCCGGGAAGTCGGGAGCCTGAACCCACCAGGCCAGATCGATCTGCTGAAGCAGCAGGATCGTGATGTGGTGGCTGAGCGACGTTGCAGTGGACGCTGGGCTCGGCGTGAAAGTCGACGCCATGAGGCCCACCCGGGCAACAAGCTCGGCCGGATCGGTCCCGCCCGCGGCCACGACCTCTGCCGCGGTCGGAACGCTGAGCATTTGCGACACTTGCTCGACGACTTGCTCTGGTTCGACCTCCGCAGCGCCGCGAAATTCCTCGGCGAAGTCGGCAACCAGGTGCCGATAGCTTTCCACCAGCAACGACATCGTGGTCGCGTGCTCGACTGCTGCCATAATCGCGAGACTAGCCAGTCAGGCAGTCATCCTCTGGTATCTCACTGTTGGTGTCGCCGGCCTACTTTGCCGCCAGATGGGCGCAACTGCAGGCTTGTCGGGTCGCCCGAGTCCGTTGACGCCCCCAGCCAGGTACCCTGAACGCCATGTTCCGACGCAAGGATTCCGCCAAGACGTCCGCCAAGTCCGGAAAGCCGGGTAAGGCCGACAAACCCGCCAAGACTGGTCGAATCGCCCAAATCAGGCAGACCTACAAGATCGCCAAACGGACTGACCCCAAGTTGGGTTGGATTCTGCTGGGGCTCTTCTTCGGCACCCTGGCGGTCTTCATACTCTTCGCCTTCCTGCTCAACGTGGGAACACTCACTCGGATCCTGTTCATCGTGCTTGGCGTGTCCGTTGCGCTGCTGGTCACGAGCTTCATCTTCGGTCGACGGGCCGAGAAGTCCGCGTACGCCCAGATCGCCGGTCAGCCGGGCGCGGCCGCTGCAGTTTTGGACTCGATGCGTGGGGCATGGTTCACCACGCCGGCGGTCGCGGTGACCAAGAACGAAGACCTGGTCCACCTGGTGGTGGGCCGTCCAGGGGTGATTCTGGTGGGCGAAGGGTCCCCCACCCGTATCCAGAACCTGCTCACCACCCAGCACAAGAAGGTCGAGCGCTGGATCCCAGAGACCCCCATCCACGAACTCATCGTCGGTGACGGCGATGGCGAAGTCCCGCTGCCCAAACTCCAGAGCAAGCTCAAGAAAATGCCGAAGGTGATCCGCCCAGCCGAGGTCACCGAAGTGCGGCGCAAACTCGACGCGATGAACAAGGCAAGCAACCCGCTGCCCATCCCCAAGGGCCCCATGCCCAAGAACGCCCGCATGCCACGGCCGCCGAAAGGTATGCGCTGACAGCACCGCGTTGGATCGCGCGGCTACCGGGCTCGCACACACACCGACTTGGCGGCTTGGTCGTGCAGCCCACGCTGATCGCGATCCCACACGACCGCTGGCACCACCAGACACAACAAGAGCGTGCGCAGGATCACCCGCGGGATCGGCACAGCACCGCCGTTGACCGACATCACACGGATTCCCATGATGCGTTGGCCGAATGACGCTCCACCAAACGACAGCAGAACAATCGTCATGATCGCGAAAATCGCCAGCGTAGCCAGCGAAACATCTTGGTCGTTGCCGCTGAACAGCAGTCGCGCCACCAACAGGGAGGCGAACCAGTCGAGGATCAGCGCGAGCACTCGACGACCCAATGGAGCGACCGAACCAGGGCCCGATTCCGGCAGTCCTAGCCGTTCTCCCTTGTAGCCGAAGTCGTAACCCTGCTCCTCCAAGGTCTGCTTTGGCCCCTGCATCCACGAGGCAACATCGCGTCGATCCATGACAGCAGGCTAACTGTCACCCGGAATTCGGCCAGCAGAGCGGCTTGGAGGCCAGCAAAACCCACCGTTACACGACCGCAACATTGGCGACACTGTCAGGCAATGCCGGATTCCTAGCCTCACTCTCGTCAGGAGGGTCTTGGGTGGCTGGGCAGTCCCCCGTCCTAAGGTGAATCCGGGACCCCCACCCGCGTCGACACCGCGGGTACGACCCCATTAAGGCCTGCGTCGGAATCGGCGCGGGAAACGACAAGGAGAGTGAATGTTCACTAGCCCAGACGAGGTCATGAAGTATGTCCGCGAGAACGACGTCAAGTTCATTGACATCCGGTTCTGCGACCTGCCCGGTGTGATGCAGCACTTCAACGTGCCGGCTGAGTCCGTTGACGAGGACTTCTTCGTCACCGGCCAGATGTTCGACGGGTCGTCCATCCGTGGCTTCCAGGCGATCCACGAGTCCGACATGAAGCTGGTGCCAGACGTTGCCACCGGATTCATCGACCCATTCCGTGTTGAGAAGACCCTGGTCATGAACTTCTCGATCCGTGACCCCTTCACCGACGAGCCCTACAGCCGCGACCCACGGCAGATCGCTGCCAAAGCCGAGGCCTACCTCAAGTCCACCGGCATCGCCGACACTGCATTCTTCGGCGCCGAGGCCGAGTTCTACGTGTTCGACGACGTCCGCTTCGAGACGAAGTCCAACGCCGGCTACTACTTCCTCGACTCAATCGAAGGCAAGTGGAACTCGGGTCGCGAAGAAGAAGGTGGCAACCTCGGCTACAAGACCGCCTACAAGGGCGGCTACTTCCCGGTGCCGCCGGTTGACCACTTCGCCGACCTCCGCGACAAGATGTCGATGACGCTGTCCGAGGTTGGCCTCGAGGTCGAGCGCGCCCACCACGAAGTCGGCACCGGCGGTCAGGCCGAAATCAACTACAAGTTCAACTCGTTGCTGCACGCAGCCGACCAGCTGATGCTGTTCAAGTACATCATCAAGAATGTCGCCTGGCAGGCCGGCAAGTCCGCCACCTTCATGCCCAAGCCGCTGTTCGGCGACAACGGCTCCGGTATGCACTGCCACCAGTCGCTGTGGAAGGCCGGCAAGCCGCTGTTCTACGACGAGCAGGGCTACGCAGGCTTGTCCGACGAGGCCCGCTGGTACATCGGCGGCTTGCTCAAGCACGCCCCCAGCCTGCTCGCCTTCACCAACCCGACGGTGAACTCCTACCACCGTTTGGTGCCTGGCTACGAAGCGCCGGTGAACCTGGTGTACTCGCAGCGCAACCGCTCGGCCTGTATCCGCATCCCGATCACCGGATCGAACCCGAAGGCCAAGCGCCTCGAGTTCCGCGTGCCGGACCCGTCGAGCAACCCCTACCTGGCGTTCTCGGCGATGCTGATGGCTGGCCTGGACGGCATCAAGAACAAGATCGAGCCGGTCGACCCGGTCGACAAGGACCTCTACGAGCTCCCGCCGGAAGAGGCCGCCAACATTCCCCAGGTGCCTTCCAGCCTGGAAGGTGTGCTCGACGCCCTCGAAGCCGACCACGAGTACCTGCTCGCGGGCAACGTCTTCACCGAGGACCTGATCGAGACCTGGATCAACTACAAGCGCGCCAACGAAGTTGACCCCATGCGGTTGCGTCCGCACCCGCACGAGTTCGAGCTGTACTACGACATCTAGGTCGAGGCGCAGTTTTGCCCGAAGCCCCCGAGCCACACGCTGGCTCGGGGGCTTCGTCGTGGTGAGCTGCTGGCGGGGCCTCCCCCGGCTTCCCGCATCCCGGCAGCCCACCCCTACCCCAGGTCGAGTGCCTTCAACACGTCGCGCTTTCCTTCTTTGCCGCTGCTCAGCAGGCCGATCGAACCAGAGATCGTCGCGGTTCGATCCGGGCTCGTGAGGGTCACCTTGTGGGTCGCTCCGAGTCGCTTCTCGCTGACCTTCGTTTGTGCCCGAGGGAACGACGCGAGCACCTTCGTGGGGCCGGTGCCCGACGCCGAGGTGCCGTGCCAATCCATGAGCACCACCGCCTCCGGGGTCACCGCCACCAGCATCACGGCAGAGAGTCCCTCCGCCGCGGCTCCGGCCTCCTGAGCCATCCGCATACCGGCGGCAGCGGTCACCCCCTCGACCCACGGCGAATCTCCCAGCCCGACCGCGTCCGCAGCAGACGACGCAGCGGCGCCCCCGGCCGCCCGTTTGAGTATCGAAACCTCCGCGGCGAAAATTCCAGCCGCCTGAACTGAGGTGTTGAGGAAGGTCTCGGCGGACTCACGAAGTTCTGCAGCACTCGTCATGGCCTCACGATGCCAGACTTCGGGGGTCAGGCGCCTCTATTCCACCTGGCCGATCTTGCGTCGCCCAACGCAGAACGAGC
Source organism: uncultured Actinomycetes bacterium (assembly GCA_963842975.1). Lineage (GTDB taxonomy): Bacteria > Actinomycetota > Actinomycetes > S36-B12 > UBA10799 > JACJWR01. The sequence goes on along the minus strand of CAWJIH010000006.1, from coordinate 172,671 downwards.
GCAGATCGAATCGACCCTGCACACTCTGGCTCGACCCTCGTCGAACTCGTGGGGTCGGCTCGGGTGCCCGGTGTGTGTGGCCAGCGTCGATGATGACTGCGAACTCGCTGTTGGGAAGCAGTTCGCTGAGCCGCTTCGAGTTGCTCATCGCGACGAAGGTGTCGAGGAAGCCCACGCGGTGCACCTGGCTTCCGCGCAGCGGCTCTGTGATTGTCACTGCGTCGCTTGTGCACCGCAAGTAAGATCAGTTCATGTCGACGACGCCGCCTGCTCCGCCGTTGCGTTCGTCCTGCCCAGTCGCGGCCTCGCTTGATGTCTTGGGAGATCGTTGGACGCTGGTTGTGCTCCGTGATCTATTGCTGGTCGGCCGGACGCACTTCGCTGACTTGGCTGCCAACGAGTCGATCGCAACAAACACGTTGGCTGAGCGACTGCAGCGACTGCGCGACGCCGGCGTCATCGCCCGAGTGCGCGACCCCGAGGACGGTCGCCGCTGGGTCTATGCGCCGCGTCGCCCCGCGATCGAGCTGATCCCCGTGCTGGTCGATCTGATGATCTGGGGCAGCGCCAACACGGCCGTCGTGCCGCCGCCGGAGCTGGCCAATGTTGCCGAGCACCGGGATGCGTTTGTCGCTCGGCTCACCGACCAGGCGACCGCCCGGATGGTCGACTGACCACGGCCACGCCCGCCGCAACACCGCTACCCCAACCGCGGATCTCAAGCGCCGCCGTATCCACAGAAGATCACTTGCCCAAGGCAGGAGTGACTTAGGTAGCCTCGCCGCGAGATCACGAATGACCAAGCGGTCACCTGCCGCATCACAATTCGGCGCCAGACTGGGCGACGCCATCACTCCATCAACCCGGCAGCCAAGGTCGCCCCGAGGTCCCAACAATGCTCGAGATCCTCGGCGGTTGGCTCACCTCGTACCTCCACCGGGGCGGCGCGGCGCTGCCATCCCATTCCCTTGGCCACCGACTCGACCGAACGGATGGCACCGTCGAGACCGGAATTGCCATGCACGAACAACCCGTAGCCGGCGCCATCCGTGGCGTGCCGGCACGGATAGTAGACCTGATCGAAGAAGTGCTTGAGGGCACCGGACATGTAGCCGATGTTGGCCGGGGTGCCGAGCAGGTAGGCGTCGGCGGCTAGAACGTCCACCGCCGTGGCCGCCAGCGCGGGGCGCACCAGCACCTCAACCCCTTCGATGCCGTCCGCGCGGGCACCCTCCCGCACTGCGCCCAGCATGGCCTCACATGCCGGGGAGACGGTGTGGTGTACCACGAGCAGGGTGGGTGTCTCGGCTGTCATGTGACGACGCTAGCGAACGACAAACCGACGCAGCGGCGGCACCGCAGTGCCCGGCGCGGCGGCGCCGCGTAGCCTGGCGTCATAGTCCAGTGAGAGGCCGCAGCCATGACCGAGACCCCATCCGTCACCGAAGAATCCTTCCTCGGCTACACCATCCCGGATGACATCGACCACGTTCCACCGGGTGCGTTCGACGACGTCCAGTCGTTGCTCCGCTCGGGCCAGGAAGCGGGAGTGATCCGTTCCACAGCGTCGCGAAAGACTGCTCTGCGGGCCGTCTTGGCCATGCTGGAAGAACACGAAGAGGACTTCATCGAAGCGCTCCGATCCGACCTGCGCCGACCACGCGTCGAGTCGCTGTTGGCAGACGTTGCGTCGGTCAAGGCGGAGATCAAATTCGCACTCAAGCACGTCGCCTCGTGGCAGCGCGGAACGTTCACGTTGCCGCCCATGGCGGCCCAGCCGAGCCTGGGCCGCGTACTGCCCGAACCCCGCGGGATGGTGCTCATCATCGCGCCCTGGAACTACCCGATCCAACTGAGCATCGCCCCCTTGGTTGGCGCGCTCGCAGCTGGAAACAGTGTCCTCCTCAAACCCAGCGAACTCGCACCTGCCTCCAGCGCACTGCTGGCACGGCTCATCCCGCAGTACCTGGATCCCCAGGTGGTGCAGGTCGTGGAGGGCGGGGTGAAGGTGTCAACCGAACTGCTGGCCATGAAGTGGGATCACATCTTCTTCACCGGATCAACCCGCGTCGGTCGTGTGGTGATGCAGGCCGCAGCGCAGCACCTGACACCTGTCACGCTGGAACTCGGCGGGAAGAGCCCGGCGATCGTCGCTGCCGACGCTGACCTGGCAATCGCCGCCCGGCGCATCCTCTGGGGCAAGTTCCTCAACGCTGGTCAGACCTGCATCGCTCCCGATTACGTCTTGGTGGCGGAGCCGGTGCGTGATGAGTTCGTCGCGCAACTGCGCAACGCCGCCGACGAGTTCTTCGCCGGCACTCCGGCCGATGCAGCCGACTTCGGTCGCATCGTCAACCGCTCCCACTTCGACCGGATTGCCGAACTGATCGACACCGCTGGCGGCACCGTCGCGCTCGGCGGCCAGCGCAACCCGGAATCGTGCGTCATCGAACCGACCGTCATTGTCGACCCCGACGTAGCGGCACCGATTCTGGATGAGGAGATCTTCGGACCGGTGCTGCCAGTGGTCACCATCGACTCAGTTGATCAGGCGTGCGCGTACATCCGGGAACGACCCAAGCCCCTGGCCCTCTACCTGTTCACCGGCTCGCGCGCCACCAAGAACTTCGTGCTGGCCAACACGTCCTCTGGTGGCGTCTGCGTCAACCATGTGATTCTGCACCTCGGCGACCCACGGCTCCCGTTCGGCGGTGTGGGCGACTCAGGCATGGGCGCCTACCACGGCAAATCCGGCTTCGACGCCATGAGCCACCACAAGTCCGTGCTCTACAAGCCACAGCGACCCGACCTTCGCCTGATCTATCCGCCCTACTCAAAGCGGACCGAGAAGTTGCTTCGACGTCTGGTGTAGCCACGACGGGAGTGAGTCCACCGCCACGCCAGTCGCCGTTGGGTCGCCTGGGGCATGCTGCTGCTACCGAGCAGATGCGTCTGACCGACTCCGTGGCACCCCCGGTGAAACTCGCGCCCGAAACTGAGGTTTATCGACCTTCCAGAGCCCGATAAACCTCAGTTTCAGCCGCACCTTGGCAACGAACGCCTTTCCTCTTGCCAAGCCGCGGCTGGATCGGCACGGTGGAACCATGACAAATCCAGGTATTGCAGTGTGCCCGGCGTGTGGTGCCAAGAATCGAGTACCGGTGTCGGCCAGCGGCCGCCCCCGCTGCGCGAAATGCCAATCCGATCTCCCGTGGATCGTGTCGGCCGACGACTCCGACTTCGACCAAGCGGTGGCCGCACCCGGAATCGTGCTGGTGGATCTATGGGCACCCTGGTGCGGACCGTGCCGGATGGTGGCACCGGTCCTGGAATCCCTTGCGAAACGCTATGCGGGCAAACTCAAGGTGGTGAAGGTCAACGTCGACAACTGCCCCGTCACCGCCGCCCGGTATGACGCCCGCAGCATCCCCACGCTGCTCGTGATGCGCAAGGGACAAGTGGTCGATCGCGTTGTGGGCGCCCAACCCGAGCCCGCTTTGGCTCGCACCATCGACGCAGCACTCACCGCCGCAAACTGACGTCGTCCCGCATGGTCGCGCCCCGAGCCCTCACCGCCTCACCCTCGACGACGTGGTCGCCGTCGCACGCGACTACGGGCCCGTGCCGTAGCCTCCAGACGTGTTGGACGCCTCATGTGGCTCGTTTCTCCGCATCGCACCTCTAAGCCGCCGTTGGCGGAGCGCCAAACGATTCGGGCCATGGCAGCAGCGAACGGATCGTGCCGGTGAGTTGGTGTTGGAAGTCGAGCAGGTCGACGCAGACGTCCGCCAGTTCCGCGGCAACCGCCGGTATCGGAGGCCGCTTTCCATGATCGAGGATGGCATCTTCGGATAGCGCCCATTGGACCCGCCAGACCCGGTTCAGAAGGTCCACGTAGTGATCAATGACGTCGACGTAGGTGTCGTCGGCCACCATGACTGGAGCCCATCGAGCAGCCACCAACTGTGCCGCCGGCAAGCACTGGTCGATTGTCTCGACGACCTCTCCAGCCAACTGCCCGTCAGCCAACCTGCGCGCGGCCACTTCGCTGAGGGCCCGAGACTGGCCAGTTGCCTCGGCGGTCCGCAGAAACTCCCGCAGCCCACCTGGACCCCCACCCGAAGGCACGACGCCGAGCAGCGCGGCCAGCGCCACAGTCAGTTCCCGACTGCTGTCGCGAAGTTCGGTGACGGCTAAGGCAGCCACCGTCGTCCATCGCCGCCGGTCACGTGAGGCCAGGTACTCGTTGACCACCGCAATACCGACCACCACCAGGAGCAACCCGGACGTGTAGGCGGCAGCCATCGGATGGTCAACCCAGAAGTCGGTGAAGAAGTCCGAAACCGCTGTGGCTATCACGGCCAGCACGGAAAGGGCTGCCGCCAACCGCAGCCAGAATTTGCCGCCCACCAATCAGAATCCGTAATTGTTGAAGATCAACGTGAAGAACGCGATTTCGAGCACGTAGATCACCAGCAACAGCACGATGCCCTGCCACGTGCGCGCCTTGCTGGCGTGCGGGTCGAGCCACCAACTCATCACCCGGGTCACGACGGGCATGACCACCCAGGTCAGCAGAATCGTGCTGACGACGTTGCCGATGAAGACCACCACCGGGAACGGCAGACCGAGGCCGGGGAACACCTCGGATCCCTCGACGGTAAGACCCTTGCCGATGAAGTTGCCCAAGGTGATGTCGAGCACGGAAACCATGCCGAACAGCACGGCGACCATAACCATCGACTGCCTCCACGCAGGTGTCTGCACCTGGGCCGAAGCATTGACCGCGAACCATTGCCCGAAACCGGTGGGTACCACCTGTTCCGAACTGGGCGAAATGTCGTCAATCTGCGCCACCAGGTGTGAACGGTGGGGCGAGTTACGCCACTGTTGCAGATGTGCCGGAGTGTCGAACTCCAACACAGTCACGAATTCGCCCTGCTGGCTTCCGACACCTTCATGGGAACTAACGCGGAGCAGGCCGGGCGACTCACGGGCGGCCTCGTTGAGTTGGTTTCGCAGTTGCTCGTAACGAGCCCGTTGGCTGTCATTGATCTGTGCGACGACAACCTCGGTGCGCAGCTCCTCGGTCGAATCGGTGGACGCTGTATCGCTCATGTCGGCCTCATTCCCGGTCCGGAACATCGGTGCGCCACGGACCTACGTCCTGTCTCTTTTGCGGAACCTTCCAGGGGCCAATGGTGACCGGGGCACCGGGCGCCGCAGCCACCCGCGTCAGAAAACGATCAGCGAGTCCGCACACTGCTTCCGGCTTGGCCGGCACCGAAGGCAACGGCAACCCGGTGGCGTTACGAACTGCCGCGAGCACGACCGGCGGAGCCTGCACGTGTGGCAACTCAGCGATGCCCCGCATCCCGAAGGGGATGTCCGGCTCCGGGTACTCGACGAACTCGGTCGACACCACCGGTGCATCCAGGGTGCTGGGAACGTGGTAGTTCTCCCAGGTGGTGTTGACCATGCGACCCTCGTCCACGACCAACTCTTCGATCAGAGCCATCCCCATGCCCATCACCATGCCGCCCTCGATCTGGCCGGCAGCCTGCGCGGGGTTGACCACCCGCCCGACGTCTTGCACCACATCCAGCTGAACGCACTTCACCAGGCCCAGTTCCACGTCGACGTCAACAACTGCACGGGCAGCGGAGAAGTTTATCGTGACGAACTGGGGGTCGGGAGACTGGCGATCCTCCAATGGCCGGGTGCGCCGCAAGGCAAACGTCTCAGTCGCGCGGAAGGCAAGGCCCATCCCTGCCTCGGCAATCGTGGCCAGACGCTGGCCGGCAGTGTCCACCACATGGTCGTCAACGATGTCAAGTTGAGACGAATCACCGCCGTACTCCCGGGCGTAGAAAGCCAGGAAACGCTCCTTGACGCGGGCGGCCGCAATGGCAACCGCACCACCGGATGTCATGGTCTGCTGCTGCCCATCGGTGGTCGCGGCCAGCGCCATGTTGGAGTCCACCCCGGTAATGGTCACGTCACTGACCCCGAGAGTCTCCTGTACCACCTGCACTGCCACCGAGATGAAACCCTGACCCACCTCTGCGGCGGCGCAGTCGATGACCGCTTTGCCGTCGCGCAGGGTGATCATTGCAGTGGTCTGCACCGGCGCCCCCTCGGATAGCGCGACGTTCTTGGCTGCCGCGCTGACCCCGACCGCCCGCACCACATCGGTTGACCGGGTGGGAGTTCCCAGCCCACCAGGCAACAACGCGGCTTCAGCGTCGTCGGGCAACGGCTCGGGCAGCGGCATGGCTTCTACTCGATCGAGCAGTTCCGCCACTGGCGCGGGCCGGTCCTGTACCTGATTGACGAACCACATGTCGCCCTCGCGCATCGCGTTGCGTCGACGCAGCTCCACTGGGTCCAGGTCCAACGCCCGCGCAAGATTGTCCATGTTGGACTCGTTTGCGTAGCCCGGTTCCACCACTCCGAACCCGCGCAGCGACCCCGTCATGCCGTTGTTGGTGGCCACCGACCAGCCTTCGACGTGGGCGTTCGGTACACGGTAGGACCCTGGATCATTGCCGACCCGTTGCCGATGGCCGCACCTGCGGTGTTGCTGTAGGGGCCGCATTCGTACAGCAGTCGGGCCTCCTGCGCGACGATGATGCCGTCTCTTGTGGCGTGATGGCGCACCCAGATGCGGCTGGGTTGGCGGTGGTACCGGGTGAGGAAGGTCTCCTCGCGGGTGTAGCAGAACTTCACTGGCCGGCCGGTGTGCAGTGCCAGTAGCGCGCCGTGGATCTGCCACGACAGCACGAATCGACCGCCGAAGGACCCACCGACACCTGAGTTGCGGACTAGCACCATCTCTTCGGGTAACGCCAGCGCCGCGGCGATCTGAGCCCGGTCGCTGAACACCCACTGGGTGGCACCGGTAACGATCACGCCGCCGCGTCCGTCAGGTTCGGCGACACCGCCGTCAGGTGCTAGGAAGGAGTGGTTCTGCCGTGTGGTGGCGTATTCGCCTTCGGCCTGCACCTCTCCGACGACACTCTGATCGCCGTTGGTGACCTCCACATGCCGGTAGACGGTGCCCGTGTCGCGTGCGTGCGCTGGGTCGAGTTCGGGCTTGTGAATCTCGTATTCAACTTCGATAGCTTGCACGGCTCGACGAGCCGTCTCCCGATCAACCGCGGCGACGACGGCGATGGGTTCACCGAAGTAGCGGACGTACTCGTCTGCAAGCACCGGAGTGTCCCGATTGATCGCGCCGTACCAGTTGTCCGGCACGTCCCATCCGCCGAGCACAGCTACCACCCCTGGCAGTGCTTTGGCCGGGTTCAAGTCGACTTTCACCAGCCGGGCCAGTGGATGCGGTGAGCGCAAGGTCGCGCCCCAGAGCATCCCGTCGCGGTGCTCATCCGGGGCGTAGGTGAAGGTTCCTGCCACCTTCGCCGCGGCGTCGGTGCGCTGGCGGTTCGCCCCGACGCCCGTGGCGTCGTCGCTTACCGTGCGGCTCATGTGGCACCCCCCTGTGTCGTTCGAGGTCGCCGCCCGGCGCTGCGCTGCGGTTTCGCACACCGCCGCCACCACGCGGTTGTACCCCGTGCAACGACAGAAGTTGCCGCCCAACCCCACACGCACCTCCGCCTCGGTAGGTTCCGGGATTTCGTCCAGCAGGGCAGCTGCCGACATCACCATGCCGGGGGCGCAGTAGCCGCACTGGACATCTCCTGCGCGCGCGATTGCCTCCTGCAAGTCCTGTACTCGCGCCTTGGTGTCAGGGTCGCTGTCTTCGATCGTCCGGATATCCCCGTTCTGGGCCATCACGGCCGGTTCGATGCAGGAGTTGATCGCCACCCCGTCAACCAGCACAGTGCAGGCACCGCACTGACCCTGGTCGCAGGAATATTTGGTGCCGTATAGCCCCAGGCGGTCGCGGAGCACGTTGAGCAGGGACTCGAAATACCACACACCTTCGACGCGATGACTCTGTCCATTGACCTGCAACTGCAATGTGAGTTTCTCGTCTGCGTAGGGATCGTCCGTCGCAGGTTGACTCGTCATCTGGCCTCCTCGAACGCTCGGGTCAGCAACCTCTTGGCCATCACCGCGACAGCGTGGCGGCGGTAGTCCGCCGAGGCTTCGACATCCGTGACTGGGTCGCAGGCCGTGGCGGCGATGCGTCCGAACTCCTGGCACACCTCATCGCTGACTCGCCCAGCGGCCCAATCGACTTCCGCTTCGGCGAACCCCTCCGCCGCGGTGGGCCGGAAGGCGGTGGGTCCGGCGTTGCCAACTCCGAGCCGAATCGTCCGACTGGCCGGGTCAACCGCCAGCGCTGTGCTGGCCACGGCGTAACAGGGACCGTTGCGCCGACCGACTCGCGTGTATGCCGCGAAGCCTTCGTGTGGTGTGAGCGAGACCTCGGAAACAAAGTGGCATCCGACCCTGCGGGCATCGCGTGACGCGATTCGAGGAAGTCGGCGAGATCGACAGTGCGCTGCGTTCCGCCAGAATCCAGCACCCTGACCTCAGCTTCCAGCGCCAGCAGACAAGGTGCCAATGTGTGGTCGGCACGATCGGCCGCCAGGTTGCCACCCACGGTCGCCCGGGCACGTATCTGGCGGGTGGCCAAGCGTCACACGCTTGGGCCAGCAGAGGCACCCGATCGCACAAGTCCTGCATGTTGCTGCAGGTCGCGAATGGTGACGTTCGCGCCCACGCTTACGGCATCGGCTCCCACGGCGATGGCACACCAGTCGTCGATCCCGCGAAGACCAATGATGGGTACCCGCTCGCTGCCAGCCGGACCGAGCTTGGCGAAGAGCTCCGTGCCGCCTGCGAGATAACGCGCCGAAGGTTCGGCCCGCTTGGCTTCAAGGGCCTCCTGCGCGGTTGTCGCGGAAGTCAACCATGCCGTCATCGCGCGCCTCCTCGTCGGTCGGAAACCTAGCAGCCCGACTTGATCGAGTCGCGCTCACAGTTGCCAGGGTTGATACCCGAGGGGGACGTGTTCAGTGTCTTCGTCAGATTCAGCCGGTGCGCTGCCGGCGACCGCCTCAGCAGCGTTCGACCGCGGTCGACGCGAGTTGCTCCGGGGTGTCGACGTCGACGCCTTCCTCGACCGACTCAATCGCTACCTCCACCGAGGTCGGGTGCCGGTCGAGGTAGGTGCGGGCGCCGATGCCGTCAGCCTCGGCCAACCCCCGACCAGTGCTCGCGAGCAACTACCACCGGATGTCCAGATCGTCCGTTGTAAACCGCGCGCCCGAGCCCCCCGGCCAGCTGCCGCACTAGCCGGACCGTGGCTGGCGTCAGGAGAGGTTGATCGACCGGGATGATCACCGCGCGCCTGGCCTCACGGGCCGAGGCCACCGCCAGGCCGCATCGCAACGAAGTGCCGATGCCATGCGCCCATTGCTCGTTGCGGACGACAACCGCGCCGGGCACATACCCGTGCCAGGCACCAGAGATCACGACCACCTCCGCGCACCCCCCAGCTAGCAAGGTGGCAACCGCGCGGTCCACCAAACGCACTCCGTCCAGCAGCAACGGCGCCTTGGGAGTGCCCATCCGGCTCCCCGCGCCAGCAGCTAGCACCAGCCCGACGTCGTGGGCGAGTCCTTTGCCCCCAACCGCCGGGGACTCGCCCTCAGCGCTCATGGATCGGACCAGTCAACTCGCTCAACGGCCGACCCGTGCCAGCCGATCCGGCAGCCACAATTTCAGCCAGGATCGACAGCGCAGTTTCGGCCGGGGTAATCCCTTGGAGATCCAGTCCGATGGGAGCCCGGATCCTCGCCAACGCCGTTTCGTCCCACCCCGCGTCGAGCAAGCGGCGACGGCCGCTCCCCCTGGGTGGCCCGAGCCCCGAGCGCTCCGATGTAGCCGGCCGGACCAGCTAGCGCCGCCGATAGTGCCGGCACATCGATGCGCGGGTCGTGGCTGAGCACGCAGATCGCCGTGTGCGGCCCGATGTCGGCGGTGGACAACCATGGTCCCGGCTGCGATCGCACCAGTTTGGCACCAGGGAACCTGGCCTCGGTGAGGAATGCTGGGCGGGCGTCGCACACGGTGACCGCACAACCAAGTTGTTGAGCCAGCACGTTGAGCGCTCGGGCGTATTCCACAGCGCCGATGAGAACCAGTTGACGCTGCTCCGGCACTGCGAGCGCGAAGGTTCCGATGGCGCGCAGGTGGGTCGGCATATCGGGGCACGCCGCGCGGCCACTGCCCCACTGGGATGGCCGCCAACTCGCCACGCGCCCAGTCGATCGCTGCGTCGGTGCGTAACGGTGTGCTGAGGCTGCCGCTGGCATCGGAGGCGCTGACCACGAGGTGGTGAACTTGGGGGGTCTCACCGGCTGGGAGACTCTCGGTGGGCAGCGCCATTTCGTCCTCGGGATCCAGGCCTTCGGCCTCGACCACCAGAATCGTCGGGTCCCCACCACCGATCAGCGCCACCGCCGCGGGCAAGTCCGGCCACGTCTGAGGATCGACGACCTCGATTAGCACCCGCAGTCTTCCGCCACAGACAGGGACGGGTGTGAGTTCGTCCGAGGTGGCATAGCCGAACTCCCGAAGGATCGGCATGCGGTTGGCAAGCACGATCTCGCCGTTGGCGACAATCTCTGATTCCACGCACCCGGCCGTGATGCCGCCGGTGATGGTGCCAGCGGTGTCTATGGCGACCGTGGAGCCCACCGTCGCCGGCGTCGAACCCAGCACCTCCACCACGGTCGCGAGGGCTACCGCCTCACCAGTCCGCCAATGGTCCGCCACCGTGCGCAGACCAGAGAGCAACGGATGCATCGGCGACTCCTGCGAAGCGACTTGGTGCGGTGTTCTGGGTGGTCCGACTGGGTGCGAGATCTGGCCCACTCCAGGTTGACCGCCCGGCACTGGGTCACGGCAGTGTAGAGGTTGAGTGCGTGGCGAAGGCAAGTCCTGGCTTTGCTGGCCAACACGGCCGGCCGCGCCACGCCGGTCGCGACCCTAAGACCAGCCCTGGGACCACCAGTCGACAACCTCACCGAAGCGCTCACCCCACGCCACCTCGTCGTGCACTCCGCCAGGGATCACCCGAGACCAGATATCACCGTGGCCGGCGGCACGCAGCGCTTCCTCGATAGGTCCAAGGTTGGCCACCAATGCCTCCCGAGTGGCATAGGGGAGGTCTTCATCGTCGCCCATGTCCAGGTAGTGCCGCTGCGGCCAGACCGGCGCGGAGGTCGCGAGAAAGTGGCGCAGCACGCCGCCGGCCATCGGTTCGTCGACCACCACCGGCGAGAACGCCAGCGCAGCCCCAACCTGGTCGCCGAACCGGGTCGCGGTGTAGAGCGTCATGTAGCCGCCCAGCGAGGACCCGGCAACCGCGACCCGCTCTCGATTGGTGGCCACGCGATAGTTGCGCTCGGCCCATCCCTTGACCTCCTCGATGAGAAACGCGGCAGTGCGCTGACCGTGACCGCGCACCTGCCGTTCCGCCTCGCTCAAGCTCTTCGCCGGGCTCGGAGGGGGCCACCCAGTCCGCGATCGTGTATTCGGCGTAGCGCCCACGAGCACCCCAAGGCGCGTCGATGCCGACCACAATCGCGGTCGATGTCGGATCAGCGTTGTGCCGCTGCTCCATGGTTTCGTCGATGCCCCATTCCTTCGCCCAACGTGACGTGGCGACATCGAAAAGGTTGTGGCCGTCGAACATGTAGATCACCGGAAAGTCGCGATCCGACGTCTCGTAGTCCGGCGGCAGATACACCCGAACGGTCTGGCGGCGACCATCGCGTGGCAGGGCGATGACGTCGACGCGACCGCTGATGGTCGAAAGGGGCTGTTCGCTCACGGAATGTCACGCTAGCAGCGGCGAGCGCATTCAACGGTGGGCGATTCCGACTGAAACGCGCAGACCCGTCCACAACCATCCAGGCGCAGCAGCAATCTCAGCCGCCGGGCAACTAGGGTGGTGGGCACCGAACGAAAGCGGAGTCAAAGCATGGCATCACCTGCGCGCACCTTCGGCGGCGTTGCGCTGATGTGTGGGCTGGTCGCGCTATCGACGCTGCAGGCCCCTACCGCTCACGCCGATCCGATCGCGGACGCCCAGCGCCGCATCGCCGAACTTGAGCAGCGCAGCGCTGCAGCGGCGAGCCAGGCCGCACAAACCGGATCCGACGTTGCCGCCTCCCGTGAGCGGTTGGAACTGTTCAACCGCCACGTGGAACGCAGCCGGGCCGAGCTTGCGGCCGAGCAGGCCGCCCTGGTGCAGATGGCCCGGCAGTTGTACGTCAATGGTGGTGTATCCAGCGCGGTGCTCAGTTTCGCGCTGGACGATCCAGATCAATTCATCGCCGACCTCGATCGCCTCGCAGTGGCCGGCACCCGGCAGAACACCGTGGTGGAGAAGTCCCGCGAACGGGCGCTTTCTATGAAGTCCGCCCAGGAGGCCGCGCAACGGGAGTTGTCCCGATTGGCCGATTCCATGGGCGCCCACGAGCAGGATCAACGTGCCGCGGACGAGGCCCTGGCGTCCGTCCGCCAAGAGTTGGCCGATCTCGAGGCCGAACAGCGGCGGATCCAGGCCGAACAGGAGGTCGCCGCTGCCGTGTCGGCAGCTATTGCCGAGGCCGAACTGATCGCACAGCAGTGGCGAGACATCGCCGCCAGCGCGGTGGAAACCAGCACCCGAGCCTCCGCTGCGCTCGCCGGTGGCGCCACCTTCCCGTCCGCGATCAGCCCCGCGGCGCCGTCAACGTCGCAGCCGTCTGCGAACCCACCCGCCAGTGCCGAAGAGGACCTAAGCCAGTACGGCGATTCGGCGGCGTGGGCGGCCTCGGCGAAGTCCCAGTCGGTCATCATGTGCGAGTCCGGTGGGGACTACACGATCAACACCGGTAACGGCTACTACGGGGCCTGGCAGTTTGACTATCCCTCGTGGCACTACAACAACGGCGGCGTTTTCGCTGAGTATCCGCACCAAGCAACGAAAGCCCAGCAGGACTATGTTGCGTGGACCTATTGGCTCAAGGCCGGATGGCGCCCCTGGGAGTGCGGGTGACCCCACGGCCACCCTGGGAGTGCGGTGGATATGCGTTCGTGGCAGATATCGATCGGCGTGGCCGGCACCTTGCTGGCTTTGGCAGCCTGCGGTGGCACGGCTGAGGAGCCACTGGCTTCCGGAACACCGGTGCCTTTGGGCCCGGATCGGTGGATGGAAGATGTCTACGCCGAGGTTTCCTCCGTGCCGCTGGGCATGATGGTGCTGCCTGGCACCCACGACTCGGGCTCGTATGGAATCGACGTGGTGGAGCCCTGCGACATCGTCCCGGCGGCAGGAACCCCTGAGGTGATCACCTTGCTTGCCACGGCCAACCCATGCGCTGCCGGTGGCATGTACCGGGCACAGGACGAAAACTTGACCGAGCAGCTTGAAGCCGGCATCCGGTATTTGGACCTGCGCGTATCCGTGCCCGCGGCCGATGCCCGACCCGCGACCGCGGATTCGGCGTCGCCGGACTCCGCGAGCCCAGGATCGCCGTCTGCACCAGTCGACGCCGCCACCGATGACTTCGTTCTAGAACACGAGTTTGTGTCCACCGAACTCACCGGAGCACTCGATCAGATCCTGCAATTCGCGGCCACCCGCCCCCGCGAGCAGATCATCCTGGATTTCCAACACATCGATCTCGCGGACGACGCCGACACGGCCGCCTATTACGCAGAACTGAGTTCCCTGCTCACCAACTACGCACCCGAAGGCGCACAACCGGTGTGCGACCGAGCCTGGGACGCCGACGTCCTCGGCACCACACCGGAGTCGCTGGCCACCTCGGTGACGCTGCAAGATGCCTGGGACGCCGACCGGAACCTGGTGGTGCTGGTGCCGGATTCCACGCTGCCAGCTAGCCCTTGCTACTACCCTCGCAGCAACGCGATCTTGAGCCAGTGGCCCAACACCGAGGACCCGGCGGCATCATTGCAGAACAACTCCGAGCAACTCGCCGAACGCCGCACCCGCCTTGCTGCCACCCCACCTGAGTGCTCAAACGGCGGCACCGACACGTCCCAGGGTGACAACTGGTGCGGATTCTTCGTCAACCAGATGCAACTGACGTTTCAGCCGATCACCTTCGCCCGTTGCATCACCGACACCACCGAGGAGTGCTCGTTGTTCGCGTACAGCCAGAAGGTGAACAACACGGTCGGTCCACAAGTCGAAACGTGGGCCACCGAGGAGGACTTGCCGGTGAACATAGTCATCGTCGACTACTACAACGAGGCCGTGCCCTCCTATCCGGACACCCTGATCGAGGTGAACAGGCAACTGGCCGCCCGGTCAGCATCCAGCGCAAGCCAAACGTCCGCCGGTACGAGTGACTGACCGCAGATGTTGCCGGTGACTCAGGCGAGGGCAAGGAACAGTCGCTCGAGTTCTTTCTGATCCGGCCCGGACTCCGGGTTTGCCACGCACTGACGCAGACCATTGGCGACGATGGAGAAGCCAGCCCGGTCAAGGGCGCTGGACACCGCTGCCAGTTGGGTGACCAGATCGTTGCAGTCTCGCCCCTCCTCCAGCATCTTGATAACGCCGCCGAGTTGGCCATGTGCCCGACGAAGGCGCCGAAGTGCGGCCGCGGTGGCCTCTGGCTCGAGTTGCATGGTGTGCCTCCTTTGTTCGGGCGCGGTGCCAGTCAATGCGCCACGGTGGGAAATGGGCGTGCACCCACTCTCACTGCTGAGGCATCAACCGCCGCTAGTTACTCAGCAAGGATACCCCAGCGGGTATTCCGAGGTGCGGTATCAGTCCGCAGCCAACTCGACTTTGGACCTGTTTCGCCAGCAACACACCTCGCGACTCTCCTTGGCAATCGGTTCGCTACCCGGATAATCCCAGGGTGCCTACCCATTTCACTACCTTCGTCCTACCCAGCAATCAGCGCCGAACGGTAGCGGAGCTCACCGAAGATTTGGACCTGACCGCCGGCGACAGTGTCTCCAAGAAGTCCGCATTCTGGGCCATGCTGGTGCTGTCGTCGGTCATCGCCGCGGCCGGGCTGTTGTCGGACTCCACCGCCACCGTCATCGGGGCGATGATCATCGCGCCGCTGTCAACGCCCATCATGGGCATTGCCCTCGGGATCGCCAAGCGAGCGCCAGGCGGAATCCGCAAGGGTGGCACCTTCGTGTTGTTCGGCGGACTCGCCGTGGTCCTGACCGGGGTGCTTTTCGCTCTCGCGTTGCCTAGCGGTTACGACCTACTGGGCAACGGCCAGATCGCCTCCCGCACAGCGCCCGGACTGACGAGCCTCGTGGCCGCGATTGCCACCGGGTTCGCCGGTGCAATTGCCCTGTCCCGACGCGACGTCGCAGCGATCCTGCCCGGTGTAGCCATCGCGATTTCCCTTGTGCCGCCCCTGGTGGTCAGCGGGATCTGCCTTGGTCAGCGCTCCTATACGTTGGCAGGAGGTGCCTTGGTCCTCTTCCTCTCCAACTTCCTCGCCATGGTGCTGGCAGGCACCTTGGTGTTCGCCGTGCTCGTCATCCAATCAATCGAGGGCGAAGACTTCGGTTCCCGACGCAAAGCAGTTATTACTATCTCACTGCTCCTGCTGGTTATCGCCCTCCCCCTGGGGGCCAACACCCTCGGCAACTACTTGATCACGGTCTGGGACCAGCGCATTGAAGCCGCTGCAGACGAGTGGATCGCCTCGGTACCCGGGGCCAGCGTTGAAGACGTGAGTTTCGCATCGCATCGCGCCATTGTTCGGGTGCAGACGCCCGGCCAACTCCCGCCGGTGGAGGATTTCGTGAGCAGCCTGGAAGGCAAAGTCCCGAAGGGAATCCCGGTGGTGGTCACCACCTCCCTGGGCCAACAGATCGAAGCGGGAGTAGTAGGCGGGTAACGCAGATGGCGCGCTAGACCTCGGTTCCGCCGGCCGGTGCGTGATACCCGGCGTGGCGCAACATCCGACGCAAGTCCTCAATCATCGACTTGTCGATGTCCTTGTTATGCGGGCGGCTGAGCACTTCTGTCTCGGCGCCCACAGTGACCTTGAACTTCCCGTCGTGGCGCTGCTCGACGGTGCCCACGGCCCCAAGCAACGATTCGACATCGGCCCAGCGGACGTTACCGCTTGCAGGGTGATCCAGAATCGCCGCCAAAGTGTCCCGATGGTGGTTGTCCAAGTCGTGGGCGACGTCGCGACTCTCCCCCGGCCGAGGTGTTCCCCAGCGGCCATCGGAGTAGTCCCGCACCGGTTCGTCGGCTCCGAAGTACAGTTCGCCCAATCGCTCGAGTTGGGCATCGGTGATGTCGTCGATGTCAATCCGAATGTCGGCCACGACTTTGGCCGCCACATCGCGATAGTGCTTCTCCAAGTAGTGGAAGAAGATGTGACTGGCATTCGACTTGCCCTTGCCGTGTCCCAGCAGCAACACCTCTGCAGCGGGCGCTAGTTCGTGCGCGAGGGTCTTGAAGAAGTCGTCGGAGTCGATCCGATCGATGTCGTAGGTGCCATCGACGTTGCCAGCCCGGTGATAGAGATTGTGGTCGAGGTGCCACGGGTCCGGAGACTGGACTGCCTCCGGGGGTGCGCCGCCTGGAGTGTCGGTCGCGTAGACCCTGGCATGCCGAAAATCGATGGCCACGATGGCCCGCTTGCCGGCAAGTGAAACCCGATCGGTGACGTTGTGTGCACCCATATCTGCTTAACCTTTCGATAGTCCCAAGCGTGTGGCAATCCCGGTGTTCCGGATTGCTGCGCAGCGGGCTCACTATGGCACAAAACGGCCGTGGACAACGAGGATCCCGGGCGGCTGCCAGTTGCTGTGTCCAGGCACACCCCGGTGCACCGAGACCTCCTGTCGGCGGGCAAAGATGACAGCATGCTCGTGTTGCTGCCGCCATCGGAATCAAAAACACCTGCTCAACGTGGGCGGGTTCTGGATCTCAGCGCTCGTCCCGAGCCACTGCGGGCTCCCACTGCGGACGTACTTGACGCCCTCGTGGATGTCTGTGCGCACGACCCGCTCCGAGCGCGCAGCCTGCTCAAACTCGGCCCCAGCCAGGACCACCTCGTTGCGACCAACGCGCACCTGATGACCAGCCCAACGGCACCGGCCTGGCGCGTCTACTCCGGGGTCCTCTACGACGCTCTGGACTTTGCGAGCTTGGGCGGAACAGCCCGCCGGCGAGGACTCTCTCAGGTGATGGTGGCTTCGGCTGCCTTCGGCCTGGTGCCGTTGGGCGAGCGCATTCCGGCGTATCGATTCTCGGCTGGTTCGCAGCCTCTGCCCGGGCTGCCGCCGCTACGGCAACTATGGTCGGAACCGCTCACGCAGTTCGTGACTTCCCTCAATGCCAACCTCATCATCGACCTTCGCTCGGGGGCCTACGCCGCCATGTGGCCACTACCGGCGCAACTGCGCGAGCGCAGCGTGACGGTGAAGATCTGGCAGCGCCAGCCAGGCGGGGAGCGCGTGGCGGTGAGTCATCACAACAAGGCATTCAAGGGTCGGCTGGTGCGGGCCCTGCTTCAGCAAAAACGGCTCCCGGCCTCCCCCCGGGCACTACTCAACGCGCTAGTCGCGAGCGGCTGGGACGCAGGGCTGGAAGGAGCTCGCCTGGACGTCGTGGTGGATCCCCACTTGGCAGACACCCCAGTCACCTGAGGTTCCAAGCAGCCGCCGCATTGGCTCCGAGACGTCGAACCGGTGCGTCCCTCAGCTGGAGTTGGAGTTCGAACTGCTGAGTCCGGTGGCACCCGAAGCCGGGGTCGGCATGGATCCCGACCCGGAAACTGCTGCAGTTGTCGCGCTGGTGGCAGCTGCGCCAACCGTCATCGTCGCGGCAACGCTGAGGGGCTTGGACATAGGCCACTCAGTCTGCGAAAAACAACCGGTCGAAGGCCTTTCGAGCCCGACGGGCAGTGCGGAAGTATTTCTCCAGCATGTCCGAGCTGTGCCCTGGTTCGTATCCCAGCACGCGCGAGACCGCCGAGATTTCCCGGACGTCGCTGGGGATCACATCACTTGGTTTGCCCAGCACCAGCGTGTTCGCGTTTCGTACCCGGGACGCCAATCGCCAGGCGGCCATGAGCCGGTCGGCGTCCTTGCGCGGGACGAATCCTTCGGCCACGGCCACCGCCATCGCTTCCGGAGTCGAGGTGGTGCGCAGACCCCAGACCCGATGTCCCTGCTGCTGCTGGATCAGCTGGACAACCCACTCCACATCGCTCAATCCGCCGGGTCCAAGTTTGGTGTGCCGGCGCGGATCCACCCCGCGCGGCAAACGCTCGGATTCCATCCTGGCCTTCAGCCGCCGCATCTGAACCAAATCCTGCGCGCTCAGGCCGGCCGCCGGGTAGCGCACCGGATCGATGATGCCGATGAACTGCTCCGCGAGGTCGCTGCTGCCCGCTAGCGGGCGCGCCTTGAGCAGAGCCTGCGCCTCCCACGGGGCTGAGAATCGTCGATAGTAGGCGGCGTAGCTGTCGAGGGTTCGCACCAAAGCGCCCTGGCGGCCTTCGGGACGAAGATCCGCATCGAGTTCGAGTGGCGGATCCGGGCTTGGAACCGAAAGTCCTGCTCGGATTAGGTTGAACACCTCGCGCGCGACCTTTGCTGCCTCCCCAACGTCGCATCCAGGCAGCGGATCGTGGACAAACATGACGTCGGCGTCGGAAGCGTAGGACACGTCTCGACCACCGAGTCGACCCATGGCGACAATGAGCAGTCTGGTGGGTAGCGATTCTCCGCGTTGCCGCTCCACCTCTGCCACCGCGGCCGCCATCGCCGCATCGATTGTCGCGTCGGTGATGTCCGCCAAGCCCTCGGCAACCGATTCCACTGCGGCGTCGGCGACCAGATCCGCTGCCGCAGTGCGAAACAACTCCCGCCGTCGCACGCCGCGGACCGCGGCAACAGCCGTCTCGGCGTGGCTGTGACGCCTTGCCACTGCCCGCATCTCGGACACCAGGGCACCGCGGTCAACCGGATCCAGAGTTGCCTCACCCGCCAGGATCTGCACTGCCTCCGGCGCTCGAACCAGCAATTCCGACGCGTACCGCGAGGTGGACAAAATTCGCGCTAGCCGCTCTGCCACCACCGACTCGTCGCGCAATAGCCGCAGGTACCAAGGGGTGGCGCCCAACTCCTCGCTGACATGCCGGAAACCGAGGAGCCCGGCATCCGGATCGGGACCCTGGGCGAACCAGTCGAGCATCACCGGCAGCAACGTGCGCTGAATCGCCGCCCGCCGACTCACCCCAGCCGAGAGGACCTGGAGGTGTCGCAGGGCACCAGCCGGATCACGGTAGCCGAGCATAGTGAGTCGATCTTTGGCAGCCTCCGCGGTGAGTCGTGCCTGTCCCGGTTCCAATTTTGCGACCGCGTTGAGCAGCGGGCGGTAGAACAGTTTTTCGTGGAGTCGGCGGACGTCAAGGGAAACCGCACGCCAGCGCTTGAGCAATTCAGCACCCGGGTCGGGCTTCAAACTCAGTGAACGGCCGAGCCAGCGCAGATCCTCCGGACTTTCCGGCAGCATGTGGGTGCGGCGCAAACTGCGCAACTGGAGTCGATGCTCCAAGGTGCGCTGGAACGCGTAGGCGTCGGCCAAGGCACGGGCGTCTTCGCGGCCGACATAACCCCAGGTCGCCAACTGCTCCAGAGCTTCCAGCGTCGAGGCCGCACGCACCGTGATGTCCGAACTGCCATGGACCATTTGCAGCATCTGCACGGAGAACTCGATGTCGCGTAGCCCGCCTGGCCCGAGTTTGAGTTCCCGTCCAGCGTGTTTGCTCGGAATGTTCTGCTCCACCCGCCGGCGCATCTGCTGCACCTCGGCAACAAAATCCGGCCGCCGCGAGGCACTCCACACCAACGGTCGGGTTTCGGTGACGAAGGCCTGGGCCAACTCGATGTCCCCAGCTGCCGCACGAGCTTTCAGTAGCGCCTGAAACTCCCAGGTCTTCGCCCAGCGCTCGTAGTACCCCAGGTGGCTACGGAGGGTACGCACGAGCGCGCCGGATTTGCCCTCTGGGCGTAACCCGGCATCGACTTCCCAAATCGATCCCTCAATGGTGCTGGCAACGGTGACGTTCATCAGCCGTTGGGCGATCTGGGTGGCAACCCGCAGCGCCACTTCCTCGGAAACGTCATCGCGGGCCGGTTCCGCCACGAAGATCACGTCGACATCCGACAGATAGTTCAACTCCCCGGCGCCGCACTTGCCCATCGCCACGATTCCCAA
Source organism: uncultured Actinomycetes bacterium (assembly GCA_963842975.1). Classification (GTDB taxonomy): domain Bacteria; phylum Actinomycetota; class Actinomycetes; order S36-B12; family UBA10799; genus JACJWR01. Next base: position 152,456 of record CAWJIH010000006.1, on the reverse strand, counting down.
CCGGGCTGCGTCATGGCCGGACACTTCTGCTCGGGCGATTGCCAGCGAGGTGTCCAGCACCGCATCCGCCACCTGCGACAACGCCGCGGTGATATCCGAGACTTCCGCGCCCGAGTTGAGATCGGCATTCGCGATCCGAACCATTTGTCGGCCGTAGACCTTGCGCAATTCCACGTACGCGTCGTGCCCACCGTCGGCGGCGGTCGGCATGTCGGCGTCCGGATCGGCGCCCACTGCCGTGAGGAACTCAGCTCGTACCTGTGCCGCCGTCGGCCAGGTCGGCTCCTCACACGCCAGGAGGTACCACTCTGGGTGACGCAGCAGCACCTCCCCAATTCCTGCGCTGAGACCCAGCATGCGCAGCAGCCGGCGACGCCGTTCCGGGTCGTGTGACACCGTCTCCGCGACTTCGGCGGGACAGCCTTCCTCGCACAGCAGGCGGGACAGCAGCAGCAGCGCCAGATCCGGATCGGCAGCCACCGAGAAATCGGCCACCACCTCGTGATTGGCGATGTTTTCCAGCGCAGGCTCGGCCCACAGCCGCCGAGCTTTCTCCGGGTCGGTGAACCCCGCACCGGCCAAGGCCGCACGGGAGATGGGATCCGACGATCTAGTCGCTTTGGTCATGACCGCACACCACCGGCTAGAGCATGCGCAAGTAGCGGTCAAGTTCGAACTGGGTGACCTGTTTGCGGTAGTCGGCCCACTCGGCCCGCTTGTTCGACAGGAAGAAATCGAACACATGCTCGCCAAGTGTCTCCGCGATCAACTCCGAATCCTCCATAGCTGCGATCGCGTCGTTCAAACTCCCTGGCAATGGCCTCAGACCCATGGCCCGACGCTCCCGGTCGTTCAGGCTCCAGACGTCATCCTCGGCTTCCGGCGGAAGTTCGTACTGTTCCCGAACACCTTTCATTCCGGCGGCCAGCATTACCGCGAAGGCCAGGTAGGGGTTGCATGCAGGATCGAGGCTGCGCAGCTCGACTCGGGTGCTGTTGCCCTTGTGTGGCTTGTACATTGGCACCCGCACGAGGGCTGATCGATTGTCATGGCCCCAGCACATGTAGGTCGGAGCCTCGCCACCGGCCGCGAGGCGTTTGTAGGAATTCACCCACTGGTTGGTGATCGCCGACATCTCCGGAGCGTGGTGCAACAGACCCGCGATGAAGGATCGTCCGACGCTAGAGAGCCCCATTGGCGCCGACGGATCAGCGAAGGCGTTGGCATCCCCTTCAAACAGGCTGACGTGTGTGTGCATGCCGGACCCTGGGTGATCCCGGAATGGTTTGGGCATGAAAGTCGCCCACACCCCCTGTTCGACGGCGACTTCCTTGACGACCGTGCGGAACGTCATGATGTTGTCGGCGGTGCTCAGGGCGTCTGCGTAGCGCAGGTCGATTTCCTGCTGCCCGGGTCCTCCTTCGTGGTGACTGAACTCCACCGAAATCCCCATGTCCTCAAGCATGGTGATCGCCTTGCGACGAAAGTCCTGCGCGGGCCCGAGCGTGGCGTGGTCAAAGTAGCCAGCATCATCGACCGGGACGGGTTGGCCACCGACGGCAGGTCGTTCCCGAAGCAGGTAGAACTCGATTTCCGGGTGAGTGTAGAACGTGAACCCGTCCGCGGCCGCATGATCCAAGGCGCGCTTCAGCACGTACCTCGAGTCCGCGTGGGAAGGCGAACCGTCCGGCAGCGCAATGTCGCAGAACATGCGCGCCACCGCGTTCTCTTCACCGCGCCAAGGCAGGATCTGGAACGTCGACGGATCCGGCCGGGCAAGCATGTCCGCCTCCGTCACCCGGGTGAAGCCTTGGATCGCGGAGCCGTCGAAGCCGATGCCCTCCTCAAAGGCCCCTTCGAGCTCCGCCGGTGCGATCGCCACAGATTTCAGCTGTCCCAGCACATCCGTGAACCACAGCCGCACGAAGCGAATGTCCCGCTCCTCGATCGCCCGCAATACGAACTCGGTCTGCTTATCCATGCCCCTAGCCTGCCACCGTTGGTTTGCGCGCGTCTGTCGACTCTCGTAACCGCCTGCTCTGGAGTTCGTCGAGCGTTCTCGACACCACACCCGACGTGAACGCACGGTGGTCATGAACGGACTGCCAGACTGCCCTCATGACAACGCTGCGCCTCGCCCTCGCACAGGTCAATCCCACCGTCGGTGACGTGGCCGGCAATGCCGCAATTGTGATTGCGGAAAGCATCCGGGCAGCGACCGCCGGAGCTGACCTGGTGGCATTTCCGGAGATGATGCTCACCGGGTATCCGATTGAGGATCTTGCGCTGCGCGGATCCTTTCAGCAGGCCTCCCGAGCGGGTGTCGAACACCTCGCGCGCGAACTTCTGGCTGTTGGCTGCGGTGACCTGACCGTGGTGGTTGGCTTCCTCGACACATTGGGGGCTGAACGCGACAGCGGACCGGGCCGACCCCGCGGCGGACCGCGGAACGCAGCGGCAGTGCTCCATGGCGGCGAGGTGCGCGGGATCTACGCGAAACACCACCTGCCCAACTACGGCGTCTTCGACGAGTTCCGCTATTTCGTGCCCGGTGTGGAGTCCCTCGTGGTGCGTATCGGTGGTGTCGATGTTGCCCTTGCCATCTGTGAGGACCTTTGGCAAGAAGGGGGTCCAGTAGCGCAGGTCAGGGCAACCGGCGCCGGCCTGCTGTTGGTGCTCAACGGGTCCCCGTATGAGCGATCGAAGGACGACCAGCGACTCGCCCTGTGCCGCCGGCGCGCCGCCGAGGCTGGCTGCCCGCTGGCCTACGTGAACATGGTGGGCGGGCAGGACGAGTTGGTGTTCGATGGCGACTCCATGGTGGTGTGTCCCGACGGGCAGGTGGTGGCTCGCGCCCACGAGTTCGTGGATGAGTTGATCGTGGTGGACCTCGACGTCAAACTCGCCGCTGGCGCGCCGAACGCTGCCACGGTAGTGATCCCCACCGGCGACACAGCCGCCCCGCCCCACCCGGCACTTCCCAACCCAGTGATCGCGCCGGAACTGGCAGATGCCTCCGAGGTCTACCACGCGCTCACACTGGGACTTCGCGACTATGTCCGAAAGAATGGATTCACCAGGGTGGCGCTTGGGCTTTCCGGTGGCATCGATTCGGCATTGGTCGCCGCCATCGCCTGCGACGCGGTCGGGGCAGCTAACGTGATCGGCGTCTCGATGCCCAGCCGCTACTCCTCGGATCACTCCCGGGGTGACGCTGCCGACCTTGCCGGCCGCACTGGGCTTGACTTTCGCACTGTTCCAATCGCCGACATGGTCAATGCCTTCGAGGACTCCCTGGAATTGACGGGACTGGCCGAGGAGAATCTGCAAGCCAGGGTCCGCGGTGTGATCCTGATGGCGGTCTCCAATTCCGAGGGACCGTTGGTGCTCGCAACCGGCAACAAAAGCGAGATCGCGGTGGGATACTCCACGATCTACGGAGATGCGGTGGGCGGGTTCGCCCCAATCAAGGATGTGCCGAAGTCGCTGGTCTGGGAACTGTCGCGTTGGCGGAACGCCGCAGCAGCAGAGCGGGGCGAAACCCCGCCAATCCCGGAGAACTCAATCACCAAAGAACCCTCCGCGGAACTTCGCCCGGATCAACGCGACAGCGATTCGCTACCCGACTACTTCGAACTCGACGCACTCCTGGACGCCTACGTGGAAAATGATTCCGGAGCCGCCGAACTCGTGGCAGCCGGCTTCGACCCAGAACTGGTGCACCGCGTCCTGCGGCTGATCGACACTGCCGAGTACAAGCGCCGACAGTACCCACCAGGCACCAAGATCACGTACAAAGCTTTCGGTCGGGACCGGCGCCTACCAGTCACCAACCGCTGGCGGGAAACCACGCCTTAGTCTGAGGGGAACCACGCCCTAATCTGAGGGGGTTGTGTGAGTCCGGGAATGATGCGCCACCCGGACCTTGTTTGCCCACCTGCACAGTGTCATCATGTTCGACGTCCGGGGACTCCGTGGGGAGCCTCGAGATTGGAGAATGGCAATGTCTCACCGTCTGTACGGTTCACCCGAGGGCCCCGCTCGTCGCGTCACTGTCCGCGACCTCGCCGCCGCCAAAGAGGCTGGCGAAAAGTGGCCCATGATCACCTCATACGACGCCCTCACTGCTGGCGTGTTTGACGACGCTGGGATTCCGGTGATGCTGGTAGGCGATTCCGCCGCCATGGTCGTCTACGGCTACGACTCCACCATCCCCGTGACGGTCGACGACCTGATTCCTCTGACGCGGGCGGTTGTCCGCGGTAGCGCTCGAGCCATGGTGGTGGCCGACCTTCCGTTCGGCTCCTATCAAGAGGGGCCCGCCCAGGCCTTGGCCACGGCTACCCGATTCATGAAGGAGGCAGGCGCCCACGCCGTCAAACTCGAAGGCGGCGAGCGGGTCCTACCTCAGGTTGAGGCGCTCGTCGATGCGGGAATCCCGGTGATGGGACACCTGGGACTCACACCCCAGTCCGTTCACGCCCTCGGCGGCTACCGCGTGCAGGGCCGCGGCGAGGCCGGACAGATCCTCATGCGGGATGCGAAGAACCTGCAGGCAGTTGGAGCCTTCGCCGTGGTGCTGGAGGTCGTACCGCATGACCTCGCGGAGCAAGTCACCCGCTCGTTGGCCATCCCCACCATCGGCATTGGCGCAGGTGCGGCTACGGATGCCCAGGTGCTGGTGTGGCAGGACCTCGCCGGGCTCACCGCCGGGCGGCCAGCGAAGTTCGTGAAGCAATACGCCGACCTTCGCGGGGTGCTGGGCTCGGCAGTGTCCACCTGGGCCGACGAAGTCGTTTCCGGTACCTATCCGGATGCCGCTCACCACTACAACTGACCTCGCCAGCAACGAAGGACTGCTGACGCACGGGATCACCCTTCCTGGGTTCCCCGGCTCTTCATATTTCGTTCCACTTGTGCGCGGTCGTTCGGGCTGCATTCCGGCGGCGCACCTGTCAGGCTCTCCTCACCCAACTTCAGCAGAGGAGACACCATGCGGGTCGTAGTAGCCCTCGGCGGAAACGCGCTGCAAAAGCGCGGAGAGCCGATGACGGTCGAAAATCAGCGCGAAAACGTCAGAGTGGCGTGTCGCGCACTTAGCCCGGTGGCCATGGAACATGAGTTGGTGATTTCCCACGGCAACGGGCCGCAAGTCGGCCTGCTGTCCCTGCAGGCGTCGTCCTACGACGAGACCTCCTCGTACCCCTTCGACGTCCTGGGTGCACAAACTGAGGGGATGATCGGTTACTTCATCGAGCAGGAATTGGGCAACTATCTGCCCTTCGAGAAGCCCATCGCGACCATCCTCACCATGACTGAAGTCGACGCTGACGACCCCGCGATGGCCGATCCCACGAAGTTCGTCGGCCCGGTGTACTCCGAGGCGGATGCCAAGCGACTGGCAGACGAGAGAGGCTGGACGGTCAAGGAGGACGGCGACGCCTGGCGGCGTGTGGTCCCCTCGCCGGTGCCCAAGCGGATTTTCGAGATCCGACCAATCAAGACGCTACTTGAGATGGGTGCGGTCGTGGTGTGCACCGGCGGCGGCGGCATCCCGACTATGTACCGGTCCCTAGAGACCGAACTTGAAGGTCCGTGGGACTTCAACCCCAAGCACCTGGTGGGGGTCGAAGCTGTGATCGACAAGGACCGCTCATCGGCGGTGCTGGCCCAGGATCTCGACGCAGATTTCCTGGTCATTGCCACCGATACCGACGCGGTCTACTTGGACTGGGGCACGCCAGACCAAAAGGCCATCGCAGAGGCCTCACCAGACGCAATTGAGGCCTACGACTTCCCGGCGGGTTCGATGGGACCGAAGGTCGAGGCGGCTGCCGAATTCGCCCGGCGCAACCCGGGCAAAGTTGCGGTGATCGGCGCTCTGGACGACCTGCCGGAGATCATGGCCGGAAGCAAGGGCACCCACATCACCACCAATGCCGCTGAGGTGACGTTCCACTAGTTGCCGAGTTCGCTTCGCCCTGTTGTGAACTCCCCTCACTGAGGCCGGCAATCCGCATCCGCGGCATGTCGGCCTCAGTGAGCGCAGTGCACCAACTTCGACATCGCACGACGGGCCGCAAACGCGTAGGGTCGACTCGTGCGACAAGGCGAAACCGGACCCTGATGTTCGACCTCCGCACGATCGCGATCGCAGTAGCGATGTCGAACATCGTCTTCTTCTTCTCGGCCTGGTTCCTCTTCCGGATCACCCCCGAGGAAAAGAGCCTGCGCGATTGGACAACCGCGGCAGGTGCCGCAACCATCGGAAGCTCCTTCATGGGTTTGCGAGGTCTTGCCCCAGATTTCCTCGTCATTGTTGTGGGCAATTCGGTGAGCTTCGTCGCGCTGGCGCTGGTCCTCACGGCTTCCCGGTCCTTGCTGGGGGTGCGCGCGCCACGGCGGTGGATACCGATCGTGCTGGGCCTACTGGTGGTGTCGTCTGTGTACTTCACCTACGTCGACCCGAACCTCGCCATTCGGATCGTGGTGATCTCGTTCGTAGCGACAGCCATCTACGCAGCGGTGTCGTGGGTCTACTTCCGTCACGGCGCAGATTTGCCCCGGGCCTTGACGGTGGTGACGTCGTTGCTGTGTCTGATCGCAGCCGTCGCGTCTGCCTACCGGGGCCTGCGAGCTGGCCAACTCGCCGCCGACCCAGGTTTCGTCAACACGACGCTCATCACCGGGGACGCCAGCATTGGCCTGCTGATACCGTTTCTCTTCGCTCTCACAACCTCTTCGTGGTTCGCGATCATGCTCGCCCTTGTGATCAGTTACAAGACCCAACTGCGGCTGACCCAGGAGCGAGACCTCGTCCAAGCGATGAACAAGGACCTGCGGGTGCTGTCCACCACGGACGGACTCACGGGGCTGGTCAATCGCGGTCACTGTGATGCGGTGCTCTACGCGGTTGTTTCCGCGGCCCATTCCCGGGGTGAGCAGCTAGCCGTGGCGCTGATCGATCTCGATCACTTCAAGCGGGTCAACGACACCTATGGGCACGAAGCCGGCGACGATGTTCTCCGGGAGGCTGCGCAGGCCATCAACTTCGCGGTGCGGTCGCAAGACACGATCGGCAGATGGGGCGGCGAGGAGTTCCTCGCGATTCTTCCCGGAGCCGGGGAAACGGAGTCGTTAGCGATTGCTGAACGCATACGCGCCGAGATCTCCGAACGCGAGCACGATGTCGACGTTCAGGTGACGGCGAGTGTTGGCGTGGCGTCGCTTCAACCGTCGGACAGTGCAGAGTCGTTGGTGCGCAGGGCAGATGATGCGCTGTACGCCGCCAAGCACGCCGGACGCGACCGGGTCTGCGCCAGTCCGCCGGCCGGAGTCGACCAACCCTGAATCTCCGCCTGGAGGCGGGTTGCAGGAACTAGTCGAGGTCCGTGACCGCTATCGAAGCGTGTGCTTTGTAGCGTCGGTTGACCGAGATCAGGTTGGCAGTCAGCGCCTCTACTTGACCGGCATTCCGCAGCCGACCTGCGTAGATTCCCCGCATCCCCGGGATCAACCCGGCCAACGCTGCCACGGTGTCGGTAGCCGCGCGATCATCACCGAGAACCATCACATCGGCGCTGATCTCGAGCGAGGTCCAGATCCAAGAGCAACTTGGCCGACACATGGTGGAAGGCCGCTACTACTGTCGAATCCGGCAATACCGCCGCCGCCTGTTGCGCTGCGGATCCCTCAGGCACCGGCAGGACGTAGGCACCCTTGGCGTCGAAACCGAGCGGATTGACGCAGTCGACGACGGTCTTATCGCGCACCTGAATGGCGACCTCCGTCAGCAGCGCATGATGACCAGCCCAGGGCACCGCAACAACCACCACATCAGACGATTCGGCGCACTCCGGATTGCTCATCCCACGAACCTTGGCGGGATCGACTTCGCCAGCAGACGCGACCGCGATCGAATCCCGGATGCCAACTGCGGCAGCCTCTGCTCGCTCCACCTGCCGTGATCCGATGATCACCCGCTGACCGGCGGCCGCCCAGCGTGTGGCGAGTCCACGACCCTGCTCGCCGGTGCCCCCGAGCACCCCGATCGTGAGTTCGGCAACATCCGGAAGGGCCCATGGGTCGCGCGACGTGGGCCCGGCGCCGGTTACTTCCTGCCGTTCCATTCCTCGTCCTGATCTTCCCACTCTTCATTTCGCTTGCTGGCAATGTCGAGGGCGTGACGGGCCTCTTCTTCAGTGTCGTAGGGCCCCATTCGGTCCGGTCCCGGGTCTTGAGTCACCGTGTTCTTGAGCAGCAGGTAGTACCACTTGGGTTTGGGGTCGGTTAGTTCATCTTCCAAGCTGCGTTCGTCGGTCACGACGATCCCTCCATTCGAAAGAGTTGTCGTAGTCACCCTAGCGCCGCAGCACACATAGACTGCGTCCATGGCTCTTTCTCCAGGTGTGGTTGCGCCACGACTACCAGTGCCCGCATCGATCCCGCGACCTTCCTATGTTGACCAACCTATGCCCGTGCGCACTGGCGAGCCGGAGGTGAAGACCGCCGAGACCATCGAAAAGATGCGCATCGCCGGGCGGATCGCTGCTGACGCCTTGGCCGAAGCCGGACGAAACGTCGCCCCAGGCGTCACCACGGATGCCCTGGACCGGATCGGCCACGAGTATCTGCTCGACCATGGCGCGTACCCCTCGACACTGGGCTACCGGGGCTACCCAAAGTCGATGTGTACCTCGCTCAATGAAGTGATCTGCCACGGCATCCCGGATTCAACGGTGATTCAAGACGGCGACATCGTCAACATCGACATCACCGGATACATCGGTGGGGTGCACGGCGACACGAATGCAACTTTCCTGGCTGGGGACGTCGATGAAGAATCACGACTCCTGGTGGAGCGAACGAGGGAGAGCCTGCGGCGGGCGATCAAGGCGGTTGCGCCGGGTCGCCAACTCAACGTCGTCGGCAGAGTTATCGAGTCGTATGCGAAACGGTTCGGATACGGGGTTGTTCGGGATTTCACCGGCCATGGCATCGGCCAGGACTTCCACTCTGGGCTAGTCGTGCCGCACTACGACGATCCTGGGCTGGACGTGACGCTTGAGGCAGGCATGACGTTCACGATTGAGCCTATGCTCACTCTGGGCACCATCGACTACGAGATCTGGGAGGACGGGTGGACCGTGGTGACCGCTGACCGCAAACGATCCGCACAGTTCGAACATACGCTTTTGGTCACCGATTCCGGCTCTGAAGTCCTCACTCTCCCGTCCCAATCCGGGCCCTAGGATCCACCTCTCCGTCCCCCCTTCCAGCGCCAGCCAAGTCCCCACAACATCAAGGAGAACGACATGGCCGAAGCCACCGCAAACACCGAAACCGTCTGGCCAGCCGATGTCAAAACCCTCTCAATCGACGTGGGCGGCAGCGGCCTGAAGGCCTCAGTGCTCGACGTCAACGGCACCATGACGTGCGATCGTGTCCGAATCGAAACGCCCTACCCTTGCCCACCGGAGACACTGGTGAGCAAGTTGCAGGAGTTGGTGCAGGACCTTCCCCACTACCACCGGGTCACTGTGGGTTTCCCCGGGCTGGTGCGAAACGGCCGGGTGTGGCACGTTCCAGCCTTCTCTCGACTGGTCTACGGCGGCGAACAGTCACCCGAGATGGCCGCGAAGTGGCACGGATTCGACCTCGCGACGGCGCTCGCGGAAGCGTTCCGGGTGCCGGTCAAGGTGGCCAATGACGCCGATGTCCAAGGCTGCGCCGTGGCGCAGGGCCAAGGCTTCGAATTTGTGATGACCCTCGGCACCGGCTGCGGTACTGCCTTGTTCAGCAACGGCCGTCTGCTTCCTCACATGGAGTTGTCGCACGCGCCGTTCCGGAGGGGAGAAACCTTCGACACTCAACTTGGCAACGAAGCCCGCAAGACCATCGGTAACAAGCGGTGGCGGAAGCGCGTGGCCAAGGCCATTGACGCCTTCGACGACTTCCTCTTCTTTGATCACATCTACATCGGCGGTGGCAACGCCAAGCACTACCCAGCGACCCTGCTCGGGCCGAAGGCCACGATCGTTCCCAACACCGCCGGCATCCTGGGCGGTATCAAGATTTGGGACATGGACTACGAGTCCTGACGGTGACGCGCTGGCTCACCCCCGCCGAACAGCAGCACTGGCGTGCCTGGTTGGCCATGAACCAACTACTCCCAGAAGCACTCGACCGGGATTTGCGAGCGGCCTTCGACATCGGTTTGGGCGAGTACGAAATCCTCGTCCAGCTGTCCGAAGCCGACGGCAGTCGGGTCCGAATGGCGGACCTTGCCCACGCAACCCTGGCCTCGCGCAGCAAACTCACCCATCAGATCGGACGGATGGAACGGGCTGGCTGGGTGATCCGGGAACGGTGCGCCGAGGACGCCCGCGGCCAGTGGGCGATCCTCACCGAACCCGGCTGGGAATTGATTCGCGCGGCGGCCCCGGTGCACGTCGAGAGTGTGCGCCGGCGGCTGCTTGACGTCCTTGGCGAGCAGGACTTCGCAGAACTCGGTCGGCTTGCTGCAGCGGTGGCTGCGCCCCTGCACGACTTCCCGACGATCAGCGCACCCATCGGATCCGATTAGGTTGACCTGTGCGCACTCCCGTCTCTGAGGGTTTCCCCTCGCTCACTTTGGCCTCCGCGCTTACGCCGGTGCGTGCGGTCGGCCGGTTCGTCCTCGATGTGCGGCCCTGGGTGTTGGCCGTCCTGGCCATCACCCTCGCCGTTATCCGAAACGGCATCCATTTCGACATCGGTTCGGCCGATTTCGCGGCTGGCGCACAAGTTCTGCCCGAGCCTCTGAACTGGTTCTCATCGTCCTGGGGGCCGCTGCTCGTCGGCCGGATCCTGGGGATCGACTCCAGCGCGAACGCCTGGAACACCGGGTTTCTCATTGCCACCCTCGCGGCCCTCGTGGCCGCCGCCGTGATTGTGCTGCGCCGACCAACCCCCCGCCACCGGGTCGCGCTGATCGTCCTCGCCTGTAGCCCGCTGCCGACTGTGATGCTGTACGGAATCGGTCGCTACGACTTGTTCCTGATCACCGGTTCCGCCTTGGTGGCGCTCGGGCGTAAATGGTGGCTGGTGGTGCTTGGCGCCCTGATCGCAAGCAGCGCCAACCCCGAGCAAGCGATCGTGGCTGCCGCCTGCTTGCTGTTGGTTGCCGGGGCGCCCCGGTTCCGAGCCAAGCGTCGCGACGCCGTGATCTTTGGCGGGATTGCAGTGGTGAACTGGATAGCCGTAACGCTCTGGTTTGCTCACTACAATGTGGATGGGTCGCGGGCGAAGTTTTTCCCGGTGTGGATGGCACAGAGCGTGCAGGGCTTCCTTGAAACCTTCCCGTTGAGCCTCTACTCCTGGTTTGGCGCGCTCTGGCTGGTGGTGTTGTTCGTGGTTGGCTCACTCACCGGACGCTCGCGCTGGTTTGTGATCGCAGGGCTCTTCGCGTTGCCGGGCCTGTTCACCATCACCACGCTGGACGGCACCAGGGTGTTCGTTTGTGTCGTGACCGCGGCGGCACTCTTCGTCGTGCACGAGCAACTGCATACGATCCGTCATGGCGAGGTGTCCGAGATCATCCCGTCTCCGGTGCGTTCCGGGCCAGACCCTGGCAACCTCGGCGCCTTCGCCGGGGCCATCACCATCGCCATGATCATGATGCCGGCGATCTACTACTTCGGCTTCAATGGCGCCCTTGGAGTGCCATGGGAGATCTTCCGTGCTCCGCTGGACGATGTCACGACATCGTGGGTGGAGTGGATGCAACCGATCATGGACAACCTGAACCAGGCCCTTCGCGGTTGATCGGGCGGCGGGTGGCCGGTCTTGGTTCCTGCAGCACAGAGTGCCTACCCGCTTGAGTGACAAGCCAGCCTGTAAGCCGGATTCTGTCCCGCTATCGCGGGGGCGACCATCCATCTCAGGCGCCGCCGTTGCCGACGGCCTCATGCGACCTACCCGCAGACATCGGGCGGGCCACCCGTCTGCGCAGGTGCTCCGCAGAGCGGAACACCCTCTTGGTCTTGCACCAGGTGGGGTTTACCGAGCCACCGCAGTCACCTGCGGCGCTGGTGGTCTCTTACACCACCGTTTCACCCTTACCTCGCCAGTTCAGCGAGGCGGTCTGTTTTCTGTGGCACTGTCCCGCGGGTCACCCCGGGTGGGCGTTACCCACCACCTTGCCCTGTGGTGTCCGGACTTTCCTCGAACGCGCGTTGTCGCACGCCCGCGGCCGCCCGGCTGGCTTGTCGCCGCTTAGCGTACTCCCCTAGTCGCCTGGCTCCGGCGGCGCGAGGAAGGTGTCCAGGCATGACCCACCATCGGGCCAGAAGCGCACGACTGCAGCCCCCGCGGGCGGCACCGAAAGCCGCAACGAATCCGGCAGCGGCAAGTTCAGTGCATGGGCCACCACGATCCGCACCGTCGTCGCATGCCCGGCCAGGCCAATAGTCAACCCGGCACAATCCTGTTGGCGCTGGGCGATCCATCCGCGGAGCCCGTCGGCCACGGTTGCCACACTCGTGGCCGCCTCCGGTGCCTGCGCGGCCGGATCAGACCACCACCGAGCGTGTGCCTCCGCCGCGATTGTGCTTGGACTTCTACCCTCCCAACTGCCAAAGTCGACCTCGGCCAACAAGGGATCCACCCTTGGCTCCGGCCAGCCCAGAGCCCGAGCACTTTCCCGTGCCCGGCGCGCCGGCGACGACCATGCAAACTCAGGCGCCGCCCCCGTCAGCAGTTGCCGGACTCGGATGAGGTCGTCGATCCCCGCTTGTGTCAGTGGGGGGTCAGCGGCGTGCGCACCACCACCGTTGAGCACCTCACCGGTAAGCGCCGTTGCACCATGACGCACCACTACGATCCGGACTGGCGCGAACTCGGCGGTCACGGGGCCCGGTCGATCACCAGGCCCGGGCTACCAGCATCAAGAACCTCGTTCACCAGAGCGTCGGCTCGCTTGTTGAGTTCCCGCGGAATCCACGTGTACTGCACCTGTGCAGGCGGCAGCGCATCCCGCACTTGAAGGGCCAAGGCACGCATGTCGGGGTGTTTGATCTTCCACCGGCCGGACATCTGCTCCACCACCAATTTGCTGTCCATGCGCACCTGCACGGCGGTGGCAGCGCCGTCGGATTGTGCCGCAATCCATTCCAGCGCGGCCAGCACGCTGCGGTACTCCGCGACGTTATTGGTCGCAGTACCGATGGCCCCAGCCAGCTGCCGAATGGGGGCCCCGTCCTTGATGATCACGGCGCCGTAGGCGGCAGGTCCGGGGTTTCCTCGCGAACCCCCGTCAGCTTCGACCTCATACCCGCCGGTCACAACCCCGACTCCTCAGTCCGCACCATGATGGCCTGGCACTCAGGGCAGCGCAGGACCTCGTCGGCGGCCGCCAGCCGTGCTGCATCCAAGTCGACTCGGGACAGTTCCATTTGGCAGGACTCACACCGACCGAATCGCAGCAACCCGACTGCGACGGAGTTTCCGTGCGAACGAATACGGTCGTACAGAGCCAGTAGATCGGTCGGGATGGTAGTGACCAGTGCCTCCCGTTCGACGGCAAGATCTTGGCGCTCAACGGCCAAATCCGCCAGCGCCGCATCCCGGGCACCTTCCGCGGCCGCAAGCTTCGCGACGCAGTCAGCCTCATGCTGCTGGGCCTGGGTCAGCTCCGTTTGGGCTTGCTCAACAGCCTCCATCACTTCCAACTCGGCATCTTCCAGATCCGACTGGCGGCGCACCAGGGAGGCAACTTCATGCTCCAGATCCGACAGTTGCTTCGATGAGGTGACGTTTCCGGACGCCAGCAGCGCTCGATCCCGGTCCGCTCGCGTCCGCACCGCTGCGACCTCGCCCTCGGCCCGGGTCAACGCCCGGCTCAGGTCTGTCAGTTCGGTAGTGGCCCGAACCGCCCGATTGTGTGCCTCCGAAGTGGCTGCTTGTAGTTGGGCCACCTCTGCTTGCTCTGGCAACGTGGCCTCACGGTGGGCGTTGCGGTCCAGCGAGGTGTCGATGGTTGCAAGATCCAGCAACGTGCGCTGGGCGTTCGGATCGGCCTTCACGGATAACTCCTCTGGTGGCGTGTCCAAGGGTCAGTAGGCAGGTGTGACACCTTGACCTCAACGCTATCCGCTGACGTCCCGACCTCAACGGCCAGCGCCGCCGGCAGCAGCGCGGCGACCTGTGCACACCATGGCCATTCACTGGCCCAATGGGCCACATCGATCAATGCACAGCCGCCGTCGGCGATGTGGTCCAGCGCCCGGTGGTGCCGTAGGTCCGCGGTGACGTAGACATCGGCGCCGGCGGCTTGGGCATCTGCGAGTAGCGAATCACCAGCACCACCACAGACAGCCACTCGATGCACCACAGTCGACGGGTCCCCGGCCACCCGCACGCCGGACCCTGTCGCGGGTAGCGCGGCGGCCACCACTGCAGCGAATTCGGCCAAAGTGGTGGCTGTCGCGAGCACCCCGATTCGACCGATTCCGGTGCGCGTCGGCGCCGCAACCACGGGCAGGATCTCGTAGGCCGGCTCTTCGTAGGGGTGCTCGGCAAGCACCGCGCGGATCACTGCGTCAGTTGTCGCAACCGAAAGTGTCATCTCGATGCGAACTTCCGCAGCTGTGCTGCGTTCACCGGCGGATCCAATGAACGGATCGCCATCCGCCGGAGCCTCGTAGGTGCCCACCCCTTCGGAGCTGAAAGCACACCGGCGGTACTCGCCCACGACCCCCGCCCCGGCGTCGGCAGCAGCGCTGATGACCGCCTCAACATACGGCTGGGGCACGTAGGTGACCAGCAGGTGCTTCGCCAGCGATTCCGGCGCGCGCTGCAGGGGAACGGTTTGGGTCACCCCCAGGAGTTCGGCTAGGGCATCCGAGACCCCCGGATTCGCGGCATCGGCGTTGGTGTGCGCGGTCAGCAGGGCACAGGAACCCTGAATCAGCCTGTGCACGACCCGCCCGGCCGCCGAGGTAGCAGGCACTCCATGCACCCCGCGCAGCAGCCGAGGATGATGACAAATGAGCAGGTCAGCGCCCCATTCCAGGGCCTCATCAACGACTTCCTCAGTGGGATCGATGGCGACCAGCACCCGCCGAACAGGCTGCGCTGGGTCGCCGCAGACGAGACCTACAGCGTCCCATGATTCGGCCAAATCGGGCGGGTACAGCGCCGCCATCGTCCCCACCACGTTGGCCAGCGTCGGAGTCGTGGCGGACGTTGACGTGTGAGTCATAGCGCCCAACGTACGACCTGGCTGCAGTTGAGTCGCTCCCGAGATGCGCGATGGTCGGATCGGCTCCAAGATAAAGCCACGCCCGGCCCCCGGAGGCCCGAGACTCGGGGGCCGGGCCGTACCGACAACGGCCCAGCGTCTACGCTCTACCGCGGGCCCGTAGCGCAGCTGGTAGCGCAACCCGTTTACACCGGGTAGGTCGTCGGTTCGAGTCCGGCCGGGCCCACTGAGCTCTCGTCGAGGGAGTGCACCGCGATCCCTGGCCGCTTGGAGCCGGCGCTCAGGTCAACTCGGCCAGCGCAGCCCGGTAGTCGCTGGTGGATCGCGCTTCGCCTGGCCCATTGACCACGCTCCAGGCCAGGATCCCGTTGCTGTCCACGATGAATGTGCCGCGGGTCGCGAAGCCGGTCTTTTCCCAGAAGACGCCGTAGGCCTTTGCGGTTTCTCCGTGGGGCCAGAAGTCCGACAGCAGCGGGTACTCGATGCTGTTCTGCTCGGAGAACACCTTGAGCGAGGGAACCGGGTCGCAGGAAATCGCCAGCGTCTCCACACCCTCAGCGACGAAGTCCGACGACTCGTCGCGCAAGACGCACAACTCACCGGTGCAAATACCGGTGAAGGCGAAGGGATAGAAGACCAGGACGACGTTCTTGCCCCGGAAATCCGACAGTTTCACCTTGCGGCCAAACTGATCGGACAATTCAAAGTCTGGCGCTGGCTTTCCAATTTCCACCGTCATGGTGTTCTCGTCCTTCTCCTGGTGTTAGGTGTACGGTGTGACTGCGATACCCCCGCCGTTGTTGCGGCCAGCTCCCGGTGAACGCGGGTTGGTCACGACGGATCCCGAGGCGGTGGTGCGGAAAACGATATCCGCCTGGGACACCTTCATCGCATGTGCCTCAGAGGTTGACCCGAGCATCGCTGTCCGCAAGCGCTCAGCTGGAGCCGCCATCGCTGAGATGGGCACATGGCCAGGGAGCCGAACGTTGGACGAAATGCGCGCCGACGCGAAGGCCGGGCGAACCGAACTTGACAGTTCAAGAAGCCCACAGATTCCCCCGGAGCCGACAAGCACCGAGCTGATCACCGCGTTGCGACGCTCCCGGGATTCGTTGGCAGCCTGGGTCGAATCCGATCCGCACTGGCAAGCGGAGGCACTTCTTGCGACCCCCACGATACTGGGCCCCCTGCCCCTGCTCACCGCCATCAACGGAGTCGCCTACCCGCTCGCGCTGATCACCCTCGACCTCCAAACCGCAAATATCACTGCCCCACCAGATCTCCTGGATGCCGGACTGAACGCGCTAGTCGACACCACCGGCGCCTTCGCCGCGCGGGCAGAAGTGGCGGCTTCCATCACCGCACGTGTTCCCGCCCGGCAGATCGGTGCCGGGGCCTCCGGTGGTGACTGGTGCACCCGGGAACTTGGTTCCGCCTCACCAACAGAGTCCGGCCCCGCCGTGATCGGCGATGTGGCTACGGTGCTCACCGCAACGGCGGGTCGCGCCGACGTGGTTGGGCTCTACCGCTCCGGTGCGCTGCGCTTCCACGACCTGCCGGGGCTGCTGCACTGGGTGCCCGTGGTGGAGTCGACGCCGGGGCTCCCAGGAGGTCGGACCTTGGCACGCGCCGGACGCTATCTGGGATCCGTGTCCAGTCTGTGGTCAAAGTTGCCCTTCACACGATGACCGTTCACGCGACTTCATCCACACGATCCAGGCAATATGGGACTTGGTGTTGCATGAGCCACCCGAGTCGGGTGGACTGACGCTCGGGCCGACGAATGTCGCCTGGAACAGCTAAGGGAGGAACGTTGACCGCGACCACGGGCCCGGCGAGCGTGCTGGGCATCAAGGCCGGCGATGCTGTGATGGAGATCGGTTGGGACACCGACTGTGACGATTCGCTGCGCGACGCGGTGGCCAACACCGCTGGCACTGGATTGGTGGACGAGGACTCCGACGAAGTTGTGGACGTCGTGTTGCTCTGGTTCCGCGAGGACGACGGCGACTTGGTGGACGCCCTCATGGACGCCATCACCCCACTTGCTGACCACGGCACGGTCTGGCTCCTGACGCCGAAAGCCGGACGCGACGGTCACATTGAGGCCGCCGACATCGCTGAGGCGTCCCCGGTGGCTGGACTCCAGCAGACCTCCACCATCAGCGCATCCAAAGACTGGCAGGGCACTCGCCTCGTCAGTCCACGTGCCAAGCGATAGGACTGCGACCATGCCCCGCGAATTGATGTCGACCCGTCGGCGCATGACCATCGCTACCTGGAAACCGCCGCGGGCGGGCCTCATCCACGGCGTGATTACCTTGGAAGCTACGGCGGCCCTCGACTACCTTCACCGAGCCCGGCAAGCCTCTGGCGAGAAGGTCACCATCACCTCCTTCGTGGGGGCAGCAGTGGGCCGCGCGCTGGCGGCCGAGCCGACCCTCAACGGTTTTATCTCGTTCGGCAAGTATTACGCCTACGACGAGGTGAACATCTCCTTCCTGGTGCAGGTGGATGATGGCGAACAACTCGCTCAAGTGCTCGTGCGCAATATCGACACGTTGAGTCCGGCCGAGGTGGCACATCAACTTCACGCCGGCGCTCATCGAGTGCGCACCGGCCGTGATGACAACTTCAAGAAGAGTTCGGAGATCTCCGCCAAGTTGCCGACCTGGGCGCTGCGACGGGTCTTCACTGTGGCCGGCTTCATGACCACCTCCCTGGGGAAATCTTTCGGAGGCCAGCCGCGGTACCCGTTTGGGTCGGCCATCGTCACCAGTGTCGGCATGCTGGGAGTTGACGAAGCTTTCGTACCACCAACTCCGTTCGCACGAGTCCCGCTGTACCTCACCGTCGGCGCAGTCCGCGACATGGTGTTCCCGATTGACGGCCGGCCCGAGGTACGCAAGGGTCTCACTGTGACGGCGACTCTCGATCATCGATTCGTGGATGGCTTCCAGGCCGCCACAGTGGCCAACTCGTTCAAGAAGTCCTTCGCCAACCCGGACAGTCTCGGGCCGCTGTCGGCCCCCGTAGTTCACCGACTTTAGCCACCTGCACACACCCGTCCACGCCCCCAGCCAATTGCCCGCCCAACCCGCCAGGAGCACCTTGTGAGTGAAGCCCGGATCCAGAAATCGCCACTATCCCTCCCCCATCAGTACGTCGATCCGGATCCGTCCGAGAGCAGCGAGTGGCTGGACTCCCTGGAATCGTTGGCACGCGAGGAAGGCGCCGATCGCGCCCGCTTCATCATGCGTGAGTTGCAGCGCCGGTCCTCCGAGCTTGATCTCGGTGTTCCGGACGTGCGGCAGACGGACTACATCAACAGCATCCACCCGGATAGCGAGCCGGTGTACCCGGGCGACATTACGGTGGAGAAGCGTTTCGCCAAAATGGTGCGCTGGAACGCCGCGGTGATGGTGCACCGGGCGCAGCGGCCAGGGATCGGTGTCGGTGGGCACATTTCCACGTTCGCCTCGTCGGCCACGCTGTACGAAGTCGCGTTCAATCACTTCTTCAAGGGTCCAGACCATCCCGGTGGCGGCGATCAGGTGTTTTTCCAAGGTCACGCCTCCCCTGGGATCTACGCCCGCTCCTTCCTTCTGGGTCGCGTTGATGCCAACCGAATGGATGGATTCCGGCAGGAACTCTCCCACGCCGGTGGCGGTTTGCCGTCCTACCCGCACCCGCGGCTCACTCAGGCCTATTGGCAGTTTCCAACCGTCTCCATGGGCCTGGGGCCATTGCACGCGATCTACCAGGCGCGGTTCAACCGCTACCTGGCTGGCCGCGGTATCAAAGACACGTCCAACCAGCATGTATGGGCGTTCGTCGGCGACGGCGAGACTGACGAGCCGGAAACGCTCGGCAAGATCAACCTGGCCGCGCGGGAGGAACTTGACAACCTCACCTTCGTGATCAACTGCAACCTGCAGCGGCTCGACGGACCGGTGAACGGCAACGGCAAGATCATCCAGGAACTGGAAGCGCTGTACCGCGGTGCCGGATGGAACGTGATCAAGGTGATCTGGGGCTCGCCATGGGATCGACTCCTCGCGATGGACACCGAAGGCGCCCTCGTCAACCTGATGAACAACACCCTTGACGGCGACTACCAGACGATGAAGGCCGAGGACGGCGGCTTCATTCGTGAGTACTTCTTCAACCGCGACCCACGCACCGCGGCGATGGTTGCCGACTGGACCGACGACGAGATCTGGGGCCTCTACCGAGGCGGTCACGACTACACGAAACTGCATGCCGCCTACGCCGCTGCGATGGCGCACAAGGGCCGCCCCACGGTGATCCTGGCCAAGACGGTGAAGGGCTACACGCTCGGTTCGCACTTCGAGGGCCGCAACTCCACCCATCAGATGAAGAAGATGACCCTGGATGACATCAAGGGTCTGCGCGACCGGCTCGAGATCCCCATTCCGGATTCCGAACTCGACCCCTACCTGCCGCCCTACTACAACCCCGGCGTGAACGACCCGGTGGTGCAATACGCCATCGACCACCGACACGCCCTGGGCGGCTTCGTGCCGACCCGCAGGGACGAATCCCGTCCGTTGGTGCTCCCTGGGGACAAGACCTACCAGGTCATGACCAAGGGCTCCGGCAAGCAAGAGGTCGCCACCACGATGGCGTTCGTCCGACTGCTCAAGGACCTCGTCAAGGACCCCGAGATTGGCCACCGGATCGTCCCGATCATTCCGGACGAGGCCCGCACCTTCGGGGTGGATGCGATGTTCCCGACCCAGAAGATCTTCAACCAGCAAGGGCAGTTGTACACCGCGGTGGACCGGGAACTGTTGCTTTCCTACAAGGAGAGTCCAGCCGGGCAAATTCTCCACGAGGGCATCAACGAAGCCGGTTCGATGGCGTCCTTCGCTGCTGTTGGAACCTCGTATTCCACCCACGACGAGCCCATGATTCCGGTGTACATCTTCTACTCGATGTTCGGCTACCAGCGCACCGGTGATCAGTTCTGGCTCGCGATGGACCAACGGGCACGTGGTTTCATCATCGGCGCGACAGCTGGCCGAACCACGCTGAATGGCGAGGGCCTGCAGCACCAGGACGGCCATTCGCCCCTCATGGCTGCCACAAACCCAGCGCTGGTCTATTACGACCCCGCCTACGGCTACGAGATCGTGCACATCGTCAAGGACGGTCTGCGCCGAATGTATGGCGAGAATAGTGAAGACATCTTCTACTACCTCACCGTCTACAACGAGCCGATTCCGCAGCCGGCGCAGCCCGCGGACGTGGACGTCGAAGGCATTCTGCGCGGCATGCACCTCGTCGCTCCCGCGCCGTCGGCCAGCGGCCCACAAGCACAGATCCTGGCGGCCGGGATCTCCCTGCCTTGGGCGATGAAGGCGCAACAGCTGCTCGCTGAGGAATGGGGAGTGTCCGCGTCGGTGTGGTCGGTGACTTCCTGGACCGAGTTGCGTCGAGATGGCCTCGCAGTGGATTACCACAACCTCACCCAACCGACGGCTCCACCGCGCACAGCCTTCGTTACCCAGAAGCTGACCGGGCAGCCCGGTCCGGTCATCGCGGTGTCCGACTACATGACTGCCGTACAGGACTTGATCCGTCCATGGGTGCCAGCCGACTACTACACCCTAGGCACCGACGGTTGGGGCATGTCCGATACTCGAGGCGCCCTGCGGAGGCACTTCCTGGTCGACGCCGAATCCATCACAGTCCAGACCCTCTCGGCGCTGTCGCGACGTGGCGAAGTCGACCCGGCTCAGGTCGCCGAGGCCATCAACCGCTACCGGCTGTGGGATCCAGCCGCAGCTGACGCCGGCAGCACCGAAGGCGGCGGCTGAGAACGCGGCGGCTGAGAACGCGGCGCGCGCCGGGCCGGACGACATCCGGTCCGGCGCGCGGCCTTCACACTGCTAGGCGGCCCGTCGCAGGGCTAGCCGACTTGATTTAGCCAGCGCACCGGAGCACCGTCACCTGCGTGACGGAACGGCTCCAACTCGTCGTCCCACGGGCGTCCCATCAGAAGTTCAAGTTCGTCTTCCATGTTGAACTCTTCGCCCAGGATCGAAGCCGCCATTGAACGCCCCAGCATTTCGCGGAGTTGCTCTTCACCGACCATCACATCGCCGTTCGTGGCGATGTTGGCACGGAAAATGCCCAGGTCGGGCGTGCAGGAGTACCGCTCGCCATCTGTACCTGGAGTGGGTTCCTCCGTCACCTCGAAGCGAAGGCCTGGAAAGGCCCGCAAATCGGTGGCGATGCGCGACGCCGAGCCCGGAGAACCAACCCAGGAGTATTCGCAGCGCAAGGAACCTTCGAGCGCCGGCTGCGGAGTGAACTCGAGGTTCACTTCCGTGCCCAGCACCCGCTCGAGCGCCCACGACACGTGAGCACTCATTGCTTTTGTGCAGGTGTGGACGAACACGACGCCACGCGCTTGGCTCACGCCGCCAGCCACACCGATGTGTGATGTCACGACCGTCCTCCTCGATTGAGAGTCGCCTTCCCCTGCGCCCTCGTGAAGTTCGGCTGGACAGGCGCCACTATAGCAACGTTGGCCCCATTAACAACACCCGTCTCACGAGCACCAGTAGTCGCATGCGTCACAGCGACATCCGCGAATCCGCTATCGCACTTCAACACGATGCTGCGCACTACTCCCGTTCAGTCGATCTACACCACTACCAACGGTTGCCAGAGTCATGTGCAAAGCCACCCTGGCACTGTGGTGCTCCTGCACCAGGCCGCTCAGTGCCTGACTACCGTTCGGCTGCCCATTCCAGGACAGTGTCACGGTACCCCAATGAGGATCGATATTCGGCCAATTCGTCCGACATACCCCGCAACGATTCACCGAGCGCCTGCCGCTCCACTTCCGTGAAATCTCGCAGCGGCGTAAGGAACGTTCGAATAGTGAAGACGACACCCAGTCCGCGCGGCAGCGGGCGTAGCGTCTGACGCTCAGTACGCAGCCAGATCAGTTCTGGTACCTCACTGACTGGAACACCCCGGGGTTCGGACGGCCACGGCGCGAAAAGTTCAGTTGAGTCAGTCAAACTCCAGTTGAACCGTTCGACTAGATCTGTGCCAGCGGCGACCCGGTCGAAAGCCTTGGCTGTGGCCAGCGCGAGCCGCTCGGCATAACCAGGGACAGGCTCATGTATCGCGTCCAGCCCACCATCGAGTTTGTCCGCCAACCGCCAGTGGCTGGGAAAGCAGACACAGCCTGCAGTGAGGCGCCAGTGGCCACGCTGGTACTGCATCAGGCAGAGGTCCTCCTGCACGTCACCTGCGGCGGCAGCGAAGTTCACGTCAACGTCGATGCCTTTCGGCCAGCCGGGGGCTCCCCTGGGCGGATTATCCGATTGGCGCTCGGCCGCAAGCATCTCCACCATCGCAGCGACCCCCGCGTGGGCAGTTGGCATCACCCTGAGCACGTCGGCGGTTCGTCGCCGCAGCAACTCGCGCTTCACCCCCAGTTGATGTGCTCCATCCGCGCCGGGGAGCAGCCACTGCTGCGCCGGCCGTGTGCCCACCACCAGCCGAAACGGCTTTGGTTGTAATGGCACTGCCAGGCGGCGCAGCGGGTCGTCTGATGCGATCAGCACCGGACAAGCCTAAGTCGCTTTTCGTCCCAGCCGGCTGAACTGCTGGATAACGATACGTTCTGCGAACTGTCATAGCGCCCAAGGTCGCATTAGGCTCTCCACGACGTCCGCCACCGGAAGGCTGCACCGTGACCAATAATTTCTCCCCGCCCGACATCACCCCAGCCGAGCTCGCGCATGACTACATGCGTAACTTGCGTACGACCCAAGGGGTCGACCTGAGCCGGGCCAGTCAAAACGACCTGTATCAGGCGCTCGGCCTGACGGTCCGCGGGTTGTTGATGCAGGACTGGATGGATCGCCTCGCCGACCAATTCGTGAAGGGCCCCAAGGTGGTGGCCTACCTAAGCGCCGAGTACCTGCTCGGGCCGCAGTTGCTCAACACCCTGCTGGCATACGACATTGAAGGCCTCGTGCGAGCAGCGCTGAGTGAACTTGGGCTCGACCTCGACGAGTTGGTGCAGATTGAACCCGAGCCCGGACTGGGCAATGGCGGCCTCGGACGACTTGCCGCTTGCTACATCGACTCCCTGGCCACCTTGGGCATCCCGGCTGTGGGGTACGGCATCAGATATGAATACGGCATCTTCCGACAGGTGTTTGAAGATGGTCGGCAGGTGGAACTGCCGGACAAGTGGCTCAGCGATGGCAACCCCTGGGAGTTCCCTCACACCCACATGGCCCAAACCATCGGTTTCGGTGGCCACACCGAGAGCCACGTCGACGAACTCGGCCAGTTGCGCTCCACCTGGGTACCCGAATACACGGTAAACGCGGTTCCCTACAACTACCTGGTGCCGGGCTATCAGAACGGTGCCGTCAACACGCTTCGACTGTGGGCTGCCGCCTCACCGGACGAATTCAACCTGTCTATCTTCAACCGGGGCGACTACGTCGACGCAGTCGAGGAACAAGTCAAGGCCTCCAACCTGTCCAAGGTGCTGTACCCGGAGGACTCCACCCCACAGGGCAAGGAACTGCGCCTCTCCCAGCAGTACTTCTTCACCGCGGCCTCGATTCGCGACTTCATCGACCAGACCCTCCCCGATGGTTTCGACCTCACCAAGTTGCCCGAACGTGTGGTCTTCCAACTCAACGACACCCACCCGGTGATCGGGATCCCGGAACTCATGCGAATCCTGGTCGACGAGCAAGGGATGCTGTGGGAGGACGCCTGGGAGATCACTACGCACACCTTCAACTACACCTGCCACACTCTGATGCCGGAGGCCCTGGAGGTGTGGGCAGTTGACCTGATGGAACGCCTGCTGCCACGGCACATGGAAATCATCTACGAGATCAATGCCCGCTTCCTGGAGGAAGTCGCGGCAAAATACCCAGGCGACCACGCACTCGTGTCA
Source organism: uncultured Actinomycetes bacterium (assembly GCA_963842975.1). Lineage (GTDB taxonomy): Bacteria > Actinomycetota > Actinomycetes > S36-B12 > UBA10799 > JACJWR01. The sequence goes on along the minus strand of CAWJIH010000006.1, from coordinate 128,244 downwards.
CGGATGTCGATCATCCAAGAGGAGCCGTGGCGGGGTGTCCGGATGGCTCACCTCGCGGTGGTGGGAAGCCACCGAGTCAACGGGGTGGCGGAGTTGCACTCGCAACTGCTGCGGGATCGGGTGTTGCACGACTTCTCCACGATGTCGCCGGAGAAGTTCACCAACGTCACCAACGGCATCACGCCCCGCCGCTTCCTTCGGGTCGCAAACCCGGGGTTGTCAAAGTTGATCACCGACACCATTGGACCAGGGTGGGAAGCCGACCTCGACCGACTTGAAGGGCTGGTCCCCTACGCCGATGACGCGTCCTTCCGCGAGGAGTTCGCAGCGGTCAAGCGCGCGAACAAAGCTCGGTTGGCAGCTCTCCTGGCGACCCGGGACGACATTTCCATCGATCCTTCGACGATGTTCGACGTCATGGTCAAGCGGTTGCACGAATACAAGCGGCAGATCCTGAAGCTGCTCCACATCGTGACGCTGTACCAGCGGATCAAGGCAAATCCATCCGCGCCGGTGGTCCCACGGACATTCGTGTTCGGCGCCAAAGCCGCACCCGGCTATGTGATGGCGAAACAGACCATCGAAGTGATTCTCGCCGTCGCCAAGGCGATCGAGGCCGACCCGGTGGTACGCGGCAAACTGCGCATCGCTTTCCCCGCCAACTACAACGTCGTGATGAATCAAGCGATCGTGCCGGCGACTGAGTTGAGCGAGCAGATTTCCATGGCGGGCAAGGAAGCCTCCGGCACCGGCAACATGAAGTTCGCCCTCAACGGCGCCCTGACCGTCGGAACTTTGGACGGCGCCAACGTCGAGATCGAGCAACTTGTCGGTCGGGACAACTTCTTCCTCTTCGGCCTCACCGTCGATGAGGTCACCGAGCTGCAGGAATCGGGCTATCGGCCACGCGACTTCTACCACCGCGATCCGGAGTTGCGCCGGGCAATCGATGCGCTCCAGGGCGGTGTGTTGCTTGGTTCCGCCCGTGATGCCGGCAGCGCAGTCGTCGACCACCTCATGGATTCGGATCCGTTCCTGGTCTTCGCCGACTATCGGGCCTACATCGACATCCAGGATCAGGTGTCAGCGGCGTATCTCGACCCCGACCACTGGAACCGCATGGCGATTCTCAATGTGGCACGCACCGGCTTCTTCTCCTCCGACCGTGCCATCTCCGACTATCTGGAACGGATCTGGCACGCCACCGCAGGCTGAACAATCCGAACACGTGAAAGGGGCCCCGGGTTCAACCCGGGGCCCCTTTTTCACTCGCGCTTTACACCTAGGCGCACGCCCAGGGCTGCCAGCCACGGGCCTGCCACGTGCGGTAGGCGATGTAGTTCTGCTGAGCTGGTGTCGCCATGTGCGCGTAGGGCGCGAACTGGCCACCACCATTGCCGAGCCAAGTGCGATAGTCGAACTGCCACGCTCCGTAGTAGCCGTTACCAGTGTTGATCGAGTAATTGCCACCGGATTCACAGCGGATGACACTCTGCGCCTTCCAGGAGCTCGCCCAGGCCTGCGACGTGGCAAAGGGGTCCGCCGCCGCGGCGCGGGCTCGCATGTTGGCTTGGATTGCTGCGACGTAGGCAGCCTCCGCACGCATCTTTTGGGCGACGGCGGCACGAATCGCGGCCTCGTAGCGCCACTTCGCGGCGACGGCTTCCCGGACTGCGGCCTCGTAGCGCCACTTCGCGGCAACCGCGGCGCGAATAGCGGCGTCGCGGGCCGCCGCTTCGGAACGCCACTTGGCAGCGACGGCTTCCCGCACAGCTAGGTCGTAGGCCGCCTGTGAGGCGGCGCTGGACTCGGAGGCCACCACGACCTCCGCGGCCGCGGCTGCAACAGCAGGCTCCGCGGCAACGTTGGCTGCAACCTGAGCAGCATCCTCGAGTGGTACATCCGCAACCGACGGTTCGGCGACTGTGGAGTCGGCCACTGGGACGTCAACGGCTGGGACCTCAACAACCGGGGCTGCAACAGCCGGCGCCTCAACAACCGGTACGTCGACGACGTCGACGTCGGTGCTTTGGGCGGTCTCACCCTGTTCTTCCGAAGTTGGGGTTTGGGCCTCGGCAGGCAGCGCGGCGGGGGCGGACTCTGACTCCAACGGGCCGTTCGATCCGATGGCGTCGACCGCAACCGGGTCGGTGGTTGTCGGCGTGGGCGCCACTGGCACATCAAGCGACGAGACCGGGGCCGACACCTCGTCCGCCATCGCCGGGCTTGCTGCCAACAGCGAGGCTCCCGCGGCAAGCGCGGCCACGGGCATTACGTACGTCACAGGCTTACGCATGATCCTCCTTGCACAACTGCCTCCCGCGAGCGCTGCGCATGTTCTCGCAGCGTCGTGTGCCCCGGCCAATATGGCGTCGGGGCCGGTACGCCGAGGTCGTCGCACTCATCTGGAGTGCGCACCCCTGGTGACTCGGCAGATCACGTGCGGCTTGCGCCGTCGGTGCGTGATAGCGGGAACGTTACCGAGACTCAAGAGGAAGCTATGGGCCATTCGAGTGACATGGGTCACAGGGACTGCAATGCTTGAGTAAAATTCGCCCGATACCGCACTCGGAACCTACTCGGGCGCGCCTCCACCCCGACCGCCGCTCTGGCCGCTAACGTGCAGGACTCATGCGGATCGTGCGTCTTGCCCCACCCGTCACGCGGTACCACCGACTGCCAATCATCGGTGGTGCAGTCTGCTGCCTGGCGATCGGCGCGTCTGTTCTCGGCTCGACGAACCCGGCGGCCGCCGATTCCGTCGAGATCGCGGCTGTGGAGCAGCGAGTTCGCGCGCTTGAGGCCGAAAGTGCCAACGCTTCTGAGCGGGCGGTGGCCGCGCGGCAGTCACTCGCAGAGAGTCAGGCGGCCTTGGACAAGGTCACCGCAGACCTCCAAGCAGCCCGAGCGGCGCTCGATACCGAAAAGCGCGCGCTGGCTCAACTCGCCCGACAGATGTACGTGAATGGCGGCATGGACAACGCCACCGCAGGTTTCGCGCTGCAGGACCCCGATACCTTCCTGCGCGACCTTGAGCGGGTGGCTGCCGCGGGCGACCAGCAAAGCACAGTCGTGTCGAAGGCCGATCAAGCCGCGGCCGTCGTGGCGAAGTTTGAAGCAGCCGTCACGGAACAGCGTGACGAGCAGGCGCAGATCACGCAGGAGTTGGAGGCAGCCCGAGACGCCTCCCGCCTGGCCCTGGAACAAGCCGAAGTGGAACTCGCACGCCTGCAGGAAGAGGAGCGGCGCAGAATCGCTGAAGCTATCGCCGCTGCTCGCGAGGCCGCCCGGATAGCGGCTGAGCAGGAAGCGGCGCGGGTGCGCGCCGAAGAAGAGGCCAGGGCAGCGGCTGAGGCAGCCCGCCGCCAAGCCGAAGCAGAAGCGGCGGCCGCGGAGCAGTACCGCCAAGTTGCTGTTGCCGCAGCGGTGGTGGCCCAGTGGCAGGCCCAGGCCGCAGCCGCCGACCAAGCAGCAGCGCAGGCCGCAGCGGCGTCTCAAGCTGCCGCCGCTCAAGCCGCGGCGCAAGCCCAGGCGCAACAGCAGATCGCCAACCAGGCCGCAGCCGCCGCCCAGCAGCAAGCCCAGAGCTCACCGGCGCCATCGCCGGTGCAGGCCGCACCGGCCACCGGCGGTGGCGCGCCATCAGACGTCTCATCCTGGGCCGACAGTCCCTACTCCCAGGCCATCAAGATGTGCGAATCGAGCGGCAACTACTCGATCAACACCGGCAACGGCTACTACGGAGCCTGGCAGTTCGACTACCCGTCCTGGCATTGGAACGGCGGCGGACAGTTTGCAGAGTTCCCACACCAGGCCACCAAGGCGCAGCAGGACTACGTGGCATGGACCTACTACCAAAGATCAGGTTGGCGCCCCTGGGAGTGCGCGCTGAAGATCGGTTGAGGCCAGCTCGGCAGCCTCAAGCGGGGTTGGCCGGGGGCTCCAACCCCAACACCACCGGGCCCGCCAACGGCGCCAGGTAGTGCGCATAGATCGGCGACATGTGAATGCCGTCTGTGTAGATCGGCAAATCACCCAGCACGGCCGGACATGTGTCTGCTGTGCAGAACCAATGACCCACGCTCTGGTGTCGGACGTTGCCGACACCTTCGGGCGCACCAGCATTGCCAGCATTCACCGCTGCAACAGCCTCTGCGTTGAGCCTTGCTACCACCGCCGCCAGGGCAGGCACTTCTCGCTCGCAGTCCGCCGGGCTCGAGCCGGCAGTTTGGCATCGCTTGATTGACTCCGCTCCGGGCGGGCTGTCGAGTGCCACAACGTCGGCGGAGTGCGCCGAGACTGCGGCCAACGTCCGCGTCATGCCATCGCGCCATTCCGTTTCGGCGTCGAGTCCACTCGCGCCGCTGTAAGACAACTCTGGCTGCCGCCAGAAGCTGGAGACCACGGTGAGGTCGGGTGAGATTCGGGACAACTGATCGATCACGTCGGCTCGAAACTGTTCGCATTCCAGGTTTCGAGGAGCGTTGCGTGCGTGGGCGTGAATCGGCACGTCAGCCACCGGGCAGCCGACCAGGTAGAACACCTGAATCCGGAATCCCTGGGATTCCAGGACAGGGCGCAGCGCGGAGAACCATGCGGCCACCTGGGAGTCACCGAACAAGACGGCGGTTTTGGTGGCACCTGGAGTTTCGAACGTGCAGTACCTTGCCTCGGTAAAGACGGTGGCGCAGTCGCCGGAGTTCACGTTCACCGACCAGTCGTCCCAGTCGGGGCCGATCTGCAGAGCCGGCCATTCGGTCCCGCCGACCGCTGCGGCTAGGTGGGCTTCATGGATGCCTTGGGCGTCGGGAAACTCGACTTCAAAGCCACCCAACGATCCGTCGCCGCTTGGCGGTGCGCTGAACTGCTCGACATCAATGTCGGCGATCTGAGCGCCCGGCGTTGCCGCGACCTCGGAGCGCCCGCCGACGTTGTGCGAAGTCAGCAGAACAAGTGTCGTAATGAGCAGCAGGAGGGTGCCCGCGGTGGCTGCGCGACGCAGTAGAGATCGGGTCCGCTGCTGCGACTGCTCGGGCGCATCGCCGTTCGGCGCCGTCCGCTTGGACAACCAGCGCGACTTGCGCACCGGCTCCTCCACGAAGCGGAAGGACACCGCTGAGAGCCCAAAAATCACGACGAGGATCGCGGCATAGGTCGCCGGCGCTGCGGGAAACAGCGCGAGCCCAAAAATGATGACCGGCAAGTGCCACAGATACAGCGAGTAGGAAATCTTCCCGACGTAGCCGGCCACCGGGCCCGTGACCAGGCCGATCCGGCTCTCATCCTGCCGCGGATGAGGTGGTGCCGGCCGCAAGGACCAGTGCTGTGCCAAGGACCGGCAGCAACGCCCACGGGCCGGGGAATGGCGACTCGGCGGTGAGGAGGAATGCGGCGGCCAGGATGATGCCGATGCCGATCCGCGCACCCCACCACCTCAGCCGATCCGGGAGGGTGGTCAATCGGACGGCGACGAATGCCAGGATGGCTCCGATTCCGAGTTCCCACACCCGCGTCGTGGTGGCGAAGTAGGCCGCCGTCGGGTCCTGGCCGGTGCGGTACATCGCCCACCCGAAGGAGGCCGCGGTGATAACCGCCAACACAACTGTCGGGAGGGCACGGAGGCTGTCGAATCGCCAACGCCCGGCAAGGCCTCGGCGCCGCGACGCCCACCACACGAGAGCGAGGACCGCCGGCCAGACCAGGTAGAACTGCTCCTCGACCGATAGCGACCAGTACTGCTGCACTGCAGACATTCCGTCGGCGGCGTGGAAGTAGTCGGTGCCCACCGCGATCAGATGCCAGTTTTCCAGGAAGATGAAGGCCCAGAGCGCATCGACCAGAGTCGACTCGGCGACACTCGGGAAGAGCAGGAACTGGGCCCCCACCACGGTGACGATCAGCACCAGGGTCGCCATGGGGAAGATCCGCCGCATCCGCCTGGCGTAGAACTCCCGGAAGTTGATGCGGCCGCTCACTTCCCGCTCGCGGATCAGAAGGCCGGTGATGAGGAACCCGGAAATCACGAAAAAGACATCCACGCCGATGAAGCCACCGCGAGGCCAACCCCACAAATGGTTGGCAATCACGAGGAGCACAGCCAAGGCACGCAGACCCTGGATATCCGGTCGTAGCGTCCGCCTACGGCTGTGCTGTTCTCCCTGTGAAGGGGCGCTGGTCTCAACGATGGTGTGACTCAAGGGCGCTTCATCCCTCCTGTTCGCGCCGGATGGTCACAACGGTACGCGAATGCACGAGGAGAGCCGATCACCGACGCAGGCGAAGGTCTATGCGAGGGGCGTGGCGACGCCCACTCGGCGAGGTTCCTAGCCGACCACCAGGCGCTGGGCGCGAAGCGACATCACCAGCGCGATGATCCACCCCACGATGGTCCAACCCAACAACAGGTTCACCCAGAAAACCGACCAGTGGGGCACGTCGCGAACGGCTGCAATGGCCCAGGGCAGCATGTATCCAGCGGTGAGGATCGCTACCACGACGGCTACCACCTTGGTGGTCGTCCAGGAGCGGTCAGCAGATTCAACTCTGATTTGCGACATACGACGATTATATGGCGTGATGGGCATATCGGTCACCGGCTGTGACGGGTGAGCCTGTTCACGTTGACAACAGCGCGTGACCGTGTGTGGCTTCATTGCCCACGGTTCCGAGGTCGCTACACTCGCGACGATGCGCCACCTCTTTTCCGCCCCGCCGCCGAGGAGCGCCTCGCGCCGGAAGTTGGGCCGGATCGCGGCTCTGGCGGTGACCGCGGCGATGGTTGTGGTCGGCTGCGCCAACTCCGGATCCACACCTTCTGATGCCCCCACGGCATCAGCTTCACAGTCGTCGTCAGGTTCCGAGGGGTCAATGGCGGACCCGGCAACTGCCGAGTCACCCGCAGGGTCGGATTCGGCGGCTGACCCCACTTCCCCCACCGGTTGGGGACCCACCGTAGGCGAACTCGACGACGCACGTGAACTCGTAGCGGGGTGGACCCCGGATCAACTGGCAGGTCAAGTGATCGTTGGCCGTTGGTACGGCACTGATCCCGCCGAAGCATCATCTTTGGTGGCCGACCTGAATCTCGCGGGTGTGCAACTGACCGGCTCGAACATCGTCGACGAGCAGCAAGTCCGAGCGGTGAATCAAGCTGTGATCTCAGCCTTCGCCGCAACGGGACGTGACTTCCCCCCGGTGATAGGTGTGGATCAAGAAGGCGGCATGGTGGCGCACCTGTATGGCGTCACCACCGACCTGCCGGCATTCGCGGAAGCCGGTCGCGTAGTTGGTGCTCGCCCTGGCGGTGACGCGGTTGTGCAAGCTGCGATGGCAGCGGCTGCCCTTGAGTTGCGGGACTTCGGCTTCACCTGGATGTTCGCCCCGGTGGCGGACGTGACGATCGGCGCCGCCGACCCGACAATCGGTAGCCGCTCACCTTCAAGTGATCCCGATGTTGCTGGGGCAACTGCAGCAGCAGCCGTCCTCGGCTACAACGAGGCTGGCATCGTCTCAACTGTGAAGCATTTCCCGGGCCATGGCAGTGCCACCGAGGACAGCCACCAAACCCTTCCGGTGCTCAGTTCGAGCCTCGACGAGCTCCGTGCCCGCGATCTGAAACCCTTCGCAGTGAGCATTGCGGCTGGAGCACCAGCGGTCATGGTCGGCCACCTCAACGTCACCGATGTGGCGCCTGGGGTGCCAAGCAGTTTGGCCCCGGAAACCTACGACCTGCTTCGAAACGAATTCGATTTCGAAGGAGTAGCCATTACCGATTCGCTTGGGATGGGCGGGGTGATGGCTTGGGAGAGCCCTTCGGTGGCGGCCCTTGCGGCAGGCGCGGACCTGCTACTAATGCCGGCCGACACCCGGCTTGCGCACCAGCAGGTGGCTGCCGCCATCGCCTCCGGCGAGATTCCCCGCGAGCGGGCGGAGGAGGCCGCTGCGAGGGTGGTCGCGCTGCAACGCTGGCAGCAACGGGTTGGGGTGGCCACACCGATTCCACCCGACGCCGCTGAACAGGCGCAAAGCCGCGTGCAAGAACTACTGTCGATGGGGTAGCGCGTACAGGCGACGCGGGAGCAACTGCATCAACGTCCCCAAAGAGCGCAGGAAGAGGACCGTGGTCATGACCGCCAGCACACAGGCGTCCGGCTCAGGACCGGCACAATCCAGCGCGAACGAATCTCAGCCACAGTGGTATGCGCTCGACCCGGACGCGGTGGCGACACAGGTCGGGGTCGACCCAGCCACGGGGCTGTCCGCCGCGACGGCCGCGAAGCGGCTCGCGGACAACGGGCCCAACGCGCTACCAGCGGAGGCGCAACCTCCGGGCTGGAAACTCTTTCTCGCGCAGTACAAGTCCTACATGCAGATCATCCTGGTAGTGGCGGCGCTCGCCTCGCTGGTGATCGGTCAGATCCGCACGGGCGTGGCCGTACTGGTCATCACCGCTATCAATGCGCTCGGCGGCCTGCGCCAGCAAGGCAAGGCCGAGAGCGCGATGAACGCCCTGCAGTCGATGCTCAAGACGACTGCACGGGTGCGCCGAGACGGCACCGAGGTGAAGGTAGACGCCGACCAGGTTGTGATCGGCGATGTCGTGCTGCTCGCTGCCGGTGACGACGTCTGCGCCGACGGGCGCCTGATCGAGGCTTCCTCGCTGCAAATCGACGAGTCGGCGCTCACCGGTGAGAGCGTGCCAGCGGCCAAAAGCGTCGAGGTGATCACCGGCGCCAACCCCGTGCTGGGCGATCAGTCCAACATGGCGTTCATGAACACCCCGGTGACCCACGGCAGCGGCGTGATGATTGTGACCGGGACCGGAGCCGACACCGCGGTCGGCACGATCTCCGGCATGCTCAAGTCCGCGCCGACGGTGAAGACACCGCTGACCAAGCAACTGGACACTCTCACCCTGTGGATCGCCGGTGCGGCCGGCCTCACCATCGCGATCATGTTCGCGCTGGGCATCTCCCGCGGGGACTCGACGCAAACGATCTTCACGACCGCCATCGCCCTGGCCCTGGCCGCGGTGCCGATGGCGATGCCGACGGTGCTGCAGGTGATCCTGTCGAGCGGTTCCCGCGATCTGGCCGCGCACGGGGCTGTGGTGAAGAGTCTGGACTCGGTGGAAACGCTGGGATCGACCTCGGCAATCAACTCGGACAAGACCGGCACCTTGACGATGAACCAAGTGACGGTAGTGGAGGTGATCGACCCCACCGATCGATACTCAATCACCGGCATGGGCTACGGCCTTGACGGCGAGGTACAGCACACTGTCGGCAATACCAGCAGCATCGAGGCGGCGATCCTGCCCTTCCTCATCACCAACGACGCCAAACTGGTCAATGGAAAAGTCGTCGGCGACCCCACCGAGGGCGCGCTGCTGGTGCTTGGGCACAAGGCAAACTGAACGTAGAGGGCACGCAGGCGGAGTATCCGCGCTTGGCCACACTGCCGTTCGACCCGACCTACAAACTCATGGCCTGTTTCTGCCAGACCAAAAATGATGCTGGCAACGACGTTGTGCGGGTATTCGTGAAGGGTGCCGCACCGGCTGTGATCGGACGTGCGACCACAGCGTTGTCCAAAGGCAAGGCCGTGCCGTGGGACGACGAGGCCAACGACCGCGTGAACAAGGAGATGGACCGTCTCGGCGGCGAAGGGCTTCGCATCATGGCCGCCGCCCAGAAGGACCTCGACCCAGCCGACTTCGACCCGGCAGGCGATTTGCTCTCGCTGGTCCAGGAACTAGAAATGACTGCGCTGGTGGGAATGATCGACCCGCCTCGGCCAGAGTCGCTCGATGCTGTGCGCTCAGCCCAAGACGCCAATATCCGGGTGCGGATGGTGACTGGCGACGATGTCGTCACCGGGGCTGCCGTAGCCAAACAACTGGGCATTCCCGGTGAGGCGATCCTCGGCACGGAATTGGCGGCGATGTCCGAATCGGAGCGCCTCGATCGGATCGATGCCATCGGAGTGGTGGGACGCGTGGCTCCCGAGCACAAAGTGCTGATGGTCGAGACCCTGCGCAAGAAGGGCGACGTGGTGGCTATGACCGGCGACGGCGTCAACGACGCCCCGGCGATCAAAGTCCGCGGACATCGGCATCGCCATGGGATCGGGCACCCAAGTGGCCAAGAACGCCGGCCGGATGATCCTCACCGATGACAACTTCGCGACCATCGTCCGCGCGGTTTCCGAAGGCCGGAAACTCTACGACAACATGCTCAAGTACATCCGGTTCATGTTGATCGCGCTCGTCACCTACGTCGTGACTTTCCTGATGGCTAGCGTGCTCAACATCGCTGGCGGGCAGCCGTTCTCGGCAACTCAAATCCTCTGGATCAACTTCGTGATCACCGCCCCGGTCGGCATCGCCCTCGGGCTGGACAAGGAGACCCCAGGGCTAATGAAGCGCCTGCCCCGGCCGAGGAGCGCGTCGATCATGACTCCGGGAGTCATCACCACGGTCGGCTTGGTGGGCCTGTTCATGGCGGTGTCGATCAACGCGGTGATCGTGTTCGGCGAGCGGGAGTATGGCAAGGCCGACGTTGCCGCGACGATGGGCCTGGTTGCGTTCTCGCTGATGTTGATCATTGCGGCCTTTGAAAGCCGCGATGAGAAGGACACCATTCTGACCCGAAGCACGTTCGACAACGGAAGATTGAACATCACGGTGCTGGTCGAAGTCGGCCTCGCCTTGCTCATCGCGGAGGGCACATTCCTGCCTTCGTTCCTCAAGACCGTGTCGTTGACACAGACCCAGTGGCTCATCGGAGCCGCACCGGCTGTGGCCCTATTCGTACTCTGGGAACTCGGCAAATGGCTGGCCCGCTCCCGACACAACCGCTAGGAGACAGTTATGAACCGCCTGCGCACCTGGAACATCGTGGCTGGTTGTGCGCACCTGCTGCAGATGATTCTCATCTTGGTGCTCGCCAACGATTTCACGCTGCCGATCACCGCTTCCTATCTCGAAGGCCCACCAGGCACCACTCCAGCCGACCCGGTTGTGCTCTACAACTCCCCAACTGGGCTCGGGGTTGCCTTGTTCTTCGGCCTGTCCGCACTGTTCCACTTCATAGTTGCCAGCCCCTGGGGTTTCCCTCGCTACGCGGCAGGCCTAGCCCAACGACACAACTACTTTCGTTGGGTCGAATATTCGCTGAGTTCATCGGTGATGATGGTCCTGATCGCCCAGATCGTGGGCGTCTCGGACGTGGGCGCGATCATCGCAATCTTCGGGGTCAATGCCTCGATGATCCTCTTCGGCTGGCTGCAGGAGAAGTATGAAACCCCTGGATCCGGCGGCATGCTCCCGTTCGTCTTTGGTTGCATCGCTGGAATTGTGCCGTGGATCATCGTTGCCTTCTTCCTCATCGCCCCGGGGGCAACCAGCCCGGCAGAACCGCCAGCGTTCGTCTACGGGATCGTGATTTCGCTGTTCGTCTTCTTCAACAGTTTCGCGGTAGTGCAGCTGCTGCAATACCGGGCCCGCGGCAAGTGGGCTGACTACCTCTACGGGGAGAAGACCTACATCGTGCTCAGTCTGGTGGCCAAGTCGCTGCTGGCCTGGCAGGTGTTTGCGGGCACCTTGGCCGGATAACGTCGCGGGCCTGCCTGAGCTACATTGCTCACGACATGGACATCAGGTTGGCAACCCGGGCGGACATCCCCGCGATGATGGCGTTGGAAGATCGCTACTACGTAGGCAATCTCGACGAGTCGGAGAAAGCCCACGGCTTCATCTCGATTCTGCATCCGCGGGAATGGTTCAGCTGGGCGGTGGACTCGGCTGGCATTCATGTCGGATCAGATGACGACGGGGCCATCATGGGGTTCATCGGCGTGACGGATCCGCCGCCACGCGAAGGCCTGGGATCGTTTCCGATCATCCGCGAAGTGCTGCAACTTGCCGAGACTCTCGAATTCCACGGTAGACCCATCGCGCAGCAGCGCTTCGCACTTCGCGGGCCCGTCCTCATCGACCGGTCTGCCCGTGGACGTGGGCTCTATGCCGCCTTCAACGCGTTCACCAGAGAGGCCTACAAGGATCGCTTCGACCTCGGAGTGCTCTTCGTCGCGGCCGGCAACCCCAGATCGCTGCACACCACCACAACCAAACTAGGAGCCGAGCAGTTGGCCACCTTCAACGTTGGATCCAAGCAGTATCACGTCCTGGCCTTCGCGTTCTGATGCGTGCGTGGTCCCTGGCCACGGGTGGCGGGTGGCTCGGTTCGCCGTGAATCTGCACTTGTAGGAGGTGCGGACGCCACCGAGTATCGCCTGGCACCGCGACCCCCGGATGCGCCACCATAACGTCATGACTCCGAACCGACGATTCGCTCAAGTCGACGTCTTTAGCAGCGCCGCAACGTGCTCTGGCAACCCAGTGGCTGTGGTGTTGGATGCCAACGATCTCGACCCGGAACTCATGGGTGCGTTCACCGACTGGACGAACCTTTCGGAGGCGACCTTCATGCTGCCCACGGAAGAACCCGAGGCTGACTACCGGCTGCGCATCTTCTGTCCGGGACGGGAACTTCCCTTTGCCGGCCATCCCACGCTCGGCTCTGCCCACGCCTGGCTTGCAGCAGGTGGAGTTCCCCGTGGCGAGGTGATCGTGCAGGAATGCGGCGCAGGCCTAGTGCGGATCCGCCGCGACGGTGACGCACTGTTCCTTGCCGCCCCACCGCTGAACCGAAGCGGGCCTTTGCCGGCACCAGACATCGAACGAATCTCGGTCGGTTTAGGGCTGGATCCGAGCGACATCGTGGCGACGTCATGGTGCGACAACGGCCCCGCGTGGCGGGCGGTGCTGCTGCCTTCGGCGGAGGCTGTGGCCCAAGTGCGGGTGAATGCTGCAGTGCTCGGCGACTGGGAAGTGGGCGTCATCGGCCCGCGGATGGCAGCCGCGAGTGGAGTCACCGCAGCTCATGACGCTGTGGCCTCCCCTGACTGGGACTTCGACGTCCGCGCCTTCTTCCCCGGCCGCGGGTCGACGGTGGAGGACCCAGCCACTGGAAGCCTCAACGCCGCACTTGCGCAGTGGCTGATCCCGGCTGGGTTGGCACCGGCACAGTACGTTGCGCGGCAAGGCACCGCAGTAGGAGCCGACGCCCGGATTCTTGTGCGGGCCGACGGCGATGACGTGTGGGTCGGTGGAGTCACTCGGACGATCATCGAAGGCACCGTGAGCCTGCCGTAGGCCGCGATCGCGGCACGCGTTTCGGACGAATTGCGCACGATCGCGGCTGTTGACCTGCGCAAACAGTAGGGCGGGTGGGACTCGAACCCACGGCCTGCCGGATTATGAGTCCGCCGCTCTAACCAACTGAGCTACCGCCCCGGTGCGGTGCAAGCCTACAATCTGCCACTGGGCGCGCGAAGGCGCCCGGCAGCAACCACATACCGTGCCTGCTATGGCCTCACCTTCCTCCAAGCCAGGCGACTTCTGGCCCTACCTGCGTCCCTACCGGCGGACACTGCTACTGGTTGCGGGACTCTCTTTGGTGTCCGCGGCAGCCGCGCTGGCGCTGCCACTCGTGGTCCGCGTGGTACTCGACGGTCTCAGCGAGGAATCAGACACCGGGATGCTCATCGGTTTGCTGGCTGCGCTCATGGTCGGCGGCGCCATCATCGGCGCGATCTCCCGCTATCTGCTTGCACGCACGGCCGAGGGAGTAGTCCGCACCACCCGCATCCGACTCGGTACCCACTTGCTGCGGCTGCCCATCGCTGAGTACGACCAGCGCCGCACCGGGGACCTTCTGTCCCGAGTCGGCTCCGACACCACCCTGCTGAGCGCCGTAGTCACTTCTGGCTTGGTCGAGTTGGCCGCAGGTGTCGTCGTCGCGACCGGAGCGATCGTGCTCATGGCCGTCGTCGATGTGCCGCTCTTGCTGGTCACCGTCACTGCCGTCGGTGTGGGTGTCGCCGTGGCTGGGACAGCCGCAGTGCGAATCAAGCGCTACTCCCGCCTCGCCCAGGAGGCGGTCGGTGCGATGACGGCGAGCGTCGAACGTGCCCTGGTCGCTGTCCGCACCATCCGTGCCTACCGCGCGGAGCCCCGCGAAACGGCTGCTCTATCCGTTAGCGCCGACGACGCCTACGAAGCAGGGGTTAAGGTCGCCAAGGTCGAGTCCCTGATCGAGCCTGTGGCCAGCGTCGCCGTGCAGGCCGCCTTCCTTTCGGTCCTAGGTGTGGGTGGCGCCCGCGTGGCGACCGGGCAGTTGAGTGTCGGCGACCTTGTGGCCTTCGTCATGCTGCTGTTCCTGCTCGTCCAGCCTGTGGTGTCTGGGCTGCGGGCCTGGACCACCCTCATGACCGGGCTCGGCGCCTTGAGCCGGATCGAGGAGGTGCTCGCGCTGCCCGCCGAGGCTGACCGCCCCAACTCCGGCACCACCGCTCCTGCCCCGATCGCCCAAGGTAGCCCCAGCATCCCAGGTGCCACAACCGCCGCACCGCTGCTCTCGTTCGACAACGTCGACTTCGGTTACCGAGCGGGATCACCCGTGCTGCAGCAGGTGAGTTTCGCTTGTCCGCGCGGCACCACCACCGCGGTGGTGGGACCTTCTGGTGCCGGAAAGTCGACCATCATGGCGCTGATCGAGCGCTTCTACGAGATCGAGGCCGGCCGCATCCTGCTGCACGGCACCGATGTTCGCGACCTTCCCCGCGAGTACCTCCGCAGCCAGATTGGCTACGTCGAGCAAGAAGCCCCGGTATTGGCCGGGACCATCCGGGAGAACCTGCTACTCGGCGATCCGGATGCCACTGATGAGGCGATGCGCTCCTCCCTCACGGCGGTGAACCTGTGGCTCCGCGTCGCTGACGCCGATGGCGGCCTCGATGCCCAGGTCGGCGACGCCGGAGTGCTGCTATCTGGCGGTGAAAGGCAGCGCCTGGCCATCGCCCGCGCGCTCTTGGCCGCTCCCCCGCTACTGCTCCTCGATGAGCCCACTGCCAGCCTCGATGCCCGGAACGAGGCCGCCTTGCAGGCGGCGGTCGACGCCGTAGCTGAGGACCGGACGTTGATCGTGGTGGCCCACCGGCTCTCCACAGTGGTGCGAGCCGACCAGATCGTCGTGCTCGATGGTGGTCACGTCGTGGGGGTCGGCAGCCACAAGCACTTGTTGACCACGTCTGACCTGTACCGGGAACTCGCCACGACCCAACTCCTCGTCTGACGGTACCGCCCAAATCCCTGCACCCTGACCGGCCCACAAGAGGCCCGGTGGTACCATTGGCGTCGCATTCCCGCGTAGCTCAACGGCAGAGCATCCGACTGTTAATCGGACGGTTCCAGGTTCGAATCCCGGCGCGGGAGCTTCATGTGAGGCTGCAAGGTCTCCGGCGCGCAGCCTTTACTCCAAAGCCGAATCCGGGCTATCCCGCCAGTTCACTGGCACACCCCACCTTCCAAGTCGGGCATTGAGTTCGTTCACCTTCGCCCAGATCTTCTGGCGCACCTCAGGCGAGTGCATTTCGCTCAAGTGGTTGACCCGGCCCACAATGATGTCGTCCAGCGGGTGTTCCGGATACATCCGCAGGTGCCGCAGGTGCTCTTCCTCCGTCGCGATGAGGATGTTGCTCACCCCTTCAACGTCCACGTGAGCATCGACATAAGGACGGATGAACAACTCATGGGTGCTGTAGATGTTCGTCACCCGATCGGCGATCTGAGGCAGGTCTGAATGCAGCGCGGTGAGGAAGTCCGACCCGCGCGTCATGTCCCGCAGGGCCGGGGTCAACCGACCGCCCAACAGCCGACCGCCCACCAACCTGCTGACCGTTCCGGCACTCACCGCACCGTGCCACGGTGATCCGACACTCACGACGTGCACCACCTGATCGGGATGATCGACGGCGTAACGCAACACGGCCAGACCCCCTTGGGAGTGCCCAACCAACACGATCGGGGTGTTCGCTGGCCGATCCTGCTTCTCTAGGGCGCGCGCGATATCGGTCTCGATGTGACTCTGGGAGCGCAGGAGTGGAAGGCTGACCCCGAAATTTGCCAGCGTGATGAGGAAAGCGTTGGGGTGACGCTCCAGCACCGGACGCATCATGACGTTTGCTGCCGCCCCCCGAATCGCGGTGCCGGCAACTATCCCAACGGCAACATGCACGGATGAGCCTCCAACTCCCCGAATTTCGCGCCAGCAACGAACGTCGGCATCTTCCCGCCGCGAATTTTGACGCCTACGTCAATTAAGTTCGAGGCTACCTCAAGGTTGGCGGCAAAGCAGGGTGGTCACGCGCGCCTATACTCCGTAGGCGTCTCGCAGCACTTCCAAAGACTCCGCGATTCGCTCACGCACCTGCGGATTCGACGCATCGATACCGGCGTCCACGACCGTCTGCCAACTCACCTCATTGGTCTTCGGATCCCTCCGTGCCAGGAACCGCACACCCTGCTTTCCCTGCAGCGCGACATGCTGCTGCACCAGCAGGGACTGCATGATGCGCTCCCGGATCACCTGCGGCAGCACTCCGGCATCGTCGATCAGTATCTCGCGCTCTTGTGGTCCAGTCGGCTGCCACAGCTTGATCTCCAACCGCGGCGGCGCCCACGACGCTCCAAGAATCTCCACCCAACGGTGGTCAAACTCTGGTGCCGTGCAGCACAACCGGTCATCGGTGGCCAGGATCCACCCTTCGGCGCTGGTCTGCGCCCATGCCAGGGAACGTTCTCCTGACCCGGCGAGAGCCCTGACCTGCGGTGGTTGACGCTGGAAGAGCGTCATCCGAGGTCGCCCACTGCGAGTTCTTGAAGTTCCCGCCGGTAGTTCTCCAACTCCATCATCTGTCCCATCAACTCAGTGAACACTTCCGGTTCGCGGGTTTCGTCCAGCCTGGCCAGACGACCCTTCAACGGGGCGATCCGGCGGCTGACGTCCCAGGAATGCAGCCTCGCCATCACCCCCTGGGCATATCCGGACGCATCGGCACCCACCGCCAACGGCAGCCCCTGCACCGACCAGCGCCGAACCTCCACCCGGATCGAGTCGTCCTCGGCCGCTTCCAGCACAGCGGACAACCAAGCACGCAAAGCCACGTCGTCGCTGCCCTCCGGCTCCCCCACCGACCGGATGGCGCGGAAGATCGCCGCGCACATCGGGTCGGAAAATGCGGAGTCCTCGGTCGCCGCCACCCACTCCCACACCAAATCAGGCCGCTGCAGCATTATCTGCACTGCCTGCCGTTCCAGGCGCGGATCAGAGTCCTCGGCCGGTCCCTCATTGGCCCTACGTGACCGGCCACCATGCGCTTCGGCGGCGGGCGGCGCCCCGGTGAAGTCTCCGCGGCGATTCCCCGCTCCCCGCTGCTCGTTCGGTCGGCGCGCACCGCCACCACCATCGGCACCTGACCGACCCGCCTTGCGCACCGCCGCCACGACGGTCCCCTGGTCCATCCCCAACCACCCGGCCAGCCGACTGGCATATTCATCACGCAGTGAGACGTCGCGCATCGACTGCAGCATCGGCGCGGTCGCGCGCAGTGCCGAAACCCGCCCCTCGGCAGTGTCCAGATTGTGATCGTCAAGCGAGGCCCGAATGGCGAATTCGAACAGTGGCACTCGGGACGCCACCAGGGCCCGCACCGATTCGTCGCCACCAGCCAGTCGGGCATCGCACGGATCGAGGCCGTCCGGCTGCACCGCCACATAGGTTTGCGTCACGAAGGACTGGTCGGTGTCGAAGGCTCGTAGGGCTGCTCGCCGGCCGGCAGCATCGCCATCGAAAGTGAAAATCACCTCTCCGCGCATCGCATCGTCGTCCATCAGCAAACGCCGCAACACCTTGACGTGGTCCTCGCCGAACGACGTGCCGCAAGTTGCGATGGCGGTGGTCACCCCAGCCAGATGGCAGGCCATCACATCGGTGTAGCCCTCCACCACCACGGCTTGCTGGGACTTCGCTATCGACTGCCGCGCCAAGTCGATTCCGTAGAGCACCCGGGATTTCTTGTAGAGCGGAGTCTCCGGGGTGTTGAGGTATTTCGGACCGTTGTCGTCGTCAAAGAGTTTCCGTGCACCGAAACCCACCACGTCGCCAGCGAGATCGCGGATCGGCCAGATCAGGCGTCCCCGGAATCTGTCGTACACCCCGCGGTTGCCTTGGCTGACGACACCGGCTGCGAGCAGTTCCTCATCGCGGAATCCCTTGGCCCGCAACACCTTGGTCAGCGCATCCCAGGATCGGGGCGCGAATCCCACCGAAAAATGCGACACCGCGTCACCATCGAAACCTCTCGAGGTCAGAAACTCTCTGCCGACCGAAGCATCCGGACTGCCCAACTGTGCCCGAAAGTATTCGGCCGCGGCAGTGTTGATGCCCACCAGTCGAATGCGCTGACCCTGCTGGCGACCCGGAGCGCTAGAACCTTCCTCGTAGTGCAGCTCGATGCCGAATGCGCCCGCCAACTTCTCCACTGACTCCGCAAACGACAGCGCGTCCACGCGCATCACGAAATCAATCGTGTCCCCACCCTCGCCACAACCGAAGCAATACCAAAGACCTTTGGCCGGGCTGACGTGAAAACTGGGGCTGCGCTCGTCATGGAAAGGACACAGGCCTTTGAACGATCCCCCGCCGGCCGGTTTCAAGGCAACAGTCTGAGCCACTACCTCGTCAATTCGAGCACGTTCACGCACCTCGGCGACGTCCTCGGCACGGATTTTGGCCACGAAGGCGATTCTACGTTGATTCCCCAAGGAGGCGTCGATGCCAACGCACAGCCGACACATCGGTCAGCGAGGCCACCTGATCGATCACCACTCGCAGTCTGTCTGCCTCGTCCAAGGCCGCAACCCACTGTTCGGCGAACATCGGATGCAGCGCTGCTGGCGACTGAGCCATCAGGGCTTCCACGAGCTCGCTGAGCATGATTCGCTGAGCCGCATACACCTGGTCGATTCCCGCGCGGTGAAACACGAAGTGGCTCGACACGGCCTTGAGCAGCGCGACCTCGGCACGCTGCTCGCTCGGCACCACTAGATCAGCGTGGTATCGGGTCAACGGACCAGGCCCAGCTGCGGCCAGCGTGGCACCCACAGCCGCCGCGGAAAGCCGTCCGATCATGCTGCTGGTGAACGACTTCAGGGACGCAAGGCCAGCAGTCGTGTGGTCGAAGGTGGACGGCCACTGCGGGAGCGCCAACAACCGGTCGTGGGCGGCGCTCAGATCTTCCTCGCTCACGCGTCCACCAGAGTCCGCACTGGCCCGCGCCATAACCTCGGCCATGCCCTCCCCTGGCGCCAACTGAGACGGTGAAATGAACCCGGAGTAGAAGGCGTCCTCAATGTCGTGCACCGAATAGGCGACGTCATCTGCCCAATCCATCACCTGGGCCTCCAGACAGGGGCGCTGGTCTGGGGCGCCGTCGCGTGCCCAGGCGAACGCTTCGGCATCGTCGGGGTAGACGTTGTACTTCGGCGGCGCCCCGGCGATCGTCGAAGGTCGGCGACTTAGCTCATTTGGGGTATTGCCGCCGCCCCGAAACCAGGGGTACTTGATGGTGGCATCCAAAGAGGCCCTGGTCAGGTTGAGCCCCATCGAGCGGCCGGCCCAGCTGACCTTGGGCTCCAGCCGGGTGAGCACCCGGAAACTTTGGGCATTCCCTTCGAAGCCGCCGATAGTGGCTGCGGCGACGTTCAACGCAGTCTCGCCGTTGTGCCCAAAAGGCGGGTGACCAAGGTCGTGACTCAATCCGGCGGTGTCCACGATGTCGGGATCGCACCCCAACTCCTCACCCATTTCCCGCGCTACCTGGGACACCTCGAGGGTGTGCGTAAGTCGGGTGCGCGGAAAGTCCGACTCCCCAGGCAGCAACACCTGGGTCTTGTCCGCGAGCCGACGCAACGCCCAACTGTGCAGCACCCTGGCCCGATCTCGCCGGAACGGATCGCGGTTGGGCCGCTTGGGTTCTTCTGGAGCGCGACGAGCCGAATCGAAGGACGTATAGCCAGGATCGTGCACGTTATGGCCGATCATGTGGGCAGATGCTAGTCAAGTTGGCTGGGAAGGACCCG
The DNA here is from genome assembly GCA_963842975.1 of uncultured Actinomycetes bacterium. Classification (GTDB taxonomy): domain Bacteria; phylum Actinomycetota; class Actinomycetes; order S36-B12; family UBA10799; genus JACJWR01. Next base: position 108,200 of record CAWJIH010000006.1, on the reverse strand, counting down.
AGCCACCGGCCATTGCTCGACGAAAACGAAGTAGAGGTATCCGACCGTCTCGCGAGCCACGTACTCCGCGGTGACTGTGGTGCCGTCACCGGCGTTGGTCCCATTCGGCTGCGCCACCATCCCAAGCCGGTCTGCGATCGCCAATGATCGGGCCATGTGCGCTGGGTCGGACACCATCGTCACGGTGGCGAAATCCCGGTCGGCCATAACTTCCGCAACTGCCGTCAGCGACGTGAGGGTGTCCTCGCCGGTGGGTACTTCGATGATGCGTTCAGCTGGCACCCCAGCATCTTCGAGGTACATCCGGCCCGCTTCTGCCTCCGTGAAGAGGTCACCTGGTTGGTTGCCGCCAACCGTGATGACCACTGGCGCCACGCCCTGGGTGTAGAGGTCCTTGGCGTGATCCAACCGGTTGGCGAACACCGGCGATGGGGTGCCATTGAACTGGGCGGTACCGAGCACCACGATGGCATCGGTTGGCGCCGTGAGGTGACTCGATGACATCCGCACCACATGCGCAGAGGCGGCAAATGGGACAACCGCGATGAGGATAAGTACAGTAACGACCAATAACCCAACCGCTGTCGCCCAGCCACGACGAGGCGGCTTGGGGGCTGACTTGCGGGCACGCGAAGGCGCACGTGCTACGCCTTCATGCGCGAGGTCAGCCGATACGGACATGGGCACATTCTTGCATTACCTGGCGGCATAGCACATTAGGCACACACAGGACTTACCAAATTCGTGCAATCGCAGAGGTTTGCCGTTGAGCCTCGCGCCGTTCCCTTCCCCGAGACTACTTCAGCCGCCTGAGGCCCACGCCTCCGCCGCAGCCACCTGCAGCCGAGCCGTGTCATCGATGCAGGTGCTCGCCAGCCACCCCTCGGGCAAACTCACAGGCCGACCACCGGAGGTGCGCCCACGCGGCTTGCCAGCAATGTCCTCCGGGAAGGGCTGGTCCTGGTCGATGTCGGCGACCAACACGTCGAACTCAGCAAGCGAACTGACGTTTGCCAATCCGAGCCGAACATGGTGTTTGACGCTGAACCCCTTGAGATACCACGCCACGTGCTTCCGGAAGTCCCGCGGCCCCTTGTCTTCGCCAAGCACATCGATCAACAACTCGACGTGCCGACGCATGAGGGCCACGACTTCGTGCAAGTCCGGATCGGCTGGTGTCGGGTCGCCGGTGAACGCTGCGGCGAGTTGCCCGAAAAGCCACGGTCGCCCCAGGCAACCACGGCCCACCACCACCCCGGCGCAGCCAGTCTGTTCCATCATCCGAACGGCGTCGGCGGCGGTCCAGATGTCGCCGTTGCCCAGCACCGGCACACCGTAGGGCTCCAACTGCTCGACCAGCCGGGTGATCGTCAGCCAGTTCGCCGTCCCGCCGTAGAGTTGCTGAGCCGTCCGGGCATGCAACGCCACCCACGACATCCCCGCCTCAGCCGCGATCCTGCCCGCTTCCAGGTAGGTGAGGTGATCATCGTCGATTCCAAGGCGCATCTTGACCGTCACCGGCGGCGGTGCCACGCCAACTGCGGCTGCTGCATCCGCGGCAGCGACGACCGCCGCATCACATACCGCGGCGAACAGGTCCCGCTTCCATGGCAGTGCGGCGCCGCCTCCCTTGCGGGTCACTTTGGGCACCGGGCAGCCCATGTTCAAATCGATATGATCCGCGATGTTCTCCCGGACCACCATCCCCACCGCGGCAGCCACAGTGGCCGGATCGACGCCATACAACTGGACGCTGCGAGGCGACTCATCGTCGTCGAACGTGCACATCCGCAAGGTTTCGGCGTTGCGTTCCACCAGCGCGCGGGACGTCACCATCTCGGACACGTAAAGCCCAGCGCCCTGCTCGCGGCAAAGCCGACGAAACGCCCGGTTGGTGATGCCCGCCATCGGGGCCAACACCACTGGAACGGGCAACTCGAATCGGCCCAACCGCAGTGGACGGTGCGGCGGACCTGCGTCGGCGGAGATCGTTGCTGCCCTCACGAATCAGGACGCGGGAAGGCGGGCGGCGAGCCACCCGGGAACCGCGTCTAGGCCGACCCGTTCCTGCGTCATCGAGTCGCGCTCGCGGATTGTCACCGCGCGGTCGTCGAGGGAATCGAAGTCCACGGTGACGCAGTACGGGGTGCCGATTTCATCCTGGCGCCGATACCGGCGGCCGATCGCTCCGGCGTCGTCGAATTCGACATTCCACCGGCGGCGCAGGTCGGCAGCGAGGTCGCGGGCCAGTGGCGAAAGGTCAGCGTGGCGACTCAGCGGCAAGACCGCCGCCTTGACCGGGGCGAGTCGCGGATCGAACCGCATCACGGTGCGAGTGTCCACCCCACCCTTGGCGTTCGGCGCCTCGTCGATGTCGTAGGCATCGAGCAAGAAGGCCAGTACACAGCGGGTGAGGCCGGCGGCGGGCTCAATCACGTACGGCACCCAACGTTCGGAGTTGGCCTGATCGAAGTAGGAGAGGTCGACTCCCGAATGCTGCGAATGAGTCTTGAGGTCGAAGTCGGTGCGGTTGGCGATCCCCTCAAGTTCGGCCCACTCCGATCCGGCGAACCGGAATCGGTATTCGATGTCCACGGTGCGTTTGGAGTAGTGCGAAAGCTTCTCTTTGGGGTGTTCGAAGAAGCGCAGGTTGTCCGGGTTGATGCCCAGGTCGGTGTACCAGTTCCAGCGTTCGGCAAGCCAATACTCGTGCCACTCCTCGTCGCTTCCCGGAGCGACGAAGAACTCCATCTCCATCTGTTCAAACTCCCGAGTGCGGAAGATGAAGTTGCCCGGCGTGATTTCGTTGCGGAAGGACTTACCGACCTGCCCGATCCCAAACGGCGGCTTCTTCCGGGCCGCGTTCATCACGTTTGCGAAGTTGACGAAGATGCCCTGCGCGGTCTCCGGACGCAAGTAGTGGATGGCCCCCTCATCCTCGATGGGGCCGATAGAGGTGCGCAGCAAGCCATTGAAATCGCGGGGTTCGGTGAAGTCACCACGGGTGCCACAGTTGGCGCAGGCGACCTCGGCCAGCGTCCCCGGTCGCCCCTTCTTCTCTTCGAACTCCTCCAGCAACTGGTCGGCCCGGTAGCGGCGATGGCAGTTGCGGCACTCAGTGAGTGGGTCGCTGAAGGCATCCAAGTGCCCGGAAGCAGCCCACACCTGAGGCGCCAGGATGACCGCCGAATCGAGCCCGACAACATCGTCGCGTTCTCGGACCACGCGCTGCCACCACTGCCGCTTGATGTTCTCCTTGAGTTCCACGCCCAGCGGGCCGTAATCCCAGGCCGAGCGACTGCCACCGTAGATCTCCGAGGATTGGAACACAAACCCCCGTCGTTTGGTCAAATTGACGACGGCATCGACGCGGTCAGCGGCCACGGGTGATCTCCTCGCGAGGTTCGGTTTCGGCGCCCACCGACCTGATGGGCCCGACTTCCTAGGCTACCGACCCGCCCTGCTGCTCGTCGGCGGTGTGCCGACGTTCCCAGGGAGAAGCGACCGCCCCGCCCACGCCAACGCTGCATTCGTTCACGCCGGCCCCGCAGTGTCAGCGTCGGCGGCCCGGTCGGAGTCCCGCACACGCACGCGATCTCCGCTGGCGGTCACGAGAACCTCGAACGCGCTCGGCTCATCTGCGGCCGTGGCGAGCAGCGGCACGGCTGCGACCTTCACGTCGAAATTGCTCAGCGCCCGACGATACGAGCCCACGTCGTCCCACTGACTCACCACATTGATTGTCATCGGATCATCGATCGCTCGCGCCACCTGAACCGACTGACATCCCGGCCGCAAAGCGAGCACTTCGGCGGCTCGGGTCGCGGCTGCGAGGAACTGCTCGGCCTCGGCTGGTGTCGTGCTGTGCCGGGTGATGACTAGCAATGTGCACCGATCTTTCGTGAGCTACCTGGTTGCGGCGAGTGGTGGCGTGACTTGTTCCTGGGGATTATGGAGTCGATTGCGGACCCGGTTGCACGCTGCCCCCGAATCTAGTTCACCATTGAGACCATGTCGAAGAAGCGCAAGAAGTCGACGAATCGTCGTCCGTCCGCGCCCAACCGACCGCTGGCTGCCAAGCCGCAGCAGGCCCCACCGCAGCAGCGGTCTGATGCCCGTCGGGAACTGGAGCGCAGATCCGCCGGTCCACTTCTGGTGCTGCATCGGATGCCGCGGTGGCTGATCCCAGTGATCATGGCGGTGCTGATGCTGCTGGGGCTGTTCATTACAGCGGCTTGGGCGGGCATCTTCATTGTGGCCATTGCGGTTTTTTTGGCTTGGTTGCTGATGCTGTCGTGGCCGGTGATCCTGCCCAGTTCGCGTGCTTTCCGGGTGATCGTGATCGGGGTGGTGGGTGTGGTCGGCGTGCTCAAGTTGCTGGGCTTGACCTGATACCCGGTCCCCACTGAGGCACGACTAGAGGTACGTCTCCGCGGGCGGTGGGATCGGAATGACGCGGTCCACTTCGAGCCAGGGCACCGCCTCAGCTGACTGCGTCCCGCCGCCGGGGATGTAGCGGCCGGTGACCGCGACCCAGGTGTTGGCGGGAAACTCCGGGACGGCCCCTCGTGGCTGCACTTTCACCGGCACGGTGTCGGCCGCGCAGCAGGCCAGCATCAACCGAGTCAGTTGCCAGCCGCCGAGGTCCGATCCCGGAGTCGGCACCACAAATCCCACGAGTTCAACAGTGCGACCTTCCAAAGTGCGTCCGTCGTCCCAGACGGCCCGGGTTGCGAAGGAGTCCAAAAGCACCGGGACTGGGTCCCCGGGTGGCAGCGGCGGCAGCATTTCGCCGTCTTTCGGAGCGGTCACCGTGGAGTTCTCACGCGAGGCCGTGTAGGCACCAAGTGGCCCAGGTGCGACGAGGAAAATCGCCGCGACCGGTAGCAGCAGGAGCCACGCAATCGGCATCCGCCCGTGGTTGTGCCCATCGTCGTCTTCGTGGCCGTGCTCTGCGTCAAGGTCCGAAGCGGCCGACGCCTGACCTTGCTCAGAGGTGGCTTGCGGTGATCGAATCGCGTCGACGATCGCCAGCACACCCAGCGCCAGCAGGATCACCGCCGACACGATGAGATACACCCGCATCGAGGGTTTGACGTAGTTGATGTAGGCGCCAGACCACACGATCCGGGCCACCGCCCCACCTACCAGGATCAGCAGCACTCCCTGCACTTCGCGCTTCACAGCAACCACCCGCCCACCAGTACGGCGGCAGCTATCGCCACCACCAGGGTGGCCGGCGCGAACCTGGTGGCAAACACCCGCCCGAAAGTACCGGTCTGCATCGCCACCAACTTCAAGTCAACCATCGGCCCAACCACGAGGAACACCAGCCGGGAAGTGAGTGAGAACTCGGTCAGGGACGCGGCCACGAACGCATCGGCCTCCGAGCAGATACTCAGGACCACCGCCAACGTGGCCATCGCCGCGACGGCCAACACGGGGTTGTCGGCAACTGCCTGCAGCAAGTCTCGGGGCACCACCACGTTGAGCACCGCCGCGGTGAGACCGCCAATCACCAGATAACCACCAGCGTGCAGGAAGTCGTGGGTGGCCGTGAGCCGAAAGGTGTGCCAGTCGCTGCGGCCCACGAGATGGTCGCGGCGGGGCATCCGAATCCAGGAATCCTTGCCCAACCGCAGCCACAGCCACCCCATGATGACGGCTGCGGCGAGCGAGGCGATGAAACGTGCCACGGCCATCTGCGGATCGTTTGGGAAAGCGACGAAGGTCGATGCGATGACGATCGGATTGATCGCTGGCGCCGAGAGCAGAAACGCCAGAGCAGCAGCGGGAGCCACCCCGCGGGCAATGAGCCCGCCAGCCACCGGCACAGACGCGCACTCACAGCCCGGAAGCACCGCCCCAGCGCATCCGGCCACTGGCACCGCCAAACCGGGCTTGGAAGGCAGTACCCGCTGCCAGAAACTCGCGGGCACAAAGGCTGCGATCGCGCCGGACAACACCACACCAACCACCAGGAATGGCAGGGCCTGCACGATGATCGAAACGAAAATTGTGGCGCCGGCCTGCAGCCGGGGGGAATCGAACAACCCCACAATCCAGCGCTGCCCCACCAGCACCACCAACATGCCGATGGTGAGGACCTCGAGCGCACCAGGACGCCACCGACCCGGTTCGGTTTCCGTGCCTGTCGACGCGGACGTCGAAGCGGTCACGCCGGATCTCCCGGTAGCGCTTCGGTAACTATCGTGGGGATCCCTGGTCGCGCATGCGCTGGCGGCGGCTCCACCGGCGGCGCCGCACCGTAGCGGCGCTCGCGCCCGGCATAAAGCTCCAGCGCGTGCCATAGGTGGGTCCGGTCGAAGTCGGGCCACAAGGTGTCCAGAAAAACGAACTCGGCGTATGCGGCTTCCCAGAGCAGGAAGTTGCTGGTGCGCTGCTCACCGCTGGAGCGCACGAAGAGGTCGACATCCGGCATGTCCGGCACATACAGGTATCGGTTGATCGTCCGTTCGTCGATTCGGGACGGGTTGAGCCGACCCGCCTTTACGTCGGCGGCCATCGCGCTGGCCGCATCGGCGAGTTCAGCCCGGCCGCCGTAGTTGACGCACATGACCAGATTCATGCGATCGTTCGACGCAGTGAGTTCTTCGGTGGTGCGCAACTCGGAGACCACGCTGCGCCACAACCGGCCAGCCTTACCTGCCCACCGAACCCGGATGCCGAGTTCGTGCATTTCCTGGCGTCGCCTGCGCACCACATCACGGTTGAACCCCATCAGGAAGCGCACTTCTTCAGCCGAGCGCCGCCAATTCTCAGTTGAAAAGGCGTACACCGACAGCCACTTGACGCCGACTTCGAGGGCTCCGTTGACGACATCGAACAACGCAAACTCGCCAGCTTCGTGGCCTGAGGTGCGCGGCAGCCCACGCTGATGCGCCCACCTGCCGTTGCCGTCCATCACGATCGCCACGTGATTGGGCAACTCACCCGGTTCGAATAGCGGAGGACGCACCCCGGAAGGATGAGGTGTGGGCGGTCGAACGGGCATATCCGTGATTGTGCCATCGGAAGTGGACCCGCAGCGGCAGCGACGTCGCCGTTGTGGATCCAGCCCGCTATTCCCCTGCGGTTCGATCCACTAGGGGCAACGCCCGCAGTCGGTGTTCAAGGTGCCACTGCACATAGGCGGCTACCACGCCACTGGCTTCCCTGCGGCTACGCACGTCGGCGGCGTCAGCGGCATCCCAATCGCCGGTGAGCAGCGACGCCATCAATACCAGCGCGGCCGGGGTGGGTGCGGCGGATCCAGGCAGGCGGCACTCGCGGCACAGCGCCCCGCCGGCCCCGAAGTGGAAAGCTCGATGCGGACCAGGCACACCGCACAGGGCGCATTCATCGAACGTCGGCGCCCACCCGCCCACCGACAACGAGCGCAACAAGAAAGCGTCCAGGATTAAGCCGTGGTCGTGATCACCGCTGGCCAAGGCACGCAGCCCGCCGACCAACAGTAGGTACTGCTGGCGCGCCGGGTGGCCCTCCTCTGGGGTGAGTTTCTCGCTCGCCTCCAGCATTGCCTGGCCGGCCGTCCAACGGCCGTAGTCGCGGGAAAGGACGTTGCCGTAGGAATACAACGACTCAACTTGGGTCACGATTTCTAGTGAGCGTCCAGTGTGGAATTGGATGTCGACGTGTCCCAGTGGCTCCAAACGAGCGCCGAAACTGCTCGACGTCCGTCGGACGCCTTTGGCCACCGCGCGTACCCGGCCTCGATCCCGCGTCAGCACCGTGACGATCCGGTCGGCCTCGCCCAACTTATGGCAGCGAAGCACCACACCTTCGTCACGGATCAAGGGCATGGTGTCTAGTCTCCCCTTTGCTGGGTGAAATGTGGAGCAGCTCGCCCGCGCAGTCGCAGCCGTGGTGCACAATCAGTCCATGTCAACAGACGAGCCGGGTGTTGCGGGCTCCACCCCGCCCACGCCCTCCGGAGTGCAGGCTCCTGACAACCCAGACGCGACCACACCCCCCGGCGGCACCAGCGTGGACGACGTCCAAGTCGTCGCCTTCGACCCAGGTCGACTGCGCCGGTCGGTGTTGCTCATTTTGGGCCTGCTGGTGGTGTTTGCCATAGGTTTCTGGGTCTTTGAGCGCATTGCGTCTTTCCTCTTCCTCCTGCTGATCGGCTGGCTGTTCGGGGTGGCACTGGAACCCATTGTTGGGTGGCTATCCCGTCGGGGCGTGAGGCGGGGAGCAGCGACCGGCATCGCGATGATCACCTTTGGGCTACTGGCAGTCGTGTTCACTGCCACCTTCGGCGGCTTGCTCGTCGCCCAACTCTCGCAACTGATTCAAGAGATCCCGAGCATCATCGACCGGGCCGCGGACTGGGCCAGCCGGACTTTTGAGCGCGACATCGACCCGGAAGCGATTGCGAAGCAATTCAACATCAGCACAAGTCAATTGACTTCCTGGGCGACCAATGTGGCCGGCGGCGTGTTTGGGGTGCTGACCACCACAGTCGGCCTGGTTTTCCAGATGTTCACGATGCTGCTGTTCGCCTTCTACTTCTCCGCTGACGGACCGCGGCTGCGACGCACAATCGCGTCCTGGCTGCCAACCGGGCGCCAGCAGGTTTTCGCCACCGTCTGGGACATCACAGTGCAAAAGACTGGCGCCTTCGTCGTGTCCAGGCTGTTGCTCGCGCTGATTGCGGCCTTCTTCATGTCGCTGTTCCTGCTGGTAATCGGTGTCCCCTACTGGCTGCCGTTGGGTCTGTTCAGCGGCATCGTCAGCCAGTTCATCCCCACCGTGGGTACCTACCTTGGGATCATGCTGCCAATGCTCGTCGCGGTCTTCAACGACCCGCTCGACGCAGTCTGGATCTTGATTTTCGGCACCGTCTACCAACAGTTGGAGAACTACCTTCTGGCACCGAAGATCAGCGCGGCCACCCTGGACATCCACCCAGCAGTGGCGTTCGCTTCCGTTATCGTCGGCGCGTCGCTGGGAGGTGCGATGGGGGCCATCATCGCCATCCCGATTGCGGCCGCGATCACCTCGATCGTCACGACCTATGGTCGCCGCTACGAGCTGGATTCCGTCGCTGCAGGAAACCTCGCCGACTAAGAAGTCGCGGAAACGAAAGGAACCCGCCGACGACGTTGTCCGTTGAGAGCTACTCACACAGATCCGTGGCACTGTCGACGCCCGAAGACAAGTGAGCGCGGTTTAGAAGCCCAACCGTTTCAGTTGCTTCGGGTCGCGCTGCCAATCTTTGGCCACCCGCACGTGGAGGTTGAGGTAGACCGGAGTTCCGAGCAGAGCTTGGATCGCTTGCCGAGACGTCTTGCCGATGTCGCCGAGCCTCGTTCCTCGGCGTCCGATGATGATTGGCTTCTGGCTATCGCGTTCGACATGGATCGTGGCATAGATGTCCAGTAGCGGGTCCTCCTCTCGCCGACCCTCACGCATCGACATCTCTTCGACCGTCACGGCAAGCGAGTGCGGTAGCTCGTCTCGAACCCCCTCCAGCGCGGCCTCCCGAATGAGTTCAGCCACCAACACCTCTTCCGGTTCGTCGGTGGTGGCATCTTCCGGATAGAGCCTTGGCCCTTCCGGCAACTGCGCGAGGAACAGGTCAGTGACCAGCTCCACGTTCTCCCCACTCTGAGCCGACACCGGCACGACCTCTGCAACCGGAAGACCTGCGTCCGCGCAGGCTTCGGCCGCCCGGACCAAGGCCGCGGCGCCTTCGGCCTTGTCGACCAGATCCATCTTGGTCACCAGCAGCAGCACCGGAGTGCGTCTAAGCCCGCGCAGTTGCTCTGCGATGAATCGATCCCCCGGACCAGGCCGCTGATCCGCCGGCAGACACAACCCGACCGCGTCGACCTCGGCCCAGGTGGCCCGCACCAAGTCGTTGAGACGCTCCCCCAACAACGTTCGGGGTTTGTGCAGCCCGGGGGTGTCCACCATGATCAACTGGCCGTGGGGTCGATTGATCAGCGCCCGGATTGCGTGCCGTGTGGTCTGGGGTCGGCTGGAGGTGATAGCCACCTTCTCGCCGGCCATGGCGTTGGTCAGACTCGATTTGCCAACGTTGGGACGACCCACCAAGCAGGCGAAACCAGAGCGGTAGGTACTCACGTCGGCCTCGCTCACACCGTCTCGCTTCCGACCACGTGACCGGAAACATCGGCGAGAATCACGTCAATCCCCACACTGCCGGCCTCGCGCAGGGCAGCGAGGTCGTGGTGCGTGGCCCGCGGTTCAACCGCGACCACCGCCGCGCCTTCAATGCCGCGTGCCCCAGCCGCGACGGCCTGGGCAACTGCTAACTGGAGCGCAGACAGCCGCAGCGAAGGCAGCACCACATCGGCTCCGGAGTACGACCGTCCGGTGTCATCGCGCACGGCTGCGCCAGTGGTTGATCCGGCACGTCCACGGGCCCCCCTGGCCAGGGTGACGAGTTTGGCGTTTTCGGCTTTCACGGCCTCACCTTCTCACTCTTGCTCACCAGCAGCCGCCAGTGGCCCGTCGGACCCGGCCGTCGGCTCAACTGATACCTCAGCGGTGCCAGCCAGCGAATTCCACTCCGCGACCAGTCGATTCTGCAGACCAAACATCAGCCGTTCATCTTCTGGTTCGGCGTGGTCGTACCCCAGCAGGTGCAAGATTCCATGGGTGAGCAGTACGGCTACCTCGTGGCGCTCCGAATGCCCGGCGGCGGATGCTTGAGCGCGTGCCACGGGCGGGCAGATCACAATGTCGCCCAGCAGACCCTCCGGGGGTTCCTCGTCGTCGCGGGGTACGCGTAGGTCGTCCTGCGGGAAACTCATCACGTCGGTCGGACCTGGCTCGTCCATCCAGGTCAGGTGGAGGTCCGCCATCGCGGGCTCATCGACGAACGCGATCGAAAGCTCGGCCTGCCGGTGGATCCGTAGACGGTCCAGGACGAACCTGGCCTGTTCGGCGACGGAGATTTCGTCGATCACGTCACCAGACTCGTTGACAATGTCAATCACGCCGCCCAGTCTCCCACGGGTCGAGGTCGCGAACGTCGCCTGCAAGCCAACGGGCTCAGCTATCGAGTCCTGGTGGCGTCGAACTTGCCATAGGCGTCGACGATCCGACCCACGAGTTTGTGCCGTACCACGTCTCGGCTGGTGAGTTCCTGGAAGTAGATGTCGCCCACCCCGGTCAGCACTTCCTGCACCTGGCGCAGTCCGCTCGTGGATCCGCCCGGTAGATCAACCTGGGTGACATCTCCGGTGACGACCATGGTGGAACCGAATCCGAGCCGGGTGAGGAACATCTTCATCTGCTCGGCAGTGGTGTTCTGTGCCTCATCGAGGATGATGAAGGAATCGTTGAGGGTGCGCCCACGCATGTACGCCAACGGCGCCACCTCAATGGTGCCCGACGTCATCAACCGCGGGATTCGATCCGGATCAAGCATGTCGTGCAGGGCATCGTAGAGCGGCCGGAGATACGGGTCGATCTTCTCGCTGAGCGATCCCGGCAGGAATCCCAGCCGTTCGCCGGCCTCCACCGCAGGACGCGTCAGGATGATCCGGTTGACCTCTTTGTTCTGCAGAGCTTGTACCGCCTTGGCCACTGCCAGGTAGGTCTTGCCGGTGCCCGCCGGCCCGATTCCGAAGACGATGGTGTGGGCATCAATCGCATCCACGTACCGTTTCTGGTTGAGCGTTTTGGGCCGGATGGTGCGGCCTCGACTCGAGAGGATGTTCGCGGTCAACACATCCGCAGGACGAACATCTTCGGCCTCCCGCAGCATCCCAAAGGAACGCTCCACCGACTCCATAGTGAGGCCTTGCCCGCTGCGCAGAATTGTGAGCATTTCCGCCAGCATCTGTTCGGCGAGCACGACGTCAGGTTCAGGTCCGGAGATGCGCACCTCGTTGCCGCGCACAAAGAACTCCGCTGCGGGCATCAGGCGTTCCATCAACTGCAGGTATTCGTCGCCGACTCCCAGCACGGCGACCATCGACTGGGACGCCGGGATGATCACGGTCGTCGAGGCGATGTCCGGTTCAGGTTGACTCATGTGTTGTGGGGTTCTCCTGGATAGTCGGTCAGCCGGGGGGCCAGGTCAGGTGACGGCCGCCAAGCACGTGGGCGTGCACATGGTCGACGGTCTGGCCGCCGTCACCGCCGGTATTGATGACGACGCGGTAGCCGGCGTTGAGCTTCTCCGCTGCGGCCACCTCCGCGGCACCCACCATGAGGGCGCTGAGCAACTCTGGATCCGAGGCCGCCAACTCGGTCAGGTTGGTGTGGTGGGCGCGCGGAATCACAAGAATGTGGGTGGGCGACTGCGGATTGATATCGCGAAAGGCGACCACGGAATCGTCAGCGTGGACCACGTCGGCGGCGATTGCGCCGCTGGCGATGAGGCAGAACGGACAGTTCGACATAGCCCCCATCATGGCGCACCGGGCCCATCAAGCGCATCCACACGGGCACCCCACGGATCGACCTGCGCCACCGTTGCCGGTTCGGCCGGCAGCAAGCGCCCGACTCGTGACATCACCAGGGCGGAGGCGATTCCGCCAGCCACCGAGGTGCGTAGGACCGTTGACCCAAGCGAGACGGTGACGGCACCGTTGTCGGTCAAGATGGCCAGTTCGGCATCCGAGATGCCCCCTTCGGGCCCGATCACGACGACGACCTCCTCGATGTCAGGGGCCACGGGCACCGACACGATCGGGACTTCCGCCTGCTCGTGGCAGGTGAGCACCATCGGAGCGGCTGCCACCAACTCCGCGAGCTCGCGCCCATCCACAGGAGAGCAGATGACGGGCCACCGCACCCGACGGCTCTGTTTCGCGGCCTCGGCAGCGGTCCTGCGCCAACGCGCCAGACCACGTTCGATTCGATCCGGCGACCACCTGGCAATGGAGCGCTCTGCTTGCCACGGCACGATCCGGTCCACCCCGACCGCGGTGAGAAGTTCAACTGCCTCGTCCGCCCGATCCGACTTGGGTAGTGCTTGGACGACCGTGACGATTGGCGTGGGCAACGACTCCGCGCCGCTCATTTCCACCGCAATGGCAAGACCGGACTTGCCCTGGGTATGGGTGACCGGGCCCGCGACCCACCGACCTTGGCCTGCGGTAAGCACGACCCATTCGCCGGGCCGATGCCGCCGCACTGCAGCGTGCCTGGCCTCCGCGCCCTCCAGGAACACCGCGGAAGGGACATCGTCAGACGTGCCGAGTTGGCCGACGTAGTACACCGGCCAGGCCAGGTCGCGCGGCGGAGTCACTTTCCGCCAAAGGCATCTTTGATGCGCTTGAACATGCCTGCATGTTGCGGTTCTGGATCGCCGGAAGGGTTCTCCTCGCCGCGAATCGCAGCCAACTCGCGAAGGAGTTCCGTTTGCCGCTCGTCGAGGCGGGTAGGCGTAGTGACATCGATGTGGACCACCATGTCGCCCCGGCCACCACCGCGCAGATGCGTCACCCCAGCACCGCGGATGGTCTGCGAGGACCCAGGCTGGGTACCGGGTCTGATCACTATCTCGACCTTGTCGTCGAGCGTGGGGAACGTCAACGTGGTGCCTAATGCCGCCGCTGTCATGGGCAGGCTCACAGTTGCGTGCAAGTCGTCACCGCGCCGAGTGAAGACCGGGTGCGGGCGTTCGACCACCTCGACGTACAAGTCACCTGCGGGTCCTGCCCCGGGACCGACCTCACCCTCACCCGAGAGCCTGATTCGAGTGCCTGATTCAACGCCTGCGGGGATTTTCACGGACACCGTCCGTCGGGTGCGGACTCTCCCGTCACCAGCACATTCCGGGCAGGGATGCGGGATGAGCGTGCCGAAGCCGCGACACTGCGGGCAGGCCCGTGCGGTCATCACCTGACCGAGGAAGGAACGCTGCACACTCTGAATCTGGCCGCGCCCGTGGCACATCGTGCAGGTGACCTCCTCGGTGCCGGCGGCAGCACCGGAACCGGAGCAGGTGGGGCACCCCACTGCGGTGTCCACAGTGATGTCCTTCACCGCTCCGAAGGCGGCATCGGAGAGATCCAACTCAACTGTGATGAGCGCGTCCTGACCACGGCGCACCCGCGATCGAGGTCCCTGCTGGCCGCCTGCGCCACCGAAGAATGCGTCCATGATGTCGCCGAAACCGAACCCACCTTGGCCGAATCCTCCAGGCCCGCCACCTCCGGCGGCGCGCGGATCAGCGCCCAGGTCGTACATCTGCCGCTTCTGCGGATCGGAGAGGATCTCGTAGGCCGAGGTGACCTCTTTGAATCGCTCCTGGGTGGCAGGGTCTGGATTCACATCTGGATGCAACTGCCGCGCCAACTTGCGGTAGGCGCGTTTGATCTCCTCGCCGGTCGCATCGCGGGACACGCCGAGGAGTTCGTAGTAGTCCACTACTGATCCGTCCTGTTCATCGATTGGCCTCAACGGGGAAAACGGTCACCTGACCACACCCACCAGAATCTGCATGTCAACCTGTGTCGGTGACGATGCGTCCCAAGTATCGTGCGACAGCCTGAACCGCGGACATGGTGCCGGGGTAATCCATCCGGGTCGGGCCAACTACGCCGAGCTTGGCCACAACACGGTCGTCGCTGCCGTACCCGGACACGACAACTGACGCCCTGCTGAGCCCGCTGCCGGCGTTCTCGTTTCCGATCAGCACACGTACGTCGGTGCTGGCGGAGACTTCGCCCATCAGCCGCAACAGCACCATCTGTTCCTCGAGGGCCTCGAAAACGCTATCAAGCGAATTGCCGAAGTCATCCCACTCCCGGGCGAGGTTGGCAGTCCCGGAGTACACGACTCGGTCCTCCCGACGATCGGACGCGGCTTCCGCCACTGCTGCGGCGATCGCAGCCAGCGTCGTGCGCTCGGTCTCCGGGTGGTGATCCCCGAAGCCGACGAGTGCCTGCGTCACCGACTCAACGTCACGACCGACCAGCAGATGGTTGAGCCTGTCACGCACCTCTGACAGCGTCTCGTGGTCGAGTTCGACGTCCACTTCTGCGATGCGCTGGTCGACCCGGCCGGATTCCGCGATCACGACCACCAGAATGCGTCGAGCCGAGAGGCAAACAACTTCGATGTGGCGGACCGTCGAACGACTCAGCGACGGGTACTGCACAACTGCCAACTGCTTGGTCAATTGGGCGAGCAGTCGGACGGTGCGCTCCACCGCGTCGTCAAGGTCGACCGGCTCCGCGAGGAATGCTTGGATCGCTCGGCGCTCCGATTGGCGCAACGGACGCAACTCCACGAGATGATCCACAAAGAGTCGGTATCCCTTGTCTGTGGGAATCCGCCCGGCACTGGTGTGAGGTGCTGCGATGTAGCCCTCTTCTTCCAAAACGGCCATGTCATTGCGAATCGTTGCCGGGCTGACACCGAGTTGGTGACGCTCCACGAGCACCTTCGAGCCGACTGGCTCACGTGATCTCACATAGTCGGCAACGATTGCGCTCAGCACAGCGCGCTTGCGCTCATCAAGCATCGTTGCCTCCTTTCTCTGTGCGAGGTGTCTGGCACTCCCATCCAATGAGTGCCAGTCTACGGCCTTGGCGCTGCCGCGCCCATCGGCGGACGCAGCCAAACCGGAAGCCACTCACGGAGCAATCGACCACATCCGAGCGATCGCAATAGTTTTACCGGGTTACGATCCGAATTGTCCGGGTCTACTTCCGACACCGTCAACCGACGGGGAGCCCAAGATGTCCACGAACCCGCCAGGGACTGGTGGCCACCCAGGAGGGACTCTGGACACAGCGATGGGCGGGATGGAAGCACTGGGGGCCAGCTGGACATTCGTGACCGACAACATCGGGCCCCTGATTCAGCTATTTCTACTCGGCCTCGCCATCTTCCTCGCCGGCGCCGTGGCCTGCGGAATCGGCCTGCTGGTGGCGATCCCGATAGTTGCGCTTGCCCAGACCTACGCATTTCGGTCGTTGCATGGGCAGTCGGTTGGTCCGTGATCCACATTTTCCGCTAACGTCGAAATAGCCGGACCAGGCTCAGCCCGATCCGGATGGCGCCAACGTTCTGGAGGTCCCGATGTCCACCAACCCACCCGGCGGCGGCTACCCACCCCAACAACCACCACCCGGCGGCGGCTACCCACCCCAAGGCCCCGGCGGCGGCTACCCACCCCCACCACCTCCGGGTTCCGGCGGCTACCCACCCCAAGGCCCCGGCGGCGGTTACCCACCCCCACCTCCGGGTTCCGGCGGATACCCACCGCCAAGGCCCCGGCGGCGGCTACCCACCACCCCAAGGTGGCGGAGGCTTTCCCGGAGCACCGGGTAGCGGTTCCTTTTCGGTCACCGAGGCATACAGCTACGGGTGGAAGAAGTTCACGGAGAACTGGCAGCCCTACGTACTTGCGTTGGTTGTCTTCGCTGCCGTGGGGGCCCTCCTCTCCGGCATTTACTACGTGATCCTCGGGCTCTTCGGCGCTTTCGCATCCAATGCTGCTGAGTCCACCGTGACCGTGGACCCTGTGACCGGCGAATTGGTCTACAGCGGCGGCACCGCTCTAGGAGCTGCAGGATTCTTCTCGAGCTTGCTCTTTGTCGGGCTGATGTCGCTGGTTTTCGCGATCTACGGATGGCTAGTTCAGGCGGCGCTGATTCGCGGCACCCTCGCGACGACGGCTGGCCAGGCGGTCGACTTCAAGACCTTCTTCGCCACCGACAAGATCGGGAGCATCATCGGCGGCGGGGTGCTCGTGGGCCTCATGACGTCAATCGGCTTTGTGCTGTGCTACTTGCCCGGCCTGATCGTGATGTTCCTGTCCCAGTTCTTCATGTTCTTCATCCTGGATCGCCAACTGGGCGTTATTGATTCGATCAAGGCGAGTTGGAGTTTCGTTTTCAACAACCTCGGCCCACTTATCCTGGTGTTCCTGCTGGGACTGTTGGTCTATTTCGTCGGCTCATTACTGTGCGGCGTGGGCCTGCTGGCCGCAATTCCGGTGATCATCTTGGCTCAGACCTATGCCTACCGAATGCTGCAGGGACAGGCCGTAGCCAACTGAGGTGATGTCACGCCCATGTCCGGCGCACAAGCAACTGGTGAGGTCAAGCTCGCTGAGGCTGCGCCTAGCGCTTCCGCGAGAGACGATTGACCATGCCCAAGGTGCGCCCTTCACACATCGGACTCACGCGTCTGCCACATGTCGCCACTGTTGTCGGCAGCATCCTTTGTGCCTCTTTGGTGCTGGCCAGTTGTGGCAGCGACGGCGACTCCGCAACGGAGGTTCCGCAGATCCCCATGGCGGTGTCGACTGCATCCCAGGAGGCCACCGATCGCACGATCGAACCAGTGATCAACGATGAGGCGATCGCGACCGAGCTGAACGCTCCGTGGTCAGTGGCCTTCCTGCCTGATGGTTCGGCGCTCGTCACTGAACGAGACAAGGCGACCGTCGTGCGGCTGACACCGCAGCCGGATGGCACGTGGCAATCCGACCAGGTTGGACAAGTCCCGGGGGTCGACAACGACGGCGAGGGCGGCCTGATGGGCCTCGCGGTGTCGGGCGACCAGGTGTACATGTACTGGAGCACCTCCGAGGACAACCGGGTGGGAGTCGCGACTTGGGACGGAACCTCCTTGAGTGAACCCACCGTGATTCTCGACGGCATTCCCCACGCTGGTTTCCACAATGGCGGACGGATCGCCCTCGCTGCCGACGGGACGCTGTACGTGAGCACCGGTGATGCTGGCGTCGTTGAGTTGGCGCAGGATCCAGATAGCCTGGCCGGCAAGATCCTGCGGATCAACCCGGACGGATCCGCCCCCGAAGACAACCCGACAGCTGGCTCGCTGGTCTACTCACTGGGCCATCGCAACGTGCAGGGTCTCGCTTTTGATGCCGAGGGCCGGCTTTGGGCCACCGAGTTCGGATCCGCTGATGTCGACGAGCTCAACGTGATCGTGCCCGCAGGCAACTACGGCTGGCCAGCTCACGAAGGAACCGCAGGCGAGCCCGGGTTCATCGACCCGGTGGCAGCCTGGTCGCCGACCTCGGTGGCATCGCCGAGTGGATTGGCGATCGCCGGGGGAAGCGCGTGGGTGGCAGCGCTGCGCGGTCAATCGCTGTGGCAGGTGCCACTGGACGGTGAGTCTGCTGGCATCCCGATTCCGCACCTTGCAGGCGAGTTGGGCAGGTTGCGCGACGTGGTGGTCGCCCCCGACGGATCGCTGTGGGTGGTCACAAACAACACCGACGGCCGCGGCTCGCCACAGCCAGACGACGACCGCATCGTGCGCATCGTGGTTGCATAGCGAGGACGGCTGCGAAAGCCCCGCAAGGGCGATCCCTAGCGACGCGACTCAAGCAAGCGCATCGTTGCGGTGTCACCCAAGAGCCTGCCGTGGCGAGTCAGCACAAAACGTTCGCCTTCCTGCGACATGAGCCCCTCGGCGACCAAAGCCTCGAGAACTGGCGATGATCCGCCGCTCACGCCGGCGTCGACGTCCGACGGGAACACGCCGTCGCGCAACCGCACCGCCAGCATGATTGCTTCGATCCGACGCTGTTGGGGCGACAGGACCTCGTGTTCGGCAATCGGCAATTGGCCTGCTGCGATGGCCGCCGCATAGGTCCGGGGGTGCTTGACGTTGACGAACCGCACCCCGTCCACGTGGCCGTGGGCACCTGGACCAAACCCCCACCACTCGCCTTCCACGTTCCAGTACCCCAGGTTGTGCTGGCATTCGTGCCCAGCGGCCGCCCAGTTGGAAATCTCGTACCAGTCAAGGCCCGCTGCCGTGAGCACTTCGTCGGCCACCTCGTATCGGGCTGCAGCCACGTCAGGATCTGGCAGCGGGATCACACCACGCCGCACAGCCGCGGCCATCGCCGTCCCCTCCTCCACCGTCAGCGCGTAAGCCGAGACATGGTCCACTCCAGAGTCCACCGCCGCCGTCAACGAATCATGCCAATCCGCAGCCGACTCCCCCGGCGTGCCATAGATCAAATCCAGACTGATCCGATCGAAACCTGCGTCCCTCGCCTCATCGACGGCAGCCAGAGCACGGCCCGGTCGGTGCTGGCGTCCGAGCACCGACAGCACCCGAGCCGAAGCACTCTGCATGCCCAAACTGAGCCTGGTGAAACCGCCCCGGCGAAGGTGCGCAAGGTAGTCACGGTCCACCGATTCCGGATTCGCCTCGGTGGTGACCTCGGCATTGGCTTGCAGCCCGAACGTCCCCTTGATGTGATCCAGCACCGCGACGAGGTGCTCTGCTGGCAACAGCGTCGGAGTGCCACCTCCGAAGAAGACGGTGTTGACCGGCCGGCCCGGGTGCCAATCTGCAGCGACGAGATCGATCTCGGCGCGGAGGTCGTCAACGTAGGTCTCGCGACGCACCCCGGGGCCGAGTTCGTCAGCGGTGTAGGTGTTGAAATCGCAGTAGCCACATCTGCTCGCGCAATACGGGACGTGCACGTAGACGCCAAGCGGGCCGTCCTTTGAGCGTCCGGAAACGGCATCGATCAACGATGCCCCGGGGGCTGGCGGTGGCGTCGCGGCGGAAGAAGCTGGAAAGTCCTGCACAGCCACGATCATCACATGCCAGCTACCTGCGCAAGCGAAACTCCCGGCAGTCGGCCCACCTTGCGGTGTGAACGACTGCCGGGAGTTCGAGTGACGTGCTGGATGCCTATCAGGCGTACATGGAATCCAGGATGTCGCGGTACTTGTCCTCAACCACCTTGCGCTTGACCTTCAGGCTCGGGGTGAGTTCACCAGTTTCAATGCTCAACGGCGCTTCGAGGATCTCGAACTTCTTGATGGTTTCCCACTTGTTGAGTTCCGTGTTGAGCACGTCGATCTTGGCCGAGACTGCGGCCCTCATGGCGTCGCTGTCCGCGATGGCCTTGAACTGGGCCAACTCCTCGTCGGTGACCGGCCCGAGACCGTTCTGCCAGCTAGCGGCCATGCCGTTTTCCTGGGCCCAGACCAGAGTTGCGTCTGGGTCGAGGGCCACCAGAGCGGAGGCGAAGTTCCGGTTGTTGGCGTGCACCACAAGCGCTTGCGCGAGGTCAGTGAGTGCCTTGAACTTGCCCTCGATGGCGCTGGGGGCAATGTACTTACCACCGGAGGTCTTGACCAGGTCCTTCTTGCGGTCGGTGATCTTCACCCGACCCTTTTCGTCGATCTGGCCGATGTCACCAGTGGAGAACCATCCGTCACCGTGCTCGAACACCTCGGCGTTGGCTTCTGGCAGGTTGCGGTAGCCGCGCATCACGCCGGGGCCGCGGACCAGGATTTCACCGTCGTCGGCGATCCCGATTTCGGTGCCCGCCATCGGCTCACCAACGGTGCCGAAGACGACGTTGTCCGGCCGCACGATGCAGGTTGCAGCAGACGTTTCGGTGAGGCCGTAGCCCTCCAGGATGGTGAGGTCGGCCGCGTCGAACCACTCCGCGATGGTTCCGGAGAGTGCCGCCGAACCGGACACGAAGTAACGGATTTTGCCACCCATTTTTTCGTGGATCTTGGAGAAGACCAGTTTGTGGGCGAGGTTGAGTTGCCAACCGCCGCTCGGCTGACCAGCCCGGCGCTTCGCGGATTCACGCTTGCCGACCTCAAACGACCAGTTGAAGATCTTTGCCTTCAGACCGCCCGCGGAGGTGCCGTTCTTGATCGCCCCGCCATAGATCTTTTCGAAGATTCGCGGCACGCCAGCCATGAAGGTCGGCTGGACGACTGGGAGGTTCTCCACAATCTTCGGGACCCGACCATCGACCGCGGTCGCGAAGCCGATCTGCAACTGACCGGCCTCGAGCACCTTGCCGAAGGAGTGCGCCAACGGCAGCCACAGGAACTGCACGTCGTCCACGTTGAGGATGCCGATCGCATCCATGGCGGCACCCTCGTAGGTCCAATTGGAGTGGGTGAGTTCCACGCCCTTGGGCTTGCCGGTGGTACCGGAGGTGTAGATGAGGGTCGCCAGGTTGTCCGGCGAGATCGAAGCGCTGCGCTCGTTGACGCCGTCGGGGTTCTCCGCCAGGTACTTGCGTCCGAGTTCGTGCAACTCGGCGGAGCTGATCACCCAGTCGCCGTCGCCTTCGCCATCAATCAGAATGACTTTGCGCAGATCCGGAAGCTGATCCCGAGTGGCACGCGCCTTGGCAACTTGGGATTCGTCTTCGGCGAAGAGGATCACCACATCGGCATCGGCCAGGATGTAGGCGACGTCTTCTTCCCCGGTCGACGGGTAGACGGTCGTCGTGGCGCCGCCAGCGAGCATGATGCCGAGGTCGCTCATGATCCACTCGAGACGAGTGTTGGAGGCAATGCCGACACGTTCTTCGGTCTTCAGCCCCAGTGCGAGCAGCCCTGCCGCCACCAGGGTGGCTTCGTCGAACGACTCTTTCCATGTGAACGACTGCCATCCGCCTTCGGCCGTGGGCTTGCGGAATGCCTCTCGGTCCGGCGTCTTCGCCACTCGATCAATCAACATTTGCGCAACAGTCGTGTTTTGTTGCGGCAACGTCTCCCGCGCCTTGGTGATTTCCACTGCAGGTTCCTCCGATTCCACCAGCCGAACCTCGGCTGGATGTTGGTTTAGACTACGGGTTTTGATAGCAGATATGCGCTATCGAACGTGATGAATCTCACCATGTTGTGGTGGAGTCTAGATGCAAACGGCCCAGGAGTCACACAAACACCTGCATCCGGGTCAACCGATAGCTTCTGTGGGCTCGGGATCCGCCACGCTTCGGGCTGCTTTCCAGGCACCTAGCACTATTTTGCCGGCGCCTCGCCGCTTGTGCTCAATGCCGCGATGAAGGCTTCCTGGGGCACCTCAACCCGCCCAACCATCTTCATCCGCTTTTTGCCTTCCTTCTGCTTTTCGAGCAGTTTACGCTTGCGCGAGATGTCGCCGCCGTAGCACTTGGCCAAAACGTCCTTGCGAATCGCTCGGATGGTCTCCCTGGCGATGACGCGTGAGCCGATCGCGGCCTGAATCGGCACCTCAAACTGTTGGCGTGGAATGAGTTCGCGCAAGCGCGCAGTGAGGGCGACACCGTAGGCATAGGCCTTGTCCTTGTGCACGATCGCACTGAACGCGTCGACCTTTTCGCCTTGCAGCAGGATGTCGACTTTGACCAGGTCAGAGGCTTCTTCTCCACTGGGTTCATAGTCGAGCGAAGCGTACCCTCGGGTGCGGGACTTCAGCTGATCGAAGAAATCGAACACGATCTCCGCCAGAGGCAGAGTGTAGCGAAGTTCCACTCGATCCTCAGAAAGATAGTCCATCCCCAGCATCACCCCGCGACGCTGCTGGCACAGTTCCATCACCGTACCCACGAACTCAGACGGCGCCAGAATCGTGGCGCGCACCACCGGCTCAAACACCTCAGTGACCTTGCCGACCGGGAATTCGCTCGGGTTGGTGACCGTGTGCTCCGGCCCTTCCTCCATGACCACTCGATAGACCACGTTGGGCGCGGTGGAAATCAGGTCGAGTCCGAACTCGCGCTCAAGTCGCTCGCGGACGATCTCCAGGTGCAGCAGGCCGAGGAAACCGATTCGGAAGCCAAATCCCAGGGCTGCCGACGATTCAGGTTCAAACACCAAGGCGGCATCGTTCAGCTTGAGTTTGTCGAGCGCGTCGCGCAGCAGAGGGTAATCCGACCCATCGATCGGGTAGAGACCGGCGAAAACCATGGGCCGCGGATCACGGTAGCCCCCCAACGGCTCGGTCGCGGTGCTCCCCATGAGGGTGACGGTGTCGCCCACCCGGGATTGCCGCACGTCCTTGACCCCGGTGATGAGGTAGCCGACCTCACCGGCGATCAAGCCTCCAGTGGCCGTGGGCTCCGGGCTGATTACGCCGATTTCCAGCAACTCGTGGGTGGCACCCGTACTCATCATGCGGATCCGCTCGCGTGACCGCAGGGCCCCGTCAACGACGCGCACGTATGTGACGACGCCTCGGTAGGCGTCGTAGACGCTGTCGAAAATCATCGCCCGCGGCGCCGCCTCCGGATCCCCCATGGGCGGTGGGACCAAGTCGATGACCGTGTCAAGGAGTTCCGTCACGCCTTCGCCGGTCTTCGCACTCACACGCATCACATCGGCTGGGTCGCAGCCAATGATGTGCGCCAGCTCCGCGGCGTACTTCTCCGGCTGGGCGCTCGGCAGGTCGATCTTGTTGAGCACCGGGATGATCATCAGGTCGTTCTCAAGGGCCAGGTAGAGGTTGGCCAACGTCTGAGCTTCGATCCCCTGTGCCGCGTCCACGAGAAGCACCGCACCTTCACACGCGGCTAGTGACCTCGAAACCTCGTAGGTGAAGTCGACGTGACCAGGAGTGTCGATCAGATTGAGCACATAGTCGCGGCCATCTCCGGCCCGATACGGCAGGCGCACCGCCTGCGATTTGATGGTGATTCCGCGTTCCCGCTCAATGTCCATTCGGTCGAGGTACTGCGCCCGCATCTGGCGGTCCGATACGACGCCCGTGAGTTGCAGCATGCGATCGGCCAGAGTCGACTTCCCGTGGTCGATGTGCGCGATGATGCAGAAATTGCGGATTGCATCCGCCGGCGTCGATCCCGGTGTGTTCGCATGGGCGTGTCCCTGCCCTTGACCAACTGTCACCGGGCCATCTTCCCATGACCGTAGTTCCGTGCACGGGCCGAGCGAGGTTGGCCTCGAAGGTACTGCGCTACACTGGGGCTCTGGCCATTGCTGTCGTCTGCCCTGCGCGGATCGCCATGGCCTTCCGCGAGTAGAGAAACCCCTCAACGCAAGCAAGAGCGTGCACGAGCATGCACAACGCAGCAGATTGGTAGACCGTGGCCAACATCAAGTCCCAGATCAAGCGCAACCGCACCAACGAGAAGAACCGACTTCGCAACAAGTCGGTCAAGAGCGAACTACGCACTCTCGTGCGCCACGTGCGGGAAGCTGTGGACGCTGGCGACGCAGCCGCCGCCCAGACCGCGGCCCAGCGTGCGTCCCGCGCCTTGGACAAGGCTGCCTCGAAGGGCGTTATCCACAAGAACCAGGCAGCCAACCGCAAGAGCGCCTTGGCGAAAGCTGCCGAGAGCGTCAGCGCCTAACCGAGGACCGACCGCAACCGTCGCTGCAGAGCCGGCGGAATCGTGGAGTCCGAATCTCGCGTCGCCGCCGCGTTTTCGCTCGCCAGGGCCTCTGTGGTGGCAACCAGCGATCGATATAGCGCTGGACAGGTCGGGCAACCTGCCAGGTGAGCCTCAAGCGCAGCCGCCGTGCGTGCGTCGACTTCTCTGTCCAGGTAGTCGCTCACATGTCGTCTGGCTTCCCAACAACTCAGTGGAACGCCACGAACCGCCTCCCGGCGCTCCACGCCATTAGCTAGTGCAGTCACGAGCATCATCCGTCCCCTCCGCAGCCGCTGCTTCGCCGCTGGCAGGCCGATCTCGAAGACTTCCGCGACCTCCGCAACCGTCAGGCCGTGCGCATCGTGGAGTACCACGGCAGCCCGGTGTGTATAGGGCAATCTGATGAGCGCATCGTGCAACTCCGCCGAGGTCTCGGCGCGGGCAACAACCACCGCGGCGTCCACCGTGTAGTCGTTGTCCTGCCAGCGCCGCTCCACCTCAGCCGCGATGTCCGAGTCCGGCACCTCACGACGAGACCGTGCTCGGTCCACCGCCAGATTGTGCAGGATCCGATGCAACCACGTGGCCAATGATGACTGGGCCCGGAATGACTCTGATCGTTCAAGAGCCCGCACACAGGTGTCGCCGACGAGATCCTGGGCCAAGTCGGGGTCGCGCACCATCGCGGTGGCGTATCGAAGTAGCCCTGGAATCTCCGCCGGCAATACCTCTGCGAGTTCGGCCTGCTCCATGTCGGTCAGACTAGGCGAGGTGTCCTGAGGATTCCGGCAGCCCGGCTCAGCCGACCGGAGTGCGCTGACGCTCGATCGAATTGGTGTTCACCGGGCAGGTGCTCAGTCCGAACACCCGGTACAGCGGGCAGAAGCCAACTGCGGCCGTCACCAGCATCACCCCCGCGACAACCGCGAGCACGATGCCGACTACCGAGCCAAATCCCACCGCCCAGGCGCCGGCGATGGCGGCGATGGCCACCGCCACTCGGATGATTCGATCCAGGTTGCCTTCGTTGCGCTGCATGATTCGTTTCCTTTCCGACGTGTGGCGAAGTGCTCGCCAACCGTTTCATTGGTCGCATCATGGACGAATAAGTGCGGAAAATGGATACATCGCGAGCCGGATCTGGCCAACCGGAACCTGGCCAACCGGCCGAGCACCGATGATTAGGACTGGTGCGCTTGAGTCGCCATCTCAATCACGGCACGCTCTAGCACGTAGGCCTTCTGCTCGTCCGCCAGCGCGGAGGCAGCGTCATAACCACCCTTCATGAGCACTGACAGTTCAGCCAATGCTGCTATCGCGTCAGCGATCTGATCGGGGCTCCACTGCCGTGCCTGGTTCACCGCGCTTCTTGCCATCCACTCGGGAATCTTCAGCGCACTCGCCACATCGGCCGCCGCGGCTGAACCACCGCGGGCCGTCTTCGCCGCGGCCATCCGTTGGAAGGTGACGGTCAACGCGGTGACGGTCATGAGGCCGGCTCGCGTCCCGCCCTCCTGCAGCGCGAACCGGAGCCGTTCGACGGCGCGGGCGACATCGCGCGCGGCAACAGCATCTGCGATTTCGTATCCCTTGATCTCCACATGCCCGGAGTAGTACTGGGCAGCATCCTCGGAGCCGATGTGGTCCGCCTCGATGTCGCTACACAACTGGGCGACCGCGCTTGCAAGGCCCCTGGGATCGGCTCCAACCGCGTCGACGAGTAGCGAGATCGTCGTCTGATCAGCTGTCTTGCGTTGCCGCCGAAACTCCGCGAGGACGAAGTCGGTGACGGCACGCCCTTTCAACGGCTCAGCCTTGACCACGGTGCCGAGTTTGGTCAGCCTGGTGCGCACCTTCGTCGACCCGCGCCCGCCAAGATGGTGCAGCACCCACGCCGTGTCAGTGGAGTTTTCGATCATGTCGCACACGGCGGACCCGCTGGCCTCGTCAAGTAGCTGGAAATCCCGCAGCACGATGACTGGTGACCCCCCAAACAAGTCCGGCGAGGCGGCATTCATCAAGTCCGCCAACACTCCTGCGGACCCTCCCGAAACCTCCGAAACCTCTGCACCCTGCGCCTGCCAAGCGGCCATTGCCGCGCTGATAGTGCGTTCGGCGAAATACTCCTGGCCGCCGAGCACAACCAGCACTCGTGGTGGCGGACTCATGTGGCCAGCATGCCAGACCAGGGATCGGGGTCGCGAACACCAGGAAGGTCTGTGACGGTTGCGGTCACCTTGCGTCACCGAAACCGGCTGACAGTCCTGGTGACCATGGCCGGGGGCCCCTCGGGCCGCGCGACGGCGATGACATCACCATCCAGGTCTGTGCGCAGCACCGTTGCCCCGGCAGCCTGCCACGTCTGCACGGTCTCCTCCGAGGGGTGCCCGTAGTCGTTGTCAGCTCCGCTCGAGACCACGGCGAACTCGGCCCCGGCCCAGGAGGGAAAGGCGGGGTGTTGATTGGCCGAGCCATGATGCGGGATCTTGGCGACATCTACGTCGAGCGGCGGAACCGACGTCAGCAGCAATCGCTGGGCCGCTGGCTCAATGTCTCCGGTGAGTAGCACACTGGCTCGGCCGTGCGGGGACGTCACAGTTGCGCTGAGCACCAGGCTGGCGTTGTTCGGCGCCGAACCCTCACGGATGACCCGGCTCGGGCCGAGCACGGTGAGCGACACCCAGCCCGCAGTGAACTGCTGACCCTGTCGCGGAACGACGCGCTCGGGATGACCAACGGAGGCAATGGCGGCCAGAGTGGCGCGGTAGGTGTCCGCAGGTTCCGGCAAGGCAGATACGAGCATGTCGCTCGGGTCGAAGGCCTCAACCACGGTGGCGGCCCCAGTGACGTGGTCGGCGTGGAAATGGCTGAGAATCACCGCCGGCACTTGGTTGATGCCGTGACGTCGCAGGCAGTCAGCCGCCGAGGTCGGTTCCGGTCCAGCATCCACCAGTACCGCCGAGGTTTCCCCGGTCCGAAGCAGGGTCGCATCACCTTGGCCGACATCGCACACCACCACCAGCCAGCCCTTGGTCGGGCCACCCAGGCTGCCCGGAACCACTGCTGCCACCACACTCCCGGCGGCGATCGTGACCGACACCAGAATCGGTACCCATCGCCAGCGGATGCCCAGCACGAGTAGTCCCACTAGAAGGGCGGTGAGCAGCAATGCGGGCCAGACACCTTCCGGCCATGGAATTCGACCACCGGGAACGGCGGCAGCCCAATCGGCGACCTGCAGGATCCAGCCGGCCCCGGCCACGGGCAGCACCGCACCCAGCTCGGCTAGCGGCGGGAGCACCCAAGCCAGCAACGTCACCACCAGTCCGGCGACCGTCACAAACGGAACCATCGGCGCAGCCGCCACGTTGGCGACTACCGAGATGACTGACATTCCTTGCCCGTAGGACGCAATCAAGGGAGTGGTCGCGATGCCCGCAGCTAGCGCAGTCAATGCCGCAGCCAGCACGGCGGTGACCGGCACTTGCAGCCAGCTTGGCACCCGCTGTGATGCCTCTTGTACCAATACCCGTCCGGGCACTGCCATGGCGATCAACCCGGCCGTGGCCGCTGCACTCAGCGCGAAGCCCCGCGAGTAGGCCAACCACGGATCAAGAATCAACAATCCGGTCACGGCCAAGGCAAGTGCGGCTAC
The DNA here is from genome assembly GCA_963842975.1 of uncultured Actinomycetes bacterium. Lineage (GTDB taxonomy): Bacteria > Actinomycetota > Actinomycetes > S36-B12 > UBA10799 > JACJWR01. The sequence goes on along the minus strand of CAWJIH010000006.1, from coordinate 80,457 downwards.
TCCGGAACCGCCCCCGAGCGCGATACCTGCGATACCGATCAGGGCCATGGCCGTAGCCCTGATCACACTCGGTTCCGGGCCGACGACGGCGACGTAGGCAGCCAACACCACCAGCGCGGGTGCCAGGGCCAGCCTCATCGATAGACCGGCGAATCTCCCGACGAGCAGCACCGCACCGGTGACGATGGCAATATTGGCGCCGCTCACCGCGGTGAGATGAGACAACCCCGACGTGCGCATGGCCTGCTGGTTGGCCTCGGACAGCCCCGAATCCTCGCCGAAGACCATCCCCAACACGAGGCTCGCCTGCTCCGGCGCTCGCGCCGGCAGCGCTTCACGCAAACGTGTGGTGACTGCGGCGGTCCAGGCATCGTTACGCTTCGGTTCGGCCACCGAATCCGCCGACCGCAAGGACGCCGAATGTCCAAGGTGTGGCTGGGACGCCGCCGTCACCCGGAAGTCACCGCGTAGCCGATCCCCGGGTCGCAGCAGTGCACTCTCGTCGGGCAGCGTGGCGACCACAGCAACTCGGCTTCCCACCTGCCAAGCCCCTTGCGCTGCGGCCATGTTGAGCACCTTCGCGGAGAATCTCTGTTCGTTTCGTTGCGCCTGCCAGACCGGCCCACCAGTGACCTGGCGTGCGGGCGTCACCACCTCCAGATCCGCCGAGATGAGGGTCCGTTGCTCGATGAGTTCGGGCCAGGGCTCGGCATCCCGCACCACAATGTGGAGCACGCTGCTCACGGCCACCAGGACCGCCGCAGCCGCGACCACGGCCCAACCGACTGCCGCAGCCGTCGGCTGGGCCAGCCAAGCCCAAGCCGCCACTGCCAACGTCAGCAGCCCCACAACAAGCAATCCAACGACCATGCCCGCCGACCCGCGGGGAACGATCATCGCTACGATCCAGGCCACCACAGCTGGCGGTATCAGCAGATAGGACCTGTGAGGCAGTGCTGCTTTCACACTCGGACCTGATCGCGCAGACCTTCCAGCGTGCGTTCACCGATACCGGGCACATCGAGCAACTGGTCGACGGAGGTGAAGTTTCCGTTCTCCTCCCGATGCGCGATGATCTTCGCTGCGGTCGCGGGACCAACCCGAGGTAGCTCCTGGAGTTCTTCCGAGCTGGCTGTGTTGAGGTCGATCGGGCTGACGCTTGAGGCACCCGCACTGCTGGGCGCCGGGGCGCCGGGTGGAGCTGCCGCTGAGATGGGAGAACCGTCGCCCGACGTACCCTGCGGCGCCACCACTGGTGCGGCACCGGCTGGTGGGGTGCCGGCTGGTGGGGTGCCGACGTAGACCTGTTCACCGTCGTTGACCCGGCGCGCCAAGTTCAGGCCGTCCAACGAGGTCCCCGCAAGTGCCCCACCGGTGGCGGCGATGGCCTCAGCGACCCGCGCACCCAGCGGCAGCGTAACCACCCCCGGGGTGGCCACCTGGCCTGCAACGTGCACCACCACCGTGCCTCCCGAATCGGTGGCCGCCGGCGGCTCAGAGCCACTACCGGCAACCAGCCCGGTTGTCGATCCGCCTTGCCCGCTGGCTGCTGCGTCGCTGGATCCAGCAGATTCGATCAGCGCTAACTCCGTACCTTGCGCTGCCCCGTCGACTGGCCGGGGCATGCTGCGCAGAGCCGAGACCGCCCCCACCGCCAGCAGCACCGCGACTAGCAGCGCTGTCAATGCCCAGGGCCTAGACCGTCCGGGGCGCAGCGCCGCTGCCAGTTTCCGACCACCGGCGCGATCGTCGGGAAAGCTCTCATGGAGAACTGGCACACCGAACGCGGATTGCAGTCGTTGCCTTGCCTCGGCATGGGGCTGGTCTTGACGCATGCCAACGACGCTAGTGACCTGCTGGCTCTGCTCCCAGACGTCAGAGGGAGTCTGTGGACAACGATCCGCGAGCTACTCTGCTGGCCGTGCCAATGCTTCCTTGATGTTGCTGTAGTGGCGGGCGGTAATAACCGTTGCGATCGCCACCGCCAGTACCGCGTCATACGGCCGATGCGTCAGAAATAGCGCGGTGGGGACCAAAGTCAAAGCGCCAGCGACGCTGGCGATTCCCACGCGACGGGTGAGCAAGAACACGATGAGGAACACCACCAGCACCGGTAGCGCCCAGAGTGGCCGGAGCGCCAGCACCACGCCACCGGCAGTAGCCACGCCCTTGCCGCCTCGGAATCCAGCGAACGGGGAGGTGATGTGGCCCAGGATCGCTGCGACACCGGCGATCATCCCGAATTCGTCGCCGGCCACCGCAGCCGCCACTGCCGCCGGGATGTAGCCCTTTGCGATATCCAGCAGCGCCACCACTACGCCGGTCTTGCGCCCCATCACCCGGCCGGCATTAGTCGCCCCTGGGTTACCGGAGCCCTGTCCTCGCAGATCAGCACCCTTTGCCTGGGCAAAGATGAGCGCGAAATTGATGGATCCCAGCAGGTAGCCGCCCACTGCGGCGAGGACTCCGATCAGCCAGGGATTCATGGGCGAGGCGCGATGCTCACGCTCACCATGCCGGGGCCCACATGGGCTCCCACAACGGCGCCGACTTCGTTTATCCAGATGTCATCGCGCCCGAGCCGGCGGCCCAGCTCATCCGCCAGCCCTTGAGCCCGCTCTGGGGCCGCCAGATGCTGAACGGCGAGATCGACATCCCGATCGCCGATCCGCTCAATGGCGATGTCCGCCAACCGTGCGAGCGCTTTGTTCGCCGTCCGGGCCTTCTCCAGAGGCATCACTCGACCGTCGAGGAGTTGCAGCAGTGGCTTGACCCGCAAAGCCGCTCCCACTGCTGCGCTGGCCGCACCGATCCGGCCACCGCGTCGCAAGTACTCCAAGGTGTCGACGTAGAAGAGCAAGTCCGCCCCGGCCGCGACGCGCTCGGCAACCGCAACTACCTCCGCTGCATCGGCACCGTTTTGGGCGGCCTGTGCCGCGGCCAGCACCACGAAACCCAACGACATTCCCACCGCTCGCGAATCAATCACGCGCACCGGAATTGCGGCATCTTGGGAGGCGAGCAGAGCCGACTCATAGGTGCCACTCATGTCGGCCGACAAGTGAATGCTCACGACTTCTTCGGCCCCCGCCACGGCCGCAGCCGCGTAGACCGACGCGAAGTCGGCCGGAGTTGGCCGCGAGGTCGTGATGACTTTCCACTCCCGCAACGCCTCCGCCACTTGCCAGGGCTGGATCTGGGTGCCTTCTTCGTAGCCTTTTCCGCCCACGATCACCAGCACCGGCACCACCCTGACGTCCGACTTCGCAACTAGTTCGTCGGGAAGATACGAGGTGGAATCCGTGACAATGGCGACGCGCGACATAGGCGCCACCCTACTGGCGAGGGCACCCGATAGTCACCTGTTGCCAGCCCAGGGTCACCGACGAGCTAGCCCAAGGGCTACTTCGACGGGACCAGATTGACCAGTTTCGGCGCCCGCACAATGGCCCGCTGCACGTCTCGTTCCCCCAGTGCCTTGCGCACTGCCGAGTCACCGAGCGCCAACGCCTCCAGATCCGCCTCCGAGATATCCGGGGACACCTGCAACCTGGCCTTCACTTTTCCTGCGACTTGAACGATGCACGTCACCTCGTCGCGCACCAGCAGCGCCGGATCGACCTGCGGCCAGCCTGCCCGGGCCACAGAAGGGGCATGACCGAGCCGGGACCACATGTCCTCGGCGGTGTAGGGGGCAAACAGTGACAGCAGCACCGCTACCGCTTCGACCGCTTCACGGACCGCCGGGTCGGACGGGCCGGGGCCGGTGTCGATCGCTTTCCGCGCCGCGTTGACCAATTCCATGACCTTTGCCACAGCAACGTTGAAGCGGTAGGCCTCGATCGCTTGTTCTGCCTCATCGATCAGTCGATGCACCGTGGTGCGCACCGCGACGTCACCACTGCTGGGGTCAACTCCGGGCTCGCTGTCCACGCCGGACGCCAGCCGCCAGGCCCGAGCCAGGAACCTGTTGGAACTTCCGGGCGAGACGTCGGCCCAATCGATATCGTCCTCGGGCGGGCCGGCGAACACCATCGACAGTCGAATCGCATCCACCCCGTGTTCGGCCAACTCGTCGGACAGCCGCACCAGGTTGCCGCGGGATTTGCTCATCGCTGAGCCCTCCATCACCACCATGCCCTGGTTGAGTAGGCGGGTGAAGGGTTCGGTGAAGTCAACCATGCCCATGTCGTGCAGCACTTTGGTGAAGAAACGCGAGTACAGCAGGTGCAGGATCGCGTGGGTGACTCCCCCGACGTATTGATCCACCGGCATCCAGCGTCGCGCCTGGGAGACGTCGAATGGACCGTCGTCTTTTCGCGGGTTGAGGTAGCGCAGGAAGTACCAGGAGGAGTCCACGAAGGTGTCCATCGTGTCCGGGTCACGTTGGGCTGGGCCGGAACAATTCGGACAGGCCACTTCCGCCCAGCCGGCAGCACCCCCCAATGGGGAGGTGCCCTTCGGTTTCAGATCAAGTCCTTCGCTGCCGGGCAGTCGCACCGGCAGGTCCGCCAACGGCACCGGCACTTCACCGCATGCTTCGCAATGCACGATCGGGATCGGCGTCCCCCAGTACCGCTGGCGGGAGATCAGCCAGTCCCGCAAGCGGTAATTCACCGCCGCGCGACCGGTACCGCGCTCGGCCAGCACCTCCAGGATCCGGGCAATTGCATCAGTCTTGTCCAGCCCGTCCAGCGGCCCGGAATTGACGTGCAACCCATCATCAGCGGTGGCGACGCCGGTCTCCGTGGGATCGGTGTCGGAATCCACCACCACCCGCACGGGCAGGTCGAAGGCTCGCGCGAAGTCGAGGTCGCGCTGGTCGTGTGCAGGCACGGCCATGATGGCGCCGGTGCCGTAGTCAGCTAGCACGTAGTCGCTGGCGTAGACCGGGATCTGTTCGCCGTTCACAGGATTGATCGCATGCCGGTGCAGGAACACCCCGGTCTTGGGTCGATCGGTGGCAAGCCGGTCGATCTCGCTGGCCGAGCGAACCTCCTCGAGGTACTCCGTGAACTCTGCCTCCGCCGGGGTTCCGGCGGCAAGTTCCGCAGCCAGATCGCTATCAGCCGCGACCACGAAGAAGGTCGCCCCGTACAGCGTGTCCGGCCGGGTGGTGTACACCGTCACCGGCTCGGCCCGCCCGGTGATCGCGAATTCCACCTCGGCGCCTTCGGATCGGCCAATCCAGTTGCGCTGCATGGTCAGCACCTTGTCCGGCCACTTTCCCTCCAACTGCGACATGTCGTCGAGTAGGCGGTCTGCGTAGTCGGTGATCCGGAAATACCACTGCGTGAGTTTCCGCTTCGTCACTAACGTGTCGCATCGTTCGCACTTGCCGTCCACCACTTGCTCGTTGGCGAGCACGGTCTGACAGTTCGGGCACCAGTTGACGTTGGAGGCCTTGCGGTATGCCAGGCCCCGGTCGTACATCTGCAGGAAGAACCACTGATTCCAGTGGTAGTACTCCGCATCGCAGGTGTTGAGGGTGCGATCCCAGTCGAACGAACAGGCATACCGGCGCATGGAGGCGCGCTGGGTGGCGATGTTCTCATAGGTCCACGCAGCCGGGTCCACCCCGCGCTTGATGGCGGCGTTCTCCGCCGGAAGTCCGAAGGCGTCCCAACCGATGGGGTGCAAAACGTTGAATCCGCGCTGAACCCAATACCGGGCCAGCACATCCCCGAGGGCGTAGGCCTCAGCGTGGCCCATGTGCAGGTCGCCGGAGGGGTACGGAAACATGTCGAGCACGTATTTGGTCGGCCGCTCGTCGTCCGGTGATCCGGATCGGAAGGGCGCAATTTGGTCCCACACCTCGAGCCAGCGCTCCTGCATAGCGTGTGGGTCGAATGTGGACGAGGGGTACGCCGCATCGGCGTCTGTGTGCGCACTCATAGCCGTCCAAGGTTATCGCTGAGCGTCGACGCCCGGTTCACCCAGATCCCGCGACCAGGGAAGGTATCGCTACGACGATCCCGATTTGTGCGAGGTGATAGAGGATGTGCACCACCACCCGCAAATTGGGACGTTCGTGAACAAATCTCGTCCATCCCAGGAGCGAGTCGGATGCAGCGAACAACGCCGCAGCCGCGGCCAAGAGCCACGTTTCGGTGGCAAAGGCCGCAACCACCATCAGGCTGAGCAGCACTTGATAGATGGAGACCACCTGACCCAGCACCAGATTTTTCTGCGCCGCAGCAACTGTGATCCGTCGACCCAAGGTGAACATCAGCAGCATCGCAAGCACGATCCCGATGCCGATTCCTGCCCCAGGTTTGGCATAGGGCAACCAGCCGATGATGAAGAGCACATGGCCGACGGCGAAGGCCGCTGCGCCGGGAACGAACTTGCCCAGCATCAGCGCAACGTCGCCGACGAGGCCGGCAAGCTGAGCGGCGACCATCAGGAATCGCAGCGTCGTCGGCACATCAGGCAGCAGCAACGTAGCAATGATCAATGCAACCATCACCGCAGGTTTGAAGACGTACACCAACCGATCCCGCCCGGTCGCCACAGCGATCCAGTCGACCGCGGCCGCCACGAGGGCGGCGATGAGCAGGGCTGTTGTTGTTGTGGTCATCCGGAGTCCTTGGCAGTGTCGGGATCGGGTTCCATGTGCAATCGACCAGCGAGCAGGCCCGCAGTCGCCTGCCCGATTTCGCTGTGCGTCCGCCAAGACCAGTGCATGCCATCAGGATTGGCCGAACCATCCTTCAGCGAAGGCCACACCAACGGATCCAGGTCGAGGAAATCGATCTCGAGCTGGTCTGCTTGGCGTCGCGCTGCGGCGACCGCTGGCTCATGCCCGGTCGTGACCGGGTAGTCCGCGGCGGCGTGCGGAGCTGGTCCAAGCAAGTACGATCGGCGCCTGCTCTCGCCAGTAGCGGATGCCCTCAACGATTCGAACCAGATAGGCGTCGGTAGCAACCTGCGGTAGTTGACGCCATGGCCCGCCGGTGGCCTGCATGATTCTGGGCGCCGCGGCTCGATACACGCTGCGGACTCGCCGACGCAAAGACCCCGGCCGGAGGTAGGCGATACCTTCGCGCAGGTACGTGGGAACGGCCGCGGGTAGGTGATCCATACCGCCCAGCGAGATCACCACCGCGTCGGCTCGCGGCAGGACTTCACCCCAACAACGGGGATCTTTCGTCAGTGCCCACCAGCCGTCTCGCATCGTCCAGCCCATCCGCGCGACAAGGTCAACGCGGGCTTCCAGATCGGAATCTGCCAGGGAGGAGCACATCACCTGCGGCCACAGTCGCGGGTCGTTCGGCATTTCGGCGCGCTCAGGCCCGTGATAGGTGAGGGAATCCCCAAGGACCAGCACATTCAGAGCCACGGTGTCACCCTAGAAGGCCGCCACTCGTGCCATTCCACCGGCGGCGCGTGGCGCCCGCTCCCGCACCGACCCATTCCCGGGAGGGGCGGCAAGGAAGATCTCGACACTCCACATTCGAGCATCACGGCCGGCAGTCGTCCCGCACTAGGGTGAAGACCCGTGACGAGGAAACCGCGATGAACGACACTCCCCGACGGCTGCGGGGACTGCCAGGACCCACCGAATACCAACTCAGACGTGCCCTGGGCACGCCACGTCGACTGGTGATGCGGCACCGGGAACGACACAAGGAACCACTGGCGATCGCCTACCTTGAGGCCGGGCGGTATCGCAAAGATGTCTACCGGTTCATCGGCCGTCGGATAACCGAACCGGACCTTCTGTACACCTTCGACAATCTGACCCCGGAATCTCTCGCCGTCGACGTCGGAGCGTTCGAGGGCCGTTGGAGCAGTCGGGTCTACGCCAGATACGGCTGCACTATCGATGCCTTCGAATTGAGCCCTGAGTTCTTCGACGTCATGCGTGTAGTCGCCGAAGAGAATGAGGGTGTCCGCTCGCACGAGTACGGTCTCGGCGGCCGCGATGAGGAGGTGCGAGTCTCGCAGACGAATCTGGGTTCGTCGGTTTTCGTCAACCCAGTCTCCGGCGAGGACGTGCAGTGGATCGACGGGAAGATTCGAGACATTGTCGAAGTATGGGCCGAACTGGGGTGGGACCGCGTCGATGTGATGAAGATGAACATCGAAGGCGGGGAGTACGACCTTCTGGAACGGCTGATCGAAACCGGACTGCACACCAAAGTTGACTGTCTATTCATCCAGTTCCACGAGTGGATTCCCGATGCCTACGCTCGCAGGCGGAAGATCCGTCGAGCGCTAAGGCACACCCACGAGGAGGAGTGGGGATACCCGTGGGTCTGGGAGAAGTGGGTCCGCCGACCGTAGTCAGGAGCCGGCGAAGATCTGGAGCCTCACCGCAAGATCCTCGTAGGCAAGGTGGAGCAACTCCTCGAAAGTTCCTTCGTCCCACGGGTGCAACACCGACACTCCCACCACCAAAGCTGGCAGATCAGCCTCGGGAGCGGCCATGGTTGCCATTTGAGCAACGAGTCGGGCCTCCACTGTCGAGGGTGTGAAGCCTGGCCCTTTGCCGGCAACCATCAAGGTGTCCTCATCCATCCGGCCCACGGCATCGCCAGATCGGAACACTACTTCGGAAGCTTCAGCGACGGACAGTACGTCGTCATCATTCACGACGGCAAGACCTCGGTTCGGCGGCGCCAAAACACGGATCAAACAGGCACTGACGGCGTCGGAATCACGTCGAGCAATATCGACGATCCGCTGGCCGACCAGGTTCTGGCCTTCCCTGCTCAGCAGTCCCGTGACTTCATCGAATATTGCGAACCGTTCAATGCGAGCCTCGACGTCGACCAGCGCTTCCTGCAGCCGGCGACGCTCGCGGATCGCGAAAGCCCAACCGCCAACTGCAAGGACCGCTAGTGCCCCGCCCCCCAAGAGCTGAGCCGAGTTGGAGAGTGTCATGGGAGCAGTTTGCCAGCCAGCATGGTGCGCTCACACCCTGTGGACCGCGCGACCGCTTCCGCATCAAGTAGCCTGCCACTAATAGCGGCACTAACGGACGGGACCATGGACGAAAACGCACCACCGTCAGGCCAACTCTCCGAAGACGGACAGTGGGCCTGGACCGGGGACCAGTGGGTACCTGCCGGGGGCGAACCCATGCCATCGGAAGCAGATGCCTACGGTCAGACGGGTCCCGAACTTAGCCCAGACCGACCCCAGCGCGGGCCAGGGGTACCAAACCCTGGACCAGTTCGATTCAGGCTACGGCGCTGATCCCGCCTACGGACAGGACCCCGCCGCGTACGCACAGACCGGCTACGGCCAAGCCGCGTACGGTCAGGACCCCGCCGGCTACGGCCAGGACCCCACCGCCTACGCACAGACCGGCTACGGCCAAGACCCCGCCGCCTACGGCCAAGACCCCGCGCCTACGCACAGGCCGGCTACGGCCAAGACCCCGCCGCCTACGCACAGACCGGCTACGGCCAGGACCCCGCCGCCTACGGCCAAGACCCCGCCGCGTACGGACAGGCCGGCTACGGCCAAGACCCCGCCGCCTACGCACAGACCGGCTACGGCCAGGACCCCGCCGCCTACGGCCAAGCCTCGGGCTCCCCGGAGTCAGGGTGGCGCTGGGATGGTGCGCAGTGGGTTCCCGTCACATCGGCAGGGATGCCGCCGCCGGCGGCCACCACCGGACAGCGCAAGTTGAGCCCCATCATCATTGCAGCGCTGGTCGCCGCGCTGGTCATTGTCGCCGTGCTCATCGTGTGGTTCTTGACCAGCGGCTCGGGAACCGAGCCGACCACTGCCCCACCTGCGCCGGCAGTCACAACTAGCAGTGAACCTGCGGAGTCACCCACCGCTGAGGCCTCGCCCACCTTCGAGCCATCTCCAACTGGCACCGATGCAGGATCGGTATTCGGCACGGAATCGCCGATAGCTGATCCGTTGAATACGACAGCGAGCCCGACCGGCGCCTTGACCGTGGATCAGGCAGCTGCCGCCGTTGACTGGACCCGATTCGCCACTGGCACTCAGCAGCGCGTCGATTCGGCTGCGTCATTGGGGAACTGCGCCGAGTTGCAGACCCTGCGGGAGGCGGCCAGCGCCAATGATGCGGCCGTGTTGGCAGCCACAGGTGCGGGGACGGCCGATCTCGTCGCGTACATCGACGCGCAAGAACGCGCGGTCGGCTGCACGGTGTCCCCCGTCCCCTAAGGTCGACTTCCGGTCGATTCTTGGGCCGGTGACCGCAGACGTCTCGACTTGTCAACGCCCTCCTCGCGCGCGAGGGAACCGCGCGACCGCTCCCTAACGAGGGATGAGGGCCCAGACGTCGAGGTCCAGCAGTACGCCCGGGGCGTACTTGCCGTCTTCGCCGCGCAGCACCATCGATTCGTCCCTGTCCTTGGTCCCGACTAGGCGCAACCGAAGCGCGCCGACCCCCGGCGCCGACGTCTCTGCCTTGTCGAGCACTTCGGACCAGGCGTAAATGGTGTCGCCGGCGAACGCTGGCGCCGCGTGCGCCCCGGCGTTGATCGCGGCAATCAGTTGCGCATTAGCCAAACCGTTGAACGACAGTGCCCGTGCCAACGAAATGATGTGGCCGCCGTACACCAACCGCTTGCCGTCTGGACGAGCCTGAGTGTTGAAATGAACCTTCGCTGTGTTCTGCCACAGCCGGGTGGCCATCATGTGTTCGGCGTCCGTGAGGGTCACGCCATCGACGTGGTCGATCTTCTCCCCCACGGCATAGTCGTCGAATCGGTGCGGTTCGCCTGCTGCGCTGAAGTCGTAGCCGGAGAAATCCAGCCCCTCTGGGATGACCAAGTCAGCAGGTGTCACCACCTTTGCCAGATCCGGGATCACCGTCGCTGGAGCCGGGGCATCGAGATTCCGCTTGTGCACCATCACCCAGCGAGCCCACTCGATCGCGACCTCGCCACGTTGGTTCTTCGCTATCGAGCGCACATAGACGACGCCGCTCTTGCCGTTGGAGTTCTGCTTGAGCCCGATCACTTCCGAGCGAGTTGTCAGCGTGTCGCCCGGGAGGATGGGGCCATGGAACCGACACTCTGCGTAGCCGAGGTTGGCCACCGCGTTAAGAGAGACATCCGGCACTGTCTTGCCGAACGCGATGTGGAAGCCGATCAGTTCCTCGACTGGGTGCGGGTCGAGACCCACCGAGGCTGCGAACGACGCTGAGGACGGAATCGCGAATCGAGTCGGGTAGAGCGAGCCGTACACCGCACGGTCGCCTTCCGTAACGGTCCGGGGAGTCGCGTGCTCAATGACCTGACCTAGCTGGAAATCTTCAAAGAAGTTGCCTGGGTTCGTCTTGCTCATGGAAGCGAACATACCGCGGGGATGGTCACGCCCGACTCGGAGGTCCGACGATGCGCCGACGGCAGCCGGCCGGTCACATTCCCGAGTCGGCTGCCCCATGACTGGCAGGCAGGGAGGTTTGCCACGATCGGATCGAGTGGCATCCAGAGGCACCCATCGGAATTGACGTTGTCCACATTTCGGGGAGATGGTGCTTGCATGCCGGTGACCAGTGAGGTAGTTTTGAGGCAACAAATCGAACACCTGTTCGCCCATTGGATGGTTCATTCATTGGATAGTTCGCCCATTGGATGGTTCGGGCGGGAATGTTCGGGTGGGTTTATTCGGGTGGGGTTGTGTTGGGGGGTTTCGCGGCCGTTGGGGCCGCGGCTGGTGTCCCTCTTTGCGCTGCTCCCACGTGACTACTGCATGCCGGGGAAGGGGGTGCACACGATGGCCAGCCAACACGTTGAAACCGGGGCTTCAACACACGACAAAGCCAGCTCGAGGTGCCGAGCCGGGCTGCGGTTGCGACACACACCCAAGTGCCGACTCGCAGGCCCACCCAGGCTCGGGTGCTGACGCGAGCTGTGCTGAGTCGATCCCCGAATGGGGTGCGACCCGCGGCGACGTCGACACCCCCGCGGTCGGACCAGTGTTCGATCTGCTCGCCGCACTCGACGCCCAGGCCTGCGCGCTACACGAACTGCTGGCCACGGACGCCGCGTCGGTGGCCGTGGCCGACCTGCCCGAACTCGCACTGCGCCTGCACACCGTGGCCACCCGGCTAGACGCCGCCCACCACACCGCAGTCGGCCTCGTCGAGTCCTGCGCCGCGCTACCAGCCGGCCCGGTGACGGTCAACGCCTGGCTGGGCGACTCCCACCATCTAGACCGTACCCGCGCCGGACGGCTACGCCGCAACGCCACCTGGCTCGCCGCACACCCGCAAACCGCAGCCGCGTTCGCCGCCGCAGAAATCACCGCAGCCCACGTCACCGCGATGCGGGTAGTAGCCGACGCCACCGACACCCGCCGCGGCGCGTTCGCCGACTTCGAACCCCTCGTCCTCAAAGCCGCAGCCCACACCGACGCACGCACCGTGGCCCAAATCATGGCCACCTGGGCCGAAACCGTCGACCCCGACACCTCCGACGACAACGCCGACGCCGCCTACAACCGCCGCACAGTCCAACTATCCGAAGTCGGCGACGGCTGGGACCTACGCGGCTGGCTACCCGGCGTCCTCGGCGCCGAACTCGCCGGGATCCTCAACGCCTTCATGGAACACACCCGCCGCACCCACACCAACGACACCAACACCGCCGACGCCGCCCGGGCCGAAAGCTCCGTGCCAGTATCAGCCCGCCGCGCCGACGCCCTCCTCGACCTCGCCCGCGCCGCAGCCACCCACCTACCCACAACAACACGAAACCGCGCCCAAGTCGCCATCACCATCGGCATCAACAACACCCACACCTGCCCCACCTGCACCACCACCGGCACCACCGGCGCCACGCGGCAACGTGTCTGCCGACACCTGCACCTGCACAGCCACCGGCGCGAACACCACCGCCAGCGGCGCGACCGAACCAGGTTCAGCCGCCGCCACCGGCGCGACTCTGGGCGCAACAGCCGCGGCGGCTATCGCTGGGCTGTTCACCGACACCACCGCCACCTGGGCAGTCGGCAACGGACCAGGCCACGGCCACCTCCCACGCGCCCTGGCCCGCTGGGCCACCTGCGACGGCGAGATCACCCGCGTCGTACTCGGCGCGCACTCCCGCCCACTCGACGTCGGACGCACCCAACGCGTCGTACCGGCCTACCTGCGCCGCGTGCTCGACATCCGCGACCGCGGCTGCATCATCCCCGGCTGCGACCGCCCCGCAGGCTGGTGCCAAGCCCACCACATCGTGCACTGGGCCGCCGGCGGGGTGACCTCGGCAGAAAACGTCGATTAGGTCGGCACTCACAACATCCGAATGCGGCAATCGCCCGTCGGTCCAGAACCACGAAGCCACACAGGGCGCGAGACGCCATGCCCCCACACCGGCGCGGCGCCAAAGGCTCCCGAGGTCACGAGGCTAGGCGCAGTTAGCGCGAAGCCAAGACCTGACCTGATCCTCCGAGACCTCCACACCATCCTCGCGCGCAGCCTCGACAATGTTTTGGATCCCGGCATCGGGAACGTTGCCAGGATCGCTCGCCTGGCACGCGACCACGAGCGGAGTGATGCTTGGGAGACCAGACTCTGCCAGATCGTCGGCTGTCACCGATTTCGACAGTCCACTATCGACCCACTGCTCAAACTCCGCGTTGCTACTACTGGCTCCACAGGCCGCGAGTAGGACCGCAAGGCCCGCGACTACAACTAGTTTCATTGTGTTTCCTCCCCTTGAGCCGTTAGAGGCTGCCCCACTTGCTGTGCAATCGACCATAGCAACTGTGGGCACTGCGAGGCCCCGAGAACAGGGGGGCTGCTCTACCTCGGGGCCGCTACGCCCGCACGACCACGGCCCCGTCGCCGGGGTGCGGCAACGTCAGACCGGCACCCATGACCGCCGCGGCGGCTCCGAGCCATCAAGGACCGATAGTGGACGCGAAATGGCATTCCTCCTCCTGACTTGCGATCAGGTGCCGAGTTTTGCCAGATTGACTAGCGAATCTCGACCTAGGGGGAGACTTGGCGACACACGAAATCCTGAGAGAACTGGGAGCAGACCCAAACACAGGAAGAACCGTGCTAATCAGGGATGGTAACTACGGCCCCTACGTCACGGATGGCACCACTACAGCGACTCTGCACGGAGCCGAGCAATCGCTGACTCTGGATCAGGCTGTCGGACTACTGGCGGAGCGACGGGAACGAAAGCAGAGCGGATTGATACGGGCGGTCGGCGTCGATGGTCGCACGGGGCGGACGATCGAGTTGCGTGACAATGGTTGGGGGCCGTACCTCAGCGACGGCGCTGACAATGTCTCCATCTATGAGGATCCCGACGCCGTCACGCTTGACAGGGCCTCGGAGATACTTTGGGCGAAACGGGAGAAGCTACCGACCTGCGGATTCTGCGGAGTCATTGGCCACACTCGAAGGGATTGCGCCGAACAATCGGCCGAAATCGATCGGCAGCGGAAGCGTACTTGCTCCAAATGCGGCGAGCCGGGCCACACAGCCCGCAGTTGCGCCACTGGCAAGGACTGGACGAACATCGAGCAGATGATCAATGCGGCAGCCGACGATGGAACCCTCACCGTCAAGACTCCCGAGTACGGCACCCCTGAGGTCTGGTACCGCAGTCGGACACTGTTCGACTGGTTACCTCGGGTCGACGACCTCAAGCGAAAAGACCGGCTCGCTGAGGCCGCCGATCTGCTTGTGCACCTCGTTGCCGGGGAGGAACGGCAGGCCGGAATCAACGCCAAGGAGGGCTATTCCTCCACTGGCAGCGGCTCTACCCACATGGCCCTTGCCGTTGTCCTGCGGAAGATGGGGCAACTGGAAGCAGAGCGGAAGGTCTTAGAGAGGTGGATCAGTTTCAGTCCGAATAGCGAGCGCTTCATCGACCGTCTAGCCAAGGTCGATGCTCTGATCGCGAAAGCAACTCAATCGCGTGCGACCAGGGTCAAGACTCCGGGCGGAAAACGGAAGTGTGGCATCTGCGGTCAGACAGGACACAACCGCCAAACTTGTCCGGCCAGGGCTACTACTGAGTAGCGACTCTTTGCTCCAGCACCGACCAGACTGGGTCCGCAAACCCCACGCGACTGTCTAGCCCACTCGGATGTAGCGCTACTACTGGGTCTAGATCAGTTCGAGCTGATCCGCGAACAAAGTCAGTGCCGCCGCCAGGTGGCGTGCTGCTTGGGAGGACAAGTCAACTTCGTCCTGGACGAGACAAACATGCAGGTATAGAACTCTAGGGCTAGCAACTTGGCGTTACTATGCGCCCGCCATCACACCGAACTTCACCTCGGACGCTGGACCATCACCACCACCAACGGCACCCCCACCGCCACCGCCGTCCACGGACCCAGAAACCGCAAAACAGCACGACACCAAAACAACCAGCCCCACCCCCAGCCCCACCCCGAACAGCACCGAAAACCCCAGGCCGCCTAACCACCGCGGCCCAACCCAAACCACGCACACCCGGGGGCACAACCCCACACCCCAGGATCCGCCATGCCATCGGCCCGTTTGTGCTCCGTGGCTATCACCGTGGGTCCACCCAACGTCAAAGGCGGCCCCGGCATCACTGCCGAAACCGCCTCTGACCTGCGGTGGAGCCAAGGGGACTCGAACCCCTGACCCCTTGCCTGCCAGGCAAGTGCTCTACCAGCTGAGCTATGGCCCCGCGAACGAGCATCAGAGTAGCGCATGCCGAATCGAATAGTCCGTCCGGTGGGTTCTAGTGACACAGGGGGTCAATTTCGGGCACCATTGACCAACGAAGCCAGCTATCTAGGAGGCCCCGCCATGAAGGTGAAGTCGATCCTCGCCGAGAAGGGATCCTTCGTCGCGACGATCTCACCGGACGCGACGGTGACCGAACTCTGCGCTTTACTCACGGAACACAACATCGGCGCCGCCGTGGTGTCCCCCGACGGCTCCGAGGTGGTGGGCATCGCTTCTGAACGCGATGTGGTGCGCGCCGTCGCGAAACGGGGGGCCGAGGTGCTCGCCGCGCCAGTGTCCGACCTCATGACTGGCGTGGTTGCGGTGTGCGAACCGGACAACAGCACCGACGACCTCATGGTCACCATGACGGAACGCCGCATCCGCCACCTGCCAGTACTCAAAGACGACTCCCTCAACGGGATCGTCAGTATCGGCGACGTTGTGCGAATCACCGTTGCGGAGTTGCAGGAAGAGAAGGCGACCCTGCTGGGCTACATCACCAGTTGATCTGGTCTGCATCACCCGGTTGATCCAGCCAGGTTTCGCCGGCGACACCTGCTGCCGCCGCAGCGTCACACCTGCGGCACAAGGCGAAAAAGTCGGGGTGGCAGTTCCGAACGACGTTCCAGGTACAGCGCATAGCCTGGGTAGACGGCCACTAGACGGTCGAAGATCTCCTGCCACTCGGAGCCCTCGATGAGCTGCGCAGTCACTGGCAGAGTGACGCCTGCCACCTCGACTGCTGCGGCAGGGTGAGCGCGCAGATTCGCCGTCCAGGCCGGGTGTTTGGGCTGACCGAAGTTAGTGCCGACGACGATGAAGTCGTCACCGTCACGGGCATACAACAGCGGATTGCTTCGGGGTTTGCCGGACTTCGCCCCAGTCGTGTGCAACACCATGCCCGGCAACCCGTAAAGGCTGCGCATGAGGCTGCCGTCCCCGATCCTGCTCACGGTGGGATCAATGATCGGACCCAACCTTCGGTAGACGGCAATGAACCACGGCTGCGGGCCCACCTTCAGCAAGACCTTGCGCAGGACGCCACGCGAGTCAGAGGCATCAAAGGCGTTCACCCGAGCCAACTTCTGGGCGTTCGAGAGTCCGTCAGCGTTCATGGCGAGATCGTGCCATGAACGGTCGCTCCAACGCCGGGCAAAGCCGCGCTACGTCAGCGGTCGTCGGCGAACGCAGTCTCCGGCAAGGACCTGGCGTTGTACTCCTCAAGCCGCCAGGTCGCCGACCCGGCACCGTCGATCCGTTCGGTGAGTACTGACCATGCGCAGTTGGTGAGGACCCCGAGGATTGACCAGTGCTCCACCGGCAGTCCGAGCATTGCTCCGACCGCAGCGCGCGCCGCCCCACCATGCGTGGCCACCACCAACGTTCCTCGCTCGGGCACATCCAGCAGCGCCTCGTCAATTGCCTCCACCATCCGGGCCGCCACCTCGGATCGACGCTCTCCGCCACCGGGACGGAGGTTCGATCCAGCGGCCCAGGCCGCGAGTTCGTGGGCGAACTCCGCGAGCAACACATCCCTCGCAAGGCCCTGCCATTTGCCAGCGTAGGTTTCCCGCAGCCGGGTATCGACACCGACTTCCAGCCCGCTGCGTCGCGCGAGCTCGCCTGCGGTCACTCGCGCCCGCGCAAGGTCGCTGCTGACGATCTTGGTCGGCGGCAACTGCGCGAGTTGCGCTGCTGCCGCACCCGCCTGGCTCACTCCGATGGAATCGAGCGGGACGTCGGTCTGACCCTGGAATCGTCCCTCGGCGTTCCATTCCGTGCGACCGTGACGCCACAGTACGACGCGACGGGTCATGTGGGGTCGGAACCGGACTCAGCAGAACCCTCAGCAACCGTGGGCGCAAGCTCTGGCAGTTGGATCACCGGGCAGTCCTTCCACAGCCGCTCCAGTGCGTAGAAACGCCGCTCTTCGGTGTGTTGAACGTGCACCACGAAATCGAAGTAGTCCAACAGCACCCAGCGTCCGCTACGTTCCCCCTCCCGACGGACCGGATCCACGTCGATTGCGTCTAGGGCCTCCTCGATCGCGTCCACAATCGCTCGCACCTGACGGTCATTGTTGGCCGAACAGAGCAGGAACACGTCTGTGATCGCCAGCTGGTCGCTGACATCGAGGGCAAGGAGATCTTCGGCTTTTTTCTCGGCTGCTGCGGTCGCGGCCAACAAGGTGAGCTCAACCGCTCTTTGTGAGGCTGTCATTGCTCGAAGGATGTCACAGTGGGGGAAGGACTTGCCACGCTGGTCGATTCTGGTGCCGCCGCAGCAACTGGCACATAACGCAGAGTCACCGGCGCTCCGGGTGTCGTGGCCGGATCCACCACCACTGCATCGGACCCGACGTCGATGGCCTCGGCGACGCTGCGACCGGCCGGTAACTCAGCCGGATCCGCCACCGACACCTGCGTACTTGGGATCGTCTCTGCCGGTCCCGACCAGACGAAACTGAATCCGTCCTCCACCAGTTGGGTACGCACCTGATCCACCTCGGCTTGCGTGCCTCCCGCTTGGTACACCCGAACGCGCACCGGAGGGTCATCAGGGCTAAGCAGGGCGTCCGGAAACAGCATCGTCGCGGTTTCGGTGCCCGCGACCGGCTCCACCCATTCCAGCTGGCAACGGCCCGTACGATCCGGGACTCGTCGGCAAGTTTGCTGTGGTCCAGCGTCCCTCGCGGGCATCCTGGCCAGCGGTGGTGAGGAAATCGGCCAACGCGGCCAACGTGTCCGTCGATCTGCTGAGCGCCCCCAAACTGGCCAGTACTGCCCTCATCTGATCCGGGCTAGATGGCAATTGCTCCAGCACCGCCTGCCATACGGCCGTGAAGCGTGCCTGCCTTTCAGACTCGGGCGCATCGGCCCCTAGGTAGAGCGAATAGATCGCGGCCTGCGGCCCGTCCAGCGTGCGAACACCCATCGGGACGACCTCCACCACAGATCCCCATCGATCCCGAACCACCAGCGGTTCCGCGATGTCCAGGGTGATGCCCCCGACCGAATCAATCAGCCCGGCGAAGGCCAGACGATCCAGCACGAAGGTGTGGTCCACCCTGATCCCGGTCTGCGCAGCCACCAGCGGAGCAGCCTGCGCAATCGTTTTGAAACCGGTGAGGCCCAAGGTTTCGTCGCGGCCTTCCACCAGATCGACCACGAGGTTCTGCGGCAGGTATAGCGAACTTCCCTGGTCGGCGGCCGAATCCAGACCCATCACGACGTTGTTGACGGTGGTCAGGCCGTCATCGCGAACTTGAACCAACAGCGTTGGATTGGCCGGGAGGGAAGGCCCAGGCGGGCCAGACGGATCCACCAACGGCTGGCCAGTACCCGAGTTCCGGATCACCACCGCCATGGCCGTGACGATGATGGCCAGCAGCACCAGCGCGATGACGCTGCGGCGCCGGGAAGGATGCCTCACCGACATCAGCTGTACAGCCCATTCTTGAGCACGTATTGCGCCACGGCCGCAGGAACCAGGTAGTCCAAAGTGAGACCCGCGGCGGCCCGCCGCCGGCACTCAGTGGACGAGATAGCCATGGCTGTCACCTCAACCATGGTGACCGAACCAGCGGGCAGGCCCGGATCAGTCAGGCGATGGCCTGGTCGGTTTACCCCGATCAGGTGGGCGGAATCCAACACCCGTTCATGGTCCTTCCAGGTCTTGATTGAGGCCAAAGCATCGGCACCGGTGATGAAGAAGAACTCGGATTCCGATCCGTAGACAGCAGCCAAGTCGGCAAGCGTATCGACCGCGTAGGTCGGGCCCGGCCGATCAATGTCCACCCGCGACACTGCGAACATGGGGTTGTCGACCGTGGCGAGCAGGGTCAACAGGAAGCGGTCTTGGGCTGGCGACACCCGATGCGTCTTTTGCCAAGGCTGACCCGTCGGAACGAAAACGACTTCATCTAGATGGCACGACTGCGCCACCTGCGCCGCTACTACCAGGTGGCCGTGGTGGATCGGGTCAAACGTCCCGCCCATGACGCCGATTCGCCGTGGCGCGGTCACCTCTGCGCCACCCGGCCGCACGGCGCCGAATCAGCGGTAGACGTGAAACCGGGTGACCACGAAGAGCAGCCCCAGCAAAGCCACAAGTGCGAATGCGCCGTAGAGGTACGGGCTCGTTTCGCTGTGCTCGGAGGCCTCACCGGCGACTTCACTGGCTGCGAGGACAAATGCTTCGATCGACATGGGGACACAATAGCGCCACTGCGGATCAACTGCGGACGTGTCCGTCGCCGCTGACCACAAACGTCGTGCTGGTCAATTCCGGCAGCCCCATCGGCCCGCGCGCATGCAGCTTCTGCGTTGAGATCCCAATCTCGGCGCCGAAACCGAACTGACCACCGTCAGTGAAGCGGGTGGAGGCGTTCACCATCACCGCTGCCGAGTCGACAGCAGTCACGAATCGTCGGATATCCGGCGCGGAGGTGGAGAGAATCGCTTCGGTGTGGCCACTGCTCCAGCGTCGGATGTGCGTCACGGCCGCCGGAAGATCGTCGACCACGCCAACGGCGAGGTCCAGCGAGTAATACTCAGCCGCCCAGTCGTCGTCGGTCACCGGCACGAAAGCGGCGCCAGCGCCCTCCGCGTAGGGCTGGACCCGTTCGTCGCCATGGATCGTCACCCCGGCAGCGGACAGCGCGGCCATCACCTCGGGCAGGAACACTGGCGCGGCCTCAGCATGCACGAGCAGCGTCTCAGCAGCGTTGCACACACTCACCCGCTGGGTCTTGCTGTTCAGCACCACAGCCACCGCTTGGTCGACGTCGACCTGGGCATCCACATAAACGTGACAGTTGCCCACTCCGGTCTCAATCACCGGCACCTGGGAGTGCTCGACGACCGAGTTGATCAGACCCGCGCCGCCTCTGGGGATGATCACGTCGACCAATCCCCGTGCCTGCATCAAGTGGGTCACAGATTCGTGGGTGTCCCCTGGGACCCCGACGATCGCGTCGACCGGCACGGACGTGTTCGACAGGGCTGCGCGCATCACGTCAATCAGGACCCGATTGGTGCTGCGGGCCGAGCTGGACCCACGAAGAAGTGCTGCATTGCCGCTTTTCAGGCACAAGCCAGCAGCATCCACAGTGACGTTCGGACGCGCCTCGTAGATCATGGCGACGACTCCGAGCGGTACCCGAACCTGGGCGACGTCGAGTCCGTTCGGCAGCCGGTAGCCCCGCACCACATCACCGACTGGGTCGTCAAGTGCTGCCACTTCGCGCAGCGCCTCAGCGATATCCCTGATGCGATCGGGGGTCAAGGTGAGGCGATCCACCAGGGCCGCAGAGGTGCCATCCGCCTGTGCCCGTGCGATGTCATCCTGATTCGCAGCGACAATCGCTGCTGTCGCATCTTCCAGCGCATCGGCAATTGCGAACAGCGCTTCGTCCTTGCTGGCCCGGGTGAGCGTCGCCAGCACACCGGCTGCATCCCGGGCACGAGCCGCAGCGGCACGCACGTCGTTTCGAATCGCCGCTGTCGGCTGGTCGATGGCGTCGGGTTGATCCACGGTGGCGGTCATGGGTCACAGCCTAGGCGTGAGGATCACCAGGTCATCGGCGTGGACCACCTCACGTTCGAAGGACGGTCCGAGTTCGGCAGCAAGATCCCTGGTGGAACGACCAAGCATCGGGGGCAATTCGCTAGCGTCGTAGGCCGACAGGCCACGGCCGACCAGGGATCCGCGAGCATCGACCAGATCGACCGGGCGCCCGGCAGTGAAATCGCCGCGCACCTCAACGATCCCGGCTGGCAGCAACGACTTGCGGCGCTGGACCACAGCCGCCACGGCACCGTCGTCCAGGACCAAAGCTCCCTCGCCTCTGGTGGCGTGGGCCAACCACAAATATCGGGCCGACAACGGCTTCAGCACGGGTTCGAACAGGGTTCCGACCTCATCACCTCGAAGGGCCTCCCGAGCCGAGACTGCGCTCGTAAGCACCACTGGCACACCGCCTGAGGTTGCGATGATGGCCGCATTCACCTTGGCCGACATCCCGCCGCTGCCGACTTCGCTCCCGACCCCGCCGATGTCGATCCCGACCAGGTCGGACTGGTCTGTGATCCGACGGATCGGTTTACTTCCGGGGGCCTGCGGGTGGCCGTCGTAGAGGGCATCGATATCGGAGAGCAGGACCACGGCGTCGGCCTTGATCAGGTGCCCAACCAGTGCGGCGAGCCGATCATTGTCACCGTGCCGATGCGTGGCCACCGTGTCGTTCTCGTTGACGATCGGCACGACGTCGAAAGACAGCAGGCATTCCAACGTGTGCCGAGCATTCGAATAATGA
Organism: uncultured Actinomycetes bacterium; assembly: GCA_963842975.1. Classification (GTDB taxonomy): domain Bacteria; phylum Actinomycetota; class Actinomycetes; order S36-B12; family UBA10799; genus JACJWR01. The sequence goes on along the minus strand of CAWJIH010000006.1, from coordinate 58,477 downwards.
GCCCGTCGGGTGAGATCCGCACTGGTGAGCAGCACCTGTCCGACCGTGATGCCATGGCTGCGGAAGCGGTCGGTGTAGTGAGCAAGCAGCAGCCCCTGGCCGACGCTGGCTGCGGCCTGCTGAATGGCCAGCGCTTTGGGTCGGCCGGGCAGCCCCATCGGCCCGATGCCGGCCGCCACCGCACCACTGGTGACCAGCACAATCTGTCGACCGGCCCGCACCTGTTCGGCCAGGACGTCCACTAGGGCGTAGAGCCGGTTTTGATCCAATACACCGTTTGGTGTCGCCAGCGACGACGATCCGACCTTGACCACGACGCGCGCTGCGTCGCCAATCTCTGGCCGACTCACAAGTCCCCCTTCGCGCCGTCACCTTCAGCGGGATGATCAGCCTGGAGCGACTCGTCGAGCTCGGCGCCATCCGCTGCCTCGTCCAGCTCGTCCATCTCGTCGGGGCGCGTCGGCTGCCAGTCAAACACCACCGAGTTGTCCACCGGGCCGATCAGCACGTCGCACCCCGGTATGGCCCCGAGGCGCCGCAGCTCGTCTTCGACCCCGAGCCGGGCCAATCGTTCACCGAGATACGCAACCGCCTCGTCGTTGCTGAAGTCGGTTTGTCGAACCCAGCGGGTGGGACGTTCACCCAGCACCCGGAAGGCTCCCTGGGCTAGCGGCACCACCGTGAACCCGGTGTCGTCGACTGATTGCGGGCGCACCACGACGCGGGGCCGCATCACTTGGGTCGCCTCGGCGGCTTCCCGAGCGCGAGCGACGATTCCTGCCAGCGCGAAGGTCAGCTGCCGTAGTCCCTCGTGGCTCACGGCTGACACCTGAAAGACCTCGAGTCCCCTAGCCTGCAGGTCGGGGGTCACCATTTCGGCGAGTTCCCTGGCTTCTGGAACGTCGATCTTGTTGAGGACCACGAGCCGAGGAGTGTCGGCCAGCACCCCATAGGCAGCCAGCTCAGCTTCGATCACGTCGAGGTCTGATACCGGGTCACGTCCAGGTTCGAGCGTCGCGCAATCCAATACGTGGACCAGCAGCGCGCAGCGCTCAACGTGCCGGAGGAACTCCAGCCCGAGCCCCTTGCCCTCGCTGGCTCCGGGAATCAGCCCGGGGACGTCGGCAACCGTGAAGGTGGAATCGCCGGTTGCGACGACCCCGAGTTGCGGGGTGAGTGTGGTGAACGGATAGTCAGCAATCTTCGGCTTGGCCGCGCTGAGGACAGACACCAGCGACGACTTCCCTGCGCTCGGGAAGCCGATGAGGCCAACGTCGGCGAGGGTCTTGAGTTCAAGCACCATCGTCGCCTCGTCACCTGGCTCTCCCAGCAGGGCAAAGCCAGGGGCTTTGCGCCGACGATTCGACAGCGAAGCGTTCCCCAGTCCGCCGCGGCCTCCCCGAGCGGCGACGAATCGTTGCCCGGGTTCGGAAAGATCGGCCAGGATGTCGCCGGATTCGCGGCTGACGACCGTTCCCAGCGGAACGGGAATGACGACGTCGTCGGCGTTGGCCCCGTGACGGTTGCTGCCCTGGCCCGGTCCACCGCTCGCCGCTGTGCGGTGGGGGTGAAAACCGATGTCGATCAGACTGGCCGTGTGACTGTCGGCTTCAAGAACGACGTCCCCACCACGACCGCCATCGCCGCCGTCCGGTCCTCCCAGCGGCTTGAACTTCTCGCGGTGAATTGACGCACAGCCGTTACCACCGTCCCCGGCTTTGGCACGCAAAATCGCTCGATCGACAAACGTGGTCATTGCGAACCTCTCACCGTTCGATGGTGCGCCCCGCTTGGGGGCGCAGGTTCACTCGACAGTGAGGATGTTGACGACCCGGCGACCCTTTTTGGTGCCGAAGTCGACGGTGCCAGCAGTGAGCGCGAAGAGGGTGTCGTCGCCGCCCCGCCCGACGTTGTCGCCTGGGTGGAAGTGGGTGCCCCGCTGGCGCACGATGATCTCGCCGGCGTTCACCAGTTGACCGCCGAAGCGCTTGACTCCGAGCCGCTGCGAGTTAGAGTCGCGACCGTTTCTGGTGCTAGACGCACCTTTTTTGTGAGCCATTGTTCAGTTCCCCGATCCGATAGCGGTGACCTTCAACGTAGTCAGATCCTGGCGGTGGCCTTGACGCCGACGGTAGCCGGTCTTGTTCTTGTAGCGAAGGATCTTGATCTTCGGACCACGCGTGTGCTCCACGATCTCCGCGGTGGCTGTGGCCCCGTCGAGGGAGTCAGCGTCGTGGGTGATGGAGTCACCGTCGACGAGGAGCAACACTGGTAGCGCAACAGTGCTACCGGGCTCCCCTGCGACTCGATCCACAGCAATAACGTCGCCGACAGATACCTTCTCTTGTCGGCCTCCGGCGCGGACGATCGCAAACACCGCACACTCCTCGCAGTCGTGGTCAAAGAAAACTAGGTTACGTTCTTGTGGTGCGCGGTTGCTGCTGCACCCGAGCTTGGCTCGGGAAGGGCCTTGACGTCTCCGAAAGGCCTTTCGCGGACGCGCTTGCACGCCCGATCAACAAGCGACGAGGTGCAACATTTCCGCACGCGGCACCACACGCACTCGCTTACTCTACGGCATCTGAATCCGATGAGTCCGACGGGGCCTGATCGGCACTGTCGGGCACCTACCGACCGCTTCCCCGTCCTGGGCAGGATCAGCTGCGGCAGCCTCAGGAGCGTCCACAACCTCCGGCACCTCGACGGCCTCAGGTGCATCCGGCACCTCGACGGCCTCAGGAGCCTCCGGCACCTCGACGGCCTCAGGAGCCTCCGGCGACCTCAGGAGCCTCGGCAGCCTCCGGCGCCTCGGCCGGCTTCGCCTTGGTGGGTGCCCCGGGGATCGGACCTGTGACCTTCGACCGTCGCGGTCGTGGACCGTCGCCGTGCTGGCCCACGGGTTCGGTCTGCACCCGAACTCCGCGACCATGGCACTGCTCACACCCAGTGGAGAACGTTTCGAGCAGGCCTTGCCCGATTCGTTTGCGAGTCATCTGCACCAGCCCAAGTGACGTCACCTCGGCAACCTGATGCTTGGTGCGATCGCGGCTGAGGCACTCGACCAGCCGCCGGAGGACCAGCTCCCGGTTACTCTCCAGCACCATGTCGATGAAGTCGACCACGATGATGCCGCCAATGTCGCGCAACCTCAGCTGCCGCACGATCTCCTCGGCAGCCTCCAAGTTGTTTCGCGTGACGGTTTCTTCGAGGTTGCCGCCCTTCCCGGTGAACTTCCCGGTGTTGACATCGATGACGGTCATTGCCTCGGTCCGATCGATCACCAAGGAGCCGCCCGAAGGCAGCCATACCTTGCGATCCAGCGCCTTGGCGATCTGTTCGTCGATTCGATGAGCGGCGAACACATCCTCAGGTTTGTTCCACTTGGTCACCCTGTTGGACAAGTCCGGGGCTACTGCCGTGATGTACTCATGCACCGCTGAATAGGCACCATCACCGCTGACGACCATGGTCGCGAAATCTTCGTTGAAGATGTCCCGCGCCACCTTCAACGTGAGGTCAGGCTCCGAACGCAGCAGGCTAGGCGCCGAGGAGGTCGTGGACTTCTCCTTGATTCGCTCCCACTCCGCGGCCAACCGCTCCACGTCTTGGCGCAGATTCGCTTCCGAAGCTCCCTCAGCCGCAGTGCGGACAATCACCCCGGCGTCCTCCGGCACCACCGAACGCAAGATCTTCTTCAACCGTGAGCGTTCCCGATCTGGCAGCTTCCTGCTGATGCCAGTCATCCCGCCTTCCGGGACGTACACCAAAAATCGCCCGGGCAGCGAAATCTGGCTCGTCAGTCGAGCGCCTTTGTGCCCGACCGGATCTTTGGTGGCCTGGACTAGGACCGTGTCACCAGACTTAAGCGCGAGTTCGATTCGTTTGGGCTGACCTTCCAGACCCGCCGCGTCCCAGTTCACCTCGCCGGCGTAGAGCACCGCGTTCCGGCCCCGGCCAATGTCGACGAAGGCCGCCTCCATGCTGGGCAACACGTTTTGGACGCGGCCCAGGTAGACGTTGCCAATCAGCGACGATGTCGCCTCGGAGGCCACGTAATGCTCCACCAGGACGTTGTCCTCGAGCACGCCGATCTGGGTGAGGCCCCCACGCTGGCGCACGATCATGCCCCGTTCAACGGCTTCTCGACGGGCGAGGAACTCTGCCTCGGTCAAGATCGGCGCGCGTGACCCGCGGTTTGCGCGACCCTCCCGCCGTCGCTGCTTCTTCGCCTCTAGCCGGGTCGACCCCTTGACCGCGGTGACTTCATCATCCGAAGATGCACCAGCGTCAGCGCCCGCGGCCGACGACTGCTGCTGCTGACCATCGCCGCCCCCACCCTTGCGCCGCCGACGGCGCCGCCGCTTGCTGCCCTGGTTCGAGTCTCCACCGTCCGCTTCCTGGTTCGATGACGACTCTGCGTCGCCGTCGGCGGCTTGTGGTTCCGCGCCTTCGGCGGGAGCATCGGGATCTCCGCCGGACCCACCGGAATCGCTGGACCCACTGGAATCGCCGGACCCTGCGGAATCGCCAGACCCTGCGGCTGCCGACTCGGAGTCCGCTGCGTTGTCGGTGGAGTCGGCATCCGCTCCGGAGTCACCGCGGCGACCGCGGCCCCTCCCGCCACGTCGCCGCCGACGTCGATTCGGGGCCGACGAGTCAGCCGAATCATCGGACTCGGCAGCAGGTGCGTCGCTATCCGCAGATTCCGCTTCCTCCGCCGCTGGTGCCGACGAAGCCGCAGCGTCATCGGCGCCGGATTGCGAGGAATCCTTAGCCTGCTCAGATTTCGCCTTGGACCTACCGCCCCGCTGCCCAACCGCACCTTCCGGGGAACCCGGCGCTGCTGGCGCGATCTCAGGAGCCTGAAACACGGCCGCGACCATGGCCGTCGACGGGCGCACCACGAGCTCCGCGGTGGCGGTGGCTTCGGCCTCAGCGGCCGAGAACACCGCTGCACCCGGCGGTGGGCCCGCCGGTCGACTGGCTGCTCGCCGGGGACCGCGCTTCTTCTTGACAGGTTCGGCATCTACCTCAGGTTCGAGGCCTGGCAGTTCTTCATCCATCGGGCAACGCCCCTTTCGGCCCGCGGGCGCTGGCGTGAACTACACGCCGCAGCGGCTCATCGGACCTGTCTCATGCGCTATCCGGAGCTACCCGGGTAGCGAAGCCTGTGTGCGCACACCTAGGCAGATGCGCGCGACGATTCCTCACGATCCGGCCCCAATGGGTCGGCGACGCTGCGCCGGTCGGCTGCAAGCGGCCCCTGCGCCATGCGCATCACCACAGGTGGCGAAGGCGTCGCGAGGGAGGCAACTTGCCGCAGACCCGCAAGAACATCGTCTGGCCGCACGACCGGAACTGCATGTCGTATGACCAGGGTCAGTATCGCACATCCGGATTCGTCGACGTCGCACTCGACACCGAGTAGGTCGGCACGCACATCGAATCTGCGCAAACCCTTCTTCGTCATTCGCTCAACAATCACCGATTCGCTCCCCAGCAATTCGGTCACCGCAGCACGCGCCTCGACGGCGGGTACGCCGGGCAGTCGGATCTGCCACTCGGATGCTTCCAACCGATCCGCGAACTGCCCCGTGCCGGCGGGCACCACGTCCAACACGTCGAAGCCGTCCGGCAGGGCCGCATCCAAAGCATCCTGAAGTACCTGCGGATCCAACTCGCTGGCCACCCCGATCTCAAGGTATTCCGCCTCGCTGGCGGCACCGGTGGCCACAGCGTTGGCGTAGGAGATCTTCGGATGCGGGTTGAATCCAGCGGAGTAGGCCATCGGCACTCCAGCCCGGCGCAAGGCACGCTCAAACACCCGCTGGAAGTCCCGATGGCTGGCGAAGCGCATTCGGCCCCGTTTGGCGTACCGGATCCGATATTTGGCCACCGGGGCGACGTATTCCCGGTCCGGGGTCCTCACTGTTGCGCCTGCGCCGACGTGTGCGAACTGGACGCCAGCGACGGCAACGGCGGCACCGGCACCAGCACTGCCCCGGTCGGGCCGATCTGGATTTCGGTGTCCATTTGGTCGCACACCCCGCAGTCGAAGCACGGGCTCCAACGGCAGTCCTCGACCTCCACCCCGTCCAGAGCGTCCTGCCAGTCGTCCCAGAGCCATTGCCGGTCGAGCCCAGAGTCGAGGTGATCCCAGGGCAGGACTTCGGCTTCATCGCGTTCGCGGGTGGTGTACCAATCGACGTCGACCGGCTCATCGGCCAACGCCACGGCTGCTGCGGCCAGCCAACGGTCGTAGGAGAAGTGTTCGCTCCACCCATCCAGCCGGGCACCGTCGCGCCACGCCTGCTCGATGATCCGACCCACTCGACGGTCACCACGGCTCAGCAATCCCTCGACGATGCCTGGTTTGCCGTCGTGGTACCGGAATCCGATCGCGCGGCCTACTTCACGATCGGAACGAATCGCGTCACGCAGTTTTGCCAGCCTCGCGTCGGTCTCGGCCGCGCCCAGTTGGGCAGCCCACTGAAACGGAGTGTGCGGCTTAGGCACGAACCCGCCGATAGAAACCGTGCAGCGGATGTCTTTGCGCCCCGACACCTCCCGCCCGGTTCGGATGACTTCCCTGGCCAATCGTGCGATCTGCAGGACGTCCTCGTCGGTTTCGGTGGGCAGACCGCACATGAAGTACAGCTTCACCTGGCGCCAGCCGGCCGAGTAGGCGGCTGCCACCGTCCGGATCAGGTCCTCTTCGCTGACCATCTTGTTGATCACCTTGCGGATGCGCTCCGAACCACCCTCCGGAGCGAACGTCAACCCGGAGCGTCGGCCGTTGCGAGCCAACTCATTGGCCAGGTCGATGTTGAACGCGTCGACTCGAGTCGACGGCAGCGAAAGCGACGTGTTGGACCCTTCGAACTGGTCGGCCAAACCTTTGGCGATCTCCCCGATCTCCGAGTGGTCCGCGCTGGACAAACTGAGCAGCCCGACCTCTTCGAAGCCCGTGCGCTGCACCGAGTTGGTCACCATCTCGGCCACGGTGGTCACCGAACGCTCCCGCACCGGCCTGGTGATCATTCCAGCCTGGCAGAATCGGCACCCCCGGGTGCAACCGCGAAAGATTTCGACACTCGCACGCTCATGCACGGTCTCCGCCAACGGCACCACGGGCGCCTTCGGATACGGCCACTCGTCCAAGTCACTCACCGTGTGTTTGGCAACCCGCCACGGCACTCCGGCGCGGTTCGGCACCATTCGGCGAATCCGACCATCCGGCAGATACTCCACGTCGTAGAACCGCGGCACGTACACGCCACACTCGGTGGCTAGGCGGAAGAGCAACTCCTCTCGCCCGCCGGGGCTTCCTTCGGCCTTCCACGCCGCTACCGCATCAGTGATTCCGAGCACCGCTTCTTCGCCGTCGCCGAGGACCGCCGCATCAATGAAGTCCGCAATCGGCTCCGGGTTGAAGGCCGCATGGCCACCGGCAATCACCAACGGGCCGGCAGTGCGCTCCGCCGCGCACAGCGGCATCCCAGCCAGATCTAGGGCGGTGAGCATGTTGGTGTAGCCAAGTTCGGTGGCGAAAGACACCCCTAAGAGGTCAAATTCCGCAACTGGCCGATGCGCATCGATGGTGAAGGCAGGAATGGCTCGCTCGCGCATCAAAGCTTCCATGTCCGGCCACACCGCATAGGTGCGCTCGCAGAGGGTGTCGTCGCGCTCGTTGAGCACTTCGTAGAGGATTTGGACACCTTGGTTGGGTGCCCCCACCTCGTAGGCATCCGGATACATCAGGGCCCAGCGGACATCGACCGCATCCCACTCTTTGGTCACCGCATTGAGTTCACCGCCGACGTACTGGATCGGTTTGGTGACCAGCGGCAGGATCTGCTCGAGTCGGTCAAAAAGGTCGGTTACCGGCATGGGATAAGGGTACGTGGTGGGGGTGACGAGGCGAGTGTGGCGCGGTGATCAGCGCACGCGGGAACTGCGCAGGTGCACGCTGGTGAGCAGTCCGATCCCGATCCACAGCGCGAACATGGAGGAGCCGCCATAAGAAACGAACGGCAGGGGGACACCCGTTACCGGCATGATCCCCAGATTCATCCCGATGTTCTCGAAGGACTGCACAGCCAACCACACCACAACACCGGCGGCCATCACCCTGCCGTAACGGTCCGGTGCAGCCAGCGCGATCCGCACCCCGCGCCACAGGATCACACCCATGAGCAGGATGATCACCCCGGCACCAATGAGCCCGAGTTCTTCGCCCGCGGCAGAGAAGATGAAGTCAGTCTGCTGATACGGGACGAACCCGCCCTGTGTGGTGGGCCCTCGAAACAACCCGTAGCCCAACAGCCCACCACCGGCGATCGCGATCCGAGCCATCCGGGTGTTGTATCCGGCGCCCAGCGGATCCGCCTCGGGGTCCATGAAAATCAGCAGGCGATCGACCTGGTAGTCATCCAAAACCCCCAAGCGGACCACACCAAACCCCACCAGCGCAGCAAGGGCAACCATCGACCACAGCACCGTTGAGGCGACTCCGGAGACGGCCAACATGCCAAAGACGGTCGCGGCAATCACCAGCGCCGTCCCAAGGTCAGGCTGCATCATGATCAGCGTGACTGGAATCCCAGCGATCAACAGCGCCAGCAGGACATAGCGCAAACGTGGCTTCACATCGGCGTCTGCGGCACCGCTTGGCCCTAGTTGGGTCAGCACCAGGGCGACGGCGAGGATGACCGCCACCTTGGCCAACTCACTGGGTTGCAGCGTAAATCCAGCGGGCAGCGTAATCCACGCCTGAATGCCATTCAGGGTGGTGCCCAAAGGCGTCAGCACCAGCAGCAACAGTGCAACCGCGGCGCCATAGACCCACCAGGCGGACGCGCGCAGGGTTCGATACCCGACCGAACTCACCGCCCACCCGAGGATCACACCGATGACGATGTTGATCATCTGCTTGTCCAGGAACAAGCGAGGGTCCTGACCGGCCGCGAGCAACTTTCCGCGCGTGGCAGAGAAGATCAGCGCCGCGCCGATGATCGAAAGCAGCAGTGCCGCTCCCACCAGAACGAAGTCGGTGCGCTTGACATCATTGGCGAGTTTGAGTCGGGCGGCCGGTTTGGACCCTGTTGGCGCGGTTGCGGTCAACGTCACGGCTTCGTCGCCACTTCGGGAAGCCCTGTCTGCGGGGCACCACCGACGAGCACACTGCGGCTTGGATCAGCCTGACCATCAACGACGCCGAACAACGCATCGTAGATCTTGCGAGCAGCCGGCGCGCTGAGCTCGCCACCCACTCCAGCCTGGGTGATGATCACGACCACCGCATACTTCGGGTCATCGGCCGGAGCGTAGGACGCGAACAGGGACGTGGTCTCCTTGTTCGCCACCTCCGCGGTGCCGGTTTTGGCTGCGACCGGGATGTCGTTGAGTGGAAACCCGGCGAACGCACTCGACGCGGTACCACGCACTGGCACCTCACGTAGCGCATCCTGGATGTAGGCGAGCACCTCAGGTGAGTCGGGAAGCGTGCCGGAAACGACTGGCTCCATTTCCTCAATCACCTTGCCGTCGGGCCCCACGATTCCCTTGACGAACCGGGGCTCGTACAAAGTTCCACCGTTGGCGATCGCGGCATAGGCGCGGGTCAACTGAAGCGGTGTCACCAGGATGTCACCCTGCCCCACCGACTGGTTGATGGCGTCACCAACCCGGTAGGTGTCGCCGTCCCGGCAGTATTCCTCCGCGTATTGCCGGTACAACTCGGCCAGTGCCGGATCCGGTTCCTCCGGGTAGCCGGTCTCGGCTCGCCGGCAGTAGGCCTCGGACAACTCGGCATAGTCGGACTGTTTGCGTGCCCGATCGGTCACCCTGCCTGGCGATTCGCCGGGGAGATCGACGCCGGTGAGGTCACCGAAGCCGAACGCCTTGGCAGTGTTGGCGACCCACTCTTTCGCATCTGGGTTGGCTTCGAGACCACCGTCTGCGGCATACATCTCTGCGGCGAACTTGTAGAAGGCGGTGTTGCAGGACACGATGAGCGCCTCCGCCACGGTCAGCGGCGGATACGGCGCCGACTCGTAGTTGGTGAACGCCTGGTTGCCCACGTAGTAGGCGGGTGGGCACGGGTACTGCTCGTCAAAGGAGAACCCCGCGTCTGCCGCCGCGCTCGCCGTGACAACTTTGAACGTCGATGCCGGAGCCAACTCGGCCTGCAGTGCACGGTCGAGCAGCGGCTGGCCGTCGTTCGTGAGCAGGGCATATTCCTCGTCGGTGAGGCCGCCTTCGAATACCTGTCGCTCGTAACTGGGGTAGGACGCGGCAGCCAACACGTTGCCGTTGGTCACGTCCATCACCACCGCAACACCGGAGTCAGCCGGGTATCCGCGGAACCTGGCGATGTCGACAGCCGCCTTCAGTTCCGTCTCGACCGTCGCCTGCAGCGGCGCGTCGATCGTGGACACCACCGAAGCTCCGGTCACCGGCGTTGTCTCCGAAAGCAGGTCACCGGTGATTCCGGTGCGGTCCAGCGAGATCCGCTGGATGCCGTCCTGTCCTCGGAGGTACTCGTCATAGGCAGCTTCGATGCCACCTCGGCCGATGAGGGATCCACCGTGCAGACTCGGATCTGACTCCGTTTCGGCCTGGGTTGGGCTACCCAGGTAGCCCAACAGGTGCGCCGCGTTCGCGCCTGGATCGTGGTTGTAGTCGCGCACCGCTCGGGTGCGCACAGAGACGCCCGGGTAACGATCCGGGTTTTCAATGAGGTCCATCACTGATTCGACGCTAACGTCCAAGGCGACTGGCGCGGGCTCGTACGGCCCACCCGTGAAGCACTCAGACCCCGCGTTCGGCTCACTGCACGACGTCATCCGTCCAAGGATGGTCGCCGCCGGCGTGCCGGAGAATTCCGCGATCGTGTTGACCACGCTGGCACCCTGGTCTGGTTGACCTGCGAGTACCGCCCTATCGACCAGGACGTCGGTGGCGGGGCGGTTGGTACTCATCACCCTGCCCGCTTGGTCGTAGATCAGCCCACGCGGCGCAGGCACCGCGATGTCTCGGACTCGGGAGTCAACCGCGGCCGCAGCCTGGCTACCTTCATCTATCTGCATCCACGCCAGTCGGCCCAGCAGAGTCGCGACCAGGGAGATGACCAGCACTTGGAGCACGATCAAACGCCAGCGGGACCGTGGCGTCACCCGGCTGTGCGGGCGACGCATACCCCACGCGATTGACGCTTCTTGGAGGCCCTTGCCGTCGTCAACGATCTCGGGTGGGCTGTCGGATTCCTCCGGCGTGAGCCCTTCGGACTCGGTCATGGTGCCACCCCCATTCGACGGCGAGGTTGCGGTCCCATGGTGGCGCGTGACGCAGGCCACAAGGCCAGGGCGACCAGCAGGCCCAGGGCGAACTGCCACACCAGCGACAATCCGGTCCCGATCCCCAGTGGCAATGGCTGGCCGGTGAGCAGCTGAATCAGCAACACCGCAGCCTGGGCAAGCGTCGCCAAACCTGCGGCGAACAGCGCCCGAGCCCACCAGACGTGTGGCACCAGAAACTGATTTGCGGACGCGAAGTAGGCGGCCAAACACAAAACAAAGGCCTGCGCTCCCAAGACCCCGCTGGCTGGCGGCGCGACGTCGAGCAGAAGTCCGGCGCCGAAACCGAGCAGTGCGGCTTCATTGCGAGTCATTCGCATCGCCGCGACAACCACGACCACTGGGGTGAGCTGAAAGGGGATTCCCATCCTGGTCACAAAGGCACCTTGCAGCAGGACCGCGATGATGACTGCGACCCAGGCGACAGCGCGCGCACGCCACCTCATTGGCCACCGCCGAAGGGGTTCGCGGCCGCCCCGGTGTTGAAGTTCTGTTCCGGCACGTAGCTGTCGAAGGCCGGCTGCTCTGGTGCGTAGTAGTACGTCCCCGGATCCTGATAGAACTCTGGTGCCGGAGCGGGCTCTACGACTGGTTCTGGAACTGGTTCCGGTTCCGGCGGCACGCCGACGATCGGGGCCCGCACGGCACGGTCGCCTTGGCCCACGATGACGCCAACCAGATCGAGTCCGGTCAAGTCGGCGGCAGGTTCGAGTCGGATCAAACGACCGCCCGCACCGTCGTCATCAATAGCCGTGACCACCCCGATGGGAAGATCCGGCGGGAAGGGCTTGCCGTCCTTCGACCCGAACGTGATTACAGCGTCCCCGATCTGCACGTCCGCAAGCGGATCGAGCACCCGCAGCGACAAACTGTTCGGGTCTCCGGTGCCGGCCACGACGACGGCCTGACCCGTGCGCAGGATTCGCCCGCCGACAGCCGAGTCAGGTGCCGAGAGCAACTTGACGTCCGCGGTGCCTTGAGTGACCTCCACGGTGCGTCCCACGAGCCCTTGCCCACTGATCACAGCTTGGTCGCTCGCCACCTGATCAGCCGTACCCGTGTCGATCAGAACGTTGGTGAGGTCCAGGGCGATGATCGGATAGGCCACCACCCTGGATGGCACCACCGTCAAGTCGGCAATGTTCGACAGACCCAGCAACTCGTCAAGTTCGGTCACTCGCTGTTCACCGCGGATCTGGGTGACTGCCGGGGCCTGCTCCTGCCAACTCGTCGCTCGTAGCTCTCCGCTGGCGAAGTTGCCGGTGGCTTCGATCCAGCCGACCGCGGGCGCGGCTATGGCTCCGGACACGGTCTGCAGGGGTGACAAGGCCGAGGCCCCAACACTGCGGATCGTCTCCGGCACGGCTCCACCGACGAGGTCGAGCAGGATCAGGGTCAGGCCGGCCGCCCCGAGCACCACCACGGCGCCCTTTGTGCGACTTGCCATGACAAGTTCCTCCAATACCTTACGTAAGCAATTTGGTGGGCATCTACTAGTAAACGACGCGCCAACCTACTGGCGTGGTTCCGCCACGAGCACATCGCGCAGTGCCTCGAACTGTTCGAGGACCTTGCCGGTGCCTCGGGCAACGCAGTGACGAGGGTCCTCTGCCACCCGCACCTGCATCCCGGTGGCGTGGGCAATCCGTTCGGCCAGCCCGGGCAGTTCGGCCCCACCACCGGCTAGGACGATGCCCCGCTCGAGCAGGTCGACCCCAAGTTCTGGTGGGGTGCGGTCCAGCACGGATCTCACCGTGGTCACGATACGTTCGATCGGCGCGTCCAGCGCCCGGCGGAGATCCTCGGAGTGAACTACAACACTCTTGGGCAGCCCATCGACAAGATCGCGTCCGCGCACTTGGGCGTGGGTCCGCTCTCGGGTGGGGAATGCTGAGCCAATCTCGCACTTCAACCGCTCGGCAGTGCGTTGCCCCACCACCAGGCTGAACTCTCGGCGCAAGTATTCGATGATCTCCGCATCCAAGGCGTCGCCGCCGACTCGGACCGACTTGCTGGCCACAATCCCACCGGCGCTGAGAACCGCGACCTCGGTGGTGCCGCCACCGATGTCCACAATCATCGAACCCACTGGATCGTGCACGGGCAGGTCCGCGCCGATAGCAGCGGCCATCGGCTCCTCAATGAGAAAAACCTTGCGCGCTCCGGCGGCGTAGCCCGCGTCCCGGACAGCCCGTTGTTCGACGTCGGTGATTGCCCCAGGCACACAGATGAGCAGTCGCGGCCTGGCAAACAGCCCGCTGGCGTGGACCTGATGAATGAAGTAGCGCAACATGCGCTCGGTGATCTCGAAATCCGCAATCACACCCTCTTGCATCGGTCGAACGACCGTTACGGCTTCGGGGGTACGGCCTTCCATGATCTTGGCCTCAGTGCCAACCGCGACGATGTCGCCGGATTGGGTGTTGACACAAACAACGCTGGGCTCGTCAAGGACGATGCCTTCACGCCTGGCGTACACAACGGTCGTGGCCGTTCCAAGGTCCACGGCCATGTCGCGGCCCAGGATGCGAGATATGCGCGGCATGGGAGCGTGCGAGCTCAGGCCGTGAGTTGCGGGAAGAAGAGCGCGATCTCGCGAGCTGCGGATTCGGGCGAGTCCGATCCATGCACGACGTTTTCACCGAGCAGGGTCGCGAAATCGCCCCTGATGGTGCCGAGTGCGGCCTTGGCTGGATCAGTGGCGCCCATCATGTCCCGCCAACTCCCAATCGCGTTGCGACCGGAGATGACCCCGGCCACAAGCGGGCCCGAGGTGATGAATTCCACCAGATCCTCGAAGAATGGCTTCCCCTCGTGCTCGCCATAGTGACGCACCGCGGTTTCCCGGTCGAGGGTACGAAGCTCAAGTGCGTCAAGCACGAAACCCTTCGACTCGATTCGGCGGACGATCTCCCCGACAAGTCCGCGGGCTACACCATCGGGCTTGATGAGGATAAGGGTGCGTTCAGACACCAGGACTCCAGAACTAGGTCGTGTGGTGCGGCGTCGCGACCCCGGCGAGCCGCCTATGTTCGGCCATAGCCTACGTCAAGACCTCACCGAGATTGGTGACCTGGTGCCGGAGCCGCGGTTGGCGCCGTTTGCGCTGCTGCCCGGCGCGCCGATAGTTCGTCGGCGCGGCGACCGTAGTGGATGGCGGCCCACCAAAGCGCCGCGAAGACTCCGCCGATCACAAACATCATGGGCACCAGCACGCCGGTCGCGAGAATCAGGCCCTGCAGCACCCAACCGAACGCCACTCCGTAGGGTTTGCGCACCAGTCCGGCACCGACCACGCACAGCACCAGGAGCACCCCACCAACCCACAGCGCAGTCGTGCCGTCAGCCGCGAACCCGTTGAAGTAGGCCACCGGGATGAAAAGCGCCATCACGATGGCTTCGAACACCAGCACGCTGGCTCCCATGACTTTCATCGCACGGTCAATCCTTTCCGAACAACTGACGCGCCTCTGCCACGGTAACCACGGATCCCGTTATCAGCACCCCGGTGGCCACAGCGAGGTCTGCGTCGGCCTCGGCAATCGCCGCCTCGATTGCCGCCGGCATGTCCTCGGCAACTTCCACCGCCGAGTCTCCCCACACCTCGCGGGCGAGGTACGCCACGTCCTCGGCGGGCAGACAGCGCGGCGAATTGTTCCTCGTCACCACGACGTGATCAAGTACGGGGCCCAGGGCCACCAGCATCGATTCCACGTCCTTGTCGGACAGCACGGCGATCACACCCACCAAGCGTTCAAAGCCGAAAGACTCCCCCAGCGCCGAGACCAAGGCAGCCACGCCAGCCGGGTTGTGTGCCGCGTCTGCCAAGACAGTCGGTCCGGTGCGCAGCACCTCTAGGCGGCCGGGGCTGTTCACGGTGGCGAAACCCTCCCGCACGACATCCGGGTCCAGCGGTCGCCCGCCGAGCAAAGACTCCACGCTCGCGACAGCAACGGCTGCGTTTTCGGCCTGGTGTCGGCCGTGCAATGGGACGTAGACGTCCGCGTAGTGGCTCCCGCCGAGGCCCGCGATGTCGATGAGTTGCCCGCCCACTGCCACATCACGACCGATCAGGTCGAAGTCCCGGCCCGCGACCAGCAAGGTGGCCTGCTGTGCGGCAACTCGATCTTCGAGCACCTCCAGGGCGGGTGGCTCTTGTCTGGCGGAGACCACTGGCACCGCCGCTGTGATGATGCCTGCCTTTTCCGCGGCGATTTCATCGAGCGTGTCGCCGAGGTAGTCCTGGTGGTCCATGCCTATCGGGGTGATGGCGCACACGGCCGGATCAACGACGTTCGTCGAATCCCAGGTACCGCCGAGGCCAGTCTCGATGATCATGACGTCGACCGGTGCGTCGGCGAAGGTCGCGAAGGCCACGGCAGTGATGACCTGGAACCAGGTCATGTCGCCCTGGGCGGCGTCGATCAGCCAGATGAAAGGTTCGGTCTCGCGATAGATGGCCGCAAAACGCTCATCCGACACTGGCTCCCCGTCGAGGCAGATGCGCTCGTTCACCGCATGCAGGTGTGGGCTGGTGTACATCCCGGTGTGGAGGCCGGTCGCTCGGATCAGTGATTCGATCATTCGGGTGGTGCTGGTTTTGCCGTTGGTGCCGGCGACATGCACCACCGGGGCGCTGGATTGCGGGTCACCCAGCAGGTCCATCAATGCCCGGTCGCGGGTCAGGTCTGGTTCGATCCGGTTCTCCGGCCAGCGGCGGGAAAGGTCGGCGAGGATCCGCTGGAGGTCGTCCACCGGCTCATCGTAGGGGACGACCTCCCTAGGATTGCTCCCATGACCGACTCTGCCCCACTTCGCCCTGCCCACCTTCCGGATCGTCCGACCCTCGACGGGCTCGAGGACAAGTGGTCGGCAGAGTGGCAGAACAACGAGGTGTACGCGTTTGATCGGAGCAAACCGCGCGCCGAAGTGTTCAGCATCGACACCCCACCGCCGACCGTGAGTGGCTCGTTGCACGTGGGGCACGTGTTCTCCTACACCCACACTGACTGTGTGGCCCGGTATCAGCGGATGCGGGGCAAAGAGGTCTTCTACCCCATGGGCTGGGACGACAACGGCCTGCCCACCGAGCGACGGGTGCAGAACTACTACGGGGTGCGCTGCGATCCCTCGCTGCCCTACGACGACGGCTTCACCCCGCCGGCATCGGCCGCGAAGCAGGCGGTGGCGATCTCCCGGCGCAACTTCGTCGAATTGTGCGAACTGCTAACCGAAGAAGACGAAAAGGCCTTCGAGTCGCTGTGGCGTCACCTGGGGTTGAGCGTGGACTGGTCGCACACCTACCAGACCATCGACGACAACGCCCGCGCCACTTCGCAGCGAGCTTTCCTCCGCAACCTCGCCCGCGGGCAGGCGTACCAGGCTGAGGCGCCGACCTTGTGGGATGTGTCGTTCCGCACGGCGGTGGCACAGGCCGAGTTGGAGGATCGGGAACGCCCTGGTGCCTACCACCGGATCGGTTTCAATCGCCCGGATGGCGAGCAGGTCTTCATCGAAACCACCCGCCCGGAGTTGCTGCCCGCGTGTGTGGCGCTCGTGGCGCATCCAGACGATGAGCGCTACCAGCCGCTGTTCGGCACCAGCGTGCGCACGCCGCTGTTCGATGTCGAGATTCCGGTGGTGGCCCACCATCTGGCCGAGCCGGACAAGGGTTCCGGGATCGCGATGATCTGCACCTTCGGTGACACCACCGACGTGACCTGGTGGCGCGAACTACGTCTGCCGACCCGTCCCGTGATTGGCTGGGACGGCCGAATCAAGCCGGATACCCCGGACTGGATCACCAGTGACACCGGGCGCGCGGCCTACGCCGAGTTGGCCGGATCTACCGCCTTCACCGCCAAGAAGCGGGTGGCCGAATTGCTCGCTGATTCTGGGGACATGGTCGGTGAGCCCCGCCCGATCACGCACCCGGTGAAGTTCTTCGAGAAGGGCGACAAGCCGCTGGAGATCGTTTCCACTCGGCAGTGGTACTTGACCAACGGCGGTCGCGACGACGACCTGCGCGATGCGTTACTGGCCCGTGGCCGGGAACTCAAGTGGCACCCGGATCACATGAAGGTTCGCTACGCCACCTGGGTGGAGGGGCTCAACGGCGACTGGCTGGTGTCCCGCCAGCGTTTCTTCGGGGTGCCGATCCCGGTGTGGTACCCACTCGGCGACGACGGCGAGCCGTTGTACGACCAAGTGTTGCTGCCCCACGAGTCAGACTTGCCGGTCGATCCCTCCTCTGATGTGCCCGCTGGCTACACCGCTGACCAGCGCGGCGTCGCGGGCGGTTTCGTCGGGGACCCAGACGTCATGGACACCTGGGCCACGAGTTCCCTGACCCCGCAGATCGCCGGCGGTTGGGAGCGAGACCCGGACCTGTGGTCGCGGGTGTATCCCATGGATTTGCGGCCACAGGCCCACGAGATCATCCGCACCTGGTTGTTCTCCTCGGTGGTGCGCGCACATCTGGAAGACGATGCGTTGCCGTGGCACCATGCGGCGATCAGCGGCTGGATCCTCGACCCGGATCGCAAGAAGATGTCGAAATCCAAGGGAAACGTGGTGGTTCCTACGGACCTGCTGGACAAGCACGGGTCCGATGCGGTGCGGTATTGGGCGGCCTCCGGGCGGCCCGGCACCGACACCGCCTTCGACGAAGGTCAGATGAAGATCGGTCGACGCTTGGCCATGAAAGTCCTGAATGCCTCCAAGTTCGCCCTCAGCCACGGTGTCGCCGACGCCTCCGCAATCAGCGAACCACTCGATCTCGCTGTCCTGGCCCGGCTGCGGGATGTGGTGGCCGCCGCGACCGCAGCGTTCGACGAATACAACTACACCCGTGCCCTTGAGGTGTCCGAGACCTTCTTCTGGGAGTTCTGCGACGACTACTTGGAACTGGTCAAGGACCGCTCTTACGGCGAATCCTCAGCGCCGGGCACCGACTCGGCGCGGGCCACGCTGGCCCTGGCGTTGTCTGTCCAATTGCGCCTGTTTGCCCCGTTCCTGCCGTTCGTCACCGAAGAGGTGTGGTCGTGGTGGCAGCCCGGTTCGGTGCATCGTGCGCCGTGGCCGACGGTGGCCGAACTCGACGTGGCGCAGGGCGCCAACGACGCGGTGTTGACGGCCGTGGCGACTGCACTCGGCCGAATCCGCAAGGCCAAGAGCGAGAACAAACTGTCGATGCGAGCCGAGCTCCCGGCTGTGGAGGTGACAGGTCCTGCCGACACCGTCGAACTCGTGCGCGCGGGGCAACGAGACCTGGCCGCGGCCGGGCGCGTGGCAGCGCTGTCGTTCGCCCTCGGGGATGACCTCGGCGTGGACGTGACCCTACCGGAGCCAGCCGAGGCCTAACCCGGCTGCACAAGGAGGCCAAGTTTGGGGAGGGCCCAGGGCGGCCGGAGTCCCCAAACCGTCGGCCGATTCCGGAACTTGGCAACCCTACTCATTCCTCTAGGGGCGGGTCGGTGGTGCGGGTGTGGTGCATGCCCGAGGGCATGGTCCAGGTCCAACTGTCGGGGCTGGATTCGGAGCCAGTGCCTGGGCTTGAGCCTGGGTCGGAGCCAGTGCCTGGGCTTGAGCCTGGGTCGGAGCCTGGGCCGGAGCCAAAGTTGTTGACGAGGTCGAATCCGTGGTGAGTCTTCAAGTTGTGGTCCCGGCGACAGAGTGGCCCCAAATTGGCGGCCGTGGTTCCTGGCTCGCCGGGGTAGGGCACCGTGTGGTCCAGGTCGCAGTTGACTGATTGGCGGTTGCAGCCGGGCATCCGGCAGGTTGGTTCGCGGGCCCGAATGAGCCGGGCCAGGGCCGCGGACGGGGTGTAGCCGCGGGAGCCGGTCGCGACGACTCGGCCTGTGGCGGGGTCGGTGATCCACACCCGCCACTTGCCGTCGGCGGCCAGTTCGCGTGCCACCTCCGGGTGGATCGGTCCCAGACCAGGGACGTGGCCGGGGTCCTGGGCCAAGCCCAGGAGGGTGGACAGGGTGACCAGCACGTTGATTTCGGGCCGGCCTGGCCGGGGCACCGGGCCGATAGCGCCCGCCGCCTCGGCGGGGTCGCTGTCGGCCGTGCCGCTGTCGGCGAAGGGGGCGTCGGCCGGGCCATCGCCGTGGACGGGGTCACTAGCCGATGGGTCGCGGTCAGAGGTGTCCTCGGCTCCGGTACCTTCGCTGCGGACACCGTGGGCGTGGCCCAGCAGGGTGGCTACGGCGATGTCAGCGCGGTGCTGGTCAGCGGTGCGATCATCGCCCGTGTCGTGCTCTTTCGCGTGGGCTTTCGCTGCGGAACTTTGGGCTGTGAGCCGGTTATAGATGCGGTGGGCGTCCACGTCCCGGACCAGGAACGAAAGCCACGCCATACCGTTTCCGGCCGAGGTGACGCTGACCCGCCGATCTTCGTAGGCGCTCTTGCGGGCCTTGTCTTTGTCGTCATCGTCCAACGCCGCCGCAGCCCGTTTGGCGACCCGACCCAGATCGGTCGCAGTCCACGCGGCAACACCGGACGCACGGCGGGCCAACACTTTGGCTACCACCGCGGTCACCACTTTGGCGGTCGCGGCCTGGGACAGGTAGCTGGTTTCACCCAGGATGGCACGGGCACCTGCGGCGGTGATCAGCCCGGCAGCACACGCATCCACCAGGACAGGGTGTTCGGTTAGGTTGCGACCCTGCGCCAGCCTCGTGCCAGTTGAATCCGGGGACAAACGCAGCATCGGGGCCAACTCCATTCGCACCCGATCGACCGTGCGCGCCGCCACTGGCACACCGTCAGGTAGCACCGTGACTACGTCTTGGCCGGCGATATCGACCAGTTGTACCGCAGCCTGGGTAGCGGTCCAGGTGGTCATGGCATCCCACGCCGCAGCGGTCACCACCTGGCAGGCACACGCAAACCCCGGCGTCGACCCCGGTACCGGCATCCCCTCCACCACCAAACCGGCATGGGCATCCGGGCATGGTCCGTCCGGCAGTGAAGCCAACGCCGCCACCAACCCCGGACCGGGCACCAGACACATCAACGCCCGGACCTCCGCCCGCACCGGCGTATCCAACCACTCCAACTCCACCCACCCCGGCACTGCTGCGGCATCTCCTGTGGTGACGGAGACGGTAACGGCGGCAGCTGCTTGGCCGGCGGCGTCCTGGGTACCGGCTTGGACCCCGCCAGCGGATGACGACACCGCGCCATCCCAGGCATCGTCCAACGTTGCGGAGGGGTGCGCGAACCACGCCGCCAGCTGCGCAGCAGACGGCACCACATCAGCGTCGGCGTCCGCATAGCCATGAACCCAGGCGTCGGCGCCGGGGCGGGTGCGGGTCGGCGAGAATGTCGTGGGACCATCCAACAACGACCCTCCAACACAACCCGCAAACTCTGGCTGACCTGCAAGAATACCGCCCATGACGCCGAACCGTGGTTCACCGTCACCGTCACCGTCACCGTCACCCCAGCCCCAGGTGACAGAGGTCTCGGAAACACCATGAGTTGCGCCCGACTCGTGCGCGGGCAAGCCTTCCACCCCACGCCGAGCATCGTCCAACGTTGCTGAGGGGTGCGTGAACCACGCCACCAACTGCTCCGCAGACGGCTCCACATCAGCGTCGGCAGCGGCATAGCCATCAACCGAGGCGTCGGCGCGAGATCGGGTGCCGGTGCCAACCCGGGCGTCGGCGCGAGGGTTGCTACGGGTCGGCGGGTACGTCATGTGACCATGCAACAACAACCCTCCGACACAACCCGCAAACCTGCCCTGACGTGGGTTAACCGGGACCGTGACCCCGCACAATGGACTACGTCGCTCCGGGGCGGAGGCACGCAGCCACCTGTCACCGAGTTGGTCGTCGCCCTTCACCCCACTGTGGTGGAGACCTCGGATCAAGCCGCTCGCGCCCCCGAGACACTCGGAGCGGCGCCGGGGCGCGCTTGGCCACAGACGTTGCTCAGTTCGTGACGGTTGCGCAAGCGGTGTCCCCAACCCCTCAGACGTAACGTAGGGGCGAGCGACTTCGGAGGTATCGCCACTCGTCGATGTCTACCCGAAGTGGACTTGCCGGCACTCATCGGGCGCAATTTCGGGGCGCCGTCCTCCTACCTCGCAGAGTCGGGTGTGGAACTGGCAGGCGTCCCATTCACCGCCCACCACAACGTTGACATGGCGAACCTGGACGTAGGCATGGGGTTTCCGGCGCCAGCAGCCATGCCGGGTCAGGGGACGTCCAGACGGGTGCCCTCCCCGCCGGTCAAGCTGCCGCCTGCGAACACATCGGCCCATACGCCGAGATTTTGCGGACCAATGCAGACCTGTTCGCATGGCTGGGACTCCACGACTATGAACCCGTCGGCCTCGTCTGCGAATTCTTCCTGAACTCGCCGAGACGGCGGCCACCGAAGCACGGGCCCGCGTCTCCCCGCCAGGGCAGGCCAGTTGGGCGCCGGCGCCGTCACCAAGGACGTGTCGAACGGGAAGGCCGTGCGTACCCAGGACCGCCACTGTCGACTACCGTCAGGTTGTAGCCCATCACACTGGCAAGCGACAGTCGACCCCAACTACACCCTCAAATGTGATGAGCCCTAAAAGTCCGGTGATGATGATCTTGCCATCTGGTTGCGCGGCTACCATCCGGATGAGTCAGCCGACGACCGCACTGCCTCGCAGGACCTGCAGGGGCACCACGCGCTTGGTCATGGCACCACACCTCAGTGACGTGGTACTACCGGTAGTACCCCTGGATGTCGATGAGGACGTCGGTGGGCGTGGTGGAACCGTTGTAGATGGTGACCTGGCGCTGGGGCGAGATCCCCACGAGGCTGGCGTTCGCCCGGGTGTAGCCCGCTCCGGGCCAGTTCAAAGTCGACGCACTCGCCAGCGGACCATCCGCCGGATACGCCCGCAGGTGTCCCAACGAACCGGTGCGCACCACCGTGGCGTTGTACGCCACCGCCGACGCCGAATCCGGCACCACTGCCAGGCCCCCAACATTTGAGGCCGCCACCGACATCGCCTGTGCGCCAGCCAACCCCGAAGCCACGGGTCCGGACCCGCCGAAGGCCAATCGGGTATCGGTCGTCCGCACCGAATCGACCGGATAAAACTGCCGACCCGTGTCGGCGTAGTAGCCGACCACATCAACCAAGAACCGCACCGGGGCACCGCTACCGTTGAACACCCGAATCTGGCGTAGCTGATCAACCCCGACTACTGCACCGTTGGCGATCCGCTCACCCGCCACCGACCAATTCAGCACCGACGTCGACGTGACCGACACGTCCCCGGGCATCACTCGCACATGCCCACCACTCACAGTGCCCGCCACGGTCACGTTGTACGCCACCGCCGACGCCCCCGCCGGCACCACCGGCTGCCCACCATCCTGGGTAGCCGCTACCGACACCAACCGATCGGCCTTGGCTGCCAGCGGCCCAGCCGCATCTTCTGCTGAGTCGTACACCCGCACCGGAGGCACAGCGTTGAACAAACTCCCCACCCCATCCGTCGGCACCACCTGCGGCATAGCTGGTGCGACCACCTCGGGCGCCTCATTCTCCGCGGCCGGCAACGCGGCCGGGACGAAGTAGCCCGTTACGTCAATCACCACGTCCACCGTCGCACCGGCATAGAGCTTCACCGTCCGATCCGGGGCCACCTTCACCGTCGCCGCATTCGCGATCGTCTCGCCAGCACGGAAATTGATCGCCGACGCCGACGACAACCCCACCGCATCACCAGGCATCACCCGCACATGCCCCGCCCCGCCAGCATTCGGCACCGTCAAGTTGTACGCCACCGCCACCGCACCGGCAGGCACCACCGGCGCGCCGCCACCAATTGGCTCCGCCAAAGACACCACCCGCGACGACCCCGCCAGAATCGGCCCCTCACCACCAAACGCCACCCGAGAATCCACCACCCGAGCAGGCTCCACCGGCACAAACACCGACGCCGGAGCCGCCGTGGGTCGCATCGCTGCCTCGGCACTTGGCGTACCCGGCCCTGCGACATTCACGGCCCGCAACCGCACCTGATACAGGGTGTCGTTGGTGAGTCCCGCGATGCGCACCGCCGGCTCGGCCGAGGCCGGCACCTGTGCAGTCCAGGCACCTCCGTCAATCGAATACTCGTAGTTCACTACTGGTGCTCCGCCGTGATTGGCGGGAGATGTGAAGGTCACCAGCGCAGCTGTGTCCGCATTCGTCACCGAGAGGTTCGTCGGCATGCCGGGCGCCACCACGACTGGCTGTAGTCGGGTGATGTTCGCTGGCGGGACGAAGGCATCGTTGAATCCAACGAACCCACCGCCAACCACGATCCGACCGTCAGGCATCGCCACCATGCTGGTCACGCCATGAACAGCGCCCACTGCCTGGATCCGGCCGAAGCCACTGCCAGGGTCGAACGATTCGTCAAGCGCACCGTTGGGGAGGAGTCGGGCGATACCACTACGTGGCACCCCACCGACAGCGCTAAAGGCCCCACCGACCAGCACGGAGTTATCGCTCAGCACGACGACGGATCGGATGAATGCCGGGCTTCCCAGCAGTCCGGTGAAGGCCGGGGCAGCGAACGTCGTGTCGGGGGACCCACTGGCCAAGAAGCGGCGCACATCATCACCGGCCACCACCGGTTTGCCGTCGGGCCCAACCGCCACCGCGAATCGCGAGATACCGAAAATTCCGTTGAGCGACGTGTCGACACTGCCGTCGGCGTTGATCCGGGCCAGATTCCACGTGGGCCACCCGTCGTACACACTGAACCGTCCAGCGGCGATGATCTTGCCGTCCGGTTGCCTGGCCAGGGCTCCCACGCCAGATCCAAACTCACCGAGGATCCCGGCACCCGGGTCGAAGGTCGTATCGAGACTGCCGTCGGCGTTCAGCCGCGCCACCCCGGATCGGGGTGCACCCGCGAAGGTTGCGAAGTCGCCGCCTGCAACGATCTTTCCATCAGGTTGCAGCAGCAGTGCGTTGACGCCGTTCTGCCCGCCAGCGAATCCAGCACCCGGATCGAACGTGAGGTCAAGGCTGCCATCCGGATTGAGCCGCGCAATCTGGCCGCGAGCCTCCCCGTCCACCGCAGTGAATCCGCCGGCGATCAGCACTTTGCCGTCGCCCTGCAAGGCCACCGCGTTGACCAAGGTGTTGCCTGGCGTCACTTGCGGGCGAAAACTCTCGACCAACGAACCATCGGCGTTCAGCTTCGCCACTCCGGCAAGCGGAAAGTCATTGAATGCCCCGAACCATCCGCCGGCGATGATCTGCCCGTCCGGGGTGACAGCCACGCTGGTGACCGCGTCGGTGAAGCCGGTGGCCTGCGCCACAACCGGGGTGAAGGTCGCATCGGCCGTGCCGGTGGCGCCGACTTTCAACAGCGCGTTGCGGGCCTGACCGTCATAGGTGGCGAACAGCCCGCCAACGACTGCGCTGCCATCAGCTAGACCCGAGATCGTGTCGACACCGGTTGTGAATGGGGCACCCGGGAAGCCTGCCCCGGGATCAAAGGTGCCATCCAATGATCCGTTCGACTGCAGCTTGGCGATCCGCGCGCGAGGGGTGCCACCGTAGGTGGTGAAATCTCCCCCGACCAGCATCGATCCATCCGCCGCCAGCTCGACCGTGGCCACGGACCCGAGGACGGCGGGGAAGCCGTCAAACCCGAACCCCGCCCCGACGTTGAACGTGGCATCGACTGAACCGTCGGCATTGAGCCGCGCCAAGCCGCGCATGGGGTTGCCGTCGACCAGGTCGAAGCGCCCACCGACGACGATGCGACCATCCGGCTGGCCAGCCAGCACCAACGTCGTGCCCGGCATCACCCCAGCACCTTCACTCCACGTTGCTATGCCCTGACCGGGCTCAAACGTGTGGTCCAACGCACCATTGGGAAGCACCCGCGCGATCCCCCGGCGCGGTACTCCCTGGTATTCATGGAAATTTCCACCAGCCACGACAGCGCCGTCGGGCTGAAGAAGAAGCGCGTGGACCACGTTGGAAAAGCCACCGCCGGCGCTGAACGCGGTGTCGACCGCCCCATCGGGGCCGAGCCGGGCAAAGTTGCCCACCGCGACCCCCTGCACGGAGTCGAATCGCCCACCGATCACCACGGCACCGTCAGGCTGGACCACAACCGCCATCACGGACTTCGACGGATCATCCATCACCCCCACCCCGGAGTCGAAGGCAAGGTCGGTGTCACCGTTGGGGTGCAGCCTGGCGACCCCACCTCGCTGGCTGCCGTTGACCTGCGTGAATGATCCGGCCACCACCACCTTGCCGTCGGCCTGCACCACCAGCGCTTGGACCGGCCCGTCAGTAGTGGCCGCGAAGGTGGGATCCAACGTTCCGTCGGCGTTGAGCCGGGCCAGGTTGGTGCGCTGGGCGTCGTTGACCATGGCGAACGATCCAGCGACCAGCACTTTGCCGTCGGCCTGGACCGCGGAGGCCTGCACCCGTCCGCCGAAACCTCCCGGTGGCTGGAACGTCGGGTCCACCACGACGTTTCCTGTGGGCACTGCCGCGGCTTCGCCGGCGCCGCCACCGAGCAGGCCGACGATTAGCGCAATCACGCCGATTGCAGCCGCACATGCCCGGCCGACCACCCCGCTGCACTGTGTCGCGTTCATCAGGCACCTCCCGAAGCCGTTGCTGCTACTGGTAGTAGCCCTGGATGTCGATCAGGACGTCGGTTGGGGTGGTGGAACCGTTGTAGATGGCGACCTCCCGCTGCGGTGATATCCCCACCGTGGTGGCGTTCGCCCGGGTGTAGCCCGCTCCTGGCCAATTCGACACCGACGCCCCGACCAGCGGCGCATCCTCCGGATACACCCGCAGATGCCCCAACGAACCGGTGCCCACCACCGTGGCGTTGTATGCCACCGCCGTCGCACCGGCCGGAGTCACCGGGAACCCACCGACAGTGCTGGTCCCGACCGACACCGTCTGGACACCACCAAGCCCGGGTGCCACTGGCCCAGACCCGCCGAACGCCGCCCGGGTTTCGGTCGTGCGCACCGGATCAATCGGGAAGAATTGCTGCCCCGTGCCCGAGTAGTACCCCACGACATCAACCAAGAACCGCACCGGGGCACCGCTACCGTTGAATACCCGAATCTGGCGCTGGGCATCCAGTGCAACCACAGACCCATTGGCGATCCGCTCCCCTGCCGTACTCCAGTTGATCGCCGATGTCGGGCTACTGGCCACGTCCCCGGGCATCACTCGCACATGCCCACCACTCACAGTGCCCGCCACCGTCACGTTGTACGCCACCGCCGACGCCCCCGCCGGCACCACCGATGCGCCACCGGACAGCGCCGACGCCACCGACACCAACCGATCAGCCTTACCGGCCAACAATCCAGCTGGATCCTGCCCTGCGTCGTACACCCGCACCGGCGTCACCGCGGTGAACAAACCCCCACCGGGGACCGCCGCAGCCGCGGGCACGAAATAGCCCACTACATCGATCACCACGTCCACCGTCGTACCGGCATAGAGCTTCACCGTCCGATCCGGGGCCACCTTCACCGTCGCCGCATTCGCGATCGTCTCGCCAGCACGGAAATTGATCGCCGACGCCGACGACAACCCCACCGCATCACCAGGCATCACCCGCACATGCCCCGCCCCGCCAGCATTCGGCACCGTCAAGTTGTACGCCACCGCCACCGCACCGGCAGGCACCACCGGCGTACCGCCACCAAGTGGCTCCGCCAAAGACACCACCCGTGACGACCCCGCCGGAATCGGCCCCTCACCACCAAGGGCCACCCGAGAATCCACCACCCGAGCAGGCTCCACCGGCACAAACACCGACGCCGGAGCCGCCGTTGGGACACCCGGCACTGCCGCCGAAGCTGGGCCGACTGCCCCCAACAGTCCGACTGCACGAACCCGCACCTGGTACGCCTGATCGTTGGTCAGGCCGGCGATGGTCGCCTGCGGCGTTGCCGCACTCACCGGCCAGGTGGCCCCGTCGTCAACGGAGAACTCGTAGCGCGCCACCCAGGACGAAGCCGCGTTCGCAGGAGGTGAGGCCGCCACCAGCAGCGCCGAATCTCCGCTGGTCACCGACACCTTCCCCGGGACGCCCGGGGCTCCCTCCACCACCGCAAGACGGGTGATGCCGATCGGCGAGGGATAGCCATCGTTGAAGCCGATGAAGTCTCCCGCCATCAGCAGCGACCCATTCGGGTGGCTCGCCAGCGTTCGGATGTTCGGCCAACTGTCGAATCCAGCACCCGGGTCCAACGAAGGATCGAGGGCGCCGTTGGCACTTAGCCGGGCAAAGCCGGCTCGACCGACGCCAGCAACTGTCTCGAAGTTGCCGGTGATGATCACCCGTCCGTCCGGTTGCACGTAGAGCGCGGTGACTGTGGTGTCCGGCCATTCGTCCATCCCGACCAGCGCGGCCGGCGTGTAGCTCGGGTCAAGGCTGCCGTTGGCGTTGATCCGCACGGAGGATGCCCGCGGCGCGCCGGCGTAACTGTCGAATCGCCCGGCGGCAACGATCCGACCATCCGGTTGCAGCACTATTGAGATGACCATGGCCTGGGTGCCCGCGACGCCGGACCCGGGGTTGAACGAGCCATCCACTGCCCCATTGGCCAGGAGGCGGGCGATCCCAGATCGGGCCACACCGTTGACCAACTGGAAGGCACCCCCGACAAGGATCCTGCCATCGGGTTGGAGCACCACACTTCGGACCCCTTCCAGCCCCGATCCAGAGTGCACAAACCCGGTCCCGATCGAGAAACTCGGATCGAAGGCGCCGGTCGAAGTGAGCCGGATCAGGTGCCGTTGCCCACCTGCAGCGGTGAACCTACCGGCCACCAGCACTTTTCCATCCGGCTGCAACGCCATCGACTCCACGAATTGATCGAAGGCCAGGTCATAGCGTTGAAATGCAAACGAGGGGTCGCGGCTGCCATCGGGATTCAGCCGCATCACCACCAGCACCGCGGCGGTCATCGAGATCACCACCTGGCCCGCAACGATGTACTTCCCGTCTGGCTGACGAACCGCGGCATCGACGAATGCCAGTCCGGTGCCGACCGTGCTGAAGGTTGGATCAAGCGTGCCATCTGTGTTCAGTCGCGCCATGGCCCTGGCTGGAACGCCGTTGTAGGTTCCGAACCCACCTACCACCATGACCTTGCCGTCCGGTTCCACCGCAGCGCCCCCGACCCAACCGTCGGGGCCCACGCCGGCATAGATCTCCGGGGCATAGCCAGCATCGAGCGCACCGTTGGGCATCAGCCCAGCTACCGCCGACCGTGGCTGACCGTCGATGGAGTGGAAGTCGCCGAGCACCACGATGCTGTGGTCCGCCCTTACGTAGACCTCCCAGACGCCGGGTGGGTACCAGGGCGACTCCGGGTCTGGGATCGCGGGGACGAAGCTGGTGTCCAGCGCCCCATTCGGCGACAGCCGGGCGATCCCTGCGCGGGCCACGCCGTTCACCTTGGTGAAGTACCCCACCGCAGTGATGCGGCCATCGCTGCCGACCGCCATATCCGAGGGCCAGGCGCCGTCGTAGTCGTCGGCAAATCCGGTACCCGTGTTGAAGGTGGGGTCTACTTGCCCGTTGGCGTCGAGCCGCATCATGCCGACCCTGGCCAATCCACCGCAGGAGGTGAAGGGCCCGGAGGCGAGCAGCCGACCGTCGGGCAGTCGGAGCAGGTCGAGGATGGGCCAGTCACACTGCGACGGGGCAAAAGTTGGATCCACCGAGCCGTCGGCCACGAGCCGAGTGAAGATGTTGCCCCCCTGCGCGTCGTCGTAGCCGACTACGAGGATGGCTCCCCCAGGCAAGGGCACGACATCACCGATGAGGGCGGCGGGGTTCAGCGCAGCCGTGAAGGAAAGGTCCGCGCTGCCGTCAGCGTTGAGCCGCAGCAGCACCCTCGACGTCGTGCCATCGAAACTGAGGAAATCGCCGTACACGAGCATCTTGCCGTCGCTCAGAGGCACGACACCTCGCACCCGAGGTGTTCCCGCGGCGGGCACCACGGTGGCTTCACCGGTCCCCGAGGACAACTGGGCGAAACGTTCCTGCCAAAGGGTCTCCGGTGCGGTCCAGCCGTCATCGATGGGTCCTGGGCCGCGGTCGGTCTCGTCGGTTCCGGCGGGTGCGGTCAGGCTGGAACCACCCTCGATAGGTAGCGGCCCGCCGACTAGTTGCGGATCAAAACTGGGATCCACCTCGCCGTTGGCGAGCAAACGGACGAGTCCAGGCACCTGCACTCCGTCCACCTCGCTGAAGTCGCCGCCGGCCAAGATCTTGCCGTCCTGCTGCAACCCCAGGGACCACACGGACAGGTTGAAACCCTCCCCCGCGTCCAGCGTTGGGTCCAGCGTGCCGTCGACATTCAGCCGGGCAATAGTGACCCGGCGCTCGCCGGACACCTGCTCGAAGGGACCCACCACGATGGTCTTGCCGTCGGGCTGCACCACCGACGTTGAGATGAATCGGGCGACGCCCGGCTGCGGAGCGAACGTGGGATCCACCACCACATTCCCGCTGGGTGTCGGAGGCGGTGCCGTCCGCGCCTCCAGCGGCGCGGCAACGCCCATCATTCCGAAAAGCAGCGCAACCGCTGCCACAAACATCGTCCACTTTGAAGCGCTCATGTTGCACCTCGTTCCACCGCCCGGTGGCGCTCCCACCCGCACAGACTGCCGTCGGTAACGAATACCCCAGGGATATCAGGGCAGTTACCTCAACTTGAGTGTCAGTTTGCCCGGGCAACGGGCGGTAGGGACTTTGGTCCTATTGGGAGCCATTCGGGCGACAGGCGTCGCGGAACGTTCTTGGCCGACCGGTTCCGTTTGACTGGTCTGGCAGCCGGAGCGGGGTCAGGCGGACTTCTCCCGCCGTTCCCGCCGTCGAGGTGCTTGCACCGGCACCAGCGTGGGCAGCACGTTCTCGTCCACCACCTCTTTGGTGATGATTACCGTGGCAACATCGTCGCGGCTGGGAACGTCGTACATGACGTTGAGCAGCACTTCTTCCATGATGGAGCGCAAACCGCGCGCACCCGTGCCGCGTTTCATCGCTTGGTCGGCGATCGCGCCCAGCGCATCCTCCTCGAACTCAAGGGTGACGCCATCGAGCTCAAAGAGTTTCTGGTACTGCCGCACGAGTGCGTTCTTGGGTTCGGTGAGAACGCTGATCATGCCCTCGCGGTCGAGCGCGGTCACTGATGTCATGACCGGAAGCCGGCCGATGAACTCCGGGATCAACCCGAACTTGAGCAAGTCCTCCGGCATGGCTTCGGCGAAGAGCTCAGAATCGTCGGCGCGGGAACGCTCAATGGCACCGGTGAATCCCAACGAGTGCTTGCCCACCCGCTGCCCGATGATGGTGTCGAGCCCGGCGAAGGCGCCACCGACGATGAAAAGCACATTGGCGGTGTCGATCTGGATGAACTCCTGATGCGGGTGCTTTCGGCCACCTTGCGGGGGCACCGAGGCGGTGGTGCCTTCCAGGATCTTGAGCAGCGCCTGCTGGACGCCCTCACCAGAGACGTCTCTGGTGATCGACGGGTTCTCCGACTTCCGTGCGATCTTGTCGATCTCGTCGATGTAGATGATTCCCTGTTCGGCGCGCTTCACGTCGTAGTCGGCCGCCTGGATCAGCTTGAGCAAGATGTTCTCAACGTCCTCGCCGACGTAGCCGGCCTCCGTCAGTGCCGTGGCGTCGGCAATGGCAAAGGGGACATTCAGCATCCGGGCCAGTGTTTGCGCCAGCAGCGTCTTACCGCTACCAGTAGGCCCGAGCAGCAAGATGTTCGACTTGGCCAATTCGATCTCGTCGGCCAAGCGCCGTTGCTCGTCCGCGCCGGCCTGCACCCGCTTGTAGTGGTTGTAGACCGCGACGCTCAGGGCCTTCTTGGCAGCCTCCTGGCCGATCACGTACTTGCTGAGGAATTCGTAGATCTCACGCGGCTTCGGGAGTTCATCGAATTTGAGGTCAGCGGCCTCGTTGAACTCCTCCTCAATGATCTCGTTGCACAGGTCAATGCATTCATCGCAGATATAGACACCCGGACCGGCGATGAGTTTCTTGACCTGTTTCTGGCTCTTGCCACAGAACGAGCACTTGAGCAGGTCAGCTCCATCACTGATTCTGGCCATGGACCGACCTCACCTTCCCCGCCTCCCTCGACCAGGAGGCGAACTCTGACCACACGCTACCCCGTGGTTCGGCTCTACGCCGAACGCACGGGGGTCGTGTCGCTCGCCGCAGTGGTCAACGAGGCGGCATGCGACAACGAGTGTGGGTTGAGGCCCCTTTTCAGGCCCTCAACCCACACTCGTTCACTTCGGTTACTGGCGGGCGGCGACCTTGCGAGACGCAATCACCTGGTCGACGATGCCGTACTCCTTGGCATCCTCGGCGGTGAGGATCTTGTCGCGCTCAATGTCGCTTTCCACCTGCTCGATGCTGCGGCCGGTGTGAGCCGCGATGATGCCTTCCATCTCCTTGCGCATCCGCAGGATTTCGTTCGCCTGAATCTCGATGTCCGATCCCTGGCCGCCACCTTCGGTGTACGGCTGGTGGATCAGCACCCTGGCGTGCGGCAAGGCGTAGCGCTTCCCTGGGCTGCCGGCGGCGAGTAGCACCGCAGCGGCACTGGCGGCTTGCCCCAGGCAGACCGTCTGGATCTCCGGCTTGACGAACTGCATCGTGTCGTAGATCGCAGTCATCGCCGTGTACGAGCCGCCCGGAGAGTTGATGTAGATCGAGATGTCGCGATCCGGGTCCAGGGACTCCAGCGTGAGGAGTTGGGCCATGACATCGTCGGCGGAGGCATCGTCGATCTGCACTCCGAGGAAGATGATCCGCTCCTCGAACAACTTCGTGTAAGGGTTGTGAACACGCTCGCCGTTGGCCGAGCGCTCACGGAACTCCGGTAGCACGTAGCGGGCACTTGGCACGGCCAGGGACCCGCCCCCGCGAGCAGCTTGCAGATGTTCGATGTTCACTTCGCAGTCCCTCCGCTTCCGGTCACATCGGCCGCGCTGCGAACAACTTGGTCGATGAAGCCGTACTCCAGCGCGGCATCGGCGGTGAACCACCGATCGCGATCCGAATCCCGCTCGACCTGCTCCAGCGTTTGCCCGGTTTGTTCGGCGATGAGCTCAGCCATCTGCTTCTTGATGTGCAGCATCTGCTCGGCCTGGATCTTGATGTCGCTCGCCGTTCCGCCGATGCCGCCAGAAGGCTGGTGCATCATGATCCGAGCGTGTGGCAGGGCGTATCGCTTGCCGGGAGCACCCGCGCTGAGGAGGAACTGGCCCATTGATGCGGCCAGACCCATCGCCACCGTGGCAACGTCGTTTTGGACGTATTGCATGGTGTCGTAAATGGCCATGCCCGCGGTCACCGAGCCGCCAGGAGAGTTGATGTAGAGGAAGATGTCCGCGTCTGGATCCTCGGCTGCGAGCAGCAGGATCTGCGCGCACAGCAGGTTCGCAACAGAGTCCTCGACCTGGGAGCCGAGGAACACGATCCGCTCTCGCAGCAACTTTTGGTAGACCGAATCGTCATATCCGGCCATCGGAGACGCCGGGGTTCCTCGCAGATCGGGGATCGCGATTCCACCCGGGCTATTCGTGGTGCCCAACACACACGCCCTTTCAGTTCGAGTCGGATGGTTCAATGCTTGCCTCGACCCTAACCGCCGCGCGTGACTTTCCGTTCCCCGCCAACGTGGGTGTTCGCTGACGGCGCAGGGCAGAACCGACCTTGTTACTCAGTCTCGCGATTTGCGGGGGTCTCGACCTCGTCGGCCTCGTCCGAATCCGCTGCAGCTTCGGCAGCATCCTCAGCGTCGAGCTCAGCCTCAAGTTCAACCTCGAGCTCAGCCTCTAGTTCAGCCTCAAGTTCAACCTCGGCGGCGACGTCTTCGTCGGCCTCATCGGTCAGGACCTCAGCATCCAACTCGTCTAGTTCCTCGTCGGCGAGTTCGTCCGCGTCAGCCTCTTCACCCTCCTCGACGACATCCAGGGCGGTGAGATCAACCGGGCGACCCGAAGCGTCGGTGATCACGGCCTGCTCCAGCACCACGGACAGCGCCTTGGCCCGACGGACGTCGCCCAGGGCGCTGCTGAGCTGGTCAGCCTGCACCAGCGCCTGCACAAACTGGTCCGGCGTCATCTGGTAGCGCGGCGCCTGCTGCACGATCCACTGCGTGACATCGTCTTGCGCGACCTCAACCTCGAGCTGGTCGGCCAAGGCGTCCAGCAGGAACTGGGTGCGCAGCGACTCCCTAGTTTGTTCGGTGACTTCCTCCCGGTGGGAGTCGTCACCGTGACCGTCCGCGAAGTGCTGCTCCACCATTTGGCTGAGCACGCCCTCCGGCACCGGGATCTCGGTGTTCTCCAGCAGAAACTCGTTGATCTTGTCGCGTGCCTCGATGCCCTGTTCGACCAACTTGACCCGAGCCAACCGATCGCGAAGGTCCGCACGCAGTTCGTCGATCGTGTCGAATTCGCTGGCAAGTTGAGCGAAGTCATCGTCGGCCTCAGGCAGTTCCCGCTCCCGAACGCCCTTGACCGTGACCTTTAGCGCGATTTCCTTGCCAGCGTGATCGCCCTCCACCGGGATGTGGACGAATTCGACGGTGTCGCCTTCCGAGGCGCCCGCCACCGCAGCGTCGAATCCCTCGATCATCTTGCCGGTGCCCACCTCGAAGGTCATGCCGGCGCTGGTGAAGTCTTCGATCTCTTCCCCGTCGGACTCACCGACCACATCGACCACGACGAGGTCGCCCTCAGCGACGGCACGCTCCACCGGGGTGACCGAGGCGAACCGCTCCCGCAGTTCGTCGAGTTGCTCGTCGACGCTCTCGTCGGTGACCTCGTTGTCCGCCACCTCAATCGCCAGTTCGGAGTAGTCCGGGAGGGTGACCTCGGGCCGGATATCGACCTCAGCCACGAACTCCACTGAGTCCTGCGCCTCGAGGGCACCAAGATCTTGGTCGATCACGATTTCGGGCTGGCCCAGCGCCTCGATGCCGTGTTCGGCGATAGCTTCTTCGTAGGCGGCCGGGACAGCCTCCTCGAGCGCTTCCTGGACGACCACGGCACGACCGAATCGCTGTTCGATGATTCGGGTCGGCACCTTGCCACGGCGGAACCCAGGTACGTTGACCTGCGACGCGATCTTCCGGAAGGCCTTGTCCACGGCCGGTTGGAGATCCTCAGGAGGCATCTCAATGACGATCCGGACGCGGGTGGGGGAAAGGCTCTCCAACGTGCTCTTCACGATATGTGCCAACTCCAACTAGGGGTCTGATGGTCGAATCAAATCGAGTCGGGGCGGGGAGACTCGAACTCCCGATCTCCTGCACCCAAAGCAGGCGCGCTAGCCACTACGCTACGCCCCGTGGTGACTGTGCTTCGGCAGAGTCTACGGGTTTCGTCGCGACACCTGCGGGTGGGTGGCGCAACGATAGGTCCCACCACTTATTTTCTCCACGAGCCGGGGCCCTTTGTGCTGCCTCGGCCGCTGACGAAAGGGACTCGTATGGCCAGTGACCCAGCAGCAATGCTCCAGCAACTCCTCGGTTCGGCGGGCAGCGCGCTCGACCCGAGCAAACTCCAGGGCATGCTGCAGCCCATGGTCGACTTGATCCAGCAGAACGGTGGACTGCAGGATCTGCTGGGCAAGCTACAGGCGAACGGATTGGGCGAGCAGGTCCAATCCTGGGTGGGTCAGGGCGCGAACCTGACGGCGGACCCAAGCCAGATCGCCCAGGCCCTCGGCCCGGAGCAACTCAAGGCATCCGCCGAGAAGGCCGGAATGTCGGCCCAGGAGTTCGCCAGCGGCCTTGCCCAAACACTGCCCGGAATCGTCGACAAGTTGTCACCCTCCGGCCAACTCCCCGGTGCGGGAAACATCGGTGACGTACTCAGCAAGATCCCCGGTGGAGAGCAGCTCTCCGGTCTGCTCGGCGGCCTGCTCGGCGGCGGATCAACAGGTTCCACGCCCAGCGCCTAACCCACCAAGCACCACCTACTAACATGTGTCGCGGTGCCGCCCCGACGAGTGGCGGCACCGCGCGGGTGTAGCTCAATGGCAGAGCCCCAGCCTTCCAAGCTGGTCATGCGGGTTCGATTCCCGTCACCCGCTCCACTATTTGCGCAGGTCAGCGCGCTGATCACCGCTGACCCCCAGACACTCAGACGTCTCGGGTGTGCTGTTCAAAGAAGGCCCAGGAGTCGGCCGTGGCGTCGAGGTCGAAGGTGCTGTAGCCCTGCAGCTGTGTCAGCTGCCCGACCACCGGCGAGTCCGGCTCTGTGAACGGTGAACTCGGCCAGGCGTGGCCACCGCCGACCACCTCCTGGAACACCATCGGCACGCCGTCGTCACAACCGGAGTAGGTCGTGGTGAAGACGTCGGTCGACGTCTGGATCCGCTCAGGCTCGAGGTCGCAGCCCATCACCCGCGCGAACTCGGCGAACTGATCGGGGATCGGCGTGGAGAACAGCAGCTGGGCGAACGCCTCCGCTTCGAATCTCGTGCCGACGAGGTCGCCGTCGAACGGCACGGTCGGGTCATCCGTACCGTGAATCGCCATGAACGGCACTGCCTCTGCCGGGTCGCACGACGCCGGGAAGTAGATCGCAGCGACCGACACCGCAGCGGCAAGGCGATCGGACATCTCACACACGAGTTGGCTCGCGAACAGACCCCCACCCGACATCCCGGTTGCGTACACCCGGGTCGGGTCGACGCAGTAGTCCGCGATGAGCAGATCGAGGAGTTCGTTCGTGAACTCGAAGTCGTCCTTGCCCGGGTCGTCGGTGGCCAGCGACTCCCATGCGTTGCGTCCCTGTTCGTCGGTACTCGACGGGACGGCGGTCGGATGGACGACGATGAAGCCCTCCTCCTCGGCGAGTTGCTCGTAGCCGGTGAACGCGGCCTGCTGGTCGCCGGTGGAACCGAAGCCGTGGAAGTTCATGACCAGGGGGAGCTCGGAGCCGCCGTCGTAGGTCGTCGGGACGTACACCCGAACGTCGTGCTCTGCCCCACCGGCGTCGAGAACGAACTGGCTCACTCCCGTCGGCACTGCAGGGCAGTCGACGACGGCCGGCACGTCGACCGTCGCCGGCGGCGCGGTCGAGGAGGCTGATTCAGACGCCGCTTCGTCCCCACCACCGCACGCGGCGACGACGAGCGAAGTGGCCAGAATCATGCCCGCGACCGAGAGCCTGCGCCTGCGGGGCCGGTCGTTCGAGACGTTCATGAGGGGCTCCTTCAGAAGTGCCGACTCGATGCGTCTAGAGGCCGAACTGGGCGCGAAAGCCAGCGACGAATTGCTCGTCCTGCTCGGGCGAGTAGCGACTTTCCAGCAACTGCCGCGCACCCTCGCCGGAGATGTACCGCAGTTGAGTGGTGCCGTCGGTCGCGGCAGTGTAGATCACCTCGGCGACCTCCTGCGGCTCCTGGTTGCCGCTCTGCTCGGCGTCCTCAATGGCAGCGGCGGCCATGTCGACTAGCGGCTGGTAATCGGCGAGATCAGGTTCGTGGGTGAACACGAACGAGCGACCGGCGAAGTCGGTGTTCACGCCACCGGGCTCGACGATCTTCACTCGGATTCCGAGCGTTGAAAGTTCGAAGTGGACCGCCTCGGAGATGCCCTCCACCGCCCACTTCGAGCCGTGGTAGAGCGAACCCAGCGGGTACGCCATGCGCCCACCGACCGACGAGATGTTGACGATCACCCCGCTGCGCTGGGCCCGCATCGTGGGCAAGACCGCACGCAGGGTTTCGACAAGGCCGAACACGTTGACGTCGAACTGGCGGCGCAGTGTCTCGATCGGTGTGGCCTCCAGCGGCCCGTAGGAGCCGTAGCCGGCGTTGTTCACGAGCACGTCGATGGTTCCGAACCGCTCCGTGGCGGCGGCGACCGCCGCCTTGATCGACGCGCTGTCGAGCACGTCGAGTGCGGTGACGAGAACGTTGTCGAGGTCCGCGAAGTCCGCGCCATCGTCGGGATTGCGCATGGTGGCGACGACGTTCCAGCCTCGATCGGCAAACAAGGCTGCGGTTGCCTTGCCGATCCCGGAGCTCGCGCCGGTGATCAGGACTGTCTGGGGCATGTTGTACCTCCGTGTTGTGTTGAATGCGTCAGTGTGTGGCTCAGGATCTGGTCGGTCGCCATGAGTTCAATTGTGGGCTTCGGCTGACTGAGGTGCACTCGCCGAATGCGCCAACCTGCTTGCCGGATGCGTCAATCCGAGGCGAGATCACGCAACCGCCTCTACCGCGAAGGGTGTGGACTATTCCGCGATCCGAGCTTTTGCGCGCCAGGCTTCGGGAGTGGTGCCCGTCCACCGCTGGAACGCTCGGAAGAGCGAGTTCGGGTCGTCGAAGCCGAGGAGGAAGCCGACCTGGGTGGGGCTCAGATCGGTGGACTCGAGGTAGTGGCGGGCCAATCGCTCCCGGGTTTGGTTGAGCACATGGAGCCAGCTCGTTCCCTCCGATGCGAGGCGCCGCTGCAGGGTCCGGCCCCCGACTCCAAGTTCGCTCGCGACATCACTTATCCCGCTCCGACCGCTCGGGAGGAGCTCGTACAGGGCTTGCTCGACCTCCTCGGTTGCCGAACGACGCTCAATCGCTTCGGCCATCCGCCTCCGTAGGCCGGGCTCAAAGGCCTGCCACATCTCCTCGCTGTGGGTCAGGAACGGTCGCTGTGCGTCGAAGGCGCCGAAGGTAATCGAGTACACCTCGCCACCGACCACGGAGCATCCGAAGAACTCCTCGCACCCGTCGAGGTCGTCCACGGACCCGGCGACCACTACCCGTTCCGGCACGATCCGGTGTCGAGTGGCGCGGCGAGCCAACGCGACGAGGAACGCCAACTGCGAGAGACCGAGCCCCCTCGCCACATCTGGCCGGTGCTTACATCCGTACCGAACGGTCGTCTCGTTGTGCGCAACCTCGACCTCGAGACCGAACGGACCCACATGCCGCATGTGCTCGCCGAGCCGGGTGAAGGCAGCGTTCAGGTTCGGCGAGCAGATCGCTGAGAAGTACGCAGGGTCGAACAGTTCGGCCGACAGAACGGTGCCTCCCCGGATCGCGACGGTGGGGTCGCCGGCCTCGGCTTCCACGGCATCGAACAATGCGTAGAAGTCATCGACCGATATCCAGCAGCCGGCGCCTTGCGAACAGACCCAATGGTTGGCCAGCACGACGTAGGACCGCCCGCTCGTCGAGTTCCAGGTCTCGGAGCACCACGCGCCACGGCTGCCCGACCCACACAGACTTCGTCTGCTGGCTACGCACTCAACCTCCCCGCACTGCCGCCCTCACGACTCCGGCTTCGCCCGCCCAGGGTAGGCCGGAGATGAGGAGGCCTCTGCGTCGGCCACCAACTCTTCAGGGCGAAAGCCGAACGCCCAAGACTTCCCGAGTCCTGCAGCGCGCCAGGCGTCGTCGTGGGAGGGGTCGCAGCTCGGCGGTGTTGCGCTAGGAATCGGCGGCGGTCCCGGTCAGGATCTGGGCCGCGTTGTTGATGAGGGTGGAGAAGTGTCCTCCCTTCTCATCAATCGCCAGGGTTGCGTGGGGCAATTGCTCGGCGAGGAACGCGCTCCAGCCCAACGCCGCCTGCCGATCTCGGCCACCGTGCCAAATTTGAGCGGTGCGGGCGACGACACGGTCGCCACGGATTGGACACGCCCTGGATGCGAGTGTGCGCAGGCGAGGGCATGGGGGCCTCCGCCCGAGTGACCCACGACCCGGTACCCGGTGATCCCAAGGCCATCGGTGAGGTGGGAGTCGTTGCCGCCGTGGAAGAACAGGACACTTCTGCCGTCCGGCACTCCGTACTCTGCCCAGGCCAGCGTCCGGCCGTCGGCCAAGGTCCTCGTCAGGTTTTCAGATTGCATTCGTCCTTCTCGGCGTGCAGTCGGCAGCGGGGTTCGCATCGTCCCGGATGCGAGGGCCAGCCTCCCACCTTTCGCAGGGCTACGGGAGATTCATCACGTGGAGGGCCTGGTCCGGAGGCGGTCGAGGAGCTCCTCGTCGCGATCGGCCCAGGAACCAAGGACCTGCACGAGTTGTTCGGCACGATCCGGTATTGGTGACCGGCGAGATTGCGTTGCATGTCTCCACCGCTCGCGGGGCCGAATCACGTGCCTACTGCGACGAAGGTGCGCACGCGCGGAGAGGGTGAGGTCCTCGGCCAGGCGACCGGTGGGCACGAATCCGTGCCCACCGAGTCGAGCGATGCACCGCCCTCCACGTCCAATCCGGTCATGGGGGCGCGACTCACGGGCGGAGGGGCATATCGCACCTCAGGCCCGATTCGGCGGAAATTCGTGTTAGCGTCTGCCGCATGGCGAAACAAATGTGGGGAAAGCCACAATTGCTCCGGATATCGGCGGGGCACCGGGCGGAGGGTGGAGGGGCGCCAAACTTTTTTGAGAAGAGCTATGCGAACGATATGTTTTACATTAAAACCAGTGGCGGTGCGACGGACACGGTGTGCGCAGGTGCCTACGCCCTCGCCGGGCCCCTTTCGGGTTAGTCCCGATTTGTCACCCACTAGGCCCAAGTTGGCCCAGCAACCGCAACCGCAGTAGCAGCCCCGCCCCGCGGGGCACCTCCCCGTCACGAGAACAGACCACCACCGTGGCCTTGTCTGGCCGATGGTGGGTGTGCTGCTGTTCTTCTTCTCGGTCATGCGCGGCCTGGCCGACACCGGCCAGGCCACCAACTAGAACTCACGGACTGTGCTCGCCACGGCCGCGGTGGCCATTCCGGTCGGTGCTGTCGGCCTCGTGCGCAGGAGCCGTACGCACCACGAGTCGGCCCGCCAGGTCACGAGCCGCCCTGGGTCAACGTCGCCGGGTGTGCCATAGGGCAGTCGCCAACCCGAGGATTGCCATGGTGATCGCGGCGAGCCAGCCGAACTCGCCCATTAATTCGTCGCTGCCGGCGAAGGCCGGCACACTTTCGCCTCCCACCGTCGCAGCGAAACTCGTGGCCACCAGTCCATTCCAGGTCCCGTGGGCCACCACGCTGGGCCACAACGACTTCGATCGATCGGTGAGCACCCCGACGAAAAGCGTGAAACCGGCGATGGCCACCGTGAAGGCCGGTAGCCCGGCCAGGCTGCCATACCAGCCGAACAGCACCAGGGGAACGTGGTAGATCCACCAGATCACACCGACGATCAGACTGACCCGCCAGAACCCGAGGCGGACCCGCAGCGTCGGCCACAAGAACCCCCGCCAGCCGATCTCTTCGCCCGCCGCTGACACCGATGCCAGCGCGATCGCCACCGGTGCCGTGATCAGCGCGGATCGAAGTAGCCCAGGGTCCTCGGTGTCCCAGCCGAATAGGACACCGACCAGGTAGACACCCAGAACTGCTACAGCAGGAACCAATCCCGCCAAGAGCCACCAGTTGGGCCGCCCCCATTGAATGCGCCCCTTGGCCACGAAACGCGCCAGGAGGGCGCCCACCGTGGGGGCGAACATGAGCACCAGGAAGATCACCTCATCTGGCTGCCCACCTGCGGGCGGCCAGAACGCAACCAGGCCGATCACATAGACGGTAATGAGCCCCCCGAAGTACCAACCGAGTTGGCGACCCAAGCTGGGCCGAGTCCTGGCCTCGCCGACGTTGACGGCGTCGGTTGCACTCGACATAGTTCCTCCCACCTGACAGCCGCCTCCGCCACTGTCAGTTGACTGCACGACCCACACCACTGTACTGACGGCGCAGATCTCAGAACCCAGATTCGACTAAGTGCTTTACCCAGGAAGACAAGTGGAGCTTTCCCCCGTCCTCCGCATTCCGTTCGGCGCTCTCCGCCCCAATCCAATGCGCCCTCCGGGGAGTAATGTCTGCGGACATGGCCGAGGAAGACCGCACCGACGCACTGGAGTCCGAGACGACGGTGCTCGAACCGATGCCGGACGAGCACCCGACCCGAGTGATGCCGGCGCTGCCAGCCACCCCGCAGGCCGTCATCCCGGCAACCACCGCAGCCCCAGCCCGAGCCCCAGCCCGCACCAGCACCAGCCCCAGCACCAGCGACCCAAACGGCCCCTGGGTGGTACCCCGACCCCTGGGCGTCGAACTCGCCAACAGCGGACCTGCGGTACTTCGACGGCAACACCTGGACCGGCCACCTCAGCGGTCAGCCCGGGTCCGCCTATGGCCAACCGACGATGGCGGCCCCGCTACGGCTGGGCGTTCCCGGCTGGGTCCTGGCCATCTGGTGGGCGCTGCTGGCGGCGGTGGGAGTTGGTTTGTTCTTCATCGTGATTGCTATGGCCGCCTTCGCCTGTGACTCCGGTTGGGAAGGTTGCAGTCAAGCCGCTGCCGACGGCATCGCTGCCTATGTCGTGGTCACCGGACTGATTCTGACGGTGCCGCCGTTCCTGGCTGTTGTCGTCGCGCGGGGCCGTCGGCTGGGAAGGGCGCTGCGGATCGTAGCCATGGTACTGATGCCCCTGGCATTACTCGCAGGTTTCGGAGCCTTCCTGGGCCTGATCTCAAGCCGGTTCCCAGCGGGGGGATAGTTTCGATGGCTGGCAAAGGTTTGCCGAAAGCCACCAAACGCTGCCACGGTCCAAAAGAATCCGGCGCCCTGCGTGTGGCCTTGTGCCGTGGGGTGTAGCAGAACTGCTACGGTCCGTGTTCGTGGATCCTGTGTGGCTGGTGCTCGGGGCGCTGCTGATCGTGGTGGTTGTCCTCGTATTCATCGCCTTTTTCGTGCTTCGTCCGCGAGCAGTCCGCCAGTTACGCGCCAGTGCCGAGTTGTTGGCCCGAGAGACCCATGGCCGTGCGCCGCTTGTGCTCGCGCCAGCCAAGTGCGAGTCGATCACACTTCCGGAGAAGCAAGCTCTTGTCGGCGTGGGGATGCTCGCGCTCACCGAGCACGGTGTCGTCTTCGCCGCGGCGAATCCCGACCGGACGCTGATTATCCCTCGAGAAGACGTCATCACCGCCAACGGAAAAGGACCCACGGGCGACCAGCAACCTGCCGGTGATGACCGGGTTCCGCATCTGCGGATCACCTGGCGGTCCGCCTCCAGCAGTGAGGCCACCGTGGTGTTTGCAACGGTTGATCCCTCCGCCTTCTCCAGTCCGCTGGGCGAACTCACTCCTTGAGCGGACGACCGTCAGCGTCGGTGGTGAATCCGCTTGCCCCGACCAAGTACAGAATGCCTTCGACAAAACCCCACAGGGAACCCAGACCACAGGTGATCAGGGTGACGATGATCTGGATGACCCCAATGGTGGTGAACCCCAGATAGAACCGGTGGATACCGAGTCCGCCGAGGAAGATGCCCAGCAGCCCAGCGGCAACCTTCGACTTTGCCAGCGGATCATATGCAGGGGGGTAGGGGTACGCCATGGTGGAGTCGTTCTCCCTTCGTCCGCGGCCGTCAACTGAAGATCGGGTCGACGTCTCTGGACCGCTTCAACTCGAAGAATCCAGGAGTCCGAGCGCAAGCCAAGACTCCATCAAACAACTTACCTGCGGCCTCACCTTTGGGTGCCGGGGACACCACTGGACCGAAGAAGGCAACCCCATCCACGTGGACGACCGGTGTGCCGACCTGATCTCCAACCGGTTCCATTCCCGCCTGGTGGCTGGCTTTCACCGCGGCGTCCCAGCGTGCTTCCCCAGCAGCTGCGGCGACCTCTGCGGGCAGACCAACGGCAGCTACGGCCTCCTCGATCAGCGCCTCGTCAGGAT
This sequence comes from uncultured Actinomycetes bacterium, assembly GCA_963842975.1. Lineage (GTDB taxonomy): Bacteria > Actinomycetota > Actinomycetes > S36-B12 > UBA10799 > JACJWR01. Next base: position 15,387 of record CAWJIH010000006.1, on the reverse strand, counting down.
CGCGCCCGGCGAGGTGAATCCGCTCCCCCAACGCCGTATAGAGCGGTAGCACCACGTCTGGGCCCACCAGTTCCTCAGCCGCCACGACGGATCGGACCGGTCCCCAACCAAGCCGCATCAACTCACGAAACTGCTCCGGAACCTCTCGACCTTCGTTGAGGACCGCGAGGCTCATCACGTGCCAGTTGATCTCCACCGGGCGGACTCGGGCAACCTCAAGCATCCAGCGGGAGGTCATCCACGCCCATGGGCAGATCGGGTCGAAGTAGAAGTCCACCCGTTCGGTGACGGCCTCAGATTCGCTGGCGCCCGACAGTTCGGAATTAGCCGAAATCCCGTCCCGCAGGCCCACATGCTCATCGGTCACATGCACACCCTACTGGGAGTGGTTGGATGTGGATATGCCTGCCGAGAACCTCACGAGGGCCGAAGCTCAAGCCCGTTCTGCCGTCGTCAGTGATGTGTCCTACCGGGTGCATCTCGACCTCACCGCTGATGGACCCCATTTCGAGTCGATCACGGAAGTGGAATTCAGCGCTGAACCCGGGTCAGAAACGTGGCTTGACCTCATCGCCGATTCAGTAGTCGAAATCTCGCTGAACGGCACCGATCTACCCGCGAGCGTTTTCGCCCACAGCCGCATCACGCTGACGGGACTCGACTCACGCAACCACGTGCGAGTGGTGGCGAAAGCACGGTACATGTCCTCCGGGGAAGGGTTGCATCGCTTCGTCGATCCGATCGACGACCGCGTCTACCTCTACACCCAATTCGAGGTGGCCGATGCGCGCCGAGTCTTTGCGGTCTTCGAGCAACCCGACATCAAAGCACCGATGCAGTTGACGGTGCGGGCCCCCGAGTCCTGGCAGGTGGTGTCCAACCGGCCAACCCCAAACTCGACTCCCCACGGCGATGGCACCGCAACCTGGGAATTCGAGCCCACCTGGCCACTCGCCAGCTACCTGTATGCCCTGATCGCCGGCGAATACCACGTTGTCCGTGACTCCTACGAGGGGCCGAATGGCACCTACCCACTGGGGCTGTTCTGCCGCCAAACGCTGGCTCCCGATCTGGACGCAGACGACATCTTCACCATCACCAAACAGGGCATGGAGTTCTTCGAATCCGCCTTCGACTACCCCTACCCCTTCGGCAAGTACGACCAACTGTTCGTGCCGGAATTCAACGCCGGGGCCATGGAGAATCCAGGCGCGGTGACGTTCCACGAGGACCACTACATCTTCCGGTCCCGGGTGACCGATACCGCCTATGAGGTGCGGGCCAACACGATTCTGCACGAGATGGCGCACATGTGGTTCGGCGACCTGGTGACCATGAAGTGGTGGGACGACCTGTGGCTGAACGAGTCCTTCGCGGAGTGGGCGGCTCACCACGCCGCCGAGCGCGCCACCCGCTTCACCCACGCCTGGGCCGGGTTCGCCAACCAGCGCAAAGCGTGGGCCTACCGGCAGGATCAACTGCCGTCCACGCACCCCATCGCTGCCGACATGGTGGATCTCGACGCTGTCTACACCAACTTCGACGGCATCACGTACGCCAAGGGAGCCTCGGCCCTCAAGCAGCTGGTGGCCTTCGTCGGTGAGGAAGAATTCCTCGCCGGGGTCCGGCAGTACTTCCGCACCCACGCCTTCGGCAACACCGAACTCTCGGACCTCCTCGGTGCACTTGAGCAGTCATCCGGGCGAGATCTCACTGGTTGGGCGCGCGACTGGTTGCAGACCTCTGGGGTGAACCTCATCCGCCCTGACACCGAGGTCGACACCGAGGGCCGCTACACCGCAGCATCCTTGATCCAGGAACCGCCAACGGCGCCGGACGGAATTGCTGCCACCCTGCGACCCCATCGGCTGGCGGTGGGACTCTACGACCAGACCGACGACGATGGCATGCAACTGCGCACCCGGATCGAAGTCGACCTGGACGGCGAGCGGACCGAGCTTGACGATCTGGTGGGCGAACAACAGCCAGCCCTGTTGCTCGTCAACGATCAGGACCTCACCTACGCGAAGATCCGGCTGGATGGACCATCGATGGCGGCCGCGATCGACGGCTTGGCCGAACTCGACGACCCGCTGGCACGGGCGCTGATCTGGAGCGCGGCCTGGGACATGACCAGAGACGCCGAGTTGCCGACCAGTGAGTTTGTCGCACTTGTGGCAACCGGGATTGCCGGCGAATCTGACGTTGGGCTTGTGGGCCAAGTGCTGCGCCAAACCCTCAGCGCGGTGACCCTCTACGGCGATCCAGCGCAGCGCTCCAACTATGCGGAACTACTCGCCGGCGAGCTGCGCCAAGCCTGTGTTTCGGCTACGCCGGGTAGCGACCATCAACTGGCGTACGCCAGGGGGGTGATCTCGTTCGCCGGGAACCAGGACATCGCCTTCATGCGGGCCCTGTTGACCGGCGAGGAAACCATCCCCGGCCTCGTCATCGACACTGACCTGCGTTGGAGTTTGGTCACCCGCCTGGTCTCCCTCGGCGCGGCCGGGGAAGAGTCCATCGCAGCACAATCCGAACGAGACCCCTCAGCCGCCGGGCTACGCAGAGCCATCAGCGCCCGCGCGTCCGCTCCGGATCTGGCTGCCAAACAGGTGGCCTGGGATTCCGCGCTGCACGATGACGAGGTACCAAACGCCTCGCTGCAGGCCACTATCGTCGGCATCATGCAGCCGTTCCAAGGCGACCTGGTTCGACCTTTCATCGAGAGGTACTTCGCTGCTTTGCCACACATCGTGGAGACCCGCACCAAGGAGATCACGCAACTGATCGTTGGTGGCCTCTACCCCACGATGGTGGTGGACGCCAGCACCATCGAACGCACCGACGTGTTCCTGAATGCCAACCCGGAGTTGTCGCCGGGGGTGAAGCGGATGCTCATCGAAGGGCGCGACTCCGTGTCCCGCGCCCTGACCTGCGTCTATCGAGATCGCGAAGGCTAGGCGCTCTCGAGTCGCTCGGCCCCTAGCGAAAGCTAGGCTGGCTCGTCGGTGAACAACACCGGCGGGTGCATGGCCTGTTCGCCCAGCACGATCAAGCCGGCCCGGATACCTCCGGCGATATCGCCTTGGGTGAATCGAGATGACATCGTCAGGATGGCCAACCGGCACCTGTCGTCAGGCAACCAGCGCTTGGCATTGCCGCCGGTGACGATGTCCACGGACCTGGCATCCGGGTCCACCGCCACGAGCACCGAGCCTTCCGGCGTCGGCCGACCGGCGAGGATGGCTTCCGCCCCGGCCCTACCTCCTTCAAGGTGCCCCACATAGACAGTGAACGACAACCCGCTCATCTCTTCGGCGATGTTGATCGCCCGATCAATGTCCTTCAGCTGCGAAGCGGTGAAGGGTTCACCACCGGCCACGGGCACCTCCAAATTGGCTCGTCAGATCCACCCCGGCGGCTTCCAGCACACCGGTGGGAGTCTCCTCTGCTGGGATGGCAGGCCTGGCGTCCGGCGTGTGCAGTTCGCCGCCGTCACTGTCACCGTCGCCGTCACTGTCACCGTCGCCGTCACCGTCACCGTCACCGTCACCGTCGAGGATCGTCGGATCGCCAGCGAGCAGCACCGGTTCGTCGCGCCAGGGTTCACCAGGCCGCCAACGACCCGCCCGACTCCAACTCGGACCCAAGACAAACGCGACCACAATCAGTGCAGCAGCTGCCGGAATGATCACGAACAGGACGATCGACCCAATCGGATCCATAACTCACCTTTCGACATCTTCAACGTAGCTGATGCGTCCGCGATGGTTCAGCCACCTACTGCGGCCACCAGTCGGCGCAGCGTTTCTGAGGCTACAAGATCCTCCAGCAGCACGGCTTGCCCCTCGGAGTCAGACAGCGGAATTCGCCAGTTGGGGTACTCCTGGTCGGTGCCGGGCTGATTCTGCGGACGCACGTCGCCAACGGTGTCCGGCAATGCGATTGAGATCAATCGGCATGGTGAACGGGCCACCAGTCTGTGCAAGGCGACCACAACATCCTCCAGGCTCGCTTCCGGCCGCAGTAGGCCTCGGGCGGCCAGTTCATTGCGCCAGTCCTGGACTTCCGTTTCGAAGGCCGCCCACTCGTCGTCTTCGGAACCCGCGAGCAAGCCGAGTTCAGCCCGCAACTTGATGTGCTCGCCGGCCAGATATGCGGCAGTCGGAGGCAGATCGTGGACGGTCACCGACGCCATCGACAGCCAACGCCAGTTCTCCACCGGACGGATCCAGGTACCGATGCGCTCGAACCACAGAATGGTGGTGCCGAGAATGCCGCGCTCCGCGAGCAGGTTCTGTACCCACTCCTCCACCGTGCCCAGGTCCTCGCCGATCAACACTGCCCCGGCCAAGTGGGCCTCCAGCACCAGGATGTTCACGAGCGCCTCGTGGTCGAACTTCACGAAGGTGCCCGCATAGGCCGGCATGCCCTCGGGAATCCACCACAGCCGGAACAGCCCGAGCACGTGGTCCAGCCGCAGCGCACCCGCATTGCGCAACACGGTGCGCAACATGTCGCGATACGGGATGAAGGCCGCGTCGGCCAGCGTGTCCGGACGCCACGGCGGCTGCGACCAGTTCTGACCCATCTGGTTGTACATGTCCGGCGGCGCCCCCACTGTGACTCCGCCGGCCAACACCTTCTGCAACGCCCAGGCGTCGGCGCCAAACGGGTGCACGCCGACAGCGAGGTCATGCAGGATGCCTAGCCTCATTCCGCACTGCTTGGCCGTGTGCTGAGAGTGGGCAAGTTGGGCGTCGCACACCCACTGCAACCAGCAGTAGAAGTCGATCCGGTCTGCGTTGGCGATTCGGAACTCGGCAATCGCAGGCGACTCCGGATCCTGGTATTCCTCCGGCCAGGTCGTGAAGTACTGGCCGAATTGCTCCACCAGGGCACACCAGGTGCCGAAGTCGGTCAATCCATCACCTTCCGAGGCGATGAATGCTTCGTATTGAGCCTGCCGGCCGGGAGTGCGCGCGACCTTCCACACCAACTCCAATGCCTGCTTTTTCGCAGCCCAGGTGGAGTCACGCTCCAAGAGGTCGGCCGAACGGTTGGCCACCTTGACCTCATCGCCGAGCGCTGCGATGGAATCGATGCTCGCCCCGTCCAGATAGGAGAACTCGGGAACATCCTCCACCCGAATGTAGGTGGGGTTGAAGAATCTGCGCGTGACCGGCAGGTACGGCGAAGGCGCCATCGGCGCGATCGGCTCGGCTGCGTGCAACGGGTTGACCTGCACGAAATCCGCGCCAAGGTCGGCCCCGCTCCAGGCCGCGAGGTCAGCCAGATCCGAGAAGTCACCAAGTCCCCACGAGCGTTCCGAACGCATTGAATACAACTGCACGGCCAGCCCCCAGCCAGCCCGTTGATACATCGAAGAGGGCAACTCAAGGCGCTGCGGGGACACCACCAGGGGGCATGATGCACGCACTCCGCGGGACTCCGCGTGCAGGGTGTGCCAGCCCAGTGGCAGGTCCCCGGGGATTCGGAAACTGGCCTCGCCGACCGGGCCGGAGTCGAGGTACTGCGGTGGTGTCCAGTTGTCCACCTGGGTGAGGTCATGCCGATAGCCGCCATCGTCTAGTTCGATCCACAACCGGACGGCATCCCCGTGGCGCACGTGCACCCACGTGACCGCCTCCGTGTATTGCCGCATCACGAACACCGGCGGCAGCATCCGATGCCAGTGCTCCATCCGTTTGGCCTCGATCGCCTGGTCACATGCCTCTGGGGTGCTGGCGTCGACCCCGAAGGCCGCCAGCACGGCCTCAATCGTCACCGCCGAGACCTTCTGGTGCTGCCCGCCCTGGTCCCAATACTCGGTAGCCACACCGTAGGCGTTGGCCAACCGCGCGAGTTCGGGCCCAACCTCCACATACGGCGGTGCGACCAACTCCACTGGTTCAGTGTCGGTGAGCACAGTGGACGACGTTTGGTGGGGAATCTCTTCGATGTCTGGGTCCGGTGTCACCGTGGGTTGGTCAGGTGTCACCGGGGTCTGCGGGATCTCAGAAGACATGACCGAAGGTTATGGGTTCCGGGCGAGGCTTGCGCACCGAATGAGCGAGACTCCCTCAAGCAGGGTCCTTCCCTCAGCGGGAATGCCGACGCCGCCACCACAAGAACAGCGCGGATACCGCCACCCCCACAGCCAGCATCACAAACAAGGCCACGAAAATCGGAACGTCGGCCTGGAAGATCACGAAATTGATCCGAGTGTTGTCGCTATTGAGTAGCAGGAATGCCACCACGTAGACGATGGCGAGCCCTAACAGCGTGGGCTTGATGAATCGGAGCATGGTCCGGGCGGGAGGTCGCTCGCCAAACACGTCCGCCTTCGGCGCCGCTTCGATCTTGGCATGCACCAGCGCCTCCGCAGCGGCTTTGGCATCCGCTTCCGACGACCTTTCCGACCCAGGCTGAGCCGACTGTTTCGGGGAGTGTCCACTCTGCTGACCAGGCACCGGATCTCCGCCCTCGCTGCCTGCAACTTGATCCGTCATGGGTACACCGTATACGCGAAAATCGCCTGATCCCGAGTGTCGAGTGGCCGGTAGTCCGCCAGACATGTGAAAGTCGCTGCAGACCACCCATCAGGCCTTCAGGAGGCTTCCCCCAATGGCGCCGTTCACCTCTCCCAGCGGCGCGGCCGCCGACTTCGGAAGCGCCGCGCTGGAGTGGTTCCTCGGCGTTCCGCTGCGAATCGTCATCATCATCGCGGTGACGGCCGTCGTGGTAACGGTGGCGCGGGTGCTGATCTACCGGTCGGTCACCCGGCTGGCACACTTCAACCCGCGTTGGCGGGCCCGGACACCGACTGCGGCACCGGCGGGGTCCGCACCAGACCACCCAGCCGAACCCGACGAACCCGGCGCGCCTCGCAGGGGTATGGACACCGACGAACTGGCCGCCCAGCTCCTGCGCGAACGCCGAGTTCAGCGGGCCAACGCGGTGTCGTCGTTGCTGGCGAACACCGTCACCGTCTTTGCCGTTGGGATCGCGATTCTGACGATCCTGCCCTTGCTCGGTGTGGACATTGCGCCGCTGCTGGCCAGCGCCGGTGTGCTGGGGGTGGCCCTTGGCTTCGGCGCCCAGAACTTGGTGAAGGACTATCTGTCGGGCATCTTCATGGTGTTGGAGGACCAGTTCGGGGTGGGCGACACCGTGGAACTGTCTGGAGTTGTCGGCACCGTCGAAGAGGTTACGCTGCGGATCACCAGACTGCGAGATCTTTCTGGGGTGGTCTGGTACATCCGAAACGGCGAAGTCCTCACTGTGGGAAACCGCAGCCAGGGTTGGACCTTGGCGATCGCCGACATGCCGGTGGCGGCGAACACCGACTTGGCGCAAGTCAAGAGCGTCGTGACGAAGGTATCCGACGAGATGATGTCGGAAGCGGATCTCGCCTCCTCGCTGCTATCAGCGCCCACCTATGCCGGGGTGGAATCGGTTTCCGGCGAGGCCATGGTGGTGCGGGTGGTGGCGCGGGCGTCGGCCACCGACCAGTTGACTGTGAGTCGCGCCCTGCGCGAATGGCTGAAGGCAGCTTTCGATGCGGCCGGAATTGTGATCCCGATTGTGCTGCGAATACCCCCTGGTCAGGGTGGCTCGTCGCCGAAATGACGGATTGGTAACTGGGCTCTCGACGTGCACCGCAGCCAGGCAGGCGACAAACTGTCGCAATGACGACCACACCAGCCAAGACCTGCCTTGTCACCGGGGCCACCGGCTACATCGGAGGTCGACTGGTGCCGGAACTGCTCGCCGCCGGCTACCGGGTGCGGGTGTTATCGCGCCACCCCGACCGCCTCCGGGACGTGTCATGGTTCGACCAGGTGGAGATTGTCCGTGGGGACGCCGGGGAGCCAGACCAGGTGCGCGAGGCGCTCCACGGTGTGGATGTCGCCTACTACCTGCTGCATTCCCTTCAGTTGGGCGAGGGATTCGAGGAGGTGGAGCGGAACCTGGCCCGGCTTTTCGCCACGATGGCGCGCGATGAGGGGGTCGGTCGAATCGTCTACCTCGGCGGACTCACCCCGGCCTGCACGCCAGAGCAATTGAGCCCCCACCTGCGTTCACGGGCGGAGGTCGGAGAGATCCTGCGGGCCTCTGGGGTGCCCACCGCCGAACTCAAAGCTGCGGTGATCATCGGTTCCGGATCGGCCAGTTTCGAAATGCTGCGCTACCTCACCGAGCGGCTTCCCGCCATGGTCACTCCACGCTGGGTGCACAACCGAATCCAGCCGATCGCCATCCGCGACGTGCTGCGCTACCTGGTCGGGTGCGCGGAACTGCCACCCGAGGTCAACAGATCCTTCGACATCGGTGGCCGAGATGTCATCACCTACCGCCAGATGATGCAACGCTACGCCGCGGTGGCGGGGCTGCGCCGTCGGATCATCGCACCGGTGCCGGTACTCAGCCCGACACTGTCCGCGCATTGGGTGGGTTTCATCACCCCGGTCCCCGCCAGCATTGCCAAGCCGTTGGTCGCCTCACTGCGCAACGAGGTGGTCTGTTCGGAAAACGACATCCAGACCTACGTGCCCCCGCCGCCGTCCGGGCTGCTCACTTTCGAGCGGGCAGTGCAACTGGCGCTGGTGCGGGTGCGGGATGCCAACGTGGTGACGCGCTGGTCTAACGCTTCGGTGCCCGGGGCACCGGCCGAACCGCTGCCGCACGATCCGGAATGGGCCGGTGGCAGCCTGTACAGCGATGATCGAAGCCGCGTGGTGGACGCCCCGCCGGAGGCACTTTGGGAGATCATCGAGGGTATCGGCGGGAAGAACGGCTGGTATTCGTTCCCGCTGGCGTGGGAGGTCCGTGGGGTACTCGACCGAATGGTCGGCGGAGTCGGGTTGCGGCGGGGCAGGCGCAACGCCCGTCGCCTCCGGGTGGGTGAAACCGTGGACTTCTGGCGCGTCGAAGAGCGCGTCCCCAACGCGCTGCTGCGGCTGCGAGCGGAAATGAAGATGCCGGGGTTGGCGTGGCTGGAACTCAGCGTCGAAAATGATGACGAGGGGCGGACGGTGTTTCACCAGCGAGCCATCTACCATCCGCATGGTCTGCCAGGTCACGCCTACTGGTGGTCCGTGGCTCCCTTCCACGGTGTGGTGTTCCAATCCATGCTGGTGAACATCTCGTCGGCTGCCGAACGGTTGGCGATTGGGCGCGCGTGGGCCGACGAAAGCGTCATCGAAGAAGAGCTGACTTCTCGCTATTCCGCGCCCGAACCCGCGCCCGAACTCGACGCCCGGCAGGCCCACGCCGGGGTCGGGTTACCCTGACTCGGTGAAAGATTCCGAACGCCCCTTCGACCAGTTCGGCGGTCACGAGTTCTTCTCGGCCCTCGTGGCGGACTTCTACTCGGGCATCGCCGACGACGACCTGCTGCGCCCCATGTATCCGCCGGGAGATCTCACCCCCGCTGCCGACCGTCTGCAAATGTTCCTGGAGCAGTATTGGGGCGGCCCCACTACCTACTCCGAGCAGCGCGGACATCCACGGCTGCGGATGCGCCACGCCCCCTACCGAATCGACGCTGAAGCCCGCGACCGATGGTTGGCGCACATGCGGTCCGCGCTGGACGCGAGGGACTTGCCGCCTGAATTGGACGCGCAACTGTGGCGGTATCTGTATGGCGCGGCATTCGCCATGGTGAACACCGGATTCTTAGAGGCTGGCGAATAGCCAACCACATTCGTGCCAGACTCTTGGCCATGATCGACGCAACCAACCCACCCTCAGCAGGCGCCCCGACACCTGACGAACCGGCCACGGACTCGGCGCTGCGCAGCGGATCTGCCGGCGGACCGGACGACGTGTGGTGGCGCGATGCGGTTGTGTATCAGGTCTACGTGCGGTCCTTTGCCGATTCTGACGGCGATGGGGTTGGCGACTTGCCGGGCATCACCGCCCGGATGGATTCGATTGCCGACCTCGGGGTGGACGCCATCTGGCTCACGCCGTTCTACGTGTCCCCGCAACGCGACGGCGGCTACGACGTCGCCGACTACCGCAACGTCGACCCCCTCTTCGGATCATTGGACGACGCCGAGGCCCTGATCCGGCGAGCGCACGACGTCGGACTGAAGGTGATCATCGACATCGTGCCGAACCACACCAGCAGCGACCACCGTTGGTTCGCCGAGGCGCAAAGTGCAGGCCCCGGGGCTCCCGAGTGGGAGCGGTATCACTGCGTACCGGGAAGCGGCCCAGGTGGCGCTGAACCTCCCAACGACTGGATGTCGGTGTTTGGCGGGCAGGCCTGGTCAGAAGTCATCGACGCGGCAGGTCAACCCACCGGGTACTGGTATCTGCACCTCTTCGATGACTCCCAGCCCGACCTCAACTGGACCCATCCAGATGTTGCGGCCGAGATGGCGTCGACCCTGCGCTTCTGGTTCGACCGTGGCGTGGACGGCTTCCGCATCGATGTTGCCCACGGGTTGGTGAAGGCCCCCGACTACCCCTCCCTGCGCTCGGTCGGTCAGGACCCCGTCGAGGGGGCTGTGAGGTTGTTCGACGACGTTCAGCCCGCACCCTGCTGGGATCAGCCTGAAGTGCACGAGGTCTACCGGTCCTGGCGCTCGATCGCCGACGAGTACTACCCACCTCGGGCCTTCTGCGGCGAGGTGTGGGTCACCACCCCGCAACGCCAGGCGAACTATGTGCGCTCGGACGAGCTCCACACGGTGTTCAACTTTGACTTCCTCAAAGTGCCGTGGGAGGCCAGCGGCATCCGTGGCATCGTGGAGCACTCGCTGCGTGCAAACGGCCTCGTCGGGGCGCCGACCACGTGGGTGCTGAGCAACCATGACGTCACTCGCCACGCCTCTCGATTCAGCAGCAACCGGGCCACTGCCCTGCTGCGGGCACGCGCCATGACCACCTTCATGCTTGGTCTGCCGGGGCCTGCCTACATCTATCAGGGCGAAGAACTGGGTTTGCCAGAGGTGTACGACATTCCCGAGGAGTATCGCGCCGACCCGATTTTCTTTCGAACCGGCGGCGCGCAGGCGGGCCGGGACGGTTGCCGGGTGCCACTTCCGTGGACCGCCAATGATCCATCCTTCGGCTTCGGTCCGAGCGCGGAATCGTGGCTGCCGCAACCGCCCGAGTGGGGCGAATACGCACGCGAAATCGGCGCTGGTGAAGACCCGAACACAGTGGCACCGCAGAGCACGCTGGCGCTGTATCGGCGTCTACTGGCGGAACGCAAATCGAATCCGGCACTTGGGATGGGACAGTTCGATCCCGTGTCCGGCACACTCGACTGGGTGGACTTCGATGCTGGGCTGCCGTCTAGCGGTATCGGGCCTAGTGGCGTGATCGGGTTTGACCGCAGCGGCGATCCCGGCGTGCGAGTCGTACTCAACGCTGGCCGAGACGACGTTCTCATGCCCGGCGCCTGGCAGTTGCTTGTGGCCTCTGGTGGTAGTCACCGGCCTGTCACGGTGACCGACGACGCAGTGGTGGTTCCGCCAGACTGCGCCGCCTGGTTTGCCCCCCGCCTACTTCACGACGCTTAGCGGAATCCCGGCGTACGACTCCGGCGGGGCAACGAACACTTGACCGGCCGGGGTCTGCATCCGTTTCCAGCCAGCTTTGGTGGCTGATTCGATGCGCGCCGCGGGGTGCGCCAGCATGCCCAAGGACTTGGCCGCGTGTAGTGCCTTCAGCGGCATTCCGCCCCACGAGGGTGTTGACCACCACGCTTCGGCGACCGCCCGCTTCTGCGCATCCGACGACTCGGTGTCTGCCAGCGACAGGTCGGGCTGCTCCTGCGGGGTCGGTGCACCAGTCAGCGCATCGAACTCCGCAAGGGCGGCGTCCACTGCCGCCGAAACTTCTGCCGCGGTGGCTTTCTCAGCAGGAATCCATCCGTCCCGGCCAGGCATTGCGGCCAACGCCGGCGGCATATCCCGGGCATCCGGGATGGTCACGGACATCTCCCCGCGAGGGGCAAGTGGCGAGTCAACGTCGCCGATGATGTCCCGCAGGCGATGCGCCGAGACCGGGCGATCGACAGGTGCCGCAGGAGGTGCGGCCAGGGGCACCGCCAGGAACACCAGCACCCCCATCGGCGCATCCGCGTAGAGCCCGAGGGCGCGGTCCGTACTGAGAATCCGCACGACGCAGGCATCGTTCCAGCGGATCAGTTTCGATAGCACAGCGGCAAGCCGGACTCTGGCATCCCGAGACAAGGTCACTTCGGTCATGATTCATCCTCCCCGGTAGCGCCGCCGAGCGCCTGTCGGACGTCTTCGGGAATCGCCATGGCGCCCCCGGTCGTGGTGTCGATGGCCACGACGACGGTGGTCACGGTGGCGTACACGACGTCGTCGTCGGGTTCACAGACGCTACTGTGCACGACCAGCGATGTGCGCCCAATTCGGGTGACCTCGGAATCCACCGCCACTCCCCCTCGCCGATACAGCAGGGGTCGAAGGTACTCGATCTCGTGACGCCGCACGACCAGCGCAAGCCCTCGTTTCCGGGGCGGATCGATCGCCGACAACACCAACTGGGTTCGGCCAAGTTCGAAGTACTGCAGGAAGGCCGCGTTGTGCACGTGCCCCAAGGCATCGATATCGGCCCAACGCATCTGTGCGAGGACCCGAACTGAGTGCATGTCGGCGCCTATCCGCGGGTGAGCTTGCGATAGGTCGCCCGATGCGGCCGCGCCGCCTCCGGTCCGAGTCGCTCGATCTTGTTCTTCTCGTAGCCCTCGAAGTTGCCTTCAAACCAAAACCACTGCGAGTCGCCTTCGTAGGCAAGGATGTGGGTCGCGACACGGTCGAGGAACCACCGGTCGTGGGAAGTGATGACGGCACACCCGGGGAACTCCAGCAGGGCATTTTCCAGACTGCCGAGCGTCTCGACATCAAGGTCGTTGGTGGGCTCGTCGAGCAGCAGCAGGTTGCCCCCCATCTTCAGGGTCAGTGCCAGGTTCAGCCGGTTGCGTTCGCCGCCGGAGAGCACCCCGGCCGGCTTCTGCTGATCCGGGCCCTTGAACCCGAAGGCCGAGACGTATGCCCGGCTGGGCACCTCCACTCGGCCCACGTTGATGAAGTCAAGCCCGTCGGACACCACCTCCCAGACGTTCTTCTTGGGATCGATGCCGCCGCGATTCTGATCCACGTACGACAACGTCACGGTGTCGCCCACTCGGATCACACCGGCGTTCGGCAGTTCCTCCGGACCGTCGGCGGTGTCCGTTGCCGTCACGATCATCTTGAACAGCGTGGTCTTGCCCACGCCGTTCGGCCCGATCACGCCGACGATGCCGTTGCGGGGCAGGCTGAACGAAAGCCCGTCCATGAGGAGTTTGTCGCCGAACCCTTTGCTGAGGTCTTCAACCTCCACCACCACATTGCCGAGTCGCGGACCGGGCGGAATCTGAATCTCCTCGAAGTCCAGTTTCTTGGCGCGCTCGGCTTCTGCGGCCATCTCCTCGTAGCGTGCGAGTCGCGATTTGCTCTTGGCCTGCCGCGCTTTGGGGTTCGAACGCACCCAGTCGAGTTCGTCCGTGAGCCGACGGCGCAGTTTCGCGTCCTTGGCACCTTCGACCTTTAGCCGGCTCGCTTTGGTCTCCAGGTAGGTCGAGTAGTTGCCCTCGTACGGGAAAGCCCGGCCACGGTCGAGTTCGAGGATCCACTGCGCGACGTTGTCGAGGAAGTAGCGATCGTGGGTGATGGCCACGACGGTGCCGGGGTACTTCTCCAGGAACTGCTCGAGCCACAGCACGCTCTCGGCGTCCAAGTGGTTGGTGGGCTCGTCGAGCAGCAGGAGGTCGGGTTGCTGAAGCAGCAGTTTGCACAAGGCAACACGGCGCCGCTCACCGCCGGACAGGACAGTGACATCCGCATCCGGCGGCGGGCAGCGCAGCGCATCCATTGCCTGTTCAAGTTGCGCGTCGATGTCCCACGCCTCTCGACGGTCCAACTCCTCTTGAAGTTTGCCCATCTCCACCATCAACGCATCGAAATCTGCATCCGGATCAGCCATCTCGGCGGAAATCTCGTTGAACCGCTCGAGCATCGCCTTGGTCTCCGCCACCCCCTCTTCGACGTTGCCCAGCACCGACTTCTCTGGGTTGAGCTCCGGTTCCTGCAGCAAAATGCCGACGGTCGCATTGGGTGTCAGCAGGGCGTCGCCGTTGGAGGGCTGATCCATCCCAGCCATGATCTTCAACAAACTCGACTTGCCTGCGCCGTTCGGGCCAACAACGCCGATCTTGGCGCCGGGCAGGAACGACAACGTCACATCGTCGAGGACGACCTTGTCTCCGTGTGCTTTGCGTGCCTTGCGGAGGGTGTAGATGTACTCGGCCATGGTCCCAAACCCTAGTCGTCGACGATCGCTCAACGATGCTCAGGCCAGATCCGGGAAGTCAGGCCACCGCCGGAGTCACAGCGGCCTCCGCGGCCACGGCCTCCCGTTTCTCCTTCAGTTCCGTCGGCGGGCCAGCCACCGAGGCCGGTCGCGGAGTCCGCTGGAATCGTGCGGTACCTCGACTCAGATCGTGACCCACCGATTGCGCGTCCACCTCCACTGTCACGCGAGTCCGTCCTTCGTCGGACCACTCACGCACCCGCAGGCGCCCCACGACGACCACCGGATCACCCTTGTGGATGCTCGCCGCCACATGCTCGGCCATGCCCCGCCAGGCGAACACCGTCACGAAGGAAGGGTCTTGGTCGACAAAGGCGCCGGCATTGGAGTCGTAGCGCCGTGGCTGACTGACCATGCGGAATCGGGCCATTGAAAGCCCTGATTGGGTGACGCTGAGGCGGACATCTGAGACGGCGGTGCCGATCATGGACGTGGTGATGACATGCATGAATCCCCCTGGACTGAACTGGCGAGGCGGCCTCGAATCGGCCACATCACTACTTTGCCGCATTCGGGGTTTGCTGCGGTCCCGGTAACACTCCGACTGTGGATAACCCACGGCCCGGTCCCGCTGCCTACAGTTGATGACCGTGGATGAACTCACACGGCTCTCGGAGAGCAAATACCTTTCTTTGACCACGTTTCGGAAATCAGGCGACCCGGTGGCGACGCCGGTATGGGTGGTGCGGAAGGGAGACCATCTGTATGTCACTACCCAGGCGGATTCCGGAAAGGTCAAACGGCTGCGGAACAACTCTGACGTCCTTCTGGCGCCATGCGATGTGCGGGGAAACCTCACCGGCGCCCAGGTGCCCGGCGAGGCGGTGGTCTTGGACGAAAAGGAATCCGCCCAAGTCGAATCCTGGATCAAGTCGCGCTACGGAATTGTGGGGCGCCTGATGATCCTCGCCAGCGCGCTACGCCGCCGTCCGACCTCGGTCGGACTGAAAATCACACCTAACTGACTGCTACCTCACATGC